>NZ_LT706963.1:547946-561882 GCF_900155535.1 Corynebacterium urinipleomorphum
CCCGCCCGCCGCGATCGCGGATGCGGCGGTGGCCACGGCCGGGGTGTGGAATTTCGGGCTAATCTGCGCGAACACCGGCGGCAGGGCCTTGTAGAAGCCCATCGCCAACAGCGTGCGGGCGGGCCCGACCATCGTCGACTGCAGCGAAGCGAAGGAACTCGCCAGCACAGAGATCGACATGAGGATCGCCCATGGTCCCATGACCGGGCCGGCCAGCGCGGCGAAGATCGATTCCTGGTTCTCCGGGTTGCCGGCGCCCAGGCCGGTGTCGCCGGTGCCGGCCCATGACACGACCGCGACAGCGGTGAGGATGTAGACGGTGATGACCACGAGCACGGTCAGCGTGGCCGCGCGGCCTGGGGTCTTCTCCGGGTCCTTCGTCTCCTCGTTCATGGTCAGGGTGACGTCCCAGCCCCAGAACATGAAGATCGACAGCGAGATGCCGGCGGCGACGGTGGAGAAATCGCCGATGGTCAGCGGGTTGAACCAGTCCGCCTCGACCGGCTGAAAATCGAAGCCGTTGCCGTGGTACGCGTTCCACAGCGCCATTCCGCCGAAGAGCACGAGGGTGAACAGCTGCAGGGCGACCAGGAAGTACTGGAGTTTCTCCGTGGATTCGAGTCCGCGGTATGAGATGTACGCGGCGACGGCGAGCAGCGCGAGCGTGGTCGGGATATTCACCCACAGGTTGCGGGCGAGATCCGCGATCGCGCTATTGCCCGTGAGCTGCGCGAGCAGAATATAGAAGAAGTCCACGGCCACAGCCGCGAGATTCGACAGGACCAGGATCGTCGCTGTGATCAAACCCCAGCCGCCCATCCAGCCGACCCAGGGGCCGAAAGCCTTCGTCGCCCACGTGAACGAGGTGCCCGAGTCGGGGACGCGGTTATTCAGCTCGCGGTACGCGAAGGCGACGAGCAGCATGGGGAAGAACCCCAGCAGCAGGATGGCGGGGACGTGGTCGCCGACCTCGGAGATCGTCGGGCCGAGACCGGAGGTCAGCGTGTACGACGGCGCAATGCAGCTCACGCCAATCACCACGGCACCGATCAAGCCGACGCGGCCAGCGATGAGGCCTTTTTCGCTTTGCGACGGCTGATGTGCCAGGTCCTCTACCTTTTTGCTTGAGCTCATTCACCCGCCTCCTCGGACTCTCGTTTCTTTTCCAGCGCTGGGGTGATCACAAGCGGGATCGGCAGGGTGCGCAGCACTTTCGCGGCGCGCGGGCCCATGAAGATCCGGCCGGCAGTCGCCAGACGCGACGAGCCCGCGAGCAGGATCTCGTCGTCGTTCCACTCCAGCTCGGTGGCCGCCTCGGCGACCGTCTTTCCGGTGACGACCTCGGTGGAGGCAGACCCGGCGTCGACAAGCTGCTTTGCTTGTTCTGCGAGGTAGCGGTTCGCGTTCACCTCGAGGCTTTCCAACACCTTGTGGCTGACTTCCTGGTTGATCGCGCCTGCGTCTTCCTGGGTGAGGAACGAGATGAGGCGCAGCTCGCTGCCGGAATTCTTCGCCGTGCGGATCGCGGTGTCGATCAGCTCGTTTGAGCCGGACAGGGTGCCGAACATGCAGGAGATGCGGCTGATGCTCTCCGGGGCCTCGTAGCGCGGCGGTGCCAGCGCGACGGGGATTGACGAGGAGTGCAGCAGCGTATTCGCCGACGAGCCGACGCTGAAGCGGCGGAGCAGGCCGCCACCACGGGTCCCCAAAATGATCAGGGCGCAGTTCAGCTCCTGCGCGGTGCGGTGCAGCGAGCGCGCGGCGTCGGTTCCCGACACGACCCGGCCGATGGCGTTGATCCCGTCAGGCACCTTCGCGAGCGCTTCTTCCAGCCATGTGCTCAGCTGGCGGCTGATCACCGTTTCATGCGCCCGCGTGTGCGGGTACGCGCCGGAGTATGCCTCGGAGTGGGGCACGACCATGGCGATTTCCAGGTCGGCATTCCAATTCCGGGCCAGGCCGATGCCGAGATTCAAGGCATCTGCTCCCGACGGGGTGGCGAGGTAGCCGACCAGGATCTTCGATGGTCCCTGGTGCGCGGAAGTTGGTGACGGCTGTGTCATATCACCTGGTCCTATCCGTTATCCAGGATGGCGTTCGCGGCGTGCTCGCCCTGGCGGATGGCGCCGTCGACGTGCTGGTAGCCCTCGTCCGCGATATCGGAGCACGCGAAGTGGATCGGGCCCACCGGCTGGTTCTGCAGGTGGCCCCAACGGGACAGGCCGCCCAGGTCGTAGCTGGTGGCGTAGGCGCCGCGGGTCCACTCTTCGGCGGCCATGTCGGAGAGGTAGAACGCAACAGGCTCCATGGTCTCCGGGCCGAGGTACTCGGCCATGGCGGACAGGATGCGCTGCTTGCGCTCCTCCTCCGGCAGGTGCCACATCTCTTCGGCGTAGACATCGGAGACGAAGCCGACGAGGGTGCCGTAGGTGTCTTCCTCACCAGCGGCGCCACCGGCGATATTGGAGCCGCGGTTGGTGTTGTCGTAGACCTCCTGGACCAGGCGGCCGCCGCCGAAGCCGGTGCCGGACAGGCCCTTGTCGCGCCAGAACGGGGTCTCGTAGATGGCGTGGACCTTGATGACCAGGCCCATGGAGATGTGCTGGTGGGCAATGTGCAGGTCGCGCGGCATCGGCGGGACGTACGAGATGCGGTTGTACAGGTTCGGCGG
Organism: Corynebacterium urinipleomorphum; assembly: GCF_900155535.1. Classification (GTDB taxonomy): domain Bacteria; phylum Actinomycetota; class Actinomycetes; order Mycobacteriales; family Mycobacteriaceae; genus Corynebacterium; species Corynebacterium urinipleomorphum. Next base: position 550,618 of record NZ_LT706963.1, read on the forward strand.
AACAGCGATGACGACGTTCTTCGCGCGGACGGTCACCTGGTCGGAGACGACCGTGACGTCGCCCGGCTTGCCGTTATTCGGGATGCCGTTGCGCACGTCCGGCTTGACGTTGTTGAGGCTGTCCTCGGTGGACGGGTCCGGCTGAGCCCACTGGATCTCGCGGACCGGGGTGCCCAGGAAGACGTCGTCGCCGAGCTCGCCTGCCATCGTCTCGGAAACGGACATCATGCCGCCTTCGACGCGGCGGTCGAGGATGAAGTCCTCGTCGACGAGGTTGGAGAAGGAGCCTGCGGATGCGGCCATGAGGACGGCCTGCAGAGCGGAGAAGGTGAACGACGGCTTGGTCAGCATTCCGGAGGCGACGTAGATGGAGACGTTGTCGATGGCCTCTTCGTCGTCGGACAGCTGCTCCAGCCAGTGGCGGAAGGAGATGGAGTCCAGCTCAGCGGCCTTCGGGTGCGCCCACGGCTCCTTGGCACCGATCTCGGCCGCCAGCTCGTCGAGGATGCCGATCAGCTTGTCCATCTCGGCCTGGGTGGAGTCCGGGGCCGGGAAGACCGGGCCCTCGTACTCGTGTCGCTCACCGTTGGGGGAGAGGTAGATGGACTTGCCCTCGCGGTAGCGCTGGAAGGTGGTCAGACCCAGCTCGTCGACAAGCTCGATGAGGCGCGTCTGGTCGGGGGAGATCCACTGGCCGCCGAGCTCAACGAAGTGGTCCACGCCGTTGTCGTCGCGCACGCGGCCGTTCCAGGTGCGGCCGCCGACGCGCTCGCGGGCTTCGAGGACTGCGACGGACTTTCCCGCCTTCTTCAGGGTGCGGGCGGCCATGAGGCCGGCGGGACCAGCGCCGACGACGACAACATCGCGCTCGATCTCGGTCTTGGGTGCGCTAGTATTCATGCTTTTACTCCTGTACATGAGGTACGTGAGGCCGGCGGTGCCGACCGTCGCGGGTAATGAACGCCATTCATTAAATGGTGTGATCCAGGGTACAGTCGATCGCGAGATGAAGGAAGTGTCACATGGCTAATGAGCGCGGGCGCCCCACAGAATCCCTGGTCAGCCGGGAGAAAATCGGCGACGCGGCCCTCGACATCGCTTCCGAAAAGGGCTACACAGCACTCACAATGGCCGCGCTCGCTCGCCGCCTGGGTGTTGCGCCGAGCGCGCTCTACAACCACATTTCCGGCAAGGACGAACTCTTCTACTTGCTGCAAGACGCCGTGATGCAGCTTGTCGACGTCTCACCTTTAGAGCGGGCGCTGGAATCCGGGGTGGGGTACCGGCGCGCCCTGGAGCTGTGGGCGACGTCCTACCGCGACGTCTTCGCCAGTCACACTCCGCTGATCCCGCTGATCGCTGCGCAGCCCATCGGGGACTCGCCGCGCACGCAAGAGATGTACGAGGTGGTCGCCCGCGCGATGGAGGCTGCCGGCTGTCCGCCGGAGCATGTCATGGGGCGGATCATCGCGATGGAGTCGTTCATCTACGGCTCAGCCTGGGATGTCAATGCTCCGGCGGACCTGTTCGATCCCGCCGCGATCGCTGACGAGCACTCCGCACTCGGCCGCGCCGCCGAAGCGATGCGGGCGGGAGCAGGAGGCACTACGGCAGCAAAAAAGGGTCAGCGCGACGCTAACCCTTATGCGGACCAGCCCTTCCGGGACGGCCTTGAAAGCTTGCTGGACGGAATGCTAGGTCCGTCCAGCTCAGCCTGAATTTCTAGATGTTATTGCGCACAGCCTCAGCCATGACGCGCAGGCCGTCGCGTAGCAGCTCCTCCGGGATCACCAGGGACGGCAGAAGGCGGACGACGTTGCCGTCGAGGCCGCAGGTGAGGATGAGCACGCCGGCGGCCTTACACTCGGCGGCGACCTTGGCGGTCAGCTCGGGATTCGGCTTGCCGTCTTTGGTCACCAGCTCGACGGCGATCATGGCGCCGCGACCGCGGATCTCGGCGATCTCGTCAAGCTCGGTCAGCGGGTCGAGCTCCTGGTGGATCACGTTCGCGATCTCCTTGGCGCGGAGAGCGAGGTTGTGCTCCTTCATCTCCTCGATGGCGGCGATGGCGGCGGCGCAGGCCACCGGGTTGCCGCCGTAGGTGCCGCCCAGGCCACCGGCCATCGGGGCGTCCATGATCTCGGCGCGGCCGGTCACAGCGGACAGCGGCATGCCGCCGGCGATGCCCTTCGCGGTGGTGATCAGATCCGGCTCGATGCCCTCGAAGCTGGAGGAGAACCACTCGCCGGAACGGCAGAAGCCGGCCTGGATCTCGTCGGCGATGAACACGACGTTGTTCTCGCGGCACCAGTCGACGATGGCCGGGAGGAAACCCTCGGCCGGCTCGATGAAGCCGCCCTCGCCCTGGATCGGCTCGATGACCACGCATGCGAGGTTCTCTGCGCCGACATTCTGCTCGAGGAAGCGGATCGTGCGCTCAGCTGCTTCCTCGCCCTTCAGGCCGTCGCGGAGCGGGTAGGACATCGGTGCGCGGTGAACCTCGCTGGCGAACGGGCCGAAGGAGGACTTGTACGGCTTGTTTTTCGCCGTCATGGCCATAGTGAGGTTGGTGCGGCCGTGGTAGGCGTAATCGAAGACTGCTACGCCGGTCTTGTGGGTGTAGGAACGCGCGATTTTCACGGCGTTCTCCACAGCCTCGGCGCCGGAGTTGAGCAGGACCGTGCGCTTCTCGAAGTCGCCCGGGGTCAGCTCGTTGAGGAGCTCAGCGACCTTGAGGTAGCTCTCGTAGGGGCTGACCATGAAGCAGGTGTGGGTAAAGTGACCGGCGGCCTCGGAGACAGCGTCGACGACGCGCTTGTTGGACGCGCCGACAGAGGTCACGGCGATGCCGGAGGCGAAGTCGACGAAGGAGTTGCCGTCAGCGTCGACAAGCACGCCGCCGTCGGCGTCGACGACGTAGCCCGGCAGGCCCGGGCTCATTGCTGCTGCGACGGCCTTGCCGCGGCGCTCGTTCAGCGCGGCGCTCTTCGGGCCAGGCAGTTCGGTGTTGATGCTGCGAACCTGGGGGAGGCGGTACTCGAGATCCTGCATGGTGCGGGTTCCTTTCCAATTCGGCGTGCTGTCCCGGACGGGGCCAGCGATTTCATGGCTGTAGTATCCATCCCGCTCCCACCCCGAGGGCAACCTACGCCATGTCCATCTTTTCGCGCCAACTTATACACTGTGTCCATGTCTTCGTCTTCGCGGTCCGCGGAAAAGAATGAAACTGCAGGCAGCCCCGACATGCTCGCCGCGGCTGAGCTACTCGACCTCGGGTGGCTGTACGGAATCCGTTCGCTCGATCTCGCCCCCGTGGGGGAGACACGGCAGGGCAAATTCGAATCGGTGCAGGCGAGCGAGATCGTGGAGACGGCCGAGTTCATCCGGCCCCGGTCGATCGTGCTCACCCTGGGACTGCGACTCAGCCCGGATGACGAGCCGGACCACGGCAGCGACATCGCCGCGTACGTGGAGCGTCTGAGCGACGCGGGTGTAGCCGCTCTCGGATTCGGAACCGGCCTGCAGCATGAGGAGATTCCCTCCGCTTTGGTGCAGATGTGCGCCCGAGTGGAGCTGCCGCTGTTCGAGGTGCCCCGCAAGACTCCCTTCGCGCTAATTTCCAAGGAAATCGGCGACGAGCACGCCCGGCGGCAGGCGGTGGCAGCCAACGAGATCCTCGAGGCCGCGGAGGGCCTGAACCGCGCGGCGTGGAACGGCGGCGTCGATGCGCTGGTGAGCAGGACCCGCAGCGCCGTCGGCGCGGATGTCCTGATCGGCGACAGCAGTGGCCGGGTGGTCTCCTCTGCACCCGCGAAGCCGACGGAGCGAGCGTTGAAAGCTCTTCGGCTCGCGCTCGCCGACGGCGGGCGCAGCCGCGCCTACCGCGCGGAAAACCGGACCATGATTGTCCAGCGCATGCGCGCGATCGGAGACAAGTTTTTCGTCGCCGTCGTGGATTCGCCGCGGCCGCTGCCGCCGTTGCAGCGCAGCGCCATCAAGCACTTCGTGGGCCTTGCCGAGATCGTGCTGCGCGACCCGCTCGCGCTGCGGAGCGCGGAAACTCAGCTCCACGGTGCAGCGTTGGAGATGTTCTTGGGCGGCGGCGACACCTCTCCCGCGACGGCGCGCTTGCTCGATCGCGCCGCCGACGCGGACGGAAACGTCGTGCCCGTGGCCATTGTCGCCGCGAATAAGTCGGCGTCCTCCCGCGCGCTCACCCAGCTGGACGAGGCATTGGGGCTGCGCCAGATACCGCTCGCGCACGTGCGCACCGATCCGGACGGCTTCGTGTTCCTTTCGCGCACGGCGATCGCAAAGCCGAATGCCGAGGACATCTTCGGCAGTTTCTCCTCCCGACTCCGCGTGTTGTCCGGCCGCCAGCGCCACTGGAGTGAGCTGAGCGATGACGATGTCGGGGTGCTTGTCGGCCGTGCGCGTTCGCTTCCGCCGGGGACAGTGGACGAGTACCACCCGCGGAGGCTGGACTGGGCGGAGGATTCCGCGGTGCACGCCGCCCTGTCCCGCCGCTACCGTGAGGTGCTCGGACCGATGGCGGAGGAGGATCCTGGCCTGCTCGAGACCGTGCAGGCCTATCTCGTGCACGGCTGCGAGATCCGTGCTGCGTCGGAAGCACTCGGGGTTCACCGGCACACGCTCAAAGCCCGTTTGGAGCGCGCGGAACAGCGTTTCGGCGTGCCTCTGGGGGATCCGCTGGGCCGGGCGGAGCTGCTCGTGCTGCTCAGTATCTCGGGCGAGAAGAGCTAGCACAGCCGGAATACGATTGCAATGCCCCTATCCGGGGGCGCTGCCATGGCGGGCGCTGAGTAGTCTCCGGCGGTATAGCGTTGTTTTCTGGAACGTCCCGGCGTGAGCCGGGCGATGAAGACAGACGAGAAAACCGACAACGAAAGGCTTGATCATGGCTGATTCCACCACTTCTGTGGACACGAAGGCTCTGCTGGAGTCCCTGCCCACGGGGCTGTTCATCGGCGGCGAGTGGCGCGATGCGTCGAGCGGCGAGACCTTCGACGTGCAGAACCCGGCCACCGGCGAAGTTCTGGCTACGCTACAGTCCGCGAACAGCGACGACGCGCTCGCGGCGCTCGACGCGGCCGTGAAGGTGCAGACAGACTGGGCGCGCACGCCGGCGCGTCAGCGCAGCGAGATTCTCGCCCGCGCGTACCAGCTGGTCACCGAGCGCACCGAGGAATTCGCGGCGCTGATGACGCTGGAGATGGGCAAGCCGCTCGCTGAGGCGCGCGGCGAGGTCAAGTACGGCGCCGAGTACCTGCGCTGGTTCTCCGAGGAGACCGTCCGCCAGTACGGCAACTCGCAGGAGGTGCCGGAGGGCGGCATCCGCATGGTCACCCGCCGCAAACCGGTCGGCCCGTGCCTGCTCATCACCCCGTGGAACTTCCCGCTGGCGATGGCGACCCGCAAGTTCGCCCCGGCGATCGCCGCTGGCTGCACGATGGTGCTCAAACCGGCTGAGCTCACCCCGCTGACAACTCAGTACTTCGTGCAGACAATGATCGAGGCCGGCGTGCCCGAAGGCGTGCTCAATGTCGTCTGCGGCACCGACCCGGCCGCGATCTCCGAGCCGCTTATCGACGACCCGCGTCTGCGTAAGGTCTCCTTCACCGGTTCCACCGCCGTGGGCAAGATCCTGATGAAGCAGGCGGCGGACGGTGTCCTTCGCACCTCGATGGAGCTGGGCGGCAACGCGCCGTTCATCGTCTTCGCTGACGCCGACATCGACCAGGCTGTCGCCGGTGCGATGGCCGCCAAGATGCGCAATATCGGCGAAGCCTGCACGGCCGCCAACCGCTTCCTGGTGCACAAGGACGTCGCCGACGAGTTCACGGACAAGTTGGTCGCCGCCATGGAGAAGCTCACCGTCGGCAACGGCATGGATGACGGCGTCGATGTCGGCCCGCTGATCGAGGAGAAGGCCCGCCAGAATATCGCCGGCCTGATCGAGGACGCGAAGAAGAACGGCGCGACCGTGCTCACCGGCGGCGGGGCGATCGACGGCGACGGCTTCTTCTTCCAGCCGACCGTTCTGCGCGGGGCGAGCACCGATTCCCGGATCTTCCAGGAGGAGATCTTCGGACCGGTGGCCTCCATCTACGAGTTCACCGACGAAGACGAAGCCATCGACCTGGCCAACTCCACCCCGTACGGCCTGGCTTCCTACATCTTCTCGGAGAACTCCGACCGCATGTGGCGCCTGGCGGACGGCCTGGAATTCGGCATCGTCGGCTTCAACGCCGGCGTTGTCTCCAACGCGGCCGTTCCGTTCGGCGGCGTGAAGCAGTCCGGCCAAGGCCGCGAGGGCGGCGCCGAAGGCCTCGACGAGTACACCGAGGTGCAGTACATCGGCGTGCGCGACCCGTACGCCAACAAATAATCCCTAGCGCGGGGCGGGTAAGGGGAGGTCCGCGCTAGCGGATCTCCAGGAGCACGGCGGTCTTGTTCACCTGGTCGCCCTGCTCCACGGCAAGCCCCTTCACGGTGCCGGACTTGTGCGCCTTGACGGGGTTTTCCATTTTCATGGCCTCGAGCACGAGGAGGATATCGCCCTCGGCTACCGCGTCCCCTTCGGCAACGTTGACTTTGACCACGGTGCCCTGCATCGGTGCGGGCACGGCATCGCCGGACAAAGCGGCACCGGACGAGCGGCGCTTCTTGGACTTCCGCTTTCCACCGTTGCCGATGACCAAGGAGGAGGGGAGAGCCACCTCGATGCGGCGGCCGTCAATCTCCACGGCGTAGGTGCGGTTCGTGGTCGGCTCGTCGCCTTCGTCCTCGCTGTCCTGGTAGGCGGGGATGTCGGCGCTGAACTCCTCTTCGATCCAGCGGGTGTACACGTCGAAGCCGTTCTCGTCGCCGATGAAGGCCGGGTCTTTCAGCACTGCCTGGTGGAAGGGAATGACGGTGGGCAGACCGTCGACGACGTACTCGTCCAGGGCGCGACGTGCGCGCTGGATGGCCTCGTCGCGGGTCTCGCCGGTGATGATGAGCTTGGCCAGCATGGAGTCGAACTGACCGCCGATCACATTGCCGGCGCGCACACCGCTGTCCACGCGGACACCGGTGCCGGTGGGCTCCACGTAGCGGGTGATGGTGCCCGGGGCCGGCATGAAGTTCATCCCGGGGTCCTCGCCGTTGATGCGGAACTCGATGGCGTGGCCGCGCGGAGTCGGATACTCGGTGAGGCGCAGCGGCTGGCCGGAGGCGATGCGGAACTGCTCGCGCACCAGGTCGATACCGGCGGTCTCCTCGGTGACCGGGTGCTCCACCTGCAGGCGGGTGTTCACCTCGAGGAAAGAGATGATGCCGTCCGGGTGTCGCTCGTCAGCTGGGCTGACTAGGTACTCCACGGTGCCGGCGCCGTAATAACCGGCTTCTTTCACAATCGCTTTTGCCGACGAGTGGATGGCCTCCCGCTGCGCGTCGGTCAGGAACGGGGCAGGAGCTTCCTCCACCAGTTTCTGGAACCGTCGCTGGAGAGTGCAGTCGCGGGTACCGACGACGATGGCGTTCCCGTGGACATCCGCGAGCACCTGCGCCTCCACGTGGCGGGCACGGTCCAGGTAGCGTTCGACGAAGCACTCGCCGCGGCCGAATGCGGTGACTGCCTCGCGGGTAGCGGACTCGAATAGCTCCGGAATCTCCTCGCGGGTGTGCGCGACCTTCATGCCGCGGCCGCCGCCGCCGTACGCGGCCTTGATGGCCACCGGCAAGCCATGCTCGTCGGCGAATGCAACGACCTCGTCCGCGCTGCCCACCGGCTCCTTCGTGCCCGGAGCCATCGGTGCGGAGGCCTTCTCCGCAATTCGGCGTGCCTCCACCTTGTCGCCCAGCAGAGCGATGGCCTCCGGCGACGGTCCGATCCACGTCAGACCTTCGTCGATAACGCGGCGGGCGAAGTCGGCGTTCTCCGAGAGGAAGCCGTAACCCGGGTGGATGGCATCTGCGCCCGAAGCCTTCGCCGCGCCGATGATTTTGTCGAAGTTCAAGTAGGAATCAGCGGCTGTGTTGCCGCCGAGCGCGAACGCCTCATCGGCAAGCTCCACAAACGGGCTGTCCGTGTCCGGTTCGGCGTAGACCGCCACCGATGCAATGCCGGCATCCTTGGCCGCGCGAATGACGCGTACAGCGATCTCGCCGCGGTTAGCAATGAGAACTTTGGAAATAGTCAAAGGTGAGGGCACTATCAACAACGCTTCCTGCTCGGTGGACAATCTAGGCGGCACGGCCACATGCTCACACTAGGGTAGAGCACGCAACGCCCGCGGCAGAGCAAAACACTGCTGAACACGGTTGAACACCGTCCGGCACAGCCGCTGACTGCTGCGGGCAAGGCGGAAGCTAGGGGAGCTCCCACCGACACATACCTTTTAGGTCTTATTCACTCTTATCGATCGGCATGCGCACCATGTTTCCCCACTCGTACCACGAGCCGTCGTACAGCGAGACGTCCTCGAGTCCGAGCACGTGGCGGAGGATGAACCACGTGTGCGCCGCGGACTGGCCGTTGCCCGAGTAAGTGATTACCGGGGCATCGGCGGGCACGTCTGCGTAGGCTGCGGCGATCGCTTCGCGGTCCTTCACCCGGCCGTTCGGGTGCACTGCATCGCCCCACGGGTGGTTCACCGCACCGGGGATGTGGCCGTGTCGCAGAACTGGGAAGACGCGGGTGCGGTCCTGCTCCAGCTCGGTCTCGGAACCGGCGTAGTACTCGGGGCCGCGGACGTCGATAAGCATGCTCCTTGCGTCGCGGTCGCGCACCTCGTCGACGAATGTGCGCCACGGCTTATCGGTGCGTTCCACGACGGGGTAGTCCTGCGACGGGTACTCGGGGACAGCGAAGGACGTGTCGCGCTCCTCGCTCATCCACGCGTCGCGCCCGCCGTCCAGGATGCGCACGTCAGGGTGGCCGAAAAGCTCGAAAATCCAGGCGGTGTACGCCGCCCACCAATTGTTATGGTCGCCGTAAATGACCACGGTGTCGTCGCGGCCGATGCCGCGCGCATTCATCAGCGCTGCGAACGCCTCTCCGTCGATGAAATCGCGCACGACATCGTCGTTGAGGTCCTTATGCCAGTCAATGCGCACCGCGCCGGGGATGTGGCCGATGTCGTAAAGGAACGCGTCCTCATCCGACTCGACTACCCGCAGGCCGTCCACGCCCAAGCGTGCCGAGAGCCACGAGGCGGACACGAACTTCTCCGGGTGCGCGAAATCTTGGAACTGTGGGAACGGATCTGCGGGAATTCCCATGGCGAGCAACCTCCGCGTGCGGGCTGGAGAAAAATGGACAGGAAACGGCCGCACCCTGGTGAGCCGTCAATCACTGCTAACCCTACCTGTGAACCCCCGGGGCCCGTGAAGATTGATGTAAACTTTCGCGGCTGTGAGCTTAATTACTATCCAATTCACTCACCCGGCAAGGCAGTGAAAAACACCCTAGTCTTTGCAAGGGAACGCTCGGGAATGGGACGAGTGTTCCTCCCGCAATGAACGCACTTATCTGAAGGGATTCATCGTGCACAAGGCTATCGTCGTCTTCGAGGTTGAAGGCGGTTCCGACAAGTACTTCGACGGGCACCGCAAGGACACCATGCCCATCGTCAACGCCATCAAGGACAAGGGCTGGAACTCCGAGGTCGTGTACTTCCGTCCGGAGTGGTCGGAGGACATCTTCGAGTACGTCTCCAACAACTTCGACGCCTACATCTCCCGCGTGAACCCGGGCAACATCCCGGGCGGCGAAAAGGGCTACTTCGACCTGCTCACCCGCCTTTCCGAGGCTGGCCTCGTGGGCATGTCCACCCCGGAGGAGATGGTTTCCTACGGCGCCAAGGACGCACTGGTCAAGCTGAACCAGACCGACCTGGTTCCGGAAGACACTGCCGCGTACTACGACGTCGAGTCCTTCCACGAGACCTTCCCGACCTCCCTGTCCTACGGTGAGCGCGTGCTGAAGCAGAACCGCGGCTCCACCGGCTCCGGCATCTGGCGCGTCCGCCTCGCCGACGAGTCCCTCGCCGAGTCCGTCGAGCCGGGCACCGCCCTGCCGCTGGACACCAAGCTCAAGTGCACCGAGGCCGTGGACAACCACACCGAGGACCGCGAGCTCGGCGAGTTCATGGACTTCTGCGACCAGTACATCATCGGCGATAACGGCATGCTCGTGGACATGCGCTTCATGCCGCGCATCGTCGAGGGCGAGATCCGCATCCTCCTCGTCGGCCCGCACCCGGTCTTCGTTGTGCACAAGAAGCCGGCCGAGGGCGGCGACGCATTCTCCGCGACCCTGTTCTCCGGCGCTAAGTACACCTACAACAAGCCGGAGGAGTGGCAGGAGCTCGTCGACATGTTCGCTGAGGCCCGCCCTGTCATCGCCGAGAACCTCGGCGGCGACAACATTCCGCTGATCTGGACCGCCGACTTCATGCTTGCGGATGACGACGAGACTGGCGAGGACACCTACGTCCTCGGCGAGATCAACTGCTCCTGCGTCGGCTTCACCTCCGAGCTGGACATGGGCATCCAGGAAATGGTCGCTGAGGAGGCCATCAAGCGCGTCGAGGAGAAGAACGCCTAAGTTCTCTCCAGCGTTCGCGCAAACTAGTTGAGCCCCGGTTCCCTGTGGAATCGGGGCTTCTGCTGTGCGGTATTGGGGGGTTAAGTAGCAAAAAGTGTGTCTGGTCGGCGTGTCGTCGGTTGGGTGCACTTTTTGTTATTTGAGTGGTCCTTTTCTGATTCCTATCGAGTGTTCGTATTCGGTTGGGATAGCGTTGTCGTAGAAGGCTGGTCGGCCTGTTTGGTGGTCGGCTTTGTTTCGGTCTTCTGGGACGAGATCGGGAACTTTGGCGAGTTGATCTTGTCCATAAGCGCACTGCCTGGCGATCTGTAACGGGTCGTCAGGCAGTTGCGTTTTCGTATGCAAGTACCATTCGAGCATTTTGCGTTGCCGCTCGCCTGATCTGCCGCGGTGGGCATCAGCGATGCGCTTGAGTTGAGCGTTGACGCCACCTTCAAGACTATTGGTGGTCGATGCCCACCGGGCTGGTTCGAGTGCGCCTGGTGGTGGCTGCAGGTAGGTGAATAGCCAGTTGTTGCGCGATAGGTGCAGAAGCGAGTTATATGCCTTGCGTACCCGGATGTGGGTGAATTCCCACTGGTGATTCAGCGTACGACGCTCTTTGGGCACAGGTGTCTTCTCGTTCAAAAAGTCCTTGTAGACCTGGCCGAAGT
>NZ_LT706964.1:0-75037 GCF_900155535.1 Corynebacterium urinipleomorphum
ACCACCCTGACCACCTGCCATGATCATCTTTGATGGTTGGGTGGGTGTGATGCGTGGGGCCTGATCTGTAGTAGTCAAGTGATGGGGTGACACAGATTGGTAGCTACGCCACTTAGTGGATTGTGGTGCAAGCGTGCGGCACGGCACCTAGTTAAATGCGGGTGCCTTATGTGTGAGGCGTGATGCGTAACCCTTGTTGGGTGATGGTAGTGATCCTGTGCTGTCGAGAAAAGCCTCTAGCGATGTGTATATACGGCCCGTACCCGAAACCGACACAGGTAGTCAAGTAGAACATACTCAGGCGGTCGGGTGAACTGTGGTTAAGGAACTCGGCAAATTGCCCCCGTAACTTCGGGAGAAGGGGGGCCACAACTGGTGATCCGAACATGCGTTGGTGAGCTGGTTGGGGTCGCAGAAAAGAGAGGGAAGCGACTGTTTATCAAAAACACAGGTCCGTGCGAAGACGGTTAAGTTGATGTATACGGACTGACGCCTGCCCGGTGCTGGAAGGTTAAGAGGACCTGTTAGGACATATGTGTCCGAAGCGGAGAATTTAAGCCCCAGTAAACGGCGGTGGTAACTATAACCATCCTAAGGTAGCGAAATTCCTTGTCGGGTAAGTTCCGACCTGCACGAATGGCGTAACGACTTCCCTGCTGTCTCAACCACAGGCCCGGTGAAATTGCACTACGAGTAAAGATGCTCGTTTCGCGCGGCAGGACGAAAAGACCCCGGGACCTTCACTATAGCTTGGTATTGGTGTTTACTGCGGTTTGTGTAGCATAGGTGGGAGACTTAGAAGCGCTCACGCTAGTGGGTGTGGAGTCGTCAAGTGAAATACCACTCTGACCGTAGTGGATGTCTTAACCTTGGCCCATGATCTGGGTTGGGGACAGTGCCTGGTGGGTAGTTTAACTGGGGCGGTTGCCTCCCAAAGAGTAACGGAGGCGCCCAAAGGTTCCCTCAGCCTGGTTGGCAATCAGGTGTTTAGAGTGTAAGTGCACAAGGGAGCTTGACTGCGAGACCTACGAGTCGAGCAGGGACGAAAGTCGGGACTAGTGATCCGGCACCTACTTGTGGATGTGGTGTCGCTCAACGGATAAAAGGTACCCCGGGGATAACAGGCTGATCTTCCCCAAGAGTCCATATCGACGGGATGGTTTGGCACCTCGATGTCGGCTCGTCGCATCCTGGGGCTGGAGTAGGTCCCAAGGGTTGGGCTGTTCGCCCATTAAAGCGGCACGCGAGCTGGGTTCAGAACGTCGTGAGACAGTTCGGTCTCTATCCGCCGCGCGCGCAGAAACTTGAGAAAGGCTGTCCCCAGTACGAGAGGACCGGGACGGACGTACCTCTGGTGTGCCAGTTGTTCCGCCAGGAGCACCGCTGGTTGGCTACGTACGGAAGGGATAACCGCTGAAAGCATCTAAGCGGGAAGCCTGTTTCAAGATGAGGTTTCATAGGTTCCCCATAGACGATGGGGTTGATAGGCCAGATCTGGACGCACCGTGACGTGCGAAGGTGACTGGTACTAATACACCAACCAACAAACCACAACAATTGTTCAACCCCGACACGGGCGAAAACACGCAAAAAACGCAGACAAAATGACCTGCCGCGTCCACTATGCAGTATCTGACACACCACACACCCCTAACGTGTGGCCACACAAACAGATAACTCAATAACCCGCACACACCAACTAGTGTGATGCGACCATGACATGAACCCCCATAAGGTGTGTCGGTGGTTGATAGCGGTGGGGAAACGCCCGGACCCATTCCGAACCCGGAAGCTAAGCCCACCCGCGCTGATGGTACTGCACCCGGGAGGGTGTGGGAGAGTAAGTTACCGCCGACCAAAAACTTAAAACGCAAGACCGGCTACCGCACTAACGAGGTGCGGTAGCCGGTTTTCTCGTCTCTATATGCCGGTGCGGACGTGTTCGGGGATTGGCAATCCGGACCAACCGGCTGTGTGGAGTTGACGATAATCACCGGTGAGTGGATCCGTGAAGCCCAAGGCGACTGCTGTCAGAAGCATTGGTTCATTGAAGTCCTCATCTTCCGCCGGCAAGAGGGTCGGGTACACGGGGTCCCCATAGATCGGGACGCCGGCGTCGTTCATTTGCACGCGCAGCTGGTGGGTTCGGCCAGTGATCGGGTGCAGTAGATACCGGGCCGCGCCAGGCTCCCCTGGAAGCGGCGAGATGTCGGAGACCAACGTCAAAGCGTTTGGTGCGGCATCCGGAATGATGTGTGCGGCGAGTTCGCCTTCGCGCTTCTCTATTGCGTGCTCCCAACGCAGCGGCGCGCGCAAGCCATTGTCGTCGGCTACGGCTTCATAGACTTTCGTTACCTCGCGGCGGGCAAACAGCTCTTGGTAGGAGCCCCGCAATTCTGAATTCTTAGTCAGGAGAAGAAGGCCGGAGGTCATGCGGTCAAGGCGGTGGGCTGGGGTCAGCTCCTCGTTACCTGTGGCACGGCGGAGACGAACAGTGACGTTCTCGGTGATGTGTGATGCCCGTGGCATCGTCGCGAGGAAGGGCGGTTTATTCACCACCATGATGTTCTCGTCTTCGTATACGGTTTCTATGTCATACGGGACACGCACTTCGGGGGCGGGGCGTCTGTAGAAGTAGACGTCGGTACCCGGGGGCAGGAGGGTGTCGGGGGAGACAGCGGAGGCGTCGAGAAGCACGACTTCGTTGCGTTCGAACCGTTCGCGTACGGCGGTTTCGTCGTCCTCCGGGTGCCTGTGGCGCTGCGTGGACACGAGATGCCAGATGAAATCGTGGGCGCGGATCGGCTCGCCCTCGGGCACACGGGCACGGCTGGCACCGAGTCCACCGCGCGGCGGGAGGGGCGGTTGCCTTCTCCGTTTCCTTGATTGAGTCACATGTATTAACTTAGGTCACATGAATCTCGATGCGATTGTTTCCCAGCTCACCCAGTTCTCCAGCCATGGTATTGGTAAGACGATTTCGGATGTCTTGTGGGCGGTCTACACTTTCATTTTCCCGGCGAACGCGGAGGCGGCGCGTCCGGTCCCGATCCCGCGTTAAGCTCTGCCCTTCGCCTGGTGTCGGCGGGGTTACAATGAAGGTGTCAGGTGACTGCCACCTCTGGGAGCGTCACGTCGTAGGTTACGGAAAGGCACTTTCTCATGAGCCAGCAAGATTTGGTCATCGTCGCCGTCGACGGCGGTGAGCCCTCCAATAACGCTGTCCGCTGGGCGGCGAACACTGCCCTGAAGCGTGGTGTTCCTCTGCAGCTCGCGTCGTCGTACACCATGCCGCAATTCCTGTACGCGGAGGGCATGGTCCCGCCGCAGGAGCTTTTCGACGATCTTCAGAACGAGTGCCTGAACAAGATCGAGGCCGCCCGGGATGTCGCGAGAGAAGTCGCCCCGGATATTGAGATCGGCCACACGGTTGTCGAGGGTTCCCCGATCGACATGCTGCTGGACTTGTCTAAGGACGCGACGATGATCGTGATGGGTTCCCGTGGTCTCGGCGGCCTGTCCGGTATGGTGCTCGGCTCTGTCTCCGCCGCTGTGGTCGCCCACGCTTCCTGCCCGGTTGTCGTGGTTCGCGAGGACAACGCGGTGACGGACGAGACCAAGTATGGTCCCGTGGTCGTCGGTGTCGACGGCTCCGATGTCTCCGTGAAAGCGACCCGGGTGGCCTTCGAGGAGGCACATGCACGCGGTGCTGAGCTCGTGGCCGTGCACACTTACCTGGAGAACCAGGTGCACGAACCGATGGCCGGTGCCATCTTGGGCGACGAGCAGTGGCAGCAGTTCGAGCGCGAGCGCGAAGAGAAGCTCGACGGCGAGCTCGCCCCGCTGGTGGAAGAGTTCCCGGACGTGACGGTGAAGAAGGTGGTCACCCGTGACCGTCCGGTTCGCGCGCTGGTGGATCAGTCGAAGAATGCTCAGCTACTGATCACCGGCTCCCACGGCCGCGGCGGTTTCAAGGGCATGCTTCTCGGCTCTACTTCGCGCGCTCTGCTGCAGGCTGCGCCGTGCCCGATGATGGTCGTGCGCCCGGAGCGTCTGCCCAAATAGAACGGCGGCAATGCTGCGTTAGCGTTCAACCCCGCGGTAGGTGAACTGTTTGTTACCTAACCGTGGGGTTTTTGTTGCCCAGTGTTATTTGTTGCGCGGGCATAATGGAGACAGAATTTCATTCAATTTTTCAACGAGAGGAAATTGACCATGACTATTTCTATGGGTCTCATCGGCTGGATCGTTCTCGGCGGTATCGCCGGCTGGATTGCTTCCATGATTATGAACCGCGACGCTTCCATGGGCATCTTCGCCAACATCGCTTGCGGTGTTGTCGGTGGTCTGCTAGGCGGCTGGCTGCTCAGCGCATTCGTGGACGTGCAGAGCAAGGGTATGTTCTTTAGCTTCCTTACCTGCATCCTCGGCGCGGTAATTGTCCTGTGGATCGTGAACATGATTTCGGGACGCCGTCGCTAACAGTCGCTGTAACGCGCGAGTCGGCTGTCGCAGCTCCCGCCAGCCCCGGATACGGGGAGGCGGGAGCTTTTTCATGCGCTGCTGACCTGCACCCGCGTTGAGTGAACGTACCGGTTTGTCTATTATGTGGTGTGTTCGTTGAGCTGAAAGGAGAGACGTGGTGACTCAGGACAGCGCCGCCACCGCGAAGAAGAAGCCGGCCTCGCGCCGCCGCAACAGGCCGGCACCCCGCCAGCGTCTTCTGGATGCCGCGACGAAGCTGTTCACCGAAGAGGGCATCCGCGTCATCGGCATCGACCGCATTCTCCGCGAGGCGGATGTGGCTAAGGCATCGCTGTATTCTCTTCTCGGCTCCAAGGACAATCTGGTCATCGCATACCTGCAGCGTCTGGATGGTGAATACCGGGCGCGCTGGACGGAGCGGACGGCTGGCATGACTGACGCGGACTCGAAAATTCTCGCGTTTTTCGACATGGCTATTGAGGAGGAACCGGAGAAAGACTTCCGCGGTTCCCCGTTCGTCAACGCTGCTACCGAGTATCCGCGCCCGGAGACCGAGTCGGAACGCAATATTGTCGCCGCGTGCGTGGATCACCGTGATTGGATGCATGGCACCATGACGGAGCTTCTGGATAAGAAGAATGGCTACCCGTCTGGAACGCAGGCGAGCCAATTGCTCATCTTCCTCGACGGTGGAATGACGGGCGCGCGGATCAGCCGCGATAACGGTCCGTTGCTCACCGCGAAGGACCTCGCCCGCCAGATGCTGTCTGCGCCGCCAGCTGACTACTCCATCTGATTCGTCGCGTCTTCGCTGATTCCCTCCGGGGAGGGTTCGGATGCGGCGCTCTCTTCTCGTTTGCGCTTGCGCTCCTCGCGGCGCCGTTCCATTTCCGCTTTCCGGTTGTCTGTCCGTATTTTATTGCGTTCTTTCTTGAGGTTCTTCTCCTCGGATTTCCGCTCTTTCCGTTCTGTTATGAAGGCTTCTTTTTCAGCCTTGATGTCGCGGCGGACCTGAGGGATGGATGTCGGACGGGCCAGAGCGGCGACCTTGCGGCGGCGCCACGAGCGCTTCGCAGTCTTTTTCGACTTCTTCTCTGCGCGAATGTCGCCGAGCACCTTGGTGCGTGAGGTGTGGATTTGCTCGCGGTGCACGTCGCGCAGCGGGTACTTCCGTGTCAGGAGGTACCACATGATCACGGACTGGCACAGGGTCCACAAGTTACCCAGGAACCAGTAGAGCAGCAGCGCCACGGGGATGAGGCCGGTCATGCCCACGAAACCGAGCATGATCGGGGTGAGGATGACCATGGACCACATCCATTTGTAGATGTTGCGCGAGGCAGCCTGGTTCCAGTCCATGTGTGTGCGTGACCGCAGCTGCGAAACTGCGGTGTTCACGGTGGTGAAGATCAGTGCGCAGATGAGCAGCGGAATCGCGACTTCCCGGACCTGTTCGCTCGTGGTGCCCAGGGACGCGAATTGCTCGGCTGACATGGACACGTACGCGGGAAGAGGCACACCCATGAAAGAGGCGTGGAGGAAGCTCGCGGTATCCTCAGGCGTGAGCAGCCCGATATTGTCACCGGTGCGGCCGTTCTCCGGCACGGACATCCACATGAGTAGGCGGTACAGGCCCAGGATGAACGGGATTTGCACCAGCGGCGGGATGCACCCCGTCATGGGGTTGTAGCCGTATTCCTTGTTCAGATCCTTCAAGGCCTTGTCGTGGGCGGCGACATCCTCCGGCTCGGTGGAAGCACCGTACCGTTCCTCGAGCTTTTCCTGCTCGGGGCGCATCATCAGCATCATCCGGCTGGATCTGAATGTGGCCCAGTTGAATGGCACGAGGAAGCCGCGGACGGTGAGCACCAGCAGCACGATGGACATCACCCACGCGGTGTCGGGGGCGACACCCAAGACCTGCGCGAGCAACCAGTGCCACAGCTTCATTACCGCGGACACCGGCCAGACGAACGCTTCGAGCATGGTGCGTGTACTCCTCCGTAGGCCGGCGACAAACTGTGGGTTAATGTTAGGCCATGTCCTCAACGGCGAAAATTCCCGGACGCGGTGAACCTGCACGTGTGTCCGCCACGCCGGACGCATCGCCGGTGACGGTGCGGGAAGTCACCGGGGAAATCTTCGTCACTCTCGGGGTACTGCTTCTTCTCTTCGCGTTCTACGAAGCATTCTGGACCGACATCAGGTCGGGAGAGTTACAGGGCGAAGCGCAGCAGCAGCTTGACGACGAATGGCGTAATCCCCGCACTACCCACCTCCCCGAGTTGGGTGAAGCGTTCGCGCAGCTGCACATTCCCGCATTCGGTTCGGACTACCACTACGCGGTGCTGGAGGGAACCGACGAAGACACGCTGCTCGCGGGACCCGGGCACTACACGGATACCCAGATGCCGGATGAGCCGGGCAATTTCGCCTTGGCGGGACACCGTGTGGGTAAAGGCTCCCCGTTCAACGACTTAGGCCACTTGAACGCGTGCGACGCCATTGTGGTGGAAACCCAGAACCAGTGGTTCACCTACCGGGTGCTTCCGATGGAGGAGGGGGAAGAGGGGCGCATGGCGGCGTCGAAAAGCTGCTTGGATGAACCGTTGGTGAAGGAGGTCGCGTCGGGGCGTTATGCGCACGTTCCCGGGCGGCATATCACTGTGCCGAGCGATACCGCGGTTCTCGCGCCTCTGCCTGGGGCCCCGGGGGTGCCGGCGGATAAGCTGGGACGCGTGATCACGTTGACCACGTGCCACCCGCAATTCTCCAATGCGGAGCGCATGATCATTCATGCCGTGCAGACTGAGGCGCGCGATAAATCAGCTGGCCCGCCGCCAGCGTTGACAGAGGGAAAGGGGAACTAGTCTGATGTACCGAGCTTTATGGCGCGCACTGCCGGGCCCCGCACTGGTGAAGCTACTCATTGTGCTGGTCCTGCTCACCGCGGTGTTCTTTCTGCTCATGGATGTCGTATTTCCCTGGCTCTCCCAGCTGATGCCGTATAACGACGTAGCTGTGTAAGCCGCATACGCAGCTAGAGCTTCGACAGCACCTCAGCTACCGCCTCCGCCATCGCCCTTTGGCCGGCGTGGGTCGGGTGCGCCGGGAAGGAATCGGTCTCCTTGCCCGTGGGATCCGTCCAGCGCTCGTTAGTCGGTGCGCACACGGAGTGGAAGTCCGCGTTGGGCGGCATCACGTACAGGGCACCGTTTCGGGCGGCGGCATCGCGCACCATGGCGTTCATGGTCACGGTGAGGCCCGCCGCCCAGTTCAAAGTTCCGCTGGGCAGGTCAGCGGTGGATTCGCACTCGTCTTGCAGCGACGCGATGGGCATGTACCCGGTGGTGATGATCGTCGCCTCTGGGGCCTTCTCGTGGATGCGGCGGTAGATGTCGTCGAGTCGGCCCGGCAGGTCGAGCAGCGCGCGTGCGGTGTCTTCGTACAGCCCGTCATCGCAATCCGCCTCGCCTTTGCCCTCGAGCATGCCGGTGACGCAGCGGCTCCACGGCCCGAAGTGGATGTCGTTTCCGCCGATGGACAAAGTGATCAGGTCTGTATCTGGTTCGAGCGCGTCGATCTGCGGGCTGAGAACGCCGGGCCTGTCCGTGCCCGTGGGCGTGCTCGAAGTGCTTGCCGCCGCTTCCGAGGTCGTTGCGTTCAACTCCTCTTGGTCGAGGGCCTCTTCGGGGTCGAGGTTCTCGTTAATGCGGCGCTCGTTGAAAAGGTGCTCGGTGGTGGCGCCCTGGCAGGACGCGTCGATGAAGCCGCGCTTCTCGTTGATGCCGGGGTAGATCTCGGCGAGCTGGTGCGGGTAATTGTCCTCGCTGCGGGCGCAGAACTCGGGGCCCTCGAATGGGCCGGAGGCGGAGCCCATGGCCGCGTACGAATCTCCGAGCGCGACATAGAGGTCGTAGGAGGACGGCAGATCCGTCGGGTCCGCTGTGACCGTGACGGTGGTGGGAACTTCGACGGTGACGCGTTCAGATTCGCCCTCTGAACTGCAACCGGACAAGGCAAGAAACGTGGACAAGGCGACTGCGGGAACAGTAGCGGCGCGGAATCGGGAACGGGCGCGGGAGGCGTTCATGCACCACATATTAAACGCATATCACAGCCCGAGATTCGCAATTGATTTCTCTGCGATGAGCTGGGCTTTGACGGACTCTTTCTGGTTGGTCAGCACCACAACGGCTGTGCTGTCTTTCGCCACGGCATAGACGGCGCCGCTGCGGCCCGGGATGACCCCGCCACCGGCGCGGCCGCCGCTCCACCCGGTGGGCTCCTCCGCCGGATCGGTGAGGTCAACCGGCGCGGCCCAGTCGACTACGGCGCGCGCTTCTTCCGGCGTGGCGGAGTGGCGCACGATGACCTGTAACTGCGGTTCCTCCGGATAGGACCAGTACACGCAGGCAGGGGTGTCAAAGCGGGTGTCCGTGCCTGCGGCGGTCACTTTCTGTCCGTTGCTCTCGGCCACGAACTGGGTATCCAGGTACGGGCAATCTGTGATGCCTTCGCGGGGAACCTCGGGCAGCGCGTCGGCGGGGAGCCCCGAGTCAAAAGTGGGGGCGAGAGTCGGGGCCGCCTCCTCTCCGGTGTCAGGCGAGCACGCCATTAGGGCAGTGGACGCAACCATGAGCGCGGCTGCGCAGGCAAAGGCACGGGTGGCCGGACGCGTGCGGGAGGGTACGCTCATTCGCATGACAACCATGCTACCTACCGGGGAAAACAGCGTTGAGGCCCCTGGCACGCGGGCGCTGGATGTCGGTATTGCGCTGCTGACATTGTCGTTACTTGTCGTGTCTATCGGCGGCGTCTTCGGCGCGAGTTTCGAGCATGGAGCCGTGCTCATCCTCCTGATCGCGGTGTTCGGCTTCATGTACACCTTCGGTGCGATGAACATGCCGCGCTGGAACACAGTCGGCCGCTTGGTGTGGCTACTGGGCCTGACGGGCGTGTGGATTGTGGCCATGATGGTCACGCCCGTGGCGGTCTACTGGGTGTTCACCCTGTTCTTCCTGTTCATGCGTTCGGTGGACAACTGGATCGGCATCGCCGGGGTGATGGTGGTGCTGGGAATCGCGATCCTCATGCAGGCCCCGCGCGGCCTCACGCTCGGCGGGGTGATGGGGCCGGCGGTCTCCGCGTTGGTGGTGGTCATGATCACTTACGCTTTCAAAGTCATCGTGCGCGTGAGCGCGGAAAGGCAGGAGCTTATCGACGAACTGGTGAGCACCCAAGACCGCCTCGCCGCCTCCGAGCGTGAGGCCGGCGTGGCCCAGGAACGGCAGCGTCTGGCCCACGAGATCCACGACACGGTGGCGCAGTCCCTGTCCAGCATCCAGATGCTGCTGCACGCGGCGGAGCGGGATTTGCGCAGCACCGGCTTGAGCCACGAGGAGCTTAAGGTCCCGCTGGAGCGGATTGAGGCGGCGCGTCATTCCGCCTCGGACAACCTGTCGGAGACGCGCGCCATGATCGCCGCGCTCACGCCGGCACCGTTATCGGAGACATCCCTGCCGGAGGCGCTGGAACGCATCGCGGCATCCTTTTCCCGCGCCGGGGACATCGCGATCGACGTCGAGGTGGATGGGGAACCACAGCAGTTGCCGATGCGAGTGGAGGCGGGGTTGCTGCGGATCGCGCAGGGGGCGGTGGGGAACGTCGTCAAGCATTCTGGCGCGACTCGTGCGCGCGTGACCTTGACGTTCGCTCCTGCAGAGATCCGTCTCGATGTTGTCGACAACGGCCGCGGCTTCGATGCCGACGCGCAGCCGGAGAAACCCGTGGGTCTCGGGCACCTCGGTTTGGACGCCATGCGGACGCGGGCGAAGGAGCTCGGCGGCGAGCTCATCGTCGAATCCGCGCCGGGAGGGCCCACTGCGGTGTCCGTCGCCGTGCCGGTGGACGCGGCTGAGGGAAGTGGAGGTAGGATCAACCGAAAGATTGAGGAGGAAGAATGATTCGCGTCTTGCTTGCCGACGATCACGAGATCGTCCGCCTTGGCCTTCGCTCTGTGCTGGAGGCCGCCGACGACATCATCGTCGTCGGCGAAGTGGCCACCGCCGAGGGGGCCATTGCGACTGCGCAGGCGGGCGGAATCGATGTGATCCTCATGGACCTGCGCTTCGGCGCCGGCGCTCAAGGCGCGCGCGTGACCACCGGTGCGGAGGCGACGGCGGAGATACGTGCGACCATGGCGAACCCGCCGAAGGTGCTGGTGGTGACCAATTACGACACCGATGCGGACATTCTCGGCGCGATCGAGGCGGGCGCCGTCGGCTACTTGCTCAAGGATGCCCCGCCGAGCGAGTTGCTTGCCGCCGTGCGTTCGACTGCGAAGGGCGACCAAGCGATGTCGCCGATAGTGCGCAACAGGCTGCAAACTCGCGACCGCACACCGCGCTCTTCGCTCACTCCGCGTGAACTCGAAGTTCTCCAGCTCGTTGCCGGCGGCTCCTCCAACCGGGAGATCGGCCAACAGCTCATGCTGTCGGAAGCGACGGTGAAGTCCCACCTCGTGCACATTTACGACAAGCTCGGCGTGCGCTCCCGCACCTCCGCCGTTGCGTCAGCGCGCGAGCAGGGTGTGCTCTAGCGCCGTTAGGCGTTCGCGCGGCGGTACGCGTCGATGATCTCGAACGGGATTTTCCCGCGCTGAGCGACCTTCATGCCTCTCTTCCGTGCCCAGGCTCGGATTTGGGATGCGTCGACTTTGCTGCGTGGGTCCGCCGGAACTTCTCGCGCGGCCGCGATGAAAGGCATCAAGGCTTCGTGGAATTTGGCCACATTGTCTTTAGACAAGTCGAGCACATATTCCGTGCCGTTGAAGCTGAAATGAACTGCCTGGTGCTCGGACTCGGACAGGGGCGAGCCGTCGAGGTCGTCGAAGAACTGGGTGACTTCGCGCCGAGCCATAAGAGTCCCTTCCGCAGAGAGTTTCACAAAATACTTACGTGTAAAAACATACTAGCTGTTTGAAACTGACTCACCGAATTCGGCGGTGAAACTCCCCGCGGGGCCCTGGCCGTGCTTAGTGGTGCAGCGTCTTTTCCTGGATCTCGGCGGTGAGCTTGTTGATGTCGCGGTCGATCGTCTCGTGGGCGAGACGGCGCTGAGCGTCATTCATCTGCTCGACGTTGCTCACGGCAGCATCCAGCTCGTCGAGACGCACCTGCGCATCGCGGCGGAACTTGTCGTCCAGGTCGTTGTTGTCCTCAACCTGCTTGCGGATAGCCTGGACGCGTCCCTTGAGCTCCGCGCCCTGGCTGGAATAGCGCGCCATGTCGGTGGCGGTGAGACCGGCGGCGCGGGCACGGTCGTTGACCTGACGTTCCTGGTAAGACGTCAGCGCACGGTAGGCCAGCGGAATGAGAACGGGCAGGAGAATGCGCGACGCACCGACCCACTGCTTGGCCTTCTTCTTGGTCAGGCCAGCTTCCTGAATCTTCTTCAGCTCGGTCTGGGCGATCTTCTTCTCGTGCTTCTGCTTGCTCTTCAGACCCTTCTTCTCTTCCTTGAGCAGGCGCTTCTCCGCCTTGTCGAGGAGCTTGGCAGTGCGCTTGTCCTGCTTGGCCTCCTCCTTAGCCAACTGGCGTGCGCGGGCTTCCGCGGCCTTGATCTCTGCTTTGGTCTTGGCGCGGGAAGCGCGGATGGTCTCGAACAGTCCCATGGTCGGTACTCCTGGATCGCGTAAATATCGTCGCTGTTTGTCCCGTTCAACTTTACCTATCTCAAGCCGATAGGCTGGGGCTCGGTGAAAGATCCGGTGAAAGAATTGGGAAGCGGCGACGTTTCGCTCATGCGCGCGAGCGACCTCGTGGGGTGCAGGTACCGTCTGCGCCAGCGCTTGTCCCACCCTGATATCCCGCCGCTGCCCGACGCGGTGGAACGCCAGCCCCAGGTCGATGCCGGGCGCGCGGCGGTCTTCGGGTTGCTGCCAACGAAGCGGGCGCTTGGCGACGGCCGCCGTAAAACCTTTTCCCGCCTCATCCTCGACCCGACGCTGCCGGTGGCTGACCGTGAAGCTGCTACCCGCAAAGCCTTGAAGGACCGCGCCACCTTGATCATTGACGGGGCACTGACCGGACAGGTCGACGGTGTGCCGATGCTGGCGGAGATCGACATTCTCGTGCGCCGCGAGGACGGCTCGTACCTGCCCGTGATCGTGTCCAATCACCGCGTGGCCCGAGCGAGCACGACATCGACTATGCAGTTCATTCCCACCCGCCGCTTGGGCTTGGGCAAGCCCTTGGACACGGGTGCTAAAGCCCGCCACCACACTGTGGACGGCTACCGGATCGCATTGGCTCACCTCTTGCTGGAGGAGGCGGGTCTGGCCTCGGGCCAGGGAGCGGTCGTGGGGCAGGACCGCGAGCGTGCCTACTTGGGCGACGCGACTAAGCACGTCGAAGCATTGCGCGATGCTCTGGCCCAGCCGACACCGGAAAGGCCGATGCGGTTGAAGCAGTGCGCGAGCTGCCGCTACTGGGCGCTGTGCGAGCCAGAGCTGAAAGCGATGGACGACATCTCCCTCGTCTTCCCCGGCCAGAAGGCTCGTCCTTTACGTGAACGCGGCATCACCACAGTGGAGGAGACCATCGCCGCCAATCTCGGGGAGCCGAGCCAGATCGCCCGTGCGTGGCGGGACGGGATCCCGGTGCTGGCGCTCGGCAATGTGCCGGCTTTGCCCGAGCTGCGTGCCGATGTGGAGATCGATGTAGATATGGAGGCTTACCTGGACCAGGGTGCGTACCTATGGGGTGCATTCGATGGCACTGAGTACCGCGCCTTTGCCACCTGGGAGGAGGTGGGAGGCGCGGGCAGCGCGGCGGAAGAAGAGAATTTTCTGGCTTTCTGGACATGGCTGCAGTCAGTGCGCCGCCGGGCGCACGAGGAGGGAAAGACGTTCCGCGCCTACTGTTACGCGTCCGGCGGGGAGAACCACTGGCTGATGGCCTCCGCACGGCGTTTCGCCTCTGTGGATGAGGCAGAGGTCCGCGCCTTCATCTCCTCCGATGAGTGGGTGGACGTGTTCACCTACGTGCGCCGCTACCTCGTGGGCACTGAGGGATTGGGCTTGAAAGTCGTGGCGCCGGTCGCCGGGTTCACCTGGGATGATGATGACATGGACGGTGAGCGTTCCGTTGCTCTGAGACGCGAGGCCCGCCTGGGCAGCGCTGAAGCCCGCGAAATGCTCGTGCGATACAACGGGGACGATTGCCGCGCCACCGCCGCGGTCCGGCACTTCCTCAGCGCAGGGGCGCCCGGGATTCCACGGCTGTCATCGCTGCTGTGACTTCTTCACCGTGAGCGCCAGCCACGCCGCGATGCTGAGAAGCACGACGAGGAAGCCCGCCACTACGCCGATGAACTCACCCCAGCCAAGGAACTGGAACAGCCAGCCGGTCAGCGCGCCTAGTGCCGACGAGCCGACGTAGTAGAAGAACACGTATGTGCTGGACGCCTCCGCGCGGTCGCGTGTGGCCACTTGCCCCACCCAGCCGGAGGCGACCGAGTGCATGGCGAAGAAGCTGGCGGTGAACAACAGCAGGCCAGCCAGCGTGAACCAGAGGTTTCCGCTGATCAGAATGAGCGCGCCGAGCAGCATGATCGCCGCCGACACCACCATGACCCGGCCGCGCCCGGCTTGCTTGACGTAGACGCCCGCGCGGGCGGACGACCACGTTCCGGACAGGTACATGAGGTAGACCAGCCCGGCCAGCGCCGGCGGCAGCCCGAAGTGCTCGATAGCCCGGAAGCCGAACATGTTGTACACCGACACGAACATGCCCATGCCCAGGAATGCGGAGGCGTATAGCCCAGCCAGGCGCCAGTCGGACAGGTGGCGCAGCATTGCGGAGAACTCGTGGCCGGGGTTGAGCGTCTTTGCCTCGAAGCGCCGCTGCGGCGGCAGGAGAAACGACATGATCAGGGCGAAGGTCAAGGCGGTCACAGCGCCTGCGAGCAGGGCCCACCGCCAGCTGGCCACCTCGAGAGTGAAGGCTGGGACGAGGCGACCGATCAGCCCGCCGATGGAGTTGCCAGCGACGTACAGGCCCATGGCTCCCGCGGAATCCTCAGCTGCGATCTCCTCTGAGATCCAGGTCATGGCCACTGCCGGGGTGCCTGCGATGAGACATCCCTGGATGAAGCGCATCAGGATGAGCTGACCGCCTGTCTGGGCCAAGGGCAGGAAGAGGCCGAGGCCGGTGGCCAAGAGCGCGGAAATGATCAGCACGCGCCCGCGCCCGAAGCGTTCCGACAGGATCGACGCTGGCACCACGCACAGTGCCAAGCCGCCGGTGGTGGCGGACACGGTCAGGGCGGCTTGGCCTTCGGTCATGCTCAAAGCGTCGGTAAGCGTGGGCAGAAGCGCCTGCGTGGCGTAGAGCGAATTGAAGATGGCCAGACCCGCGAAAAGAAGTGCGATACTCGCCCGCCGGTATTCGGGCGTGCCCTTATGGATCCCTTCTCGTGCGTGTGGCCTCATGTTCATCCATTCAAACACGGTCGCGTGACTCGGGCCACGTGGCCACCCTCTTGCGCACTAAGGTCAGGCTAACCTATACTCATTTTCGAGAGCGGAACAAACCCCGTATCTCGTTGCGAAAATCAGGTTGTGCCGGCCCGGGTTCCTCCAGCCCCGGGACAGCGCAAAAAGGACCGCGCACTGTTTCTGGGTCAGTGCGCGGTCCTTCCTATTTACCGAAGGCCCTTCCGCGAGGGCCTTCCCGTTAGCGCTTAGGCGGAAGCCTTCGCGTAACGCTCAGCGACGTCGTCCCAGTTGACAACGTTCCAGAACGCCTTGGCGTAGTCAGCCTTCACGTTCTTGTACTGCAGGTAGTAAGCGTGCTCCCACATGTCCAGCATGAGGACCGGGGTGAAGTCGACGGAGACGTTGCCCTGCTGGTCGGTCAGCTGCTGGATGATCAGGCGGCCAGCAATGTGGTCGTAACCCAGGACAGCCCAGCCGGAGCCCTGCAGGGAGGTGGCGACGCCCTCGAACTGCTTCTGGAAGCCCTCGAAGGAGCCGAAGTCGCGGTTGATAGCCTCGGCGAGCTCGCCAGCCGGCTGGCCACCACCGTTCGGGCTCATGTTCTTCCAGAAGATGGAGTGGTTGGTGTGGCCACCCAGGTTGAAGGCCAGGTTCTTGGACAGTGCACGCAGCTTGTCCGGGTTAGCCTCGCCGTTGCGCTCTGCCTCGAGTGCCTCCAGCGCAGCGTTCGCGCCCTTGACGTAGGTCGCGTGGTGCTTGTCGTGGTGCAGCTCCATAATCTCGGCCGAGATGTGCGGCTCGAGTGCGTCGTATGCGTAAGGCAGGTCAGGAAGCTCGTAAACAGCCATGTCTGTGTCCTTTCTCTTTTGTTCGCGCCCTTCCGAGCGCCGTACGTCGCCCATGATAGGGAAATTCGCCAGGTCTCGTTTTTGAGGCGCAATGTGGCGCGGCATCCAAGGTGAACTATGCGCTGCATAGTTCCTGGGGTTTCACTTCACCAGACAAAGACGAGCATGGTGATTAAGGGAATCATTCAGTGGCCCCAGCCGTTGATGAGGACATGGCATTCTTCTTCGGACGCTCCCCTGAACTCGTCGACCCGGACCGCGCGCTGCCCGGCCGCACCGAACCGGTTCTGCCCAACCCGCGGCCGCACGCCGTGCTGGGCACCCCGATCACGGGGCCGTGGCGCGAGGGGCAGAAGCGTTTGCTCATCGGCATCGGCTGCTTCTGGGGTGCGGAGAAAATGTACTGGACCATGGACGGAGTGGAGTCCACATCCGTCGGCTACGGCGGCGGCGTGACGCCGAACCCGACGTACCGCGAGGTGTGCTCCGGGCAGACGAACCACGTCGAGCTCGTGGAGGTCGTCTACGACCCGGAGAAAATCTCCCTGAAGGAGCTCGTCCGCGCCGCGCTCGAGGCGCATGATCCGACGCAGGGCTTCCGCCAGGGCAACGACGTGGGCACGCAGTACCGCTCCGCGTTCTACGCGGACAGCGAGGACGAGGCCGAGCTCATCCGCGGGTGGGTGAAAGAGTACGGGCAATCGCTTATCGACGCCGGATACGGCCCCATCACCACCGAAGTGCGAGCAGGCGCGGACTATTACCTGGCCGAGGACGAGCACCAGCAGTACCTGCACAAGGTGCCGGACGGCTACTGCCCGCACCACTCCACGGGAGTGGCCTGCGGGATTTAAGGAACTAGGGATTTAGGAAGAGTTGGAGCGGTTGAAGGTGTTCTGCGCCGACTCCTTCGCCGCGGAGGCGGCTGTGGCGCGGATGCGGGTGGAATCTTGGTGGATCCACTCGGAAATCTTGGAGATCTCCTCGTCGCTCGCCCCGGCATCCAGCACCGCGTTCCAGTAAGCCACCGTCTCGTCGTGGTACTGGTGGCCGTGGCCGCCCGGCTGGTTCTGCGAGAGCAACTGGTCCACACCGACCTGCCAGCCGGTGATGAACGGCGCCCACCGCATGCCCTGCAGGACATCGACACGCTGTGCCTCCGGCGCCTTCACACCGCGTGAGCCCGGTTCACGCAGCCAGTCAGGCTTGCGCACGAAGAGCTTCCAGTCCCACCACACTACGGGGTCGGAGGCGTGCTGGGCGAAGACAGCGCGGGGAAACTCCCATTCCTGGCTGTACTCGCTGCCGTCGAAAGTGTTCTCCAGGTGGTCGGGGTGAGCCGTGAAGCGGACGTGGCGGCCGCCGTCCACAACAGGGAGGCGCTCCGGGCTGCCGTTGTCGCGGTCCCGGGTGAGCTGAATGTGCCGGGCTGTGAATCCGGGGGTGCCGGTGAAAACGCCACCATCGACACTGTCCAGCAACGAGTCGACACTGTCGAAGGCGTCAGCGACACCGTAGGCGCCGAGTGATTCGCCGCCGACGTAGAGCCGTGGGCGCTCGTCCTCCGGCATTTCGGCGAGGCGCTCTCGGATGGCGCTGATCAGCACCTGCGAACTGCGAACAGGGACTTCGCGGTCGGAGGCGTAGGAGTACGCGGACGGCATGAAAGAGTACTGCTGGGCCACGATCGCGCAGTCGCCGCGGTTCAAGAACTCGAAGCCGGAGGTGTGGAAGTCGTTGATCCAGCCCGTGCCAGCGGAGGACAGCACCGCGATCGCCTTCCTGGACCAGGCGTCGGTGCGGTCTATCTCCTTCAGAGCCATCTCGGCTTGCTCTTCGGGGCTGCGGTCCTTCAGGCCGATGAAGACGCGGATCGGCTCGCGTGCGCCGTCGGCACCGAGCACTTTCTCAATGTCGGCCTTCCGCGGTCCTCCTGCCACCACGGCGCGACCCTGACGGCCCAGGTACTTCCAACGCTCGAGCGAATCCGGTGAGCCGGAGCGCTCCGGTTCGCTGGGCTTGTCCGCGCCGGGCAGGAACTCCCGGTTGAGCTCGTCGGCGTTGCGGTAGGCGCTGTTGAGAATCTGGCGCACGACCACTTTGTCCGTGAGCACAGCACCGGCGGCGCTCAACCCCACGATGGCCAGCGGCCACGACACAACGGGGGGCATCCAGCGGCGCAGCTCACGGTTGAAGCGGTCGGCGGTGACCTGGATGCCCTCACCCAAAAGCAGGAGCACGCCGTAGCCGATGGAGCCGAGACCGATTCCTGCGAGGGTCTGCAGTGGCCCGAGGCGGGTGGGGTCCTCGACGAGGCGTTCTTGCTCGGAACGTCGTAAAGCGGCTGAGAGGTATGTGGCGACCGTGACGGCACCCATGGTGATCTGCACGGGAACTGCTGTCTTTCGGCGCAGCTTGCGCGGGTAGTTCCAGTTGCGCGCGCTCGCGATGGATGCCGCGAGGTTCGATGCGCCGACGCCGACCGTGTGGCCCGCCGCCTGGCTGATCGCGACATTCGCCGTGGTCACCCACCACGGGTGAGGGAGCAGCGACGGCGAGATCGCGCTCCACGTGGCCACCTCCGCGCCCAAAATGCCCGCCGCGAAATCATCCGGGAGCCGGCGCAGACCCGACATGCGCACGACCGGGGTCAGATCCGCCAGCAGCTCCACGGCGTACAGGGGCGCGCGCACCGCGTGCGTGCGGCGCGGCCACAGCTCCTGCACCTTGCTCTTCGCGCTGGTAGCCGCGTCCCCGACGCGGGTGCGTAGTGTCCGAAACGATGCGTCGAGAGGCGTAATAGACATGCGAACTATTGTGGCAAAGATCGCATTCGCGCGCCGTCGTTTGGCCCTTAAACCAACGTCAGGTGAACAGCGCGTTATTTTCGCGTGATACTTCTGTGTCTACCCCCGCCAGCACTTTTGCGTTCACATGCGCGCGCCTATGGTCGGGTGGCAAGTTGCACGCGCTTTTCGGGGAGATTCCGCAGGCATGACCATCGTCACCTCCGCCCAGATTTCGGCACCCAGCACCCATCCGCTCATTGTCGCCCACCGCGGCGCATCGGGGCTCCACCCGGAATCCACGCTCCGGGCATTCGAGGAGGCACTCAAGCTGGACGGCGTGCACGGCATCGAGTGCGACGTGCGCCTCACGCGCGACGGCCGCCTTGTCGTTCACCACGACGCGCTGATCAACCGCACCTCCAACGGCGCGGGGCGCATTGCCAAGATGGACTTCGCGGACCTCCGCCAATTCAATTACGGCACCCAAGACGACCCGCAGCAGCTTCTGCTTCTCGACGAACTGTTGGACCTCCTGCAGGACTACCCCGACAAGCACATCTACATTGAGACGAAGCACCCCACCCGCTTCGGCCCGGAAGTGGACGAGCAGACCGTGCGCACCCTCTGGTACCGCGGAATGAAGGAAGACCCGCGCGTCCACCTCATCTCCTTCTCCCACTCAGCGATGCGCTATTTCACTCACGTCGCGCCTGAGCTCGAGACGTTCTACCTGTTTCGCCTGCGCGAGAAGAAGTGGAACCCCACAAACACGATGCTGTCGCGCCCCTACGGTGTCGGCCCGGCGCTCGCCCACCTGCGCGGCAAGCCGAAACTCCTGGGCTACCGCGGATTGAAGACGTACACGTGGACCGTGAATGAGCCGGACCATATGCGCTGGTGCCGCGACAACGGGGTCGATGTCTTCGCCACCGACCACCCCCAGGTAGCCGTGGAGACTTTCCGCACCCCAGGCACTGTGAACTGACCTGACCCCGGTAAATTGGTCGATATGGCCAAGAAGAACCGCAAGAAGGAAGATCTGCCCGAGGGTATGAGCCGCCGCCAGGCGAAGCTGGCTGCACGTGCCGCCGAGCGCGAAGCACTGCAGAAGGATCCGCGCCCCTACAAGGGTCTCGCCGCTGAAACGGACCTGGTGGCGCTGCAGGAATTCGTCCCCTCCGCTGTGGCGAAGGTGGATGTGAAGGGCACCGAGGTCAACATCGTTACTGTTCTTCCCGGTGCCGGCGCCGCTCTGCGCCGCCCGGAGGAGGACGGCGGCGAGCGCTTCGTGGCCCTTCAGGTGCAGTCCCACTCCCAGAACCCGAACCGCGACCTCGCCTACGCGCTCAACTGGGTGCTCGAGGCGGAGCCGGGTGCGACGTTGAACTCCACGGCAGCGGACGGCACTCAGCCGGACTTGAACACGCTTATCAGCGAATCGGCTGAACTGGACATCACCGCCCACGACGACTTCAACTGGTGGTTCACCGACTCCGCCGCCGGCAACCCGCAGGTGCAGCAGGCGCTGGCGCGCGCCAACGACGCTGTGCTGCCGTCCACCGAGATCGACACCGACCTCCCCGGCTCCATCTGGTGGGTCAACCCGGGCGGCGGCAAGGCCCACATCCGCTGGGTCCGCCCGGAGGATGACGAGCGCAAGCTTCTCGACGCCCTGGCGCGCATCGCCGCCCGCGGCGATCTGAACCTGGGCGAAGGCACCAAGTTCGCCGGCACATTCCGCACCCACGGCCTGGTCGTCCCGGTCTTCGACCTCGACCCGTCTGTCGCCGCCGACATCTACGGCGACGCACTGGCCAAGGTCAACGAGGCGATCGCCGTCGAGTACGACAACGATGCACAGTTGAGCGCTGACGAGCGCAAGCAGCTGGAGAACATCAAGTCGCGTCAGGTAACCATCTAAAACAACACAAACAAATAGGGGTTAGGGTCATGGCATCCGAGACGTCCCAGTCTTCCCGCGGCGGTCTGAGCACGCGCCACCTGAATTTCATCGCACTCGGCTCCGCGATCGGCACCGGACTGTTCTATGGGTCCGCCGGCGCGATCCAGGCGGCTGGTCCGTCGGTTCTGCTGGTCTATCTCATCGGTGGCGCGGTGGTGTACTTCCTGCTCCGCGCCCTCGGCGAGATGTCCGTCCATCACCCGGTCAGAGGCTCTTTCGCCGAGTACACCCGCGCGTACCTAGGCGGCGCCGCAGGTTATCTGACTGGCTGGATGTTCGCCTTCGAAATGGTCATCGTGGCTCTTGCGGACCTCACCGCCATCGGCATCTACATGGGGTTCTGGTTCCCCGACGTCTCCCGGTGGGTGTGGATCGTGGCCGCTCTGCTCATCGTCGGCGCCGCCAACGTGGCCAGCGCGAAAGCCTTCGGTGAACTGGAATTCTGGTTCACCGTGATCAAAGTCGGCGCCGTGATCGCCATGATCGTCGCCGGTGCGGCGGTTCTCGTCTTCGGTCTCTCCACCGCTGAGACCACCGGCCCCGTGAACTTGGTCAACGACGGCGGCTTCTTCCCCAACGGCATCGGCGGAATGGTCGCGTCTTTCATCCTCGTGCTCTTCGCCTTCGGCGGCACCGAGATCATCGGTGTGGCTGGCAGTGAGGCCACCGACCCGAAGACGGCGGTGCCGAAGGCCGTGAACACCGTCCCGGTGCGCATCCTGCTGTTCTACGTGCTGTCCATCCTGGTCATCTTGATGATCAACCCGTGGCGCACTATCACCGGCGAAGAATCTCCGTTCGTCCAAATCTTCTCCACCCTCGGGGTGAACTGGGCTGCTGGCCTGCTGAACTTCGTGGTAATCACCGCCGCACTCTCAGCTATCAACGCCGACCTCTTCGGTGCTGGTCGCGTCCTCACTGGCCTGGCCAAGCAGCGACTTGCTCCGCAGATCATGGCCCGCACGGTCCGCGACGTGCCGGTGATGACCACTGTGATCCTGCTGATCGTCCTTGTCGTCGGTGTCGTCGCCAACACCCTCATGCCGGAACGCATCTTCGAGATCATCGCGTCCCTGGCCACCTTCGCCACCATCTTCGTGTGGCTGATGATCCTCCTGGCCCACCTGGCTTCGCGCCGGGCGATGACTCCGGAGCAGGTTGCCGCACTGGACTACAAGGTGCCTCTTTATCCGTTCGGTCAGTACTTCGCCATCTTCTTCATCCTCTTCACCTTCGGCATCATGCTCTGGCTGCCGGAGTTCCGGGGCGCATTCTTCGTGGGGCTCGCCTTCAGCGTCATCGTTGTGGCCCTGTACTACATCACAGGGCGCCACAAGCTTCAGGAGGAGCCGGTCGCCGTGGGCGTCGATTAGCGCAGCCGCGCGAAAAGCTGTTCTGCCGCAACGTCGTCCCAAACGAGGACGCTGCCCACGTCGGCATCGATGAAGCTTCCAATGGGGACGGTCTCCGTGTTCGTTCCGCCGCGCAGCGCGAGCGCCATCCGGGCTAGGTGCCACACGTGGTCGCCCTCGCCGACGATGAACATGCTGCTGCCTCGAAGCACCAGCGGGATGAGACGGAACGGGTTCAGCAGCACTGCCGGGGACAGCGCGCGCTTCATCAGCGCACCGACGAACTCACGTTGGCGCTGGACGCGGTCCAGGTCGCCCATGGCCGTGGCGCGGGTACGCACGTAGCCGAGTGCCGTGGGACCGTCCATTTTTTGGCAGCCGGGCTGGACATTCAGCTGGGCGAGGGGGTCGTCGATCGCTTCAGCAGGGCACAGCTCCACGCCGCCGACAGCGTCGGTGATGCCCGCCAAGCCGCCCATGCCGATCTCCGCATAGTGGTCGATGCGCAGATTCGTGGAGTTCTCCACCGTCTCTGCCAGCAGTTTCGGCCCGCCGAATGCGAATGCGGCGTTGATCTTGTCCATGCCGTATCCGGGGATCTCCACGTACGAGTCCCGCGGAATGGATACCAGTGTCGCCTTGCCCCCGTTGGGGATGTGCATGAGCATGATGGTGTCGGTGCGGCCGGTGCCGATGTCGCCGCCGGTGCCCAACCGCTCCACGTCCTTTTCGCTCAGCCCCTCACGCGAGTCGGACCCGACGATGAGCCAGTTCGTGCCGGCTGTGTTAGCGACCGGGGCATCGGGGAAGGCGTCGACGCGGGTCAGTCGGGCATCTGCAAGCAACGTTCCCGCGATGACGAGGACGAGCAGCAGCGACAACAGTGTGGGGATGCATCCCGCGCGGGGGCGCGGCAGTTTAGGGAGCTGCCGTTGGCCACGCGGTTGTGTTGCGGGCTGCGCCGGGTGGATTCGCCGTTGCGGCGACAGCTCTAGCTGGGGCTCCCAGCGGTCCTCGCGACTCGGCAGGACCTGCCGCGGGCGTTGCTGTTGCTGCGGCCTCTGGGGGCGTTGCGGCCGCTGAGGTCGATCAGGGTCATGTGGTGTCACGCGGCGCTCCGGCGACGGGGTGCGACGTGGTTCGTAGTAGGTCTCCCGCTGCAGAGGCTGCCGGGGACGCAGCGTCTCCCGGACCGGGCGGTCGTCCCGGCGGGAAGCATGTGGCGACTGAGGCTGCGGTTGTGGCCGTTGCGGTGCCGGCCTCTGAGGTCCACTTGCAGATCGCTTCTGGATCGGGCGGCCGTACCGGTCGATCAACGGCTTCCCGTCTTTGCCCACGAGAAATTCCCCGGGGTTGTCCCTGGGGTCGTTGGAGTGCGGGGTTGTCGGCATGGCATTCATCTTAAACGCCAGCATCAGGAGTCACAGTATTTTACGGCTGTCACATACGGGGCCTTTGGGGGCACTTGCCGACCCGGCTCGGTGGTTCGTGTGGCTGGCATGGCCATCGTGGTGAAGCGGGGCGGGGATGGCCGCATGGGCAGGTGAAGCGGGGGGGGATGGCCGCATGGGCAGGTGAAGCGGGGGAAGAGACTGGGACGGGGACGGCGGCGGGGCACCCGCGCTACAACCCCAGCCAGCTCAGGTCGAGGAAGAGGTAGCCCAGGTAGGCGACAGCGTCG
Organism: Corynebacterium urinipleomorphum; assembly: GCF_900155535.1. Taxonomy (GTDB): domain Bacteria; phylum Actinomycetota; class Actinomycetes; order Mycobacteriales; family Mycobacteriaceae; genus Corynebacterium; species Corynebacterium urinipleomorphum. The sequence goes on from NZ_LT706964.1 coordinate 23,620, forward strand.
ATGAGGAAGTGGGCGAGGATGAGCGGCCACACTTTCCCGGTGCGGTGGTAGAAGTAGGCGAAGACAATGCCCATGACGATATTGCCCAGGCCGGCGGAAAAGCCCTGGTAGAGGTGGTACGTTCCGCGCAGGACGGCGGAGGCGGCGATGGCACCCCACACCGGGATGCGAAGCTGTTTCAGGCGAGTGACCAGCCACATCACTACGACGATCTCTTCGGCGAAGGCGTTGGCGGCGGACCAGACAAGCAGTAGCGGCACTTTTGCGGCGTCGGTGGCGGGGATGACCTCCTTGGTCAAGCCGAGCTGCAGCGACACGACGTAGAGCACCAGCCCGGGTATGCCGATGAGCGCGGCTAATCCGGCGCCCCAGGCCCAGTCGCGCCAGCGGGGGCGGGACAGGCTGGAACCGAGCAGAAACAGCGCCAGACCGCCCCATGCCATGAGCGTCGCGGCCGATGCGAGCTGCAAGGCGATGTCGAGCCAGGAGAGGGACGAGGCGGCGTCGTTAAGCACGGTGCGCTGGCGGTTGAGGGGGGTGGGGGACAAGGCGGCGTCGATAAGCTTGAGCCCTGCGCGCACGCCGGACATGCCGAATGTGATGGTGAGGACGAGTGCGACTTCGATGGAAAGGCGACGCCGGTCGGTGGTCATGGGTCAACTGTAGGCTGGGGGACCATGAGCACGACCGTCGCGTATCTGGGCCCTGCCGGGACGTTCACTGAGGAAGCGTTGTGGTTGTTCCGCGACCACATTCCGGGCGAGATCTTGCCGCTGCCCGTCGAATCCCCGTCCGCCGCGCTGAACGCGGTGCGTCAGGGGCACGCAGACTATGCCGTGGTGGCGATAGAGAACTCCGTGGACGGTTCGGTGACCAGCACGTCCGACGCGTTTGTGGAAGGCGGCGGGGTGATGATCTACCGGGAGGTGGAGCTGCCCATCAGCTTCGCCATCATGACCCGACAGGGTTTCCCGTTGAGTGACGCGCAGCGCTTCTCCACGCATCCTGTCGCCCACCGCCAAGTACGCCACTGGCTGGAGGAGAACCTCCCCGGCGTGCCGTTCGCCGCGGCCTCCTCTAATGCCGCCGCCGCACAAGCTGTGGCGGACGGCGAGGCGGATGTGGCGGCAGCCCCGCGCCGGGCCGCGGACCTGTTCGGACTCGAGGTGCACGCGGAGGGCATCGCGGACCTGAGCGAGGCCCGCACGCGCTTTGTGCTGGCAGGGCCGTCCGGCGTGCCCACACAGCGCACCGGCAACGACCGGACGTCTGTGGTGTTCCAGCTGCCCAATGAGCCGGGCACGCTCGTTGGTGCCCTGCAGGAATTCGCGTACCGCGGTGTGGACCTCACCCGCATCGAGTCGCGCCCGACGCGGGAGACCGCCCACACGTACAANGCGGACATGAGCGAGGCCCGCACGCGCTTTGTGCTGGCAGGGCCGTCCGGCGTGCCCACACAGCGCACCGGCAACGACCGGACGTCTGTGGTGTTCCAGCTGCCCAATGAGCCGGGCACGCTCGTTGGTGCCCTGCAGGAATTCGCGTACCGCGGTGTGGACCTCACCCGCATCGAGTCGCGCCCGACGCGGGAGACCGCCCACACGTACAACTTCTACGTCGACCTCGTCGGCCACATCGACGACGTTCCGGTCGCCGAAGCACTGCGTTCCCTGTGGCTGCGCACCACCACGATCGCGTTCCTCGGGTCGTGGCCGCGGTTCGACAGCGGTGACGGTGGCGGGGACGAGCGCGTGGTCGACCCGGAGCGCCTCGAACAAGCCGAAGAGTGGGTCCGCGCGGCCCGAGGAGGAGCATCATGCTGATCTTGCTGCGCCACGGCCAGACCACCTCGAATGTGGACCACAAGCTGGACACTCTCTTGCCCGGCGCCGAGCTGACGGAACTTGGCCGCGAGCAGGCGAAAGCTGCCGGTGAGGAGATCCTGGCCACCTATGATGTCGACCGTGTCATTTCTTCCCAGGCCACCCGAGCGAAGCAGACAGCGCAGATCGCCTTTAGTGAGCGCTTCGGCGACATTCCCGCTGTTGAGGGCATTCAGGAGGTCCACGCCGGTCGCTGGGAAATGCACAATTCGCGGGAGGCGCACGAGGCCTACTTGACCGCGTTCCGCGATTTCTACCGCCGCAAGCTCGAGGCGCTTATCGACGGCGGCGATACCCTCGACCTCTTCCTTTCCCGCTACAAGGGCGGTTTGCTCCCGTACGCCGCTCAGGGCGGGACGACTGTGGCTGTGTCCCACGGCGGCGCGATCCGCGCCTTTTCAGCGAATGCCTGCGAGGTCGATCCCGTCTTCGCCGAGATGAGCTACCTGCCGAACTGCCAGTACGTGGTGCTCGACCCGACCGCGGGCCCGACCGGTGATCCGGTGGAGGATTTCGGGCAGTGGCGCGTTGTCCGCTGGGCCGACTACGAATTGCCGGGCTAGGAGCGGTTCGCGCTAGCCCCAGCCCAAGTGGTGGAGCTCGTGCTCCTCGAGCCCGAAGTAGTGGCCGACTTCGTGGAAGACGGTCACCTTGACCTCGTGACGCAACTCTTCCTCATCCGCGCAGATCGCTTCGAGTGCGTCCTTGTAGATGAACACCGCATCGGGCAGGTACCCCGTGTGGTTTGAGTGCTGCTCCGTAAGCGGCACTCCCTCGAATAAGCCCAGGAGTTCCGGGTTGTCCTCGTTGTAGGGCCGCGCGAGCACGACCATGTTGGTCATGTTGCGGGCGAAGTCCTCGGGGATCTCGTCGAGGGCATCGTTGATCATGCTCTCAAAGAGCTCGTCGCTGACTGGGTTCATACCAGATTCATCACCAGGTCCATCACTGCTGCGGAGCGGGTGCTGCGCTCTGAGCCGCCTGCTGCTTCTTCTGCTCTTCGCGCAGCGGGCGGCGCTCCGGCGGTGCCTTCGGGGTCTGTCCGTCGACTTTCAGTGCCTCGCGGCCGTCTTTTGCTGTGCCCGTAATGGTTGCGAACCGGCCGTCCTTCGGAGCGACCAGCCCGCAGTTGACGGAGCGGCTGCCACCGTCCCACGCCTGGGTGGAAATGGTGCCCCAGTAGACCTGCAGGGTGGACTGGTACAGATTTTCCTCGTTGCCCAGGTAGTCCTCAGCAGCCTTGGCGCATACCCCGCCAAGGTGCTTGTCCTGGTCCTCCGGCGACGGGGTGCGGTCCGCGAACACCGGTGCGAGGTCGACGACAGATGTCACCTCGATGTGGTGCGGCTCGGAGCAGTCGACGTACTGAACATTCTTCGCTTCGTCGGTGACTTCGCAGGTGCCGGGCTCGGCGACGCGGGCCTGGTCCTGGTCGGCGGCGTGGCCGGTGGTGAGGATCGGGGTGCCCTCGCTGTCAGTCTCCTGTAGTCCGCACAGCATGGTGCGGTCGCCGCGTTCCCATGCCTCGGCCGGAGGCAGGATCGGGGCGATGGAGTACCGGCCAGCCGGGTCGTAGCGGCCGTTGAGGTAGCGGATGGAAGCTGTCTGGCACAGCTCCTCCCGCAACTGCGCCTGCCGCGTCGGGTTCGGGGCCTCGGAATTCGGGCCGAACTCTGCGGTGGGGTAGGTGTTCAGATCCTCCCGGGAGGAGACCTCAAAGCGGTGCTCGCCTGCGCAGTCTGTCTCAGTGAAACCGGTGACGGCGCCATCCGCGCCCACATCCCACGTCAGGCACGTGCCGCGGTCGGCAGCAGTGAATGTCGGGGTGGGCTCCTCCGAGGCATCCGCGGCGCTGTGAGCGGTGGGACGGGCGGCGTCGGCATCCGCCTGATCGTCATTGGAGTAGTCCGACGCGGTGGCGTAGGTGCCCACGCCGAGAGCACCTGCCAAGGTCGCCACCAAGATGGTGCGCAGACCGGATGTGCTCAGAGAGGATTTCTGTGCAGCCATGGTGTCCATCATGCCTTATGTAGGGCCACAGGTTAATCCCACGGGGTAGGGTTAGTACCCGTGATCGATCTGAAGTTTCTGCGTGAAAACCCTGACGTTGCCCGCGCCTCGCAGCAGGCCCGCGGTGAAGACCCGGAGCTGGTGGACCAGCTCTTGGCCGCCGACGAAGAGCGCCGCGCCAGCATCCAGAAGGCGGATGAGTTGCGCGGTGAGCAGAAGGCCTTTGGCAAGAAGATCGGCCAGGCCGCTCCCGAGGACCGCCCCGCACTCCTGGAGGGTTCGAACGAACTGAAGGAGAAGGTCAAGGCGGCGGAGGAGGCGCAGAAGGCGGCGGAAGAGGACGTCGAAAAGCTGCAATACCGTATTGCCAACATCGTGGAAGGTGCCCCGGCCGGCGGCGAGGAAGACTTCGTCGTGCTCGAGCATGTGGGCGAGGTGCCTGAATTCGATTTCGAGGTGAAGGACCACCTGGATCTCGGTGAGGCGCTGGGCATCATCGACATGAAGCGCGGCACGAAGGTCGGCGGCGCACGCTTCTACTACCTTGTGGGCGACGGCGCGTGGCTGCAACTGGGCATGCTCATGCTGGCCGCGCAGAAAGCGCGCGAGGTCGGCTTCAAGGTCATGGTTCCGCCGGTGCTGGTGCGCCCGGAGATCATGGCTGGCACGGGCTTCCTCGATGCGCACGACGAGGAGATTTACTACCTCGAGCGCGACGACATGTACCTCGTGGGCACCTCCGAGGTGGCTCTTGCCGGCTACCACAAAGACGAGATCATCGACTTGTCCGACGGCCCGCTGCTCTACGCGGGCTGGTCCTCCTGCTTCCGCCGCGAGGCTGGCTCTTACGGCAAGGACACGAAGGGCATTTTGCGCGTCCACCAGTTCGACAAACTGGAGATGTTCGCGTACTGCAAGCCGGAAGACGCTGAAGAAATGCACCAGAAGCTGCTGGGACTCGAGCGCGAGATGCTCGCCGCCGTCGAGGTGCCTTACCGCATTATCGACGTCGCGGCGGGTGACCTCGGGTCCTCCGCCGCCCGCAAATTCGATACCGAGGCATGGGTCCCGTCGCAGGACACCTACCGTGAGCTGACCTCGACCTCGAACTGCACGACCTTCCAGGGCCGCCGCTTGGGCACCCGCTACCGCGACGCCGACGGCAAGACCCAGACCGTGGCCACGCTCAACGGCACCCTGGCCACCACCCGCTGGCTCGTGGCCATCCTGGAGAACAACCAGCGCCCGGACGGCTCCGTGGTCGTCCCCGAAGCTCTGCGCCCGTGGGTGGGCAAAGATGTCCTGACACCGGAGAAGGGGTAGAAACACCATGCGCCGCATCCACCGCCTGTTCAACGTCCCCGACGATTTCGAGCGCCCGAAACCCCACCCGGTGGAATCGAAAGAGCGGTTCTACCAGGGGATCATCGGGGGCTTCAAGAAGATCATGCAGGCCCAGGGCCTGCAGTTCTACGTCCACGGCGCGGAGAATGTGCCGACAGAAGACGGCGCGCTGTTCGTGATCAACCACACCGGCTACTACGACTTCATCATCGCTGGAATCGGGCCGCACCTCCGTGGCAACCGCCTGGTGCGGTTCATGGCGAAGAAAGAGGTCTTCGACATGAAAGTTGTGGGTTCGCTCATGCACGGCATGAAACATGTGCCGGTGGACCGGGCGGCCGGCGCCGCATCGATCACTGAGGCAGTGAAGTGGCTGCGCAGCGGTGGCTTCGTGGGAATTTTCCCGGAGTCCACCATCTCCCGCTCCTTCGAGCTGTCGGAGTTCAAGTCCGGTGCGGCGCGCATCGCCGACGAGGCCGGCGTGCCCATGATCCCGACGGTGATCTGGGGGTCCCAGCGCATCCTGACCAAGGGGTTGAAGAAGAACCTTGGGCGCTCGCGCACCCCGATCATCGTGTCTTACGGCGAACCCGTCACCACCACTGGCGACGCCGAGCGCGACACCGAGCGCGTGAAAGCCGCCATGCAGGAGCTGCTGGAACGCAACCGCGAAGAATACGCCGAGCGCTTCGGCCCCTTCCCGCAGGGGTTGGACTGGATGCCGGCATCGCTTGGCGGTTCCGCGCCGACGCTCGAGGAGGCCACGGAGATCCTGGCCCGCGAGCGCGCCGAGAAGCAGGCGAAGAAGCAGAAAGCCAAAGAAGCGGAAGGTGACGGGGAGGCTGAAAGGGGCCGTCGATAAGCTGCTTTCTAGCGCCCGCGCGCAGTACGCCGAACTAGAAAACGGGAGGTAGGGGACATGGCGCCGAAGCTCATTGTCAGCGATATCGACGGCACGTTGCTGGACAGTAACGGCCGGGTGAGCCCGCGTCTGCGTGACGCCCTCGCGCGCGCAGTCCGCGCTGGGACCACAGTCGCGCTGGCCACCGGGCGGCCCCACCGTTGGCTCGCGCCGGTGCTGGACCAGCTGCCGTTCACCCCAATGTGCGTGTGCGCGAACGGCGCCGTGGTCTACGATCCGTCGCGCGACGAGGTGCTGCACCGCAACGAGCTCGACCCGGAAACGCTCGGGGAGATCGCCCAAGCGGCATCGGACGCGCTGCAGGGCCGCGGCAATTTCGGGTTCGGCGTGGAGCGCGTGGGTGATTCCGCCTTCGACCCGGAAGATGAATGCTTCCTGATTACCCCCGGCTACAGCACGGACCTGTGGGATATCGGTTACGGCGTTGTGGACGTGGACGAGCTTGTGTCCGTACCGGCCGCGAAAATTCTCGTGCGCCACAATGCAATGACCTCGGCGGAGCTTTTCGACGTCGTCGCGCCCGCCATCGACCCCGAGCGCGCCCACGTGACGTATTCGATGAACGACGGGCTGCTGGAATTCAGCGCACCCGGCATAAATAAGGCTGCGGGCGTCTCCCGTATCGCCGCTGACCTGCGCATTGACCCGTCGCAGATAGTCGCGTTCGGCGACATGCCCAACGACATTGAGATGCTCTCCTGGGCCGGAATGGGCGTGGCCATGGCGGATTCCGCACCGATTGTGCACGACGCCGCGGATGTGACCACCACGTCGAACGACGACTTCGGTGTCGCCCGCGTCATCGAGCAATGGTTCTAGTCCGTAGGGTTTAATAGCCCCCATGCCGTTCATCGCCGCCATCGACCAGGGAACGACCTCGACCCGCTGCTACATCACCACCCACGACGGTGAGGTTGTGGGCACTGCGCAGTTCGAACACGACCAGATCATGCCGCGCGAGGGCTGGGTGGAGCACGATCCAAGACAATTGTGGCGCAACACCCGCCGCGCCCTTTCCGAGGCGCTTGTGGACGCCGACTTGGAGCTCGAAGACGTCGACGCCGTTGGCCTGACCAATCAGCGCGAAACAGCCGTGATCTGGGACAAAAAGACTGGCCGTCCCATCTACAACGCGATTGTGTGGCAAGACACCCGCACCGAGGACTTCGGTCCGGAAGGAGCACCGAAAGACCGCTACATGCGCACCACCGGTCTGCTGGCCAACTCGTACCCGGCCGGGCCGAAGTGGGCGTGGATCCTGGATAACGTCGAGGGAGCCCGCGAGCGTGCGGAGAAGGGTGAGCTGCTCGCCGGCACCGTGGACACCTGGTTGATCTGGAACCTCACCGGCGGCGCGCAGAGCGGGAGGAAGAGCGGCGTGTTCGACCTGTTCACCACCCGCAGCCGGGTCCAACATGTCACCGACGTGACCAACGCATCGCGCACGCTGCTGATGAATTTGGAGACGTTGGACTGGGACGACGACTTGTGCGAGGAGATCGGTGTTCCTCGTGCCATCCTTCCGGAAATTCGCCCCAGCTTCGGGTCTTTCGGCGCGATGCGCCGCAAGAAGGGCAACCGCGATGTGCCGATCACGGGTGTGCTCGGTGACCAGCAGGCCGCGCTCTTCGGCCAAGGCTGTCTGCGCGAGGGCGAAGCGAAGATGACCTACGGCACCGGCCTGTTCATGCTGCTCAACACCGGTGAGGAGGCGCAGTTCTCCGAGCACGGTCTGCTCACCACCGTCGCGTACCAGCACGCGGGTAAGCCTCCCGTGTACGCCCTCGAAGGCTCGGTCGCGGTCGGCGGCTCGCTGATCCAGTGGCTGCGCGACCAGCTGGGCATCCTGACATCCGCCGCGGAGTCGGAAGAGCTCGCCGCCCAGGTGGAAGACTCCGCCGGTGTGGTCATCGTCCCGGCATTCTCGGGTTTATTCGCGCCACGGTGGCGCCCGGATGCCCGCGGCGTGATCACCGGCATCACACGCTTCACCGACCGCCGCCACATCGCCCGCGCGGCGTTGGAAGCGACCTGCCTGCAAACGGTGGAGGTCGTGCGCGCCATGGAGGCGGATTCCGGGATCACCGTGGACAGTCTGCGTGTGGACGGCGGCATGACCGGTAACGACCTGCTCATGCAGATGCAAGCCGACACCCTCGGGGCTGCGGTGGTCCGCCCCGACAATATGGAGACCACCGTGATGGGCGCGGCCAGTGCTGCCTGCGTGGGCGCGGGCCTGGCCGATGAGCCGCTGAGCTTGGGCGGAGAAACAGGCTGGAAAAGCGAAATGGCCGGCCCCGACAGGGACCGGCTCATCGCGCGGTGGGAGGAAGCGGTTGCGCGCTCCCTCGATCTCGCCTAATTACTTATCGACGTTCACGTCCAAGTTCCCAGTACTCGCCTCGTACGTGATGGAACCGCGCTCGAAGTCGATGCGCACGTCGCCGTTGTTTGCCGCTTCGTCGCTCTTGACCGGGCGTCCGAGCGGACCCAAATCCAAGCCCTGCTTGAGCCACGCATCGGCGATCTGCTCCGGCATCAGGATTTCGTCGCCCTGACCGGTGAGGATGGCGATGCCCTTCTCAAAGAACGCGTACTGGTCGCCTCCGACACCCTGCAGCACGCCCTCGAGCTTGCCCAGCGTCGGCTCGAGCTGCGCCCACGCGGCCTTCGCGTCCTCGTTGCCGACCATGTTGACTGCCTGGCCGACCAATGGGCGCGCTTCACTGACCGTCAGACCAGGCAGAATTTCGAGGTTGGCGATATTAGCCACCTGCGACGGGATCATGTCCCTCGCGGCTGCGACCATGAGCAGTGCGCCGGCAGCGGAGCCGGCTGCTGCTGCGATCGCCGCGGGGTCACCGGAGAGCAGTTTCTCAAAGGAGATCTGGCTGGACGTGTTGACCAAATTATTGAACGTGGTGTTGGTGCCGTCGGCGTTAGCGACGGTCCCGGAGGTGCCAGACTGCTGCGGCGGCGTTGCGGACTGGCCCTGCGGTTTCGGCGCAGCCGGCTTCCATGCCGACGTCTTGCCACTCTTGATCTCGTTGTACTTGGTCTTGGCGTAGCTGCGGATGGTGCCCATCTGGGCGTACAGGTTGTCACCCGGGCAGTCGTTGTAGTGGAAGTCGCGGTGGGCGTTGATGTTCGGGAACGTCTTGCCCTGGCCCGCCCGGAACTTCGAGCCACCGAAGTTGAAGTCGGCGGCCAAATAGGAGCTGCCCGTCGGGTCGAAATTGGACACGGCGGCCTTCCACCCGATCATCTCGCCCATGGCCTTGAGCGCCTGCTGGGACGGAGCGGCCGTGCTGTAGTCGCCCATCATGGAGATGCCGAAGGTGTGGGAGTTGAAGCCGCCCACGTGGGCACCCTGGACGGCGCGGTCCAGGCCGCCCGCGCGACCTTCGTAGATGTTGCCGTACTTGTCCACCAACGCGTTGTAGCCGATGTCGCCCCAGCCGCGGGTGATGGCGTGGTACTCCCAGATTCCGCGGACCACACCTGGCGCCTGTGCGGCCGTGTAGTTGTTGGAGCCCGCAGTGTGGTGCACCGTTGCGGCCTTCACCGGCTCGGTGTAGTACGGCGAGCTGCTGCGGCCGGCACCCCACGACGAACGTGAAATCACACGCGGCATGCCGTTGGCGTTGGACTGCGCCGGGGCGATTGCACCGTCGACTGTGCCCTCGCCGCCGTCGATGAACACGGCCTCAAGGTCCTCGGCTTTGGTCACGGGGGCTGCTTCAGCGGGTGCTTCCTCTTCCGGCAGCTCGTCGACGTCCGCTACCGGCGCAATGTCGCCCAGGTTCGACGGCAGCGCGCGGGGCAGGTCGCCGAGTGCCGACGGCGCACCCGGGTCCGGAAGTTCCGGCAGGTCAACGATGTCCGGGCTGGGGAGAGTCTCGTCCGGCACGGCGGGGATCTCGTCCTGGTCGGTCACGGTCTCGGCCAAGTCGAGGTCGGTCTCGCCGAGGTCGACGTTAGCGGTAGAGACCTGAATCTTTGTGGTCGGCTCCACGTAGATCGGCTCGGTGCCCTGGATCTCGGATCCCTGCGGGCCAGCTTCTGGCTGCATGTGGTACCACTCGGACCACGAGCCGTCGGCACGCTGGGCGCGGACGTAGGCTGCGATGTCGCGCTCGCCTGTCCACGTGAGGCCGAAGATGGAGAATTCCTCGTCGCGGGTGAACTCCTTGACGGTGCGGGGCTGGTCGCCTTCGCCCTGCGTAGCGATGGCGGCGTCCTCCACGACGACGTTCTCCCCGTCGCCGAAGGATGCGGAGCTGCTGGTGACATGCACGTCGCCGCCGCCCACGTCTTGGGTCTTGAGGATCTCGTTGCCGCCGAAGGCGCCTGCGGTGACGAGCGCGACGGAGGTGACGGCCGCGAGGACCGGTGTCTTCCTGCCAGAAGACGGATTCAGCCGACGTCGTTGTTTCACGGTGATCGCTCCTGAGTAAATAGTGACAGCTGTGACTAATCTAGAGTTTAAGGTACGAATGTTGCATCTGTTGTCAATGTGATTTCGTGGCGTGTCGCGTGTGCGCCGTACCCCACCGACAGCGCCAGCTAGCCTGGGGTGCATGACTTATGACCTCATCGTCGTCGGATCCGGTTTCTTCGGCCTCACCATCGCCGAACAGGCAGCGAGCGAGCTGGGCAAGCGTGTGCTCGTCGTCGAAAAGCGTGCCCACATCGGGGGCAACGCCTACTCCGAAAAGGAGCCGGAGACCGGCATTGAGGTGCACAAGTACGGTGCCCACCTCTTCCACACCTCGAATGACCGCGTGTGGGAGTACGTCAACCGCTTCACCGATTTCACGGATTACCAGCACCGCGTCTTCGCCATGCACGACGGCACCGCGTACCAGTTCCCGATGGGCCTGGGTCTGATCAACCAATTCTTCGGCCGCTACTACAGCCCGGACGAGGCGCGCCAGCTCATCGAGGAGCAGCGCGAGGGCCTCGACCCCGCCGCCGCGACCAACCTGGAGGAGCGCGGCATCGCGCTCATCGGCAAACCGCTTTACGACGCCTTTGTCAAGCACTACACCGCCAAGCAGTGGCAGACTGATCCGACCGACCTGCCGCCGGAAATCATCTCCCGCCTGCCGGTGCGCTACACCTTTAACAACCGCTACTTCAACGACAAGTACGAGGGTCTGCCCGTCGACGGCTACGCCGCATGGCTGGAGAACATGGCGGCGTCCGAGCTCATCGACGTGAAGCTCGACACCGACTGGTTCGATGTCCGCGACCAGATTCGCGCCGAGTCCCCGGACGCCCCAGTTGTCTACACCGGTCCGCTCGACCGCTACTTCGACTACTCCGAAGGCCGCCTCGGCTGGCGCACCCTCGACTTCGAGCAGGAAGTGCTGGAAGCCGGTGACTTCCAGGGCACCCCGGTGATGAACTACAACGACGCGGACGTCCCGTACACCCGCATCCACGAGTTCCGCCACTTCCACCCGGAGCGCGACTACGGCGACGACAAGACCGTCATTGTCAAGGAGTACAGCCGCTTCGCCGAGGACGATGATGAGGTCTACTACCCGATCAACACCCCCGAGGACCGCTCGAAGCTAGAAGCTTATCGACGTCTCGCCGCCGCCGAGTCCCGCGACAACAAGGTCCTCTTCGGTGGTCGTCTGGGCACCTACCAGTACCTGGACATGCACATGGCGATCGGTGCTGCGCTGTCTGTCTTCGACAACCACGTCCGCCCCTACTTCGCGGACGGCAAGGCCATCGAGCAGCCGCGCGGGCACTAGCGGATAGCGCCCACGCTGCCTATGACCATGTAGATACCGACAATCGCCGCGATCCAGAGAAGCGTCACCTTGGCCTCGTACTGCAGACGTGGGACAGCCTTTTCAAGGCGCGGGAAGAACTTCTGCCCTGCCACGAGGGCAATCGTTGCCAGAATCACGGCTGGCGCGATCATGATCCCGCAGTAGGCGGCAATGGCGGCCACTTGCCCTGCCATAGGCGTATCCCAGTCGCTGATGATTCCCATCGCTGCGATATAAGGCAGCATCGTCGCTGCTTCCGTCAGCGAGGCTCCCGACCCTAAGGCGATCATCTTGGGCAAGCTGGTTTGGAGGGGCTTGTTCAGCTGCTTCGGTAGCTCACCTGGGGCGGGTTTGATTGGATCGGGCCCAAAGATTCCGTAGATGGCCAGAACCGCGCCCAGAACGAGGGTGATCCAGGGGAACACGGGGGTGTCGGTGATTCGTTCTACGTACGAACCGAGGCCGGTGAAGCCCAGGAGCATGGCCACTCCGAGGGCGAAGTACACCGCCGCGACGGTGAGGAGGTATGTGGCGAGTGCCGGTACCCGGACGGATCGCCACATGAGGATGAGCCCCAAAGGGATGACGAGCGTGCCGATGCTCAAGCTGTCGAGCAGGGCCAAACCAACGAGCGAAAGGAGGGAGTGCATGGCAGGAAACCTTCTTTGCCGTACGAACGTATGGGACCCTTACGAACGTACGACAGACTAGGCTGGTGTGCAACCATGAATGACTTTTCGCTCGACCACCAGTTCTCCGAATCGGCTGCTGCCGTGGCGGATGCGACTATCCGGATCATCGCGTCACGGGGTCTCGACGCAGTGAGCGTGCGCGAGGTGGCCAAGGAATCCGGATTCGCCGCGGGATCCGTGCAGTACCATGCCCCGAATAAGGAGATCCTGCTCGCGCACGCATTCATTCGTTCCATCCAGCGGCAAACCGCCCGCGTTGGCGGGGTGCAAGTGCCCGATGATGCATTCGAGGCCTGGGTCGTCCGGCTCTCCGAGCTCCTCCCCCTCGGTGGCGAGCGCCAGGAGGACGCCACGATCTGGGTCACCTACGGTTCCGCTGCGGCGACGCGTGAATGGATAGCCGACCTCTACGGTCAGGTGATCCGCGATTTCCAGAAAGCAGTCCTAGGGGTACTGGGGGACATGGAGCAGGCGGAGCGCAAAGCGCGGCTGATCACGGCGCTGGTGAACGGCCTGACCATCGACAATGTGGGCGCTGCCGAGCCGGAGGCGGATCGTGTTGTCGGAGATCTCCGCGAAGGTCTGCGCTTGATTCTCGGCGTTTAGCTTCCTTCCCCAAGAAATTTCTCGGCTACCGCGGCACCCTGACGGGGTACGAAGAGATCGTTGAAGAAGGAAGATCGATGTGCCGTCGAAAGTCGCCGGTGGACAGACCGTCGAGTTCTTTGACGAGGTGTAGCGCTTCGGCCTCCCCGCTACCATGATCGGGTGACAGTCTTCCTCGCCATTATTGGCCTCCTTCTTGCCACCGCCCTTGTAGCTGCAATCGGCGAGCGCACCGGTCTCCCGTGGCCCGCGCTGCTCACCATCGCAGTCGCTCCGGTGCTGTTCATTCCCGGCATTGAGACCGTTAGTTTGGACACTGAGCTGATCCTGCCGGTGTTCCTGCCGCCGTTGTTGTGGTCTCTGTCCCGCCGCACGAGTTGGGCCATGATCCGCGCGCAGGTGCACGTTGTGCTCGTGATGTCGGTGGTACTGGTCTTCCTCACTGTCGCGGCGCTGACGGCGACAGCGATGTGGCTTATGCCCGGCATCGGTCTCGCGGGGGCGATGGTGCTGGCAGCGGCTATCGCGCCGCCCGACCCGGTAGCCGTAGATGCCGTGGCGGGACCCGCGGGGATTCCGAAACGCATCACCGGCACTCTGCAAACAGAGGGACTGTTCAACGACGCGGCCTCCATCGTTGCGTTCAACGTGGCGCTCGCTGCCCTGGTCGCCGGGGGCGAGGTCGACTTCGCCGAGGGATTCCTCAAATTCCTCTACGCCGCTGCTGCCGCCGTGATCATCGGTCTAGTGGTTGGCCGCTTGTCGGCGATGTTCGTGAACACTGTTCCCGATTCCGTCATCCGCACCGCGTTCACATGGGTGCTCCCCTTCGCTATTTACGTTGCGGCTGAGGAGATTCACGCGTCGGGAGTGATCGCGATCGTGATCGCCGCCGTTGAGATGTCGTCGCGCGCCTCATTCAGCGCCGAGGACCGACTCTCAGGCCAATCCTTCTGGGAGACAGTGGAATTGCTGTTCACCGGCGTTGCTTTCGGCCTCATCGGAATGAGTGTGCGCGACGCAATCGACGATGCCGGGACAAAAGTCGCGGAAGCGCTCCTCATCGGGTTCGTCCTCTCTGCCGTCGCCTTCGTTGTGAGGTTCGCCTGCATGTGGGTGCTCTACCAGTTCAAGAAACGGATGAATCGGACCGACGTTGCTCCGCTGCGCATGCAGGAAGTGCTGCTCATGACCTGGGCCGGTATGCGCGGCTTGGTCACCTTGGCACTCGTGCTGTCCATTCCTGCCGGAACAACGCAGTACCACCACGAATTCTCCGTCATCGCCCTCAGCGTGCTCACCTTCACCATGGTCATTCCCGGCCTGCTTCTGCCGTGGCTCGTGGGCAAGCTCGACCTAGATTCCGGTCCGGATGCGCAAGGCGATAGGGTCAACGCCGAGCTCAACCAGCGGGTGTACCAAGCTGCCCGCAAAGCCGTGCAAGAGTATGGACCCGAGTACGCGCCCGAAGCCTACGACATGGTTCAGGAGTGGCTGAACGCAATGGCGGAGAAGCGGCATGTGGATCCGGAGGGGTCCAAGGAGCGTCGAAAAGCATTTGCGCGAGCGCGACAAGCTGCTGCTGACATGCAACGCATCGCGCTTGAAGCAGCAACTGCCGAGATGCAGCAAGCTCGCCGGGAGCGGCGCTACAACCCCGCGGACGTGGACGCGGTGCTTGACGAGATCGACCGGATGGTCATCGCGAGTGAGCGGGACGCTTTCGCGTCCCCGGGGCAGATGATCGCACAGCGAGACCCCAGACAGCCACCACGAACGGCAGCGCCATGAACATGTAGGACGGCATGTGGCCGGGCTGCTCATCAAACGCCTCAACCCCCGTCGCCGGCCAAACAGGGTTGGCGAAGGTGAAGAGCAGCACGACGATCGTGACCGGCCAATGCATGGGGGAGTGGCGGCGGCACACCGTGAGCACGAACGGGATGAACCAGATGGCGTAGTAGAACTGCATCAGCCCGCTGGCCATGAAGCCGCCGGCGAAGCACACGGCCACCGCGGTGAAACAGAACATCACTGGGTCGATGTCCTTCCACCGCCACAAAGCGGCGATGGCGGCGAGCGTGCCCGCCACCATGAGGACCGTCAGCACAGTCACCACAGCATCAGGCCACTCGAGTACGATGCCGAGGCCGGCGATCGAGCCGTTGAAACGCGGCCGGGGTTCGCTCAAATAGGGGACCAGGTTAGTGAAGAACAGCTCGGGTTCCGCGATGGTGAACCACCCGAAAATGAACGTCGCCGCCGCCACAAGAGCGGCGATGACGACAACGGCGACTTGGGCGTAGGCCAGAGACACAATGAAGAGCACGCCGAACTGCGGCTTGATGGACACGGCGACCCCAGCTATGACTCCGGCGATCCACGCTTCCGGCCGGTTGAAATGCCCGAGCCACCCCACGTGTTGTTCGCGTAGGCGCAGGGAAAACCATACGAACAGAACGAGGAGCAGCAGTAGGAAACCGTTGATGTTGGTCAACACCAGCGTGGTACGGACCGGCTCCGGCGTGATGAAGAAGAAACTCACAGCGACTGGGAAGATGACGTGAAACCAGCGCGGGGCGACCATTCGCGTGGCAATCGCGATCGCTCCGATCACGCACGCGGCACCCAAGTAGGCCATGACGGCGCGCGCCATGGCCTCATTCGGGAACAATCCCACCGGCGAAATCAGCACGGTGCCCGCCGGACTGTAGAGGTAGTGCGGCATATCGATCGTGTAGTCCGAGTTGAACACGGGCTCGCCGGCAAGGTACTTCCTCGCTGCATTCCAGATCGGAGTGAAGTCCGTGCCGGGGTTTGCGGCGGGAAGCATGAGCGCTGTCCGGAACAGCACAAACATCATCAGCGTGTACAGCAGCGGCGGCGCCACACGAAGTGCCTGGTTGGCCTTGACCGTGGGAATGCGGCGGGTGGCTATGGAGTCGTCGATATGCACAGCGCGGAGATTAGCACGCCAAAAAATCTACAGGCGCACCGAAAGTGACGTAGAGGTAAACACATGGGGCAGCGTGTAGCGAAATAGGTTAACTACGGGTAAACGTCCTGTATGTCTGTCACCCCTCAGAATTACATTCAGCGCGTACGGCCAGGTAAAAGGCTATGTAATTCGTTGACATCTATCAATGCTTGTTGTTTACCAACTATCTGCTAAAGTTAACGACAGGTTAACAAAGAGCGAAGCTCGAAACCTTGTCCGGGGTTTCCCTCGGGCACACCTTCAACTTCATGGCAATCAGAAAACGAAAGGAGGATGCCATGATCGCAATCAACAACATTTCCAAGGACCTGCACGCTCGGTTCGACGAGGAACTCGGCGCACACATCGTCGAGACGATCTTCCGCGACACCTTGAGCGAGCACCTGCAGCATGCGAGCGTGACCGATTGGGTCCCCGTGCTCGCCGGCCGCGATGCAGCCGATAGGCTCGTGCGCTTCGCAGACGGCACCCTCGATACCGGCGACCGCTCCGGATCCTTGATTGCCGCATAACGCGAACCGAATCTGCCTCGTTCCAGGAACTCCCTGGTGCGGGGCTTTTTCGTTCTACACATTCACAGGTTCGCGCGCGGTGTCCGAGAACGAGTCGATGTCCTCCCACTTCTCCCTCTCAGGATGGGGCGTCATCGAGTTGTCGCGCCGGGTCGTCGAATGATTGTCGGAAACGAACGCCGATCCATCGCCCATGAAAAAGCGGATTTGGTGACCGTGCCGCTCGATTTGCGCCCAGCCGTCAGTCACGAGTGAATGGCAGGCGCTGCACAACGGGATGAGGTTGTCCAAATTCGTTTCGCCGCCGTCGGCCCACTCCTCCATATGGTGGATCTCCATGAACCGGGTGTGCGTGCAACCCGGCATTGCGCACTGGTGGCCCCACATGGTCATCAGAGCATTGACCTGCGCATCCGTCGCTAAGCGTTGTGCGCGCCCGACGTTGAGAATGAGCCCGGCACTGTCTGCGACGTTGAGGCGCGCTAACCCGTTGGCCACCAGATTCGTCAGTGCCTTGGAGGGCACCTTCGGTGCCGTTGGCATGTAGGCGTGACCGTCAGCATTGAGCACGATGTTGACGTGTGCGCCCGGAGTGCGCAAGGTGTTGGTGGCTTTTGTGCGCACCATGTGGACCATTCCCATGAAGGACTGGAGCAATGACCGCCCGATGGGCATACCGTAGCCAGAGACAGTTTGGCGCGCCGGCCGGGCCTCTTCCGCTGCAGACTGTTGCTCTGCGTGTTCCTGCTCGTAATAAGCAGTCTCGCCGATTTTCAGGGCGGCTTTGAATAGGGCACCGTCGGTGCCGCTCATGACTAGTTCAGCAGCCACCTCGCCACTCGGGAGATCCTTAACGCGCAGGTAATGATCGGGTTTCTCCGGCTCTGGCTCTGCGGTTTCTTTTCCTGCGAGGTATCTCTTCATTTGCTCGTGGCCGAGCTCCTTGGCGGCTTCAACAAGCTCTACCTCGTTGTCCGGGGTCAGATACTTGAGCAGTAGGCGCACAGTGGAGTAATCGATCTCGGCGGCGCGGAATGCCTGCATAAGAAAGGTGAAGTGCACCGCCTGCCTGGAGACACGCTGCCATTCGTACGCGGTGGACGCCGCAACACCGAATTCACGCACAAGCCATGACGACGTACACGATGAGCCGAAGGCCTGTGCGAAGTTGTTAACGTCGAAGTCATATATGAGTTGGAGCAGCTCGGCCTTGTTCTTAGTCATCGCTTGGAACAAGTGTCGGATTCGGTCGACGAGGAGTATCACGTCGTTGTCGTACTTCAGCGTCCGCATGTGTTTACCTGCCGTTTTGTCGTTGGTTTGAAGGTTTGAACGGACTGTACAAAACGGAGTGAACCATCGACGTGGGCTCAAGACCGGGGCCTGTGGATAACTTCGGGGCACCCGACATCCCGAACTATGCCCTGCATAGTTCCTGCGGTTTTCGGAGCCGCCCGGCGGGAAACGTCCGGCATGAGTCGCGCGGCAAGATTCGAACGGTGCGCGGTCAGAGAGAGGCCCGACTATGCCCTGCATAGTTCCTGCGGATTTCAACGCAGATCAGGCAGCGGGGTAAGCCGCTTCCGCCTGCCCGCGAGAAGCGGATCGTAGGGAAGCGTCCACGACCTATGCCCTGCATAGTTCCTGCGGTTCTTCGGAACGTACTCAACTGATATTCAGGGGCGGATGCCGTTGGTAGCCGCCAGTATTACGGCCTGCTCCCGCGCGCCGGGCCAGGGCGTGTCCGGCCCAGCTATTACCCTTGAGTCCGTGAATGACATGAAAGCTGTCGACGTCCTGCAACGTATTTTGTTGCCCCGCAAAGGTGAGCCGCACGATGTGCGAATGCTCTACCTCATCGAGTCGGAGCAGAATACTCAACGGGTGAGCTGGCCGGACCGTTCGCGGGTGAGCGTTCCTGAGGGGGCGGAGGTCTCCTTCCAGACGTACTTCAACGCGTTTCCAGCTTCCTACTGGCGCCGTTGGTCCCAATTGGACACGGTGGTGCTGGGCATGGACGTCGAGGGTGCGGCGACGATTTCGGTGTACCGCTCTAAACAGGACGGGACTCGCATCTCCGTCCTCAACGTCAGTGCGGCGGATGAGCGTGTGGAGATCCCTCTGCCGCTGCGCAACTTTGAGGACGGCGGCTGGCTCTGGTTCGATGTGACGACTGAGACGGGGCAGGGCGAGACACAGATCAGCAATGCTGGCTGGTACGCGCCGTGCGAGCCGGGCGAGCAGGTGTTGCCGGACGGAACAACGATCGCGCCGTCTGAGAAGAAGGTCGCGGTGGGCATTCCCACGTTCAACCGTCCGCGCGACGCGGTCAACGCTTTGCATGCGCTGGCGGAAGACCCGCTGGTGCTCGGCGCGATCACGGATGTGCTCATGCCGGACCAGGGCGACCAGCACCCGGCGGATGAGCCCGATTTCGCTGAAGCGGAAGAGAACCTCCAGGGGCGTCTCAAGATTTTCGGCCAGGGCAATCTCGGCGGATCTGGCGGTTACTCGCGCATCATGTACGAAGCGCTGCACCAGACGGATGCACCGTTCATCCTGTACATGGACGACGACATTGCGATCGAGCCGGATTCGATTCTGCGCGCGGTGCAGGTGGCACGGTACGCCAAGAGCCCGATCCTGGTGGGCGGGCAGATGCTCAACCTGCAGGACCGCAGTCAGCTGCGCACCTCCGGTGAGCAGGTCAACCGCGGCGACTTCATGTGGGGCGGCGCGCCGCATGCCGTGTACGACCACGACTTCGCCAAGTATCCGCTCGGCTACGTGGGTACGGAGGAAGAAGACCTCGACCCCCGCAAGACCACGTCGCGTCCGCTGCACAGGCGTATCGACGTTGAATTCAACGGTTGGTGGATGTGCCTCTTCCCCCGCGTTGTGGCAGAGAAAATGGGATTGCCGCTGCCGTTGTTCATCAAGTGGGACGACACGGAATACTCCCTGCGTGCAGGGCAGGCAGGCTTTCCCACGGTCACCTGGCCCGGTGCCGCCATCTGGCACATGGCCTGGGCGGACAAGGACGATGCGATTGACTGGCAGGCGTACTTCCACCTGCGCAACCGCCTGATCGTTGCAGCGATGTACCTCGAGGGCGACCCGAAGGGGCTGTTGAAGTCCATCGCCAAGTCCACCGCGAAGCACTACTTGTGCATGGAATATTCCACGATGGCCATCCAGAACGAGGCGATGAAGGACTTCCTTAAAGGACCCGACCAGCTCTTCGACATTCTTGAGTCGGCGCTGCCACGGATCCAGGGCATCCGCAAGGACTACCCGGACGCCCAGGTCATCGCGTCAGCGGCGGATCTTCCCGCCCCGACGGGCGCGCCGGGAGTGCCGACGAAGAAGTTCGGTGGTCGCCTAGCCCGGGTGAAGAAGATCCCGCTGGCAATCAAGGGTGCTTTGCACCTGCGCAAACCGGAAGATCGTGCGCACTGGGAAGCCCCGCAGCTCAACCTGACGGCGGAGGAAGCCCGCTGGTACACGCTCTCCCGCGTGGATTCCGCGACGGTGTCCACTGCTGGCGGCACTGGCGTGGCCTTCCGCAAGCGCGACAAGGAGCTGGCTACTGATCTCGCGAACGAGCAAAAGGAGCTGCGCGCGGAGATCAGGGAGCGGTGGCCGGAGCTCACCCGCGCGTACCGCGAGGCGAAGCCGAAGCTGACCAGCCACGAGAACTGGGAGAAGATCTTCGATGAGCAATAAGAACGCGAACAGCACGAACGCGTGGGATAACGCGGAAGCGGGCATTCTCAGCCAGATCCAGGCCGTGCTTTTCGACGCCGCCGGTGTCCTCCCCGCCGCGCGCGGCATGAGCCACTTCGGGGAGCATGCCTTGGGCTGGATGGGCATTTCGGCTGTGGGCGCGGCCCTCGACAAGAAGCGCCGGCGTAAGTGGCTGGCTATGGGCGCGGGTGCGTTCACGGCGCATGCGGCGTCGGTGGTGCTCAAGCGCATTGTCCGCCGGCGCCGCCCGGATGATCCTCGGGTGAGAGTCGGCGTGGGTACTCCGTCGAAGTTGAGTTTTCCGAGTTCACATGCGACGTCGACAAGCGCTGCAATGGTGCACGTGGCCGACATCACTGGGTCGAAACTCCCGTACGCCGGAATCCCAATTATGATGACCTCCCGCATGGTCCTGGGGGTGCACTATCCCACGGACACCCTTGCCGGCGCGTTGCTCGGCATTGGGGTGGCACGAGCCGCAATCGACATTGAGAGGCGAACAGCGTGACACAGCCGGTAGACGAGCCGTTTCTGAAGTCCGAGCCCCACACGGAGGGCGTCGACTACAACCGTAAGAAGACTCCGCCGAAGAACCTGCCGGATGCGATGATCAAAGGTCTGCGCCCGAAGCAGTGGGTCAAGAACGTCCTGGTGTTGGCCGCACCGCTGGCCGCTGGCGCCGACTCGTTCACGTCGCACACGTTCGTCGATATCGCACTCGCGTTCGTGGTGTTCTGCTTCGGGGCGTCTTCGATCTACCTGATCAACGACGCGCGCGACGTGGAGGCGGACCGTGAGCACCCCACGAAGCGTTTCCGTCCGATCGCGTCGGGCATGCTGCCGATCAACCTGGCTTACGTCATGTCGGTCGTGCTCATCGTCGCGGCGGTCGGCCTGTCGTTCCTGGCTACGGATGGCCCTGCGCTGGCCACCGTTGTCGGCGTATACATCGCGCTGCAGCTGGGCTACTGCTTCGGTTGGAAGCACATCCCGGTGATCGATATCGCGCTGGTGTCTTCGGGCTTCATGCTTCGCGCCATGGCTGGCGGTGTCGCGGCGGGTATTGAACTCTCGCAGTGGTTCCTACTGGTCGCGGCGTTCGGCTCGCTGTTCATGGCCTCCGGTAAGCGGTATGCGGAACTGTTGCTGGCGGAGCGCACGGGCGCGAAAATCCGCAAGTCGCTGCAAGGCTACACGCAGACGTACCTGCGCTTTGTGTGGACGCTGTCCGCAACAGCGGTGGTCATGTCCTACGCACTGTGGGGCTTCACGCTTAGCGACGGAGTCGAGGCCGGCCAGGGCCTGTGGTACCAGATTTCGATGGTGCCGTTCATCATTGCCATCCTGCGCTACGCGGCGGAGGTTGACAGCGGTAACGGCGGTGCGCCCGACGAGATCGCGCTGGAAGACCGCGTCCTGCAGCTGCTGGCTCTACTGTGGATCCTCGCCATCGTGATGGCTGTCTATATTGTCCCGTCATTCAGCTAATATGTCGCGCATGGAAAAACGCGCCCGCTTATCGCTGCTCATCTCGGCGGCGGCTGCGGGCGTTTTCGCTTTCTGGGGCGGGTGGGCCCGCCGCTGGATCAGCGACGACGGCTTGATCGTCCTGCGCACAGTGCGCAATATCCTGGCGGGGAACGGGCCTGTCTTCAATATCGGCGAGCGCGTCGAGGCGAACACGTCGACCCTGTGGCAATACCTCATTGCGGTATTCAGCTGGGTCCCGGGGCTGCGGCTCGAAGATGTGGCGATGTGGCTGGCCTTGATCTGCACCGTCGTCGGAGTCGTCGCGGCGGTGGTCGCCTCGGGCCGGCTGTGGCAACGGGTGCATCCCGGTCTGGTCGCACCGTTCGGCGTGATCATTTACCTCGCGCTACCGCCGGCACGGGACTTCGCTACCTCTGGTCTGGAGTGGGGGCTGTCTCTGGCTTGGATCGGTGTGTGGTGGGCGCTCCTGGTGGCGTGGTCGCAGCACAGTGAACGGCACCCGCGCACGGAGGTGTTTCTGGCGTTTTGGGCTGGGTTGTCGTGGTTGGTCCGGCCGGAACTAGCGCTCTACGGCGGGTTGACCGGGATCGTTTTGCTCGCGGCGAGCAGGAGTGATTGGCGGCGCATCGGGAAGATTCTCGCGGCTGCTTTGCCGGTGCCGGCGGCGTACCAGATCTTCAGGATGGGGTACTACGGTCTGCTCACCCCCCACACCGCTGTAGCGAAATCAGCGTCGGGCTCCTATTGGGGTACCGGTGCCCGCTATGTGTGGGACACGGTCAGCCCGTACGCGCTGTGGGCGCCGCTGGTTATCGCGGCCGCGCTGGGTGTGTGGTGGACTCTGCGGTTGCCGTCGCAGGAGAAGCTTGTGACCGCACTGGCGTTGACCTGCGGTGTGCTGCACCTGTTGTACGTCGTACGTGTGGGCGGGGACTTCATGCACGGGCGAATGGTTCTGCTGCCGCTGTTCGCGATTTTGCTGCCGGTCGCGGCAGTGCCCCTGACAGCGGTCGGGAGCGTGGCAGCGATTGCTGTGGCGTTGTGGGCGGGCATCGTCGTCTTCAGGGGGCACGATCTCGGCTTCGAACCGTTCGAGGAGGGGCCGGAAAACCTGACCATTGTCGACGAGCGTGAATTCTGGACGGCGGTGCTCTTGCGTGAGTCCGGGGATCCGCCGCGCTACGCCGAGGACTTCCTGGCCAGCGATCTGATGGGCGGTTGGGAGCAGGGGCTCGAGCGCGCAGCTGAGGAGAATGCCGCTGCCGTGAACCTCGTCTTGTTGCAAAAGGATCCGTATGTGTACACATGGGAGCCACTCGAGCGCGCGAAGCGGGATTCGGACCTGCAGAACATTCCCACTACCGCGTACCTGATCAACTTGGGCATGGTGAGCGCGAACTCGGACCTCAATGTGCGCGTGCTTGACGATGTCGGGCTCGCCACCCCACTCGCCGCACGTCAACCGCGCCTCGAAGGTGGCCGGATCGGCCACGATAAACACTTGCCCGCCCACTGGAAATTCGCGGATACGGCGATGGACGCGGAGGTGGCGCCGTGGGGCGTCGATAAGCAGAAAGTGCTTCAGGCGCGCGCGGCGCTGCGCACGCCTGAGATCGCGGAACTGCTGGCCACCTCGCGTGAGCCGATGAGTGCGCAGCGTTTTCTCAAGAACATGAAGTTCTCCGTCACCCAGGGTCGAACCCTCCAGGTCTCCGACGATCCGGCTGTGTATCTCGACGGCGAAACGCTGGAGCGTATCTCCCAAGGTGAAGATGTGGGGCTTGCGGGCCAGCAAGTCGCCTGGCCTGTCAAGTGAGTGGAACCGATTCGTCCCCCTTGATAACATCGCGATAACGCTTTGCGATACACCTGTGTGTAATCACAAATTTTCCTGACTGATCTGATTGGTGGACTCATGAACGCGATTCACTCCATGCGTCGCACGCTTCTCGCCCTGGTGATGACGGTGGCTGCCGCGATGTCGCTCATGGTCGCAGCTCCGGGCGAAGCTCAGGCTGCGGACAACCGCGGTTGGTTGCGCAAAGATGCGACCGGCCACTGCACGTGGGATCCAGTGAAGTACTGGGTCCAGCGCTGCGACGTGTACTCCCCGGCGATGGGCCGCAACATTCCGGTACAGATCGTGCCGGCTGCCCGCGGCGGTAACGCTGGCCTTTACTTGCTTGACGGCCTGCGCGCCACGGAGCGCACCAATGCGTGGGTGAGCGACGTCAACGCGGCGGCGGTCTACGCGCACTCCAACATCACCCTGGTGATGCCGGTCGGTGGCGAGTCTTCGTTCTACGCGGACTGGAACTACGACCCGAAGTACGGCAACGGTAAGCCGTACAAGTGGGAGACCTTCCTGACTCGTGAGCTGCCCGGTTACCTGGAGCGCAACTTCGGCGTGTCCCCGCGCAACAACTCGGTGATAGGTCTGTCCATGGGCGCCACCGGTGCGATGAACCTGGCTGCCAAGCACCCCAACCAGTTCCGTCAGGTGCTGTCGTTCTCCGGCTACCTCACCACCACGCTGCCGGGTGCCCAGGCCATGCTGCACGTGGCCATGCTTGATTCCGGTGGGTACAACCTCAACGCGATGTACGGTTCCCTGCTGAACCCGCGTCGTTTTGAGAACGATCCGTTCCTGAACATGGGCGGACTGCGCAACAGTGACATCTACATCTCCGCCGCATCCGGTATCCCGGGACCGAAGGACGCGAAGTACCTGCCGCAGCACCAGGCGGCTGGGGCGGCACTCGAATTCGGTTCGATGCTGACCACGCGTACGTGGGAAGCTAAGGCGCGGGCACAGGGCCTGCGCGTGACGTCGGATTACCCGGCGCAGGGCCTGCACAACTGGGAGCAGTTCGGTGCCCAGCTGTACAAGACGAAGAAGCGCGTTCTCGATCACATGAATGCCTGGTAAAAACCGTGCGGTCATGCCCCGTTGGGGCTGGCCGTTCGCGCTTTTCACAGGTCTTTTCACCGCGCTGATCGTCGGGCCGCAAAGCAGCGGCGACGACTGGTCCAGTCTCTGGATCGGCGGGATCCTCGCCGGGCGCGGTGAGTGGGCTGAGGCCTACTCGATTCATCCCGCGGATTTCGCTGCCACCGGTTCCGCCGTGTGGGAGCGACTCCGGTTGGAGGAGACTACCGCGGGTGTCGCCCACCCCTTTGTGCACAACCCGGGTGTGGCAATACTCATGGCCGCAGTGACAGAGGTGACCACTTTCACGGTGTCGCTCTATGTGCTCACTTTCTTGAGCGGTGCGTGCGCTCCCCTGATGGTGGCGCTCAGCTACTACTTCTGGGCCGATAAGACCATCAGTCTGAATCTGCTCGTTCCGCTGTCGTTGCTGGTGTGGGCAACTGACGGATTCCGGGCGGCCCTCGGATTGGGCCAGACGAGCCCGTTGATATTCACGGTCTGCTTCGCAGCGTTGGCGCTTGCGCGTACTAGACCGATTGTGGCGGCGGGCCTACTGACGGCGGCCGCGTTCGTGAAGCTGACCCCGCTAGTGGTAATTGTAGGATTCCTTCTGGCTCCGTCGTACCGCCGGGCGGGGGTGTACGCTGCGGTGGCGTCGATAAGCAGCTTCGGATTGTCCTGGTTGACGCTTGGACGTGCCCACGCGGAGTGGTTCGATGCCCTCGGGCAATTTGGCTCCAAGCAGCTCGTCTCCACAATCAACTCAGCTCTCGGATCGCTGCTGCATGCGCCGATGAGAGGGAAGGCGGTCGTGGCCGCCGTGGAGCCCCGGCCGGGGTACTACCTTCTGGTTGCGGCTGTGATCATTCTCGTCCTGGGAGCGTTCGCGCTGACCTGTTCGCGCGTCGGTTTTGTGCCTGAAAAGCAGCTCGTGGTGTTGAGTCTGCTTGGGCCGATGTTGGTGGCCAATATTCTGTGGGTCCACTATTCGTCTGCGCTTGTACTGCCGCTGATCGGCATTCTCGTGGCCGGCGTGGCGGCAGGGGACCGGAGGCTCGTGGTTTTCACCGTCGTGGGCAGCTTCGTTCTGTTGGCGCCGTACCAATTCAGGTTTAGTGAGACCTATAACCCGACCACCATCGCACTCTTCGTGCTGTGGTTCGCGACGGTCGTGGTGGTGGCGGCCTCGACAGCGTTGTCGTCGCCCGCGATGGTATTGGCGGAGAAAACAACGGTGCCCGGACTTGCTCGGCGTGTCACCGTGTAAAGTCTCAAGTGAAACTTAAACTTCATAGCGAAGACCGGGCCCGGCCTGGGGGAGGGGAACCCCTAGGCCGGAGCGCCCGTTAGTCCGCCGTACCGTCAACTAACAAAGGGCTCTCTAACATGCGCTTTTCACCCCGACGTTCTCCCCGCAAGGTCACCAAAGGCCAATTGCTCGCAGTCGCCGCAGTTCCCACAGCCGTCGCTGTCGGGGTAGCCGTCATGCCGGCGGTTGCACAGAACAGTTCCTCCGGCATGTCCAGCGCCCTGTCATCGGGCCGCGGCATTTCTGACGGCCTGCGTCCCTCCGATCCGCCGCCCCGCACCCCGATTGAGGTGGACCAGCACCCGCAGATCCCGGGCTTGCCTGCGGGCGTGTCGGTGGAGCGCATCGAATGGCTGACGCAGCGCCGCGTCGCAGTGTTCATCAACTCCGCGGCAATGCCGGACAAGCCGATCCAGGTTCAGATTCTGCTGGCACGCGATTGGCACTCCAACCCGCAGGCGAAGTTCCCCGAGGTTTGGGCGCTCGACGGTCTGCGCGCGCGTGAGGACGAGAGCGGCTGGACCATCGAGACCAATATCGAGCAGTTCTACGCCGACAAGAACGTCAACGTCATCATGCCGGTGGGTGGCGAGTCCTCCTTCTACTCGGACTGGCAGAAACCGAGCAACGGCAAGCACTACAACTGGGAGACGTTCCTGACCAAGGAGCTCGTCCCGCTGCTCAACGAGCACTACCGCTCCAACGGCAAGCGTGCTGTTGTCGGCCTGTCCATGGGCGGCACCGCCGCGGTCAACCTGGCCGAGCGCAACCCGAACCTGTTCGACTTTGTGGGCTCCTTCTCTGGTTACCTGGACACCACCACTTCCGGTATGCCGCTGGCCATCAAGGCGGCGCAGCTGGATGCCGGCGGGTACGACTCTGAGGCGATGTGGGGTCCGCTGGGCTCCCAGGACTGGATCGACCACGATCCGAAGCTGGGTATTGAGAACCTCAAGGGCAAGACGGTGTACGTCTCCGCCGGTTCCGGCCAGGATGACTACGGCAAGCCCAACTCGGTGGCATCCGCCCCGGCTGTTCCGGCTGGTGTGGGCCTGGAGGTCATCTCCCGCATGTCCACGCAGACCTTCGAGCGCTACGCGCACAAGGCGGGCGTGCCCGTGATCACCCGCTACCGCCCGTCCGGTGTCCACGCGTGGGATTACTGGCAGTTCGAAATGACTCAGGCGTGGCCGCACATCGCGGATGCTCTGGGCGTGTCTAAGGCTGACCGCGGCGCAGACTGTGCCCCGGTCGGAGCAATTGCTGAAGCGACCAAGAGCGGTGTGATCGGCAGCTGCGTCACCAATGAGTACGACGTTGCCGGTGGCAAGGGCAAGGCGGAAGAGTTCCGCGGCGGCACCGCGTTCTGGTCCCCGGAGACCGGCGCGCAGCTGCTGGTGGGCGCCATCCTGGCCAAGTACAACCAGCTCGCAGGGCCGGGCGGATGGCTCGGCTTCCCCAAGACCGGCGAGCTGTCCACTCCGGACGGTAAGGGACGCTTTGTCCACTTCCAGCACGGTTCCATTTACTGGACGCCGGGCACAGGTGCGCAGGCCATCCCCGGCGACATGTTCGCGGCATGGGGTGCCGGCGGTTACGAGCGCGGCCCGCTCGGCTACCCGGTCGAGGAGGCCCAGTCGGTCGGCGGCGGCTACGTGCAGAAGTTTGAAAAGGGCTACCTGACCCGCAACCCAGAGAAAGACGGCGAGACCAAGCACTTCTTCGTATATGGTGCGCTCGGAGCGAAGTACGGCGAGATGGGTGGGCCGGCGTCGAAGCTGGGCTACCCGACGGGCAACGAGAAGAAGATCAACGGCGGCTACTTCCAGGAATTCGAGAACGGTAACCTCTACTGGTCCCCGTCCAGTGGGGCGCACGCGATTTACCGTGGCGCGATTTTCGACCACTGGGGCAAGAACGGCTGGGAGCAGGGTAAATTCGGTTGGCCGACTTCCGACATGACGGAGATCCCGACCGGCGGCCTGACCATCTCCTTCCAGAACGGAAGCCTGGATCAGGTCTTCGGCCAGGTCCGCGAGCGGAAGAACTAGAAGAGCGAAGCGTATGCGCAAGACATTTCTGACAGCGGTCCTCGCTGCGGCAGGTCTCAGCCTTGCCGCGTGCGGAGGAACGACCGTGGACAGCGACGATGTGACCGCGACTCCGTCGACTTCCGCAACGGCATCGCTCAGCAGCGCCTCGGACACCGAGACGGAGACGGAAACTGAGACGGAGGCCAGTTCACCGGAAGCAGCGGCTCCGGCGGACGACCCGGCCGCGGGTGAAGGTGCCGCCAGCGAGGTGGAGAATACCCCCGAGGCAGTGCCGATGCGGCCGGAGCAGGATGAGGCGTACCTGGAAGCTCTACGCCAGGGCGGAGTCAACGTCGAGGGAAATGAGGAGCAACTGGTAGGTACCGCTCGTACCATCTGCGGCGGAAGCACAATCACGCGTGACGCCGTGGCCGGCCAGCTCATCGAGCAGCAGGTGACGCAGCTGGAGTTCGATCAACTGACCAAGCTCATCGACTCCGCGGCACGCGATAACCTCTGCTAGAAGGCTAAAAGGAGGGCCGCACCGCCGTGCGCACCCGTAGAATTCTCACGATCATTGCGGCGCTTGTCGTCGTCGGAGTCATTGCATTCGGCGCAGCCCGGTGGCTGGGGCCGGGGGAGAATCCGGAGCCGCCATTCAATCCTGGACCCAGTGAGACCAAGGCGAAAGAGCCGGAATGGTGTCCCGCAGTGGAGGTCATCTCCGTGCCGGGCACATGGGAGTCGGCGAAGGACGACGACCCGTTCGCGCCGAAAGCGAATCCGCTGAGCTTCATGCTGTCGATCACTCAGCCGCTGCAGCAGCAGTACGACATCAACCATGTGCGTGTGTGGACGCTGCCATATACGGCGCAGTTCAAGAACATCCAGACATCGGCAGGCCGCGCGGAGATGAGTTACGACGACTCCCGCAATGAGGGCACCGACCGTTTGAACGCGGAGCTGCGGTTCATCAATGACACCTGCCCTTCGACGGAATTCATTCTCGCCGGGTTCTCGCAGGGCGCAGTGATCGTGGGGGACATCGCCAACGACATTGGCAACCACCGCGGTGTGGTCGGACCGGAGAAGGTCCGCGGTGCGGTGATGATCGCGGACGGTCGCCGTGAGAACGGCGTGGGAATCAACCCAGGTAACCCGCTGGGTGGAGTCGGTGCGGAGATCGCGCTTCAGCCGCTCAACCGCGTCGTCCAAGCTGTTGTGCCCGGTGCGACGATGCGCGGAGTCCGCGACGGCGGATTCGGTGCTTTGAGCGACAGGGCCATCGAGATCTGCGCGCCCGATGATTCCATCTGCGATGCACCTCAGGACGTGGGTAATGCACTCGGTCGGGCGCGCGAATTAGTGGAAGCGAACGGTGTGCACGCCATGTACGCCACGAACCCGAACGTGATTCCTGGCACCACGGCCAGCCAATGGACCGTAGAGTGGATTCGCGAAAGTATTGACAGCAAAAACTAAACTAGAAACACGACCAAGCTTTTCACCAAGGAGTCCCATGGATCTCGAGCAACTGCTGTATCAGTTCTACGACGACGACAAGATCGATCTGCCGCCGGAACTGTCCCTGTTCCAGTTGTGCGAAATGCTCTACCAAGGCAGCGCGGAGATGGGCACCGGTGAAGTGCACCAGCTGCGCTACTGGGATTTCTCTTCAGACCGCGACGGTGTGGCAGTGGACTACACCCGCGACGAGGTGATGACGCGCATCAAGGCTGTGGCTGCCCGCCTGCAGCAGACTGGCGCGCCGGGTGACCGCGTGGCCATCATGGCTGCGAACTCGCCGGAGTACCTCTTCGCGTTCATGGGCGCCATCTATGCCGGTCAGGTGCCGGTGCCGTTGTACGACCCGAATGAACCGGGCCACGGCGAGCAGCTCACCGCGGTGCTCGCGGACTCCAAGGCCTCGGCTGTGCTGACCAACAACGCTGGTGCGAAGGCCGTCCGCGAATTCTTCGCCGAGGTGCCGCGTGCGGAGCGCCCCCGCATTCTCGTTGTGGACGCCCTGCCGGATTCCCTGGCGGAGTCCTGGACCGCACCGGAGGAGCCGACAGACAAGGACCCCATCGATGAGGTCGCGTTCTTGCAGTACACCTCCGGTTCCACCCGCCTGCCGGCCGGTGTGGTGCTCACTCACCGTGCAATTTTGACCAACGTGCTGCAGATTTATGACGCAGTGGAGCTGAAGATGCCGCTGCGCGTGTCCACGTGGCTGCCGCTGCACCACGACATGGGCATCATCATCACTGTCTTTGTCACCATCATGGGTATTGAATTTGAGCTCATGGGGCCGCGCGACTTCATCCAGCAGCCGAAGCGGTGGGTCGACCAGATCACCAAACGCGAGGACGACGAGGACACATTCGTGTACACCGTCGTTCCGAACTTCGCGCTCGACCTGGCTGCCCGCTACGCGGTGCCGCAGAACCCGGAGGACTACGACTTCTCGGCGCTGGACGGCATCCTCGTCGGATCGGAGCCGGTGACCAAGGCAGCGGTGGACACGTTCGTGGAGGCGTTCGGCCCGTCCCAGCTTGATCCGACAGTCATCCGCCCTTCGTACGGTCTCGCGGAGGCAACGCTCATTGTCGCCACCCCGCAAACGGAAGAACGCCCGCTGTTCAAGACCTTCGACCGCGAGGAGATCGGCCGTGGCCGCATCGTGGAGGCGGAGGACGGAATTCCGTTCGCGTCGAACGGGCAGCCGGTTCCGGACATGCGCTTCGCGGTGGTGGACCCGGAGACCCGCGAGGAGGTCGAAGAAGGAGCCATCGGCGAGCTGTGGTTGCACGGCGACAACGTCGCTGTCGGTTACGAAGGCCGCGAGGAGGACACCCAGAAGACCTTCAACAACACTCTGCGCGATCAGGACGGATGGCTGGCTACCGGCGACCTCGTGGCCTTCTACCAGGGCCACCTCTACATCACCGGCCGTCTGAAGGACCTCGTGGTCATCGCCGGCCGCAACCACTACCCGCAGGACATCGAAGCCACCGTCATGGAGGCTTCCGACCACGTGCGCCCAGATTCGGTGGCGGCGTTCGCGGTGCAGGGGGAGGACGTCGAAAAGCTTGTCGTGCTAGTGGAGCGCGTCGAAGGCGCCGATGAAGCCGGGGACGCGATCGCCGAGGACGCGATCCGCGGCGCTGTGTCCAACAAGCACGGCATCAGCCCTGAAGTCATCCGTTTCTACGCGCCGAACGAGATCGTGCGTTCCAGCTCTGGCAAGATTGCGCGCATGGTCAACCGCGCGAAGTTCCTGCAAGAAGACTGAAACGTTAACGCGCCGGGCGCTATGCCCGATAGGTAGGCCGTAAGAATGATCACCGAAAATGAGGAAGGATCCGAGGCGTAAGCATGACGGAAAGCGAGCTCACCACCTGGTTGCAGTCGTGGATCTCCGATGCGACGGGGGCTGACACGGTCGATCCGTCTGTTCCGCTGGACAACCTCGGGCTCTCATCGCGCGATGTCGTCGTGCTCTCGGGCGAGCTCGAGCGTCTGCTGGACATCAAGCTCGACCCGACGGTCGCCTACCAGTACCCGACGGTCGAAGCGCTCGCGCACGGACTCCTCGCGCCCAAAAAAGAGGGGCACGGCTTATCGACGGCCCCGGGCGACGCCCGCGGCACCCGCGCCGCTGGGCTGGCCGGCGGTGACATCGCCATCGTAGGCCGCGCAGGACGCTTCCCGGGCGCCAAGAACGTTGACGAGTTCTGGGATCTGCTGGTTGCCGGCCGCTCGGTCACTGGCCCACTGCCGGAGGGACGGTGGAGCGAGTACTCGCAGGACCCGGTGATGTCCGCCAAGATGCGCGAGCAGAACGTCCAGGGCGGGTACCTGGATGACATCCGCACCTTCGACAACGAGTTCTTCGGCCTGTCTCCGCTGGAGGCGGAGAACATGGACCCGCAGCAGCGCATCATGCTGGAGCTCGCGTGGGAGGCGCTCGAGGACGCGAACCTTCCCGCCAATGAGCTGCGCGGGGAGTCCGTAGGCGTGTTCGTCGGGTCGTCCTCGAACGACTACGGCATGCTGATCACCTCGGACCCGGCATCCGCGCACCCGTACGCGTTGACCGGCACGTCGAGCTCAATCATTCCGAACCGCATCTCCTATGCCTTCGACTTCCGCGGACCGTCCATGAACGTGGACACCGCGTGCTCGTCTTCGCTGGTGGCGGTGCACCACGCGGTGCGCGCCCTGCGTGGCGGCGAAGCGGACGTGGCTCTCGCCGGCGGCGTGAACGTGCTGGCATCCCCGTTCATTTCCACCGCTTTCGCGGAGCTCGGTGTGATCAGCCCGTCCGGAAAGATCAGTGCGTTTTCCGACGACGCGGACGGCTTCGTGCGTGCGGAGGCAGCCGGCTTCATCGTGCTCAAGCGGGTCGAGGACGCGATCGCTGACGGCGACGAGGTTCTCGCCGTGATCAAAGGCTCCGCCACCAACTCTGACGGCCACTCCAACGGCCTGACCGCCCCCAACCCGGAGGCGCAGGTGGATGTGCTGCGCCGCGCTTACGCCGACGCCGGCGTGGATCCCGCGCAGGTCGATCTGGTGGAAGCCCACGGCACCGGCACCGCGCTCGGCGACCCGATCGAGGCGACGGCTCTGGGCCAGGTCCTGGGCGTGAACCGCCCGGACGCGGACCCGCTGCTCCTCGGTTCCGCCAAGTCCAATATCGGCCACTCCGAGTCCGCCGCTGGTGTCGTGGCCATGATCAAGGTGCTCGAGGCGTTCACCCGTGGCACGGTCCCGCCGACGGCGAACTTCACCGAAGGCAACAAATTCATCGACTTCGACGCGACCAAGATCGAGGTCGTCGAAGATCCCCGCGAGTGGCCCGAGTACTCCGGCCGCCGCATCGCGGGCGTGTCCGGCTTCGGCTTCGGCGGCACGAACGCGCACGTCGTCGTGGGCGACTTTGACCCAGCGGACTACGACGTCCCAGCACCTGAGCCGTCGGCCGGGCTCATCGACCCGGCGAATCCGGATCTGGTTCTCCTGCCTGTTTCCGGTCTGCTGCCGTCGCGCCGCCGCGAGCTCGCCGGTGCCATTGCGGAGTCCCTGACCGACAAGGCAGACCTGCGCGCTGTCGCCCGCACCCTGGCCGGCCGCAATCACGGCCGCTCCCGCGCAGTTGTCACCGCCTCTACCATTGAGGAAGCGCGCAAGCGCCTCGGCTACGTGGCGGAGGGCAAGGTCACCCAGGGTGTCGCATCGGCGGATTCGCCGCAGGTTACCGGTCCTGTGTTCGTCTACTCCGGTTTCGGTTCCCAGCACCGCAAGATGGTCAAGCCACTAGTGGAGCTCTCACCGGCGTTCCGCGCACGGATCCAGGAGCTGGACAAGGTGGTTGGATTCGAATCCGGTTGGTCCATGCTGGACATCATTCTTGATGACGAGCAGACGTACGACACCGAGACCGGCCAGGTCACCGTCACTGCCATCCAGATCGCTCTGACTGATCTTCTGGCCAGCTACGGCATCACCCCGGCCGCCACGATGGGCATGTCCATGGGCGAGATCGCCGCCGCGTACGCCGCCGGTGGTCTGTCCGCCGAGGATGCCATGCTTATCGCCTGCACCCGCGCCCGCCTGATGGGCGAGGGCGAGAAGACCGTTGAAGGCACCGACCAAGAAGGCGCCATGGCGGTGGTGGAATTGTCGCGGGAGGAGCTGGAGGGGTTCGTCGATAAGCACCCTGAAGCTGCTGGCGTCGAGCCTGCTGTTTACGCGGGCCCCGGCATGACCACGGTCGGCGGACCCGGAAAGGCCGTGGACTACCTGGTCGCGGCGCTGGAGGCAGAGAGCAAGTTCGCGCGCAAGCTCAACGTGCGCGGCGCCGGGCACACCAGCATGCTCGACCCGATTCTGGGCGAGCTCGCCGGCGACATTGCCGGAATCGAGCCGAAGCCGCTGACCCGCACTCTGTTCAGCAGTGTCGACGGCGTGCACCAGGCGGGCGAGACCATTCATGACGTGGACTACTGGATCCGGATGACCCGCCAGCCGGTGCTGTTCCAGGACGCGACGGAGGCCGCACTGAAGGCCGGCCACACCACGCTGGTGGAGATCTCCCCGAACCCGGTGGCCATGATGGGCATGATGAACACCGCGTTCACTGTGGGCAAGCCCGATGCGCAGCTGCTGTTCACCTTGAAGCGCAAGGAGAACGAGGTAGCGACGCTGCTGGATCTCGCGGCGAAGTTGTACGTCGCCGGCATGCCGGTGGACTTCGCCGCGCTGGCGGGCGATGGTGAGCGCGCCGATCTTCCGCACACGCCGCTGCACCGCAACGAGCTGTGGACGTCCGCCCGCCCGAGCTCCTCCGGTTCCGGCCCGCTCGGCCCGAAGGTGACGTTGCCGGACGGCACGATCGTCTACGCCGCACCGGCGGACCAGATCTTCTCTGCGATGCAGGTCGTGGAGCTTGCCGCCGCCGAGGTCGATGGCAATGCCACGGTCGTCGCCGCCGAAGAGCGCGCGCCGCTGCCCGCCGCCGGCGAGCTGACCACGATGGTCCGCCGCAGCCTGGGCGGGCTGACCATCACCGTGTACAACGGCTCCGTGCTGGTCGCCGAGGGCTTCGCGTCCTCCCTGGACCTGGGCGCAACAAGCC
The DNA here is from genome assembly GCF_900155535.1 of Corynebacterium urinipleomorphum. GTDB lineage: Bacteria > Actinomycetota > Actinomycetes > Mycobacteriales > Mycobacteriaceae > Corynebacterium > Corynebacterium urinipleomorphum. Next base: position 58,531 of record NZ_LT706964.1, read on the forward strand.
TTCCCGGCGTGACCGAGGCGCCGCAGCCCGCGCCTGAGGTTCAGGCTGCGCGCGAGCAGTTGATCCGCGGTGCCACCGACGATGTAGAGGCAGTCCGCTGGGACCCGGCGACAGAGACGGTGGAAGAGCGCCTGCGCGCCATCGTGTCCGAGTCAATGGGCTACGACGTCGACGACCTCCCCGATGAGCTGCCGCTCATTGACCTGGGACTCGATTCGCTCATGGGCATGCGTATCAAGAACCGTGTGGAGAACGACTTCCAGATTCCTCCGCTGCAGGTCCAGGCGCTGCGCGATGCCTCTGTCGCCGATGTCATCGCCATGGTCGAAGACGCTGTGGCGGGCAAGGCCGACGCTCCGCAACCGATGGCGGAGAATGACCCGAATCGCGACCCGGCCCAGGCTGTGGAGCAGGCGAAGGAAGCGGGCACGGCATCCACCGGTGTCGGCGTGGCCCCGCGCGATGCGTCTGAGCGCATGGTCTTCGGCGCGTGGGCGAAGTACGCGGGCAAAGCCGCCGCGGGCGTGACCTCGCCGCTGGCGGAGATCACCCGTGACCAGGCTGAGCAGATCGCCGCGCACCTGACGGAGCGCTCCGGCATCGAGGTCGGCGCGGACGAGGTGCTCGCCGCGGAGACGCTTGAGCCTCTGGCGAACACCGTGCGCGAAGGACTGGAGACCCCGGTGGAGGGCAACGTCCGCGTCCTGCGCGAGCGCACGGACGAGACCACCCCGTCGCTGTTCGTATTCCACCCGGCCGGTGGCTCGAACGTGGTGTACCAGCCGCTCACCCGCCGCCTGCCGGAGAATGTGCCGGTCTACGGCCTGGAGCGCCTGGAGGGCTCGCTGGAGGACCGCGTCGCGGCCTACCTCGACGACATCGACCGCCTGGCTGCCGGCCAGCCGATCGTTCTCGCCGGCTGGTCCTTCGGCGGCGCGCTGGCCTACGAGGTGGCCCACCAGTTGCAGAGCCGCAAGGGCACGGACGCAGAAATCCCGGTGAAGTTCATCGCCCTGCTGGACACCACGCGGCCGGCGAACCCGACACCGGATACGCCGGAGGAGACCCGGAAGCGCTGGGAGCGCTACGCCGCGTTTGCGAAGGACACCTACGGGCTCGACTTCGAGGTGCCCTACGAGCTGCTCGAGTCCGCCGGCGAGGATGCGCTGCTGCAGATGCTCGGTGACTTCCTGGCCACCACCGACGCCTCCGAGCACGGGTTGGCCGCGGGCGTGTTGGAACACCAGCGCGCGTCCTTCGTGGACAACCAGATTCTGGCCAAGGTTGACATGCAGCGCTGGGCCGACGTGGACGTGCCGGTCCTGCTCTTCCGCGCAGAAGGCATGCACGAGGGCGCGATCATGCTCGAGCCAGCCTACGCCGAGATCGACCCGGACGGCGGTTGGGGCGCTATCGTGGAGGATCTGACTATCGTGCAGCTGCCGGGCGACCACCTGGCGGTTGTGGATGAGCCCGCGGTGGGCATCGTGGGCAAGCACATCGCCGAGTGGATCACCGAGGTGAATTAAGGCAATGACGACGACCGCTGAGAAACTCGCCGATCTGCGCGACCGCCTCGAGCGGGCGCAGGACCCGGGCTCCGAGCGAGCACGCAAGCGCCGCGACGACGCCGGGCAGACAACGCCGCGTCAGCGCATCAACGCGCTTCTCGACGAAGGTTCTTTCGTCGAGACCGGTGCCCTCGCCCGCACCCCGGGTGATCCGGACGCGGTCTATTCCGACGGCGTGGTCACGGGCTACGGGCGTATCGACGGCCGCCCGGTGGCCATTTACGCCCACGACAAGACCGTGTACGGCGGCTCCGTCGGCGTGACCTTCGGGCGGAAGGTCGTCGATGTGATGGAGCTGGCCATCAAGGTCGGCTGCCCTGTGATCGGCATCCAGGATTCCGGCGGCGCACGTATCCAGGATGCAGTGACCTCCCTGGCCATGTACTCGGAGATCGCCCGCCGCCAGCTGCCGCTGTCCGGCCGTTCGCCGCAGATCTCCATCATGCTGGGCAAGTCCGCCGGTGGCGCCGTGTACGCCCCGGTGACCACCGACTTCATCGTCGCAGTCGACGGCCAGGCGGAAATGTACGTCACCGGCCCCGCGGTCATCCGTGAGGTCACCGGCGAGGACGTCTCCTCCGCGGAGCTCGGCGGCGCGATGCAGCAGGAGCAGAACGGCAACGTCTCCGTCACCGTGCCGAGCGAGGAGGAGGCTTTCGACTTCGTCCGCGACCTGCTGGGTCACCTGCCCACGAGCTCCTTCGACGAGGCGCCCGTCGCGTGGGCACCGGCCGACGAGGACTTGGACGATTCAGCTCTCGACGAGTTCATGCCGGACGACACCAACGCCGGCTACGACATGATGGATCTGCTGGTTCAAATCGGCGACGATGAGGAAATCCTCGAGATCCAGGAGAATTACGCCCCGAATCTCATCTGCGCCATCGGGCGTATCGACGGCCGCCCAGTCGGCTTCGTAGCCAACAACCCCATGCACTTCGCCGGCTGCATCGACGCTGACGCTGCCGATAAGGGTGCCCGGTTCATCCAGATCTGCGACGCCTATAACCTGCCCCTCATCTTCGTCGTGGATACACCGGGCTACCTACCGGGCGTGGACCAGGAGAAGGTCGGTCTGATTCACCGCGGCGCGAAGCTCGCTTTCTCGGTCGTGCAATCGACGGTGCCGAAGATCTCGCTCATCGTCCGCAAGGCCTACGGCGGCGCGTACGCCGTGATGGGGTCGAAGAACCTGTCCGGCGACTTGAACTTCGCGTGGCCCACCGCGCAGATCGCCGTCATGGGCTCTGCTGCCGCCGCGGTGATGATCCAGGGCAAGCAGCTCGCCGCCATTGAGGATGTAGCTCAGCGCAACGCCATGAAGAAGATGTTCATGGACTTCTACGAGGAGAACATGACATCCCCGTACGTGGCCACAGAGCGCGGTTACCTCGACGCGATGATCCAGCCCTCGGAGACCCGCCTGACTCTGCGCCGTGCGCTCCGTCAGCTGTCCACGAAGTACGACCACGATCTGCCGAAGAAGCACAATATCCACCCGCTGTAACACCCGGCGAGATCATTGCGATACCACTAGAAGAACTGATTGATCCCTATTCCCGAAACTTCAGGAGGAAACATGCTCAGCAGCGTTCTGGACCTCAGCTCCGAACTCATCAACTTCATCGTGTGGGCTGTCCGCGCGATCTCCAACGGCCAGCTGCCGTTCTAAGAGCGGCGAGCCCTCACACGTAAACGGTCGCTCGATGCGGCCGTTTTTGTATACACTCGGGCGTGCATACAGGGAGGTCACAATGACGGAAGCACCAGCTGCCCGGTCGGTGGAGACTTCAGTATTCATGTCCGGCAACACTCAGGCTGTCCGAATCCCGAAAGACTTCCGGTTCGATTCGGACACAGTCTGGATCAAGAGGATCGGCGACAAGCTCTACATAACGCCGGAACCGCTTTCAGCCATGGACGTAATCAACGCCATTAACGCTGAACTGCCGGAGGGCTGGCCCGAAGGGCTTGAGGAGCCCGAGGAACTGCCCTTAGACGACGTTGATTCCTGGGGCGATTCGTGACTTATCTCTTGGATGCCAATGTTTGGATCGATGCTCTACGGAGTAGCGATCCAAATGTCATCCGAAGAATGAACAACGTCATTGCAGATGATGTGCGACTCTCGTCCATCGTTCTCGGTAAGCTTCGGTTCGAGCTCGAATCGATTGGCCAGCCCATTGGCTCCAATGACCTCTGGATTGCTGCACAGGCTGTAGCGAATGACCTTGTTTTGGTGACCGCTAATGACGGGGAGTTCTCTAGAGTCCTCTCGCTCAAGCTTGAGAACTGGCGCCTCTGAGACAACCGCTTATAGCTAACGCTTGATCAGGCGCGCGATCCCGCGCCACCCCAACATCAGCAGCGCCGACATCACGCTGGCCACGACAATGAAGGACCAGTGCGGCAGCTGCTGATTTCTTATGCCCCAGATGAGCAGGCCGGTGGCGACGGTGATCAGCCAGATGAACACGCCGTTGCCCTTGCCCTCACCCTTGCGTGCGAGAGTGATGATCACCCAGGCGAGCGCCACGCCGACCAGGAACGGCCACAGGGTGGACAGCCAGCCTGTGAAATTCAGCGGCATCTCCTCGGTCTGGTGCGCGATGCGGGCCAGCAGAGCGAAAACGGCGATGGCGAGCGTGTCCAGTGCGACAGCGACGGGGGAGGAGATCTTCATGGCATGAATTCTAGGGCACCGGTGGCCTAGAACACTGAGTCGTTCCACCAGCGCCGCTCAGGTGTGCCGGCGCGTGAACCGTTCTTGTCCAGCTTGATGCCCACGACCTGGTGCAGCTCCACCACGTCGTGCTCGAAGCCCCATTCAGAGCCCGCCATATACATGCCCCAGAGCTTGGCGGTGTTCTGGCCGACCAGCTCGACAGCCTTGTCCCAATTGGACTTGAGGTTCTCGCACCAGTCGTGGAGAGTGCGCATGTAGTCGAAGCGGATATTCTCCTCGTGGAACACCTCGAAACCGTGGTTCTGCATGTTCTTGATGATGGTGCCCGACCCGGTGAGCTCCCCGTCGGGGAAGATGTAGCGGTCCATGAATTCACCGCTGCGGGTCTTGTGGTTGTCGGGGTAGGTGATGCAGTGGTTGACCATCACGCCGCCGTCGCGAAGCTTCTCGGAGAGGAACTCGAAGTAGGACGGGTAATTCTTCACGCCGATGTGCTCGAGCAGGCCGATGGACGAGATGGCGTCGAAGTCGCCCTCTTTGACATCGCGGTAGTCGAGGAAGCGCACTTCGGCGAGGTCGGCGAGGCCCTCCTCCTCAATCTTGGCTTGCGCCCATTCGGCCTGCTCCTTGGACAGGGTGACACCGAGAGACTTCACGCCGCGCCGGGCGGCGTAGCGCACCATGGAGCCCCAGCCGCAGCCGATGTCCAAGTGGCGGTCGCCGGGTTTCAGATTCATCTTCTCGAAGACGAGACGGAATTTATTCTCCTGCGCCTCGTCGAGCGTCGCCTCCGGAGTGGGGTAGTAAGCGCAGGTGTAGGCCATGGATTCGCCGAGGAAGAGCTCGTAGAACTCGTTGCCTACGTCGTAGTGGGAGGAAATGACATCCGCATCACGTTCCTTAGAGTGGCGGGACAGGCCTTGGCGCACGCGGCGTTCCAGCCATGATGCCTGTTCCGCTTCCGGGATCGGCTGGATCTGAATGGCGCCCATAGCGCGCAGGGAGCGGGCGATGCGTAGGCCGGTGGCCGCGTCCGGGCGCGAGAATTTCTCGTACAGCGTGCGCAGGTGGTCGAAAATGCCGTACGGGTGGGCCAGATGCTCGCCCTCCACGACGAGGCCATCGGTGACCCATGCGCGGGCGAGACCCAAATCACCCGGGGCGGTGGCGATGTAGGACAAGCCTTCAGGGCTGGTCAGGCGCACGGTGTGCTGGGCATCTTCGGGTCCGGTGGTCGAGCCGTCGAACGCTTCCCAGCGGAACGGGTTGCCGGTGGGGAAGAGTGCATCCACAATCTCTGCGACGGTCATGGGCGTAAAGTGCATGCTCTGGTTGCCGATGATCATGTTCGTCTCCTACGCGTTATTCACCGTTTTGTCATACAGGCCCGGGAATCTTCGCTCTGGGTCGTATTTCCGTTTCATCTGCTCCGGCAGGTCCCCGCCGTAAAGCTGCCCGAATTGCTCGCGGCTGTAGAACGCCTCCGAATACAGCGACTTATGCCCGCCGAGTTCCGAGACTTTCTGCTCGATGATCTTGTTGAAGGCTCCCGGCTCCTGCGCCGGGGAGACGTGGTCCGCCGGCACTCCGGACCAGAAGCCGACATTGATCCAGGTCGTGCCCGGCTCCAGCGGGTAGAGCGGCCACGGCGCGGACTCGGGCAGCCCCACACCGGAGAGTTCTTCCACCCCGGAGCGCAGACGGATCGGGCAGAGCCACACGGGTTCAATGTCGCTGGCGGCGAAGAACCACTCCAGGAATTCCGCGAGGTGCCTATCGGTCACCTCGATGTCCTGCACGACGCGTTCGGTGCGCGGCAGGTTCTTCGGCTTCTTCAGGAAGCGGTACTCAAGGTCGTATTTCTTGTCCAGGCCCACGAGCTTCCAGTAGAAGGAACTGCGGCGCAGCTGCCGGGGCCAGATCTTGCGCACCTGGGGGTTTTGCGCGCCGAATGCGCGGGAGCACCAGAACCAGTCGGTGTCCCAGCGCCAGATATAGTCGCGGATAGTCAGGTAGTCGTGCTTCGTGCCCGCCGGGTGCTGGATTGAACGGTAGAAGACCGCGTCGCGCGTGTAGTCGGAGGTGCCCGGCGCATCGTCCACCTGGAAGGCGAGCACGAGGTACTGCTCGTCCGGGGAGAACGCGACGCCATCGAGGCCGTGGATCTCGCGGCCGTCCCATGTGCCGCTGGCGGCCGCGGCGGCTAACGCGTCCTGGAATTGCGCCAGGTCGCTGTAGCGGACGTGCGCGAGCTCCACGAACGCAGCGACATCTTCCAGCTCGATCTTCAGCCGGACGACGTAGCCGAGGGAGCCGTAGGAATTCGGGAACGCGCGGAAAAGCTCCACATTCTCCTCGCGGGAGCAGGTGATGATCTCGCCAGTGCCCACCAGCACATCCATCTCCAGGACGGATTCATGGGGCAGGCCGTTGCGGAAACTTGTGGATTCCACGCCCATGCCGGACACCGCGCCGCCGAGGGTGATCGTTTTCAGCTGCGGCACCACCAGCGGTGTCAGGCCATAGGGCAGGGTCGCGTCGACGAGGTCCTCGTAAGTGCACATGCCCTGCACATCGGCAGTCTTTGCCACCGGGTCCACCTCGATGACACCGGCGAGGCCGCTCACATCGAGCCCGGCCCCGGCGGCTTCGCGGGAACGGAACAAGTTCGACGTCTTCTTCGCCAACCTCACGCGCTGCCCGTCCGGAACAGCGTCGAACGAGCGCACAAGCGTATCGACGCCCCGCTCATGCCCATGCCACGCCACCGGAGTGACCCGTTGCCAGTCAACACTGCGGCCCCAAACGTTCATATAAGGCCACGATAGACCTGTTCATTCAGTTTGGCAGGCTTCCGTCCTCCGGCCGCCCCAGCATGAACCCTTTTCCGGCGTAGGCCACGAGGTAGATGACCCAGCCGATAGCCGTGATGAGGGCGAAGGAAATGATGCGGTAGATGAGGGTGGCGGCGGTGGCGTCGACAAGCGTGAGCCCGGAAGCGACCAGCGAGGCGGTGGCGACGGGTTCGACGGTGCCGATGCCGCCGGGGGTCACTTGGGCAGCGCCGGCGAGCTTGGTCATGATGAACGCTAGGGCCACGCCCTGCACCGTTGTCTCGTTCAGCCCGGCGGTCAGGCCGGGGAGGGCACCGGTGACGGCGGTGACGGAGAAGTAAAGGGTGGCGATGTCGATAAGCTGGTTCAACAGCGAGAACGTCGCAGCCGCGAAGAATGCGCCCGGCGTCATGCGGATGCTGCCCAGCTGGTCGACCACCTCGACGACCTTGCCGCGCACGCGTCGCGGCAGGAAGCGCACCCAGCGGCGGAGAATGCCCGGGTTGTAGATCGCCCAGAACAGCCCCGCGATGGCGGCGACGGCGACGGCGAACGAACCGGCCAGCGCCCACACGGACAGCCGCGCGCCGAGAAAGAGCACCGCGCCGATGCCGATGACCACCATCCACACCGTGGAAAGCGCGCCCGAGATGACGAAGAACCAGCCGCACAGGCCCACCGACGCGCCCCACGAGCGGTGGACCTTGAAGGTCAGCCACGCGGAGATCGCCGGGCCGCCGGGAATGGTGGTGGACCACGCATTGCTGGCCAGCGTGATCGCGGTGCTGTTAGCCATGTTCACGCGCACGCCGTCCTTGGTCAGGAGGATGCGCATCACCGCGGCCATGGCCAGAATCGCCAGCACAGAGCACGCCACGGCCGCGGCAACGGGGGCGGGCCAGGCGTGACGCAGAGCCGTGAACGCCTCCCCCAGAAACGGCAGCTGCTCGCGGAAGACCACGCCGAGAATGACCAGCACCACCACGGGTGCCAGCCAGCGGATCCACGCCCGGGCGCTGGTCATGCCCTTAGCCGTTTAACCGGCGCATCAGCTCGTCGAACGGAATCAACTGTGTGTCCTCGTCGACGGAGATACCGGAGCGGGCGTGCTGGTTAGCCGGGATGGTCTCCCCGATGGGGATGTCGCCGGTGCGGGGGTGGGACGGGGCGTCGATAAGCTGCTTGCTCTTGTCGCCACCTTCCCCGAACGATTCCGCGGTGCGCTTGATCCAGCCCGGCGCCCACCAGTTGTCCTCGCGCAGCTCGTGCATGATCGCGGGGACGAGGAGCAAGCGGATCAGCGTTGCGTCGAGCGCCAACGAAATGATCAGGCCGTAGGAAATGTACTTCATCATCACGATCTCGCTGAGCGCGAATGCGGCCGCGACAACGATCATGATCAGCGCCGCCGCCGTGATGATGGAGCCGGTATGCGCCGTGCCGTACTTGATCGCCTGGTCCGTGTCCGCGCCCTTGTTGCGCGCCTCCACCATGCGGGAGACAAGGAAGACCTCGTAGTCCGTGGATAGTCCGTAGAGGATCGCGATGATGAGCACCAGCACCGGACTCATCAGCGGGCCCGGGGTGAAGCCGAGCACGCCGGCGCCGAGACCGTCGACGAAGACGAGTGTGAGGAAGCCGAGGGTCGCGCCAATGCCGAGGATATTCATCAGCACAGCCTTCACCGGCAGGATCATCGACCCGAACAGCACCGCCATCAGCAGGAAAGTGGCCAGCACCATGTACACAGCCATCCACGGCAAGCGCTCCAGCAGCGCCTCGATCGACTCGACCTCCATCGCCGGGGTGCCGCCGACATGCAGCTCCACACCTTCCGGGGCATCGATCGCGCGCAATTGCTTGACGACGTCTTCCCCGCCGTTCCTATCCGCCAGCGTCCCCGACAGGACGAACGTGCCGTCCGGAGTGGACTTGGTCTTCTCCATGGGGGAAGCCAGCCCGGTGACGCCGCGGGTCTGCCAGACGATGTCGATGAATTGGTCGTTGGTAGCGTTCTCCACCACGAGTTTGACCGGGTCGGTGCGGAAGGCCGGGAACGTCTCGTTGAACTCGTCCTGTGCCTGGCGCACCTGGTTAGCGGGCGGGAGGTAAGACTCGTTGATGCCGCCGAAGGTGATGCCCACGATGGGCAGGGTGAGCAGCATGAGCGCACCTGCCACACCAGCGATGACAGGCTTGGAGTGCCGCATGGCCCATGCAGGGATCTTGTACCAGATGGTGTCCTCGATGCGGCGGGCCTTCCGGCTCGTGCGGCGCACCGAGAACTTGTCGATGTTCCGGCCCAGCATGCTGAACAGCGCCGGCAGCACAGCCACCGAGATGATCGCCGCTAGAACGACCGCGCTGATCGCGCCGTAGGCCACGGATTTGAGGAAGGCCTGCGGGAACATGAGCAGGCCGGAGAGCGCTACACCGATCATGAGCGCGGAGAAGAACACTGTCTTGCCCGCCGTGGTGGTGGTCTCCGCCACCGCGGCCTCGATATCCTCAGGCGTGTCGCCGCGCACGTCCAGCTCCTCGCGGAAGCGGGAGACCATGAACAGGCCGTAGTCGATGGCCAGACCCAGACCCAGCAACGTGATAACGGACTGGGAGAACACGTTGACCTGCTGCACTTGCGCCAGCAGGGACAGCGCGGACAGCGACCCCAGGATGGACAAAATACCCACCACTAAAGGCATGGCCGCCGCGACGAGACCGCCGAACACGAAGAGCAGGATGATGGCCACGAAGATCAGTCCGATCTTCTCCGCGCGCGCGATGTCGTCGGCCATGTCCTTATCCAGTGCACCAGCAATGGCGGTGGCTCCTGCGACTTGGACATCCGTGCCCTCGGGCAGCTGGATGTCGTAGAGTGCGTCCTCGATAGCGCGGTAGTCCTTCAGCGTTTGCTCGCCGTCGCCCTTCAGACCGATCGCGGCGAAGGCCTTCGTGCCGTCGGGGGAGAGCAGCTGCGGGTTGGGTTTGTCGAAGTAGCTGGTGATGTGGTCGATCTGCTCCGGGAACTGATCCTGAAGCGCACTGATCTGCCGGTTCGCCTCAGCCATCACCTGCTTGTCGGTCACATTCCCGCTGACCAGCAGGATCACGTCGCCGTTGTTATCGCGACCGAAGACCTCTTCCTCCACCTTCGCGGCGGTGGTGGACGCGGCACCTGGGTCTTCCCAGCCTTCCTGGGAGAGCCGGTCGCCCAGTTTGGAGCCCCACAGCACCTGCATGAGCAGAATGATCGCGATGACCACCACCGGGATGATCCGGCGGTGGCGGTAAGCAAACTGGCCCCACTTGTAGAACACGGGCTCTCCTCTTCTTTAACCTTTGTTGAGCAGCACCGACAGCGGACGGAAAGGCTGCAGCCAGGCACCTTCTTCCGGCAGCTGGTCCAGGTTGACGCGCGGCAACGGCTCGCGGAACACCCCGGGGATGTCCTCCAAGTCTACGAATGAAATCGTCTGCGACGTCACCGCCCAGCTGGCGTGTTCGTGGAATCCGAGCACGGTGACGGGCAGGCCGTCGGCAGCGAGCTCGTCCAGAAGTTCCTGGAAGTTCTGGCCGTCAGCAGACGCCACGACAACGCCGCGCAGTACGCCCTCAGCTTGGCGACGCCGAATGTGCTGCACCATGTCTGCATCCACGTCCGAGTCCTCGTCCGCCTTCGGCTTGGCAAACACTGCGAAACCGACATTGCGCAGGGCCTCCACCCACGGGCGGACCACATCGGCGCTGCCCGGTGCGACGTTGGTGAACACAGTCGCTTCCGGTTCGACGGTCGTGCCGGTCTCAGCGCCGAGCTCCACGGTGCGCATGGCCAGCCAGCGGCCGATGGCGTCGAAACGCGGACGGTAGGCGGCGGTCGGGCGTCCGCCGAGGATGGCGCCCAAGCCCATGTCCAGGTTGGGGGCGTCCCACACCAGCAGCAGATTGTCCGGTCCGGCTTCGGCACCGGCGGTATAGGGGTGTGTGGTCGTGTGCAGGTCTGTCATTTCTTCACCCACAGGTACTCGCGGATCACGTGGTCTTTGTCCAGGCCCTTGCCCTCGAACTTCGTGATCACTTGGCGGTCGGTCAGAATGGGGGCATCGTCCCACGGCCAGCCCTTGTACTCCAAGGTGGGCTCCACCTCGACGAGCTCGTCGATCCACTCCGCGTAGTCCGCGTGGTCCGTGGCTACGTGGAGCACTCCGCCCGGCTTGAGGCGTGTGGAGATGAGGTTCAGCGTGCCGGACTGGATGATGCGCCGCTTGTGGTGGCGCGCTTTCGGCCACGGGTCCGGGAAGAAGATGCGCACCGCGTCGAGCGATTCCGGTGCGATCATGCGGGCGAGCACCTCGACACCGTCGCCGCGGATCATGCGCACGTTGTCGATGTCTCCGCGCACAACGGAACCCAGCAGCTTCGCCAGACCCGGCTTGTACAGCTCCACCGCGATGATGTTCGTGTCCGCCTCCAGCGGAGCCATCGCCGCCGTGGACGTTCCCGTGCCCGAGCCGATCTCCACGATCGTCGGGTGGCCGGCACGGCCGAACCACTCGTCGTAGTCGATCCACTGCTCGTCGGCAGTACCGTCAAGAACTGTGCCGAGGCGGGGCCAGTGTTCGTCGAAAAGCGACTGCTGATTATCGGTCAGCGTGCCGCGGCGGAAGGTGACCGACCCCAAGCGCGGGTAGTCCAGGCCGGTGTCGAACTCGGTCTGCGGCGGGCGGCCGTGCGGGAGCTCGCCGAGCTCCTCCCGGCTCTCTACTCGGCCCTCTTCTCGGCTGCGATCGTTTTCGTTCACGATCATATTGTCCACGAGCTCTCAATCCTGTGCGTGATGCCCCCCGCTTAGGGGAAGCAAAAGGACCTTGCCGGGGCTGTGCGGGGTGGCGACACCACATTCCCATCCGACTGCCGCCGGTGCCCGAGTAAGGGCAGCTTAATGGCGTGAACGGGCGCGATTAATGGGGGCGCACCCACACTCTTTTGGGGGTAGTACTTTTGTAGTTTCAACGCCCTTAAATGGGCGGTTATGGAGTTGGGGCGGGGAACGGGGGTAGTCCGATACCCTGAATAAAGGAACCGCCGATGATTTAGAGGAGAAGCAATGGTCGCTGCAGTGAAGCTGTTGGAGGGGCAGGCCCCCACCGAGAACGAGCAGTTGATCAACTGGATCAACGAAGCAGTCGAATTGTTCCAGCCGGAGAAGGTGGTTTTCGCTGACGGCTCTCAGGAGGAGTGGGACCGTCTCGCCGCCGAACTGGTGGAGAAGGGCACGCTGATCAAGCTGAACGAGGAGAAGCGCCCGAACAGCTTCCTCGCCCGCTCCCACCCGTCCGATGTGGCGCGTGTGGAATCCCGCACCTTCATCGCCAGCGAGACCCCCGAAGGCGCCGGCCCGACTAATAACTGGGTCGCCCCGGACGAGCTCAAGGCTGAGATGACCGAGCACTTCCGTGGATCCATGAAGGGCCGCACCATGTACGTGGTGCCGTTCTGCATGGGCCCGATTTCCGACCCGGACCCGAAGCTGGGCGTGCAGCTCACGGACTCCGAGTACGTGGTCATGTCCATGCGCATCATGACGCGCATGGGCCAGGAAGCGCTGGACAAGATCGGCAAAGACGGCGACTTCGTGCCGTGCCTCCACTCCGTCGGCGCCCCGCTCGAGCCGGGCGAGGAAGATGTGGCGTGGCCGTGCAACGACACCAAGTACATTTCCCAGTTCCCGGAGACCAAGGAGATCTGGTCCTATGGCTCCGGATACGGCGGCAACGCCATCTTGGCCAAGAAGTGCTACGCGCTGCGCATCGCTTCCGTGATGGCCAAGGAAGAGGGCTGGATGGCCGAGCACATGCTCATCCTCAAACTCATCGATCCGGAGGGCAAGGCTTACCACCTCACCGGCGCGTTCCCGTCCGCCTGCGGCAAGACCAACCTGGCCATGATCACCCCGACCATCCCGGGCTGGAAGGCCGAGGTCGTTGGCGACGACATCGCGTGGCTCAAGCTGGGTGAGGACGGCCTCTACGCCGTCAACCCTGAGAACGGCTTCTTCGGTGTCGCGCCGGGCACCAACTACGAGTCCAACCCGAACGCGATGCGCTCCATGGAGCCGGGCAACACACTGTTCACCAACGTCGCACTCACCGATGACGGCGATGTCTGGTGGGAAGGCATGGACGGCGAGACCCCGGAGCACCTCATCGACTGGCAGGGCAACGACTGGACGCCGGAGTCCACCACCCCGGCCGCCCACCCGAACTCCCGTTACTGCGTGCCCATCACCCAGTGCCCGTCTGCTGCCGAGGAATTTGACGACTGGTGCGGCGTGAAGGTGGACGCGATCCTCTTCGGTGGCCGCCGCCCGAGCACGATCCCGCTGGTCACCGAGGCCCGCGAATGGAACCATGGCACGATGATCGGCTCTCTGCTGGCCTCCGGCCAGACCGCCGCTTCCCTGGAGGCGAAGGTCGGCTCCCTGCGCCACGACCCGATGGCCATGCTTCCGTTCATCGGCTACAACGTCGGCGACTACATCCAGAACTGGATCGACCGCGGCAACGAGGGCGGCGACCGCATGCCGTCCATCTTCCTGGTCAACTGGTTCCGCCGCGGCGAGGACGGCCGCTTCCTGTGGCCGGGCTTCGGCGAGAACTCCCGCGTGCTCAAGTGGATCGTCGACCGCATTGAGGGCCGCGTTGAGGCTGACGAGACGGTCGCAGGCAACGTCGCCCGCGCCGAGGATCTCGACCTGGAGGGCCTGGACACCCCGATCGAGGACGTCCGCGAGGCACTCGCCGTCAACCCGGAGGAGTTCCGCGCCGACTTCGAGGAGGGCAAGGAGTACCTGGGCACCCTCGGCGACCGTGTCCCGCAGGAGATCTTCGACGAGCTGGAGAAGTCCCGCTCGATGATCTAAGGGCTACGCTCGCAAAACCAGCACCAGGTTCGACACCGCGAACTCCCTCACCACCGGCACCGAGGTGAGCCACCAGGCCCAGCTTGGGTGGTAGCGGGGGAACGCGGTGATTTTTTCTGCCCCGCAGCTCTCCGCCCAGTCCAGACCCCATTTCGCGGAGACCGCGAACAGCGATTCGCCCCACACGTTCTTCGGCGGGCGCCCGTGGATGCGCTCGTAGCGCCGCCGCGCGAAATCGCCGCCCACGTAGTGCGGCCACAGTCCCGTCTCGTGCCCGCCGAACGGCCCCAGCCACACCGTGTAGCTGATCACGACCAGCCCGCCGGGACGCGTCACCCGCAGCATCTCGTGGCAAAGCGTCGCCGGATCCGGCACGTGCTCGACCACATTCGACGAGTACGTCACATCGAACACGCCGTCTTTGAACGGCAGCGCTGTACCGTCGCCGCGCACAGCCCCGTATCCGCTCAAGCCCGCCGCCGACATTTCGCTTATCGACGGCTCCAGACCCACATACCCCGCCCCCCTTTCCCCGAACGCCTCGGCGAAGTACCCGGGCCCGCCGCCGACGTCTAGGACACGCTGGCCGTTCAGGCCTGCTCCTTTCACGTCCTCGCTGAGCGCTTCGAGTAACGCGGCTGTGTCCTGCGCCAACGCCCCGTAAAAGATTTCGGGCCGGGTCTGCTCGTGCTTGAACGACCGCAGCAACCTCACTGAGCGCTTCAACGTCGCCAACTGCCGGGTGCGTCTCAAGCGAATATCCACTTCAGTGACACTAACACCGTTACCATTCACAACCATGCGTGTTAGTTTGGCACCATGACCAGCACGCACGCTTACCGAAGGAGGGTCCTTGGACCAGATCACTTGAATGGACCCCGCGATGTTCCTGCGCGCGATGTTCCGCATGAGGTCGACCGTCTACGCCGCGAGCTCGAGGAAGGGGCATCCTTCATTCTCACCGACGACGGAGTGCCGATTGGAAGACTCACCGCTTTGAATGAGCTCCGAGTTTCTCCCGCTCAGAGCCAATCTAGCTGGGCAGACTTTGATCTTGAGCCGACAAATGACGGTCCTAGTGTCATGGATATTCTTGACGAGTTGAGGGAAGACAGACTGTGAAAATGGCCCAACCGCTCGTGTATGTAGACACTTCGGCTGCTGCCTCACTGTTGAAAACGGAGGCACAGTCGTTGGCTCTCAAAGAGTGGTTGGTGAATTCCGAAAGCTCGCTGATTTCCTCAGCATTATTAGAAACCGAGCTTCGGCGCGTGGCAATGAGAACAGGCGCATCTCAAACTCGTGCCACTGCCATTATGATGAGGATTGCACAGGTGCAATTGGACCAGCCTATTTTGCGTTCTGCAGGCCAATTAAAGGGCCCATTTTTGCGGTCACTGGATGCGATCCATATCCAAACCGCGTTGATGATAGGTGCGCGCACTGTTCTCACATACGACAAGCGCATGATGGAGGCTGCCGCGTACTTCGATATGGATGTGTTGGCACCCGCGTAAGATCAGCCGGGATGAAGATCCTCTTGCTGTGCTGGCGCGACACCACCCACCCTCAAGGCGGCGGCAGCGAACGCTACCTGGAGCGTGTCGGCACGTACCTGGCCAGCCAGGGTCACGAGGTCATTTACCGGTGCGCCAGCCACACCGACGCACCGCACCGTTCGCTTCGCAGCGGCATCCGCTTCCAGCGCTACGGCGGAAAATACACCGTCTACCTGCGCGCTCCTTTTGCGGTGTGGGGGAGTGGGGCTGACGTTGTCGTCGATACGCAAAATGGCATCCCGTTTTTTGCGCGGTTGTTCACGCGCCGGCCGGTTGTGCTGCTGACGCACCATTGCCACAAAGAGCAGTGGCCCGTGGCTGGTCCGGTGATCGGGCGGTTGGGCTGGTTCCTGGAGTCGACACTGGCGCCCCTGGTGTACCGCGGCGCGCAATATGTGACCGTGTCAGAGGCTTCCCGCGCGGACTTGGTAGCGCTCGGCGTGAACCCGTCCGACATCGCGATCATCGAGAACGGCGTCGATCCCGTCCCCGCCGACCTTCCCTCCCTGCAGCCCGACGGCAAGACTCACCTTGTCGTCCTCTCCCGCCTCGTGCCGCACAAGCGCATCGAACAGGCCATCGACACCGTCCGCGACCTGCCCGGCGTGGTCCTGGACATCATCGGGTCCGGCTGGTGGGAAGACCAGCTGCGCGCCTATGCAGCCGACCTCGGCGATCGGGTCATCTTCCACGGCCACGTTGGCGACGACCTCAAGCACGCCCTTCTCGCGCGTTCTGACCTGCACCTCATGCCGTCGGCCAAGGAAGGGTGGGGCATCGCGGTTGTGGAGGCCGCCCAGCACGCCGTCCCCACAATCGGCTACCGCGAAGCCGGCGGCCTGCGCGACTCCATCATCGACGGTGAGACCGGCCTTCTCGTGGACACTGAAGCAGAGTTTCGAGCCGCCGTCCGCGAACTCGTCGCCGACCCTGCCCGC
>NZ_LT706964.1:75109-77439 GCF_900155535.1 Corynebacterium urinipleomorphum
TCCGCGACCTCGTCCCCGACCCGGCCCGCCGCGCCGCCCTCGGCGCCGCCGCCCGCCAGCGCGCTGCCCACTACTCGTGGGAGGAGACCGGCCGCAAATTCGGCGAGCTGCTCCGCCGCGTTGTCGGTGCCGGGCAATAACCGCAGGAACTATGCAGGGCATAGTTCGCGGGTGTGCCGCGTGGAAACCGCAGCGACTATGCAGCGCATAACTCGGGGTTCGGCCGCGTCGAAAACCGCAGGGACTATGCAGGGCATAAGTGCGCAGACCTTGTCAGCAAGAGTCCGCAGGGACTATGCAGCGCATAGCTCGGGGTTCGGCCGCGTCGAAAACCGCAGGGACTATGCAGGGCATAGTTCGCGGGTGTGCCGTGTGGAAAGCTGCAGGGACTATGCAGGGCATAGGTGCGCAGACCTTGTCGGCAAGAGTCCGCAGGGACTATGCAGCGCATAGTTGGAGAGCGGGGAGTGCCCGCATAACCGCAGGGACTATGCAGGGCATAGGTGAGCCGGGTCGGCGGGGTGGCATACCTACGGTGGTGCAGGGTCGGCATGAACTCCTTGGCATGAATCGAGTGCGCGTCAGGCCTGGGGCGGGCGACGGGCGCTGGACGAACGTCGCTGGGAGACGAGGCGGGAGAAGGCCGGTGCAAAGGCGAGCACAGGCAGGAGCATCCACAGTATGAGGAGCGCGAGTCCGGATCGTGGCAAGGGGCGGGCAGGGTAGCCGGTGTCCTCGACTGTGCCGTCGGGGCGGACGATGAGTGCCACTTGGGGGTCGGAGTAGAAGAGCTGGACGGCGAGGTCGTCAGCGGATGCAGAAATGGCGGGGTCGGGAGCAGGGGCGGTGCCGAAGATGTCCTGCGCGGCACGCCAGCGGGGGGAAGGTGGATCCACGGTCACACCGTCGACGACGAGTTCGCCGGACTCGACCACGTTCATGGCTTTGGTGGCCGGGTCGACCATGGGAATGCCGTCGGGGCGGGTGAGGAGGTAGGGGCGGGCATCGAAAAGCACGTCGCGCCCGTGGTGGTCGACGGCGGGGACGGCCACTTCAACCGGGGTGAGCACGGCGATGGCGCGCGGGGCGTCGGGGACTTGCATGAGCGCAAGGAGCATCACGACAGCGGGAAGGCGCAGGTTCACCCGGTCGAGCCGGGCGGCGGCCACAACGAAAGCTGGTAGCGCCAGCGCAACGAATTTCTGGGCATCGCGGAGTAGGCCCGCGCCGGGGATGGTGGACACGAACCAGGCCATCAGGTCGGGCAGGAGCCAGGAAACGAGCGGGACGGCAAAGCCCACGCCAGCCAGGATGAGAAGGCGGCGTGGAACGTGACGCGACGCCAGGCACAGGACGGCGAAGAGGGCGATTCCGGCGAGAGCGAAACCTGCGGAGCGCGAGGCGGGGACGGCGGCACCGTTCCAGATCCCGCCCAGGCCGACTAAGGAGCCGAGAGTCCCCGCGAATGTCTCCGCGCGCGGGGCGAAGGCAGCTGCCGACGCGGCGGTAGCAGCGCCGCCGCTCACACCGCTGAGCAGCGCAGGAAACAACCATGGCGAGCAGCAGGCGAGGGAGAAGAGGAGGGGGAGGCGGCGTGGCGCAGTTAAGCTTGTGAGCAGGGCGAACAATCCTCCCGTCGGGGTGAGCGACGCGCCCCAGATAGCTAGAAGCTGCGCGGGGCCGCGGCACAACGCGACGGCGGGCAGAAGCCACGCGGTCAGCGCGAGTGACCACTGGCCCTGGAGCATGCGCTCCACCACGAAGGGGTTCCACACCGCCACGGTCATCGCGGCGGCCTTGGTCCACGGCCGCGAGCCCACGCGCGCGGCCACCCACGCGGCGGCACTGGCGGAGGCGACCATGAGCACGGCCACGAACCACGTGGCGGGCATAACGCGCCCCACCACAGCCAGAACGCCGTCCTGCGGTGCACTTCGCGCGGGCAAATCCCCGAAACCCAGCGCGGCGTGGGTGAGTGCGGGGTGGGGGAGCACCACCATGTCGCGGAGGGCGAGGGAAGCGGTAGGGGAGGCGAAGGCGAGCAGGAACGGCCAGGTCAGGGCCCCCACGAGGAAAACTCCCCATGCGGTGAGTGCGGTGCGGCGAAGCCAGCTACCGCCGGGCAAAGATCACCACTCCCACAGCGGCGGCGATGAACGCGATGAATTTGCCCAGCCACGCCAGGAACTGCAGCAGCTTCAATACCCGCACGCGGTCGTGGGCGGCGTCGAGCTGCGCGGCTTGCGTGGCGTTGTCGAGTGAATACACGCCGTCGGGGGTCTCACGTGTGGCCCGAAGCAGGGTGCCGGTGCGGTGTTCGACTTCGAGGG
>NZ_LT706964.1:77466-81233 GCF_900155535.1 Corynebacterium urinipleomorphum
GCGCGTCCGTGGCCCTGTCGGCGCTGCGCGGTGGGTGTTCCCGCTGTTCGCCCTCGGGGTGGCGTGGCTGGCCGGCCAGGAATGGGTGGGGCCGCAGGGGTTGACCCACCCCAGCCCGCCGGAGTTCAATGCCCGGATCATCCTGGGCACCCTCTTCGCCGCGCTGTTTCTCGTGCCGTTCGCGCTGGCGCCGCGGGGTGACGGGGTGCTGGCCAGCCCCGTGATGCGCGCGCTTGGCCGCTGGTCCTATTCCATTTTCTTGTGGCATGTGGCGGTACTGGACATCGCGTTCCCGGTTCTGGGTGTCGACCTGTTCACCGGCAATGTGGTCGACTTCGTGCTGGTGCTCGCCTTCACTGTCGCGGTGTCGGTGGCGGTGAGCTACATCAGTTACGAGGTGGTCGAGGCCCCCGCCATGCGCTGGCTGCGAGGCAGCTCAGAGCGACGCACCCGGCCAGAGTCACCGCGACAGAATCGCCCGCGTAGTTCTCGGACGGCCACGGCGCACGCGCCAGCCACAGCCCCATGACACCCGCTGCGCCGGCACCGAGTGCCCACGGCGGGATGAGCGTGAAGCGGCGGATGAGGAACGTGACGGCGTAGGCGGCAGCACCAGCGAGTCCGCCGACGGCGACCACAGCGACTGCCGCCGCCGCGGAGACTGCGAGTCCGGACTCCCGTTGACGTCGGTTGCCCGGCCGCGGCGCAGACGACCACAGGACGCATAGTCCCAGAGTGAGCAGGCTGAGTGCGCCGCCGAAGATGAGGCTGGCGCGGAAGAAGGTCTCGCCGGCGAAGGTCATGGTGAACTCGCCTTGCACGCCGGTGGGGACACGGAAGGCTTGCATGCCAGAATCCACGCGCACTGGTTCGAGCGGGGTGCCGTCGACAAACCCGCGCAAGCCGGAGTTGAAGGAGCGGGTGGTCAAGATGAGGCGGTCGGAATCGCCACCGCGCACAGTTCCGCTGAATGGCGACCACGCCGCACGGTGCTGAGTGCGACTCAGTGAGACCGTCTCCGCCTCAGTGACCAGCGAGTGCTCACCGGCGGGCAGCTCGACCGGCCCCGCGTCGCGGTGCTTCCCGTCGATCGAAGCCGCCGTGGAGAGCTCCCACGTCCCGGCGCGGTCGGTGGTGAAGGAGCGGCGGATCACGTCGCCGGCGGGAAGGAGGCGCTGGAAGAAGTAGGTGTCGCCGGTGCCGGTGACGTGGACAATGCGGTCAACGCCCGCATCCAGGGTGCTGATGCCGGCGGGTTTGTCGAGCGCCACCCGGATGGGCCCGTCGCCGCCAATGCCGACTGCCACAGGTTCGTCTGCCTTGAGCTGCACCTCCCGCGATCCGCCGGGCCACGACACAGTGGCCGCAACATCGTCGGTGGCGGTGACGGTGACGGACTCCACGGGGCGCTCGGGTGCGACTTCGATCCAGGGGGAACGGTCGCCGGGGGTGGGGTGCCAGGCGGTGTCGTCGAGGCCGTCCACAGCCGCGGTCAGGGACTCCGCGGGCCGTGCCCCGCCGAAAGCGGTCGCATCGGCAGCGGAGGAGGATGCCCGCACCGTTCCGCCGGTCTCAGCCACGCGGACGCGCCGGGCATCGGAGGGGTAGTCGGTGACGCGGTTGCGGATTTCGCCGCCCTCCGTAAGGTCCCGCAGGTGGGCTGAGCTCGGACCCGTCAACGTGCCATAATTCCGCTTCGCCAGGGCAGGGGTGTCGGTGATGATGTCCGCGCGCTCGCCGGACGTGACGGTGCGCGGGGTGTAGCCGAATTCACGGTCGAGCAGCGGCAGCACCTCGCCGCCGCCGGCGACGGTGGGAAGGTCGTCCGGCGTGATCATCATGTCCCGGCGCGGGTCGACGAGGTAGACGGAGATGTCGCCGAAGCGCTCGGGCTCGCCGAAACCCTCACCGGAGCCCTCGTCGAGCGAGGGCGCGGAGGGCCCGGAGGCCAGGTCGTCGCGCACCACCACAGCGCCGACGCCGATGGCGCGCATGGCCTCCGGCGAGAGGGCGGCCATCTGCCCGTCAAGGNGGGAGGCGAAGGCGAGCAGGAACGGCCAGGTCAGGGCCCCCACGAGGAAAACTCCCCATGCGGTGAGTGCGGTGCGGCGAAGCCAGCTACCGCCGGGCAAAGATCACCACTCCCACAGCGGCGGCGATGAACGCGATGAATTTGCCCAGCCACGCCAGGAACTGCAGCAGCTTCAATACCCGCACGCGGTCGTGGGCGGCGTCGAGCTGCGCGGCTTGCGTGGCGTTGTCGAGTGAATACACGCCGTCGGGGGTCTCACGTGTGGCCCGAAGCAGGGTGCCGGTGCGGTGTTCGACTTCGAGGGTGTGCTCAGTGCCGTCGATAAGCCCGTGGTACGTGTACGTTTTCAGGCCGTCGATTTCGCTCGGCCCGACGTAATCGACGGTTCCCTGCGCGTCGCTGGCGGGTTCGTAGAAGCGGAAGCTGCGCCGGTCCGGCTGGAAAGGGAACAGCAACACCAGGCCGCGCGTGGTCTCAGCGGTGTAGCGCGAGATCTCGTCGGTGAATTCGCCGCCAGCCCAGCGCACAGTGACGGTGGCGTCTTTCTTGGCGCCGGTGACCTCGATCTCCTCGGTGACGGGTTCGCCGGGACCCTCCCATGTGAGGGTGGTCGTCCCGTTGGCCAGCGGCTTCATCGCGCCGACAATCGGCGGCGCCACCATCGTGCCCAGGACCATGCCGAAGATGAATACGGCGATGCACCAATACAACCGCTTCATGGCCCTCCTTTACACTTGCAGTATCTCGAACCCTAGCAACCTTCCGGAACTCGAGGGCCTGCGCGCCGTCGCCGCCCTCGGCATCGTGGTCACGCACGTTTCCTTCCAAACCGGCCTGGGCAGTGCGCTGTTCGAGCGTTTCGATTTCTTCGTCGCCGTTTTCTTCGCCCTTTCAGCGTTCCTGCTGGCACGAGGGGAAGCACGCTTATCGACGTACCCCCTCCACCGCACCACCCGCATCGTCCCCGCCTACCTGGTGTGCGTGTGCGTGGTCATGGCGGCGCTGCCGTCGTTGGCCAACGTGAGTTGGCGGCAAGCCCTGGCCAACCTGTTCATGGTGCAGATCTACGTCCCGGACGGTCTGGTGCCGGGGCTGACACAGATGTGGTCGCTGTGCATCGAGGTGGCGTTCTACGTGGTGCTGCCGGTGTACTTGGTGCTCGGCCAGAGGGGCAGGGCGGTGCTGCTTGTCGCCGCTGTGCTCGGCGGGCTGGCGTGGCCGTGGCTGATCGCGGACGTGGACGCAGGGGCGAACCTGCAGATCTGGCCGCCGTCCTACGCGCCGTGGTTCGCTGTGGGGCTTGGGTGCGCGGAGCTGGACCGCGCCGGGGTGGGGCTGCGCGTCCGTGGCCCTGTCGGCGCTGCGCGGTGGGTGTTCCCGCTGTTCGCCCTCGGGGTGGCGTGGCTGGCCGGCCAGGAATGGGTGGGGCCGCAGGGGTTGACCCACCCCAGCCCGCCGGAGTTCAATGCCCGGATCATCCTGGGCACCCTCTTCGCCGCGCTGTTTCTCGTGCCGTTCGCGCTGGCGCCGCGGGGTGACGGGGTGCTGGCCAGCCCCGTGATGCGCGCGCTTGGCCGCTGGTCCTATTCCATTTTCTTGTGGCATGTGGCGGTACTGGACATCGCGTTCCCGGTTCTGGGTGTCGACCTGTTCACCGGCAATGTGGTCGACTTCGTGCTGGTGCTCGCCTTCACTGTCGCGGTGTCGGTGGCGGTGAGCTACATCAGTTACGAGG
>NZ_LT706964.1:81446-145942 GCF_900155535.1 Corynebacterium urinipleomorphum
CACGAGCGCCGCGCCGAGCAGCCAGCCGGCCAGCGGCTTCCACGCGAAACGGTAGATGATCAGCACGAACGCGGGCAGGCACGCCATCATCGTCGCTGTCGCGTTCACCGCGCCCATCAGCGCGACGGGAATCACGGCGGCCGCCACATCGCCGCGGCGAAGCTGGGGCGCGAGCAGGGGAGCCAGCGTCCACGGCACCAGCGCGACGGGCCACGCTTCGGAGGAGATCGCGGTCAGCGTCGTCAGCACGCGCGGGCTCAACGCGTACAACACAGCAGCGACGCTTATCGACGCCCCCTTGAGCCCCATCCTCCGTCCCAGCACCACCGTCCCCGAGAACGCGGTGCCCATGACAATGGCCCACCAGATTCTTTGCGCCACCCAGTCCGGCAGCGGCTCCGTCAACCAGAAAAACGCGCCGTGGGGGAAGAGGTAGCCGTAGGCCTGGTTCTGGATCTGGCCGAGGGTGAAGCGGTCGGTGTAGGCGTGCGCGGCAGCGGCGAGAAACGCGCCGGGGTCGGCGGTGAGATCGAATTTCGTGTCGGCGGCGGTGCGCCCGGGAGCCTGCAGGAACGCCAGCAGCGTCAGCGCGATCCAGCCCAGCAGGTGCTGTCTAGCCGGGCCGCTCAGCGTCCGCATTTACTGCCGGGAGCCGTACTCCGGGCCGCCGAGTACCGCTTCATCGGCGGAAACGGCATTGCCGGACGGCACCTGGTTCTGTCCGGAGAAGGACGCGATGCCCACCACGCCCACGACGCCGAGCACGATCCCGGTGACCGAGCTGGCCAGCACCGGGCCGAAGGTGCGGCGGGGCAGCGAGGCAGTGCTGCCACTGCTGCCGGTGCGGCGGGTTCGGATCACGGAGCTCATGGGATTTGAGGGTACCAGGGGGATAGGATTTGGAAGAGACGTCGATTAGCGAAGATGAGAAGGGGGTCCGCAATGCGCACTGCTGCTGTTGCCGTCGGCGCGCTGACATGCGTGCTGTGCGTGGCATGCGCGGGCCCCGAACCGGAACCCGTGACCGTGGAGGCGACGGAGACGCGCACGGTGACCGAGACCCCGCCGCCCGTGTCCGCGGACCTGCGTGAACGTGTCGCGTCGCTGATGGTCGTGGGTGTGAAGAACTACGACGAGGCGCGCGCCGCACTCGAACAAGGCGCTGGCGGGTTGTTCATACCCAGCTGGTCCGATCCCGGGCTGCTCACGCAAGAGGGCCGCAACATCAACGCCCTGCGCGAGGAATTCGACCGGCCATTCTCTGTCGGAATCGACTTTGAAGGCGGCCGCGTACAGCGCCACGCCGACATCCTCGGCTCCTTCCCGCCGCCACGCGATCTCGCGCAGCAATCCCCCGAGGTGATCCGCGGCACCGGTTTCGATGTGGGCCGCACGCTGGCGAATTACGGCATCGACGTGGATTACGCGCCACTGCTTGACGTGGACGCGGCGGGCCTGGACATCGTCGGCGACCGTGCCTTCGGCTCCTCCCCGGAGCGTGTCGCGGAAGTCGCCGTTCTCTTCGCGCAGGGGCTTGTCGACGCCGGGGTCACCCCCACCTTCAAGCATTTCCCCGGCCACGGGCGCGCCAGCGGTGACACGCACCTCACGCTCGCGCACACCCCGCCGATCCAGGATCTCCACGCGTTTGACCTCGCACCGTACGCCGCGGTCCTGCCGAAATTCCCGCAAGCCTCCGTCATGGTGGGGCATATGGTGGTGCCGGGCACAGGCGACCAGCACACGCCGTCGTCGCTGAACCCGAATACCTACCGCATGCTGCGCACCGGCGATTACCCGGGCGGGCAGCCGTTCAACGGGGTGGCCATCACCGATGACCTTTCCGGGATGCGGGCGATCACCGACCACATGCCCACCCCTGTCGCGGTCCGTCGCGCGATCGCTGCGGGAGCCGACCAAGCCCTGTGGTCTTCTGGCAAGGGCCTGCGCGAATCCATCGACGCCACCATCGCCGCCGTGAACGCAGGAGAGATCCCCGTGGAGCGTATCGACGACGCCGCGCGCCGCGTCCAGCAACAGCTCACCCACGGCCAGGGCAACAGGTCTCGCTAGCCGTATTCCCTCCGGCTGCTGTCGCGTCCACTACCCTGGATTGCCGTGAGTAGTGTGCAAGCGAGACGTGGGTCCGATGGATCCCGCGGCATGAAGGTTGTCGCGGGGTTCCTGGTCGGCCTGATTGTGCTCCTGCTGGGGCTGTATCTGGCGGACCTCGCCTTCAACCGCGGCAACGTACCGCGCGGTACCGCTGTTGGCGGCGTGGAGGTCGGCGGCATGGAACCGGCCGCGGCAGTGGAGAAACTGAGCAGTGAGCTCGGCGATGTCAACGACAAGCCCGTCACTGTCGCCGCCGGCGAGAAGACCACCGAGTTCGTCCCCGCCAGCGCCGGGCTCGGACCTGACTGGCAGGCGACTGTCGATGCCGCCGGCACCGAATCCCTCAATCCCGTCACCCGTTTTCTGGGGCTGTTCCGCACCAATGAAGTGGACATTGTTTCCACCGCCGACGAACGCGCGCTGAACCCGACCGTGGACCGCGTGGCCAAAGACCTCACCGTTGAGCCGATCGACGGCGCCGTGGCCATCAAAGACGGTAAAGCTGACGTCAGCGACCCGAAGAACGGCCAGGACATCGACAATGGCGAGCTCAAGCGCGCAATGAGCGCCAATTGGCTCAACCCATCCGGCGTGAAGGTGGACCCCAAGGTCACTGAGCCCGCTATCGATGAGGACCTGATCATGGAGACCGTCGACGGCCCTGTCGCCCGCGCACTCGACGGCCCGCTGACCCTCAAGGGGCAGAAGGAGACCGACGCGGTCATCGACGGGAAGAACATCGGCGAGGTAGTCACCTTCCGCAACGACCCGAAAGAACACCGCATCGTGCCCGAGGTGAACACTGAAGCCGCCCAGGGCATCTTCGCGGAGCAGCTCAAGGACACCGTCGTGGAGGGCACGAACGCCACCATCTCCGCCTCCGGTGAGGTCAGCCCGTCCGTTGACGGCAACGAGATCCGCTGGGAAGAGACCATGAAGGACTTCGGCGAGCGCGTGCTCGGCGATCAGCCCCGCACCTGGGAGGCCCAGTACCGTGAGGTCCCCGCCACCTTCACCACGGAGCAGGCCCGCAACGCCACGTTCAACGACGTCGTGGGCGAGTTCACCACCGGCGGGTTCAGCTCCGCTTCCGGCACCAATATTTCAATCGTGGCGTCCGCCGTCAACGGTGCCGTGGTCAGCCCGGGCCAGACCTTCTCCCTCAACGGATACACGGGCCCCCGCGGCGCCGCGCAGGGCTATGTCTCATCCGGCATTATTATCGACGGCCGCGCCGGCAACGCCGTCGGCGGAGGCATCTCCCAGTTCGCCACCACGCTCTACAACGCCGCGTACTTCTCCGGCATGACGGACATCGACCACACCCCGCACTCCTACTACATTTCCCGTTACCCGGCTGGCCGCGAAGCCACTGTGTACGAGGGCGCTATTGACTTGGTGTTCCGCAACGACACCCCGCACCCGGTCAAGATTGAGACCAGCTACGGTGGCGGCCAGATCACGGTGCGGATGAAGGGCGTCAAGGACCGCGAAGTGGAGTCCATCAACGGCGGACGCTGGGGTTACACCTCACCTAGCCCGAAGAGCGTCTCCGGCGGCGAGTGCGTCCCGTCCGGCGGCGCCCAGGGCTTCACCACCTCTGACACCCGCGTTGTCCGCGATTTGGCCGGTAACGAGATCTCCCGCGAGACTCAGACCACGGTGTATAACCCGCAGCCGATCGTGCAGTGCGGGTAAGGGTTCACGCCTCCGTTTTAGCTGGGCGTTCCAATCCCCACAGGGTCAGCTCAGTGATTTCCTCGTCGCGCATCATCAGCTGGTGGATCGGCGCGCCGGGGATCTCCACGTTCACCACGTCGGCGCCGTCGATAGGCACGAGCTGCGACGCGCTGTTCGGCGTGACCAGTGTGTCGCGCGTGGAGTACAGAGCGGTGTAGACCACCGACGGGTCTGTGTCCGGCAGGGGATCGGCGTGCTCGCGCATCCACGGAGACCCGGCAAGTTGCTGCGGAACGCTCGCGCTGAGCAGCAGCTTGGTAAACCGGGGGAACTGTTCGACGCGTTTGAGCACGCGCGGTGCCGTGCCCTCCAGGTCCGTGCCGTGGAAGTTCGCGCCCATGGCCACCACGCGCCGCACTTTGGGTGCGCCGCCCTGCGCGATGAAGAGCTTGGTCAGCAGACCGCCCTGCGAGTGCGCCACGATGTCCACCTGCTGCGCGCCCGTCGCCGCGAGGACCTCATCCACGTTCTTCCGCAGCTCCTCCAGCGAGTCCTCCAACGGCCCCGCTCCATATAGGCCGGGCAGGAACATGCGCCCGTAATTGAAGCCCCATACCCAATAGCCGTGATCGCGCAGATACCGCGCGTTGCGCCGGAACCCGCTCGCCCGGCTGTGAATTCCGTGCACGTACAGCACCGGCGTCTCATGCTCCGGGGTGAAATCCGGCAGGTTGAAAATGGGCTCGGTCCAGCGGGCCACTGTTGAACGCAGCTTATCGACGACGCGTTGTGTCACACTCACACCCCCACAGCATAGGTGCGCGGATGACGGAAACCCCACGGCCTGTAAAGGAGCAGGCCATGGGGCTGGAATTGTCACCCGTGACAATCGCGGAAAGGAGTATTACCTTAGTTGTTGATACATCACCAAAAGGAGTGTTACCTCGTGAAAGCGTTCGGATTTTTGAGCTTCGGGCACTACGCCTTCGGTGGCCAACGCGGGCCGTCTGCAGAAGAGATTGCCAAAATCCACTTGGAGATCGCCCAGGCCGCAGACGAGATCGGCGTGAACAACGCCTCTTTCCGTGTCCACCACTTCGTGCCGCAGGCCTCCGCCCCGATGCCGCTGCTCGGTGCCGTCGCCGCCACCACCAAACACATCGAGGTGGGTACTGGCGTTATTGACATGCGCTATGAAAACCCGCTCTACCTCGCCGAAGAGGCCGCGTCGTTGTACCAGCTCTCCGGCGGACGCGTGGCCTTGGGAGTCTCGCGCGGCGCCCCCGAGGTGGCTGACCGCGGCTGGGAAGCATTCGGCTACAAGGGCGAGGCGCCCAACGGCGTGGACGTGGCACGCGCTCACCTCGAGGCGTTCATGGCCGCAGTGGACGCCAATGGGTTCGCCACTGCTGCTCCGCTGGAGCGGCAGTACCCCAATATGTTCCAGCCCGGCTCCGCCCTGCCGGTCTTCCCCATGGCACCCGAGTTGCGCAAACACATCTTTTACGGCTCCGGCACCCACACCTCAGCGGAACAGACCGCCAAGGACGGGCTGAACCTGATGTCGTCCACCCTGGTCTCCGAGACCACCGCTGAGACCCTGGGCGAAATTCAGGCGGATCAGATCAACCGCTACCGCGCCGCGTGGAAGGAGGCGGGCCATGCTTGGGCACCTCGCGTGTCGGTGTCGCGCTCCATTTTCCCCATCGTCGACGGCGCGGACAAGCAGATGTTCGGTGTGCAGGCCTCCGGCTCCGACCAGGTGGGCGCGCTACCTGATGTCGGCACCACCACCTTCGGCCGCACCTACGCCGCCGAGCCGGACAAGCTCATTGAGCAGCTCAAAGCCGACCCCGCCGTCATGGCCGCCGACACACTGCTGATCACCATCCCCACCGGCATGGGTGTCGACGTCAACGTGAAGATCCTGGAAAACTTCGCCACCCACGTCGCCCCCGCGTTGGGCTGGCAGCCGAACACCGAAGGCCCCGTCACCGGCTACCCCATCGACTAATTACAAAAACCGGCACATTGGAAGATTGAAAACCAAGATGCCGGTTTATCCACCATGCTGCGACTCATGTGTCAACAATGTCGCGACTGAGGACAATGGAGCCGGCGACGAGAATCGAACTCGCACTCTCAGCTTGGGAAGCTGATGTTCTACCACTAAACTACGCCGGCGCGCTGGTTGCTTGAACAGCGACAGTCATCGTAGCACCGCTTGCCGCGGACTCCGAAAATCCCTCCCTCAAACCCACTGGAGGCGACACCGTAAGATGGGTCTGTGCTTCTTTCTGACCGCGACATTCGTTCCGCCATCGACTCCGGCCGTCTGAGCATCGACCCGTTCAGCCCGGACCTGGTCCAGCCGTCCAGTGTGGACGTGCGCATCGACCGCTTCTTCCGCGTGTTCAACAACTCCAAGTACACGCACATTGATCCGAAGAAGGAGATGCCGGAGCTGACCACCGAGGTGGAGGTGCCGGAAGGCGAGCCGTTCGTGCTGCATCCCGGCGAGTTCGTCCTCGCCGCCACGCTGGAGAAGTTCACGCTGCCGGCCGACCTTGCAGGCCGCCTCGAAGGCAAGAGCTCCCTCGGTCGCCTGGGCCTGGTCACCCACTCCACCGCAGGCTTCATCGACCCGGGCTTTTCCGGCCACATCACCCTGGAACTGTCCAATGTGGCCAACCTGCCCATTACCCTCTGGCCGGAGATGAAGGTCGGCCAGCTCGCGTTGTTCCAAATGTCCTCGCCCGCCGAGACCCCCTATGGTTCCTCCGCCCTCGGCTCGAAGTACCAGGGGCAGCGCGGCCCGACGCCGTCGAAGGCGTACCTCAACTTTCGGTAGGGGCGCGCGGTCACGGGTTCAATCTGCCTTTGATTGCAATGAATGCCCGTTGATGAGTAGTTGTTCATGGTCTCTGAAATGCGCGAACACGGGTTCCGGCTGCAAATGTGCTGGTGAATGAAGTGCAATTTAAGAGGTGTCTGCGTCAGGCTTAATTGCAAAATCGGCCATTTTTGCAATTAAGGATCCGGCACGGGGTGGGGTTCGTGGCCGAGCCGCAGGCACGCGGTGGCATGAATGACTAGGCTTATTTTCAACAGGTTTTCATTAACGAAAAGCGTTTTCAGCAACGTTGTACTGGCGAAAACGTGAAACCGACAGAAAAAGGAGCGACCATGACCACTGCCAACGAGAACTCCCACAACCACGGCTGCTGCGGCGGCCACGGCCACCACCACGCCGATGAGAACGCCTCGCTGGAGCAGCGCGACCTCGGCCTGAAGGATGTCCACGCCGCTGGCGGCAGCTGCGACTGCGCGCCGGGCGAGTGCACGTGCGGTCACAAGCACGGCACTGCACAGCACGAAGCAGTCCAGGGCGGTGTCCCGGACCACGGCGACTGCGAGTGCGAGCAGTGCAAGAACGCCGACCGCGAGCGCCAGCAGGAAGCGGCGAAGGGCTGCGGCTGCGGTTGCGGGCACGGTGAGGCCGGCGCGGGCAAGGACTTCACCGACCCGGACACCGTGAATGCGGATGGGACGAACCCGGCTGTGCGGACCGTCGATAAGGCTGAGGGCTACGACGAGAACGCGGGCTGGAACGACGGAAATCTGCCGTCGGAGTCCGGTTCGGCGAGCGCCAGCGGTGCTGGCGACAACGGAGAAGGCCAGATCAACTAGGCCAATTCGCGGGTCCCCTGCCAAATCATGCGCGGCGGGTCATAATGTCCCGTATGCGCATGACTGTGATTGGGACTGGATACCTGGGAGCAACGCACGCCGCCTGCATGGCGGAGCTGGGCCACGAGGTGCTCGGCATTGATGTTGACCAGGCGAAGATCGACGCGTTGAAGGACGGCAAGGTTCCGTTCTACGAGCCGGGTCTGCCCGAGGTGCTCGAGCGCAATATCGAGTCCGGCCGCCTAGGCTTCACCACCGATTACGAGGAAGCGGCCGCTTTTGCCAACGTCCACTTCATCGGCGTGGGCACCCCGCAGCAGCGCGGATCGTACGCTGCGGACACGACGTATGTGGAGGCGGCCATTGACAGTCTCGTGCCCCACTTGGAGGGCCAGCACCTGATTCTGGGCAAGTCGACTGTCCCGGTCGGCACTGCCCGTGCATTGCAGGAGCGCGCTGACGCCGTGGCGGCGCAGGCGGGCAAGGGTGCGCGCGTGGAAATCGCGTGGAACCCGGAGTTCCTGCGCGAGGGCTACGCGGTCAAGGACACCATCGAGCCCGACCGCATCGTGCTGGGCACCCGCGAGGAGAATTCACGCGCTGAGGAGATCGTCCGCGAGATCTACGCCACTCCGCTGAGCCACGACACCCCGTTCATCGTCACCGATCTACAGACCGCTGAGCTGGTCAAGGTCTCAGCGAACGCGTTCTTGGCCACCAAGATCAGCTTCATCAACGCTGTCTCCGAGGTCTGTGAGATCGTCGGTGCGGATGTCACCCAGCTTGCGGACGCGATCGGCCACGACGACCGCATCGGCCGCAAATTCCTCGGTGCCGGTCTCGGCTTCGGTGGCGGCTGCCTGCCCAAGGACATCCGCGCGTTCATGGCGCGCGCCGGCGAGGTCGGTGCGGATCAGGCGTTGACGTTCCTGCGCGAGGTCGACGCAATCAACATGCGCCGCCGTCAGCGAGTGATTGACCTGTCGCGTGAGGTGCTCGGATCCCTGATCGGCCGACGCATCACGGTGCTCGGCGCCGCATTCAAACCGAACTCCGACGATGTGCGCGATTCGCCGGCACTCGCGGTCGCCGGCCAACTCAATCTCGCCGGCGCGGCCGTCCGCGTCTACGACCCGCAGGGTATGGACAACGCCCGCAAGGTGTTCCCGACGTTGGATTACGCGTCCTCCCTCGACGACGCATTGACCGACGCCGAGCTTGTGATTCTCGCCACAGAGTGGGACGAGTTTAAGCAGCTCGACCCCGAGCACGCAGGGGAACTCGTGGCTAAGAAAACGCTTATCGACGCCCGCAACGTCCTCCCCGTCGACGCTTGGAAGGCTGCCGGCTGGGAGCTCCACGCCCTCGGCCGTTCCCTCTAACTCTGGTTAAGACGAGTGTGAGCCATTTTTCGGACACTAGCCCGACACGGCAGTGGGGGGCTGTGGGACCTATAATTACCTGCGTATGTGTGGGATCTTTAGTATGCTAATTGCCTGTGAAAACATCGCTGCTTGAAGCGAGTTCTTCACAGGTTTTTACGTATACGTCTGGCCACAAACCTGTTGTAGATTTTGCTGGTCTCACTACTTCAAGGATTGGACTAATCCATGGGCTCTGCCACCGCGCGTCCGCGCCTTTCCGTTGCCTTCTCTACCCGCGCGATGAGCGCAGCTACTATCGCCATCCTCGGTTTGACCACCATCCAGGTCGTCGACTCGCCGCTTGCACCTTTGCCTGTCGCAGCTGCTGCGCAGAGGAATATCCTGGGTAACAACAATTCAGTCCTCGCGACATATGACGACCAGGACCCGGCGTCCGTGCCGTGGAACACCACCGTCAAGCAGAACGTCACGCGCTACGGCACCCTGTACCTGAGCCTCGACGCGGTAGAGCAAGACGGTATCGCTAAAACGGGTAAGTACGACCAATGGGGTAGCCCGGTGCCACTGACCATCTGGGACACCGCGAACCAGACGAAATACCGCAATGGGTTTACTAGCGCAGTCCGCCCAGATCCGTTCAGCAACTCCAACAAGATTACGACCCAGCTCGGTGACTGGACCTACGTGTCCCAGAGCTCGTCGTTCACCGTGACCTGGAACCCCGCCCCCGGCTACATCGGCTACGCCCCGCCGCTGCCGATCCAGATCGATCCGTCGAAGCCGGGTGGGCAGCCCTCTCCCCAGTACGACTACGCCACGACCGGTCTGCCGGGCAAGACCACCACCCCGCTCACGTCTACGGGTGCGCTCGGCACGACGCAGACCACGCAGGCCGGAACAGGGTTCCAAGGTGTCACCGACGGCATCATCTGGGACTACCAGCCCACCTACGCATTCCAGATTGACCGCAACGACCCGATTGCGGCGAAGGCAAACATCGCAGACGCCGATTATGTCACCGAAAACGGTAACTACGTCGGCTACGTCACCACCGAGCTGAGCACCAGCGAGGGCCGGTACACGATTAACCCGGACTCCGGCGAGGTCACGTTCACCCCGAACAACGACTTCTTCAAAACAGGTGACCCGACCACCAAGCAAGCCACCCCGATCCGCGTGATCGTGTCCAACATGACCACGAACACGGACGAGGGCAACGGCCGCGTCATGGCCTACGGTGTCACCCGCCCCGCGCACACGATCAACGACAACAACCCCTCGCGCGCTGAGGTCACGACGACTTACACCCCGACGGTGACCAAGCCGTCGGTGCAGCTCAAGGACGTCGCAGCGCAGAACCAGGTCGGCCGCGCCGTGACGTTGCGCCCGAACTACGCGCAGGCTGACGGCGCACCGGCGATCAACACGGACACCGTTGAGCTGCTGAACCCGGACGGCACAACCGCCGGCAAGACCCTCACCGTCGCAGGCGAGGGCACCTGGCAAGTCAACTCTGATGGCACCATCACCTTCACCCCGCAGGTCGGCTTTATCGGCGACCCGACCCCGGTGAAATACACCGCGAAAAACACCGCTGGTATCCAGGCGGACCCGGCCACGCTCACCGTCGACTACTTCGTGCCGGACGGTCGCCCGGCAACGACGTTCGGCCCCCAGGGCGTGACGCAGAAGTCCACCGACAGGACCACTTCCGAGGGCGACCGCGGACTGACCGCCCAGCAGATGTTCCCGGGGTATCCCACCAACTGGTACAGCTCGTTCACCTACCAGCTTGTAGCCAGGAACGGCGACGTTGTCGCACCGAACACCGCGCTCAAGTACGACAAGGTTGGCACCTACACCATCGACGCCGCGTCCGGCGAGGTCACCTTCACCCCGGATCCGTTCTTCGTCGGCCCGGCACCGGAGGTCGGCGTGCGCATCGCCAACCTCACCACCGCGAACGGCCAGGAGCGCGGCGCGGACGGCTCCTACTTACCCGTGGTTACCGCCTCGAACGTGTACCTCCAGCCCGCGTTCGCCAACGGCAACGTCGGCGACACGCTTAAGGCCACACCGGACTACGCCATCGCCGGCCTGCCGAAGATCGACACCGAGAGCATTTCGCTTATCGACGATTCCGGCAAACGCGTCGGCACCACCCTCACCGTAGAGGGCCAGGGCACCTGGACCGTCGATCTTGCGACCGGTGAGTTCTCCTTCACCCCGGTTGCGGGCTTCCTAGGCAACCCGGCGCCGGTGAAGTACACCGCGAGGAGTGTCGACGGTATCGCGGCCCGCGAGCCGTCCACCGTCACGGTTACCTACAACCCGCTGGTCACCCGTACCGCCACCACCATCGGCGGCCCGACCGACACCCAGAAATCCACCGACCTGAACTCCCCGGGCGACGCCGGCAAGACCACCGCGGAGCTCTTCCCGGGCCTGCCCGAGGCTTGGTTCAACGCGCCGGTGCAGTTCAAGCTCGTGGACGGCACCAACCTCGTCGACACCCTCACCGTCGATGGCGAGGGCACCTACACCATCGATCCCACCACCGGCGTGGTCTCGTTCACTCCGGACCCGAACTTCCTCGGGGGTGCACCCTCCAAGCAGGCTGGTGGTGTAAAGATCCAGGCGGTGAACACCACATCCAACGGCACGAAGGTCAACTCGACGCTCATCGCGCAGTACATCCCGACGGTGGAGAACCGCACGTACACGCTGCCGTCCGCGACCAGCTCGGCGCCGATCGGCCAGCCGGGATCGGTTACCCCGGACTACGGCACCACCATCAACCCGACGAGCGTGCAGCTTCTCGACGCTGACGGCAACCCCGTCGGCAAGACGCTGGACATCCCGGGCCAGGGCACCTGGTCCGTCAACCCGACCACCGGCGAATTCACGTTCACGCCGGTACCGGGCTTCGTCGGCACGCCGGTGACCGTGCTCTACACCGCCGCGGCCACTGACGGCGGCACGGTGACCGGCACCGGTGGTGTGACCATCACCTACCCGGCGGCCATTACGGTCCCCGCCACCACCGTCGGCCCGCAGGGCACCGCCCAGAACAGCACCGACAAGGGCGCGAACGACACCGGCCGCACCCCTGCCGAGATGTTCCCGAACCTGCCGACAGATTGGTACGGCAAGGACAACAGCCCCGTGAAGTTCCAGCTCGCGGGTGCAACCGACAATGTGCTCACCGTCGAGGACGTGGGCACCTACACCATCGACCCGGTCAAGGGCACCGTGAAGTTCGAGCCGGAGAAGGGCTTCACAGGCCAGGCCCCGGCAGTGGAGATCCAGACCGTCGGCCTCAGGGACGCCAGCGGCCAGCCGGCCGAGATGACCAGCACCTACCAGCCGTTCGTTGTGCCGGTGCGTGTTGAGATCCCGTCCGACTACGCGAAGGCCACCCGCATCGGCCAGCCGGTCACGATCACGCCCGAATACCTCGACAAGACTGTCGACACGAGCACGATCCGGATCATCGCGCCGCCAGGCAGCACGCTCTCCGATGACGGCAAGACGCTGGTTGTGCCGGGCGAGGGCACATGGACCGTCGATACGCAAGGCGTGTTTACCTTCACCCCGCAAGGGCCGGAGGCGCCGGGCGGCGCGTTCGTTGGCAGCCCGACCCCGATCGATTATACGGCCACCAACTTCGACGGTATTCCCGCACAGGTGCCGGGTCAGATCTCCGCGTTCTACCCGACGCCGGATCCGGCCTCGGTGGTCACGACCGGCCTGCAGGGTGTCACGCAGCACTCCGACGATAAGGGCCGTCAAGACCAGGGCTTGACAGCTAAGGAGCTGTTCCCGAACATTTCGCAGGCAACGTGGTGGGATCAGGCTGTGTTCGGCTTGTACGATGCCAACGGCAAGCTGGCGGAGAACAACACCCTCACCGTCGCTGGCGAGGGCACGTACACCATCGATCCGAAGACCGGCCAGGTCACGTTTACCCCGGACCCGACATTCGTGGGTACGGCGCAGTCGGTAGGCATCGGCATCGTCAACGCCCAGGGCACACCGACGGCAAGGTACACCGCAGTCGTCGAGCCGGTGGACGTGCACCTGAACGATGCATCCGGCATTGCCAACGTCGGTGCGCCTCTGAAGGCCACGCCGAGGTACTCGAACAGCATCGACAAGTCCACAGTCGAATTTGTCGGCCCCGACGGTAAACCGGCCGGCAAGGAGTTGAAGGTCGATGGCCAGGGCACGTGGACCGTTGATAACAACGGCACCTTCACCTTCACGCCGGTCGATGGCTTCTTCGGGACTCCGACCCCGGTGAACTACACCGCGAAGAACACCAACGGTGTGCAATCGACCGACACGGGCACGGTGACGGGGTACTACCGGGATCCGAAGACGTCGCCGTCGGTCACCACGGGTGACGTGAACCAGACGCAAACCTCGAAGACCGGCGCGGAGATGTTCCCGTCGTTCCCGAACAACTGGAGTGTCACGTACTCGCTTTCTGGCGCGACCGATAAAAAGATCGAGACCGCCGAGGGCACGTTCGAAATCGATCCTGGGACAGGCGTGGTCACCTTCACCCCGGCGAAGGACTTCACCGGCACCCCGGATCCGGTGACGGTTCAGGCCACCACGGCGACAGGCGCAACGGTGTCCACAACGTACCAGCCGTCGGTGACCAAGACGACGACCACGACTAACACCGAGAAGGCCACGGAAACGTCTACCCAGGCAGCTACACCGACGACGATCACCACGACCATCGACGGAACGCCTACAACAATCACCACCACTCAGACACAGAAGGTCACCGAGACCAAGAACCTCACCGCCACGGTGACTGCAGATCCGGTGACTGCAACGGTCACGCAGGACCCGATCACGGTGACGCCAGCGCCGGTGACCACAACAGTCGAGGTGACCGGTGCGACGCAGACTGTCACCATCACGCCGACTCCGGTGACGCTCACCCCGGAAGCAGTCACCACGACGGTCAATGGGCAGGCGATCACGGTGACGGCACCG
This sequence comes from Corynebacterium urinipleomorphum, assembly GCF_900155535.1. Classification (GTDB taxonomy): domain Bacteria; phylum Actinomycetota; class Actinomycetes; order Mycobacteriales; family Mycobacteriaceae; genus Corynebacterium; species Corynebacterium urinipleomorphum. The sequence continues at coordinate 95,330 of NZ_LT706964.1, forward strand.
CCGATCACGCACACCCCGGAGCCGGTCACCACCACGGTGAAGCAGCAGGCGGAGCCGGTGACGGTGACTGTGGTGCCGCCGACGGTCGTCGTCACGCCTGATCCTTCGACTGTGACGGTGACTCCGCCGCCTTCGACCACCACGATCCAGGTTCCGTCGAAGGAAACCCGGATCAAGGTGGAAGGTTCCACGGTCGAATTTACCGCGCTCAAGAACAACCCGTTCGCGGTGGAGCTCAGGGACACCAAGCTCGACCCGAACTCGCTGGCATTCCGCCCGATCGATGGCGCGACCATCTCCGAGGACGGCAGGAGCATGAAGGTTCAGGACCAAGGTGAGTGGAAGATCCTGGAGGGCGGCGCTGTCGCGTTCTTCCCGCTGCCGAACTTTGTGGGCGAGGTCACCGAGGTGCAGCTGGACTACACGCGTACCGACGGTGCCACGGTGGACCAGCCGGTGCGCATCCACGGCACGTACGTCGAAGGTGTTTTGCCGCCGGTGACGGAAACAACCACGACCACAGCGACCAAGCCGACCACGGTCACTCCGCCGGAGGGCAAGCAGGCCAAGGATCTGGACTTCGTCCTCGAGAAGGGCAAGCCGTTCACTGATCAGATCACAGGCACCAACGTCGATCCTTCAACGCTTAAGTTCCGTCCGGTTGAGGGAGGTAATTTGCTTGACGACGGCAAAACCCTCACCGTCCCAGGCCAAGGCACCTGGAAACTCGACGACAACGGCAAGGTGACCTTCACACCGGAGAAGGAATTCACCGGCAAGGTCACCCCGGTCGTCGTCGAGTTCACCGACAAGACGGGCAAGCCCGGAACAGTCACGATCACAGGCCGCTACTGGGATCCGCTGTGGGGCCTGCTCGCCCTCATCCCGGTCGTCGGTCTGATCCCGCTGCTGTCGGGTCTGATCCCTGGCGGCTCCAGCATCCCGGGTCTGCCGGGTGGTTCCAGCACGCCGGGTCAGCCTGGACAGCCTGGTCTGCCAGGCCTTCCGGGGCTGCCCGGCCTGCCCGGTAGCGGCGACGACAAGACGCCGAACCCCGCAACGGTTCCGCAGCCCAGCGCCCCGGCCCCGCAGCCGGGCACTCCGGACGGCACCACCCCGGGTCAGGGTGACGGCACTCCGGCGACGGGCGACTCTGCCACCACCGGAACCGGCACCACCGGCTCGACGGGATCCACCGGTTCCACGGGCTCGGGTGACTCGTCGGCCTCGTCTGATACGACTGGTTCGACAGACTCAACCGACTCGGGCGAATCCTCGGACGGAAGCCTGGCATCCACCGGTGCAAACGTCCTGTGGGCGCTGCTCATCGGCACCTTGCTGACGATCGCGGGCGTGTTCATGGTTCGCCGCCGCCGCGAAAGCTAGGTTCTTACCCCTAGCCGATAGATAATGGAACCGGTCACCGCACGAATGCGCGGTGACCGGTTCCATTCGTCATGCGGTTACAGCGTGCCCTTCGAGTCTTGTCACCACAGAAAAACGAACAGTCACCTAGCTCGCGAGCAGGCGAGCCTGGTGCTGAATTGCCTGGAAGAGGAAGTGCTTCAGCTGCCCGAGCGTGCCGACGGTCACCCGAAGGACCTGCCACCCAAGCACCGCGCACTCCAAGTTGATGCGTGAATCCTTGTCGCGCTGGCTGCGCTCCAGGTGGTGGTCGCCGTCGTACATGATGCCGATCTTCAGTTCCTGAATCGCGAGGTCCAGCGTTGTGACCAGGCGGTCGCCGTTTCGGACAGGGACTTGTTCGAGGAGGGTGAGGCTGAGTTCGTCGCAAAGTGCTTGGCAGATCAACCGCATCTCAGTTTCTTTCGGGGAATCGGCCTTGTCGCTGGATTGGGCGACCAGGGGCTCGATCCAGGCGCGTTCGATTCTCTTGTGGCATGCGGCGAGGAGGTCGGTGGGTGAGAGGGGGAGGTGGCGGCGGATGGCGTCGATAAGCTGAATCGTGCGGATGTCGACTGGGGCTAAGTCTTGAACTGGGAAAACCTCCCAACTGTGCTTCACCGTGCGGATGTGCATGATCGCGTGGGCTGCTGCTAGATCGGGCGGGGATATGCGGAGACTGAGGCCCTGGAATGTGACTGTCCACCATTCTCCTTTGGGTTCGCGGAGGACGTGGGGCGTGAATTGGGTAGGTGGTTCGGTTTTGCGGACTTTCCAGAACAGGGTGGTGTCGCACGAATCTGCGAAGAACGGGAGGCCGAAAACCGCCAGGGCGCTGAGGCCACAAATGATGTGGCCAGGGCGTTCGAGCGCCATAGCGACGGCCCGAAGAGCGGCCGGGGCGTGATAAGTGATGCGCCGCGGGTGGTGGGTGGCCTGGTGGTAGACGAGGTTGGCTGGGCGGAGGTTGGCGGAGTCGGTCTTAATGGTCTTCGAGACCGGGGCGCCGCGGTCGTGGGTGGGTCAAGTCCCGTGTAGTGGTGTAGCCGTTCGTGCTTTCGGCTCGGTATGAAGTTCGGGGTTTGGTTAGGCGGTTAGCTGGTGCTGCTCACCATGATCGTCTCCTGTGCGGTGCATGAGGTGTTTGGTCTGTTCGAGTGCGGATAGTGACATGTAGCGTTTCTGCTGGATCCAATCGTCGTGTTGCTCTGCAAGTACCGCACCAACAAGCCGGATGATGGATTCACGATTCGGGAAGATACCCACAACATCGGTGCGCCGGCGGATCTCCCGGTTTAACCGTTCTGTGGGATTGTTCGACCACACCTTCGTCCAAACTGGTTTCGGGGCGGCGGTAAACGCCAACACCTCATCGAGTGATTCCTCTAAGTACGTTGCTACCTGGGGGAACTTCGGTTCCAACAGATCAACGACCTCATGGGCTTGCCCCCAGGTGGATGCCGCGTCAGGTTGCTGGAAGATCGTCTGGAACATCGCTGAGACCATCGGCCACTGTGTTTTCGGGACCTGCTCGTAGAGGTTCTTAGCGAAATGGGTGCGGCACCGCTGCCACGACGCATCAGGCAGCACCTCAGCAATGGCGTGCTGGATGCCTTCGTGAGCGTCACTGGTGATCAGGAAGACACCGCGAAGTCCGCGGGCTTTTAAGTCTTGGAAGAAGCCTTTCCACGATGCGTTGGATTCCGCGGTGGCGACGTGCATGCCGAGCATTTCGCGGTAGCCGTCGGCGTTGACCCCGGTGGCCAACAGCACGCAGCATTTGACCACCCGGCCGCCTTCACGCACCTTGATCGTCAGCGCATCGCACGACAGGTAGGCGTACCCACCGGGATCGAGTGGACGGTTTTTGAAATCGGCGACCATCTCGTCGAGTTCTTCCGACATCCGTGAGACTTGCGATTTCGACATGTTGGAAATGCCAAGTGTTGCCACCAGATCGTTCATTCTGCGGGTGGAGACCCCTTTGAGATAGCACGTCGCGATCACGGTCGATAAGGCCCGTTCGGCCCGTGAGCGTCGCTCGAGCAGCCAGTCTGGGAAGAAAGCGCCGTGGCGTAGCTTCGGCACTGCCACATCGATCGTGCCGACGCGGGTGTCCAGATCGCGGTGGCGGTACCCGTTGCGGTGGTTGACCCGCTCGGTGGAAGCAACACCGTACTCGGCGCCGCAGACGGTGTCGGCCTGGGCGGAGAGGATCTGGTTGATAAACCCTTGCAGCATCTGCCGCATTAGATCTGGCGACGCTTGGGCGAGCAGATCGTCCAGATAGGTTGTCGGGTCGATAGAATGCGGAGCAGCGGTCATCGTCATGTGCCTTTCGGTGAGATGTGGTAGTTGAGTCGAAAGGTTACTGACGGTGGCCGCCCCACTATTTTCAAGGGCCCACCATCAGCAAGCGTTACACCACACTAAGGGACGCAACCTCGTGGGTGTGGAGGCCGCCGGATATGAGAGCGGTGACATCCATGTTGTCGTGAAGGCGGGCGGGTCTAGGTTTTTGGTAATTCATGCCCTCTTAGACCGCTCAGAGGGGTGGTTCGGTGAAGCGTCCTGGTTTTTGTTCCGCTTATTTAACGCCCAACGTTTGAGCGTCTGATCGTTGATAGTAGGCGTCCTCCATCTCCTGTGGAGTGATATATCCCAGGGATTGATGAAGTCGCTGGTTGTTCCACCAGTGCACCCAGCGAAGGGTGGCGATCTCGACTTCACCGACCGATGCCCACGGCCGGTGGGGATAAATCAGCTCTGTTTTGTAGAGCCCGTTGACCGTTTCAGCCAACGCGTTGTCATAGGAGTCGCCGACGGTGCCGACAGACGGATCGATACCGGCCTGGGCGAGCGCTTCACCATAACGGATCGAGACATACTGCGAGCCGCGGTCACTGTGGTGGACAAGCCCTTCTGAGCGAAGATCACCAGCGTGATACAAAGCGTGCTCAAAGGCCTCCAACGGCAGTTCATCGGTACGCATGCTCGCCCGAGTCGCCACACCGACGATCTTCCTGGAGTACACATCGGTGATAAACGCGGTGTAGGCAAAACCAGACAAGGTGCGCACATAGGTGATGTCAGCGACCCACAACCGGTGCGGCGCGGGTGCAGTGAAGTCACGGTTGACCAGGTCAGGGCGGCAATCCGGCACGTTGGCCCGAAGCGTTGTCATCGGTGTGCGGCCACGCCTGCGGCCTTGAATACCAGCTTGCTTCATCAAACGCGCGGTCTGATCACGACCGATGTTCCAGCCGGCGCGCTGCATAGCCTTCCACATCTTGCGGACCCCGTAGACGCTGAAGTTGTCCTCGTAGACCCTCACCAATTCAGGAATAAGCAGCGCATCTGACAAACTCCTCGCCGACGGCGCTCGTGCTTTCGCTGCTCGGTAACCGCGAGAGGTGATGAACCCACATTCTGTCTCTTTCAAGGTGCGACAGATAGCCTCGACCCCGAAGCGATCGCGATACGCATCGATGTATTCGATCATCTTCTGGTGGGACGGTCGAGTTCCGCCGCGAAAAAAGCTGACGCGGTTTTCAAGATCTCGTTAGCCCTGCGTAGCTCCTTAATCTCTTTCCGGAGCCGCTTCAGCTCGTCAGCCGCTGACTCGCCGGCGCCAATCTCAACATCGGACGAGGCCATATTCGGCTTCAACCAATCGTTGAGCGTGTGCGCTGGAATGCCGAGCTTTTCACCGATCTCTACGGCTGCACCCCATTTCGAACACCCTTCGAGCTCAACGAGATCCTCAGCCAAACGCACTGCCTTGGCCTTGAACTCGTCACTGTACTTCCTTGGCATGATTCCAATCCTTCTCTAGAAATGATCGGAACTAAACCCAGGACACTTCAGGGCCCCGGGACACACGAAAGAAAACCGGGGCTGGGCACGGGAGAGCGCCGAGACACGGGAGGGCCCCGGACCCCGGCCCCGAGGAACCCAAACCCCGTGACCCCAAAAAACTAGTGCTGGTGGTAGTCGCTTAGGAAGTTGCCCAGGCGCTCGATCGCGTTCTCCAGCTGTGACGCCCACGGGAGCGTGACCACGCGGAAGTGGTCCGGCTTGGGGTAGTTGAAGCCGGAGCCGCCGACCATGAGGATCTTCTCGCTCTTGAGCAGGTCGAGCATGAAGCGCTCGTCGTCGTGAATCTCGTACATATCCAGGTCGACCTTTGGGAACGCGTACATCGCGCCCTTCGGTTCCACCACGGACACACCGGGGATCTCGCGGAGCTTCTTCACGGCGATGTCGCGCTGCTTCTTCAAGCGGCCGCCCTCACCAGTGAGGGCGTAGATGGACTGGCGTCCGCCGAGAGCGACCTGGATCGCGTGCTGGCCCGGGACATTCGAGCAGAGGCGGGTGCCGGCGAGCAAGTCGAGGCCCTCGATGAAGCCGGTGGCGCGGCGGCGCGGTCCGGTGATGACCATCCAACCAGCGCGGTAGCCGCAGACGCGGTACGCCTTGGACAGGCCGTTGAAGGTGCAGGTGACTAGGTCGGGGGCGATGGCGGCCATGGAGTGGTGCACGGCGCCGTCGTAAAGCACGCGGTCGTAGATCTCATCGGCGAGCACCATGAGCTCGTGCTCGCGCGCGATGTTGGCCAGGCCCTCGAGGACCTCCTTGGAGTACACGGCGCCCGTCGGGTTGTTCGGGTTGATCACCACGATCGCCTTCGTGCGGTCCGTGATCTTCGACCGGATGTCCTCGAGCGACGGGTTCCAGTCATCCTCCTCGTCGCACACGTAGTGCACGGCCTTACCGCCAGCGAGGGTGGTCGCAGCCGTCCAGAGCGGGTAGTCGGGGGAGGGGATGAGGACCTCGTCGCCGTCGTTAAGCAGTGCCTGCGTGGTCATGGAGATGAGCTCAGACACGCCGTTGCCCAAGTAGACGTCGTCGATGTCGAAATCGGGGAAGCCGTCGATCTCCTCGTAACGCGTGACCACCGCGCGACGTGCGGGAATGATGCCTTTCGACGTCGTGTACCCCTGCGACGTGGGCAGAGCCGCAATCATGTCGCGCATGATCACATCGGGTGCGTCGAAACCGAAGACCGCCGGGTTGCCCGTGTTGAGTTTGAGAATGGAGTGGCCGTCGCGCTCCATTTCCTCCGCTGTCGCCGCGACAGGCCCGCGCAGGTCGTACGCGACGCCCTTCAGCTTGTCCGCCTGGTCGAAGTGGCGGTGGCGCTTCAACGGCGCGCGCTTCGGCTTCTCCGTCTGCTGCTCCGCCTTGGTGTCGGTGTTCTTCTCTTTCGACGTTTTGCTCATGCGCCAATTCTTCCAAAAACCGCGCGACTATTTGGTGAATCGGTCCAACGTGCGCTGCGCGAAGTCCATGGCGTCGCCCGTCAGCTGGTCGCGTTGCACGCCGCGCTCAGCTTTTCTGCGTTCCTCTTCCATTCGCCGCGCCGTTTGCAGCTCCTTGAGTTGCTGGCGTTCCAGCTGGCGTGGGCTCGGCGCGTACCAGCTGTCCGGGCCCGCTTTCATGATGTACAGGACTGTGAACAGCACCGGGATGATGAGAAGCAACAGCGCCCATGCCGCGGCCCCCGTGGTGGTGCTCAAGCCCACTGCGGCGGCAAAGGACGCCAGCGAGCCCAGCGAGAAAATACCAAAGCGCGTGTTCTTCCCGTTCGCGCGGGCACGTTCGATCTCGCTGCGGGTGAACGTCTGCTCGAGCTCTCCCGGGTGCTGCGGCTGGTGGTCCGGCAGATCGTAAAAAAGCGGCACGAGGTCCCGGTGCGTCGTCGCTTCGCCCACCTCCTCGCAGCGGCGGTTGAACTCGTCGCTGTCCAGCCGGCCCTCGCCGAGCGCGTAGCTTAGGCGCGCCACGGCTTCGGAGCGGTCCAAGTCCGACAGGCGGACGAGATCGCTGCTCGGGCGGTGGGGCTGATGCGGCTGCGAGGGCTGCTGAGGCTGGGGGCTGGGCGGAATCACGTTTTCCATACTAAACCGTCGCGCCAGTGTCTCTGCCTAGACAAACTTTTCGGCGCTAATACACTGTGATCTATGACAACTCCGAATAATCCCAATGATTTCCCCAGTTACGGTGACTATCCGTCCTATGGCGATGGCCAGAACCCGGGTCAGGATTCTCTCAATGAATACTCTCAGGATCCGACCCAGGGCTTTGGCCAGGGCCAGTACCCGGCGACATCCGGCTACGTGAATCCCGAGACCCAGTCCGAATCCGGACGTCCCCTGCACATCCCTGCACAGCCGCTCCCGGTTGCGGAGCCCATTCCGTTCGGCTTCAAGCGCCTATTCACCAGCCAGTGGCACGTCTACATCGGTCTGATGTTCCTGCCCATGCTCATCGGCATGATCGGTGGTGCGATTTTCATCCTCCCGCAGATCATCAATGACGCGAATAGGGGTGTGGAGGAACTCAGTACGTCCACAAGCGCCACCATGACCATTTGGCAGGTGCTGGTGTCAATCCTGTCGCTCGTCTTCAGCCTCGTCGTCTACAAGGTCGCGCTGAAAGACACCCGCGGGGTGAAGCCGACGTGGAACAACGCCTTCAAGGACGTGCCATGGGGACAGGGCATCCTCGCCTACATCCTCACCGCGCTCGCATTCGGTGTTGCCTTCGTTGCGCTGATGTTCGTCAGCGGCCTCATTGGGTCCCAGGTTCCGGCGCTCGGTGTGGTGCTCATTGTGCTGACCATCATCGGGTTCATTTTCCTCTACCCGTTCATGGTGATGATCCCGCTCTACGCCGTCGATGGGAAGACCACCGCTGCTGGTGCTTTCGCCGCAGGGTGGAACGACGTCAAGGCCAATTACTGGCGCGTGTTCGGTGCGTTGCTCTTGGTGGGTCTGGTGACTGCCGGTATCACCATTTTCACGCTCGGTTTGGGCGCTCTCATCGCTGCGCCTGCCCAGGTGCTGGCGAGCGTATTCGTGTACCGCTGGATCAGCGACCACGGCGAGACCGCCGAGGCCGCGCTGCAGTCGCAGCCGTACCAGCACCCGGAGCAGCCGGGTGGGTACATGAGCATGTACTAAGCCTCTTCGCTGAACTGGGACTGGTTCAGCTCGAAGTAGGTTCCTCGCCGGGCAAGGAGCTCCTCGTGAGTTCCCTGCTCGGCGATTTTTCCGTTCTGCATCACAATGATCAGGTCGGCGTCGCGGATCGTGGACAAGCGGTGCGCGATGACGAAACTGGTGCGGTTGCTGCGCAACGCGTTCATCGCTTCCTGCACGAGGACCTCGGTGCGGGTGTCCACGGAGCTGGTCGCCTCGTCCAGGATGAGCAGGCCGGGCTGGGAGAGGAAGGCGCGGGCGATGGTGATCAGTTGGCGCTCGCCGGCGGAGATAGAGCCGCCGTCCTGGTCGATCTCCGTGTCGTACCCGTCGGGGAGGGTGCGCACGAAGCGGTCCACGTACGTCGCCCGCGCCGCGGCGATGACTTCCTCGTCGGTCGCGTCGAGGCGGCCGTAACGGATGTTCTCCATGATCGTGCCCTTGAACAGCACAGCATCCTGCAGAACCATGCCGATGCGGGAACGCAGCTCGGCGCGGGTGAGATCGCGGATGTCGGTGCCGTCGAGGCGGATGGCGCCGGCGTCTATCTCGTAGAAGCGCATGATCAGGTTGACCAGTGTGGTCTTTCCTGCACCGGTCGGCCCGACGATCGCGGCGGTCTGGCCGGGCTCGACGCGCAAGCTCAGATCCTGGATCAGGGGGGTGTCGGGGGAGTAGGAGAAATCGACGTGGTCGAATTCCACGAGGCCCTGCGTTACTCCGCCCTCACCCGCGGCATCTGTTGCGGTGGTCTTCTCCGGCTCTTCCTCCTCCGCGTCCAGCAGCTCGAAGACGCGCTCAGCGGAGGCGACGCCGGATTGCAGCATCTGCATCATTCCGGCGACCTCGCCCAGCGGCTGGTTGAGCTGGCGGGAGTACTGGATGAAAGCCGTGGCGTCACCAAGCGTGAGCTTGCCCGACGCGACCTTCAGGCCGCCGAGCACCGCGATGGCAACGTACGACAGCGAGCCGATGAACTGCATGATCGGGTGCATCGAGTTGGCCAGGAACTGCGCTTTCTGCGCGGCGGTGGCAAGATCCTCGTTGCGCTCGTCGAATTCGGCGCGGATCTGCTCGGAGCGCCCGAAGATGGTGGCCACATCGTGGCCGGTGAACGCTTCTTCCACGTGGCCGTTCAAGTCGCCGGTGGCTTTCCACTGGGTGACAAACTGCTTCTGCGAGCGGGTTCCCACCACACCCATCACGGCACCCGTCAGCGGAATGGCCAATAGTGCGACGAAGGCGAGCTGCCAGGAGATGGAGAACATCATGATGATGATTCCCACGAGTGTCAGCAGCGCGTTGAACAGCGACGACAAGGATTGCTGGAGGGCCTGCTGGACATTGTCCACGTCGTTGGTGGTGCGGCTCATCACGTCGCCGCGTTGCCGCGAGTCGAAATACGACAGCGGCAGATGGTTGATCTTCGCTTGCACGCGCTCACGTAGGTCGAACACCGCGCGCATGGTCAGCTTGTTCAAGATCGCGCCCTGCGCCCACATGAGCAGCGAGGCGACAACGTACAACGCCAGGACCATGAGGATCAGGCTGCGGAGGCGGTCGAAGTCGATGCCGTGCCCCGGGTTCAGGTCCATTGCTTCGGCCATGTCGGCGAAGCGGTCTTGTCCCGCGGCGCGCAAACCATCGACAGCCTGCTGCGCGGTCGTTCCCTCGGGCAGTTGCCGCGAGATCGCGCCTGAGAAGATCACGTCCATCGCCCGGCCCATCACGCGCGGCGCCCACACGGCGAGGAGAACTGACCCCGCGTTCATGAGGAAGACGAATATCAGCGCGATCTTGTACGGCGTGAGAAGTCCGAGGAGCCGTTTCGCGGACGGCCAGAATTGCTTGGCTTTGCGCGGGGCTTTGTTGGAGTAGTCGTCCCCGGCCATTTTGGCCTCGTATTCGGCCAATTGCTCGTCGTTAAGCTGCTCGCTCATGCGGTCACCGCTTTCTGGCTCGCTTCGATCTCGCGGTAGGTTTCGCTGGTGCGCATCAGCTCCTCATGGGTTCCGCGTGCGACGATTTCGCCGGCTTCCATCACGAGAATCTGGTCCGCGTTGCGTATCGACGCCACCCGCTGCGCCACCACCAGCACCGTCGCATCCTTTGTGTAGGCGGTCATGGCCTCCTGGAGTTTCGCTTCGGTGACGGCGTCGAGGGCGGAAAATGAGTCGTCGAAAAGATAGATGTCCGGGCGGGCGACGAGCATGCGCGCGATGCACAGGCGCTGGCGCTGCCCTCCGGAGACGTTGCTGCCGCCTTGCGCGATGGGCATGTCCAAGTCCTCGACGAAGTGGGCCTGGGCAGTGCGCAGTGCCTCCCAGATCTCGTCGTCGGTGGCGTCAGGCTTGCCCACGCGCAGATTCGAGGCGACCGTGCCGCGGTACAGCCAGGGCTTCTGCGGCACCATGGCCACGGAACCGCCGAGCCGGACCTGGCCGGAGGTGGGGTAGTACAGCTGCGGGATGAGGCCCATGAGCGTCGACTTTCCCGAGCCTGTCGAGCCGATGATCGCCGTGACCGTCCCGGGGCGCGCGGTGAAGTCGATGTCTTTCAGCACGGGCTCCTCAGCGCCCGGGTAGCGGTATGTCACGTCGGTGAATTCCACGATCCCCCGCTCCACTTCGGATGCGTCCGGCTGTTGGTTTTCCGCCGGCGGCGCAGTGTGCTCGTACGCCAGCACCTCGGAGATGCGGCGGCCGCAGACGATGGCGCGGGGCAGCATCATCAGCATGAACACGCCCATCATGACGGCCATGAGAATCTGCATCAGGTACTGCATGAACGCGGTGAGCGATCCGACTTCCACCAATCCCTGATCCACGCGGTGGCCGCCGAACCACAGCACGGCTGCCGTGGCCACGTTCAGGATCAGCATGATGACGGGGAACATGGTGACAAAGACCCGGCCGATATTCAGGCTCAACTTGGTCAGAGCTGCGTTGGCGTCGGTGAACCGCTCCGATTCGAACTCTTCCCGGCCGAAGGCCCGGACCACACGGATGCCGGCGATCTGCTCGCGCAGCAGGCCGTTGATGGCGTCGAGCCTTTGCTGCATGCGCCGGAACAACGGCATGAGCAGCGCCGCAATGATGGTCACCACCACGGCGAGCACGACCACCGCGACGATGACCAGCCACGACATGCCCGAATCCTGGCGCAGCGCCATGATCACGCCGCCGATAGCCATGATCGGCGCGGTGACCATGAAGTTGAAGAAGAGCAGCGTGGTCATTTGCACCTGCTGCACGTCGTTGGTGGCGCGGGTGGTCAACGTCGCCGCGCCGAAGTGGGACATGTCCTCGGAGGTGAAACGGCTGACGTTGTCGTAGACCGCCCTACGGATATCGCGGCCGATCTTCATCGCAGCGGCGGACGCGACCCACACAGCACCCACCGCAGCGGCCACCTGGGCGAGCGACACCGCGAGCATGAGCAGACCCACGCGGCGGATATACGGCACGTCCGCTTGGGCGACGCCGTTGTTGATGATGTCCGCGTTCAAGTCAGGCAAGTACAGCGTGGCCAATGTGGACACCAGCTGCAGCACGACGACGGCAGCGATGTGGCCGGCATACTGTTTGCCAAAACGCCCGGTGAGGCGCAGAAGTTCCATGAGTTTTTCTCTCCCCAGATCAATGTGACGGCGCAAGCTTACACCTCGGGTCGGACACGGTAATTCCTCTACGCGGAGGCGGGCGGGGAGGGGCAGCGGAGACGTCGATAAGCGAAAAAAGAGGGGCTCCGAAGAGCCCCTCCGTGCTGGTCAGCTTATACCTGCCAGCGGTCGTCCGGTCCTGTGGTGCGGTCGGCGTAGCGCTTCTGCGCCGTGCCGTACTCATCCTCCGGAAGCTGGTAGAAGTACACGCGCGGCATGACAGCCTCAGCGTGCTCGAGGTAGGTGGTGACAAAGTTGTCCACGTCCTCGCGCTCCGTCGAGGCCTTGTTCACGTAAATGAACAGCGGGCGGGACAGCGGGTAGTTGCCGTTCCTCGCCTCCTCGGCTGTCGGGGCGACACCGTCGACGCTGACGTTGTCGATCAGGTTGCGGTTCTCCTCGTCGGTGGCGAGGTAGTTACCGATACCCATGAAGGACAGGGCGTTCTTGTCTTCAGCGACCCACTTGGACAGCTCCTGGATGTCGTCGGTGGACTCGTAGTCGTCGCGGATCTCGTCGCCGCCCAAGACCGTCGCTTCGAAGACGCCGAGCGTACCGGAGCCGGCCGGGCGGCCGTAGAGCTTGATCTCCTCGCCCGGCCAGGACGGGTCGATGTCGGACCATTTGGACACCGGGGAATCCTTGGACCAGATGTCGTGCAGCTGTTCGATGGTCAGGTCCGCGGCGAAGTCGTTGTCGCGGTGCTTCACAATCGTGATAGCGTCCAGGCCGATCGGCAGCTCGATGTACTCGACCTTGTTGTCGGCGCACTGCTTCTGGAAGTCCACGGGCGCACCCGCACCCGGGATGGCCACAGAGGCGTCGTTGATGTCGGCTTCGCCGTTGCAGAACTTCTCAAAACCGTCGGTCGAGCCGATGGCCTCGACGTTGACGTCGAAGTCGTAGCGGTCTGCCATGTAGGAGGTGATCGGCTCGACGGTGGCTGAACCGGTGGCCTGGATGGCGTCCTCGCCCGGGGTGTTGTCGGAGGAGGAGCAGCCGGCCGCGAACACGGTGACGGCGGCGAGCATCGAAGCGGTGAGTGCCTTGCTGGACTTAAGCATGGTTCTTGCCCTCCTGCATCTCGGCGCGGAACTCGCGGAGCAGGCGGAAGAGGTTCTTCCAGGAGCCCTGGGAGTTGCTCCAGTAGTGGGCGAAGTGCTCGTCCAGCTCAGCCTGCTGCTCCGGAGTGACGTTCGGGTTGATCTTCTTGTGCTTGCGGCCGTGAGCGGCATCGATGCCCTCGCCGCTCTCGCCGGCAATGACGGTGGTGTCGCCGCCGTCAGCAGGCTCGACGACTGCACCGGCGGATGCTGCCTCAGCCGCGTGGTCCTCGGTCAGACGCTGCTTGTTGCGGCCGCGGGCGTTGAGCTCGTCGCGCAGCTCGTCAGCGGTCTCCTCCAGCTCGGCGAGGAGTGCTTCCAGGGCCTCATCCGGTGCCTCATTCTTGATGAGGTCCTGGGCCATCGGGGACAGGTCGGGGGTCTCGTTCGGGTTAGTCATGGGGGAATCTCCTTACATCACAGCGTTGGAAATGAAGACTGCCAGCAGCGGGATGGCGAAGAAGACGCCACCGATATAGATGAAGACGTACAGCTTGTTCTTCTCGGCCAGGGTGGCCAACCAGTCAGAGCAGCGGGGCGGAACGCCGCGCAGGAACGGAATGCCCAGGATCAGGATGGCGGAGAAGAGGTTGAACAGGGTGTGCACCAGCGCACCAGCCATTGCGGCGTCGGCTTCGGCGCCGGATGCGGAGAAGGCAGCGATCAGGCCGGTGACGGTGGTACCGATGTTAGCGCCGACCACGAACGGGAACAGCTCGCGTACGTTGAACTTGCCGGACGCGGCAAGCGGAACCGTCAGAGCGGTGGTGGTGGAGGAGGACTGGACCAGTGCGGTGATCAGGGCACCGGACAAGGCGCCGACAAAGGCGTTCTTGCCCAGTGCGGCGTAGAGGATGTCCTGCGCCTTGCCCACGAGCAGGGCGTTGAGGATCTTGCCGATGAAGCTGATGGACAGCAGAATCAGCACAACACCGATGACGGCGAGGACGACACCGCCCCAGACGTCGCCAAGCGGCTCGACAATGCCGCCGGCCAGGTCGACGAGAGGCTCAGTGATCGTGTCAATGAAGTCGCCGAGGGCCTCGAAGCCCCGGGAGAAGACGCTGTCGCCGGAACCAGACAGGGACGGCGCGATCGCCGTTGCCGTCTTGCCCAAGAAGCCCGTGAGCATTTCCAGCGGGAAGAAGAAGCAGATGGCGATGAGGTTGAAGAAGTCGTGGACGGTCGCCATGGAGAAACCGTTCTTGAACTGCTTCTTGTTGCCAGCCAGGCCGAGGGCCACCAGGGTCGAGGTCACCGAGGTACCCATGTTCGCGCCGAACAGCATCGGGATGGCGATGTTCAGCGGCAGGCCACCGGCGATCATGCCCACCACGATGGAGGTGGTCGTCGACGAAGACTGAATGATCGCCGTGGTGACGATACCGATGGCCAGACCCACGAACGGGTTCTCCGCGAAGGAGAACAGCTCCTTGGCCTGGTCGCCGGCGGCCATCTTGAAACCGTCGCCGATCATGCCCACACCGTTCAGCAGCAGCCAGATGCCCAGGAACACGGCGATCCAATTGACTACCTGCTTCGCGGTGCCTTCAAACGGGAGGAAGCCCAGGGGATCGCTTTCCTGATCGTCGTCGAGGTCGTTGTCAGAGTCGTTCTTGTCGGACGCGTTCTTTTCGTTCTTGCCGGGCTTACCGTCAACACTGACGGATTCGGAATCGACCACAGTCCGGTCGATGACGCGCACGTCTGCGTCTTCCGGCAAGTCGTGCTCACCGGCGAGATCGCGGGGGAGTCCCTTGTCGCTCATAAGTTCTCTCTTCTTGGTTTTGGGGGAACATAGGCGACTCGAACGGTACTCACAGGTTGTGGCCAGGGGGTTAACGGATGTTTAACGGGCCGAGAAAGGTTGCGGCCCTGAAACAACAGGGCGGCCAAAACGGCCGGGTCCCGAAACAACTGGGCGCCGCGAAAGATCCCCGAGCCCTATGCGCTGCATAGTTCCTGGGGATTCAGCGACCCTGCACGGATGCACGGCCATCCAGCAATTACGGGACCGCAGGTACAGCCAGCCCGCCAGCGACAATCGCATTCCACTTATCGACGCTGACAATGCCCCCGTCTTCCCATGCCTCCCCCGGGACCTCCGCAGAACTATGCGCTGCATAGTTCCTGGGGTTTTGTGTGGCGGCAGCAGACCGGGCAGTACTCCGGACCGTACTCCGGTCCGCCCATGCCGGGCGGTGCCACCCACGCCAGGTGGTGAAGGGGATCGCGCGGGATTCCAGGAGGGCGACGATCGCGCCGGGTTGGTCGGCGGCCGAAGGCTCGGTGACGACCGGAGTGCGGCCGACGGCGAGTGACGGAGTGGCGCTGAGGGTCTCGTACACCTCTCCCGCTTCGGCAGATGTGCCGACAACGGTCAGGGAGCCATCAGTGCCGGCCACCACAACTGTGTCGTAGTAGTGGGTGAGCTCGCCAATGGTCACGTCAGTGCCAACGCGGACATTGCCGAACAGCCGCAGGCGTGGCACGAACGCGGCTGGAGAAGCAGAGAATGCGTCCACGAAAGAGCCCGGCGCCTCGCGGTGCTCCGCGGCGAAGCGGATGACGCCGGTGGGGGCGGGTGCGGCATCGAAAAGGTCGACGAAGTAGGAGTGGCTGGTCCCCGGCATGCAGATCAAGGCGTCCGATGCATGAATGCCGGCGGCGCCGGCGCCGACGACGGCCACGCGGTGAGCGCGGTGTACGTGGGTCATGGTGACTCCTTTGATCGTGTTGGGGGGCCGCAGCCGGAACCCGGGAAGTGGCTAGACTGCTTGGTCTATAAACTTAGCCACGAATGGTACGGAGTCAAGCGATCCCCGAGATTTACATTCATCACAAATCCCAGCATGAAGTCATTTTTCGAAGCACCGTCGTGGTTCCGCGGAGATGGGGTGTGTAGCGTTCATCACAACAAACAGCGCGGTCTATTAATAGACAGAGCGGTATATCAAGGCGGCGCAGAAAAGTGCCGCCCCGAGCCAGAGAAAACCGAGCCAGAGAAAAACAAGGAGGCGGCATGACCACCACGGCGAGCCCGGAGAAAACGGCACGTAAGCCCCGCCCCGCGCGCACACCCAAGCCGGAGGGCCAGTGGAAAATCGACGGTAAGGCACCGCTGAACCACGACGAAGAGCTCAAGCAAGAAGAGCCGGTGCTCCAGGTCAAGCAGAGGGTCATTGACACCTACTCCAAACAGGGTTTTTCTTCCATCCCCAACGAGGACTTGTACCCGCGCTTCAAGTGGCTGGGCCTGTACACGCAGCGCAAGCAGAACCTGGGCGGCGAGCACACGGGCAAGGACAACCTGGAACTGCAGGACGAGTACTTCATGGCGCGCGTGCGTTTCGACGGCGGCCAGTGCTCCACCGCCCAGGCCCGCGCCGTCGGGGAAATCTCCCGCGATTACTGCCGCTCCACTGCGGATCTGACGGATCGCCAGAATATCCAGCTGCACTGGGTGGGCATTGAGGATGTGCCGGCGATCTGGGACAAGCTGGAGTCCGTCGGCCTGAACACCTGGGACGCCTGCGGCGACGTGCCGCGCGTGATCATGGGTTCGCCGGTGGCGGGCATTGCCAAGGACGAGATCATCGACGCCACCCCGGCTATTGAGAAGATCAAGAACGAGTACGTCCTCCGCGAGGAATTCCAGAACCTGCCGCGCAAGTTCAAGTCGGCGATCTCCGGCAACGCCCGCCAGGACGTCATCCACGAGATCAACGACATCGCCTTCATCGGCGTGGAGCACCCGGAGCTCGGCCCCGGCTTCGAGCTCTTTGTCGGCGGCGGCCTGTCCACCAACCCGATGCTGGCGCAGTCCCTCGGAGTGTTTGTCACGCTCGAGGAGGTCCCCGAGGTGTGGGCCGCGGTGGTGCGCATCTTCCGCGACTACGGTTACCGCCGCCTGCGCAACCGCGCACGCCTGAAGTTCCTCGTCGCGCAGTGGGGCACCGCGAAATTCCGCCAGGTGCTCGAGGACGAGTACTTGGGCTACTCGCTTCCAGACGGCCCGCGTGCCCCCATGAACCTCATCGACCGCGACCACGTCGGCGTGCACGAGCAGAAAGACGGCAAGGTCTACCTGGGCGTGAAGCCGACGATGGGCCACCTCACCGGCGAGCAGCTCATCGCCATCGCGGACTTGGCGGAGAGCTACGGCCTTACCCGCCTGCGCCTGACGTCGTTCAAGGAAATCCTCTTCCTGGATGTGGATCCGGACAAGGTTGACGCGCTTGCGGCGGACCTGCAGGAGATGGGCATGTACTCCAAGCCCAGCGAATTCCGCCGCGGCATGCTCACCTGCACGGGCCTTGAGTACTGCAAGCTCGCGCACACCACCACCAAAGCCAAGGGCATCGAGCTTGTCGACGAGCTGGAGGACCGCTTCGGCGACATCGATTCCCCCATCACCATCACGCTCAACGGCTGCCCGAATTCCTGCGCGCGCACGCAGGTCTCCGACATGGGCTTCAAGGGCCAGATGGTCGACGATGGCAACGGCAACAAGGTCGAGGGCTTCCAGGTGCACCTCGGCGGCACGGTCACTCGCGAGAACGCCGATGGCGAGAAGGAAGCCAATTTCGGCCGCAAACTGCGCGGGCACAAAGTGCTCTCGTCCGAATTGGGGGAGTACGTGAGCCGGGTGGTGGCAAATTACGTCGATAAGCGGAACGACGGCGAGATCTTCCGCGACTGGGTGCTGCGCGCCGACGAGGAGGACCTGAAGTGAGATTCCGGCGCGAACCGAACGCGAACCGTAATTTCCCCACTCACTGCCCGTATTGCGCGGGCGAGGGGCTGTTCCCGGACGAGACAAGCGATTTCGCGTGGAAATGCACCGAATGCCTCCGTATCTTCGAGGTGAAGTTCCACGGGCAGGATGCCCCGGAACACGCCCCGGCGCCGGCGAAATCCACGGAGCAAGCCATCCAGGAATCGCTCGCGCACCACGGGCACGACGCGGTGTTGAGGAAGGAGAAATAATGGCCGATTTTCTGTCGCGGGCCAGCGCCGACGTGCGCGACCCCGAGATCAGCCCAGAGGGGCCGAAGGAGACAGAACCGCTGCGCGCGGACATCGCGGAGGAGAACGCACGGCTTGTCGACGCCTGGGCCGACAAACTCTACGACGCCTCCGCGCAAGAGATTCTCGAATGGGCGCACGAGCACGCGCCGGGCAAGCTCGCGGTGACGCTGAGCATGGAGAACACCGTGCTGGCGGAGCTGGCCAAGGACTTCCTCCCCGAGGCGGACTTCCTGTTCCTGGACACCGAGTACCACTTCCCGGAGACCCTCGAGGTGGCCGACCAGGTGGAACAGCGTTACCCGAACCAGGAGCTCGTGCGCGCGAAGGCGATTCTGTCGCGCGAGGAGCAGGACCGCGTGTACGGCCGCGCGCTGTACCGCACGAATCCGACTGCGTGCTGCCGGATGCGCAAGGTCGAGCCGCTGGCAGTGCACCTGTCGCCGTACGCGGGCTGGGTGACCGGTCTGCGGCGTGCGGACGGACCGACGCGCGCGCAAGCGCCGGCGCTGTCCCTCGACGCGACCGGGCGGTTGAAGATCTCGCCGCTGATCACCTGGTCTCTGGACGACACTGACCACTACATCGACGACAAGAACCTGATCATCCACCCCCTGACCAAGCAGGGTTACCCCTCCATCGGCTGCGCCACCTGCACGCTGCCGGTCGCCGAGGGCGAAGATCCCCGCGCGGGACGGTGGGCGTTCAGCGCCAAGACGGAATGCGGGTTGCACTCATGACACAGACAGACACACTTTCACCCCACCTCAAAGACCTCGAGAACGAGTCGATCCACATCATCCGCGAGGTAGCGGGGCAATTCGACAAAATCGGCCTGCTCTTCTCCTCCGGCAAGGACTCCTGCGTGGTGTACGAGCTGGTCCGCCGCGCGTTCGCTCCAGCCGCCCCTCCGATTGAGCTGCTGCACGTGGACACCGGCCACAACTTCCCCGAGGTGATCGAATTCCGCGACCGCCTCGTCGAGGAGACCGGTGCACGCCTGCGCGTCGCCCACGTCCAGGACTGGATCGACCGCGGCGACCTGGTGGAGCGCCCCGACGGCACCCGCAACCCGCTGCAGACTGTGCCGCTGGTGGAGACGATCGCCGAGGTGGGCTACGACGCCGTCCTCGGCGGCGCCCGCCGCGACGAGGAGCGCGCCCGCGCGAAGGAGCGCGTCTTCTCCGTCCGCGATTCCTTCGGCGGCTGGGATCCGCGCCGCCAGCGCCCCGAGCTGTGGGACCTGTACAACGGCGAGAAGCTGCCGGGCGAGAACATCCGCGTCTTCCCCATTTCCAACTGGACCGAGTCCGACGTGTGGGAGTACATCGGCGCCCGCAACATCGAGCTGCCCGCCATTTACTTCGCGCACGACCGTGAGGTGTTCAGCCGCGACGGCATGTGGCTGACCGCCGGCGACTGGGGCGGCCCGCGCGAGGGCGAGACGGTGGAGACCCGCCTTGTCCGCTACCGCACCGTGGGCGACATGTCCTGCACCGGTGCCGTGGAATCGAACGCCACCACCATCGACGAGGTGCTCGCCGAGCTGGCCACCTCCACCTTGACCGAGCGCGGCGCCACCCGCGCCGACGACCGCTTGAGCGAGTCCGCCATGGAGGACCGCAAGAAGGAGGGCTACTTCTGATGAGCGCACCCACCGCTACTTCCCCCGCCGCGACCGAGGTGCTGGCCGACCGCGCGACCTTGCGTCTGTGCACCGCCGGCTCCGTCGACGACGGCAAGTCCACCTTTGTCGGCCGCCTGCTGCACGACACCAAGTCCGTGCTGGCGGACCAGATGGCCAGCGTCGAGCGCACCTCCGCCGACCGCGGCTTCGAGGGCCTGGACCTCTCCCTGCTTGTCGACGGTCTTCGTGCCGAGCGCGAGCAAGGCATCACCATCGACGTGGCCTACCGCTACTTCGCCACCGACAAGCGCACGTTCATCCTCGCGGACACCCCGGGCCACGAGCAGTACACGCGCAACACGGTCACGGGCATGTCCACGTCCCAGGTCGTGGTCTTGCTTGTCGACGCCCGCAACGGCATCAAGCCCCAGACCGTCCGCCACCTCACCGTGGCGAGCCTGCTTGGCGTGAAGACGGTCATCCTGGCCGTGAACAAGATCGACCTGGTGGACTACTCCGAGGAGGTCTTCAACGGCATCCGCACCGAGTTCGAGCAGCGCGCCGCGGCTCTGGGCATCGCCGAGCCGCACGCGGTGCCGATCTCCGCGCTCAAGGGCGACAACGTGGTCGAGCGTTCCAGCGAGACCCCGTGGTACGACGGCCCGAGCGTCCTCGAGCTGCTTGAGACCATCCCGGTGCACTCCGGCCGCGCGCTGGACCTTCCGTTCCGCTTCAACATCCAGTACGTGCTGCGCGAGCACACCACCGACTACCGCGCCTACGCAGGCACCGTCAACGCCGGTACGATCAGCGTGGGCGATACCGTCACCGCGCCGAACAGCCGCACCACGACGGTCACGCACATCGATACCGCCGACGGCCTGGACGGCGCGACCACCGCGGACGCCGGGGACGCGGTCGCGCTGCGCCTCGCCGACGACATCGACCTCGCCCGCGGCGATCTTCTCGCCGCAGCGCCGTACCCGGAGTTCACCCGCGAGTTCCAGGGCACCGTCGTGGGTCTGACTGAGAAGGACATCGCAGCGGGCCAGGCCGTGAAGCTGCGTTACGGCACCTCGCTCGTGCGCGCACGCGTGGCCAGCGTCGACCGCGTGCTGGACATCGATGGCACTCCGGAGCAGAACTCCGACGACACTGCGCCGGCGTCCTTCGGCCTCAACGACATCGCGCACGTCACCGTCCAGACCGCGCAGGAGCTGCCGGTGGAGGACTACGCGGCGCGCGGTGCCGTGGGCAATTTCCTGCTCATCGACCAGGCCAGCGGCAACACGCTCGCCGCAGGACTCGTGGGAGCACGGCTGAGGTAAGCACCATGGCGGCACAGACGGCATTGATCACGCTCTCCCACGGCTCGCGCCACCCAGGCGCACAGCCGGGAGTCAGCGAGCTCACGCAGGCGGCGGCCCGCCAGTTGGGGGTGACCGGGGTGGATGCGCACCTCGAGTTCGACACCCCCGACCTCACCGCGGCCGCACGCCAGATCGCTGAGCAGGGGTATTCCCGCGCCGTGGTCGTGCCCACGCTGTTCACCACCGCCTTCCACGCCACGCACGACGTGCCGGAAGCCGTCACCGCAGCCCGCGCAGCGACTGGCCTCGAGCTCGTTCCCGCCGCAGGTCTCGGCCAAGGACGCGACATCGCGGCGGTACTCGCGGCACGCGCGCTTGTCTGCGCCCCACGCACCCGCCACATCATCCTCTACCCCGTGGGCACCTCCAACGAGGAAGCGGCGGGGGAGACGGGGGGGGTGGGGCGGGGCCGTCTCCTATACCCAACTAACTTGGGATAAGAGCANGGGGCTGGGACGGGACGTCGAAAAGCTTGCCGGCATTCCGGTGACCACCGTTCCTGCGACTGGGGTGGGCGAGTTCGTCGGCGCTGACGGCATTCAAGCGGTGGCCAGCGAAGACGCGCACTTATTACCGCTATTTGTCACGAGGGGGTTGCTCCTGGACCGGGTTCACCGAATGTGGCCCGGGACCATTTCCGCACCGTTAGGCGCGGACCTCGCACACATCATCGCCGCACGTTTCCGTGCGGCACAGTCCCTCTCTCACGCAAAGGCTTAACAACATGAACCGCATGGTCACACTCATTCTCATCGCAGTCGCCGGTCTCGCTGGACAGCTTGTCGACGGCGGACTCGGCATGGGCTTCGGCGTCACCTCCACCACGATTCTGATCATGCTCGCCGGCCTCGGCCCCGCGCAGGCCTCCGCGGTGGTGCACACCGCTGAACTGGGAACGACGCTGGTGTCCGGCATCAGCCACTGGAAATTCGGAAACGTGGATTGGCGGGTGGTCGCCTCAATCGGCATACCCGGCTCCATAGGTGCGTTCGCCGGTGCGACAGTCCTGTCGAACCTGTCCACCGAGGCCGCCAAGCCGATCATGTCGCTGATCCTCGCCGCGATCGGCATCAATCTGGTGTGGCGTTTCTCCCGCGGCATTGTGCGCCGGCAGGTGGCGGAGCGGCCCCACTCCAAGCCGTTCCTCGGCGTCCTCGGTCTGTTCGGCGGCTTCATCGACGCGACCGGTGGCGGCGGCTGGGGCCCGGTGACCACCTCGACCCTGCTGTCCGCCGGCCGCAGCGAGCCGCGCCGCATCGTCGGCACCGTGAACACTGCCGAATTCTTTGTCACCTCGGCGGCCACAGCGGGCTTTGTCATCGGGATGTGGGAAGACCTCGTGGCTAACCTGGCTGCAGTTATCGCGCTGCTCATCGGCGGCGTGATCGCCGCCCCGCTGGCCGCGTGGCTGGTCACCCGCCTCAACCCGATCCTGCTCGGTGGCATCGTGGGCACCCTGATTGTCACTCTCAACCTGCCCGTCGTGCTCAAGGCCCTCGGTGTGGCGGCCTCCGCGCTCGTGTTCGTCCGCATCGCCGTCGTCGTGGTCGGCCTCGCGCTCGCCTTCCGCGGCTGGAAGAAATCCCGCGAGAACTCCCGTGCCGCCGCCGAAAAGGAGGGTGCCAGTCAATCTAAAGATGAGGTGAACCCGGCATCTGCGGCGGCGTCGGTCTCCGCCACCCGCTAAACCGCGACCCGTTAAACCGCGACCCGCTGCACACCGGGGCGGGCGGGCGCGGGTTACACTAGGCCGAGTCCGTCCGCTAGCTGAAAGACACCTGACATGCTCGTTAGTGAAGCGCTGTTTCTCCTGCTCTCCAACAAATCAGACCGGTTTGAGATCGGTGTGAGCCACCAGCGCGTGGCCCTCAACGGCGCTCTGCTGTGCGACCTCGTTGCCACAGGCCTGGCGACAATCACTGACGGCAAGTCCCCGTCGGTCGCCGCCGCCGAGGGCGCAGCCAAGCGGGCATCGTCCCACCCGGCTCTCGCTCACGGCGTGTCCCGCTTGGAGGCGAAGGGGGAGACCCCGGTCTACTCGGCGCTGAGCTCCCGCAAGTTCGCCGACAAGGAAGCTCTTGCGCAGCGGCTCATTGAGGAAGGCGTCCTCGACCAAGAGCGCGCCAGCTTCCTCGGCTTGGCCTGGCACCGCTTCCCGGAGAAGGACGAGACCATCGAGGCCGCCATGCGCGGGCGCTATCGTTCCATCTTCCATGGCAAGGCTGAGCCGCGCCCGGAGGAAGCCATCGTGATCCTGCTGCTGAAGAACACCGGCGAGCTGCGCCGCGTCTTCCTCGACGAGATCCAGGGTGTTCCGTTCAACGACGTCCGCGCCCGTGTCCGCGACATCGACCGCGCAGTTCTCGAGGGCGGCACGTTCGAGCACGCCCGAGAGATCAACACCGTCCTCGAAGCCGTGGCGCGTGCTGCCGCGGTGGAGGAAGAGGCCGCGTCCAGCTAGGCAGCTACCCAGCTAGGTGGCTCGCCGCCAGCGCATCAAAAACACGAACGGTAACAATTCAACGGTAACCCCCGCCGGTTACGTCTCTGATCTTGGACGTAACTGCTCAGCCGGGAGCATAGTTACCGTTTGATTGTTACCGTTCGCGTTTTTCGGGGCCAGCCAGGGCGTTTTTGGGGTTAGTTACGGCACGCGGTGGGTCCAGGCCTCGGTGCCGAACTTCTCCTCGACCAGCTTCTCGGCGGCGGCGATGTCGGCATCAGATAGCTCGCCGACCTCAGCCGGGTAACGGGAGGTGAAGGTGTTCATCAGGGTCTCGATGACCTCCTGGCGGGGGACACCGGTCTGACGTCGCAGCGGGTCGACGCGCTTCTTTGCGGAGCGCACGCCCTTGTCGGCGAGCTTCACCTTGCCCACGCGCAGCACTTCCATCATCTTATCGGCGTTGATGTCGTAGGACATGGTGGTGTGGTGCAGGACAGCGCCCGGAACGCGCTTCTGCGCAGCACCGCCGATCTTGCCGCCGTCGGAGGTGATGTCGTTGATGGGCACGTACCAGGCGTTCACGCCCAAGGACTGCAACCCGGCCAGCACCCAGGTGTCCAGGTACTGGTAACTGTCCACGTAGCTCAAGCCGGCGACGATGTCGTCGGGCAGGTACATGGAATAGGTGACGCAGTTGCCGCCCTCCATGAACATCGCGCCGCCGCCTGAGATGCGGCGGACGGGCACGATGTCGTGCTTCTCAATGCCCTCCGGGTCCAGTTCATTCTGGAAGGACTGGTAGGAGCCGAAAACGACAGCTTTGTCTTCCCACTCCCAGAAGCGCAGGATTGGGCCCTTGCGGCCGGCTGCGACTTCCTCGAGGAGATACTGGTCCAACGCCACGTTCACGGGTGTGGGCAGCACCGGGGAGTGGATGACGGTCCAGTCGTAGTCGGTGAGATCTTTGGCGTCGAGAAGCGCGCGGCGAGCGGCGTTTGCAACGTCGCGGGTGGAGAACCCGTGGAGGGAAACGGCGGGGAGGGGGGACAGGGCGTCGTCGATACGCTGCTGCAGTTCCTCGGCTGATTCCGTCACGGACGCGCCGACGAGTGCGCCGTTGATCGCGTCGTAGGCCTCTTCCGGCTCGAGGAAGAAGTCGCCCGAAATCTGGGCGCTGGTGACCGTCGAGCCATCATCCGTGAGGTCCGCGACGACGAGTTTGCCGCCCGCGACCTTCACCTCGAAGTGGTGGGACGCCATTTACTTGGCGAATTCCTCGACGAGCGCCTTGTTGAACGCCGGGAGGTCATCCGGGGTACGGGAGGAAACGAAGCCCTTATCGACGCGCACCTCTTCGTCCACCCACGTCGCACCCGCGTTGGACAGGTCCGTCTTCAGGGACGGGTAGGAGGTGATGGTCACGCCGTTCAAAGCCTCTGCGTCGGCGAGGATCCAGCCGCCGTGGCAAATGACGCCGACGGGCTTGTTCGCCTGGGTGATCTCGCGCACGAACGCGACTGCTTTCTCGTCGGTGCGGATCGTGTCGGCGTTGCCGGTGCCGCCCGGGAGAATCAGAGCGTCGAAGTCGGCGGCGTTGGCGTTGGCCGTGGTCTGGTCGACGGTGACCTTCTCGCCGTTCTTGCCCTCGATCTCGCCGGTCTCCGTGGAAATGACAGTAATAGTGGCGCCAGCCTCGGCGACAGCGTCGCGCGGGCTGGTCAGCTCGGAGTCTTCAAAGCCGTCGGTGGCCAGGATTGCGATCTTCTTGTTCTCAAGTGCTTTGTTGCTCATGGCATCCCAGGGTAGAGAAAAAACGCCAGCCGGGGGGCTGGCGTTCACTCAGAGCGTACTGGACCTTCTAGTCCTTCTTCTGCTTCTTTTTCAGATCTTCTTCGTCGATCGCGCGGGTGTCGCCCGGTGCGTCGTGCTTCTCGGCGTTCTTCTTGCCCAGGCGCGTGCTGCGCGGAACCTTGGTGGAGCCGAGCTTGCCCGCCTCTTCGTCGAGCTGGGTCTGGCCCTTGCGGCGTCCCATGGAGCGCATGCGGTCACGCACGGCGAGGAAGTCCTCGCGCGAGTCCAAAGTCTGGCTCTGCTGGGTGGCGATCTGGATGTCGTCTGCAGTGATCTCACCGGTGCGCAGGGAGACCATCTCTGCCCAGTAGCGCAGCCACACAGCGGCGACAGCGGCGACCGGGACGGCGAGAAACGCGCCGATGATGCCGAAGAGCGTGCCGCCCACGGCCACGGCGAGCAGAACGATCGCTGCGTGCAGGCCCATGGAGCGGGACTGGAGGATCGGCTGCAGGACATTGCCCTCGATTTGCTGGACCAGGATGACCAGGCCGAGCACGAGCAGCGCCTTGGTCAAGCCACCGGACACCAGTGCCACGATGACGGCGAGAGCACCAGCAGTGAACGCACCGATAATGGGAATGAAGCCACCGAAGAAGGTGATCACAGCCAGGACCGGCGCCAGCGGAACGCCCAGAATGACCAGGCCGAGGCCAATGAAGATGGCGTCCACCATGGACACGATCGCCTGCGTGCGGATGAAGCCGGACAGCGTGTTCCAGGAGCGCATGAGCACCTCAGTCAGGTGCCAACCCACCTTCACGCCGGTGTACTTGCGCAGCCACGGCAGGAAGCTATCGCCGTCCTTGAGGAAGAAGAAGGACAGCACGAGCATCAGCGCGAGCGTCGTGCCTATCGACGCCGCCGCGCCGATTCCCGTTACCACACCCGACGCGATGTTGGAGGCCTGGCCGCGAACAAACTCACCGGCCTGCTCCACAGCCTGCTCGATCTGGCTGGTGTCCACATCGAACGGCGCCGACGTCTCCACCCAATCCAAGATCCGCTGAATGCCTTCCTCCGCCTGGCCGTAGAGCTCCACCGATTGGGTGCGGATCGTCGGCGCCATGGCCGCGAAGATGCCGCCGATGAGGCCGAAGAAGGTGATCAGCACCAGGAACACGGCCAGTGCCGAGGGCACCTTGTGGTTGCGCAGCCAGCGGACCGGCGGCCACAAGACCGTGCAGAAGATCAGGGCCAACAGTGTCGGCAGCACGCCGACCCACACCGAGCCGATCAGCTTGAACAGGATCGCCGTGGCGATCACGATGACGATGAAGCGCAGCGCCCACGCCGCCGCCGAGCGCCCATCCGACGCGATGATCTGGCCGCGGTCGATCGGTTCATGCGACAGCGACTGTGCCGCGTCGGCCGGCGTGGGTTTGGAGTCCGGCTCTTTCACAGAGTCGAGCAGTGTCGTGGCGAAATCCTTCTCGCTTTCACGCTGCTGATCTTTTTTCTCATTCACGCGCGTCATTCTGCCACATGGGTGTGACATATCAAGCATTCTTTAAGTTTCTGCATGGAGTTTAGGTGACATTTTGGCGACCGGAACATGAACACTTTGGAAACCTCATTGCGGGTTTCGCGCATAGCGCGAGACGGCAGGTTCAGGGCTGTTCACCTAGCTATTCTTCGGCCCGCGTTACCTGTTTCAACATGCTATTTTTCATTACGTCGTCTATTTGCCCCTAAGCCATTCCGAAGGGAACTCCAATGTCGCTCATGCGCTCCCGCTCCACCCGCCCGTTTGTGGCGTCCGCAGTCGCCGCCGCGACCGCCTCCACCCTGATCGCCGTGGCACCGGCCGCCAATGCTTGGGAGACCAAGTACAACCCGAACACTGACCAGTGCACCATCTCGTTTTCCAACCTCGAGGTGCAGCGCATCAATGGTGCGTACTCCCAGCTCTTCACCGAGATGGGCAACGCAACCAACAACGACCAGCTGACCAACAGCTTTGCCCAGGCAGCAAACCAGCCGTTCTTGGGGAAGCACAGCGGCCCGATGACCATTGAGATCAGCCCGGACGAGGCAACGAAGGCATCTAACATTCTCTACGGTGTCGATTTGGCGAATATCGCCCTGCCGTACGGCGTTCAGGGTGTGATCAGCAATGCTGGGCTCAAGGAGATCCTTGGTGCCCTCGACACCGAGGAGCTGACCTCCTACATCAACGTCAAGGCCATCCTTGACACCATCGACTGGAAGGCAGCAATCGGCGAGGACTTCGAACCCAAGAACGCTGCCGACCCTGCACTCGAGGCTGTCATGGCCATCATTGATGAGCTGGACGCCAAGGGGCTCGTGAGTACCGAGGGATTGACTGAGGGAATCAAGGTGAGTCTTCCGAAGAACCGTTTTGGAATTCCGGATGTCGGGGTTTTGATGAATGTTGCCAACACGCTTCGTGACAAGAATACGAGCACCGACCAGAAGATTGCTGCTGTTCTTCCTCTGATTCAAATCGATGGTCGGCCGCTGAAGGCGAACCGCGACGAATTAAATAAGGTAGTCGACAAAGTCATTGCTAACTTCAAGAACGCGAACAACTTTGAGGGCACTCCGAACTACGATCCAAGCAAGCCGGAGCTCAAGGACCATATCGTTCAGGAGTTCAAGAATGCCTTCGAGAAGTCTGGCATCGAACCGGTCGACGAGCTGAAGAAGGCGCTGGCAGCGACCGGCGCTGACCCGAAGAAGGCGATCGAGAACATCATCAACCAGCCGCAGCTGCGTGATGAGGTTGAATACCAGATCAAGTCCATCCCGTTCAAGGATCTGATCAAGAACGCAATCGAGGATTCGGGCAATGAGCTCAGCCTCGAAAGCCTCCTCGGTTACTCGGTGAACGACGTGCTCGACGCCGGTAAGGGTGGCCTCTCCAACGCAGCGCCGGGCGTCGTTGCCCCGATCGTGAGCATGCGCGAGGCATTCAACGCATGTGAGCCGAACCCGGAGGTCGATAATAAGGTCGATGGTGAGGTCGATGGTGCTTCAGGCAGCACCCGCGACGGCTCGAGCATCCGCAAGGACCGCAACACTGCTGAGGGCTCCGTCATGCCGGGCTCGTCTGAGCTGACCAGTAAGCAGCTGGGAATCTTCGTCGGCGTTGGCGTTGTGGCCGCACTGCTCGGCCTGGTGGCCTTCGGCTTCCAGCTGCGCCCGATCTGGAACGACCTGGCCAAGTTCTTCCATATCTAAGAACTTTTCCAGCGTCGAATGCCTTACACGAGGGTGGGCTGAAACCGTAGAAACGGTGGCGCAGATTTAGGGCCTGTCGAGGAATGTAAATTCCCCGGCAGGCCCTTTCGATTAGGCGAATAAACGCTCGCGTCTGCTAGGCAAGGCATAGGGAAGGCAGCCTATGTTCCCCATGATCTCAGTCCGCTGAGGCCACGCAAGAATGAGAAAAATAAGGTCCTGTGGTGATCAATGATTCACCACAGGACCTTAGTGCTCGGACTCTAGGCCATGGTCAGGCCTAAAGTGTCCGTGCCGTATTCAGTTCTTGGTCGGCGCTGCTGGCTCCTGAGAGAGCCGGAGGATCAGCGGCCTAGTTCCCGTTGCTCTCGTTGGCAGGGTCCTTATCGGCTCGTGCAGAGTTGTCCGGCTTAGTAGTAGAGGCCTTTGCCGGAGCGTCCGAGCCGGTGGCGTTCGGTCGAGCTTCCGGCTCGCCAGCGACGCGTTCCGGCAAGAAGACCTTGAAACCGTCAGCGATGAACAGTGCAGACGGGATCAGGCCAATGAATGCGAGCAGTCCGCCCAGCAGACCCATCGCGTTGTCGGCTGCGCCAGCGAGGTGCGGGTTGAACATGCCAATCTGCTTCTGGATCTTGGTGTTGAGATCCTTGAAGAAGGGGAGCTGTAGCCCAAGTGCGACGGCCAAGCTCACAGCGATGCCGATGCCACCTTTGGTGAAGCTTGCCGGACGCCACAGTTCGTATTCTCCCACGATGAAACGCGCGACAGCGATGTCCTGGGTGCCGTCAGCGTAAGTAACGCGAATGCGGCCGACAGTGGTGCCCTGCGTGGTGAAGTCCGGCTGCTCGATCCATGTGTAGGAGGTGACGTTGGTCAGCTCCGTTCGGTTAGTGATGTACGACGCCGGATCGCCGATTGTGGAGTTGAGCGGAACCTTCTGGCCGTTGACGCCCCGTGGCACGTTGTTCTTCTTGTCGGAAGCAGCCGGGGCTTTGACGATGGTGACGTTGAGGTCGAGGATCTGCTCGCTTCCATCAGGGAAAGCAGCCTTGATTGATACCGTCTGGGTCTCCAGCGGGCCGCCGATGATGCGCGCTGCCGTCTTCGGAGCCTTGCCTTCTACCCAGGAGAACCGGGTGCGTTCCGGAAGTTCATCAAGATTAGCGATGAAATCCTTCGCCTTAGGTGTGGAGCCAGCCGGGATCTTCAGGGCATCGCCGTCGACTGCCTTAGCCGGGGTTGCCGCTGCGTTCTTTTCAGCAACGGTCACGGTAAGAGGAATGGTCTTCGTTCCCGCCGGGCGTTCAGCATCTGCCGGGTAAGAGATCACGATGGTGACATCCTGATCGCCTGGGGTCGTGGTATCCGGGGCGACTCCCCACTCAAACTTCAGAGCCTGGTCCAAGTTTTCCGGGCGGTGGAAGAGGCTCTTAATGAACGCCTCATCGTTGACCTCTTGGTTGAGGAAGATAGTCGGGTTTTCGGACTTCAGGAGCGGAGTCTTAGCTACGTCACCCGTTGTTTCTTCACGAACAACGAGAGTGAAAGGTCCGACCGTATCCGTCGTGTTATCCGGGTAAGTGATGTTGACAGTCACCTGCTGCTCGCCCGGTGCATCGAGTTTCGGTGCCGCTCCGGCCCATGCGTGCTTCGTGCCAGCTGGAAGGTTGACGAAGTCCTTCACAACTTGGTGGGGCTGAAGGTTCGTTCCGACGATGACCTCGTAGGGATTGCTCGCCGGCTGCGGGTCGAACTGTTCGTTGTACGGCTGCACAGTGAAGGAAACGATTTGCGGTTCAGTAGCCGTAGCCGCAGTATCTTGCGGGGTGAAACGGAACTGCAGGTTGGTGTAGTCGGTCCGGCTACTCGGGGTGAACTTGATCTCCGCCTTGCCCTTGTCATCAGCGGCGACACTGGTCTTACTGTTGATCTGCGAGGGGACTGTGAACGTACCCTTGGCAGCTGGGTTGGCCTGCAGCGTGAGCTTGTATTCCTTGTTCGGAGAGAGCACCTGCCCGTTAAGGTCCTTACGGTTGACCTTCACAGTGAAGCTCTGCGCTGCTGCTTCATCGGCAGCCGGGGCTGCGGCTTCATCTGCAGCCGGGGCATTTCCCTCCACCTGTGCCTGGGCAACGGGGAAAGAAATGGGTGACTGCGGGGCGGCGACAGCTGGGGTGGCGACAGCCAATGCAGTAATGCCCGCGATGGCGGTGCGGTATGCGAAACGCTTTGCCATGGAAATGGCCTTTCTTTAGGAGGGATCCGAATATGCCGGGGGGAGAACCTTCGGGCATCTGCAGACATTATTGCGTACAAGCGCTTTCACGGCGCGTCACAATGTTCACAGCTAATGACTAAACTGCAGGATTTCCTCAATGGGGCCTGAAAATTCATCGATTTTTAACTTAATGGCCTTGTGGTGGTCTCTTTTGGGGTGCCCCAGCGGCTGCAGTGCATATGTAGAGCCCTGTGCCGAATTTTCATCATGAATTCACGTTGTTCACCGGCTAGGTGGTCGCGTGGCGTTAGCGCCTCAAAAGTCCAGTTGGCATGGATACCCGTGTGTTTGCCAGGGTTGATTTTTGTGAACAAAAGGTGAACGTCTGCCCCGTATTGGTCGAGTAGGGGTTTCTGCTGGTCCGTGTGCATTCGGTAGGGATGAAAAATTGACGGAATTCCGTAATCTTCAACCTGAAATCCAAATTCGCTCAAGGTTCTCAAGGAGTCTCCTATGTCACGGAATAAGTCCACCACCGTGCTATCTAGGGCTGTTGCCATCGCTCTTGCAGCGGGTCTGGTAGCTGTCCCTCACGCAGATGCACAGCAAGTCAAAACCACCACAATGGAAGTCCCCATGGGCTGCAACTTGCAGATCAAGAAAGGAGACCTTGGTCTAATTGCGAAGCGGCTCGTTAGTGGTGGAGAGGGTGTCTACAACGGTGGTAACCGTGATTACCAAAAGAGCGGTGATTACAAAGACATTCGCATTCGGCCTCAGGTAACGGCTCCGACGGAGGTCGAGAAGGGAAAGCAGTTCGATTACGTCATTGATCTGGGCAAAGTCGGTACACCCGCTAAGATCGGCATCGCGGCTGTCAAATCCGCCGACCAGCTGAACTTCTGGCTGGATCTGCCCAAGAACGCGAAGTTGGACGCGGTAAAGCTTGAAGGCGGTAGCGGGGACGTGGCTTACACGGTGGAAGGCAACCGTATCCGCTTCCACAAGAAGGGCGCCGAGGATGTTTCGAAGTGGATCCGCAATAACGAAGCTCAGTGGAATCACGGCGGGCTCACCGCAAGACGCCAAAACGTGAACGGCGTCGACATGTTTGTTGTCGATATGCCTAAGATCACCTTGAAGTTGACCCCGACGGGGGAGCCTGGAGCACAGATCCAGCCGTACCTGGACACGTCCGACCCTGCGCAGTTCCCGTCGAAAGCTTTCGCTCAGCTCTACGCCAACGCGGACGCTGCTGGGACAAACGCTGACGCTTTCGTACGATGCGGCCTGTCTGAGACGGACACTACGAACCACCCCAAGAACAACGCGGTTCGCGGTGAGGGAGATAAGTTCCCGATCGTGAGGATCACGCCCCCGTCCAACGCAGGGATCTACGACCCGCAGCCCAAGGCGCCTGTAACCATCACCCAAGGTGATGCTCTCCCGGAGGCTAAGGACCAGATCGCGGACTTCGCGAGCCTTCCGGCTGGCACTACCGCAGCATGGGCTTCTGCTCACCAGGCTGTAGGGGATACCCAGTCCGGCAAGATCACGGTCACATACCCGGACAAATCCACCGACACGGTGAACATTCCGGTGACGGTGAAAGCCCCGTACGTCCCGGAACCGAAGACCAACCCGACCACTGTTCAGGTGGGCACCTCAATTGCTGACCAGGCCGCCAAGGCCCAGATCGGTAACGCCAACTCCGCGCCCGAAGGTACGACGTTTACCTGGAAGACCAAGCCGGATACTCGTAATGCAGCTGAAAGCGTCAACGGTGTGGTCACCGTAACCGTTCCGGGCAAGTCCCCGGTGGATGTGACTGTCAAGTACACCGTCCAGGAAGAGGAGGTGAAGTGGGCACCTGAGGTCGCTGAGTCTGTTGCTGAAGTCGAGGAAGGGGCCGCGATCTCCGACGAAGCTGCCAAGGCATGGATCCTCAACGCGGCTTCTGCACCGCAGGGCACGACCTTCACCTGGAAGTC
Organism: Corynebacterium urinipleomorphum; assembly: GCF_900155535.1. Taxonomy (GTDB): domain Bacteria; phylum Actinomycetota; class Actinomycetes; order Mycobacteriales; family Mycobacteriaceae; genus Corynebacterium; species Corynebacterium urinipleomorphum. The sequence goes on from NZ_LT706964.1 coordinate 128,276, forward strand.
CAAGCCGGATACCGCCACAACGGGAACAAAGACCGGTGTTGTCACCGTCACCGCCCCGGGTGAGGATCCGGTTGATCTGACCGTCCAGTACGATGTCAAGGCCAAGCCGCAGCTCCCGCAGCCGGACGAGTTCATCCCGGAGGCGAAGATCACGCCGACCGAGGTCGAGCAGAACTCGACCATTGCGGATGACACCGCGAAGGCACAGGTCACTGACGCTGACAAGGCGCCGGCCGGAACCACCTTCACTTGGAAGTCCAAGCCGGACACCACCACAACGGGTGAGAAGACCGGTGTTGTCACGGTCACCATCCCGGGCAAGGACCCGCAGGATATTGAGGTCAAGTACACCGTCAAGGCACCGGGCGCAGGCACCAACGATTCGGAGCAGCCGCAGCAGCAGGGTGAGCGCACGGTCGTCGTGAAGGGCGCTAAGACTGGCGATACTGTCCGGGTTGACGGAAACTCCGATGTCATTACAGCCGACGCCGACGGCCGATTCGCGATCCCGGAGTCATGGATCCCCGCCGGCGGTAAGTTCGATGTCGTCGTCACCGGTGCGGATGGCAACGAAGTCGTCTACACAGTCGATGTGGAAAAGGGAACCGCGACGAAGAAGCCTGATGGCAAGAAGATCGCCGGTGCAGTTCTCGGTTCGCTTGCAAGCGTGGCAGTCATGATCGCTGGATTCCTTCCCATCCCGGGTCTAAAGGAGATGATCACCAACCTGCAGAGGCAGATAGGTGTTTTCGATCCGCAGCTCGCTGGAATGGCGGACAAGGCCCTGCCGATTGTCAGCACGATTGTGGGCATCGTCGGCCTCGGTGTATCGATCGGCACGGCGATCGATAAGGTCAAGGTCGAGATCCAGGACAGCAACGGCGAGAGCATCAAGCCGTCAGGTTCCAGCCGAGCGGAGGCTACTGAACAAGAGGCATAAAGCGCTCTGAGCCGCAAAGGCAGAAGGCACAGGTCCCATGCGGGCCTGTGCCTTTTTCAATGCAGAAGGTACGCCTCCGAAAGCCATCGACAGAAGCACAAACGCCCCTCAGCGCGTACCGAGACGGAACGAGGGGCAGCAGGCTTATCGACGATCAAGCTGTTCTGAATCGCCTTTCGCAGGTCCGCCAAGATCTTTGAATGGCTCCGCTGGGCGGCCCCCTCGCTTGTGATGTAACTCGTGAACTCGGTCTCGCTGTCGTTGATTTCGGCACCGCGCTAGTTAGTGGCAACGGCGACGACGGTCACTCTGATTATCGCGAGGCGGATCGGCGAACGCTTCGCCATGGTCAAAGAAGGTTTCTCGGCGGATGGGGGGAGCTCCACGAATTACACGAAGCCCCTGTGAACAGGTGAACTAGCCCCCGAAAGTTGGACTGGTTTAATTCTAGGCGGTTAGGGGTTCGAGGGCCTGATTCCGATATTGCATCGGGGTCAGGCCCTTGAGTCGTTGTTGGATGCGTTCGGCGTTGTACCACTGGATGTACTCATCGATAGCCTGAGTGAAATCCGCGACAGTGTCGAAGATTTCGCCGTGGTACATCTCGGTTTTCAGGTGCCCGAAGAAGTTCTCCATGACCGCGTTGTCGTAGCAGTTGGCTTTACGAGACATCGACTGGACACCACCGTGTTCGTCAATGAGTTTGCGCCAAGTCGAGTGCTGGTACTGGAAGCCTTGATCGGTATGCATCATCCACCCGGGTTCAGGTGCACACGTCACGATCGCTTTGGTCAAAGATTCGGTGGTAAATGCTGTCGACGGCGATGTAGCCACGGTGTGGGCGACGATTGAGCGGTCGAACAGGTCCATCACCGGCGACAAGTACACTTTGCGGCCTGCGATTCTGAACTCGGTGACGTCGCTGACAAAGGCGGTGTTTGGTGCATCCGGGGTGAACTTGCGGTCAAGCTTGTTGTCAGCAATGCGGCTGATCGTCCCGGTGTAGGAAACGTAGGGCCGGCGGCGCCGGATTTTGGCTTTCAATCCCATCTGGTCCATGAGTTTGTAGACGAGCTTGTGGTTGACCACCCAGCCGTGATTACGCAGGTCCAGCAAAACTCGCCGGTAGCCGTAGCGATGCTTGTTGCGCTCGAAGCTTTCCCGGATCGCGTGCTTGAGTGCCGTATGCCTATCCGGCTCACCGAGTCGTTTCTGGTGGTAGAAGAACGTCGACCGCGGGATACCTGCCGCCTCTAGCAGGTACTCCAGGCGGTGGTGCGACTTGAGGATGACGATCGCCTGGACTTTCAGGCGGGTCCCTGCTTCCTCAAGTCCCGCAATTTTTTTAAGTAAGCGTTTTCCGCCTCCAGCCGCGCGATCTGGCGGCGCAGTTTCTCCTCCTCCGTGAGCCTCTTCGGCGCGGACGAGCCTTTGGGCCTGCCCTTCGACTTCGGTCTTAACGCGTCATCGCCACCTTGGCGCCACTTCAACGACCAGTCTTTGACCAGCTGATCAGAAGACAAGCCAAACTCACGCGCAAGATCCATCTTCGTCTCGCCAGCGAGGTGGCGTTCGACAATTTCCTTCTTGACTTCGAACGAGTACTGCCGCTGCGTCGGTTTCTCCACGAGACATAGCCTGCCATGTAGCTGAAACCGCCGATAGAGCGCGCGCGATGCATATCTCGAAACTCCAACCCTGCGCGCAGCAGCACCAGAACCCATACCCTGCTCGAAAAGATCAACCAACTGCTCACGCTGGCCCTCACCCAGCGAACTGCGTGCCCTCAATGAAAACTGCTCCCCATTAGTCGATAACTGATTTCTCAGTCCAACTAATGGGGAGCAGTTCACAGGATCGTTCTCAGGGGCTGTGTGAAGGGGGAGTTAGAAGTGGATTCCGTAACGCTTCAGGAAGTCACGGACAACTGGAAGATTCAGCACCGCGAAAAGCAACCCGCCGAACACGGCAGTCAATACAACACCGCCGATTCCGAAAGCTAGGCCACGCTTGCTCTTTGCATCGAGCTTCAGGCTGGAGCCCTGGTTCGAACCAGTTCCGTTGGTAGCCTTCTCCGCGACGGTGACGGTGTACGGAACGGACTTGTCGCCAGCGACCCCGCGCTCGTCAAGTACGTACGACTGGATCGTGTAGACACCAGGTTTGGTGAAGGTGTGGGTGAACTTGGCCATGCCGTCCTTGCGCACCGGGGCTTCGCCGAGTCGGGTGCCGTCGGTGAGCTCGAAGATCATCTTGCCTTGGGTGCCCGGGGTAGTTCCCGCGGTCAGCGAGATTTCGCGGCCATTTCGCGTTTCGACGATCCGGCTTGCATCCACCGCCGGCGCCGCCGGAACGGCCGGCTTGAGTGCACCAGCCTTCTCGGTGGTAGTGACAGTTGCCGTGACCGGCGGCTGGGTAGCCGTTGTGGTCTCAGTTGCTCGCTCCGTGGTGGTTGCCGTGGAGGTCGTCGGTTGCGTGGTCGTGGTGGTCTGGGTCTTTGTTTCCGTCTCACGCAGGGTGGTCGGCTGCACTGAAACCGAGGTTTTCGTTGTGGTTTCGGTTGCAGTGTTGGTGACCGTGGTCGGTTGGGTGGTGGTGGTCGTGTTGGTGACCGTGGTGGATTGAGTAGTGGTGACGACCGTGGTTTCGGTCTTGGTTTCCGTTTCGCGCACGGTGGTCGGTTCCGTGGTGACGGAGGTGACCGTGGTGGGCTGGGTGGTGGTGGCCGTTTCGGTCTTGGTCTCCGTCTCACGCACGGTGGTCGGCTGGGTGGTGGTAGCCGTTTCGGTCTTGGTCTCCGTCTCGCGCAGGGTGGTCGGCTCGGTGGTGACGGAGGTGACCGTGGTCGGCTGGGTAGTGGTGGCCGTTTCGGTCTTCGTTTCCGTCTCGCGCACGGTGGTCGGTTCGGTGGTGGTGGCCGTTTCGGTCTTCGTTTCCATCTCGCGCAGGGTGGTCGGCTCGGTCGTGACGGAGGTGACCGTGGTCGGCTGGGTAGTGGTGGCCGTTTCGGTCTTCGTTTCCGTCTCGCGCACGGTGGTCGGCTCGGTCGTGACGGAGGTGACCGTGGTCGGCTGGGTAGTGGTGGCCGTTTCGGTCTTCGTTTCCGTCTCGCGCACGGTGGTCGGCTCGGTGGTGACGGAGGTGACCGTGGTCGGCTGGGTAGTGGTGGCCGTTTCGGTCTTCGTTTCCGTCTCGCGCACCGTGGTCGGCTCGGTGGTGACGGAGGTGACCGTGGTCGGCTGAGTGGTGGTGGCCGTTTCGGTCTTCGTTTCCGTCTCGCGCACGGTGGTCGGCTCGGTCGTGACGGAGGTGACCGTGGTCGGCTGGGTGTTGGTAGCCGTTTCAGTCTTGGTTTCCGTTTCGCGCACCGTGGTCGGCTCGGTGGTGGTAGCCGTTTCGGTCTTCGTCTCGGTCTCACGCAGAGTGGTCGGCTCGGTCGTGGTTGTCTTCTCAGTGACCGTGCTGAATTCCGTTGCGGTGGTGGATTCCGTGACTGTCGAGGTTTCAGTCGCGGTGGAAGTCTCGGTGACAGTGACAGGGGCTTTCTCGTCTTCGACCTTAACGGAGAAGGTGTCCTCAGATTCAGCGAACTTGTTGTTCGGGTCTGTGAAGGTGGCTTTGAACTCGTAGGCACCTTGAGCGAGACCTTCAACTGGCAGGGTGGCTTTGCCGTCGCTGATTTCAGCGGTGCCGAGGGTCTCGTCGCCGTTGAAGAATTCGACGGATCCTGTGGCACCCTTCGGGGACACGGCTGCTGTGAGGTTGAAGTTCTCACCGGAGGTGACCTGGGTCGGCCCGCTCAGGACCAAACCGGTTTCCTGGGCTGCACCAGCGGGGACGTCATTGACGTTCACGTTGATCTCGGCGGTGCTGCCGTTGTGTGTATCCACAGCCTCACCGCTTGGAATGAACTCGGCTTTGACCGTCTTGTTGCCGGTGGACTTGGGGGTGTAGCTGTATGTTGCGGTGCCGTTGTTCACGGTGGCCCAACCCTGTACGCCGTCCTCGTCGGTGAATGCAACACGGCCGGGTGCGCCCTTGGTCACGGTCGCGGTGATGGTCGTAGTCTCACCGAGCGTTACTTCTACCGGGGACGCTGTGAGCTCGAGGGAAGTGTCCTTCTTCTGGCGTGAGCCGACGACGAGGGAGTGCGAGGCGTCGGTGTTGTTATAGGTGTCAGCGTCAGTCGGGGTGAAGACTGCCTTCAACTGGTGGCGTCCCGCAATGAAGGTGTCGCTCATCGTGGCAACGCCGTTTTCCACGTCAGCAGTGCCAATCTCTTCCTCGCCGTTAAGGAAAGTGACGGTGCCAGCCACGTCCGGATCGACGGTGGCGGAGACAGTGATCGGTTCACCAGCTTTCTTGTCGGCATCGGCAGTCAGCGTCAGCTGGACGTTCCGCTTGTCGACGTCCACCTGCCACTCCGCCTCCGTTTCCCTGAAAGCAGCGGTGTCAGCTGGGGTGAAGACTGCCTTGATGGTCTTCTGACCCGCAGAGGAAGGGGTGTACGGCAACGTCGCGGCGCTGGTGGTCTCGGTGAGCTCTGCCGGTGCGCCGATAGGCGTTTCGCCTTCGTTGGTGACTTCATAGAACTGAACGGTGCCGGGAACGTTGTCCGCTACCGTCGCGGTCAGCAGGGTTTCCTCCCCGATCGTCGCGGTTGTGGGAGAGCCTTCGAAGGACAACTTGGTGTCCTTCATCGAAGCCGGTTCGGTCACGGTGACCGTACCGGAGGTTTCGGACTGCGCCCAGTTGGTTCCTGCAGCAGGAATGAATGTCGCGGTGACGGTGGGGGCGCCCGCGTTCGGGAATGTGACCGTTGCTGTCGCCGTGCCGTTTTGTACGTCTGCGCGACCGAGCTCGTTCCCGCCGCTGGTGAAAACCACGGTTCCTTTGGCGTCGGCTGCGGTGACATTCGCCGTCAGCTCACCTGCTGTGCCAGCAATGAACGACTGGTCTGCGGGGAGTTCAATCGTGCTCGCGGTGCGCTGATTGCGTCCCGGAAGTTTGGGGGCCTCAACGCGGTACACAGAATCGTCGAGACGCTGGAGGAAGTAAGTGTCATTAGTGCGGTACTTGTAAGAAGCTAGTTCGCTGAAGTACACACCCGGGACCGTCGGGGCTTTGAACTTGCCTTCGACGCTCAAAGTGCCGGTGTAACCAAAAGAGGACCAGCCGGGATCGATGTTGATGACGAAAAACCCTGGGTTCACAGTGAGATCGGAACCCGGCCAGTTGCCGGTCGCTTTCAACTTTGTTTGTTGGGGCACCAGGGTTCGCCCCGACTGATAGGTCGCACCCGGCGCCGGATTGATGCCGTAGTCGTAGACCACGGAGCGGGAATTCATAGTCATGTTTCCCTTGACAGTGATCTCAGAGCCGGGTTGGACAGAAACGGGTTTACTGGCCGTTCCAGTCTGGTTGTTGACTGTGGAGGAGTACTTGTTGCTGGTGTACTCGTTGTCAGTCGCTCCACCATTGCCCTTGCGGTTGGGGCCGCCCTCGATCGGGGTTTTGAATTCAGCAGTCACATCGGCGCGGGGGTTGAAGCCGTCGGCGTCGACATAACGGGCGGTGACGGTGTGATCGAGGTAGGACTTCGGGTTGACCGTTATGGCTACGTGGTCGCCCACGACCTTGACCGGGTCACCCTGTGCAACATTGTCCAGGAAGAACTGGACGGATCCACCGTCTGCATTTGGTACGCGGACGGTGAAGTTAGCATCCTCGTTGATCTTTACAGTTGCCGGTCGCTCAGTGAAAGCAAGCGGGTTGGCGCTGTCTTCGCGGACTTGGGCGATCGCGGCGGCGAGCGTGGTGGTGTTAGCCGGAGCGATGACGGGGGCGGTAAGAGCCAGGGCAGTCAGTCCAGCAATGGCGGTGCGGAAAGGAAGGCGACGAGTCACAGGAACCTCTTTGTAGGAAAACCTTCGCGTGCCATCTGGGATAAAGATTCTTATCTCATTTATGCAGTCCGCTCGTGTGACACGAGAAGGTGAGGGACTAGAACATGGACAGCGTATCTACTCTCCTGGAACCTGTCTCGACAGATACTGTCTATGCGCTGGGAAAACACAAGAATTCGTGTGCCGTTCAGCGGACGTTCATATTAAAGCTGACAAGGCCCGTTCGAGCGGATAAAAACATCGCCGTTTTGAGGATTGAGATGCAAAAAGTGGCTCTGCAGACGCGAGGCTGCAGAGCCACAGGGTGGTGTCCGCCGGGTTAAACGGCTTCCTTCGAGGAAGTCACGGTGAGATTGCCCGCCTTGAGCACCTCGGTCAACTGCACAATTGAGGCGATCAAGCCAGCACCGCCGACCAGTGTGCCCACGGCCGGCATTGCTTGCTGTACTTGAGCCGCTAGGTCTTGATTCCAGATCCCGAGCTGCTTTTGCACTTGGGTGATGGTCGCGTTGATGGCTGGGATGTTCGAGTGGCTGCCAATCAGGACGACCAGGCTTGCTGCCACACCGAGGGCGGCGGCTGCAAGGGAGGCGGTATCGAGTTCGCTGGCGACGTCGATACGCGTGGAGCTTCCTGGGCGCACAACCGTGACTGTGAAGAGTTCGGTGTAGTCACCGATGATGCCGTTAGTCACTACGGCAGCTTTCACTTTGTGCTGTCCGGTCCTAGTGAAAGTGTGCTTGAGCTCTGCCGTGCCTTCCGGGTTGACGGGGGCGCTACCAAGGACGGTTCCATCCTCGAGCATGAATCGTATTTCACCCTGCGTTCCCGCAGTGGTCGTCGCTTGCAGAGTGGTGGGCACATTCACCACGGCGGGCGGGACATAACCGGCGAATGCTGGTGGTCGCGCGTTCTCGCTGTTCACGGTGACGTTGGTCGGCTCAGCGTGAGCAGGGACGGTTGCGCTCACGGCCAGCATTGCTGCCGCGGTAAATCCCGCGACTGTGCGATTCATTTTCATGTGACTGGATCTCCCTGACCTAGTAACGGATTCCAAAACGGGCGAAAAGCGCCTTGACTGCGGGATTACCCAGCAGACCGACCGTGACTGCACCCAGCAGGAACGCGAGGAGTGTACCGCCAACGGCGAGACCGATCTTTGCGTTCGGCGTAGAACTCGAATCCTCGCTCGAGCCGACGGTGGAACCTGTGCTCAAGCTCGGGCGCTCTGCAACGGTGATGTTGAATGCCGCGGACTTCTCGCCCTTCACCCCATCCGGGGACTGAACGTAAGAACGGATCTTATACGTTCCCGGGGTGTTGAAGGTGTGCTTCAACTTTGCGGTTCCGTCCTTGGCGATCGGAGCCTTGCCAATGACGGTGCCGTCCTCCGTCTCAAAGACAACCTCACCCTTGGTGCCCGGCGTCACGCTCGCGGTCAAAGTCACCTCGCGCCCGTTAGTGGTGTCCACAGCCTTGCTTGAGTCCACAGCAGGTGCAGCGGGGACGGCCGGGGCATCGGAGCCCGGCTTGACGGTGGTGGTCACAGTGACGGGAGCGGGTGCTTCACCAGCCTTCGTCGACGTGGTCGTCACAGTCGTCGGCTTCTCGACGGTGGTGGACTTAGTGACGGTCGTTGGCTTCTCGACGGTGGTGGACTTGGTGACGGTTGTCGGCTTTTCCACGGTGGTGGACTTAGTGACAGTCGTCGGCTTATCCACCGATTCGGTCTTTGTGGTTGTGGTGATCACCGGTGCAGGACGCTCGGTTGTGGTGGTCACGCTGGTGACGGTCGTCGGTTTGTCGGTTGTGACGGTGGTCGAGTCGGTGATCGTCGTCGGGCTTGCCACTGTTGTCGTAGTGGTCGTGCTTGAAGTCACCGTTTCTTTAGAGGTCACGGTGGTCGAATTATTGATGGTCGTCGGCTGGGTCACGGTAGTGGTGACGGTCTTCGGCACAGCCGTTTCCGTGGTCACGTTTGTGACGGTAGTCGGCTGTGTCACGGTGGTCGGCGCAGTTGTAACGGCGGTCGCAGTGGACGTGACCGTGTGCGTTACAGGGGCAGGCGCAGCGTTGACATCGACGGAGTGGGTCGCCGGCTGAGTGGCGTTGAATGCGCCGGCCGGGTTGTACGATGCGCTGAACTGGTGGTTGCCCAGAGTGGCCTGGGGCACCGTGATTGTGGCCTTACCGTTGCGGACCTCGACGGGGTCACCGATCGGGGTGGTTCCGTCCGAGAACTGAATGGTTCCGGCGGCACCCCGTGGGTTGACAAAAGCGGTGAGGACAATGCTGTCACCCTCGGTGACCGTATTCGGCCCGGTGAGGACCAGGTTGGTGTCCTGTTTGACCGTGCTTGCCGGCTTTACTGTGATGTCAACGCTCTTGGCTGTTCCGTTGTGGGTTGCCGCAGAAGCGTTGATCGGCACGAATTCTGCCTGAACGGTCTTCGCGCCGTCGGTACGCGGGACGTAGGTGAATTTGGCTTCACCCGTTGCCTTGTCCACGGGTGCGAAGGCCTGGACACCAGTGCCGTCGTCGAACATCACGCGGCCTTCGACTCCCTCAGGGATCTTAGCGGTGACGATGGCTGCTTCGCCCACGGTCAGCTCAGATTTATCCGCTGTGAGATCGAGGGTCGTGTCGATCTTGTTGCGATCGCCGATCACCAGGGAGGTGGTGTCTTCTGCCGTTGGGTAGATCACATTGTCGGTCGGTGTGAAAATGGCCTTCAAGGCGTGGCTGCCCGAGGTGTTGAATGACTTGGTGATGGTCACCTCTGCGGTTCCGGCAGCGACGGATTCGGTTGCCAGCTCGGTATCACCGTCTGTGAAAACGATCGTGCCGCCAACGGCAGGGTCGATCGCGGCGGTGATGTTGACGTCCTCGCCGACCTTCTTCCCCTCATCAGCTGTGAGCTTGAGTTTCGTTGCCGGCTGCTTGATGTAGATGTCCTGCGTCTTTTCGGACTTCGCGTAGGCATTGCCGTCTTTGGGCGTGAAGACGGCTTTTGCGGTCTGCTGGCCGAGCTTGAACAGTTTCGGGTGAACGGTTGCAGTCCAATTGTTGTTGGCATTGACCTCGATAGGGTCGCCGTACTTCACATCCGTCTTGTTTCCCTGCTCGTCGGTCTCGACCGAGTAGAACTGGATCGTTCCATCGACCTTTTCATCGACAGTGGCCGAGGCATCGAACTGGACACCCTGCACCGCTTCCCCAGGAATGGTGAGGGTGAGGTTTGTCGTCTTGGCCGGGGCGTGGTCGACGAACACTGTTCCGGCGCCCTCAGACGCGGTCCAGTTGGTGCCTGGAGCAGGGGTGAATGTCAGCTTGATGTCCTGCTCACCCATTGTTTTGAGATTCACGGGGTGGAGCTTTGCCTCACCATCTACCACTCCCGCGGTTCCCAGCACAGTGTCGGGCTCACTGTTCGATCCCGGGTGGATGAACGTCACCGTTCCGGACGCGTCGGGTGAAACGGTGGCCGTCAAGGTGCCGTCGACGGTTGCCTGGAGTTTCTGGTCAGCGACAAGTTCAACGGAGACAGCCGTACGCAAATTGCGCTCGGGGAGCGCGGGCGGCAGGACGCGGAAAACCGCCGTGTCCATGCGGTGCAGGTAGCGGGTCTTGTTGCCACCAGTGAGTCCCGTGTACTTGAAGATCGCGAACTGCGGGTAGTAAATGCCAGGGGTTTGAGGGGCGGTGAACGTTCCTTCGACCTCAGCGGTCTGCGCGAACATTTTGAAGTCTTCTGGCCGGTATGAGATGAATCCCGGGTTCACCTTCGGGTTAGAACCAATTCCCCAGTTGCCGTCAGCATCGGGGTGCTGCCTGATACCGGTTCCGTCTGCGTTAGCACCCTGGTAGGCGACAGTTGCACGACGGTCTTTGCGCGTTCCGTCCACGAATTCGGCTCCTGCAGGAGGGTTGAGACCGATCTCGTAGACGTTCGTGAACGACCCCCAAGAGCTGGTGAACCGGTTGCTTCCGTTCAAGGTGAACTCTTGCCCCTGTTCCAGTTCCAAGGGTTCATTGTCGGAGCGAGTCCTTCCGTTGATGGTGAAGGAGTAGCGGCCGGCTTTCATCTCCTCGTCTGTTTGATTCTGAGACCTGAGTTCCTTCGGAACAGCGTTCGGGGTGCTGAAGGTGGTTTCCACATCTGCGCGCGTGTTGAATCCGTTCTTGTCAACATAGCGGGCGGTGACGGTGTGTTTGAACGAATCGGACGTGAAAGAGGTCGGGGTGAGCTTCGCGGAAGCGTGTTCACCAACCACCTCGACAGGGGCGCCTGCGGCTACGTTATCCAGGAAGAACTGGACGGAACCACCTTCTGCATTCGGGACGCGAACGGTAAAGGTGCCTTCTTTACCAAAGTCCACTCTGTTAGGGTTTTCTGTCAGTGCGGACCCTGGACGCTTTTCAAACACCAGCTTGTTCTCGGCGGAGAGATCCTCCCGCACCTGGGCAACCGCGGACGCGAGCGTGGTGGTGTTAACGGGAGCGACTACAGGGGCGGTCAGAGCCAGCGCAGTCAGGCCGGCGATAGCAGTACGGAACGGGAATCGGTTGGCCATTATCAGCACACCTCGTGAGCGTTGTCCTACCTGTGGATAAGGCAGGGGACAGGGAAATGACAGGAAGTGCTTAAAGCGTAACGCTGAGGAAGGAATCGCGCGCGTCGAAAAGCGTCTTTCGCCCTGCGCGTTCCAAGATTTCGACCTGTGTTCAACTTCAGTTCATTTCGCAAGGTTGGGACGGGGTGCAGGCATGCGAAAGCCCTCCTGCACTGCGAGCGTGAGCTCAGTGCAGAAGGGCTTATGGCTCAGGAGGGAACTGTCCTAGTAACGGATTCCGAACTGCGCGAGGAAGTTCTTAATGTCCGGATTGTTCAGGAAGAAGAATCCGAGACCCGCTACCAGCGCGGTGACAGCGAGCGTGATGCCGGTGATGATCCACGGGCGGTTCGGGCCCTGGAGGCTGGACTGCTCGCCGGTGCTGGAGCCTTCAGAGCTGGCCAACTTCTCGCTGGAGTTAGAGCCCTCGGTGATGCTCGACTTCGGTTTCTCGGCGACGGTCACAGTGAAGACATCGGATGCCTCAGTGGAAACGACACCTTCAGGCGTGACGTAGCGGGCCTGAACTGAGTAGGTGCCCGGCTCCCGGAACGGGTAGTTGAAGGTCGCGGTTCCATCGGAGTTGATCTTGGCGGCACCGATTTCAGTGCCGTCCGTCAGCGTGAACTTGATGCTGCCCTTGGTACCGGGCTCCACTCGCGCGGTGAGTGCCGTGATTCCGTCCACCCTACCTTGGGCGGGGGTAGCCGTATCGACGGTCGGAACCGTGCCATCCGTCGCCGGCGGCGTCACCGCTGCGACGGTGACCGTGGTGGTCTGCTCCGTGGCGGCGAACTTGGTGCTGTCAGCCGGGGTGAAGACTGCCTTGATGTCGTAGGACCCCGCGGTCTCCGGGGTGAAGGTCCCGGTGGCTGTGCCGTTAGTGACCTGCTCCTTGCCCAGGGACTGCGTGCCGTTGAAGAACTCGATCGTGCCCTCAGCGTCGGCCGGTTCCGTTGTGGCGGTGATGGTGACAGTGTCACCGGCCTTCGCGTCTTCGCGGGCGTTCAGCGTGAGTTCCGTCTTCGTAGCCTCCGGTGCCGGCGGCTGCTGGTTGTCCGCCTTCTTCTTGACGGTGAATTTCGGGGCGGGGCCCGAGGTCGCCTGGAGCGCGGTGGTGTTGTTCGCTGCCGGGGTGAACTTAGCGGTGACGGTGTACTCACCTTCCGCCAGCGGCTTGGTCAGGGCGGCAGTGCCGTTCGTCACTGAGGCGGTGCCCAGGGAGGTTGCGCCGTTGAAGAACTCGACGGTGCCTGCCGATGCCGGGTCGACTTTCGCGGTCAGCGTGATGTTGTCTGCGGTGGTCTTTTCGCCGGTCGGTGCGGTCACGGTGAGAGTCGGAGCAGTTGCTTCGGGCGCAGGTGGCTGCTGCGGTTCTTCCTTCTTGGTGACCTCAAGCTGCTTGGAGTCTTCCGAAGCGTTGTAATTCCCCTCGGGAGTGAAGACTGCGCGGATAGTGCGGAGGCCGGTCTCTTGTGGCGTGTAGTTAGTGGACGCTGAGCGGTTCTGGATGGCCATTGGATTGCCGATCGCAGTGTCGCCATCGTAGAACTGGACAGTTCCACGTGTCGCCAGCTGAGGGCCTGTGGCGGCAGTCAGCTTGACAGGCGAACCTGCAACGACGTTGCTGGGGCTAAGTGTCAGTTCAACGCTTGATGTGTCTTTGATCACGACGTCGACTGAATTGGACTTGGATCCCACTGCGTTCGAATTCTGAGCAGGCTTGAATTCGGCGATAACGGGGTAAGTGGAGGCCTGGGTGAAGTTGTGCTCGACCTCAGCAATGCCGTTCCTAACTGGAACATCAGCTGCCAGCACAGTGCCGCGCTGGGTGAACGTCACTGTTCCCGATGCGGTGTTAGGTGTTACGGTCGCTGCGAGCTTCACAGGCACGCTCTTGGTGCCAGTCTTATCGCCGGTGTACGTCGTCGTGGTCGTGGCTTTCACATTGACCGTGCCGTCGCCGTTGGATGACGCAAAGATCGAGCCGGCTGCAGGGGTGAAAGTTACAGCGACTTTTGTGGAACCGGCCTTGTCGATCTTGACGTTCTCAACTGTGACATTTCCGTCTGCCGGAATGTTGGTGGTGGAGCCGATCATCTTGCCGTCAGCCTTTAGCGTGATCGTGCCCTTGGTGCCTGGGGTGACGGTGACTGTCAGTGGCCCGGCCTGTCCAGCGGTCAGCTCTTGGTTCGGGGCGAGCGCGACGGTCGTTCCGATCGGCTGCGCCCCTGGACGCGGGTTCAGGGGTGGCAAATCTTGCGGCTTCACTCGGAAGACAGCGTTCTCCATGGGGCGGAGGTAGTGGTTTGTGCCGTTGGCATATTTGAACTGAGCAAATTGCGGAACGTAGATGCCCGGCGTGGTGGGGGCTTTGAACACGCCTTGAACGTTCGGGGGGGTGCTTCTTTCGCGGTAGTTGTCCGTGCGCTGGATTCCGAAGTAGCCAGCGTTGACCGCCGGGTAACCATCGGCGCCCCAGCTCGGCCATTCGACGCCACTCAATCTGTTTGGCACGCGGTCGTAACCGCCGGTTCCGTTACCGCGGGTGAGGAGCATCGTGTTGAGGTTGTCCGTGCGCTTTCCGCTTACGAAGGTTGCGCCGGCTGGCGGATTGATCCCGAGCTCGTAGACATCGGTCCAGGTAAAAGTGTTGCCAAGCCCCGACACCGATGCGTCAAGCGTGATCTGCTGGTTTGGTGCTACCTCGAGAGCGTTAGAAGTATTCCGCTGCTGGCCGTTAACTGATGAGTTGTAAACGGTGTTTCCGTCATTCCTGCCCGGCCCCTGGGCCATCAGCTTGGTCAAGTCCAGCGGTGTCTGGAAGTTCTTCACCGCATCCGCTCGGGTGGTGTAGCCCTCAGCGTCGAAGTAGCGGGCGGTGACCACGTGGGGGTTGGCGGTGTTGGAATAAGAGGTCGGGGTGATCGCTTTGGTGACAGTCTGGGCGGCGCCATTGCCGAGTTTGACGGGGCCGTCAAGGGGGACGCCGTCGAGGTAGAACTGAATGCTTCCACCTGCCGGGGCATCGACGTTGACGTTGAAGGAACCGGGTGTGTTGATGTTGACGGTGTTGGGGCCCGCGATCGACGGTGCGGTCTGGGCCTGGGCCACGGCAGCCGAGAGAATGGTGTTGTTGGCCGGTGCAATCGTGGGGCTCAGGATAGCCAGCGCTGTCAAGCCCGCGAGAGCTGTCCTGAAGGGGAGTCGCTTGGACATGGTTTTCCTTTGACGGTAAGCGCCACGAGAGGTGGCGAAGGTACTGGGAAGGTTTACGTCGAAAAGTTTATGTCGCGTTATAGATTTTCACACCAGCTGTCCAACGATCGACCAGGCGATTTGCAAGAATTAGGGTGCTATTAAGCTTTGGTTAACTTCGAGTGGTCCCAATGTGAATGGTGGGGCTCACGGGAGTTCCTTCTTTTAGCCTCGCCGTCGATGAATGAATGAAGTCTGGGTGAATTTTTGGGGATGACTGAGGTTCTTCCCCCTCCGCGGGGCGCAGTTTTGTTTGTCGATCGGTATAAGGAAGGGGCCTTGGCTGTATGCCAGGGCCCCTCAACCGGGAAACAAGATCCTAATTAGTCGCTGCTTCCCTTGTCGGTTTCGGTTTTGCAGATACCGACCGTCGTTCCAAGCGATGCCAGGAAGATCGTTGTGCCAAGTAGACCGCCGAGGATCCCAGTCATGTTCTCAGCCTTCGCCGCAAGGTTCGGGTTGAAAATGCCGAGATTCTTCTGGATCTGAGTGTTCACCGCCGTCAGTTGGTCACCGAGGCCCGGGATGCGGACCTGCGAAGCAACCGCGATGATCAGGCCAAGTACACCGGAAATGCTGCCTCCGATAATCGCCTTCTGGCAACGGGCGGACAGATCCTTCCAAGTCGATCCTCCGGGCGCCGGTGTTGCGGTTGCAGCCTTCACACGAATGCTCACCTTGACGACGTCTGAGCTTCCGTCCGGGTACACGACCATAACGGTGGTGTTCTTGACACCGGATTTGCTGAAGTCAGGTTGCGGATCCGCAAAGGCGAACTTCGTGCCCGCGGGCAGCTTGTCAGCGTTCGCGATGAACTTCTTCGGATCGACTGTGTCGCCCACGGTGACTTCCGCAGAGGTAACCGGCTTGGGGTCGTTCTTGTCTGCGTCGGACTGCGTCGGCGCGGCCTTGACCGGGATGGTGACCGTGACTTCGTCGGTGGTGCCGTCGGGGTAGGTGACCACGATGGTGGTCTTCTTGTTGCCGGGCTGTGTGAAGTCCGGCTTCGGGTCCTTGAATTCGAAGGTGGTGCCGGCCGGGAGCTTGTCGATGTCTTTGACGTAGTCCTTCGGGTTGGGGGTCTGACCAGCGGGAATTTCTGCCGGGTTCTCAACGGCAACCGGGTTGTTGGTGTCGGTATCGGTCGGCTTGGCCTCGCAACCGATAGGAATGAAGTCCTTCTCGTCATCCGCTGCTGGTGTGAAGACACCGTTCTCCAGCGCTCCGGGCTGCGCAGAAGTGCGCCAAACCGGGTTGATGTCCTGCCGCGGGCTAGTCCAGTCCCAGCTTTTCGGAACAGCGACCCAGTCCGTGACCGTTACATACGACCCAGAAGGAATGATGACTTCCTTCTTGTAGGTACCCCGCTGTTCCTCGGTGAGTTGAGATGCTTGTCCGCCGGGACCGGTGACGCCAGGGCCAATGAGCCACACAAAATCATTGGCGGGACTCTCGGCTTGGGGCACCTCCGGGGCTAACGGGTAAGTAATCGCCGTGGTATCCGCGCCAGAGGCATCGGCCTGCGGCTCGCTGATAACGGTGCCGATAGCGAAGTAGGCATCATCCGTAATCTGCGAATTCGTCATATCGATGGTCCACTTCAAGGGACGTGCATCAAGGTTGCGTACCGCGTAACTACGGAACACTTTGTTGCCTGGCATGAGATTTGTGCCTTGGAAATTGCCTGGCTTGGATGCGGACCAGCCGTTGGTGTCCTTCTTGCCGAACGCAATGGGCTGTCCGTTCGCGTCCACTTGGTCGCAGTCAGAGGCAGTGACCACGTCTTGGTTGGGCAAGTTGACGTTCTGTGCGACTGCGACGCCACCACCCACGAGAGCGACAGAAAGGCCCGCTGCGATAGCCACGGCATGGGCGCGACCGATCTTGTTCTTAGCCATCTTTATTGTCCCTTCTCTTCTGCACGCACCTGCCAGCGGGCAGTGACGCGGGGCGGGGTTTCGCCACCCAGGAGCCAATTATTGTCGTTCATCCATGCTTCAACGCACAGTTTGACGGGTTCGCCGGGTTTACCAGTTTCGTTAGGAGCTGCTAACTCGAAAGCATTAGTGGTTTGGCCGCGCATGGTGGTTATCGTCTGGATAGCAGCCTTGCCAGCAATGCCAGCCTTAGAGCAGGTATCGACATCCTTGTAGATCCGTGAGCGTAGGGAGTTCGGGAATGGGGCATCAGTGAGCTGGTTCTCTGTCAGCGTCGCATTCGCTTCAGACGTTGTACCGGCGCCAAGGCGAATGTACATCGGGGCGTAGACCGCGTTAGCGGCTCCAGGTTTCATGGCTAGGGCGGACGGATCAAAGCTCAAGGAAAGGTTTAGTGTCTTCGTCGCAGAATCTGTCGAAACGAAGTTTATTCCATCAGAGGAGTGCTCAAGCACGAACTTCGTTGTTTGCTGCTCTTCGACACTGAACTTGAACTCGGTGGTGAGGTTTAAGTTTTCAGATCGTGCGGCCTCAGTCATGCTCGCCGTTGAACCGATCACGGTAGCGGCGGTGAGTGCGCACGCGATTGCGGTTGCGACTGTGCGTTTCATTACTCGACCTCCTCAGTAGCAATCGCTTCGGCTGTGGCCTCAAGATCAGGAGCTTCCTCCACCGGAATCTCGGGAACGATCAATTCCACCTCGGGAGTCACGCGTGCGGAACCGCCGCTAGGAAGTTCAAGGGGGACAACAGGAAGGCCATTTGCTTGCCGACGAATCCACGCCAGCCCATCGACCATTCCATTCTCGTCGAATGCGTTGGCGGCCTGGTTGAGGACTGCACTGATGTGCTCGTGGTCCTCGTAGGAGAGCTCGCGCGTCGCCTCCGCCAAGAAAGTGGCACCCATGTGCTGAATTTCCTCTGGGCGACCGTAGCTGGTGAAGCTTTCAAGCGCAGAGATAGCATCCTCCGAGGGGTCGGTAGACGGCACTTCTGCACCAAAGTCGATGTCG
>NZ_LT706964.1:146209-169729 GCF_900155535.1 Corynebacterium urinipleomorphum
CCGCCGCTAGGAAGTTCAAGGGTGACAACAGGAAGGCCATTTGCTTGCCGACGAATCCACGCCAGCCCATCGACCATTCCATTCTCGTCGAATGCGTTGGCGGCCTGGTTGAGGACTGCACTGATGTGCTCGTGGTCCTCGTAGGAGAGCTCGCGCGTCGCCTCCGCCAAGAAAGTGGCACCCATGTGCTGAATTTCCTCTGGGCGACCGTAGCTGGTGAAGCTTTCAAGCGCAGAGATAGCATCCTCCGAGGGGTCGGTAGACGGCACTTCTGCACCAAAGTCGATGTCGACTTCCGGCGGGACGGCACCGCTTGAAACCGTGCTTGTGCTTGGTCCAGTCGAACCTGTGTTGTTGTTCATGTTCAGGCCGCAGCGGGAGCTAAACGTATAGGTCCACTTAGGCCCCACCTGCGTTCTGTTGTCCTCAAAGAATGGCTGAGCTGTAATGACCAACTCCGACCAGGCTTCCTTAGTATTATCGTTTTTGCCCCAGTCGGATGTAATCCGGATCTCAACATAAGTTTCGCCATTATTAGCGGCTTTATGGATTTCGGTATGTGTCTGTCCAGGCTGTAACCGGTTGAACCGCTTATTTGACTGCAGCGGGTTATTGTCCATTGCCTTGTTTTGTTCATTCCAACGCAGCGTTTTCATTCCCTTAGGACTTGCAAACCTATGGGATGCGTTTCCGTAACGTATGCCCCACTCGGGTTCGGATCCAACGAGATTGTCAGGTGTGCAGGAAGCGGCGGTCTTTGTACTTTGATCGAGCTGAAAGTACATCGCAACCTTCCCGAAACCGGAGGGAGTCCAATTGACCTCTGCTTGAGCAGGAAGAGTGATATTAGCCCCGGAGCGGGTGTCCTGTTGGCCACACAAATCGCCTGAACCACCGTGTGCGCATGCGAACTGGTTGGTGACAGTGGTTTGGGGAGTCGTTCGGTAAGGGGAGTCAGCCACAGTGTCCGTAGACGCGTTAGCGCGATAGGATGACCGAGCCCATTGGCCGACTACCTCCAAGGGCTTCTCTTCAGATAGGAACTGCGAAGTGAAGTTCGCTGTGCGCACCTCTGCACCCATCGTGTCGGTGGGGGCAAGGGCATGGAGGCCGCCGAAGGTGAGTGCAGCTGTGGCGATGATGGAGCCGGTGGCAGCTGCGATCCGGGAGCGCCTGGTGGCTGGTTTCTTAAGCATTGGTGGAAACCTCCGTAACCGTGATCGGCCAGGTCACTTCACCGGTGGTGTAGTCGCCGGCATCAAGATCAGCGATGGCGCTGCTGGGGAGGGTGGCAGAGAAGCAGAGTGCTTGTGGCTCGCCCGCTGCGCCGTCGGTAGCGGCGGGAAGGGTGAGCGCGTTGGGGGCGTCGCTAAGCTGCGTGAGCTTGCCGCTCTGGATCGTCTTGCCGTTTGTGCCGCAGGGGCCGGTGGTGACGGTGACGTCGAAAAGCTTGGCGATGTCTGCGTTCTCGGCGGTCGGTGCTTTGACTATGACCGTGGCCTGGTTGCCCTTGGCTACGCGCAGCCAATGGGTGGTCTGGACCTGGGTGTCGGGAGTGATCTCACCGGACGGTATGAAGTTGAAATTGAGCACTTCGGAAGTGCTCGTGAAGTCTTGGGTCTGGGAAGCTTCAGCTTGAAAGCCCCCAGAGAAGATGGTGGCGCGGGCGAACTCAGCGTCCGACCACGCCGCCAGCGTAGCCACTGCGCACAGGCCAAGAACAGCGCCTGAAGCGGCGACTGCTTTGCCCTTGCGGGTGAGTGAAGTGTTCACAGTGTGTCCTCTACTGCTTTTATCGCGGGTGTGCGGTGGCTACGCAAGCCAGTGTTTTACTGGTTCTGCGGTGCGGCGTCGAACTGCCAGACGATGGTGCCCTGCTCGTTCTGGCCCTCGTAGTTGTCGGCGACCTTGACCTTGATGCAGAGGTTCTGCGGGGTCTGCTCGGACAGGTTGAAGGTGCCGCCCTGTGCGAGAACGGTGCCGGTGGTCTGCGGGGTGCAGGTGGTGTCGGCGGTCTGGACGATCTCGGTGGTCAGGGAGCCAGCGAGTGCGCCTTCCTTGAACTCGTTGGCGTAGGTGACGGTGGAGTCCACGCCGCCAGCGATGTTGCGGATCTGGTAGGCGTGAGCGGTGGTCTGGCCCGGCTGCAGGTTGGACGGGTTGAAGGTCAGCTCGAGAGCGTTCTCGCGGGTTGCGTGCTCGGAGAAGTTGTTGTCGCCAGCCGCGCCTTCGATGCCGAAGTTAGCGGTGGAGAAGGTGCCCTTGGCAAACTCGGAATCGGACCAAGCAGCGAGGGTGAGGGCGGCACCGAGGCCAACGACGGCGCTGCCGGCAGCGATGGCGCGGACCTTGCGGGATGCAGTAGACATAGGAACTCCTGTGAGTGAGAAGGGATTGCCCATACGTCGGGCGGGAGGGAACTGCAAAGAAAAATCTAAGGCCGCATAGAGGGTCCTGCCAGACTTCGGTCAGGTTTCACCCCCGCCGTGTATGTGGGGAGTTTGTCCGGAGTTAACCGAAACTGGTGCTCAAGCGGCATTCGCGGGCGCAAATAGGGATTCGGTGGCCTGCGTTCGAGTTGTGGAAAGCTTGTGTTTGCCGGGAGTGGGGAAAGTGTTCACTCGCCGTCAACCGAACGGGGGTAACGGTCGGGGGCTGTTTGGTGCTTTCGTTTGTTGCGCTTCGGCGTGCTGTCTTCCCGCGGCCAGAACGCCCAGCCGACAATGAATCCTGCGGCGAGGGCGATGGCGAGCATGACGCGGGGGTCTGACAGGCGGGCGACTACTTTGCCCAAGCCGGGGGCGGACCAGAAGAGTTTGCCCACTTCTTCGACCTTGTATGGCGCGATATCGGGAGAGTCGTTGGCGTCGCCTTGCATCTCAATGATGCGGCCGTTGGGGTTGTCGGGGTCCGGTTCGGTGCTGATCACCCGGTGTGTGATGGGGAGATGGTTTTCGCGGTAGACGGTCGTGATGTCGCCGACGGCAGCTTCTTCCGCAGGGATCATCCTGACCAGAGCCACGGATCCGGCTGGGATCTCGGGGCCCATGGAACCGGTCTTGAACACCATGATGCGTACGTCGAACAAGAATGCAGCGGAGACGGCTGTCACGCACACCACGCCGAATATCGCGAGGAGGGTGAGGGCGGTCTCGCCGATCCAGTACCCGGCGCCGCGCTTCGGGCACTCTCCGCGGTCCGAGTCGTGCGTCGGCGTTGCGGGGTTCGTCTCGTCATGGCGGCGAAGGGGCGTTTTCGGTTCCGTGGGAGACGTGGAACCGCTGCGGTGGCTGTGCTTGTTGCCGGGAAGGCGGTGGCTCATGGTTGGAACAGTAGCGTTGATCAGGGGCAACGTCGCGGTGTGGATGCCTGTCAAAGAAAGTTGAGTGAATCGGGAACAACTTTGAGCGGTGCAAAGTTATAAGGATTGAGTGAGTCAAGCTCAACTTTGTGACAGTGTGTCGCCCTTCGGTGATACAGTGGCTGCCGGAAGTTGAGCGAGTGGCAGTCAATCTGCTGAACGGGCTCGACTCGGTAACACGAAATAAACCGAATTACACAGGAGGACATTCACACAATGGGACGCGCAGTAGGTATCGACCTGGGTACGACGAACTCGGTCGTCTCCGTTCTTGAGGGCGGCGAGCCGGTAGTTATCGCTAACGCGGAGGGTGCGCGCACGACTCCGTCGGTCGTCGCTTTCGCGAAGAACGGCGAGATCCTCGTCGGCCAGTCCGCGAAGAACCAGGCGGTGACCAACGTCGACCGCACTATCCGCTCGGTCAAGCGCCACATGGGCGAGAACGACTGGACTGTCGATATTGACGATAAGAAGTACACCCCGCAGGAGATCTCCGCGCGCACGCTGATGAAGCTGAAGCGCGACGCGGAGGCGTACCTGGGCGACGAGGTCACTGACGCAGTGATCACCGTCCCGGCGTACTTTGAGGACGCGCAGCGCCAGGCCACCAAGGAGGCCGGCCAGATCGCGGGTCTGAACGTCCTGCGTATCGTCAACGAGCCGACGGCGGCTGCACTGGCTTACGGTCTGGAGAAGGCCGACAAGGAGCAGACCATCCTCGTCTTCGACCTGGGTGGCGGTACCTTCGACGTCTCCCTGCTGGAGATCGGTGACGGTGTCGTCGAGGTGCTGGCTACCGCCGGCGACAACGAGCTGGGCGGCGACGACTGGGATCAGCGCATCGTCGATTGGCTGGTGGAGAAGTTCCAGTCCCAGCACGGCATCGACCTGACCAAGGACAAGATGGCCCTGCAGCGTCTGCGCGAGTCCGCAGAGAAGGCGAAGATCGAGCTGTCGTCCGCACAGCAGGCATCCATCAACCTGCCGTACATCACGGTCGACTCTGACAAGAACCCGCTGTTCCTGGATGAGAGCCTGTCCCGCACCGAGTTCCAGCGCATTACCTCGGACCTGCTGGACCGCACCAAGGAGCCGTTCAACCAGGTGATCAAGGACGCCGGCATGTCCGTCGGCGATATTGACCAGGTCGTGCTCGTCGGTGGTTCCACCCGTATGCCGGCTGTCTCCGACCTGGTGAAGGAACTCACCGGTAAGGACCCGAACAAGTCGGTCAACCCGGACGAGGTCGTGGCTCTCGGTGCCGCACTCCAGGCTGGCGTGCTGCGCGGCGACGTGAAGGACGTGCTGCTGCTCGACGTCACCCCGCTGTCCCTCGGTATTGAGACCAAGGGCGGTGTGATGACCAAGCTCATCGAGCGCAACACCACCATCCCGACGAAGCGTTCGGAGACCTTCACCACGGCCGAGGACAACCAGCCGTCCGTGCAGATCCAGGTCTTCCAGGGTGAACGCGAGATGGCGTCCGCGAACAAGCTGCTCGGCTCCTTCGAGCTCGGCGGCATCGCTCCGGCACCGCGCGGTGTCCCGCAGATTGAGGTCACCTTCGACATCGATGCCAACGGCATCGTGCACGTGACCGCGAAGGACAAGGGCACCGGCAAGGAGAACACGATCAAGATCCAGGAGGGCTCCGGCCTCTCCCAGGAGGAGATCGACCGCATGGTTAAGGACGCCGAGGCTCACGCCGACGAGGACAAGGCCCGCCGCGAGGAGCAGGAGACCCGCAACAACGCGGAGTCCATGGCATACCAGACCCGCAAGTTCCTGGACGAGAACTCCGAGAAGGTCTCCGAGGACGTCAAGACCAAGGTCACCGCTGCGGCAGACGAGGTCGACGAGGCTCTGAAGGGCGAGGACCTGGACGCCATCAAAGCCGCCGTGGAGAAGCTGACCACCGAGTCCCAGGAGATGGGCAAGGCTATCTATGAGGCTGACGCGAACGCAGGCGCAACGCAGGCGGACGCCACGGCTGAGGCTGACGACAACGTCGTCGACGCCGAGGTCGTTGAAGAGGACGAGAACTCCGACAACTCCGACGAGAAATAAGGAGCTGCACCCATGACGAACCCGAACGAGCAGATGCCGGACAACCCGGGCGCACCCGAGTCCACGGACGAGGAGTACATCAGCCCGGACCAGTCCGAAACCCTGGCACAGGAGGCTGCGGAGTCTGAGGCACTCGCCGAGGACGATGTGGACCCCCTCTCGGATTCCGAGGTGCTCGACGCTGAGCTCGCAGACGCGTTGAACGACGCGGAGCGCGAGGTCAACCCCGACGCCGACGGTGACGGGGTGGTCTCCGAGGCCGAGCTCCAGCTCGCCGAGCGTACGGAGGACCTCCAGCGCGTCTCCGCCGAGTACGCGAACTACCGCCGCCGCACGGAGCGCGAGCGCACCCAAATCGCCAGCGACGCCAAAGCCAAGGTGATCACCGAGCTGCTCCCGCTTATCGACGACCTGGAGCTCGCCCGCCAGCACGGCGACCTCGCCGACGGCCCGCTGAAAGCGTTCTCCGACAACCTGCAGGCGGTTCTGCAGCGCCAGAACACCCAGGCATTCGGTGCGGAAGGCGAGACCTTCGACCCGGAGATCCACGAGGCAGTCCAGGACCTGTCGCAGGGCGACACCAAGGTCATCGGCACGGTCCTGCGCAAGGGCTACCGCGTCGGCGACCGCTTGATCCGCAACGCGATGGTGATCATCGCTGACCCGGACGAGGATACGGGATCTGCTGAGTAGTACTCAGTAGGAAGCCCAAGGGTTCAGGCACACCCAGTCGCGGCCGGGGAGGGAAACGCAGACCATCGCGTCAACGTTTTCTTCTGCCCCGGCCGCGTTTTCATAACTGGATAACGTATTAGGAACTGCCCGATGAACGCAGAACAAACGTATTTAGAAGAAGAAACTAGAGCAGAATAGGACAGGAAGGAGGGCGCACATGGCTATGCAACAGGAATGGGCGAATAAGGACTATTACGGGGATCTGGGCCTGACCTCGAGCGCGAGCGCGGCAGAGATCAAGAAGGCGTACCGTAAGTTGGCTCGCGAGAACCACCCGGATTCCCACCCGGGCGACAAACAAGCGGAAGAGCGCTTCAAGCGCGTCGCCGAGGCGTACGACGTACTCGGGGACGAGACCAAACGCAAGGAATACGACGAATTCAAGTCGATGATGAACTCCGGAGGCTTCATGCGCTTCGGAGGGAGAGGAGGCTCCGGGTTTCCGGGCGGGTTTCGCACGACGGGCACGACGGACTTCGGGGCCAGCGGATTCGACGACGTCGGATTCGGAGAATCGTTTGGACAAGGCGGAGGATTTTCTGCGGAAGGCAGTCTTGGTGACATCTTCGGTGGCCTCTTTAACCGCGGCGGCGGCACTGGCAGGAGTGCTCGGCCGACGCGGGGGGCCGACGTCGAAACGCACATAACGCTCGACTTCCGCGAAGCCGTCAAGGGAACGACGATCCCTGTCGAGCTGACCGGCGAGGCGCCGTGCACCGATTGCCACGGTTCCGGCTCCGCGACGGGCAAGACCTCCACATGCCCGGACTGCGGCGGCTCCGGCTTTGTCAGCGAGCAGAAGGGCGCGTTCGGCATGTCCCGTCCGTGCACCCGCTGCGGCGGCACCGGGCAGGTCATTGAGGACCCGTGCCCGACTTGCTCCGGCAGCGGCACGGTGCGCCGCACCCGTTCGATCACCGTGCGGATTCCCGCGGGCGTTATCGACGGCCAGAAGGTCCGCCTCGCCGGCCAAGGCGAAGCTGGCCCGAACGGGACACCCGCTGGCGACCTGTTCGTGAACGTCACCGTCCGCCCGGACACGGTGTTCACCCGCGACGGTGACGACCTCGCCGTGACCGTGCCCGTCAGCTTCACCGAGCTTGCTCTCGGGGGCGCTGTCACGGTGCCCACGCTGGACAACCCGGTCAAGGTCAAAGTCCCCGCCGGCACCCCGAACGGCCGCACCCTGCGCGTGAAGGGACGCGGTGTAGCGCGCAAATCCGGCACCGCCGGCGACCTCATGGTCACCGTCGAGGTGCAGGTGCCGAAGAACCTGGACGCCACCGCGACGAGCGCTCTGCGCGCCTACGCCCAGGCGGAGAAGGATTCCGGCTTCAACCCGCGCGCCGGGTGGGCCGGCGCCCCGACCGGGAACGAGTAGGGGGTGATATGAGATGGCTGACAAGCACACAGCTGACACCGACCATACGGAGTACTACGTCATCTCCGTCGCCGCCGAACTGACCGGCATGCACGCCCAGACCCTGCGTACTTACGACCGCATGGGCCTGGTCAGCCCGATGCGCACCTCCGGCGGCGGGCGTCGCTATTCCCAGCGCGACATCTCGCGCCTGCGCACCATTCAGCGGTTGTCGCAGGAGGAAGGCGTGAACCTCGCGGGAATCAAGACGATCATCGACCTCACCGAGCGTATCGACGACCTCGAGGACGAGAATGCCCGCCTCCGCGAACGAATCTCCCGCTCGCCGAGGCGCGGTGGCGAACTCGTGCATGTGCCGCGTTCGACGGAGATTGTCACGTGGCGCCGCCGTCGCGGAGTGTAGATCCAACTCCGGTAGACCAGCGAAGATGCGAAAAGCAGCTCCCCACTAGGACGTATTTTCCTAGCAGGGAGCTGCTTTTTTCGTTTAACCCGTGTAACCGAGTAGCTCCGTGGCCATCCCGAGGATTACTTGCGGGTGATCACCGCGGTCTCATCGCGGTTGATCACCGAGCGGGCGCCGAAGGCACCGGCGATGGAGGAGAGGATAGCTCCGAGCAGCAGGCCAGCGAAGGTCCACCAGCCGCCTTCAGCTGCCTGGGGAGCGACCTCGTTGTAGGTCTCGCGTGCCTGATCAGCAGCCTGGTTGGCGGCATCGCGGGCCTGTGCCTGAGCTTCGTCGACATCCTGCTGGGTCACGTCGTTAGCGGCATCCTGGGCGGCGTTGGAGGCGTCGCGGGCATCGTCGGAAGTGACGGATGCGGCAGAGCCAGCGGTCTCAGCGACGGTACCAGCGATGTCGCCGAAGGCACCGAACACGCCACCGAGGGCAGATGCGCCGACCCATCCAGCGAGGACGAGGGCTGCGATGAGGGAGGTGGCCCAGGTGGCAAAGCCGTGGAACAGGCCAGCGCGCACGCCCAGTGCACCGGCGACGTAGCCGGCGGCCAGGAATGCGATGATCAGGCCGATGAGGGAGAAGATGCCCGTCGCCGTGCCGGAAGAGCCCTGGAGGCCCATGGCTGCCGCGCCGATGGCGAGCAGGATGGACACACCGAGGAACGTGACAACGCCAGCGAAGATCGCGCCCCAAGACACGTTGCCCTGGGAGACGTTGGTGGAGGAGGTGCCGATCATGGACTCCTGCGCGGAGTGGTCATCGGCGGCCGGGCGGGTCTCCACGTCCACGGCGTGGGAGTGGGATGCGGGGGCAACGCGGCCAGACTGAGCGGCACGTGCGCGACCGGTGTTCGGAGTGGTCATTAAAGAGATGTCCTTTCAGCAGACATGTGCAGTGAGCTGTCTTAAAAGCGAACTCACTCGAAAGGCCAAGATTTTTGGCCAACCTGACCAACGGTACGCACTCCGAACGTGAATGTGGTCACGGCAACATAACGCTTTGGACTTATGGTTGTAACGCTTGGGGGCTGGGTTGGATGTGGGCGCGCGCCGCGCGGCCCGGGTGGGTCTGGGCACGCACCGCGTCGGCCGCGTGGATCTGGATAACATTCTGGCCGGCTGGCCAGCCAAAAAGCCCAGGTCAGACTTCTCGGTGTGTCAATTAGATCCACGGGCCCTCAGCGCGCCCTGCTCTGGCCCTGCTCTGGCCCAGGTCTGGCCCGCAACCGGCCCGGGGGCCGCGAAACTAGAACTCGATCGCGGCGGCGCCCTTGATGTTGCGGAGGTTCGAGCGTGCCAGCTCGACCATGTTGCCGATGCCACCGTCGAGGACGGTCTTGACCGCGGA
Organism: Corynebacterium urinipleomorphum; assembly: GCF_900155535.1. Taxonomy (GTDB): domain Bacteria; phylum Actinomycetota; class Actinomycetes; order Mycobacteriales; family Mycobacteriaceae; genus Corynebacterium; species Corynebacterium urinipleomorphum. The sequence continues at coordinate 155,561 of NZ_LT706964.1, forward strand.
CTCGGTGAAGCCCTTGATCATGGCCCAGTCGAAGTTCGGCGGAAGGGACAGGGCATCCGGGTCGGTGACAATGTCAACGAGCACCGGGCCGTCGTGGGCGAGGGCCTTCTTCAGGGTCTTCTCCAGATCCTGCGGCTTCTCCACGCGGAAGGCTGTGATGCCCACTGCCTCCGCGATCGCGGCGTAATTCACCCCGTCGTGCGTGGTCTGGAACTCCTTCAGGCCGGCAACCATCATCTCCAGCTTGACCATGCCCAGGGTGGAGTTGTTGAACACCATCATCTTGATCGGCAGGTCGTGCTGCTTCACGGTGATCAGCTCGGACAGGAGCATGGAGATGCCGCCGTCACCGGAGAAGGTGATCACCTGGCGGTCGCGGTCAGCGGCCTGCGCGCCGATGGCCTGCGGAACAGCATTAGCCATGGTGCCGTGACGGAACGAAGCCAGCTCGTCCTTCTTGCCGTTCGGTGTGATGTAGCGGGCAGCCCAGACGTTGCACATACCAGTGTCGACGGTGAAGAGGGCGTTGTCGTCGGCGAGCTCGTCGATAAGCTGTGCCGCGTACTCCGGGTGGATCGGGGTGGCCTTGTCCCGCTTCTTGCCGCCGTAGTTGTCGATCACGGTCTCGAGCAGGTGCGCGTGCTCCTTGAGCATCTTGTCCAGGAACCTGCGGTCCTTCTTCTCCTCAATGTGCGGGAGAATGTTCTCGATCACGCTCTTGACATCGCCCACCACCGGGTACTGGACCTTGGTGCGGCGGCCGATGTTCTTGGCCTGGATGTCCACCTGCGCGACGTTGTTCGTGGGCAGCCACTCGTTGTACGGGAAATCCGTGCCCAGCAGGATGAGCAGGTCAGCTTCGTGCGATGCCTCGTAGCACGCGCCGTAGCCGAGCAAGCCGTTCATGCCCACGTCGAACGGGTTGTCGTGCTGGATGTGCATCTTGCCGCCGAAAGAGTGACCGATCGGGGACTTGATCTTTTCCGCCAGCTGCAAGACTTCCTCGCGGGCGTTCTTCACACCGACACCGCAGAACAGCGTGACGGTCTCAGCCTCGTTGATGGCCTGGACCAGACGGGCGGCCTCAGCCGGGTCCGGGAAGACGCGCTTGTCGTCGCCGCGCGCGATCGTGGATTCCAGCAACGGCATGTCGGCGGCATCCTGGCTAGCAATGTCGCCCGGCATCACGAAGACGGAGACACCGTTGCCTGCCATCGTCGACTGGATCGCGTGGTGCAGGATGCGTGCGCCCTGCTCAGCCGAGTTAGCCATTTCGCAGTAGCCCGAGCACTCCTGGAAGATCTTCTCTGGATGCGTCTCCTGGAAGAACTGGGAGCCGATCTCCTGGCTCGGGATGTGGGACGCAATGGCAAGGACCTTGCCGCCGTTGCGGTGCGAATCATAAAGACCCTGGATCAAGTGCGTGTTGCCCGGTCCGCAGGACGCGGCGCACACAGCCAGCTCGCCGGTAACCGAAGACTCCGCGCCCGCGGCGAACGCGGCAGCCTCCTCGTTGCGTACGTGGATCCACTCAATCGAGCTCTCCGCCACCGCGTCAGACACCGGGTTCAGCGAGTCGCCTACGATACCGTAAATGCGCTTGACGCCGTTCTTCTCTAGCGTCTCCACAATCTGGTGCGCGAAATCTTTAGCCATTATTCCTCCACTTATGCGTTTAGATTTACGGCACCCTAGTGTACGCTTATTTCCTTTTGCGGCTCGTTCGGGATTTCTGGGAGGCCGAGCCCCGCGTTTTCGGGGACCCGTCCCGCCGCTACTGCCCCCGCGCCACTACCGACCCCGCGCGGCCTCGCTCAGCGCGCGCAGCATCGCCTCGTCGCTGAAGTAGTCGGTGTGCCCGCCCCGGATGCCGGGGACGCGCTCGGCGCCGAACTTGCCGGTAGCGGGGTCATGGCCGTGCAGAGCTGCGAGCGGGGAGCGCAGCAGCCGGATCGGGTCGCCGGGGGAATCGGCGACGGACACTTTCGGGTCCTCGCCAAACAGTTTCAGGTCGCTGACCTGCGCGGCGCTGACGCCGGGCGACCCGACGAGGAACAACCGGTCGGCGAACAGCCCGTGCTCCTCGGCGGCGCGTGCGGCCACGACGGAGCCGTACGAGTGCCCGACCACTACCTTGCGCGCGTCGGGGAAGCGCTCATCGAGGGCCATCTGGAACGCGGCCAAGTCGTCGGCGCCGGCGGCAGCTGAGTGCCGCGACATGCCGGCGGGCACGTTCGGGGGCGGGGAGTAGCCCTGCCACACGATCACGGCGCCGCCGGTGGCGGACGCGACGGATTGCGCCTCTTTGACTGCACCGGCGAATTTCTCCGGGTGGCCGGAGCCGACGCCGGAGACCATCGTGGTCACGGACTGTGGCGGAATCGGCTCGCCGGACGCGTCCAGCTCCGCGCCGAACATCACGGTGTAACCGTCGGGCCCGCCCTCAAGTACAACGCCGCCATGCTTATCGACGATCCCCCGCACCCCAGCCGGCGCCGACCCCAACCGGTCCGCGCTGATCTGCGCCAACGGCTCCCCCGGGTGGAAGACGAGGCGGTCGAGGTCCTGCTCGTGTTCGAGGCGGCAGGCGTTGGCCACAGCGGCTGCGCAGGCCTGGTCGAGCTGGTGCTCCATCATGGACAGGGTGGCTAGAACTGCTTGGTGGGCGGGACGCAGCCCGGGCGGGACGAGCATGGACGTCAGCGCTTCCCTGGCGTAGTCCAGCACTTTCTGGGCGGCACCGGCTTCCTCCAGGATGTCGGCCAGCTCATCCATGGTGTCGGCGGGAATGCCTAGGGCGCGGCCGAGGCTCGCCAGCATGTCCAAGCCAGCGTCGGCGGATTCGCCTGCGAGTCCGGCGGAGGAGATGGAGGAGCGGGTGTGGGCGGTGTCGTCGATACGCGAACGAACGGTGACAGATGCCCGGCGCAACGATGCGGCGCTGGCGGTGAGTTCTGCGGCGACGAGCATTAGTACCCCCTGAAAGCTCGGGCGTGGTCGGCGTCGACTCCGCGGACGGCTGCGGCGAAGGCGGCTAAATCTGCGGCGTGGTCGTGCACGCGCCGGGTGCGGGTGTCCACGTTGTCGGCCAGCGCCGCGTGGGCCTTCGCGAGCGCAGCGGCGGTGAGACTCGGCGTGGTCAGATCGGGGAATCTGGGCTCAGCCCAGTCGGGCAATTGCGGGAGGTCGGTGAACGGTGCTTGGACGGAATTCGTTGTGTTCATGCTGTTTACACAACGGCAGCCAGCGATAATGCACAACCGCGTGCCGTCGAACCTGTGGAATTTGAAAGTCTATCCACATACGCTTGGTTCCCATGCGCATTGGACTCGTTCAATTCACCGCTGGAGGTCGCGTGGCGGACAACCTCGCCGCGCTGACCGAACGTATCCGCGAGGCCGCGAACAAGGGTGCGACGCTCATCGTCTGCCCGGAGGCGTCCTCGCAGGCGTTCGAGTCGGGTCCGTTGAGCGAGCAAGCAGAAGACCTCGACGGGGCGTTCGCGACCGGGTTGCGGGAGCTTGCGGAAGAGCTTGGCGTCACCATCGTCGCCGGTATGTTCCGCCCGGCGAGCGGGGGCCGCGTGCGCAACACCGCACTTATCACTGGCCCTGACCTGCACGAAGGCTACGACAAGATCCACGCCTTCGACACCGCGAGCTACCGCGAGTCCGACAACGTCGAGCCCGGCACCGAGTTGCGCACCTTCGGGCACGAGGGCGCGACGGTCGGCGTGGCCATCTGCTTCGACATCCGCTTCCCCGACCAGTTCCAGGAGCTCGCGCGCCGGGGTGCCCAGATCGTCGTCGTGCCCACCAGCTGGGCCGGAGGCGACAACAAGATCGAGGAATGGATCACTCTTTCGCGTGCCCGCGCCCTCGACGCAGGGGTGTTCATCATGGCGTCGGACCAGGCGAATCCGGGTGGTTCCATCGGCACGCAAGAAAATTCTGACCCCCTCGGCGTCGGCCATTCCATCGCCGTCGCGCCCAACGGGACAGTGCTCGCGCTCGGAGGATTCGACGAGGAGATCATCGTCGTGGACATCGACCCCGACGACGCCACCCGCCGCCAAGCCGCAGTCCCGTTGCTCTAGACCTCCCGCAACGTCAGCCAATCCACGGCGCCCGCCAGCGAAGTGAGCGCAGGTTCACGGACATCCACAACAAGCTCGACCCGCTTATCGACGCCACCAAGCACCGCCGCCCTCACCCCCGCCAGCCGGCTGCCCGTCGCATCCACTTCCCCCTGGTCCGGGAACACGAACTGCTCCCCGCGGGCATTCCCGCAGGTCCAGTACTCGCCGACCTCCGGACAGCGCCACCACGTGGGGACATAAAACACCAGCTGCCCGAACCGGTTCGACGGTAGCGCCGGTGTCAACTCGTGCCACTCGCCACGCTCGCCGTACGGTCCCGGGACGAGTACCGGAAGCGACTGCCCGGGGAGGTAGTCCACCGGCATCGGTGCCTCGAGGTGGACGGCCAGCAGGCCGCTTTCTGCGCCGCCGCTGTTGCTACTGCCGGTGGCTTCTAGTTCCGTCACGCCCATGACCTGCGCCGCTGTCGCCGCCGGGATGCCCGCCAGGTCTGCTTCACGCGCGGTGTCCGCCATTGTGTACAGCCCTTGCGCCATCTCTTCCCAGATCGGCTCGATATCCCCGGCGCGGTCCCAGAGCGCTCTCAACAGAGCCTCGCCCAGCGGGTCCACAAGCTCTTCGTAAGACTCCGGCGGCAGTCCGAGCCGGCGGCGGTCCAAGGCAGCGGGGGAGAGGCGGGCGGGGGTGAGCAAAGCGTCGATAAGCGTGCCTGCCTCCTCGACCCTCTCCGCGAGCTGAAATTCCAGCTCGTTGCGCTCGGTAGGCGACAACTTCGTGACCTCATCCATGCTTCAAAGGGTAATGTGTCGCGGGCGCACGCTAAGCTAACCGCGAACGGTCCCCCAAGGAAAGGTTCGGCTCGTGGAATTCACGCCTTACGACATGCTTGTCGACGTCGGATGGATCTCCGTCCTCCTCATCATCGGCAACATCCTCCGCCAGCGTGTTCGAGTGCTGCAGCAACTGCTCCTACCTGCGCCGATTACCGCAGGTCTCCTTGGCCTCATCCTCGGGCCGGAGGTGCTGGGGATCGCGCAGTTCTCCGACAAAGTGGGCACCTACACCTCGATCCTGATCGCCGTCGTCTTCGCGTCGATGGCGTACTCCATGGACCTCGGCGGATCCGTGGCCAAGGGCGCCCGCAACATGTGGGCATTTTCCACCACCATGTTCATGTTCCAGTGGGGCCTTTTCGTCCTCGCCGGTATCTACCTGTTCAAGCCGGTGTTCGGCACTGAAGACTGGTTCGGCATGATGCTGCCCGTCGGTTTCGTCGGCGGCTTCGGCACCGCCGCTGCTGTCGGCTCCGCCCTCGAGGACACCGCCGGTGCCGCCGCCGCGTCCTCCCTCGGCTTCACGTCGGCAACCGTGGGCACCCTCGTGGCCATCATCGGCGGCGTGATCGTTGCCAACTGGGGCATCCGCCACGGCAAAGCCACCGAACTGCAGGGCGACCTGCCCAAGGAACTGCGCTCCGGCTACATCGAGAACGAGGCCGAGCGCCCCTCCATCGGTAAAGCCACCACCAACCCCTCCTCGATCGAGCCGCTCGCCCTCCACGGCGGCTTCATCATCTTCACCGTCCTCGTTGCCTACCAGGTGAACAACTTCATTTCCGATACCTGGGAGAACGTCTCCATCCCCCTGTTCGCCCTGTCGTTCGTCATCGGCTTCATCGGCCGTGGCCTGCTGCGCCTGTTCAAGAAGCCGAACTACCTGGACAAAGACACCGTCAGCGCCATTTCCGGCGCCGCGACCGACTACATGATCGCCTTCGGTATCGCATCCATCGTCCCCGCAGCGCTGGCCGCCTACTGGCAGGCACTGATCCTGATGTTCGTCCTGGGCACCGTCTTCTGCCTCTTCTACCTGCTGGTCATGTCGCCGCTGTACTTCGGCGAGCAGTGGATCGAGCGCGGCCTCTTCGGCTGGGGCTGGGCGACCGCCGCCGTCGCGACAGGTATCGCCCTGCTGAAGATGGTCGACCCCAAACTCAAGTCCGGCACACTCAACGAATACGGTGTCGCCTACGTCGGCTTCGGCCCCTTTGAGATCGGCATGACCATCCTCGCCCCGATCGCCGTTCTGGCGTCCTTCACCGGTGCGTTCGGCTGGATTGCCACCGCCATCGCCGCCGGCATCTTGATCCTCAGCTTCACATTGAAGTGGGTGCCCGCGAAGAAATACGCCTCCGTGCCCTCCGCTGCTGGCGGTTCCGGAGGCTCGTCAAAGGTCAGTTAGCCTTCGGCCCCCGTTAGCTCTCGGCTCCTGCGCTTCCCGCCCCCTGTGCTTTCTGTTCACGGTCGTAGGAGCTCCACATCTTCAACGTGTCGTAGTGCCGCTTTCTGGCTGTCACCTCAAGCCCCTGTCTCTGGGGCAGTGGCAGAAACTTCTTGATGCGCTGAGACAGCGACCCCGCTCGACCTACCAGTTCATCGCCGGGGTATCCGACGGATGCCAACGCGAGAATCAGCACCTCCAACTCGTCGTCCGTGAATGTCAGCGGCGGCATGATATCGCCAGCGCCCATCACGTAGCGGCCCGAAGCGCCGGTTCTCGACTCAATCACAAACCCCAGGTCCCTCAAATACGCGATGTATCTCCGCAGGGTCCGCCTATCCACGCCCACCCTTTCCGCCAAATCCCTCCCTTCCATCACCATCCCCGTCTGCAGTATCCGCAGCAATTCTGCTCCCCGAAGAAACGGGGGAATCTTCTCGCGGCGCTGATATCTTTCGGTCTCCTTGATCGTCGCCTCAAGTGGATGCGGTGAGTTATTCACCAGCGCATCAATTGGATCTATTGGATCAATCATTTCCCGCTCCCTTTTGTCCGACTAGCCCCAATCTCCCGAGTGCGAGTCATGGAATGCCCCCCTTGAAGTACTCCTGACTTGCACTGACAATCCCAAATGTAGAAAAGCAATCGATTCTGGGGGCGCCGAGAATGCTCACTTCAGTGTGCAAACCCCGATCGATTGCAACGATCTATCGCAACGATCTATGGCAGCGCGGAGCTCTCCAGCTCCTGAAATCGAGGTCTCTAAGACCCCGGGTCGCCTCCAAGGGTCCAGGCTCATTCGTCACCTCAGTCACAATGGTTCTGGATGTAGAAGGTGTGCTGATTTCTGTAGAGGACACAAATGGCCTCAATGGCCGGTGGATGGGCGATGAGCTGTGGGTTTACAACGGGAGAACTAGGGCAGCAGCGGCAAGGCCGTTTCCTACGCATGCATTGTGGGGCGGGAGGGGCAAAACCCAGATTCGCCCGTGAGCGGCCGACCGCCGCGGCAGGTTGCAACCGCTGTCCTCGTTCGCATTGGCCGTTTGCACAGTTCAAGCGAGCGGAATGACCTCTAAGGACATTTGTGTCCCCAATGGAATTCAGACATATATGTGCGCGCTTCGTTCACAGCTTTCGCCCAGCGTGAGGCATTGAGGTCAATCGGGCTTCGTCTTTTTTTTGGGGGGGGGAGATTGGGATCCGCGGTATGTTTCTCTCAATTTCTTGCCTTGAGTGGAACAGACTCAACTCTCGCGGCGTTGTGACTATCGACGAACTAAGTTCGGACCAATAGAACACCTCATACAAACACTCCAATTAAACGAGATTTAGGAAAGGAGCGAGACTGATGAGCTCGTTCAACCCCACCACGAAAACTCAGGAAGCTTTGCAGCAGGCGCTGCAGAGGGCATCCGCGAACGGAAACCCGGATATTAGGCCCGCGCACTTGCTTCAGGCGATCCTTGAACAGGAAGACGGCATCGCCGCACCGGTGCTCAAAGCGACCGGTGTGGATCCGTCGACGGTGCAGAAGGAAGCGGCCGAGATCGTCGAGGGCTATCCGAAGGCCCAGGGCCAGAACATGGCTAACCCCAACTTCAACCGTGACGGCCTTAATGCGCTGAACGCAGCGCAGGAGCTCGCGGGCGAGCTCGGTGACGAGTACGTTTCCACCGAGGTTCTTCTCGCAGCCATTGCGCGCGGCGAAGAGGAAGCCGCTGAACTGCTGAAGAAGCGCGGCGCCACCTACGAGACGATCAAGGCTGCCTTCCCGTCGGTCCGCGGCCACCAGAAGGTGACCACTCAGGACCCGGAGGGCCAGTTCCAGGCGCTGGAGAAGTACTCCACCGACCTGACAGCGCGTGCCCGCGAGGGAAAGATCGACCCGGTGATCGGCCGTGACAGCGAGATCCGCCGCGTGGTCCAGGTGCTGTCCCGCCGCACGAAGAACAACCCTGTGCTCATCGGTGAGCCGGGCGTGGGTAAGACTGCCATCGTTGAGGGCCTCGCGCGTCGTATCGTGGCTGGCGATGTCCCCGAAAGCCTCAAGGGCAAGACGCTGATCAGTCTTGACCTCGGTTCGATGGTCGCGGGCGCGAAGTTCCGCGGCGAGTTCGAGGAGCGTCTGAAGGCGGTGCTGGATGAGATCAAGTCTTCGGACGGCGAGATCATCACCTTCATCGACGAGCTGCACACCATTGTCGGCGCTGGTGCGACCGGCGACGGTTCGATGGACGCCGGCAACATGATCAAGCCGATGCTGGCGCGCGGGGAGCTGCGCCTGGTCGGCGCGACGACGCTGGATGAGTACCGCAAGTACATCGAGAAGGATGCCGCTTTGGAGCGCCGCTTCCAGCAGGTGTACGTGGGCGAGCCGACGGTGGAAGACACCATCGGTATCCTCCGCGGCCTGAAGGAGCGCTACGAGGTGCACCACGGTGTGCGCATCCAGGACTCGGCGCTGGTGGCAGCGGCTTCCTTGTCGGACCGTTACATCACCAACCGCTTCCTGCCGGATAAGGCGATCGACTTGGTCGACGAGGCTGGCTCCCGTCTCCGCATGGAGATCGACTCCTCGCCGCAGGAGATCGATGAGCTGGAGCGCGTCGTGCGCCGACTTGAGATCGAGGAGATCGCACTGTCGAAGGAGTCTGACGCAGCCAGCCAGGAGCGCTTGACTGCTCTGCGCAGCGAGCTCGCGGACCAGCGCGAGAAGCTCGGCGAGATGAAGGCGCGGTGGGAGAACGAGAAGAGCGAGATCGACAAGGTCCAGCACGCGAAGGAGGAGCTCGAGCGCCTGCGTAACGAGTCAGAGATCGCGGAGCGCGACGGCGACTACGCAAAGGTCTCCGAGCTCCGTTACGGCCGCATTCCGGAACTGGAGGAAGAGGTGGCTGAGGCGGAGAGGGAGGCGTCGATAAGCAGCAAAACGATGCTGACGGAAGAAGTCACCCCGGACGTGATCGCCGACGTTGTGTCGAGCTGGACGGGCATTCCAGCGGGCAAGATGATGGAGGGCGAGACCGAGAAGCTCCTGAACATGGAGTCTGTGCTGGGTGAACGCGTTGTCGGGCAGAACGAGGCTGTCGTCGCTGTGTCTGATGCTGTGCGCCGCTCGCGCGCCGGGATCGCGGATCCGAACCGGCCGATCGGCAGCTTCCTGTTCCTCGGCCCGACGGGTGTGGGCAAGACTGAGCTGGCGAAGTCGCTCGCGGAGTTCCTCTTCGATGACGAGTCCGCGATGATCCGCATCGACATGTCCGAGTACGGCGAGAAGCACTCCGTCGCGCGCCTTGTCGGTGCGCCTCCGGGATACGTCGGCTTCGACGCCGGCGGGCAGCTCACCGAAGCCGTCCGTCGCCGCCCGTACAGCCTCGTGCTTTTCGACGAAGTCGAGAAAGCCCACCCCGACGTCTTCGACGTTCTGCTTCAGGTCCTCGACGAGGGTCGGCTTACCGACGGCCAAGGCCGCACCGTCGACTTCCGCAACACCGTCATAATCCTGACCTCGAACCTCGGCGCCGGCGGCACCCGCGACGAGATCATGGAAGCGGTGAAGCGGGCGTTCAAGCCGGAGTTCATCAACCGTCTCGACGATGTGGTGGTCTTCGATCCGCTGAGCCAGGAGCAACTTGTCGGCATCGTCGATATCCAGCTGCGCTCGCTCGCGGAGCGCCTGGCTGAGCGCCGCCTGGCCCTCGACGTCACCGACGCCGCCAAGCGCTGGCTCGCCGACCGCGGCTACGACCCAGCTTACGGTGCCCGCCCGCTGCGCCGCCTGATCCAGAAGGAGATCGGCGACAAGCTGGCTAAGGAGGTCCTGGCCGGCGAGATCCGCGACGGTGACACCGTGCTTGTCGACGCCTCCGATCCAGCCGATCCAGCCGACGGTGTCGCACCGGATGGCCTCACGGTGACCAAAGCGTCTGTTTAACACGGAGTTCCGGCTTGGCCACCCGGCCGGGCTCGGCGGTCCTCCCTGGGTCCGCCGCCCGCTTATGTCGCGAACGGTAACAATCGAACGGTAACTTTGCTCTTCCAAACGCTCATATGTCCGGCGGGATCATGCGGTGATTGCGCCACCGTTGAATAGTTCTTCTAGTTTTTCACGGGGTGTGGCTCCGTGAAACTTGACGATGGGGGTGTCGTTGAGTTCGTTTTGGACCCAGGCGACTTCCTCGGCGCTGACAAGGGCGAAGTCGGTTCCTTTCGGGAAGAACCGGCGCCGGATTTCCCCGTTGGTGTTCTCGTTGGTGGGCCGCTGCCACGGTGAGTGCGGGTCGCAGAAATAGACCTTGCACCCATCAGCGATCGACACCGTGGCAGTCAGCGCCATTTCTGATCCTTGGTCCCACGTGATGGTCTTTAACTGTTCGGCGTTGAGGTCTTTGACCATGCGTTGCAGCGTTCCGACCACGGTGGCCGATGAGTGCTCGTCAGGCAAATGCCCCAGCAGGGTATACCGGCTGGAGCGTTCAATCAGGGTGATCAACGCACTTTTACCTCCTTTGCCGATGACGAGGTCTCCCTCCCAGTGCCCGGGGATAGCCCGGTCGTCGACTTCTGGTGGCCGGGTGGTGATTTCTGCACCTGTGATCCACGACCGGCTGTTGGTGGCAAGACCTGCTGTACGCGACCGTGGGGTGCGTTTCGTGCCGCCTTTGATCAGTACTTGCTGGGTCTTCATGATCGATTCCAGCTCCGCGCGAAGGCTGCCTTTGCCTTGGATGTAGAGCGCGGAGTAGATCGCTTCGTGGGATAGCTGCATGGTTTCATCATCGGCGAAAACCCGCTCCAGATGGCAGCTGATGCGCTTTGGTGACCATTTGCGTGCAACACCTGCGACAACGACTTTCCGCAACCGGTAGTTCGTGTCGATGCGGCGTGGTTTCGGCCTGGCCATCCGTCGTGTTGTGCGTTCACCGGCGACTTCGGCGTTATAGGTGTGCACCACCGTCCCGGCCGGGTTGATGACCTCCCACCCGTTACGGCGGATTTCTCTGGCAACCACGCTATGGTGCCGGCCGATAGATGAAGCGATCGCCCTAGCCGATAAGCCTTGGGCGCACCCGGCATGGATCTGGGCCCGGTCAGAGACGGTCAACCGTTTGCCCACCCCCACACGCATACCGTCGATGTCAGTTGGTGTAGCCGCCGTAGACACCGCGGCGGTGGATAAAGGTGCTGGCATGACACTATCTTTGCGCCACTGGTACACCGTCGATCTGCTGACCCCCAACCAGTCGGCAACCGCAGCCACCGGCACACCGTCAGCGAACATCTCCTCGGCGACTCGGCGGTTGTGTTTCCACTGCTTTGCAGTACCGCGGTCACTCGTTATCCCTGCTTTACGCATCCAGCTGTACACAGTCTTAGGTGCTACACCGAGACTTTCCGCAATCCGGTATGCGGACTGACCATCTAGCACGCAGGCAACGGCAGCTTGTTTATCCTCATCAGAAATGACTGTGCGCGCGGGTGCTTTTCCAGGCACGACCACGCCTTGTTCGATGAGCCAAGACCGCACAGACGATACGGGCAAGCCCACCCTACGAGCAGCGTGTGACACCGACGCGCCTTGTCGCACCAAGCCAGATGCTTGCTCAAATCGGTCCTGTCGGCTCTGTCTTCTGACTGTCGATGGACCGGCTACACCCGCTTTGTGCATCCAGCTGTAGACAGTTTTTGGCACCACCCCAAAATCCTCAGCAACCAAATAAGGGGACTCGCCAGCAGCAACACGGGCAACCGCCGCCTGACGAATTTCCTCCGGCACCCAACCAGTCACAACGCAACCACCTCTCGATCGAGATGGCGCATTCACCCATTGACAGTCCCTCCAATATTGGATTCATAAAGGGGCGGGGTTACCGTTCGATTGTTACCGTTCGCGTTTTTCAGGGGGCTTGGTGCAGTCTCCGCGTGCGTAGCCTGTGCCCACCTAAGCGCCGTAGCGGCGTTGCTCGCGGGCGATGGCTTCTTGGACTGTCGAGGTGCAATAAACCGGCTCAGTGATGAGCTGATAGGGCGTGAGCCGGACGACCGGCTTGCCCATGTTCTTCAGCAGGTTTTCGCGGCGGCGCTCCTTGACCAGGGTCTCTTCTACACCGCCGTAGGTCACTCCGTCGTACTTCACACCTCCGTCGATCTCCACGGCTACCTCACCGTTTGGTCCGGCGAGGAGGTCGGGTTCGATGTAGCGGTGGGCGTCGATAGGCAGGCGCACGTGCATTTGTACGGGGATGCCCGCTTCCATCAGCAATCCTTGCGCGTAGGGCTCGAAGGGGGAAAGCGATCGCGGGCTGCTGGCTTCGATCGCGGCGCGGACGGTGCCGATTCCGCGGATCGGGCCTAGTGCGCGGGCGGCCCGCATCATCCTCGCGTGGGACATTTTTTGATACTTCAACCAGGACATCGCCACCAACCCCTCGATGAAACCGTGGTGAGCCGCGATGTCGGCGGCGGTGCGGAAGGGGGTGAGGACGCGGGCGCCGTCGATAAGCATGATGTGCTCGGGCGTGACCGTGAGTTTCCGGAAGGCTTGACCTTTGGGGATGTTGTCGGCGGTTTTGTAGCCGTTGCTGCCCAGCGTCGTTTCGACGAGTTCGGGCGTGCGGGCCACTACCCACATGCCGTGGACTCGCGCTGCCGAGCGGCCGATGAGAATCGCGCGTGTCTTGCTTCGGCCGACGGCAACCGCGCGGAGCCATTGTCTTTCGTAGTTTTTTAGCCCGCGGTAGTACTCGCTGGCGACGGCCTGCGTGGGGGCCAGCAGAGTGAGCAGTCCCGACTCGAGCTGCTGCCATGCGGGGTGGTCGGCCCCGGCAGTGCGGAGATTGATCAGGTGGCCCAGCGCTTCTTCCTTGTCCATGTCTTCACTGTGGACTGCGCCGCTTCGGGGCGCACTCTTTCGGTGTCTACTTCAGTAGGCATACGGGTGCGCTTAAGACTGCGCAGTGCGGGGGCTGCGCGGTCGAAAACGCGAACGGTAACAATCGAACGGCAACTATGGTTCGACATGTCTCACATCGCAAGGGACTGTCAATGGGTGAATGCGCCATCTCGATCGAGAGGTGGTTGCGTTGTGACTGGTTGGGTGCCGGAGGAAATTCGTCAGGCGGCGGTTGCCCGTGTTGCTGCTGGCGAGTCCCCTTATTTGGTTGCTGAGGATTTTGGGGTGGTGCCAAAAACTGTCTACAGCTGGATGCACAAAGCGGGTGTAGCCGGTCCATCGACAGTCAGAAGACAGAGCCGACAGGACCGATTTGAGCAAGCATCTGGCTTGGTGCGACAAGGCGCGTCGGTGTCACACGCTGCTCGTAGGGTGGGCTTGCCCGTATCGTCTGTGCGGTCTTGGCTCATCGAACAAGGCGTGGTCGTGCCTGGAAAAGCACCCGCGCGCACAGTCATTTCTGATGAGGATAAACAAGCTGCCGTTGCCTGCGTGCTAGATGGTCAGTCCGCATACCGGATTGCGGAAAGTCTCGGTGTAGCACCTAAGACTGTGTACAGCTGGATGCGTAAAGCAGGGATAACGAGTGACCGCGGTACTGCAAAGCAGTGGAAACACAACCGCCGAGTCGCCGAGGAGATGTTCGCTGACGGTGTGCCGGTGGCTGCGGTTGCCGACTGGTTGGGGGTCAGCAGATCGACGGTGTACCAGTGGCGCAAAGATAGTGTCATGCCAGCACCTTTATCCACCGCCGCGGTGTCTACGGCGGCTACACCAACTGACATCGACGGTATGCGTGTGGGGGTGGGCAAACGGTTGACCGTCTCTGACCGGG
>NZ_LT706964.1:170011-275668 GCF_900155535.1 Corynebacterium urinipleomorphum
GAGGCAAGCCGGCCGGACACCAGCGTTACAATCTCCGGCATGGAGCCACTGACCACGAAGATCGTCACCCGGACCCCGCTGCCGGGTGTGGAGAACGAGGAGCTGGCGGCCCACGATATCGGTGGCGGGCATTTTGTGGTGGCGAGCGTCCCGTTCCTGGACACGAGCATCAATGTCGGGGACATTGTGGAATGCGTGAAGGTCGGGGGCCAGTTCCACGTGAACCGCAAGGTGGTCAGTGGCGGGGCGGAGACAGTGCGGATCCTGATCCAGTCGCCGGAGCCCACGGACATCCCGGAGACGCTGCTGGCGTTCGGGTGCCGGGTGGAGGTGGGGCCGGGGGGCATGTTGGGGGCGTCGATAGGCGCGGATGCTCCGAGCGAAGGAATCCGTGAGTGGCTTGAGGGCCTTCAGGCGCAGGGCATCATCTCTTTGGCGTAGCTACACTTGGGGGCCATGAGCGTATTCGTGTCCCCTGAAGACCTGCGTGAACAGATCCGTACCGGCAAGAAGCTCACTGTTTTGGCCTCGCTGTGGGATGCCCGGGAGGGCAACGCGTGGTCGAAATTCCAATCCGAGCACATTCCCACTGCACAGTTCTGCGACCCGGCGGAGCACCTCGTGGGCACGCCCGGTTCCCAGGTCGGCCGTAATCCGCTGCCGTCACCGGAGCGCATGCAGGAGTCATTCCGTGCGTGGGGCATCGAGGCGAACCGCCCGGTGGTCATTTATGACACGGGTGCCGGCGAATACGCGGCCCGCACGTGGTGGACCCTGCGTTGGGCGGGTGTGCGCGACGTGCGCATTCTCGACGGTGGTTTCGCGGCATGGGACCGCCTCGATTTCGAGACCATCGCGGGTCCGGGCCCTGTCTCCGTGCACACGGAGCTCGAGGTCGCGCCGGGCCAGCTGCCCACCGCCAGCATCGAGGACGTCAAGCAATTCAAGGGCATGCTTATCGACGCCCGCGATACCTCCCGCTACGTTGGCCAACGCGAACGCCTGGACCTGAAGTCCGGCCACATCCCCGGTGCCCGCACGGTCCCGGTGGATACCCTGTTCACTGAAGACGGCCTGATCAAGCCTTCGGAAGAAATCCTGGAAATCATGGCGAAGTTCGGCATCACCCACAACACCGACCCCGCTGAGGCCATTGTCTACTCCGGCTCAGGTAACCACTCCTCTAAGCTGCTCGCCGCTTTTGAGCATGCTGGCCTGCCGCTGCTCACCCACTACATCGGCGGCTGGTCCCAGTGGTCCGCTGACCCGGAGAACCCGGTCGAGCGCGACATCTAGGAGCGGAACCCTAAGGCAACCAGCCATGCCTGCCCTGTTCAGGGGGCATCGGAGGATACAGTTCTCTACTGATGGGTTACATACTTCTGGCACTGTCTGCGCTCGCTCTTGCTGCGGCGGGCTACTTGTGGCGCGCCGATGCGCAGGAAAAGAGCGGCGCAGGCGAGAGCGGTGCCGCCACTGGGGCTGGCAGTTCACGCGGTGCCGCGGCCGTGAGTGACGCCAGCGTCACCGGCGGCGATGGGAGTGGCGAGTCCCGGGAGTCTGAGGAAGCCGTGGCTGCGGATATCGAGCCGTTGCCGGCGCGCGAACCGCAGCCGGAGAGAGTGCCGTTGCCGGAGACCGAACCGGAAGAGCAGCCGGGACCGGCGGCTGAGGCGGTGCCGAGGGAAGCAGTCGAAGCAGCTGAGGAGCCTGCGACGACCGCGGGGGCCACGAAGTTGGATGAGCCCGAGCAGACGAAGGAAGCTGCGCAGACGGAAGAAGCTGCGGAGACGGACGAACCCGCGCGGACTGAAACGACCGCGGAGACGGTAGAGACGGAAGAAGCCGAAGAACTGGAGAAGCGCGATCCGCACAACGACGGGCAGCGCGACCAGCAGCCTAAGGAGAAAACGCATTCGCGGTGGGGCGCACTGTCGGGGGCAATCAGCGGTGCGTTGCCGGGGGCGAAGCAGCGCGGCCGGAAGGAGCGGCGCGAGTGGGCGGAGGCGAACGGCTTCGAGTACTCGAGGGAAGATGAGTTTCTGCAGGACGAGTGGGGGCGGGGTGCGGCGTCGATAGGTGCGCCGGTGAGGGACGTGCTCACCGGGACGCGTTTCGGGCACGAGACGCGGATCGCGGACATCGGTGAGACGACCGTCGTGGCGATGGGAACGGGGATGGACAGTGGGGTGGTGGTGGACGTGCGTCGAAAAGCGAATGCGGATGACGCCACCGAGGACCTCGTTGCGGTCGCTGAACTGGAGGGTTTCCGCGTGTTCGCGTCGGAGGCGGGGCCAGCGGAGCGCATGCTGGACATCCGCGTCAGCACCGCGCTGGAGATGCTCCCGCCGCAGGTCAGTGCCGTGTGGTTTGAGACGGAGTGGGTACTCGCGCAGCTCGACGGCACCCCGGGCGCGCAGGAATGGGAGCCGGTGTTCGCGCCGCTCGCCCTGCTCGCGGACGCCGCTCGTACTCTTCCTCCCCGGACCTGGCCGCACCTCCACTTCGACGTGAAGACGCGTGAGATGGGCGACCCGGTTGAAGCGCCGGCCAGCGCGAAAGGGGAAGGTAACGAGCACACACGGCCCGTAGTCGCGCGGCCGGAGGAGCCCCTCGAGCTGCCCACCCGCACCACCGGAGCCGTCCGCGGCACCATGGAATACCGCACGGTCGGCGGGGACGAGGTCGACGCCATCGCCACGGGTGCACCGCCCGAGCAGCTTAACGACGGCACCCGCCTCACCCGCCGCCCCCAACCCCCGTCAATCTTCGGCGACGGCAACGCGGACTACCCTGGGTGACCATGAGCGAGAACACGGAAACCACTGCACACACTGGTAACGCTGGCGCGAAGGAGCGCCTCGCCGAGCTCGTCCGCGAGTTGGCTGTCGTCCACGGCAAGGTGACGCTTTCGTCAGGCAAGGAAGCGGACTACTACGTCGACCTGCGTCGCGCGACGCTGCACCACGAGGCGAGCCCCCTGATCGGTGCTCTGCTGCGCGAGCTGACCAGCGACCTCGACTTCGACGCCGTCGGCGGCCTCACACTCGGCGCCGACCCCGTCGCCACCGCAGTCATGCACGCCGAGGGCCGGCCTATCGACGCCTTCGTGGTCCGCAAAGAAGCCAAAAAGCACGGCATGCAGCGGCGCATCGAGGGCCCGGACATCACCGGCAAGCGCGTTCTCGTGGTCGAGGACACCACCACGACCGGTAACTCCCCGCTCACCGCTGTGAAGGCGTGCCAGGAAGCGGGTGCCGAGGTCGTCGCCGTAGCCACCGTCGTGGACCGCGCCACCGGCGCCGCCGACGTACTCAAGGACGCTGGCCTGGACTACCGGTTCCTGCTGGGCTTGGACGACCTTGGACTCGCGTAGCCCCGAACCCGCTGAGCTAGTCGAGCCTGCTGAGCCCGCAGCGCCCGCAGCGCCTGCGCCCGCCGACCCCGAAAAAGACCCCGCCGAAAAAGGCCCCACCGAATGGCAAGAAGGCCGGCATGGGGTGGGGCCGTGGGAGGGGGAGTGGCCCGTCGATAAGCGGTACGACCCGGAGTTTCTGCGAAACGGCGACCGCCGCAACGTCGTCGATGCGTACAGGTACTGGTCGCTTGAGGCGATCAAGGAGGACCTGGACACCCGGCGGCATCCGTTCCATGTGGCGATCGAGAACTTCGAGAACGACATGAACATCGGCACCGTCGTGCGCACGGCGAATGCGTTTCTAGCGGAGGCAGTGCACATCGTGGGCCGCAAGCGGTGGAACCGGCGCGGTGCGATGGTGACGGACCGCTACCAGCACATAGTCCACCACGAAACGGTGACTGACCTGGCTGAATATGCGGCGGAACACGGATTGACCATGGTGGCCATCGACAACACGCCGGGCTCTGTGCCGCTGGAAACCGCTGACCTGCCCGAGCGCTGTCTCTTGCTTTTCGGCCAGGAGGGCCCCGGAGTGACGGCGCAGGCGCAGGACGCGGCAGTGATGACATGCTCAATCGCGCAGTTCGGGTCGACGCGGTCCATCAACGCGGGTGTCGCCGCCGGGATAGCCATGCACGCCTGGATCCGGCAGCACGCGGACTTGAACGCGGCGTGGTGAGCGCTGGCCCGTTCGTGCGCGACGGCTCGAAATCGCGAACGGTAACAATTCAACGGTAACCCCGGGCTATTAGGTCCGGTATCGCGCAGGGACTGTCAATGGGTGAATGCGCCATCTCGATCGAGAGGTGGTTGCGTTGTGACTGGTTGGGTGCCGGAGGAAATTCGTCAGGCGGCGGTTGCCCGTGTTGCTGCTGGCGAGTCCCCTTATTTGGTTGCTGAGGATTTTGGGGTGGTGCCAAAAACTGTCTACAGCTGGATGCACAAAGCGGGTGTAGCCGGTCCATCGACAGTCAGAAGACAGAGCCGACAGGACCGATTTGAGCAAGCATCTGGCTTGGTGCGACAAGGCGCGTCGGTGTCACACGCTGCTCGTAGGGTGGGCTTGCCCGTATCGTCTGTGCGGTCTTGGCTCATCGAACAAGGCGTGGTCGTGCCTGGAAAAGCACCCGCGCGCACAGTCATTTCTGATGAGGATAAACAAGCTGCCGTTGCCTGCGTGCTAGATGGTCAGTCCGCATACCGGATTGCGGAAAGTCTCGGTGTAGCACCTAAGACTGTGTACAGCTGGATGCGTAAAGCAGGGATAACGAGTGACCGCGGTACTGCAAAGCAGTGGAAACACAACCGCCGAGTCGCCGAGGAGATGTTCGCTGACGGTGTGCCGGTGGCTGCGGTTGCCGACTGGTTGGGGGTCAGCAGATCGACGGTGTACCAGTGGCGCAAAGATAGTGTCATGCCAGCACCTTTATCCACCGCCGCGGTGTCTACGGCGGCTACACCAACTGACATCGACGGTATGCGTGTGGGGGTGGGCAAACGGTTGACCGTCTCTGACCGGGCCCAGATCCATGCCGGGTGCGCCCAAGGCTTATCGGCTAGGGCGATCGCTTCATCTATCGGCCGGCACCATAGCGTGGTTGCCAGAGAAATCCGCCGTAACGGGTGGGAGGTCATCAACCCGGCCGGGACGGTGGTGCACACCTATAACGCCGAAGTCGCCGGTGAACGCACAACACGACGGATGGCCAGGCCGAAACCACGCCGCATCGACACGAACTACCGGTTGCGGAAAGTCGTTGTCGCAGGTGTTGCACGCAAATGGTCACCAAAGCGCATCAGCTGCCATCTGGAGCGGGTTTTCGCCGATGATGAAACCATGCAGCTATCCCACGAAGCGATCTACTCCGCGCTCTACATCCAAGGCAAAGGCAGCCTTCGCGCGGAGCTGGAATCGATCATGAAGACCCAGCAAGTACTGATCAAAGGCGGCACGAAACGCACCCCACGGTCGCGTACAGCAGGTCTTGCCACCAACAGCCGGTCGTGGATCACAGGTGCAGAAATCACCACCCGGCCACCAGAAGTCGACGACCGGGCTATCCCCGGGCACTGGGAGGGAGACCTCGTCATCGGCAAAGGAGGTAAAAGTGCGTTGATCACCCTGATTGAACGCTCCAGCCGGTATACCCTGCTGGGGCATTTGCCTGACGAGCACTCATCGGCCACCGTGGTCGGAACGCTGCAACGCATGGTCAAAGACCTCAACGCCGAACAGTTAAAGACCATCACGTGGGACCAAGGATCAGAAATGGCGCTGACTGCCACGGTGTCGATCGCTGATGGGTGCAAGGTCTATTTCTGCGACCCGCACTCACCGTGGCAGCGGCCCACCAACGAGAACACCAACGGGGAAATCCGGCGCCGGTTCTTCCCGAAAGGAACCGACTTCGCCCTTGTCAGCGCCGAGGAAGTCGCCTGGGTCCAAAACGAACTCAACGACACCCCCATCGTCAAGTTTCACGGAGCCACACCCCGTGAAAAACTAGAAGAACTATTCAACGGTGGCGCAATCACCGCATGATCCCGCCGCACATTACTGGCGCTTCGGGAGCATTGTTACCGTTTGATAGTTACCGTTCGCGTTTTTCACGGGGCTGCGGTCCGCGAATCAGTCGATTCCGCGGCTCGACGGAGCTGGATCCCCAGGAAATGGAAAGTGTAACGGCTGCGCAACGACGCGGATAAGCTAGAAGCGATGTAAAGGAGGGATAGTGCCGGAAACTTGGGCGCACCGCGCGGACCTCGCTGAGATGGCGATTGCGGAACGACATGCGACGCGGCTGTGGGGCTTGCCCCGCACCAACCTTGCGGTGGTCAGCTGGCCGCCGACGACGAAGGAGAAGGTGTTCTTCCACTGGCATTACTGGTGGCAGGCGCACTACTTGGATTGCCTGGTGGACGCGGAATCGCGGCGTTCGACGAAGGCGCGGCGCGCAGCGATTGTGCGCACGATTCGCGGGATCCGCCTGCGCAACCTGGGCAAGCTGATCAAGAACCGCTACTACGACGACAAGGCGTGGCTCGCGTTGGCGCTGGACCGTGTGGCACATTCGGACAAGGTGTCGCGGCCGAAGCAGCTCGACGACTTGGAGTTCAATATCCTCGCGGGGCTTGATTCCGTGACGGGTGTGCTGCCGTGGCGCACGGACGAGAATTTCTTCAACGTCCCTGCGAACGGGCCCGCGGCGATCATGCTCGCGCGCACGGGCCGTGTGGACAAGGCGCGTGAAGTGGTCGACTGGATCTTCGAGAATCTCATGACGGATGACGGCCTCATTCAAGACGGTCTGCGCCTGCTTGTCGACGGCCCACGTGCCACCCCCACCATCTACACCTACAACCAGGGAACTGTGCTCGGCGCGGCACTGGAGATCGCGCTCGCCCTAGAAGACAAGCCGGAGGAGCAGGTCTACTACATCACGCATATCCGGTCGCTGGTGCAGGCCATCTCGATGCATGTGGCGACGCCGGGCGGGGTGATCGACAATCCGGTTGACGGCGATGGCGACGGCGGGTTGTTCAAGGGCATCCTCGTGCGCTACCTCGCCGAAGTAGCTGTGCGTCTGCCGGAGGACAGCCCCGCGAGTGTGAGTGCGAAGCGCGCGGCGGAGCGCCTCGTCATGTCCAGCGCCGAGGCGATGTGGAACCACCGCCTCGAGGTCGACGGGTTGCCGATCTTCCCCGCCCGCTGGACCCGGGACGCGAAGCTGCCGCACAACTATTCGTTGGGACCAACCTCGATCACCGATGCCCTGGGCACGACACGGATCTCGGAGCGTGACCTGTCTGTGCAACTGTCCGGGTGGATGCTGCTCGAGGCGGCCGCACGGGTGTCGGCCGCGCGCAAGGAACGCGGGGAGTAGCTGCGGGGAGTAGCTGCGGGGAGTAGCTCAGGAAAATAGCGGCGAGAGAGCGAGTAGCACGGGGCCAGCGCGAACCGGGTGCGCAGGCGGGGGCCGAAAAGTTCGTGCAGGAAAAACCGGACACGGGCATACTGGGGTGTGTAGAGTCCGCAGGCTCTCAAGAGGGCTCGCGGGCGACACTGACCACCGAGTGAAAGGGAATACCCTCCATGCCTATTGCAACCCCTGAGGTTTACAACGAGATGCTCGACCGCGCGAAGCAGGGCGGCTTCGCGTACCCGGCCATCAACTGCACCTCCTCGGAGACCATCAACGCAGCGCTGCGCGGCTTCGCCGAGGCAGGCTCGGACGGCATCATCCAGTTCTCCACCGGCGGTGCCGAGTTCGGCTCGGGCCTGTCCGTGAAGAACAAGGTGGCTGGCGCTGAGGCGCTCGCTGCCTTCGCGCACAAGGTGGCTGAGAAGTACGACATCAACGTCGCGCTCCACACCGACCACTGCCAGAAGGAAGTGTTGGACGAGTACGTTCGTCCGCTGATCGCCATTTCCCAGGAGCGCGTCGACCGCGGCGAGCTGCCGCTGTTCCAGTCCCACATGTGGGACGGCTCCGCCATCCCGATCGACGAGAACCTCGTCATCGCGCAGGAACTGCTGGAGAAGGCTCACAACGCAAACATCATCCTCGAGGTTGAGATCGGTGTTGTCGGCGGTGAAGAGGACGGCGTGCAGGCCAAGGCAGGCGCGAACCTCTACACCAGCCGCGAGGACTTCGAGAAGACCATCGACGCCATCGGCACCGGCGAGAAGGGCCGCTACCTGCTGGCTGCCACCTTCGGCAACGTTCACGGCGTGTACAAGCCCGGCAACGTGAAGCTGAAGCCGGAGGTGTTGGAGATGGGTCAGGAAGCGGCCGTCGAAAAGCTTGGCCTCGAGGCTGGCGCGAAGCCGTTCGACTTCGTGTTCCACGGTGGTTCCGGTTCCGAGCCGGAGAAGATCGCGCAGGCCCTGTCCTACGGTGTGGTGAAGATGAACGTGGACACCGACACCCAGTACGCGTTCACTCGCCCGGTCGCGCAGCACATGTTCCAGAACTACGACGGCGTGCTCAAGGTCGACGGCGAAGTGGGTAACAAGAAGGTCTACGACCCGCGTTCCTACATGAAGAAGGCAGAGCAGGGCATGGCTGACCGCGTGGTCCAGGCATGTGAGAACCTCAACTCTGTGGGCAAGTCCGTGTCCAAGTAAATCGCGTCTACAGTGAAGGTCGGGTCCGAAAAGGGCCCGGCCTTTTTGCTGTCTACCTTTTGCTAGTGATGCCCATGGAAAGAATGACCACCCGCGAACGCATGGCCGTCGTGGAGAACTCCATCGAGGCGCGATTGCGGCGCGTCCGGCAACGCATCCTGCCCTCAATCCAGATGGGCATCGCCGCCGGGCTCGCGTACTGGATCGCGCACGAATGGGTCGGGCACCCGCAGCCGTTCTTCGCGCCGATCACCGTAGTCATCATCGTTGGTATGTCCGGCGGGGACCGCATCACGCGTGCGCTGGACATGTCGCTCGGCTGCATCCTGGGCGTGCTCATCGGTGATCTCGCGTTCGCGCCGCTCGGCGCTGGCGGGTGGCAGATCGCGCTCGCAGTGGGCGGCTCGCTGCTGTTCGCATCGTTCTTCTCTAAATCGGTGCTCGTGGCCAACCAGGTCGCCATCGGCTCAATCCTGATTTCCACGATCATGCCGCCCACCGCCGCCGTCACGGGTGTGGATAGAGCGATCGACGCATTCATCGGTTCAGCCCTCGGCCTCATGGTCGTCGCGCTTCTGCCTTCAGCGCCGCTTGCAACAGCACGCCAAGAGATAGCTAAGGTACTCGGCATCTTGAGCTCCGTGCTTGACGACGTCTCCCACGGCATCGCCCACCAACACCCCTCCGAGATGGCCGTGGCGTTGGAAGCGATCCGCGGGACGCAAACGGATATCGACGCAATCCGGTCCGCCACCAAATCCGGCCGCGAATCCACGCAGCTGTCGCCGTTTTTGTGGCGCTCCCGCCGCTACGTGATGTCCCTGTCGCGGATGGTGCCGCCCACCGACAACGCGATCCGTACCTCGCGAGTGCTTGCCCGTCGTGCGCTGGTTCTTGTGGAGGACCATGACACCGTCTCGCCGAAGCAGCTCTGGATCCTCGACCAGTTGTCCTCCATCGCCTTGGACATGTCCGCCATCTTTGAAGTCAACGCGAAGATCAGCCAAGCCCAGGGCATGCCTGCCCTGACAAACCGGCTCCGGGCCCTAGCCGCGGAGACAGGCTTGGATGTGCTTGACTTGAACGCCCAGCCCCCGTTTGGCCCTTACTCACCGTTCGAGGGGCCGGCGAAAGACGCCAATAACGCTGTCGCCGCGAAGGTGATGTCGGATACGGATGTCGCCGGTGCAGCCGATGCTCTGAACCAGGCGGAGCATACGGACCAGACGGAACGGGCAGAACTTGCGGGACAGACGGGCGAGCACAAGCCTGCGCTGTCGGCAGCGTCGATCTTGGCGCAGTCGCGCTCTTTGATTGTGGACTTGTTGCAGATCTGCGGGTGGTCCCGCGAGTCTGCCGTAGCCGTGCTCAAACCGACCTCCGAGACGCCTGCGTACCCGCCCGAGGTGCGTAAGAGCTCGTTCGGCGACAGCGAAGAATCAAGCGCCCGCCGCGGGGAGCCGTAAGCAGCACTCGTTGCGCTGCCCGTTGAGTTGCTTGTTGGGGCCGCTCGTCGGTCGAATGCAGAAGGATCCAATCGGCTCGGCGACCGGCCCCTAGGATCCTTGCTTGAAACCTGAACTCGCCCGCAACGACACCGCCGCTCTATCTCGTGAAACTGCTGGTCATTGGATTATCGGCATTACTGACCTCCGCCAGTAGCCGCCGTTTGCAGCGTCGGAGTTCAGGTTTCCCGCTGAAACCTGAAAAACTTGCACACCAGTCACCCGAAATGTGCGGTTTATTCGACATTAAACACGAGATGCGACCTATGAGTTCAGGTTTGGCTGGAGGATGCCAGCGGAGACATGAAAACCCGGCACCCATGTTCCGAACGGGAACTGGGTGCCGGGTTTTTGCTCTGTACTGCTAGGAGCAGCTAGCCAAAGGCGGCTAGCGGGGGAGACTAGCGGTTGTCGGTGACGTCGCGACGGGTCTCGTCGACAACGTTGCCGTCGGTCTCGATGCGCTCCTTAGCGATATCCTCGGTGACCTGCTGGGTCTCGCGAACGGTGTCCTTGTCCAGGGAGACCTTCTCCACCGGGACGGACTCCTTGGAGACGTTCACGCGGTCCTCGTGCAGGGTGACGGAAGCTTCCTGCTCGCCGATGTTGCCGTCGTAGTTAGCGCGGTCAGCCTCGGTGATCGGCTCGCGGGTAACGCGAACCTCTTCACGCTCAACCGGAACCTCGACGGTCTCGGTCTCGTGGACGACGTACTTGCGCAGACGGACCTGGCCGGACTCGACGCGCTCCTTGTCGACGTTGAGCTGCTCCTCGGAACGGATGATCTCGCCGTTCTCGTCGCGGCGGTCAGCGAACTCAGCGCGGTCGCGGTCAGCAACCTCGGTGTTCTCGGTGCGCTCACCGGCAGCGTAGCCAGCGCCAGCGCCTGCACCAGCAGCAGCGCCGGTCTGGTACTGGGTGCGGTCCTCGACACCCTCAAGACCGTAGTGGCGGTAGAAAGCCTCCTGGTCAGCGTTGGTCAGGTGGCCGTTCTCGTCCAGATCCGGAGCGTCCTCGATGCGGTCCTTAGCGAAAGCCAGGTGCAGGTCGCCGTTCTCCAGGGTGTGGCCGCGCAGCGGGACGATGGAGTCGCCGCCACCGAAAAGACCGTGGGAGACGGAGATGAAGTCCGGCTGGCCGGTGGTGTCGTTAACGTAAACGTCCTGGACGCCACCGACCTTGTCGCCGTTCACGTCGTAAGCGGTTGCGTTTGCAAGATCCTCAATGCGGTTGTAGTCAGCCATTGTGTTCTCCTTAAATGCTTTGTTGGAATCGAACAACACCCAACGTAACCACGGATGAGCGGGGCTGCATCGGCCCGCCCTGACGCAATGCGTATCAACCGAAAGTTGGAGGGAAGTGCCGGAAAGATTAGTTATAGTGTCGCGTCCACAACGCTGTCCTGCACAAACGTGAACCAGCTGGGATTACCGTGGGCATGGAAAATGGGTTTTAGTCTCGGGGTGGTAACGAAATGGCTACGGGGTGTATCCAAAAATGGGAATGTGAGATAAATCACGTTTTACGGAACGGTGGAACCCTTCCTAATTGTCCGTCGCTTTTGAGTCTCTTGGCTACCTCTAGGGGTGGGGCTCATCCAAGTCTCAGGGGTGACAATGGGCGGTGCGGGCATGGGGGCCGGCTATGCGCCGCGGACTGCCTGGATATCGCGCAGGTGCCGGTAGAACGTCACGCGTTCGACGGGACGCTTTGCGGGGATGCCGTCGACGGTGACCAGGATGGATTCGCCGCCGGATTGGAGGGCGCGGCCGGAGGGGGTGGAGGTGGCGTCGATAAGCGGGCGTTTGCGAAATGGTGCCTTGCGGATGACTGCTGCGGCGAGTCCTGGTGCGTGTGTGGTGGGGACGAGGCGCGCGCCGAGCTGGCGGCCGCGGCCGTTGCTGCGGAGGAGGACCTCGTTGTCGACGACGATCTCTCCTATATAAGGGGTGCCGTCCATGTGCGTGAGCGTGGCGGAGCCGGCGACGGTGAGGCCGGCGTCGTTGCGGATGCACGGTATGGGGCGCACGGGGCCGTTGACGGCGAGTTCGAGCGCGGCCGAGGGGATGCCCCACAGGACAGCGGCGGGAGATGCGGGGTCTGCGGGGATGTAGGCGACCTCAGCCCACAGGTAGTCGGCGCGCATCATGCGGGTGAGGATCGCGCTGAGTGCGGCGTCGGTGCCCGAGACGACGATGCGCAGCCGCTCATCGGGGTGCTGCGGTGCGAACGTGGGCTCGCCGAGGTGCGAGACGGACGGCGACGCGGCGATGTCTCGCAGCGACGGTGTCGGGTCGACCGGGAGGACTTCGCGCGCGATCGCGTCCAAGAACTTCAGGTCGCGCCGCGTGGGAACCGTTGGGAGCTGGTGCTCCTCCGCACCCGGAATGGTGGTGTCTGTGCCGCACGCGCAATGAACAAGCCGCATGGCGCTCACGCTACAAGGGGGCACGCCCGCTTTGTATATTGAGGCCTATGTCCGAACCTATCCGCGTGTGCGCCGTAGTTTTTCGCGATGACCGTGGCCGCGTGCTCGCTGTGCGCAAGAGGGGCACCAGCCGTTTCATGCTGCCCGGCGGCAAGCCGGACCCAGGGGAGACCGCGCGCGAAACGGCCGTGCGCGAGGTGCGCGAGGAGATTGGCGCGCTTATCGACGTCTCCTCCCTCACCCCCTTAGCCACCTTCCTCGCCCCCGCCGCGAACGAGGAGGGCCGTGAGGTGGAGGGCACGATCTTCACGTGCTCCGCACCCGTCGATGCGCAGCCGGCAGCGGAAATAGAGGACGTGCTGTGGGTCGATCCTCATGTGCCTGCTGCGGCCGGCGTTGAATTGGCCCCGTTGCTGTCGCGGAAGGTATTTCCTGCTCTGGGGTAGCGGGTGACTGCGTGGGAGTTTCGTGTTGCCGCGTTTGGTGCTGAAGCCTGTGGGAGGCACGCACATATTTCCCGTGAGGGTAGCGCGGTCGTGTTTCTTGCTCGTGTTTCCTGTGAAGAGCGCGCACACATATTGCTGATCGGCGTTTAGGTCAGGTGTGTCCGTAAATAGCTCTTTGATAGCTTTGGCCAGGTGCTTCGTCCGGAATTAACGCGGTCACCCAGTGCAGGCGGACTGGCCTATTTGTCGTGTGCAGCGGTTGCCCTCATTCCTGAAACTTATTCGCACAGGTCAAGGGATGTGACACCGTTAATGGGGTCAGGGCTGACCTCAACCCCTTTCTTCTATATAAGAGGACATGGTGCTGTCGAGGTGAAAGCGGTGCCCGCCGGAACCTAGAGGACTGAAAGGCATAAAACACGACGCGCATCCGCGACGCGTGGGCAGGGGCGGTACAATAACGCTGGACTTTTGCGGGTGCGGGACCGCGATGTGGGCCCAGACGTGAAACCCGCGAAGAACACGCACGAAGCAGCTTGAAACACAGCGTGATTAAGGGAGCGTTTTTATGGCGGCCATCATCATTGTCGGTGCCCAGTGGGGCGACGAGGGCAAGGGCAAGGCCACGGACATTCTCGGCGGCAAGGTCGACTACGTGGTCAAGCCGAACGGAGGCAACAACGCCGGCCACACCGTCGTCGTGGGCGGCGAGAAGTACGAGCTGAAGCTCCTCCCGGCTGGCGTGCTGTCGGAGAACGCCACCCCAGTGCTGGGCAACGGCGTGGTGATCAACCTTGAGGCGCTTTTCGAGGAGATCGACGGGCTTGAGGCCCGCGGCGCCAACGCATCGCGTTTGCGCATTTCCTCCAACGCCCACCTGGTCACGCCGTACCACCAGACGCTGGACCGCGTGCAGGAGCGTTTCCTGGGTAAACGTGCGATCGGCACCACTGGCCGCGGCATCGGCCCGACCTACGCTGACAAGGTCGCCCGCGTAGGTATCCGCGTCCAAGATCTCTTCGACGAATCCATCCTGCGCCAGAAGATCGAATCCGCCCTGGACGTGAAGAACCAGATGCTGGTGAAGATGTACAACCGCAAGGCCATCGAGGTCGAGGAAATCATGGACTACTTCCTCGGCTATGCGGACAGGGTGAAGCCGATGGTGATCGACGTTGAACAGGAGCTCAACGCAGCTCTCGACCGTGGTGAGCACGTCCTCATGGAAGGCGGCCAGGCCACCATGCTGGACGTGGACCACGGCACCTACCCGTTCGTGACCTCCTCCAACCCGACCGCTGGCGGTGCCTGCGTTGGCTCCGGTGTCGGTCCGACGAAGATCACGGCGAGCTTGGGCATTGTCAAGGCTTACACAACCCGCGTGGGTGCTGGCCCGTTCCCGACGGAGCTCTTTGACAAGTGGGGCGACTACCTCCAGGAGACTGGCGGTGAAGTCGGCGTGAACACCGGTCGTAAGCGCCGCTGCGGCTGGTACGACTCTGTGATTGCTCGTTACGCCGCACGGGTCAACGGTTTCACGGATTATTTCTTGACCAAACTCGACGTGCTCACCGGCATCGGTGAGATCCCTATCTGCGTCGCCTACGACGTTGACGGTGAGCGTTTCGACGAAATGCCGCTTACTCAGTCCCAGTTCCACCATGCCGAGCCCATCTTCGAGACCATGCCGGCTTGGGACGAAGACATCACCGGCTGCACCACCTTTGAAGAACTTCCGCAGCGCGCCAAGGATTATGTCCTGCGCCTCGAGGAGCTCTCCGGCGCCCCCATTTCCTACATCGGTGTCGGCCCGGGCCGCGACCAGACAATCACGCGTCACAACGTGATGAAGCGTTAGGGGCTTCTCCGTTTACCGACGGTGCTTGCTTGCGAGTAGGGATAGTTTGCGAGTGTGAACTGGCTATACAGCGGGTGGAACTAACAGTTCTTACGTGATAGGGGACAGGGTGGAGCGGCTGGTTGAACTACGGGTTCAAGCGATTCTTGATGGTCAGGCCTGAGTGTGCGAAGACTCGCGCACACTTCGGCTTCCCGTGGTCTTTTAGCCACGAGAGAAGCCGAAATAATATATCAGCAGTTAAGCAATGAAAGCTTTCACTCGGTTGACTAGTGCCTCCCCACCGGCCTTGAGTGCGTTAGCAGCCTCAGGGGTGACGGACCTGCGAGAAATATCATCGACGGTGGGGAATTGGTAGGGATTAAACTGGACCGCTGTGCGGTGTACGATTTCGTGCCGAAACTCAGTTAACTCTGTGACCGCAGCGCTGAAATCAGCGTACTCGCCCTTGTTCATGAAATTCTTCAGTTTTCCTAGCCCGAGCGAGGTGAAGAGAGTCGCAACGTTGTTGATGCCCTGGAAATTGTCCCTCGAGAGTTCGCGGTCCAGAAAAGATGCTGCCAGTAAGTGATGCGACCCAAACGCAGGTTCCTTGTTAGGGTGTCTAGCTGCGTCGGTCACGAGCCGAGCTACCGTCAGCGGAACGACTTTGCGTACTTTCTCGGGAGGCTCGAGAAATCCGTAGAGATAGGACAGCAGCGATTCACGCTGGATATTTTTGCAGAGTAGATCTAGACTTCCGACGGCCATTACCACCGATGAATTTGAAATATCAATGGCCAGTGTACTGCGTTCTTCGGAAAGTTCGCCTGCTAAACGGGATAAATCCAAGCTGCGTGCTATACCGTTAGCAAAAGTCGAGTTGTGCTTCGAAAGAGCTTTTTCTGGGTCATAGAACATCGAAGACCGATCAATTTAACTGGTGAGGTCAATGACATTATGCGCGAAATCGGTAAAGATTGATCGAAATTGCTCGATCTTCTGCTTCTGAGTGTGGAGTGCAGCCCCACCAATTTTCAGCTCGTTATCAGAGAGCGTGTAGACGGGTTTACGCGCGGCCTGCGAACTGGCGATCAGAGAGTTGAAGTCTGGGATTTCGGCTAGCCTCATACTTGCGGACGGTTTGTCGGCTATTCTATCCGGGATCAACTTGTTTTTGCGCATTTCCGGAATGAATATCGAATCGACAGCTTCATCCAAGTAGTGAAAATACTGCTCAAAAGAACGCGAAGGCATTCCGTTGCGCAGACGGTACCGCTGAATAACAGTCCCGAGGAACTTGGGATTGGTCGGCTCGAACTTGTAAAGGAGATCTGGGTCATTGAACATTCCCAGTTGATTGACTTTGCGTGCCCAATCCAACCAGCTGGGAATTGCGGTCGATAGGCTCTTAATCGCCATTACGGAAAAGATGTCCGGAATTACAGGGACGATGAAGTAGTCCGCGTTCAGGAAGTTCACCTGGTTTAGGGCTCCCAAGCTTGGACTCATGTCGATCAGGATGTAGTCAGTGTCGTATTTATCGGCGAGTAGCCCATAAAGCGTCTTGAAGGATCCGGGCACGTTCTGCATCGCGGGAAGCATGCCGCCGACGCTCATCGCCGTAGCTAATTGTGTTTCTACTTCGGCTAACTTTACGTTTCCCGGGAGCAGGAGGAGATCATCGTTACCAGCAACAGAGGGCAGGTCCGGTGCTTCGATCTTAGTCCCGGTACTCTTCATCGCTGGGAGCAAGCTCGAGTAAAGATTGACTGATTCGAAGCTTTGGTAGGTCTCTGATATGAGATCTTCGCTTTCAGATTCCAGAGTCAGACCGGACAGGTTGCATTGGGGATCGGCATCCACCAAAATAACCTTTTTGCCCAGTTCAGCTAGTTTCCAGCCTAGATTGAAGCAGGTTGTAGTTTTGCTCACTCCGCCTTTGTTGTTAAAGAGGGCAATCACCTTGCAGCTCAACGCCGACTCCTGTCTCGTCCGGAACAACTCTTAATGAAAGTTTATACACTGCCAGGCCGTTACTTTTTGTGAGATCTAATATTTATGTGAAATCTACCTGATTTGGTCAAGCGACCGGCGACTCTGGGAGTGTAAACGCACTATGCGTGCACCGGACCGAGTGTGCATATGAATGCAGATAAACTCAGTGGCTTCCCAACCGCGTGCCGCACGCCATGTTTCACGGTTAAGAACGTTCTTTCCGCTAGAGGAGGGGGACCTTCTGCTTTGCAACGCCTCTTTACCGCTACCTGGTAGCCACGAAAGCTTCGCCTGGTTTTCCGTCGTCGCACCGGTGTGCGGACCAGTAGTGAGACGTGGTTTTCCCGGACGATAAGAGCGCAGGTACACCGACTAGGGGCACCTTCGCGGTGACCGTCACGGCGACGAAGAACGGCCAGCTGACCGAGCGCATCGTCACCTTCGAGATCGCTGAGGCCTCGAAGCCTAGCCTGTCCAGTAAGGTCGACCGCAACAAGTGCGTCCCGGCCCTGCTGGGTGCGGGTCTGCCGCTGCTGGCGCCGATCCCGCTGGGCATCGTTGCTCAGACGTCGATCCCGGGTCTGGAGGACATCCAGAAGCAGATCGGCGGCCAGATCCAGAATGCCAACTCTGAGCTGCAGAAGCTGCTGGGCATCATGGGCCCGGAGATGGCCGGGCAGGCTGAGCGTATCAACGGCCAACTGCGTGCCGCTGGCAGCAGTGTCGTCCAGGCCGCCGCCGGCCTGGCGCTGCTCGCCGCCGACATCGACGCGATCACCCTCGTGGCTGTGAAGTGTGCGCCGAATAATGACGACCTGGCGCCGAAGGACCCGTCCTCCAACTAGGTCGTCGCGGAAGGGCGAAATTACTGGTCAATCGCTCTTCCAAGGGGTCTTCCTCCAAGGCTGATGGTGACAAAGGTTCCTCTTCTGAGGGTTCTTCGAAGGGCAAGGATGAGAACAACGGTTCCTCCGACTCCGAGGGCAAGAATGGTTCCTCGAAGGGCTCCGGTGCCACCGATGGTGCTGAAGCACTGGCTGAGGGCTCCGGCGAAGGTTCCAGCGAAGAGGGGAACGCAACTCAGTAAAGACTGAGCGGCACCCGCTAGCCACCGGTAATGGTTAGTGAGTTGAAGTAAATCACCGCCGATCCCTACCTGAACGGGTAGAGGATCGGCGGTGATTTCGTTTATCTAGCCGCTATAGGGAGCTCCGGTTTTGGCCACGCCAACTTTTCCGGCGAGGAAAACGTGGGTCACCCCGACTTCTTTGCGGAGGCGGTAGAGCTGGGTGTCCCGGTGCATTTCGGCTTTGATCCGCTCGATGGTCTCGCGGTTGCCGGGGCGCTTGGTTCGGCGCTGATCAAGGGTGGTCATTGTTCGCTCCTGCTCGTGGTGGCTGGTGATCAAACGCAAAAGTGGGGCCACGATACCGTGGCCCCATTGCGGAAAGTTTGTAGCTGAACGTTAGATCGAGTACTCGGGGTGGGAGGCGTTGACCATGTCATCCCACTCGACGATCTTTTTGCGCTCGCGGCCTTCGGCTTCACCGAGGGCGCGCTCGGCGGCGTCGAGGTTGTGCCAGCCTTCCCAGGTGGTCACTTTGATGCCCTTGTCTGCCAGGTGGTCGAGGATGGCCTGGTCGTCGCGGTGTTCGGTGGGGGTGAGGGTGCCGTTGCGGTAGTCGTCGAGAAGCATGGTGGTGGTGTCCTTGGCGTCGGACTTGGTGTTGCCGATCAGGCCGACGGGGCCGCGCTTGATCCAGCCGGTGGTGTACAGGCCCGGCACGATGTCGCCGCCGAATTCGGTGAGGACGTGGCCTTCGTCGTTGGGGATGACGGCGCGGTGGTCGTCGAAAGGCACGCCGTTGACGGCGTCGGAGCGGTAGCCGACGGCGCGGTAGACAGCCTGGACGTCCCAGGTGGTGGTCTCGCCGGTGGCGGTCACGCCGCCGTTGCCGTCGAGCTCGGTGCGCTCAGTGACAAAACCGCTGACCTTGCCGTCCTCGCCGATGATCTCCACGGGGGACTCGAAGAAGTGGATGAACAGCTTGTGCGGGGCGCCCTTCGGGTCGCGCATGGCGTAGCCCTCCAGGGTTTGGCACACGAGGTCGACGGATTTCGCTTCACGGCGCGCGCTTTCCGACGCCTCGTCGTAATCAATATCCTCCGGGTCCACGATGACCTCGATGGTGTCGGAGTGATCCAGCTCCTTGAGCTCCAGGGGGCTGAACTTGGCCTGGGCCGGGCCGCGGCGGCCGAAGACGTGGATCTCCTTGGCCGCGGAGGCGTTGAGGTTGGCGTAGACGTTGTCGGGGATCTCGGTGACCTTGAGCTCGTCGGCCGTCTTGGCCAGCACGCGGGCGATATCGAGGGCGACGTTGCCCACGCCGACGATGGCGACCTTCTCCGCGGTGAGGTCCCAGTCGCGCTTGAAGTCCGGGTTGCCGTCGTAGAAGCCGACGAACTGGCCGGCGCCGTAGTGGCCGTCCAGCTCCGCACCCGGGACGTTGAGGTCGCGGTCGGCGGTCGCGCCGGTGGCGAAGATGACGGCGTCGTAGTACTCCTGCAGCTCCTCGACCGTGATGTCGTTGCCCACATCGACGTTGGCTAGCAGGCGGATCTCGGGCTTGTCCAGCACGTTGTGCAGGGACTTCACAATGCCCTTGATGCGCGGGTGGTCCGGTGCCACGCCGTAGCGGATCAGGCCGAAGGGGGCCGGCATGCGCTCGAAGAGGTCCACGTGGACATCCACGTCGGACTTGACCAGAAGGTCGGAGGCGTAGATGCCGGCGGGGCCAGAGCCGACGACGGCGACACGGAGGGTGTTGTCAGATGCAGGAGTAGTCATAAAGCTCGAACGTGTCCTTTGTTCTTTTACGTGTTTCGTGGGCTTCTTTAGCCAGCGATCACTGGTGTTCAGTTAGGGCTGGCTGTTATTTGTAGCGCCAGTATAGGACATCGTCCAAACAAATCTAGACCAAGCGGTCTTTTTCATTCGGACTGCTTGGTTTGTGGCTGATACTGGGAGGGGTCGCTTCAGGCTTGGGGGATGAGTGTCCACAGGGGTGTGCCCAACACCACCTGCGTGTGGTTCAGGTGGTGGCTACACTTGAAAAAGGCTGGATAGAGCGCGCAGGTGAGCGCGTCAATCCGCTGCGCGAGAAGCGTTCACACATCGCGCGACATGCGCGAATACCCGCGAAAAACCAGGGTGAAAGCCCAGAAAGGTTGCTCCATATGGCTGAGAACAGGTCCGTTCTAATCACCGCGCTAGGTCGCGCGCTCGAAGGGGGTGCTGGCGGTAACGGTGACGTGGACATCCAGGCGCTGGCTGCCGAGACAAACCTCAACGTCGTGCGCCTGGCAGACCAGGAGCGGGACCTCTCCGCGATCGTGGGCGCTGACCTCCTTGCAGAGGGCGACAGCCTGATCGTCGGCACCGGCGAGTACACCTTCGACGCAGAGGTCGCCGCAGCTCTAGGTGTTCCGGTTCTCCTGCTCACAGCAGAGGGTGCTGCTGAGAGCCCGGCAGCCGAGCTAGCTCTGGCTCGGGTGAAGGAGCTGGGGGTGGAAGCACGTGGCGTCGAAAAGCTCGATGCCTCTGCTGTTGAAGCTGCGTTGGGCACGGACGCGCGTCAGGTCATGTCCCCGGCTGTGTTTGAGAATTGGCTGATCACCCGCGCGAAGGAGAAGCGCGCGCACATTGTTCTGCCGGAGGGCGAGGACGACCGGATCTTGGAGGCCGCGCACCACCTGCTCAAGCAGGATGTGGCGGACCTGACCATCCTCGGCGTGCAGGACGACATTGTGCGCCGCGCGGACGCCAAGGGCTGGAACCTTTCCGGCGCGAACATCATCGATCACGAGAACTCTGAGCTGCTGGACGAGTTCGCGGAAGAATTCGCCGAGCTGCGCAAGAAGAAGGGCGTGACCGTCGAGGAAGCGCGCGAGACCATGAAGGACATCTCCTACTTTGCCACCATGATGGTGCACAAGGGACTGGCTGACGGCATGGTCTCCGGTGCCGCGCACACCACCGCGCACACCATCAAGCCGTCCTTCCAGATCATCAAGACCGCGCCCGGTGCCTCCGTGGTGTCCTCCATCTTCCTGATGGTCATGCGTGACCGCCTCTGGGCGTTCGGCGACTGCGCAGTCAACCCGAACCCGACGGCGGAGCAGATCGGTGAGAT
Source organism: Corynebacterium urinipleomorphum (assembly GCF_900155535.1). Classification (GTDB taxonomy): domain Bacteria; phylum Actinomycetota; class Actinomycetes; order Mycobacteriales; family Mycobacteriaceae; genus Corynebacterium; species Corynebacterium urinipleomorphum. Next base: position 190,968 of record NZ_LT706964.1, read on the forward strand.
CGCCGCCGTGTCCGCCAAGACGGCTTCCCAGTTCGGCATCGACCCGAAGGTGGCCATCCTGTCCTACTCCACGGGCAGCTCCGGCTCCGGCCCGGACGTGGAGCGCGCTGTCGAGGCGACCGCGAAGGCGAAGGAGCTCGCACCCGACGTGGCTATCGACGGCCCGCTGCAGTTCGACGCGGCTTGTGACCCGGGTGTGGGCAAGAAGAAGGCCCCGGACTCCCCGGTCGCGGGCCAGGCGAACGTCTTCGTCTTCCCCGACCTCGAGGCCGGCAACGCCGGTTACAAGATCGCGCAGCGGACCGGCGGCGCGCTCGCCATCGGCCCTGTCCTGCAGGGTCTGAACAAGCCGGTCAACGACCTTTCCCGCGGCGCGACCGTCCCCGACATTGTCAACACCGTTGCTATCACTGCTATCCAGGCGCAAGGAGCTAACTAATGGCCTACGCACTCGTGCTCAACTCCGGTTCTTCGTCGATCAAATTCCAGATCGTCGACCCCACCGCATCCGCCTCCGACCAGCCGTTCGTCACCGGCCTGGTGGAGCGCATTGGCGAGCCGAACGGCCGCATCTCCATCAAGATCGAGGGCCGCCAGGTCGAGTCCAACATGCCCATCCGCGACCACCGCGGCGGCCTGATGCTGGCTATCGCCATGCTGGACGCCAACGGCGCCGGCCCGACCGCAGTGGACATCATCGCCTGCGGCCACCGCGTCGTGCACGGTGGCAACACCTTCAGTGCACCCGTGCTTGTCACCGACGAGGTGGTTGAGCAGATCCGCGCCCTCGTGCCCCTGGCACCGCTGCACAACGCGGCTAACGTCGACGGCATCGAGGTCGCCCGCGACCTGCTTCCGGACGTCCCGCACGTCGCCGTCTTCGACACCGGCTTCTTCAACGACCTGCCGGCAGCTGCCGCGAACTACGCCATCGACCTGGACACCGCCCGCGAGCACCAGATCCGCCGCTACGGCTTCCACGGCACCTCCCACGAGTTCATCGCCCGCGAGGTGGCTGACCACCTGGGCCAGTCCGTCGAGGACCTCAACCAGATTGTCCTCCACCTGGGCAACGGTGCCTCCGTCTCCGCCATCCGCGGTGGTCACGCGCAGGACACCACCATGGGCCTCACCCCGCTGGAGGGCCTGGTCATGGGCACCCGCTCCGGCGACATCGACCCGGGTGTGATCTTCCACCTGAACCGCACAGCCGGCATGGACATCGACCAGATCGACGACCTGCTCAACCGCCGTTCCGGTGTGAAGGGCCTGTCCGGTGTGAACGACTTCCGTGTCCTGCACGAGCGGATCGACGAAGGCGACGAGAAGGCCAAGCTGGCCTACGACGTGTACATCCACCGTCTCCGCCGCTACATCGGCGCCTACATGATCACCCTGGGCCACGTGGACACCATCACGTTCACCGCTGGCGTGGGCGAGAACGACCCCACCGTGCGCACCAACGCCCTGGCGGACCTCGAGGGCTTTGGCATCAAGCTGGACGAGGATAAGAACGTCAACGGATCCGGCCCGCGCATCATTTCCGCGGATGACTCCGCTGTGAAGGTGCTCGTCGTGCCCACGAACGAGGAGCTGGCCATCGCGCAGAAGGCTGCCGCGATCGCCGAGGCACTCTAAGGAGCTAGAACCACGTCGCCGGGCGCACCTTGTTCGCCGTGTCCACCAGCGCGTAGCGGTGGCGGGCGAACGGCGCCCGGCGCGCCTGTTCACGCAGGGTGATAGCTAGGCCGCGGCGCAGGTCTTTGATGGTGAACGGGTACTCGAACAGGAACGTCTTCGCCGTGGCGGCGCTAGCACCCGAGTCGAGCAGAAGGGTCAGACCGGCGCGCAGCACCGCCACTTTGATCTGCAGCAGGCGTGGCTCGTTGGTGGGGATCTCCTCCAAGCGTCGGGCGGCACGGCGGATGCGGGACTCGGTGAGCTCGTCGCTGACCAGGTACAAGATGGTGGTCAGTTTGGCCATGCGCTGGTGGCGGGACTGCTGCGGCACTTTATCCAGTGCGGCGACGGCCATCTCCACCTCGCCTTCGTACATGAGTTGGCGGGCTAGGCCGAAAGCGGAGGAGACGGTGGTGGGGTTCGCGGCCCACACTAGGGCGTAGAGGCGCATTGCGTTGAGCCGCAGTGTCGCCGGGTGGTCCGTCACGTGCGACCAACTCGGTGCGATGACCCCGGCTTCCTCCTGGGAGGAGAAATAGGAGTTGGGTAGCTCGCCCAGATCGGTGCGGATGGAGGCGAGGTGGCGGGGGAGGGTGTCGTCGATAAGTTTCTGCTGTTGGACGCCTTTTTGCTGGAGGAGCAGCTCGTCGACGGCGGCGAGCGCGAGCTTCGGCGCGGCCTCGCCCGGCACGATGTCCAGCACGGCTGCGAAGTCCCGCTGGGCGTTGGTGAAGTCGCCGCGGATCAGCTCGGTCAGCCCGCGGTACCAGTGGTAGCGCCAGTCCTCGCGCAGCGGCCCGTCGAGCTGGCTGAGCCAGTGCTGCGCCTGGGAGGTCAGGCCCAGGTCGAGCATCGCGCGCGCCACCGCGAAGGGGATCTCGGCGGATTCGGCGTACTCGGTGGCGGCGAAGGCTTGGCGGAGCGTCTCCAGGGTTTCCTGCGGCTCGGCGTAGGAGGTGCCGGAGAGAAGACCGGCGCCGACATCAGAGCGGTCGATGAGTGGAGTCGGCAGGGCGGAAACGACTTCGGAGGGGGTGATTTCGACGGTGCGATCGATGCCGTCGATAAGCTGGTCCGTGCGGAAGACCAGGTGTTTTGTGCCGAACGTGGTGCGCTGCGGCGAGAATAGCGAATGTTGCGCGGGGTGCGTGATGCCGTCGCGCAAGGCGATCACTTCGCGCAGGACGCCGAGCAGCTGGACCTCCAGCTCTTCCACGCTGCGGAAACGTTGGCGCGGGTCCGGGTGGCAGCAGCGCGCGATGAGGCGGTAGAGGGAGATGTAGCGGCGCAGCGTCGGCGATTCGCTCGGCGTGGGCAGCGTGTGCGAGTACGCGCCGCCTTCCTTTGGCAGCTCGAGGATGAGTGCGGCGAGCGTGCGTCCTACCGTGTAGATGTCGCTGGCGATGCTCGGCCCCTCGCGCGCCACCTCCGGCGCCTGGTAGCCCTTCGTTCCGTAAATGAACCCGTACGCGCCGATGCCGCTGACCGCGCCGAGGTCGATGAGCTTGACCTGGTCTTCCGTGACAATGATGTTGTCCGGCTTGAGGTCGTTGTACACCACGCCGCGGCTGTGTAGGTACCCCAGCGCGGGAAGCACCTCAAGGATGTACGCGATCGCCTGGTCGATGGGCAGCAGGTGCGTTTCTTGCGCATTTTTGCGCTCGCGTAACGACGGCCCACCCACGTACTCCATCACAATGAATCCCCCGTCAACCCTGGGGTCGTCGATGAAGTTGAAGATCTTCACAATGCCGGGGTGCGTGATGTCTGCCAGGAATTCCCGCTCCGCCGCCGCAGCCGCTGCCTCTTCCTCGCTCTTCTCTGACTGCATGCCTTTGAGCACCACCACGCGGCCCGCCACGTAGTGGTCCTGCGCCAGGTAGATCCAGCCCATGCCGCCGTGCGCGATCACGCCCTGGATCTCGTACTGGCCGGCAACGATGTCGCCCTTGTGCAGTTGCGGCGCCGGGATCTTCTTGTGCACGACCGCGTTCGTCGGGTCCTTGATGGCCTCCTTCGGCTCCACCGGGTCCACCCACGGCAGCTCCACCATGCCGTCGGCCACACTGCGCGTCGCGCGCTTCACCCCGCGCAATTCCCGGAACGTGTCCAGCGCCTGCCTGCGCGCCCGTTCACTCGTGCTCGCCTGGGCCCGCGCCAGCGCTTCCTTTTGCGCGCGCTCGTTGGCCTCCTGCTCCGCGTGCGCCGCCTGCGCCCGCTGCACTTGGCCCGCGCGCAGTTCCCCCAGGTCCTTCAGCAGCCCCGCGTACTCGCCCGCGCTGCCGTACAGGTCTGCCTCATCGAGCGACGGTACGTGGGTGCTGTCGGTGGCGTCCTCGTCATCGTCGTCCGCGAACGGGTCGAATGCGACTGCTTCCGTCGCCTGGTGTCCCTCCGGCGCGGCGGCTTCGGGGCTGGTGTCGGTGCCCCCGCCGTATCTGGCGGTGTGCCTGCTGTAGTCGTCGTTCCCGTCGTCCTCGTCGTCCTCGTCCGCGAACGGGTCGAACGCGACCGCCTGCGTCGCCTGGGCCTCCTCGGCCGGGGCTGATTCCTGCTCTTCCCCTGTTTTCGGCCGAGCGTGCTCCGTCACCTGGTCGATGTCGCCGTGGTCGTACCAGGAGAGCCAGTCGTCATCGTCGCTGCGATCAGAGGTGCCGGGGGTGGCGGCGTTGTCGGCGGCGCTCTCTTCATCGCCATCGTCGTCCGCGAATGGGTCGAACAGGACGGCCTCGGTGGCTTCGGGGGCCTCAGGGGCGTCGTCGGTGCCGGGGTGGTCCGAGTGGTCCGGCTGGTCCGGGAGGTCTGTGCGCTTGGGATCGGTCACGGCTGATCTCCTTCCACAGCGCGCGTTTCGGGTTCGTCGGGACGGTAGACGGGCGAGGGGGCTGTGCGGGCGGCGATGTGCGGGTTGAGCCAGCGGTTGAACATAGCGTCCCAGGTGCCGTCGCGGCGGATGCGCTCCAGGGTGGAGTTCACTTGGCGGGTCAGGCCGTCGTACCCCTTGGGTATGCCCACGGAATACTGCTGGTTCGCAACAGCTTCACCGGTGACGGTGGTCAGTGGGTCTTGGGCGGCGGCGCCGGCGAGAATGGTCTCGTCGCCCAAGATGGCGCCGGTCTGGAACTGCTGCATGGCCATCAGACAGTCGGTCCAGGTGCGGGTGCGCAGAATCTCCTGGTTGGGGAAGGTGCGGCGCGCCATGTCCACGACGTTGGAGCCGTCGGCAACGCAAATGCGCTCGTCGGTGATGTCGCCTGTGGACTGGATGCCCGACGCAGTGGGCACGAGCATGCGCACACTGGAATCCAGGTAAGGGGCGGAGAAGTCGATCGCGTCGAGGCGCTTCTTGGTGATGGACATAGTGCGCACCACAATGTCCACCTGCCCGGAAACGATCGCCTCAGTGCGCATCGTGGAGTCGATGAAACGGAAGTCCACTTTTTCCGGGTCGCCGAAGATGTCGCGGGCGATCTCCCGGGCTAAGTCCACCTCGAAGCCTTTGAGCTCGCCGGTGGCGTTGTCGCGGAAACTCAGCAGGTACTGGGACTGGTCCACACCCACGATGATCCGGCCGCGTTTGTGGATGTCCGGGACGAGCTCCTCCGCAGGCTCATTCACCGGGCGCAGGGAACCGGGCCAGTCAGGGTCCTCTGCGGTCTCGCCGGGGTCCTCGCCCGGAGAATCCACCTGCGCGCCGGGCGGGAGCAGCTCGTCGTGGGTGACATGGTCGCTCTCCGGCTCCTGCGGCGGGGGAGGGGTGGGTGCGCAGGCGGCCAAGAACAGGGCGGAGGCGGTGGTGGCAACGAGACGTCGATAAGCGGGGCGTGCCATTACACATACTCCTGGATTCGGGGGCGGGCGCCGACGAACACCATCACGATGGCCAGCAGCATCAGGGTCATGATGCCAGTGGACACGCCGCGGGTGGTGCCCAGGGTCTCATGGATGTGGCCGCGTTGCTCGAGGCGGGAGGAGGAGATGAGGTGGGCGAGGGAATCGTCCAGAACCGCGAATGTCGTCGCAGTTGACTCCTCCGATCTGTCTTCGCTGTCAGCGGCAAGCGTCACGGCGCGGTCGTACTGGCCGGTCTGGAGCGCGTTCATCATGCTCGTGTGAGCGCTGCGCCAGGCGGCGAGCGCCTCACGCGCGGTGTCGACCTCGTCCGTGTTCGCGTCGTTCTGGATCGCATCGAGTGCGTGCGCGACCTGCGCAGACGTGTCGTTCATGGATCTGTTCGTGCGTTGCGTGTTGCGGTTGAGCAGCGTGATCGTCTCCGCCGTGCGCATTTCCTGCGCAGCCGTGCGGGCGGTGGTGAGCTGCTCATATGGGCCCGCCACGCTGGCGAAATCGTCGCGTCCCGCGTTCCACGCCGCGATATTGGATGCGCCGAGCCACACGATCGCCGCAAGGGTGAGTGCTGTCGCCGCGAGGAAACCCTTGTTCAGGCGCCGGCGGAACATGCGCCACAACGCCCACTGAGCGGCGCCGAGCGCGAGTAGCGCCGCCAACAGCCCCGACAGCGGCATGAGCTGCGGGCGGGAAAGACGATTCATCTCGTCCTCCACCTGGCCGCGCGTGATGTCCAGGATCACCTCCGCTTTGATCAGCATCGTCTCGTGCATCAGCGAACTCGCCTGAGACATGTACGCGACTCCCAGCGGGTTGCCCACGCGTTGATTCGCCTGCGCGCGCTCCATCAGCCCGGTGTACTGCGGGATCAGCCGCTGAATTTCGCGCACGAGGTCCTGGACTTTCTCCGTGTCGTCCGCGCGCGTTTCCACACTGCCGCGCAAGACCTCATCTGCCGCGACCACAGCCGCATCGACTGCGTCCAGGTACTCGCGGTGGGACTCCGCCGTCTGCAGTCCAGGCTGCACAAACGACGTCGTAGCCAACGTGTCCGCCTGACTCATGCTCGTGTACAGCGTGTGCGCCGAATTGCTCATCGGCTCCGTGGCATTCAACAGGGTCTGCAGCCCCGCCTGACGGTTCGCACCCGCCTGCGACGCCGCCCACGCGCCAGCGAACAGCACGATCGACAGCGCCAGCAACATAAGCAGAAGCTTGCCGACGGTCGTCCTCACAAACCCCCACGCATCCCCCACCCAACGGCCCGTGCCGCCCAGAGAATCAGCGAACCAATTCCTGATTCCCCGGAGGCCCTTCTGCGGAGGTGTTTCCTCCAGCAGGTCGAGCCACGCGTCTTCGCTCTCCACTACCTCTGGCCGGGCCTTCGACTTCCGCGGCGTGAAGCGCGGCAGTTTCACGCGGGTGCTGCCGCTTTGCGCGGGCGGGATGCCTACTTCCGCGGTGGTCGCTCCGGTGCTGCCGGTGCTAGGGCCCTCGTGGGCGGCGCGCACAGGGTCGGTGGCTGCTGCCGCCTTGTCCTGCCCCTGTGCCCGCGTCATTGCCCCAGAATAGCGCACCACCTGAACACTCCTGGGCGAGTTCGCATGTGCACCGGGCTCGCGCTGTTCCTGTTCCGCGGTGTTTTCGTCCGCCCGACCGCGGTGGTTCACGCGGCCGTTAGACTGGTGCGCATGGAAGGTGACGGCAACGGGTGGGTCGACGGCCCCGGCGGCAAGCGCGTGTGGGGAAAGTACGGTGCGGCAGGGCTGTTCCTGCGTGCCGGGGACACGGTGCTGCTCCAGCACCGTGCGCACTGGGTTGCGGACGGTGGGACGTGGGCACTGCCCGGCGGCGCGCGCGATTCGCACGAGACAGCGGTGGAGGCGGCGCTGCGGGAGACGGTGGAGGAGTGCGGTATCGACACCTCGCTCGTCGAGGTGGAAAAAGAGCTGGTCACGGCCGGTGAAGCACCTGGTTGGACCTACACCACTGTCATGGCGCACACCACCACAGGCCAGCCCATCGCGCTCGAGCCCAACGAGGAATCTATGGAGCTTCTGTGGGTTCCCCTGGACAGAATCAGGGAGTATGAGCTGCACCGGGGGTTTGAGTCGTCGTTAAGCGTGCTTTTGTGGCACGCTGAAGCGCATGATTGACGTTTCACACCTGACCAAACAATATGGCCAGGTCCGGGCGGTCGACGACCTCTCGTTCCAGGTCGAGCCTGGCGTGGTCACCGGCTTCCTCGGGCCAAACGGCGCGGGCAAATCAACGACGATGCGCATGATCCTCGGCCTGGACACGCCCACCGCGGGCACCGCGCTTATCGACGGCTCACCCTACCGCTCCCTCCACAACCCCCTGCGCAAGGTCGGCGCGCTGCTGGACGCCAAGGCGATCCACCCGAACCGTTCCGCCCGCAACGCGCTGCTGTGGCAGGCACAGGCCTCCGGTATCGAAGCCTCGCGCGTGGACGAGGTTCTCGACCTCGTCGGTCTCACCTCCGTGGCCAACAAGAAAGCTGGCGGGTTCTCGCTCGGTATGGGCCAGCGCCTCGGCATCGCCGCCGCAATGCTCGGCGACCCCGAGTACCTGATTCTTGACGAGCCCGTCAATGGCCTCGACCCCGAAGGCATCCGCTGGGTCCGTGAGCTGCTGCGCCGCTTCGCCTCCGAAGGCCGCACCGTGCTGGTGTCCTCGCACCTGCTCGCCGAGATGGCGCAAACCGCCGACCGCCTCGTGGTCATCGGCAAAGGCCGCCTCGTCGCCTCCGGTTCCGTCCACGACTTCATCAAGCAGAACTCCGCCGTCACCACCATCGTGCGTACCCCGCACCTGGACCAGTTCGCGTCCGCCCTGGGTTCTGAAGGCGTCGAGTTCACCCGTACCAGCGACCCCGACGGCCGCCCCGTCCTGGAGATTCCCAACCGCTCCTCCGAAGACGTCGGCGCCCTCGCGTTTTCCACCGGCGTCATGCTCACCGAGCTTTCGGAGCGCCGCGCCTCCCTCGAAGACGCCTACATCCGCCGTACCGAAGGCGCCGTCGAGTACCAGACCGGCCTGCCGTCCGGTGCCGCACCTGCTGGCTCCGTTCCTGCACCCGCACCTGGTGCCGCGCCTGCTGCTGGCTCTGCCCCCGCAGGTCCCGCCCCGGTTCCCGGCGCTGCCCCCGCTTCCGGTTCCTTCGATTCCATGACGGGAGATCACCGTGCTTAATACAATGCTTTCTGAATGGACGAAACTCCGCACCACCAGCTCCTTCTGGTGGACGTCTGCTCTCGCCCTGGTGTTCTCCCTCGGCTCCACGATCCTCATCGCGGCCCTGGATAACCCGGACTTTCCCACGTACGGAGGCGCCATGGCCGTGGCCGGTTTCAGCTCCTTCGGTCTGATGACACTGATCATCCAGGCCATCATGGTGGTCACCACCGAATACCGCTTCAAAGTGAATTCCACGAACTTCTCGTTGACTCCAAAGCGCTGGCAAGTGGCTCTGGCGAAGCTCCTGGTTTACGGCCTGTACGCGGCGGTGTTCTCGTTTGTCACCATCCTCCTGTGTTTCGCCATCGGTGACCTCGTGGCTGCGAACCCGATCGAGTGGACGGACAATCCGTTCGTCTCCCGTTCGCTGTGGGCCATCCCCCTCGCGACCTTCGTCGCTGTGATGTTCGCCCAGGGCATTGGCTGGATTGTCCGCGCAACTGCTGGTGCTATTGCTCTGTACCTTGGTTGGCAGCTGGTTCTCGAGCCCTCCCTCGCGCTGATCCCGCGCATCGGCCGCGAGATCCAGACCTACGCGCCGTTCACCAACCTGACGTTCTTCATGCAGAACTTCAAGAACCCGGGTGTTGAGCCCGGTGTCAGCGAGCCCCTCTCCCTTTGGGCCTCCTTCGGCCTTTTTGCTGTGTGGGCGGTCGTGCTCTACGGCATCGGCCTGCTGCTCTTGGAGCGCCGCGACGCCTAAACCTCCCTGACCCTTCGTGCTCCCTCTCTCCAGTGAAAAGGAGACTTCTGAACTGGGGAAATGGAATCAGCCGCAGATAAGCGATGTCGATTTTCTCAAGGCTGACATTGGCTGGTGAACGATTCGACTGTTCTTGGAGTGACGTCTAACGGGCAAAACGTGATGACCTGCTTTTATGAGAAAATATGCATGTGATGCGGTGTGAATCGTTCACCGGTTGGTCCGGCCCCAACTGTTTTCTGGTAACCAGAGTCGGCGATTACTGCAGAGCGGAGGTCAGCTTCAGCACGTTGTCGATGTAGCGGCGGACCCAGGAACGCTGGCTCCATTGCTCGAGGGTGAGCTCATGGGAGACAGAGAGGTAAGCAGCGGCGAGGTCGCACAGCTCGTTGATGAGGGGGCCGTCTAGGACGAACAGACTGTTCTCGTAGTTGAGTGAAAACGAGCGCATGTCCATGTTCGAGCTGCCCATCATGGCGATCTCGTGCATCTCAGCGGCAGAAGCTGCAGCAGCCGGGGAAGACCTGGAAACAGGGGAGGACTCGGAAACAGGGGAGCCCTCAGGGGAAGAAAAAGCGGACCACGCGGCGGGGTCGGCGATGGCGAACTTGGAGTGCAGGACGTAGGGGGCGGGGAACTGCCAGATGTGCACGCCGGCCTCGAGAAGCTGCTGGTAGTAGGCGGATTGGGCGTGCTGGACCATGAACTGGTCGGCTTTCTCGCCGACCAGCAGGTCGACGCGGACACCGCGGTAGCAGGCGGTGGTGATGGCCTCGAGCATGGAATCGTCGGGCACGAAGTAGGGCGAACACAGGATCAAACGTTCGCGCGCGTGGTGGATGAGGGTGTTGAACATCCGCAGGTTCGGCTCGGTGGTGTAGCCGGGGCCGGAGGGGATGAGCTGGAGGACGTTCTGGTCGTCGGCTTCCGGGTCGCTGTCGTGGGGCGGGGTGATGTCGATGACTTCGTCGGATTCGGTGTACCAGTCCACGGCGAACACGGACTCCAGCGATGCGACGATGGGGCCGGTGAGTTCGACGAAGGAGTCGACCCACTGGCGGCCCTTCTTCACGTGGCTGCGCATCAGGTAGGAGCGGTCGATGAGGTTGAATGAGCCCATCATGGCCACGCGGTCGTCGATGACGATGAGTTTGCGGTGGTTGCGCAGGTCGGGCCGGCGGAAGCGCCACTGCAAGGGGAGCAGTGGCAGCATGAGGTGCCACTGTATTCCGGCGGCGGTGAGCTTGCGTTTGAATTTGCGGAAGCCGGGGTATTTCTGGGAGCCGATGTGGTCGAAAAGCACGCGGACATCCACGCCGCGGGCGACGGCGCGCTCCATTGCCTCAAACACGGGGGCTGTCGTGGTGTCCCAGGCTTGGGCGTAGATTTCGATGTGGACGTAGGAGGTGGCGGCGTCGATAAGCTCGGCGATGCGCAGCATCGTCTTCTGGTAGTCGCTCCACAGCGCTTTCGCGTGCCCTTCGAGTGCCGGGAAGCCGGTGAGCGTGCGGTTCAGATGCGCCATGGATGTGATGTCGCGGCTCAAAGGCGCGCCGTCGGGCACGTCGGGGAAGCCAGCGTGGACGTCGTTGATCTCGTCGACCGCTTCTTTTTGGATGCGGTGGCGGCGCCGCGAGAGGTACGTGGAGCCGAAGAAGAAGTACAGCGGCAAGCCCAGAAACGGGATCAGGAGGATGACCAGCAGCCACGCGTTCGCGCTGGATGGCTTGCGGTTTTCGGGGATGACACCGATCACGGCGAATTTGATCGTGTAATCCACGATCATCAGGATCAGTTGCCAGGTGGAAATGTCGGGGATCATCGGACGTCGTCGATAAGCACGCGCGTCACGTCGTAGTCCGCGACGACGGGTGCGTGGTCGGAAGCGCCCTTGCCTTCGCGCTCATGCTTATCGACGAACCCCTTCCCCTCAAGCCCCGTCAACTGGAAATCGATGAGCATGCCTTCATTCTTTTGAAAGCGCATGGCCTTGTAGTCCCAGTATGAGTACGGGTCCTCGTGTTTCACGGGGGCGAGCCCGGATTCGAGGAGGTTGTCAAAGGCCGCGCGCTCCGGCTCCGTCACGTGAGTCTTGCCTTCGAAGAACGCGCGGTTCCACACGTCTTTGTCGGTGGGCGCGATGTTGTAGTCGCCGCAGAAGACCTGCGGGGTCCCCGGCTCCACAGCTTCGGCGAGACGCCACAGGAACTCCAGCTTGTAGTCGTAGTGCCGGTCGCCGATCTCGCGGCCGTTGGGGATGTACAGGCTCCAGATGTCCACGCCGCCACACGTCGCTCCCACTGCGCGGGCCTCGCGCTTCTGGGGCTCGTCCGGGTCTTTGTGGAAGCCGGGCTGGTTGGGGAAGTGGTCCCTGACGTTGTCCAGGCCCACGCGCGAGATCAGCGCGACACCGTTCCACTGGTGGTACCCGACGTGGGCGACCTCGTAGCCTGCCGCCTCGAACGCCGAGTACGGGAATTTATCGTCCGAACACTTCGTTTCCTGCATGGCCAGAACGTCCACGTCGTTGCGCTCCAAAAACGCGACGGCACGGTCGACGCGCGTGCGCACCGAGTTGATGTTCCACGAGGCAATCCGCATGCGCTCTACCCTAGATCACCCTTGGCGCTTCAGTCTTCGGAGTCTTCTTTTGAGTCCTCTTCGAAATCTGCGAGAGTGGCATACCGGTGGCGGTGGTGCTCGACAAACCCGAGCTTGTCGTACAGCCCGATCCCCGCGTCATTGCTGGCCAGTACCTGCAGGTACGCGTCCGTCGCGCCACGCGATGCCCCCCAGTGCAGCATCTGCCAGCCCAGCTCCGTACCCAGGCCCTGCCTGCGGTAGTCCGGCGCCACCTCCACCGCCGAGTAGCCCAGCCACACACGGCCGTCGTCGGAGGAGGTGATGGTGCCGCGGGTGATGGCCACGGTGCGGCCCGGGTTCTCGCCGGTCTGCTCGCCCGTTTCTGCGAGCAGCCGGCCGAAGCCCAGCTCCCCGTCGATCTCCTCCGCCAGCTCCGCGAGCGCTTCCGGAGGTAGCGGCTGGCCACGGAAGTGGTACATGGCCAGCCAGTCGTCGTCGGGTGCGGCATCGACGCGGAAGGTGAAGGGGTTTTCGGGCGCGGGGCGGTCCGGGAGGTCGCCAAGGTCACAGAGATCGCCGAGATCCCCGAGCGAGCGGGTCATGGTGATGATCTCCGGGCCCAGCTCCCACTTATCGGGGTTGCGTTCCACTAGGTGGAGGGCTGGTTTGCCGATGCGCTCTGGAATCAACAACTGCACCGGCATCCCGCGGGAGCGGTAGAACTCGGCGATGCGGTCGATCGGGACCGGCTGCAGGCTCGCGGAGTGGCCGATGGGGGTGGCGCTGTTGGAGCGTTCGGTGATGGAGGAGCCGGAGCGGGCAAGCCAGGCGTCGATAAGCTCGTGCTCCTGGCCGGGGAACGCGCGGGCCGTGGCGGTCTCGACAGCGCGGATGTCGCTGTTGCGGATGCGGCGCGGGCTGAGGCGGCGGACGATGAGCGGCTCGTCGATGCGGATCGCCTCCGCGTCCGACGGCATGCCGCCGACCTTCTGCGGGCGGACCACCAGCGGCTCAAGCGTGACCACGTGGCCGATGACGTCCGTCGCGTGGTTGCCGTACCGGCGGCGCACCACCACGCGGTCACCGGGTTGGACTGGCTCGGAGCGGAATGGGGACGACACTAGTGGCCGAACGGGTCCGGATCTTCACCGGGCATCCACGTGTTGCCCGCGTGGTCCCATCCGTTGCGCTTGATCGCGCGCTTCGCCTCGCGCTTGTAGCGGCCCGTGAGAACGTCCAGGTAAACATAGCCGTCCAGGTGCCCGACCTCGTGCTGCAGGCAGCGCGCGAAGAAACCGGTGCCCTCGACCTCGATCTCGTCGCCGTTCTCGTCCAGGCCCGTCACCTTCGCCCAGTCCGCGCGGCCGGTGGGGAAGGACTCGCCGGGTGCGGAAAGGCAGCCTTCCTCGTCGTCGCCGTCATCCTTCGGCATCGTCTTCGGGATCTCGGACGTCTCCAGCACCGGGTTGATCACCGTGCCCCGGCGCATCGTGTCCCCGTCCGGGCAGTGGTAGACGAACAGCCGTTTGTTCACACCGATCTGATTCGCCGCCAGGCCCACCCCGTTCGCGGCATCCATCGTCTCGTGCATATCGGCGATGAGCTCCTGCAGCTCCTCCACCGGCTCCGTCACCGGTTCCGTCGGGGTGTGCAGGACTGGGTCGCCGTAAATCACAATCGGTCGGATCATGCGGTTCAGTATAGTTTCGCGTGTGGACCCGTCTGACTTGGCTATTCTCGACTTCGCTGGCCGCGCCCCCCGCAGCCTCGGTGCCCGCGAAGACGCCATCCGTGCTGAGCTGGGCATATCGCCCTTCCGCTACTACCAAAAGCTCAATTCGCTTATCGACGACCCCTCCGCCCTCGCCGCCCGCCCCCAACTCGTCCGCCGTCTGCAGCGCATCCGGGAGCAGCGGGTGATCGGGGGCTAGCTGGCTCAATTCGCCGGGATTCGCCCAGGAATTCGCCCAGGATGTCAACCCCAAACGTTAGTTTCCCCAGGTGGGCTTTCGGGGGCCTATTGCGGGTTCCTGGGGAAACTAACTTTTAGGGTTAACATCCTCGGTTTGACCCAACTTTGGGACCCGTCGCCCCGAGCCGGCCTTGTGTTCGTGCCCCGATGAAGGCGGTGCGCCACCCCAAAAAGGCGATCGGTAACTATCGAACGGCAACAATGCTCTTTCGGGGGCTGGTATGTGCGGAACAGCATACGTAACAGGCGGGGGTTACCGTTCATTTGTTACCGTTCGCAATTTTGGTCCCAGCTGCCCGCCGTCTGGTTTTGATGCCCAAACAGCGGCTGCCGTGTTGACCGGGCGGCCCGAGGTGCTTGGTTGATGGATCGACTACTGCCACCCCGTCTGCAGTGCCAGCTGCAGAAACCGCAGGAACTATGCAGCGCATAGTTAGGGTGCGGTCGGGGTTTCTCGGCGCGTCGCAAAGAATATAGTTAACTGAGAGCATTAGAGTGACGGCCGTGACTAATGTGAACCCTGGTGACCGTGACCCGCGCAACGGCCGCTTCGGCGGCTCCCGCAAGTTCTTCAGCCGCGACCGGAGCGACGACCTGCTGCAGGACCGCGACGACCTCGCGGACGACCTGGTGCAGGATCATGCGCCCGAGCACTACGAAACTGCTGGCGACGGCTCTTTCGACGAGGCTCTCGAGGAGTACTACGACACCCACGCCGACGCCGATTACGCTCGGACCGAGCCAGCTTCGCGCGGCAAGCACCACCGGGTTGAGGAGGTCCTCGAACCGGAAGAGGTCGAGTACGCGGATTATGACGATTACGACGATTACTCCGACTACAACGAGACAGGCCATGCCGTAACTGCGGCAGGCACTGCCGGTGCCGGTTACGCGAACGCCAACTATGCCGGCAACTATGCCGAGGGCGTCGAGCCCGATTACGTCGACGCCGAGGTGGACGCCGACTATGAACGGGACTACGAGCCGTACTACGAGGATGAGGACGACCGCGCCGTCGCAGCCGGTGTCCCCGCTGCTGCCGCAACCACGTCCGCAGCCCCGGCGGCGGGCGCTGCGGCAGGGGCCGGCAGCTCCAGCACCGCTGCCGCCGCGGGCGGCGTACCCAAGCGCGGTCTGGCCATGATCCTCATTGCCGTTGCGCTGTTGCTCGCACTGTGGGGCGTGTACGCGATGACCAGGGGTGGTGCCGACGATCAGGCCGCGAACGATCCCGCCAACCAGTCGGCGCAGGATCCGAACAACCCGAACGCGCAGAACCCGAATGACCCGAACGCGCAAGGCCAAAACGAGCAGAGCGGCCAGGGGCAGGCCCAGAGCCAGAACCCGAACGACCCGAACGCGGCAGGCCAGCAGGGCCAGAACGCCAACGACCCGAACGCAGCGGGTCAGCAGGGGCAGGGCCAGAACCCGAACGATCCGAACGCGCAGAACCAGGGCAACGGTGCGGCCCCGGCGGGTGCCAATGCGCCGATGACGCGCGAGAACATGACCGTGAACGTGTACAACAACTCGGCGATCACTGGCTTCGCGGACCAGGTGGCCACGCAGGCGAAGGGCAAGGGGATGAATGTCGGCGAGGTCGGCAACATCCCGGGCGAGGTGGTCACGTTCGGGGAGAACACCGTGCTCTTCGATAAGAACACCCCGGGCGCGGAGGACCGTGCGCGCGAGCTGGCGGACAAGGTCGGCGGCGTCGCCGTGCCTATCGACGACCGCATCCCCGACGAAGCCAAGAAGCCCGGTTCCTTGACGCTGGTGCTGGCGGAGAACCGGGAGGTCACCCTCTAGCTTCGGCGCGAAGTTGCGAGGCGTTGGAAAAGACGCTGAAACTAAACCATGGACCGTTCCCGCAGTAATTTGCGCGGGGGCGGTCCATGCCGTATTCAGAAGTAATGACTCAGCCAGCAAACCAGGCAGTCCAGGCAGTGATGGATCCGTTCCGGGATTTCGCCCGTTCGGAGGGCCCGAGCCTGGGTGTGGAGTGGGAGATCGCTCTCGTCGACCCGGAGACCCGGGACTTGGTGCCGTACGCGGCGGAGGTCATCGAGGCGGTGGAGCAGCGGTGGCCGGAGACGCACCTGGAAAAGGAGTTTCTGAAAAACACCATCGAGCTGGTCACGCCGGTGTGCGCGAACACCGCAGAGGCGATGTCGTACCTGAAGGAGACGAAGGACAAGATCCAGCAGGTCGCCGACGAGAAGAACCTGCAGCTGTGGGCGGGCGGCGGTCACCCGTTCGCGGACTTCCGCACACAGCCGGTGGGGGATAAGCCGACGTACAAGGAGATCATCAACCGCACCCAGTACTGGGGGCAGCAGATGCTTCTGTGGGGCACGCACGTGCACGTTGGCATCCGTCACGAGGACCGTGTGTGGCCGATCATCAACGCGGTGATGACCAAGTACCCGCACCTTCTGGCTATCTCGGCCTCGAGTCCGGCGTGGGAAGGCCTGGACACCGGCTACGCGTCGAACCGCACCATGCTCTACCAGCAGCTACCCACCGCGGGTATGCCGTACCAGTTCGGCAGCTGGCAGGAGTGGGTACAGTTCATGCGCGACCAGACCACGTCCGGCGTCACGTCGCACACGGGCAGCATGCATTTCGACGTCCGCCCCGCCGCCAAATGGGGCACCATCGAGGTGCGGATTTCGGATGCCGCTACGAACCTCGAGGAGCTCGCGGCTGTGGTTGCGCTGACACACTGCCTCGTCGTGCATTACGACGAAATGATCGACCGCGGCGAGGAACTCCCCACCCTCCAGCCGTGGCACGTGGCGGAAAATAAGTGGCGCGGTGCCCGCTACGGTCTCGAGGCCGAGGTGATCACCAGCCGGGACACAGACGAGCGCTTGGTCACGGATGAGTTGAGGGACATGGTGGGGGAGCTGGGGGGCGTCGCTAAGCGTCTCGGCTGTGTTGAGGAGCTGAACTTGGTGAACAAGATCGTGGAAAATGGTGCCGCCTACCAGCGTCAACGCGCCGTGTACGAGCGGACGGGCGACTGGCACGGAGCGGTGGATCAGGCGGTGGCGGAGCTCCGCGCCGGGCATCCGAGCGCCTAAGCCCGGGCACCTAAGCCCGAGCGCCTAACCCGAGCGCCTAAATCTGCGTGCTCCGGTGTAGGTCGCCGGGGTGCTCGTTGATGGCGATGTCGTCCTCGTCGCCGTAGAGGCCCTCGCGGCGGGAGACGCGGCCGAGTCGCTGCGCGGTGACGGGGTTGGTCATCAGCGCGAAGAGGACGAGCAGGAAGAGCATGCCCACGTCGCCGCGCTGGCCGACATCGAAGTGCTCGGAGCTGGTGAGGCGGAAGATCACGCCGAGGATGACCATGATCAGGCCGACGGTCTGAGGTTTGGTCACGGCGTGGATGCGGGACAGCGTGGTGGTGAAGCGCGCGATGCCCACGGACGCGAAGAAGACCTGCAGCGCGCCGATGACGATGAAGATGAGCGACAGGACGTCGGAAATGTATTCCCAGGTGAAGGCCATTAGAGTGCACCGTCCCTCTTGCGGAAGCGGGCGACGGACAGGGAGCCGATGAAGCCCAGCATGGCCACCACGAACATCGCGTTGACCACGGTGGTGTCCAGCGTCCAGCAGATGTAGGTGGCCAGCGCGCACTGGATGGAAGCGACAATGCCGTCCATGGCCACGACGCGGTCGAGCGAGTTCGGGCCGATCACCAGCCGCCACGTCGTGATGAAAAAGCCGATGACCAGCAGCGCCGCCGCCACCGCAAGCACGGAGTTGTAGATCGCGTCATCCATTCTTGTGGGCCTTTCTCTTTTCAAAAATAGCGATCATCGAGCGCTCAAGCTTATCGACGTCCGCCAGCGCCTTCTCCACATCCTTCTGCGTCCCGGCGGACAGAACGTGGATGGTCCACGTGCGGTTAGCCAGGTCGATATCGGTGACACAGCCGCCGGGCTGAAGGTTGTACGCGCAGGTGGCAAAGTACAGTGCCAGCTCGGAGTTGAGTCGCATCGGGACTGTGAAGATGGCGCTCTTCGGCGGGTCCGCCGGACGGATTGCCAGCCACGACACTTGGACCGCCGCGACCATCAACTCGCCGACCCACCGGATGAGGAACACGAACAGTTTGGGCAGGTCGACACTCACGCCGCCGGTAGGGAGTTTCGGTAGCGGGAGCAGGAGGGTGATGGCCACACCCAAAGCGAGGCCCCCGAACACGTTGGCCCAGGTGAGTTCGCCCATGAGCAGGATCCACATCACCGTCAGCCAGAAGATGAACCAGGGGCGGAAGCGGTCGGAGATGTGATGGCCGAATGTGCGGCGGGGTGTGGGGCTCATTGGTTCGCCTCCTCGGAGTCAACTGGGGCAGCGGGATCAGCAGGATCAGATCCAGCAGGATCCGCTCCGGCGGGCTCGTCGCCGGCGTCGACGGCGGGGTCGGGCACGGGCACGGTGGTCACGCCGGCGCTGGGCTCCTCGATTTCGCGGATGCGGTTGGGAAGGGCATCGGAGTCGTCGTCAAGCGTGTGCCCGTCGAGCGTGCGCGACGGGTTCGACCAGTCGGTACCCAGGACGGCGGTGCGGTAGAGGTCTGTGTCCAGCGCGGAGTCGGCGGCGCGGCCGGTGATCGCGGAGATGGGGCCAGCGAGGAACGTGATGGCCACGGACGCGGCGACGAGAGTGGCGGTGGAGGCAACCATGCCAGCGGGGACGCGGCCGGCGTCGTCGCTGTCCTCGAGTGCGACAGTGTCGGAGACATCGCCGAGCGGGCTGACGCGGACGGAGACAACGTTGCCTTCGGGGGCGTCGGAGCGGTCGCGGAGGAATGCCTTGGACCAGACGATCATCATCGCGTACAGGGTGAGCAGCGAGGTGACCACGGCGCCGACGATGAGGACCCAGGACAGCCAGGAGCCTTCCTCCGCACCCGCCTGGATGAGCAGGACTTTGCCGATGAAGCCGGAGAACGGCGGGATGCCGCCCAGGTTGATCGCCGGGATGAAGTACAGCAGGGCGATCACGGGTGCGGTGTACAGCAGCGAGCCCAGGCGGCGCAGTTGCGGGGATCCCATTTGGCGCTCGATGAGGCTGACCACCAGGAACAGGGATGTCTGCACCAGAATGTGGTGGACGGCGTAGAAGATCGCGCCGGACAGGCCGTGGGCGGTGCCCAGCGCGATACCGAAGATCATGTAGCCGATGTGGCTGACCAGGGTGAAGGAGAGCAGTCGCTTGATGTCGTTTTGCGCCAAGGCTCCCATCACACCCACGATCATGGTGGCCAGCGCGACCCACATGAGCAGGTGGCTTAAGGGGCCGTCGGGGAAGAGCGTGACCCGCACGCGGATGATGGAGTAGACGCCGACCTTGGTCAAAAGACCTGCGAACACGGCGGTGACCAGGGACGCAGCGGTGGGGTAGGAGTCCGGCAGCCACGCGTCGAGCGGGAAGATCGCCGCCTTGATGCCGAAGGCCACGAGCAGCGTGGCAAAGATCGCGGTGCGCGTGCCCTCGGGGATCTCCTCCAAACGCATGCCGGCCTGTGCCATGTTCACGGTGCCCACAGACGCGTAGACCAACCCCAAGGCGAACAGGAAGATCATCGAGGACGCCATGGACACCATCACGTAACCGATGCCCGCGCGCACGCGCTGCGGGGACGCACCCATGGTAAGCAAGATGTACGAAGCGACGAGGAAGATCTCAAACCCCACGTACAGGTTGAACAGGTCGCCAGCCAGGAAGGACAGGTTCACGCCCATGGACAACAACATGTAGATGGGCAGGAAGACCTCCACCGGGTCGTTCTCGTTGCCGTCGCGGATACCCTGGCTGATGGCGAACCACATGACACAGAACAGCACGATCGCCGAGACAAACAGCATGATGCTGGAAAGGCGGTCAGCCACGAACGTGATGCCAATCGGCGCGTCCCATCCACCCAGCTGCAGTGTCTGGATACCGGAAATGTCCGCCGCCAGAATCATGGACGCCGCGATCACCGCCAAGGCCAAGAATGTGAAGAACGCGATGCTGCGCTGCAGGGTGCGGTGCTTGCCCGCCAGCAGGATCAGCGCGGCGGCCAACGCAGGCAGCAAGACCGGCAGCGGGATCAGGTACGGCATCGCCGGCAACAGCAGATCGACGTATGCCTCGTAGAACGTCGGGTCGGTGAACGTGGGGTTAGTCATCGTCGACCTCCTTCACCGGCTCTTCGAAGGAACGCGGGCCGAATGCGTCGCCGCCGCTGCGCAGACGGCCGGTCTCCGGGTCGTCGGACGCGTCCGCATCCGGCGCCGCGGACGGGGTGGCCGGACGCGCGGCAATGGCCTGGTCCTCCGCGTCGTGCTCGATCACGTCGTCGGTGCGGTAGCGGTACTGCCTGTACAACAGCGCGAGGATGAAGGACACCATCGCCATCGAGATGACAATCGCGGTGAGAATCATCGCCTGTGCCAACGGATCCGCGGTCTGCTCGGTGGCCACGGAATTGCGGTCCAGAATCGGCGGTGCGCCAGCTTGCCCGCCCGACTGGAGCAGCAGCAGGTTGGCACCGTTACCGATGAGCATCACGCCAAGCAGCATCCGCGTCATCGCGCGGTCCAGCATCAGGTACACACCTGCGGCGATGAGCACGCCGGACGCAATGAGCAGGAACAGATTCGCTTCCATTACTGCACCTCCCCAGTCCGAGTTGTTGAAATTCCACGTTCAGCCTGCGCGAGCTTATCCACGCGCCGTTGCTCCCTTCGCTGCGCGTGCTCCTCCCGGGCACGCTTGCGCTCCTCGTTCTTGCGCTGCAGAGCGCGGGCGCGGTCGCGTGCGCGCTCCTTACGTTCGTCCTCCTCGCGGTCGATCTGGCCGCCGAGGGAGGTGAGAATGTGCATGACCAGGCCGACGACGATGGTGTATACGCCGGCGTCGAAAAGCAGTGCCGAGGGAACTGTGACGGGGCCGATGAGTGGCAGCTCCGGCTCAATGTAGCCGCTTGTCAGCGGCGGGTAGCCCAGGAACATCGGGATGACCGCGGCCGCGCCGGAGAGCAGCAGACCCGTGCCGAGCAGCTTCGACGGATCGACCGGCAGCGCTTCCTCGAGCTCCTCGCGGCCGCCGGCGAGGTAACGCAGTGTGAGAGCCAACCCCATGACCA
The DNA here is from genome assembly GCF_900155535.1 of Corynebacterium urinipleomorphum. Lineage (GTDB taxonomy): Bacteria > Actinomycetota > Actinomycetes > Mycobacteriales > Mycobacteriaceae > Corynebacterium > Corynebacterium urinipleomorphum. Next base: position 212,163 of record NZ_LT706964.1, read on the forward strand.
GGCCGCCGGCGAAACCGCCGCCAGGGGCGTTGTGGCCGGAGAAGAAGAAGTACGCCGACAGCAGGACCATCGCGGGGAAGAGCAGGCGGGTGACCACGTCGACCATGATCGAGCGGTTCTGGGCCTTCTCGCCCTCCACACCCGCTGCGAGCCAGCGCGGGCGGCGCGTGGACAGCGTCGGGCGGCGCGATTCGCGGGAGAAGGACTCGGTGCGGTAGATCAGGCTGGCCACGCCGGTCGCGGCAATGACCAGCACGGAGATCTCGCCGAGCGTGTCGCCCGCGCGCAGGTCCACGAGCAGGACGTTGACCGTGTTGCGGCCGTGCCCGATCTCGTAGGCCAGCTGCGGCATGAGGGTGGAGATCGGCTCGTGGATCCGCGCGGACATCGCGGCCATGGCGACAACCACGACTGACAGGCCCGTGCCCACCGACAGCCACGCGCGCATGCGCACGTCCGCGTCCTTCTTGTCCACTTCCGTGGGCAGCTTGCGCAGGACCAGCATGAACACGACCATGACCAGCGTCTCCACCAGCACCTGCGTCAGCGCCAGGTCGGGCGCGCCGTGCAGCGCGAAGATGAGGGCCGAAGCATAGCCCGTCAGGCCGGCCAGGATCACCAGGGAGAGACGGTTGCGGATTACGGTCGCGGCGACAGCGCAGCCGACCATCACCAGCACCGTCATGCCCTGCCACGGGTTGTCCCACAGGATCATGTTGGTCATCGCGCCGTCGCCGAAAATCAGGGCGCCGAGCGGCACAACCATGAGCACGCTGAAGATCACCGCGAGGTTGATAGTCAACGAACCGCGCTGCGTGGATGCCGTCAGGCGTAGCGACGCCTTCCGCAGCACCTTCAAAATGTTGTCCCACAGCGCATTCGCATCGCCCAGGGCGGGTCGCTCGAACTGCGCCTTCTTCACCAGCTCGCGCTGCCAGAACATGATGGCACCGGTGGCGATGATCACCACGCTCAAACCCAGCGGGATGGTGATGCCGTGCCACAGCTCCAAGTCCTGGCGCTCCGCGTCGGGGAAGCGGACGTTCAGGTACTGGTTGAACAGGTGCGACAATGGCGCCGGGACGAAGCCGAAGATCACAGTGAGCAGCACCAGGAGTGCAGCGGGGGCCCACTGCAAAAATTCGATGGGCTCCATGTCGCGGACGGCGGGAGATGTGCCGTCGACAAGCTCTTTGCGCACATCGTCCTCTGACTTGCGCGCGAACGCACCCCACAGGAAGTACAGGGAGTACGCCATGGTGAGGATCGAGCCGAGCACGAAGCCGACGAGCAGCATGTGGCGCGGCATGCCCACCAGCATCTCCTCGTGCAGCGTCGCCTCAAGCACCGCTTCCTTGGCCACGAAGCCCCACAGCGGAGGGATGCCCGCCATCGATGCCGCCGCTATCGTGGCCAGCACAGCCACCAGCGGCTCCTTGCGCCCCAGCCCGGACAGCTCGCGGATATCGCGCGTGCCCAACGTGTGGTCGATCGCACCGACGATCATGAACAGCGCCGCCTTGAACAGCGAGTGCGCGAACACCAGCGCCAGACCGGCCATCGCCGCCTCGCGCGAGCCGATGCCCACCACCGCAGTCATGAACCCCAGCTGCGAGACCGTGCCGTACGCGAGGATCAGCTTCAGGTCGCGCTGCTTCAGCGCCATCCAGCCGCCCAGCAGCATCGTGAACACGCCCACCGGCAGAACAACGACGTGCCACGCGCTTATCGACGCAAAATCCGGCGCCAACCGCCCCACCAAATACACCCCTGCCTTCACCATGGCGGCGGAGTGCAGGTACGCCGACACGGGTGTCGGGGCCGCCATCGCGCCGGGCAGCCAGAAGTGGAAGGGCGCCTGCGCCGACTTGGTCAGCGCACCGAGCAGGATGAGCACCACGGCCGCGGTGATTCCCGTGACCTGGTCCAGTTCCTGCACCCCGGAGAGTTCCGAGAACTTCCACACGCCCGTCTGGGTGCCGAAGAGGATGATGCCCACCAGCATGGCCAACCCGCCGAATGTGGTGACCAACAGCGCTTGGTTCGCCGCGCGGCGTGAGGACGCCCTTTCCCCGTAGTAGGAGACCAGCAGGAACGAAAGCACCGAGGTGATCTCCCAGAAGATGTACATCATCAGGAAGTTGTCGGAGATGACCAGCCCGTACATGGCCATGGCGAACATGGTCAGCTCCGCCCCGAAAATGCTCAGGCGCCGCGGGTTGGAATCGAAATACCCCCAGCAGTACAGCAGCACCAGTGCCCCGACACCCAGGATGATCAGGCTGAACAGTCCCGAATACGCGTCGAGCCGGAACTCGATGTTCAGGTGCGCCCCGGGCATCCACGGATACGCCGCGAGAATCTCGCCGCCGCCCCTGAATGTTCCGTTGGCGAAGTGGTAGACCAGCCACGCGAAGCCCGCCCCCGGCACGAGCGCCAGTACGCCGAACCCGGGCCTGCCCATTGTGCGGAGCAGTACAGGTGCCGCTGCGGTGGCGGCAATGAGCGCCAAGAGCAAGGTGATCACGGTGTCACGGCCCTCCCAAGTTCGTGTCCGGCCACGCTTCCGACGGTGCGTCCGACGTGCAGCCAGCAGAGTCAATGATTGCGCCGGCCCGGCCGCAAGGAACACGGGCCAGCAGCGCGCAGGCGAGAAAACACCCTGCCGACTTGGGAAAACTACGTATAACCAAATCAAAAAGGCGCGTCATCGCTGGCGCGGCCAACGTTTGCAGTCTACATATTTAGCTCTATTCGTGCGGAGTCGAGCTGCTAATTGCATTCGGCTGGGCATGTGGCTTGGCAGCCGGCGGGCAGAGGCGACCGGAGCCGATTAGCCGTAGATGCGCTGCGCGCCGGAAGCCATCGCAGCGGCGATGGAGGACTCGCTCGCCGCACCGAATCCGACAGCCCAAGCGGTGCGGCGCTCGTTGATCTGGTGCGCGACCTTGATGGCGGTGAAAGTGGCCTCGTGCAGCTGAAACTGGTGGAACTCGAGGATCTCGACGTGGCGGCCTTCCTCAGCCAGCATCGCGCTGAAGGCGTGCGCCGGGCCGGAGGCGGTGACCTCGTGGTGGGTGGTCTGCGGCGCAGACGTCTTCGAGGTGCGGATCAAGTCAGCAGAGTAGGTGGTGTAGCACCAGTGCTCACGGCGGGACTCGATGCCGGAGAACTTGACCGTCGGCGTCGGTGCGTAGGTGGCGCTGAACAGCGACCAGCTCATGCCCATTGCCTCCTCGCGCAGCTCGCGTGGCAGGCGGCGCTCAGAATCGAAGCGGATCTGGAAGGGGTCGCGCTCAGTGATCTGGTTCTGCTGAGTCCCGAATGCCTGAGCCTGCTGTGGCGTGTTGGTGCGGGTGAATTCGGCGGAATCGGTGAATTCAGTCGAACCGGTGGTGGAGGTGGAGTGAGCCGTGGTCTGAGTCGAGGTGGAAAACACGTCGGTGTCCTTCTACGTTTCGCGGAGTGTGTGGGGTGAGTACTGACTCGCTGTACTGGGTGGCTAACGACCACTGCCCCACGCCGCGGGGAGTCGGTTACTCCGCGTTGGGGTCGGTGGCCTGTAGTACCACCTTGAGTACTAGGGCTCGTAGAAGAATCGGCTTACGCATGCCACACACATTAACCTGCCGTCAGGTGACGCGCAACACACTCCGGAAAAATAGTTCGCCCGGTCTCCCGGGGCATGGGCATTGGCACTGTTCAGAGTGCAGGATCAATCCCCAAAAATTCAAAGGGGCGCGTGCAACGCGGAACCGCCTAGCGCGAAGATGCACCCACCACGACGGCGTGGATCTCGATGACATGGCGGCAACACCGAGCAGGCGTTTTCGGGCCGGGCCCGGGCGAAAGTGTCATCTAGATCCACGGGCCCTCAAACACTTAAGCCCCTCCACCGACACCCGAAAGAGAAACGAGGTGCTAGGGGAGGGGCTAAAGGGGAAGGCGGAGACTTTTACAGCGAGGTGACGCGCTGCAGGAACTTGGCCTCGGCGACGGCGACGCGTTCGATCTCGAACGGGTGCACCGACTCGTCGACGGAGTGGATGCCGGCGTTGTTGTCTTCCACGCCGTACATGGCGATGGCCGCGTCAGGGAAGTGCTTCTGCAGCGTCGCGGTCAGCGGGATGGAACCGCCGGAGCCGACGGTGACCAGGTCATTGGGCACGCCGGAGGGGGCAGCGGACGCGGGGGCTTCCTTGTAGGACTCCTCGAGACACTCGCCGAGTAGAGCGATGGCGGGACGGGAGGGGTCGGTAGCAAAACCGTGGTTGATGTCGAAGATCTCCACCTCCACCTTGGCGCCCCACGGGGTGTGGTCGATGATGTGCTGTTTCAGGGCCTCGGCAGCCGCGGCGGGGTCCATGCCGGCGGGGACGCGGAGGTTCAGCTGGGCCTCGGCGCGCGGGATGATGGCGTTGACGGCCTCGGTGACCGGGGTTGAGGTGAAACCGATGACAGTCACGGCGGGGCGGGCCCAGACCATGTCTGAGGCGTTCTCGCCGCCGTTATCGATATCGCCCATGAGCGAGACGCCGTCGAGAACACCGGCGTCCTGACGGAACGCGTCGGCGGTGTAGGGCTCGCCGGGCCAGGTGGCGGTCAGGGCGTCGTCGAGGCCGTCGATGGTGGTGCGGCCGGAGGCGTCCCGAAGCGAATCGAGCGTGCGGATCAGAGCGGCGACCGGGTCTGGGGCCGGGCCGCCGAAGGTGCCGGAGTGGATGGCGCCGCGGAGGGTCTCCACCGTCACCTTGAGCTGGGCGCCGCCGCGCAGCGCGGTGGTCAGGGTCGGGGTGCCCACGGCCACATTGCCGGAGTCGGCGATGAGAATGATGTCGGCCTTGAACAGTTCCGGCTTCTCCTCGATCAGCTTTTCCAGGCCACCGCCGCCGAGTTCTTCGGAGCCTTCGACGAGGACGACGAGGTTAGCGTCGGTGCCGCCGGCGGCGTCGATAAGCCTGAGTGCTTCAAGGTGCATGGCTACGTTGCCCTTGCAATCGGCGGCGCCGCGGCCGTACCAGCGGCCGTCGCGCTCGGTGAGGGTGAACGGGTCGGCGGTCCAGGCGGCCGGGTCGCCGGCGGGAACGACGTCGTAGTGGGGGTAAAGGGGGACCCGTCTCTTATACCCATCTAGATGTGTATAAGGGGCAGGAGCACCCGTGCCCCCCCCCCCACGNGACGAGGACGACGAGGTTAGCGTCGGTGCCGCCGGCGGCGTCGATAAGCCTGAGTGCTTCAAGGTGCATGGCTACGTTGCCCTTGCAATCGGCGGCGCCGCGGCCGTACCAGCGGCCGTCGCGCTCGGTGAGGGTGAACGGGTCGGCGGTCCAGGCGGCCGGGTCGCCGGCGGGAACGACGTCGTAGTGGGAGTAAAGGAGGACCGTCGGGGCGTCGTCGCTGACGTGCTTGCGCGCAATGATCGCGTCGGCGTTGTCCACCGTGGCGTGGCGCTCCACCTCGAGGCCGCGCTCGGCGAGCGCGCTAGCCACCCAGTCGGCGGCACCCGCGTGCTGGTCGGCGAGCTCCGGCACAGAATGGGGCGAGTTGAAGGACACGAGTGCGGAAAGGTCGTTGAAGATCCGTTCGCGGTTCGGTTCAAAAGTGCTCATGAGCTCGAACGTACCAGCGTGCGGACAGGCGGCGAATCCTTGGTTGGGGCTGGGTTACCGCAGGAAGTAACATTTTTGCCGATACCCCATGAGAAAGGTTGAAAATGGATAACCGGACGGAGCTGCGCGAGCTCACTCTCCGCGGCATCATCATCGGCGGTCTGATCACGCTTGTGTTCACCGCGGCGAACGTCTACCTGGGGCTCAAGGTGGGCCTGACGTTTGCTACGTCCATCCCCGCGGCGGTCATTTCTATGGCTGTTCTGCGCAAATTCGCCGGGCACAATGTGAAGGAGAACAACATTGTGCAGACGATTGCGTCGGCGGCGGGCACGCTGTCCGCGATCATCTTCGTCCTGCCGGGTCTGGTCATGATCGGCTACTGGCAGGGCTTCCCCTTCTGGACTACGGCGCTGGTGTGCGCGCTCGGCGGCATCCTGGGCGTGATGTTCTCGGTGCCGCTGCGCCGCGCGCTGGTCACGGGCTCGGACTTGCCGTACCCGGAGGGCGTGGCCGCGGCTGAGGTGCTGCGCGTCGGCGACGGTGATCCTAATAACGAGGAGAACGTCAAGGGTCTGCGCATCATCGTCATCGGCGGCATCGTTTCCGCGTTCTACGGCCTGCTCGCCGCCATGAAAGCCGCCGCTAGCGAGATCGCGGGCACCTTCAAATTCGCCAAAGGCGCAACCATGCTGGGCGGCTCGCTCTCCCTCGCGCTCATCGGCGTGGGCCACCTCGTGGGCATGACCGTCGGCATCGCCATGCTCGTCGGCGTGGTCATCTCCTTCTTCATTCTTCTTCCGTGGCGCACGGCACCGCTTATCGACGGCTCCGTCACCGACCTCTCCGACATCGTCTCCACCACCTTTGCCTCCGAGATCCGCTTCATCGGCGTGGGCACCATGGCAGTCGCAGCACTGTGGACTCTGGTGAAGATCGCTGGCCCCGTGGTCAAGGGTGTCAGCGCCTCCCTGTCCAGCTCCCGGAAGCGTGCCGCCGGCAGGGAAGTGGACGTGACGGAAAGGGATATCCCATTTCCGATCGTCCTTGGCGTGATTCTGGCGTCCATGCTCCCGATCGGCTTCCTGCTGTGGGATTTCCAGCGCGGCACCGACATCCATGAGCACGCTTTCGGCCTGACTGCCATCTCCGTGATCTTCATTCTGGTCGTCGGCCTAGTCATCGCCTCCGTCTGCGGGTACATGGCCGGTTTGATCGGTGCGTCGAACTCGCCGATTTCCTCCGTGGGCATCATCGCGGTGATCTCTTCTGCACTGGTCATCGCCGCGTTCATGGCCGGCACAGACGCGAACGCGACCTCCCTGGTGGCGTACACGCTGTTCACCGCCGCGATCGTCTTCGGCATTGCCACCATTTCCAACGACAACCTGCAGGACTTGAAGACGGGTCAGCTTGTCGGCGCGACCCCGTGGAAGCAGCAGGTCGCCCTGGTCATCGGTGTTCTGTTCGGGTCCGTGGTCATCCCGCCGGTGCTGCACCTCATGCTCACCGGCTTCGGTTTCCAGGGCATGGAGGGCGCTGGCCCGGATGCGCTGGCCGCGCCGCAGGCCGCTCTCATGTCGTCCGTGGCCACCGGCATTTTCGACGACTCCCTGGACTGGAACCTCATCTTCCTGGGTGCCGCCATCGGCACCGCGATCATCATCGTGGACGAGATCCTCACCGCCACCACCGACAAGAAGTATTCCCTGCCGCCGCTTGCAGTGGGCATGGGTATGTACCTGCCGGTCAGTGTCACCGTGATGGTGCCGCTCGGCGCGATTATCGGGCACTTCTACAACCGCTGGGCATCCCAGCAGCGCAACCCGGAGTCCGCGATCCGCATGGGCACCCTCGGAGCCACCGGCCTCATTGTCGGCGAGTCCCTCTTCGGTGTGGTCAACGCCGGCATCATCGCTGCCGCCCAGGGCGACAGCCCGCTGGAGATCTTCGAGGAGAACACCTGGACCAGTGTTATCGGCGTGGTTCTCTTCGCCGCCGCTGTCGCATTCATCTACAGCCGCACTGCCAAGGCTGCGAAGGACCTGCCCATCACTGCGCCAGCCGATGCGGTTGCCGCGGAGAAAATGACCACGGTCGATCGGTCCATGTGACCTGAGTCCCGGTACGGGCCTGAGGCGCTGTACCGGGGCATGAAATGAACGAGGCACGGCATCATCGCCGTGCCTCGTCTCGTTCCCGGCGGTGCCGGGCCGGTACCAGATCTGGCGCGGTATACGATCTGGGTCGGTGCTAACGCATGATTTGCTGCAGGAACGGAACGGAGTGCCGGGTCGAGGCATTGACCGTTCCGTCATGGTCGGTCGGGTACCAACGAACCTCCACCTTGCTGTTCTTCTCTGCGCCGATGAATTGGCGCATCCACATGTCCGAGTTCAGGGCCATGCCGATCGGGGCCGGCATGTCGACATCCTTGAGCCCGTGGGCGATGAACACCGGTTTGTCGTAACCCGAGACAGGGGTCGCCATGAATTCTCGGATGGCGCGGTCTGCACCGGGGACGTCGCTAAGCGGTTTTGTGAAAGCGCGGGTGAGATTGACATTCCGAACTGCGTCTTCGACTTCGTAGTAACAGCTGTGCTGCGCCGCGGCGATCATGCGCCGGCCTTCGTCGGTGAGAGCTGAATCGAAGTCGACGTCTGGGTAGGCTTCGCGCACCGCGCCCAGGATGTACAGGCCGTACACCTGCATTCCGGCGGGCAGCGGAGCTGGCGGGAAGGACGGGCCGAGCTTGGTGATGAACTCTTCGATGTAGGCGGGTGCTCCTGTCACCACCGCACCGCGGTAGTCCAGGCCGAGTTTCTGGCTGAGCTCGGTTGCGCGGTGGGCGACGTGTAGGGCGACGCCTCCGCCCTGAGATTGACCGATGACCGCCCATTTCTTGTCCAGGACCGGTCCGTTCTTGTCTTTGCTGGCCTTCATGTTGTGCAGTGCGGCCACGGAGTCGACGGATTCAACCGCAGACTGCTTGCCGTTGAGGTAGCTGTGGAGCCCGGGGGTGTCCAGGCCGACGTAGTCCGGCGCGACGATCGCGTATCCGAGATCGAGCCACCTGCCCAGGTACTCCACGTCCCGTGGAATGCGCGGGTTGATGGACGGGGCGCACTCATCGCCCAGTCCGACTGTTCCGTGGGTCCAGGCGACGACTGGCCAGCCGCTGTCCGGGCGCTCGCCACGGGGCAGGAAAACGGCGGCGGTGGCGACTGCTGGCTTTCCCAGTTTATCGGTGGTCGTGTACGCGATGCGGTACTGCTCGGCGGCAGTGGGGAGCCCGACGTTCGGGTCCAGGGGTACTTCGGCCAGAACGGTGCCGGGCTTGCCCGACGGTTCAACTCGGGGCAGGTCACTCCGGTAGAGCGTGCCGTTGTACGGGGCAACAGGGCGCATGGGGTCTCCGTTGTCGACGAAGCGCTGCGCCAGCTGCGATGAAGAATGCGATGAAGACTGAGATGACTGCGCGTGGGCTGGAGCGGCGGTTACTGCGCCGGCCATTCCAAGCGTGACAACGGCTGCCGCGCAGGCGGTTACCGGATTTTTGGATCTGAGGGTCATGAGTGAACTCCCATTAGTGGTACGAGTGCTTCTTGTTCCTTTGTAGCCAATTGTGCCCCTCCGCTTGGCGGAGGCTGCTGGCGGTCTGGGAATTCCTGCTGTACCAGATGGCTGTTGATGGAGAATCCGCACGGCGTGCCAGGTACGGCCTTGCAGGGCTGCGGCGGTGCGCTCTCAGCTCTTCATTCCGACCTTGCACTCGCGGCAGCACACTGCTAAAAATGGCTCTAGCACTCCCGCCAAGTGAGTGCTAAAAGTCAATTTCGAGCGGGTGAGGCTGAATTGCGCTCACCAGCCGTGCCGTCGCGGGCGCCCGCTTGGACCTTGTAGACGTGAGAGTGGCGTCGCCTTTCCCTATATAGAGGAGCAACAAACTCACATGGCAAAGATGATCGCATTCGACGAGGAAGCACGCCGCAGCCTCGAGCAGGGTCTGAACACCCTGGCCGACGCTGTGAAGGTCACCCTCGGCCCAAAGGGCCGCAACGTGGTGCTGGAGAAGTCCTGGGGCGCGCCGGCGATTACGAATGACGGCGTGACCATTGCTAAGGACATCGAGCTCGAGGACCCGTACGAGAAGATCGGCGCCGAGCTGGTCAAGGAAGTAGCCAAGAAGACTGACGACGTCGCCGGTGACGGCACCACCACCGCTACCGTCCTGGCGCAGGCACTCGTGCGCGAGGGTCTGCGCAACGTGGCTGCAGGCTCCAACCCGATGGGCATCAAGCGCGGCATCCAGACTGCCACCGACAAGGTGTCCCAGGCGCTGCTCGACTCGGCTAAGGAGGTCGAGACCGAGGAAGAGATCGCTTCCACCGCCGGCATCTCCGCTTCCGACCCCGAGATCGGCAAGAAGATCGCCGAGGCAATGTACGCCGTCGGCAACGGCTCCGTGAACAAGGAGTCCGTTATCACGGTCGAGGAGTCCAACACCTTCGGCGTGGACCTCGAGGTCACCGAAGGTATGCGTTTTGACAAGGGCTACATCTCCGCATACTTCGCCACCGACATGGAGCGCGGCGAGGCTGTGCTGGAGGACCCCTACATCCTGCTGGTCTCCGGCAAGATCTCCAACGTCAAGGAGCTCGTCCCGGTTCTGGAGCAGGTCATGCAGTCCGGCAAGCCGCTGCTGATCATTGCCGAGGACGTTGAGGGCGAGGCCCTGTCCACCCTCGTGGTGAACAAGATCCGCGGCACGTTCAAGTCGGTGGCTGTGAAGGCGCCGGGCTTCGGCGACCGTCGTAAAGCAATGCTGCAGGACATCGCGATCCTGACCGGCGGCCAGGTCATCTCCGAGGAGGTCGGCCTCACCCTCGACGGCGCTGATGTCTCCCTGCTCGGCCAGGCACGCAAGGCCGTGATCACCAAGGATGACACCACCATCGTCCAGGGTGCAGGCGACCAGGCTCAGATCGAGGGCCGTGTGAAGCAGATCCGCGCCGAGATCGAGAACTCCGATTCTGACTACGACCGCGAGAAGCTCCAGGAGCGCCTGGCCAAGCTCGCCGGCGGCGTCGCTGTGCTCAAGGTCGGCGCAGCTACCGAGGTTGAGCTCAAGGAGCGCAAGCTGCGCATCGAGGATGCTGTCCGCAACGCGAAGGCAGCAGTCGAAGAGGGCATCGTCGCCGGCGGTGGCGTCGCTCTCCTGCAGGCAGCCAAGGAGCTCGAGGGCGACCTCGGCCTCGAGGGCGACGAGGCCACGGGCGTGAAGATCGTCCGCGAGGCTCTCTCCGCACCGTTGAAGCAGATCGCCCTCAACGCTGGACTGGAGCCGGGCGTTGTCGCCGACAAGGTTGCTAACCTTCCGGCTGGCCAGGGCCTCAACGCCGCCACCGGCGAGTACGTTGAGATGCTCGCCAACGGCATCGCTGACCCGGCTAAGGTCACCCGTTCTGCTCTGCAGAACGCCGCCTCAATTGCGGCACTGTTCCTCACCACTGAGGCAGTCGTCGCCCAGAAGCCGGAGCCCGCAGCTCCCGCCATGGACCCGGAGGCCATGGGCGGCATGATGTAAGCATTCTGCTTATCGACGAATCACACCTCTCCCGATCCCACCGGACCGGCAGAGGTGTTTTTCGTGTTTCAGGCACCATGCGCACGCTCCACCAAACGTGAGGACCTACCCCATACGGGGGCGGATGCGCCCAAAGAGCCGAAAAGCGTTCTGAACTATTTTGCCGTCAGCTAATCAAACTCAAACGAAATGCGGTTTCGTTTTCCGCCGCTGCAACTCTCGCGACGCGGTAAAAATGCAGTTCAGAATGCCTAAACCTAAAGCTTCAAAAGCCCGTTAACTCCTGTTCACCTGGTTGAACGTTTGGGTACCTACCGAATTGTTCTCTTCGCAGCGCGCAAACAGGAAGTACTGGCTATATTTCAAGATCGTGATGCCCGATCGGGGCGTCTTGAAACAAGCACCCTCCGGCTCGGGCCGGAAATATTCAAGGAGATCTTTGAGTATGAATCCCACTGACATTGCATGGCACCTGCAGAACCTCGGTGACACGTGGAGCGGCTGGGGCAAGGTTTTCCAGAGCCTCGCTGAGCTCTTCTCCCAGGCATGGCGCGATGCGCTCAAGGCCCTGATCGAGCAGTTCGACCCTGAGACCGGCCTCCTGAACCCGGCGAACAAGGACGAGCTGAAGGAAGCCCTGAAGACTCCGGCTACGCCCAACGCCGAAGGAAAGTACGAATTCGACGGCCTTTCCAGCGTCAAGGGCTCCTCTAAGAAGTAGTAGCTACTCCCGCGCCGTAATAATCCCTTCATTCTTCTAAGGAGAAAACCATGGAATCTTTCGACCTCATCGCTCACCTGGCTACGATCTGGAACACCCTTTTCGCTCCGTTCTGGGAAGTTCTCAAACCGATCTTCAACCTGGGCTCTGGTGTTAAGACCCTCGTGGGTCTGGTCAAGTAATCCACATCCTCTGTGGTGCTCGTCAAGGGCACCCATATCTCACCCCATCGCGGCTCTGACGGGCCTTCAAGGGATCGCATAAGGAGAAAAACATGAACGCAAGCGATATCAAGGATCTTCTTTCTTCCGGCAAGGACATCGTCTCCGGCTTCAAGGACCTGTTCGACAAGGAAAACGGCGTCCTCGTGGTTTTCGACGAGTTGAAGCGCTTCTTCACCGAGACGGTCAAGATCGACAACCTCAAGGCTTTGTTCGACAAGAACAGCGCCAACGCCCTCAGCTCTGCGGCTCAGCCGGTCAAGAAGCTCTAAGACTTCCTGAAATTCAAGGAGAACAGTCATGGAAAACGGAATCACCAAGGCCCTCGACAACGTCGACGCGATGAGCGAGCTGTCCTCCACCGGGACGCTCGGCAACGTGATTAACTTCTTTATCAACTTCTGGAATGAGATTCTCTACCCGATCTTCGGATTCATGGTTCCGGTGACCGGCATCGCTGGCGGTATCGGCGGCATCATGGACGTTGTGATCAAGTAACCATCTGATTGATCAGACACCCAGGATCGAACCCCGTCGCATTCACGGCGGGGTTTCGCGTTTCTGGGGGATGCTCTAACAGGCAGTGCGGGAGTCGGAGAGCTCTCGCCCACCCCAAAAAGGGGGTACGGCGAGGCCTTTAAGCTGCAAGGGTTCATTCGGCGGTGCCGTTATCGGTGTCTTTAAGGGGGCCGTTACGGAGTGGGCGAAAGAAATTTGAAGGGTCAGTTCGCTGGCGAGGAAGTTCCAGTATGCTGGCGCGGTTCAGGCCTTACTGACGATAAATTCAGGGATTAATGAGAAATTAAGGTTGTCTTATCCCTACGTCTATTTGCGACGGGTTGTTGACTGAAAATCTGTCTATGGCAACATATCTGACTGTGACGCCCGATCGGGGTGTCTGAAGATCCAGAAACCCTCATCCGGCGCTCGCCGGTGATATCTACAAGGAGATCATTCACATGAACGTGAACGAAATCATCTGGCACCTCGAGAACTTCCAGAACACCTGGAACGGCTGGAACGAGTTCCTCGGTGGCCTGTTCGACTTCTTCCAGAAGGCTCCGGTCCAGTTCGGCGAGGCAGTTCGCGCTGTCGCGGCAGCTTCCTCCAAGTAAGAACCACCTTTCACTTCGTTCCTAAGGAGAACACATCATGGAGAAATTCAACTCTTTCATCAACGGCTCTTCCGCTCTCGGCCACGGTGCATATCAGTTCTACAACGATCTGCTCGCTCCGGTCTTCGAGTTCATGCAGCCGCTCGTTGACGCAGCTGCTGGCCTGCAGAAGCTCCTCGAGCTTCTCCCGCGCTAAATGACGCGCCGCTAGGAAACTTCTAGCGAGTATGCTGATCCCGCCGCTCATACGGCGGGATTTTTGCGTTTCAGAGGCGTGTCTCAAGAGGGGGTACAGAAGGGGGAACGAGACCCTGGCGAGAAGACCGCGTAGCTCAAGCGGTGGGGCGCGAGCGCCGCTAAACTGGCGGGCATGGCAAACGATGATGACATGCCCATGATCGACCTCACTCAGACTGAGGGTTACTACGTCGACGATTCGGATGAAGACGACCCGACGCTTCTGATGCCGGACGGCACGCCGATCCAGACGTGGCGCGAGAATTACCCGTATGACGAGCGCATGACGCGCGACGAGTACGAGAAGGTGAAGCGTGCGCTGCAGATCGAGCTGCTGAAGTGGCAGAACTGGACTAAGGACACGGGGCAGCGCCACATCATCATCTTTGAGGGGCGCGACGCAGCCGGTAAAGGCGGCACAATCAAGCGCTTCAATGAGCACCTGAACCCGCGTGGTGCGCGCACGGTGGCACTGGAAAAGCCGTCGCCGCGCGAGTCCACGTCGTGGTACTTCCAGCGCTACATCGAGCACTTCCCAGCGGGCGGCGAGATCGTCTTCTTCGACCGCTCTTGGTACAACCGCTCCGGCGTGGAGCGCGTGATGGGATTCTGCACCGAATCGCAGCACGCGGAGTTCCTTCGTGAGGTGCCGATGCTGGAGAACATGATCCTCGGCTCCGGCATCTCGCTGACCAAATTCTGGTTCTCCGTGACGCGGAAGGAGCAGCGCACGCGCTTTGCCATCCGCCAGGTCGACCCGGTGCGCCAGTGGAAGCTGTCGCCGATGGACCTCGCGTCCTTGGATAAGTGGGATGACTACACCCGCGCCAAGGAAGAGCAGTTCCGTTACACGGACACGGATGAGTCCCCGTGGGTCACCATCAAGTCCAACGACAAGAAGCGCGCCCGCATCAACGCCATGCGCTACATCCTGTCCAAGTTTGAGTACACGAATAAGGATCACGACGTGGTGGGCGAGCCGGACCCGTTGATCGTCAAACGCGGCCGCGACCAGATCGGGGACTAGTCGCCGCAGTCTGAGAATGCGCCTAGGAGCACTTATTTGTTCCTAGGCGTTTTCACTCTGCTGCACATACCCAAGCATCTAGCAGTGAGTAACTAACGGTTTAAGTCCCGGACCCGCCATGCGAAATCTCGCGTTGCCGTTGTGCGCCCTACCCCGGGGGCCTAGTGTCAACACTGTGCTTATCAACGTCACCCGCCCTGCCGACGGCATCGTCGAGCTGACCCTCAACCGCGATGAAAAACGCAACGCGCTGAGCGAAGAACTGCTCGTTGCGCTTGAGCAGGAGCTGGAGCGCGCGCTTATCGACGGCTCCGCTGTCCTCCTCACCGGCGCCGGCACAGCCTTCTCCGCTGGGGCCGACCTGACGGCTGGCGATCCCACCGGGATCTACCCGTCGCTCAAGCGCGTGGTGGACGTGATCCGCGGCGCGGAGAAAGCCGTGGTGGCGTACGTGAACGGCCCCGCGATCGGCGCCGGCGCGATGCTGGCGGGGGCGTGCGATATCCGCGTGGTGGCACCGTCTGCGCGGTTCGCTATTCCGGTGGCCAAGATGGGGGTGACCGTGCCACCTAGTCTCGCCGTTGAGCTTGCGGATTTGGTGGGTGGGGCGCGAGCCCGGACGATGCTCATGACTGGTTTGCCCATCAATGCAGTCACGTCGGTCGAGTGCGGTTTCGCCGCGCTCCGCGGCACGTACGACGATGCTGTCGAAGTAGCCAGGCTTTGTGTGGCGGGAGACCCGGCGACAATCGCGTCGATCAAGGGTGCTTATTTCAGTGAATAAATGAACCTGAATCCGCGCCCTGCACAGCAAAAACGGACGGCGCACCGGTTGTGACGAAGCTGCGCAGCGGATCCGCTGGTGGTTTCACGGTGACGAATAACGTCGCGGCGGGTACGACTGAGATCGCTACAGCGAACGCGGAGAACCGCGAGTTGAACTGCACCGTCAGCTGGGAGTCGAAGTATCAGCCGGCCACGTTAGAGCTGAGTAAGCAGCTTGACGGCACGGCACAGAACCTTTCCGAGATGAACGACCACAAATTCATCATCAACCACAGGTGCGAGGACTATCAGGGGTGCAACAAGGCGTACCCGGGGCACTTGAGCGGATCCCGCACGTTCACCCGCGGCCAGTCCGCGTCGATCACGGGTTTGCCGGTGGGAGCGAACTGCACTGTGTGGGAGTCATTCCAGGATGGCGATAAGCCCGTCCTGCCCGGCAAGACACTGATGCTGGGGTGGGGGAGCAATGGTGCTGCCACAGCAACGGCGTATACGCAGGGAGCAAACGGCGGGGGACAAGCACGTTGCTCAACCCGACGTACCGGTTCAGGGTCAAGTACGACACGACGCAATGGTCAAGTCCCGTGTAGTGGTGTAGCCGTTCGTGCTTTCGGCTCGGTATGAAGTTCGGGGTTTGGTTAGGCGGTTAGCTGGTGCTGCTCACCATGATCGTCTCCTGTGCGGTGCATGAGGTGTTTGGTCTGTTCGAGTGCGGATAGTGACATGTAGCGTTTCTGCTGGATCCAATCGTCGTGTTGCTCTGCAAGTACCGCACCAACAAGCCGGATGATGGATTCACGATTCGGGAAGATACCCACAACATCGGTGCGCCGGCGGATCTCCCGGTTTAACCGTTCTGTGGGATTGTTCGACCACACCTTCGTCCAAACTGGTTTCGGGGCGGCGGTAAACGCCAACACCTCATCGAGTGATTCCTCTAAGTACGTTGCTACCTGGGGGAACTTCGGTTCCAACAGATCAACGACCTCATGGGCTTGCCCCCAGGTGGATGCCGCGTCAGGTTGCTGGAAGATCGTCTGGAACATCGCTGAGACCATCGGCCACTGTGTTTTCGGGACCTGCTCGTAGAGGTTCTTAGCGAAATGGGTGCGGCACCGCTGCCACGACGCATCAGGCAGCACCTCAGCAATGGCGTGCTGGATGCCTTCGTGAGCGTCACTGGTGATCAGGAAGACACCGCGAAGTCCGCGGGCTTTTAAGTCTTGGAAGAAGCCTTTCCACGATGCGTTGGATTCCGCGGTGGCGACGTGCATGCCGAGCATTTCGCGGTAGCCGTCGGCGTTGACCCCGGTGGCCAACAGCACGCAGCATTTGACCACCCGGCCGCCTTCACGCACCTTGATCGTCAGCGCATCGCACGACAGGTAGGCGTACCCACCGGGATCGAGTGGACGGTTTTTGAAATCGGCGACCATCTCGTCGAGTTCTTCCGACATCCGTGAGACTTGCGATTTCGACATGTTGGAAATGCCAAGTGTTGCCACCAGATCGTTCATTCTGCGGGTGGAGACCCCTTTGAGATAGCACGTCGCGATCACGGTCGATAAGGCCCGTTCGGCCCGTGAGCGTCGCTCGAGCAGCCAGTCTGGGAAGAAAGCGCCGTGGCGTAGCTTCGGCACTGCCACATCGATCGTGCCGACGCGGGTGTCCAGATCGCGGTGGCGGTACCCGTTGCGGTGGTTGACCCGCTCGGTGGAAGCAACACCGTACTCGGCGCCGCAGACGGTGTCGGCCTGGGCGGAGAGGATCTGGTTGATAAACCCTTGCAGCATCTGCCGCATTAGATCTGGCGACGCTTGGGCGAGCAGATCGTCCAGATAGGTTGTCGGGTCGATAGAATGCGGAGCAGCGGTCATCGTCATGTGCCTTTCGGTGAGATGTGGTAGTTGAGTCGAAAGGTTACTGACGGTGGCCGCCCCACTATTTTCAAGGGCCCACCATCAGCAAGCGTTACACCACACTAAGGGACGCAACCGACGCAATTCGACGTGGAGAAGCAACTGCGACTTGCTCCCCGCAAAGATGCGAGCGGAAAGACCGTGATGGACGGGGTGCACCAGATGCGGGTGGTAGCACCAACGGAAGGACACCGGGTGGGGGCTCTGACAACGGTGCACCGGACACCGGCGGCGGCAAACGTAGCCGTGACCTCGCTTCGACGGGTGCGGCCGTGATCGGCGTGACAATCCTTGGAGCCCTGTTCATTCTTCTCGGGTTCCTGTTAAGGCGTCGGCGGGATGATGAGGACGACAACGGGTAGGACGAATAGAACCAGTGTGGGTAGCGTGAGATGGCATCACAGGGCAGACGCAGTGGCCGCGCTGGATAGTGAGGCCAAAGCTGAGCAACTCCGCCGCGCCCACGAGTACAACGACAGGTTGTTGGCGAAAGGCCCACACGCACGCCCTCCTGTGGAGGGGGATCCGGGCTTTGACGATTACATGAGTCAGCTCACGCTCCCGGAGCAGTACCGCATCATGGCGCGCATCCGTGTGCCGGCGATCAACGTCGACTTGCCCGTTTATCACACCACACAGCCGAAGGTGCTTTACGACGGCGCCGGCCACATGTACGGCTCCACCCTGCCCGTTGGCGGGCTGGGCACTAATTCCGTTATTTCTTCCCATACCGGAATGGTCAACGCCGCGATGTTCGACCAACTGCCCATGCTCAAAGAGGGCGATGACATCTATATAGAGGTCATGGGTGAGGTGCCCCGGTACAAGATGACGTCCCGCGAGGTGGTCAAACCCGACCGCTACGACGCGGTGACGTATGAGCCCGAACTAGACCAGGTCACGTTGATCACGTGCACGTCGTACGGCCTGAACACCGATCGGTTGCTCGTCCATGCTGTCCGCGTCCCTTTGGACCCGAATGAGGAGATCCCGGATGCCGGCATCGGTTGGTCGTGGTGGATGATCGCCGTCGTGCTGATCGTCCTTCTCGTTCTCCTGCTGATTTTGTGGAAGCGTTACCGCGATCGCAAGCTACGCCGTCAGCGTGAACGCGAAGCGCAAAGCCGCTCTGTCTGAGAGCCGTGCTGCGCCCGATGTGGGGTGAAAACCCCGTGAAAACTCCACTGATGAAAAAATTTCCAGAATTTCTTCATGCCAATGAAGATTCGAGAATCATCGTTTAAATGACCGATCTGACAGGCGCTGAACAGCGAAGAAGCAGCTTGAGTTCCGCATTCGAATTTAAACGTAACATTTTCGCAGGGCGGGATCATGCGGTGATTGCGCCACCGTTGAATAGTTCTTCTAGTTTTTCACGGGGTGTGGCTCCGTGAAACTTGACGATGGGGGTGTCGTTGAGTTCGTTTTGGACCCAGGCGACTTCCTCGGCGCTGACAAGGGCGAAGTCGGTTCCTTTCGGGAAGAACCGGCGCCGGATTTCCCCGTTGGTGTTCTCGTTGGTGGGCCGCTGCCACGGTGAGTGCGGGTCGCAGAAATAGACCTTGCACCCATCAGCGATCGACACCGTGGCAGTCAGCGCCATTTCTGATCCTTGGTCCCACGTGATGGTCTTTAACTGTTCGGCGTTGAGGTCTTTGACCATGCGTTGCAGCGTTCCGACCACGGTGGCCGATGAGTGCTCGTCAGGCAAATGCCCCAGCAGGGTATACCGGCTGGAGCGTTCAATCAGGGTGATCAACGCACTTTTACCTCCTTTGCCGATGACGAGGTCTCCCTCCCAGTGCCCGGGGATAGCCCGGTCGTCGACTTCTGGTGGCCGGGTGGTGATTTCTGCACCTGTGATCCACGACCGGCTGTTGGTGGCAAGACCTGCTGTACGCGACCGTGGGGTGCGTTTCGTGCCGCCTTTGATCAGTACTTGCTGGGTCTTCATGATCGATTCCAGCTCCGCGCGAAGGCTGCCTTTGCCTTGGATGTAGAGCGCGGAGTAGATCGCTTCGTGGGATAGCTGCATGGTTTCATCATCGGCGAAAACCCGCTCCAGATGGCAGCTGATGCGCTTTGGTGACCATTTGCGTGCAACACCTGCGACAACGACTTTCCGCAACCGGTAGTTCGTGTCGATGCGGCGTGGTTTCGGCCTGGCCATCCGTCGTGTTGTGCGTTCACCGGCGACTTCGGCGTTATAGGTGTGCACCACCGTCCCGGCCGGGTTGATGACCTCCCACCCGTTACGGCGGATTTCTCTGGCAACCACGCTATGGTGCCGGCCGATAGATGAAGCGATCGCCCTAGCCGATAAGCCTTGGGCGCACCCGGCATGGATCTGGGCCCGGTCAGAGACGGTCAACCGTTTGCCCACCCCCACACGCATACCGTCGATGTCAGTTGGTGTAGCCGCCGTAGACACCGCGGCGGTGGATAAAGGTGCTGGCATGACACTATCTTTGCGCCACTGGTACACCGTCGATCTGCTGACCCCCAACCAGTCGGCAACCGCAGCCACCGGCACACCGTCAGCGAACATCTCCTCGGCGACTCGGCGGTTGTGTTTCCACTGCTTTGCAGTACCGCGGTCACTCGTTATCCCTGCTTTACGCATCCAGCTGTACACAGTCTTAGGTGCTACACCGAGACTTTCCGCAATCCGGTATGCGGACTGACCATCTAGCACGCAGGCAACGGCAGCTTGTTTATCCTCATCAGAAATGACTGTGCGCGCGGGTGCTTTTCCAGGCACGACCACGCCTTGTTCGATGAGCCAAGACCGCACAGACGATACGGGCAAGCCCACCCTACGAGCAGCGTGTGACACCGACGCGCCTTGTCGCACCAAGCCAGATGCTTGCTCAAATCGGTCCTGTCGGCTCTGTCTTCTGACTGTCGATGGACCGGCTACACCCGCTTTGTGCATCCAGCTGTAGACAGTTTTTGGCACCACCCCAAAATCCTCAGCAACCAAATAAGGGGACTCGCCAGCAGCAACACGGGCAACCGCCGCCTGACGAATTTCCTCCGGCACCCAACCAGTCACAACGCAACCACCTCTCGATCGAGATGGCGCATTCACCCATTGACAGTCCCCAGGGCGTTCTTAGCTCCGAATTCGCGGATGTTACCGGTGTGATTGTTGTGATCGTAAAGTTCGTGGTATACGCTGTGCCTTAACCCAGTAAGTACGGGTCTAGGCCTGTCGTCTGACCGTCGGTCCGGCACCCTGCTTTGGGATCTGCTTCTTTTCCCAACTTCAATAGGAGAGATTGATTCATGAAGCGCTTCAACAAGACCGCCGTCGCTCTCGCGACCGCTGGTGCAATGACCCTGGCTATCGTTCCGAACGCAGTTGCGGAGGACGGAGTGGTTACCGACACCAATCAGGCTCCGGTCCCGGGAGCTCCGTCTTTCGGCCCGGGCGGTTTCGAGAACCCCGGTAACCCGTCTATCGACGAGGCGAGTGCGGGCGACGAGGCTGATACCATCGTGAATGGCACGCCTGTGGCAGACCCGACCCTGCCGCCGCGCCCGGTGAAGCTTGGCGACGATGAGCCGATCGAAGAAAGCCAGGATGCCTTCCAGCCCATCCCGGTCACTCTCAACAAGGGTGACCAGATTGTGGACTTTGCTGGCAATGTGCAGCACACCGCACAGGCCGACGGCGAGTATGCAACCCTCGAGCCGGGTGACCGCGTCATCCGCAACGGTAAAGAGGTTACGAACGAGGTTCTCGGTTCCAAGGACGATAACGCTCCTCGCCCGGTGACCCTCAAGTGGGGCGACGTCATCGTGGACAGGGACGGCCGTATCGTCTGGTCCGCTAAGGCTAACGGTGAGAACGCCGTGCTGCAGGACGGCGACAAGGTCGTCCCGGCCGGTCGTATCGCTGCTGGCGTCCTGGGTACCCTCGCGGCTGTGACTCTCGGTGGGGTTCTTTACAACGTTGTGAAGAACTCCAAGGGTGAGCCGGTTCTGGTTCCGGCTGAGCGCGCTGACCAGACCCCGACCGCCGAGGACGAGGCTAAGACCAAGGAGCTCGTCGAGAACAACGCAGAGGAGCTCGCCGCTCAGGCTGCTGCTCAGAACGGTGGCGCTGACGCACGCACCCCAGACAACGCTGACCGTGGTGTCGGCGCTGCAACCGGTAACAACTCCATCGCTAAGGGCCTCGTTGGTCTGCTGATCGCCTCCATCATGGGTGCAGCTGCCTTCGCATTCGGCCGTCGTCGTCTGGTCTAAACCACAGCTGGTTTAACCACGACACATCCCTACGTAGCCCCGTTTTAGGGCGGGGTGGGGATGAAACAAGGGCTCGTCGATAAGCATCATGCTTACGGCGGGCCCTTCTCGCGTGCCTGGGCGGCTACTCCTGGGGTGCGGGTGGTGCCATGATTGCTTTGGACAGCTTGCGCAGTTGCTTCAGCTGCTTGGTGGTGGTCGCGTCGAGGGCGCGGTCCTCCGCGGCGGAGACCACCTGGGCGAGCTGAGTGTGTGCCTTTGCGCCCTTCTTGGTTGGCACGACGATCTGGCGACGGCGGTCCTTGGCGTCGCGCTCACGGGCGACCCACCCGTGGGTCTCCAGGGAATCAATGAGGCGGACCATGTCGGAGGCATCCACGGCGAGAAGCTCCGAGAGCTGAGTTTGGCTGGCAGCGTGCTCCAGCGTGCAGGTGAGTACCCAGAACTCGCGCATAGTCGTGTTGAACTCCGACAGGGCTCTCTCCACCTCTTCGCGCGTGGCGCGACGGATCCGTTCGATCTGAAATGAGGGGGATTGGATCAACAATTCCGGGTGCGCGAGAGATTCAGCCATGGGCTCAATCTAGCATCCGTTGGATCTACCTATGGTTGGTATGGCTTCATTGTTCAGTCCGGCATTCGCAACACTCCGCGATCTGAATTTGAAAGGACATTGTGCCGGGTAAACAGTGGAATGAATAGTGGGAATTCGTGCTTTATCGACTATTCTTGCCGCTATGCATGACGGTGGCGAAAGCGGGCAGCGGCGGCGTGAAGGCCGACCGGTGAGTGGCGCGCACGGAGGGGCTCGCAGAGAGCCGGAGCAGCGGACACGCGGCCGCCACGCGACCGATACTCCCCAGGAGTGGCCGGATCATTGGTTCGAGCAGCGTCGTTCCGCTACCACGCCGCGGCGCCGCCGCTCGGAGGGATCACAAGGCCGCAGGTACGCGCCGGGCGCCGAGGATCCAGCAGGCAGCACAACGGCTTATCGCCGTTCCCCCTCACCCACCCCGCGACCCCAGCCGGATCGCCAGAGTGCCCGTGCAGGGCATGTCCCGGGGATGGCGCGTGAACAGTGGCCTGCGGTGCGCGTGCCGCAGGGACAGCCGCGAGAGCTACACGGCGAGAGCCAGACTTCGCCACGCGCCGACCAGACTCTTGTGCAGGAGGCAGTGCCCGCCACCGCCGAACCGCGACGTTCGCATGAGCACGCGGAGGGATTGCAACAGGAAACGCGTCGTACCCAGAGCGGGAAACGCCGGAAACAGCCCGCGAAGTCGTGGATGTACCCATTGCGCCGTGCTGCCGCTGTTCTCGTTGTGCTGCTCATTGGCTTCGCAGGTCTGCGCGCCTGCGGCATCATCGGTGGCAAGGGAGAAGAGCAAGAGGTCGCTTCGCCCCCCTCGAGTTCGCAGGCGGCGGATCAGGTCGCGGTGTCCCGTCCGATCGAAATGACCATCCCGAAGGTGGGGCTGCACGCCAAGTTTGAGAAGAACAACTGCCTGTTCAAAGACGGTTCAATCGACCCGTCCACGTTGTCCGAGGCGTGTGTGTACACGGCGGACGATCGCCCGTACTCGCTCCCCGGGACGGATGCCTCCGACATTGTCGTTGTGGCTGGTCACGCGGCAGCGGGCGTACCCGCGATCTTTGACAAGTTGTACGACCCGTCTAACGAACACCACACCGTCGCCGTCGGCGATGAGTTGTACATCCGCACTGAGCAATCCGGTGACCGCTGGTTGAAGTACGAGGCAACGGACCTTCACGAGCCGGAGAAAACCGCTTTGGCCCAGTCGCAGGAGATCTGGGGGAGCGGTCCCATGCCGGGCAGGTTGCTGACGCTCACGTGCATCCAGCCCGCCAACCCGTTCGCGCCGTCGGTGAAGAACGCGGTAATCGGCTGGCAGCTTCAGGGTGTGGTGAGCGGTGAGGAAGCGCAGCTGAACGGCTAGCCCCAACGGAGCTTCCTGGCACCGGTGCCGTGCTCGTAGCTGCTCAGTCTAACTGCCGTTTGTGAGTTGTTACTCCGCGGTTGGCAGCCCCGCGTTGACCCACGCCTGGGTGCCGCCAAGGACATTGATCGCCTCAGTTCCGAGGACTTCCTCGATGTACTGCGACGCTTCCACTGAACGGCCGCCGGACTTGCAGATGACGTAGACCGGCTGGTCCAGATCAATCTGGCCCGCCAGTGCCACGAAATTGGACAGGGGAAGGTTGACGGCGCCTTCGGCGTGGATGTCGGAGAATTCGTCGGGCTCGCGGACGTCGATAAGCTGGGCGTTTTCGGGAACTTCGGTGACCTGTACTGACTGCATGGCGCCAGTGTAGATGAACTAATGTCATGGGTATGGCTGGCGACGACGTGCGCGGATACCCTCCGCGGAGAACCCCGCCAGCTGGCGTGCGACCCACCCCGCCTCCGCGACGATTCGCGCCGCAGCCCCCGCATGTGTACAAGAGACGCCGCCGGGTCGCTGTGCTGCTATTGGTGCTGTTCGTCCTTCTCTTCATCCGCGCATGCGTGCCCAGCGAACACGACCGTGAAATGAGAGCGTGGAAGGAACAAGCAAACCAGGCGCTCGAGCAACCCCTGGACGTGGGAGAGGAGATCGCCCCGTCGCGCCCCGTGGAGATGCGTGTGCCCAGCCTGGATATGACGGCGGAATTCGACGACGCCGACTGCCGCGTGGAAGGTGGCGCCGTCGTACCTTCCAGCGCCGATCGCGCCTGTGCGTTCACTGTTGACGACCGGCCGTACGTATTGCCCGGCACATCCTCCAGCGACATTGTGGTGCTGGCCGGTGACGGCGGTGGCGCCGGGGCATTCCGTTCGCTCAGCGACGAGCGTTCGCTGACTCCCGGCACCTCTATGTACCTGAAAACCCGCGAATCAGGCGACCGCTGGCTCAAGTACCAGGTCACCGATCTGCACGACCCCTACGAGGGTGCTCTCCCCGACACCGCCGATATCTGGGGCAACGTGCCCATGCCGGGGCGGTTGCTCACTATTGCGCGCACCGGGGGCACTGGCAGTTCCGGGGGCGATGTGAGCTTTGCCGTCGTGGGGTGGCAGCTGCAGGGGGTTGTGGATCAGCTGGAGTAGGGGCATTGAGTATCTGACGTGACGTAAATCATAAAATTTAAGGTTGAGTTAAGTTGATGTTTACGTAAACGGTGGGAACAGCTCTTATAAAAACTTTCTAATCTGTCGCGTCGGCTAATTCCGGGATGGTTGGCCGAGTATTTCTCAGGCAGGGGATTCTGGGCGTTTGCCAACTCCCACACAGGTTGTTTATCGCCTAATATAAGGTCATCCGCCGGGAGCTTTTCGGTCGAGTTTCCTGAGGGTCTGGGCGGTGATCAGGGGTTCCCCTGGTTTGCGCCGTGTTTCACTGTGACGCATTTTCCGCGGAAAGTGGCGCGCGGCTCCCGTTTCTATCTCCAGCGGGTAATAAGCCCGCCACTAAACTGAAGGGTTTCCACGTGAAGAATCACTCTCTCGCAGTGCGTTCCGTGACGGTCGCCGCTGCTGCAGCTTTGACCTTGGGTATTGCGCCTTTTGCGCCGGCCGATGCTCAGGTCGGTGTGGTCCGTGAGGATGGCGGCGTTCACGTTTCCGACTCCACCATTGACACCTCCGCTACCGGTACGCTGACCATTTTCAAGCGCGCCAACCCGGCAAGCACCCAGGCTCCTACTGGCGAAGTTGTGGCCCAGGCGCCGGGCGATGCCCTCGCCGGTGCCGGCTTCACCCTGTACAAGGTGACCAACGCCGACCTGAGCACGAACGCGGGTATCGCTGCTGCGTCCAACCTCACCGTCACCACTGCGAAGCAGGGCACCCCTGTCGCTGGCGAGAAGATCACTGATGCACAGGGCAAGGCGAACTGGGATAACCTCCCCGTCGGTGTCTACCTCCTGAAGGAGACCACCACTCCGGCCGGCTACTCCCCGGCAGCTGATTCTCTGGTCTTCATCCCGATGACTCGCGAGAACGCCACCAATGGTGGTACCCAGTGGCTGTACGACATCACCGCATACCCGAAGAACACTTCTCAGCAGCAGCCTGAGAAGAAGGTCGAGGACTCCGGCAAGAACGTCGGCGACACCGTCAAGTACACCATCGATACGTGGGCGCAGACGGTCCGTGAGGGCCAGTACCGCACGATTTACCGCATCGAGGATACCCTCGACAAAGCCCTCGATGCCGAGAACGCAAAAGTCACGGTCACCCCGAACACCTTCACCCAGGGCACCGACTACACCGTGACCAAGAACGGCCAGAATATCGTTGTCGAGTTCACGGACGCTGGTGTCGCGAAGATCCAGAACGGTCAGCAGATCTCCGCAACGATTGAGGCCAAGGTCAAGGAAAACGTTCTCACCGACGGTGCGCTCAAGAACAAGGCACGTCAGATCCAGAACAACCCGAACTCCAACCAAAAGACCAAGGAGAACGAGACTCCGAACGATACTCCTGAGGTCAAGACCTACTACGGCAAGATCAACTTCAAGAAGGTTGATGGGGACCGTAAGGCACTGCAGGGTGCAGAGTTCCAGGTCTACGGAACCAACGAGGCCACCTGCTCCAACGCCGACGCGAACAAGGATGCTCGCCAAACGGCTAACGGAAAGGACACTTGGACTTCTGGTCAGGACGGCACGGTCACCATCGAAGGCCTGCACGCGAACAACATCGCCAACATGGACAGCAAGGGCAATACCACGCCGAATAAGTACACCAAGTACTGCCTCTTCGAGACCAAGTCCCCGAGCGGGTTCGAGCTGCTCGCCGAGCCGCTTGAGTTCACTCTGACCGCAAGCACCGACACCAACACCGTTACTGCTTCCGAGATCAAGGTTGGTAACAACGCTGGCGAGGTCGTCAACCTTAAGGACACCACCCCGAAGCTCCCGCTCACCGGTGGTATGGGTATCGGTCTGCTCGCGCTGCTCGGTGGCCTGATCATCGCAGCTGGTGCATTCGCCGCAAAGCGTCGTAGCGCCTAAGCGGTACACAACCCCACGCAACGACTTCCCGCACCGTGGCCTAGGTGACTAGGTCCTCGGTCGGGGTCGGGGAGCACCGAAGGGTGCGGCTGGGGCGTCGATAAGCGGGAAAAAGCTGTTGTTGCGCAGCGCGCGTCGACGCCTCGCGGCCCGGGCAACCGGGCCACATGCGGCGAGACGGATCGGGGAGAACCTCTCGCTGTGAACGCCGCCTGATACGGCGGTATCTCCCCCAAGTTTCTAAAGGATGACGGGTGGTGGCAATGACTCAGGCAGTCGATACCGCGATGCCGGACAAGACGAATGACGCCAAGAAGAAGTCCGTGCTGCTGCCCGTTGTCATCATTCTTGTTGGTGTTCTGGTTCTGCTGTACCCGGTTGTGGCAACTCACTGGAACAATGTGCGCCAACACCACGTAGCCAACGACTACGCGCAACTGCAACAGAGTGAGCCGGAGGATCTGCTGCGCAAGCAGTTCGAATCCGCGCTGGTGTACAACCAGACTCACACAAAGGGGCCGATCCTCGATCCCTGGCTGGCGCGCATCGGCACCGACAATCCTGAATACCAGCGCTACGCGCAGGAGCTCGACGACTACCCAGTCATGGCACGCCTGATCGTGCCGACCGGCAAGATCGACCTCCCCATCTACCACGGCACCTCTGACGAGGTACTGAAAAAAGGCGTTGGTCACCTATTCGGAACTGATCTTCCCGTCGGTGGCGAAGGCACACATGCTGTGCTTACTGGCCACACAGGACTGACCAGCGCGACGCTCTTCGACCACCTCAACGAGGTCAAAGAGGGCGATGCCATCTACGTCCAGGTTGCCGGCGAGAAACTCAAGTACGAAGTGGACAGCACCGAGGTCGTGCTTCCCGACGAAACAGACAGCCTTCGCGCACGCGAGGGCGAGGACCGGATCACCCTGATCACCTGCACGCCGTACGGAATCAACTCCCACCGCCTGCTCGTGCACTCGCACCGCGTCCCCATGGACCCCGATGAGAGCGTATTCGACAAAAGTGCGACTCCCGTGCAGTGGTGGATGTGGGCCATCCTCCTTGCAGTGTTGATCATTCTTATTCTGCTGGCCTGGTGGCTGATTGACCGGGCTCGCAAGGAAAAGGCTCTGGAAGGAGCACAGTGACTACTCGGATGATTAAGGCGGCATTGGCCGCGGCTGCTGTTGCGGGGTTGTCCGCTGGTCCTGTGCTGTCGGGCCCGGTTGCACTTGCCGATTCCCGTCCGGTGATCGGCGCGTGCCGTGACATCACGTCGACGTCGCTCATGCAGGACAGCGGTGAGCCGCTCAACCTGACGGTGAAGAAGACCCAGGGCAACCAATTCAGCGACGTTAAAGACGGCCAGCTGCCCCTTGGATCGATCGAGGGGATCGAGTTCAAGCTTTACACCGTCCGCGGGCTCGATTTGACCAGTGATGCGGGCCTCGCCGCAGCGCAAAAGCTTACCCTTGAGCAAGCGCGGAGGAACGGCACCGACTTGGTTGCGGCCCAGCGCACCGACGCTGAAGGCGTGACGACGTTCACCGGCCTCAAGCCAGCCATGTACCTCGTTGAAGAAATCGCCCCAATTGACACGACGCATGACTACCGCACTTCGGATCCGTTCCTGGTGCTCCTGCCGACTATCGACGCTGACTGCCAGACCCGCAACGGCGACACAGTCACAGTGGTCAAGTCCCGCGTAGAGCCCCCAGTACCTCCAACCACGCTGACGCCACCGACGACTCCGGACGCGCCGGATACACCCGGCTTCCCGCCGGACACTCCGCCGGAGTCTGAGCCGCCGACCGAGGACACTTCTGTCCCGCCGGTTGACGAGCCAGGTGAACCGCCCAGCGAACCGACAAATCCCCTGGCTTACACCGGTGCGAACGTCCTCTGGGCTTTAGTCGCTGCCGGCGCCCTAATCGCTGGGGGAACCTTGCTCGTACGTAATCGCAAAGACGAATAATCCGCATAGCCGAGAAACGAATTCGAAGGTCACAATCATGTTGAACAACACAGATCGCCGCCCCGCAGAGGCCGCAGGTGCTGCTCAGTCCGGTGCCGACGTCGTTTCCTTGCGTTCCGGTTTCACGCGCTTCGCTACAGTCCTCTTTGCGCTGGGCGCCGCTATCGCACTTGTCGCCGGACTCGCATTCTCGGCTGGCACCGCGCCGAAGGCGGAGGCGCAGACGTGCAAGGACGTTGCTACCGTTGAAACCCTCAAGGTCGATTCCTCGACGCAGTATGCCAGCCCCGCGGCGCGTCTGCTCAAACTGTCAGGATTGAAAACTGGTGACCGAGTTTCAAGACTCGAAATCTCGAACTCGAGTAAGAGTTTCGGCAAATCTACAAGCTACGTCGCGATTTTTCAAGATAGTAGTGGTCAACTGACGCACGAAAGCTACAACGGTGCTAAAACTCCGCAAAGCTCTGGTCTCGGCACGAAAACCATCACTTATGTTTTTTCGGAGAGCCCGGTCGGTACTTCCGACGGTGGATTCGACGTTGTAGTTCCTATTAGCGACAACACGGCGTCCAATTTCACGGTAAAGGCAACAGTCACGCGCCAAGAGTGCACGACTCCTCCACCGCCGACGACTTCGAAGGAACCGTCCGCCACACCAACGCCTACAACAAAGCCGACGACTGCCCCATCGACTCCGACTTCAGCCGCCCCTTCTACCTCTGGCGCGCAGCCGACCAGCACGACTCCGACAAGCACAACCACGAAACCTACGACGCCTGGTTCTGACCCATCGACCAGCACCGCGCAACCGACGAGCACGACACCCGCTTCCCCGACGGTGGACCCAAACGCGGGTACAGGCGAACGCCCTGCTGACGCGACGAAGCCGGGCGGGAATTGGATCGGAATCCAGATTCACGCGCGAGCCTTTGATCAACCCTGGGAGGGGGCACCGTCCAACATTCAGTCGCAGATTTCTCCGCGTGGCAATGACACCCGTTACAGCAAGGGTCTCCGGTTCCGTCTATACCGGTCTGCTGGAAAAACTCCATTCGAGGCATCAGATATGGGGCCTTCGACCCCAATCAATGAACCATGGGCGACCTGTGTGACCAATGACAAAGGCACCTGCACCATTTATCCACCGGCTTCAGTGCTAGACACGGGTTACTTCATCATTGTCCAAGAGACCGAATATCCCGGTTCTTACCACGTCCCGGAAATCAACTGGGGTGAGTATGGCAACTTCAACAACCGAACTGGTGCGCAGCTGCCCGGTTTTGTGAATTTGCGGCAGAGGAGCGATCTCTTCGGATCCGTGATTCCGATGAGCTACGCGAACACTACGCCCGATAACACATCCGGTGCGCCACTCAACTCGTTTGGTTCCAGCGTTCAATCTCTTAATAATCCGCCGATCGAGAAAGCTCGCCGGTGTCAAGCCTCCACCGGCCCCAGGATCGCGCTCGTTATGGATACGACCGCTTCAATTAGTGCGGCCAACGGGACCCAGCTTTATCGGGATGCGGTTTATGAGAAGGCAGGCAGCTTTCTCGACAGCCTCCAAGGAACTGGTGCTAGCGTTGCCTTCTTCAGTTTCGCTGCAGATTCTCCGTCAAATTCCCCCAACTATCCCCAGCCGATCTCGGTAGATGCTGACCTGCAGGGGGCTAAGGCGGCGGCCAAGAGCGCCCTGAGGGGGATGGGGGGTGTGACCAACTGGGAACGCGGACTCAATGCGGCTAAAAATGCCGGAGTCAAATACGACGAAGTCATTTTCGTCACCGATGGTGACGCTAACCACTGGGGTTCAGGCAACACCGGTGTGAATGTCGATGGCTCAGTTCGCGGTGTCGAAGCTGCAATCTTCCGCGCTAATGAAATTAAAGAGATGGGCACCCGAATCGTCTCGATCGGTGTCGGCCAAGCAGAAACCGCTGCGCATTGGAAAGGCGCCGGACAGCTGAAAGCAGTATCCGGACCGACTTACGGTGAAGACTACTTCGGTACTGACTGGAACCATCTCGCAGCCACACTTCGAGCGGCAGCCAGCCAAGTTCTCTGCCAACTTGAGGTCACCGTGGATAAGACCATCGTCGACTCACAAGGCAATCGAGTTGCCGATCAAAGCGCAGCGAATGGCTGGGACATGAGTATCAATGTCTCAAATATCAAATCCAATTTGGACGGAACGCTCGCTGGTGGGCTGGAATCTAGCGACCCGGTGTACCCAGCTAAACTTTCGGGGCAGAACGGTGTGAAGGTGCCTGTCAACGGCCGTATAGATGACACTAGGGGAACACCCGACTCTAGCTGGATGGTCACTTTCTACGGTGACAACGGTGTTGACTCCTCCGGCAAGAGAATTCCGAACTCGGCAAGTGTCTCGATCTCTGAGAACACAGCCAGCAAGCAAGGCTACGAGTTTGTCGCTGGCCAAGGATCGGCGGGCAATTACCGGGGCTCTTGGTATGAAGTGAAAGACATTGTATCGGGTAACACTCTGAAAACAGGGGCCTTGACCGACCCGAAAGTCGATATTGGTGACCAGCCCCAGGGAAGAAAAGTGATCGTTCACATGGCGAATCGCTTCATCCCCGAGATCACGCTCCAAAAGGATCTTCCCAATGGACGAAAGATCGATTCGGATCAGTTCAGCCTTGAAATTTCTAAGGTGACGGGTGCACAGAACGGAGCATTCGTGGAATCGCCTTTGGGAAATCCGGCCGTGACTCAGGGAATGGAAAAAGGACTTCAGAAAACAAGGGATGGAAAGCCGGTTCAGGCGGGCCCATTCAAATTGGAGCCGAACACCACCTACCTCTTGCGCGAAAACGGCTCCAACAACGCGAAGTTGAGCGATTACGACACAACGTTGAAGTGCACGGGTGCGAATGCCCAACCTGTGCCTGAGACGATGCGAGGCGGAACGGGACGAGTCTGGCAAGTTCAGACTGCGTCAAATATGAGCGCAAACATCAACTGCACCTTCACCAATACACCAGTTGCGGCTTCTTCTATTTCCTGGAAGAAAATCGACAACGAGAAGAACCCTCTTGCGTGTTCGCAGTGGCAGCTGACCCGGACAAAGGACGCCCAAGGCAAAGCTGTCACTCCCGAGAAGTGGGTAGTGAATGACAACGCTCAAGGAGCCACCTGCACCTACCCCAACTCCGGGCTTCAGGAAAAGAAGGATATCGATCCGGCTCCCGGCTCGTTCAAGGTGGATCAGCTTCCACTCGGGACCTACTTCATTGAAGAGGTGCGGGCTCCGGAGGGATACGGGGTGAATGACAAGCGCAAGAGCGCGGAATTCGTCTTGACCGCAGATAATTCCATGAACGGGGTTGTACTGAGTGATGCCTTCATCAACTACCCCAGTACTAAGACTCCGGGCACGCTTCCGCGAACAGGTGGCCACGGCATCGGCCTACCTGCAGGAATCGCGATTCTTATTCTCGGCGCTGGTTTCGCGATGCTTCGCCGACAACGAGCCTAAGACGCTAGGTGGGAGCCAACAGCGAAGCTGGCTCTCACGTGAGATTGCTCTTTGGACCTACGCATTCGATTGCCCCACTTGGAAAGTTGAAAAATGGCCTCTACTAGGACAGCGCAGCACCGCAAGCAAGCTTCGCCCCGAGGCATGCTGCTTCCAGTGCTGTTGATTTTGCTCGGTCTTGCAGTCTTGCTCTACCCGGTAGTGGCCACCCAATGGAACAACTATCAGCAGACAAAGGTCGCTGAGGACTACCGGTCCATCATGGAGGATGCCGTCCAAAAGGATCCGGATGCCATGGCACGGGCTCTTGAATCCGCCCGCGAGTACAACCGAGAGGGACGTGGGGGTCCGATCCTGGATGCGTGGTCTTCCCGTGATGCCGAGAGCAATCAGGAGTACCAGGCGTATCTGAAGCAGCTGTCGGGTTTGCCAGCCATGGCACAGCTGGTCATTCCATCGATCAATGTGAATCTGCCAGTTCAACACGGCACAAGCGATGAAACGCTGACCAAAGCTGTGGGACACTTGTTCGGGACTTCGTTGCCTGTCGGTGGTCCCGATACGCACGCGGTGTTGACAGGACACACGGGCCTGACAAATGCGACGCTCTTTGACAATCTCACCGAAGTCAAAGAGGGCGACGCGATCTATCTCGCTGTATTCGGCGAAAAGCTCAAGTACGAAGTCCACGACATCGAGGTGGTTCTGCCTGAGGAGACAGACAGTCTCAGGGTGAAAGAAGGCGAGGACCTTCTCACATTGATCACCTGCACGCCCTACGGAATCAATACTCACCGTCTTCTCGTGCATGCGCACCGTGTGCCGATGGACCCAGACGACTCCGCACTCGACGACGCCGGGCCGCCGATCCAGTGGTGGATGGGAGCAATCCTCGCCGTAGCGGTGCTGGTGATTCTGCTCCTCATCTGGTGGTTGCGGCGCCAGAGAAAGAAGCGCAAGGAAGCGGAGGCTGCAGCCGCTTCTGCTTCGGAGACGGAGTAGGGAATCTGGACTGATCTTCTGGCCTCGCACAACGCAACGCGCCCCGCGGCACCGTTGTGTGAACTGCTCCCCATTAGTTGGACTGAGAAATCAGTTACCGACTAGTGGGGAGTAGTTTTCATTGAGAGCACGAAGTTCGCTAAGTGAGCGGCAGCGCGAGCAGTTGGTGGAGTGTTTCGAGCAAGGCATGGGCTCTATAGCCGCTGCCAATGCTCTTGGTGTCTCTAAATACGCCGTCCGTACGCTCCGTCGTCGGTTTCAACTGCATGGCAGGCTATGTCTTGTGGAGAAACCGACAAAGCAGCAGTACTCGTTCGAAATCAAGAAGGAAGTTGTCGAGCGTCACCTTGCTGGCGAGACAAGAATGGATCTTGCCCGTGAGTTTGGCCTGTCGTCGGTCAAGTCCCGTGTAGTGGTGTAGCCGTTCGTGCTTTCGGCTCGGTATGAAGTTCGGGGTTTGGTTAGGCGGTTAGCTGGTGCTGCTCACCATGATCGTCTCCTGTGCGGTGCATGAGGTGTTTGGTCTGTTCGAGTGCGGATAGTGACATGTAGCGTTTCTGCTGGATCCAATCGTCGTGTTGCTCTGCAAGTACCGCACCAACAAGCCGGATGATGGATTCACGATTCGGGAAGATACCCACAACATCGGTGCGCCGGCGGATCTCCCGGTTTAACCGTTCTGTGGGATTGTTCGACCACACCTTCGTCCAAACTGGTTTCGGGGCGGCGGTAAACGCCAACACCTCATCGAGTGATTCCTCTAAGTACGTTGCTACCTGGGGGAACTTCGGTTCCAACAGATCAACGACCTCATGGGCTTGCCCCCAGGTGGATGCCGCGTCAGGTTGCTGGAAGATCGTCTGGAACATCGCTGAGACCATCGGCCACTGTGTTTTCGGGACCTGCTCGTAGAGGTTCTTAGCGAAATGGGTGCGGCACCGCTGCCACGACGCATCAGGCAGCACCTCAGCAATGGCGTGCTGGATGCCTTCGTGAGCGTCACTGGTGATCAGGAAGACACCGCGAAGTCCGCGGGCTTTTAAGTCTTGGAAGAAGCCTTTCCACGATGCGTTGGATTCCGCGGTGGCGACGTGCATGCCGAGCATTTCGCGGTAGCCGTCGGCGTTGACCCCGGTGGCCAACAGCACGCAGCATTTGACCACCCGGCCGCCTTCACGCACCTTGATCGTCAGCGCATCGCACGACAGGTAGGCGTACCCACCGGGATCGAGTGGACGGTTTTTGAAATCGGCGACCATCTCGTCGAGTTCTTCCGACATCCGTGAGACTTGCGATTTCGACATGTTGGAAATGCCAAGTGTTGCCACCAGATCGTTCATTCTGCGGGTGGAGACCCCTTTGAGATAGCACGTCGCGATCACGGTCGATAAGGCCCGTTCGGCCCGTGAGCGTCGCTCGAGCAGCCAGTCTGGGAAGAAAGCGCCGTGGCGTAGCTTCGGCACTGCCACATCGATCGTGCCGACGCGGGTGTCCAGATCGCGGTGGCGGTACCCGTTGCGGTGGTTGACCCGCTCGGTGGAAGCAACACCGTACTCGGCGCCGCAGACGGTGTCGGCCTGGGCGGAGAGGATCTGGTTGATAAACCCTTGCAGCATCTGCCGCATTAGATCTGGCGACGCTTGGGCGAGCAGATCGTCCAGATAGGTTGTCGGGTCGATAGAATGCGGAGCAGCGGTCATCGTCATGTGCCTTTCGGTGAGATGTGGTAGTTGAGTCGAAAGGTTACTGACGGTGGCCGCCCCACTATTTTCAAGGGCCCACCATCAGCAAGCGTTACACCACACTAAGGGACGCAACCCTGTCGTCAGACATTCTCGTCAGAGATTGGGCGCGGAAATGGCGCAAAGGTGGCGATGAGGCACTAAAACCGAAGCCGAAGGGCAGGTCCAAAGGTTCGGCTGCCCCGAAGCGGCTTAGCGAAGAAGAGCAGCTGCGGCGCCAGATCGCGCGGTTGGAAGCGGAAAACGCTTATCTAAAAAAATTGCGGGACTTGAGGAATCAGGGACGCGCTTGAAAGTGCAGGCGATTGTCATCCTCAAGTCGCACCACCGCTTGGAATACCTCCTAGAAGCAGCTGGTATCCCGCGGTCGACGTTCTTCTACCACCAGAAACGACTCAGCCAACCGGATAAGCACGCCGCGCTCAAAGATGCGATCCGGGAAAGCTTCGAACGTAACAAGCATCGCTACGGCTACCGGCGAGTACTACTCGACCTGCGTAGCCAGGGCTGGGTGGTCAACCACAAGCTCGTCTACAAACTCATGTGCGAGATGGGTCTTCGAGCCAAGGTCCGCCAACGCAGGCCTTATGTTTCCTACGCTGGGACGATCAGCCACATTGCCGACAACAAACTTGACCGCAAGTTCACCCCTGATAAGCCGAATACCGTTTTCGTCAGCGACGTCACCGAGTTCAGGGTCGCAGGCCGCAAGGTCTACCTGTCACCAGTGATGGATCTGTTCGATCGTTCAATTGTTTCCCACACTGTGGATACATCGCCGTCGACAGCGTTTACCGCTGATTCCTTGACCAAGGCGATCGCGGTTTGTGCGCCTGAACCCGGGTGGATGATGCACACCGACCAAGGATTCCAGTATCAGCACTCGTCCTGGCGCGACCTGATTAGTGACAACGGTGGTATGCAGTCAATGTCGCGTAAAGCCAACTGCTACGACAACGCGGTCATGGAGAACTTTTTCGGGCACTTGAAAACCGAGATGTACTACGGCGAAGTCTTCGACACTGTCGCAGAGTTCAACCAGGCGATCGATCAGTACATCGGGTGGTACAACACTGAACGTATCCAACAACGACTCAAGGGCCTGCCCCCGATGCAATATCGGAATCAGGCCCTTGAACCCCTAACCGCCTAGACTTAAACCAGTCCAACTTTCGGGGGCCAGTTCAGTGCGGGGTGCGGCGGGGCGTTCGTCGATAAGCGGGAATGCTTTAGTTCTTAGTCTTGGCGTCCTTGGTCTCTTCGAGGTTCTCGCGGGAGTTCTACTCGCCCTGGGCCTTGAAGTTCTGCAGGGACTCCTCGAGGATCTTCTCGGCCTCGGCCTTGTCGCCCCAGCCGGAACCGGAGACCTCCTTATTGGGCTCGAGGTCCTTGTAGTGGACGAAGAAGTGCTCGATCTCGTCCTTGACAAAGTCGGAGACGTCGTCGATGTCCTGGTAGGACTCATAACGCACATCGTCGATGACGCAGAGGAGCTTGTCGTCGCCGCCGGCCTCATCCGTCATCTTGAACACGCCGATCGGGCGGGCAATGACCGTCACGCCCGGGAACACCGGCTCCGGGGTGATCACCAGCGCGTCCAGCGGGTCGCCGTCGTCCGCGAGCGTGTTGTCGATGTAGCCGTAATCCGCCGGGTACGCCATCGGGGTGAACAGGTAACGGTCCAGGAAGACGCGGCCGGTCTCGTGGTCGACCTCGTACTTGTTGCGGGAACCCTTCGGGATCTCAATGATGACCTCAATAGCCATTGAACGCTCCTTAAGTCTTTGGCGGTGTCTGTCTGGGGACCATCGTAGCCTGCGGCCTGGGTGGGGTGCGCGGAGTCGTGGGGGTGTGGGCTGGCGCGGGCCGGGGTTTCTGCGGGGTTTCGGGGTGGTTGTGCGGTCGTTTTGTTGTGGTTTCGGGTGCTTTTGGGTGCTTTTGGGCGCTTTTGGGCGCGGCGCTGGCTCAGGTTAGTCCCGTTTGAGTTTCAGATCCCATTAGCAACATGAGTGAAGCGTCCTGGTTTTTGTTCCGCTTATTTAACGCCCAACGTTTGAGCGTCTGATCGTTGATAGTAGGCGTCCTCCATCTCCTGTGGAGTGATATATCCCAGGGATTGATGAAGTCGCTGGTTGTTCCACCAGTGCACCCAGCGAAGGGTGGCGATCTCGACTTCACCGACCGATGCCCACGGCCGGTGGGGATAAATCAGCTCTGTTTTGTAGAGCCCGTTGACCGTTTCAGCCAACGCGTTGTCATAGGAGTCGCCGACGGTGCCGACAGACGGATCGATACCTGCCTGGGTGAGCGCTTCACCGTAACGGATCGAGACATACTGCGAGCCGCGGTCACTGTGGTGGACAAGCCCTTCTGAGCGAAGATCACCAGCGTGATACAGGGCGTGCTCAAAGGCCTCCAACGGCAGTTCATCGGTACGCATGCTCGCCCGAGTCGCCACACCGACGATCTTCCTGGAGTACACATCAGTGATAAACGCGGTGTAGGCAAAACCAGACAAGGTGCGCACATAGGTGATGTCAGCGACCCACAACCGGTGCGGCGCGGGTGCAGTGAAGTCACGGTTGACCAGGTCAGGGCGGCAATCCGGCACGTTGGCCCGAAGCGTTGTCATCGGTGTGCGGCCACGCCTGCGGCCTTGAATACCAGCTTGCTTCATCAAACGCGCGGTCTGATCACGACCGATGTTCCAGCCGGCGCGCTGCATAGCCTTCCACATCTTGCGGACCCCGTAGACGCTGAAGTTGTCCTCGTAGACCCTCACCAATTCAGGAATAAGCAGCGCATCTGACAAACTCCTCGCCGACGGCGCTCGTGCTTTCGCTGCTCGGTAACCGCGAGAGGTGATGAACCCACATTCTGTCTCTTTCAAGGTGCGACAGATAGCCTCGACCCCGAAGCGATCGCGATACGCATCGATGTATTCGATCATCTTCTGGTGGGACGGTCGAGTTCCGCCGCGAAAAAAGCTGACGCGGTTTTCAAGATCTCGTTAGCCCTGCGTAGCTCCTTAATCTCTTTCCGGAGCCGCTTCAGCTCGTCAGCCGCTGACTCGCCGGCGCCAATCTCAACATCGGACGAGGCCATATTCGGCTTCAACCAATCGTTGAGCGTGTGCGCTGGAATGCCGAGCTTTTCACCGATCTCTACGGCTGCACCCCATTTCGAACACCCTTCGAGCTCAACGAGATCCTCAGCCAAACGCACTGCCTTGGCCTTGAACTCGTCACTGTACTTCCTTGGCATGATTCCAATCCTTCTCTAGAAATGATCGGAACTAAACCCAGGACACTTCAAGTTTCAGATCCCATTAGCAACATGAGTAACATTTCACCTGCGGTTTTGGGAACGGTTTCAAACGCGACTAACCGGGGCGGCTTCGCGACTAACCGAGGCGGTTCCAATTCGGTTCGCCTTGCCCGCCTGGTTAGGCTGCGCTACGTTCCTTGGAACAGCGCGTTCGAGGCTTACCTGCTGTTATCCCTACGGGTTCTAGAGGTCTGCCGATTGACGTGTGTGCGAAAACGGTGACTTTTTGGGGGTCGCATCCCCGTGAATCCGTAAAAGTCTTGTGGAAGTGGCTCACCGGTTTGCTCACTCGCTTTGACAGCGAGCTTTGCCCACTCGCGTCGCCGCTCTTCCTTAGTCATCTTCGTAGTCATCGGCAGCCCTCCTTTCGGTGCCTCTATGATCACCGCTGACTCCTTCAACGGCTAGCTCCTGGATGATCTTCTGTTCGGTCCGTGTTGATAGTGGACTCGTGGTCCATGCGGGTGGCACCGACTATCCGCGCTACCCTTGACCCCGATGACTAGACGAGTGTGGCCGTGGGCCGTGGGCGCCGTGGCGGTGCTGGCTGTCGGTGGGGCAGCGGGTACCGGGGTGTGGGTGCAGCAGGAACTGAGTGGCCTCAACCATGCGCCGGCGTATTCGATGGCGGAGCCCGAACCGTTGCCGATTGAGCCGGCGTCGGCGGAGCCGGTCGACGAGGGGGCATTGCGTGAGGCGTTGCGGGCGCAGGCGTCGAACCCGCAGTTCGGCAAGCTCCACGTGCGGGTGAGCAACGGAGCGACGGGAGCGACGGTGTTCGAGCAGGCGTCGAACGACCCGCTGCAGCCGGCGAGTTCCACGAAGGTGCTCACTGCAGCCGCGGCGCTGTACACGCTCGAGCCCGACGCGACGATCGCGACAGATGTGGTGCGCGCGGGCGACGCCGTCACCATTAAGGCGGCGGGGGATGTGTGGCTCACACCGGAGAAGATCGACGAGCTCGCAGAGAAAGTCGGTACCGCGTCCGCTGTGTACATCGACACGTCGGCGTGGCCTGAGGAAACCCAGATGCCGGGGTGGGACCCGATGGATATTGACGGGGGATTCGTCGCGCCGATGGAGCCCGCAATGATTCACGGCGGCCGTCTCGGAGGGGAAACCAGCGGCGACGTGCCGCGCACGCATACGCCGGCGCTGGACGTGGCGCGGGCGCTCGCGGACCGGGTGGGCGNCCCAGGCCACGCTGGATACGCTCACGGAGCACGGCTTTGACATCACGGGAGTGACCTTGGCTGACAGCAGCGGGTTGTCGCGCTTCGACCTCATCCCGCCCAGGCTGCTTGACGATGTCATGCTCCGCGCCACCTCCACCGACGAAATCCGTGAACTCCTCCCCGCACTGGCTATCGCGGGCGGCGACGGCACGCTGTACGAGCGCTACACCGACCTCCCCGGCAAGGGCTGGGTCCGCGCGAAAACGGGCACGTTGACGGGCACCTCGGCGCTCGTCGGCACGGTCACGTCCGAGGTGGGCAATGTGTACACATTCGCCATGATCAGCAACGGCAGCGACATTCTCACCGCACGCCGCCTCATGGACGAATTCACGTCCACGCTCCGCCAGTACTAGCCGCCATGCCGCAGACACCGTTCTGGCCGCGCCACTCACCGCATTTTCTCGCTTGTCGGCACCCCCTTCGCCCCCTCATCGCCCCTGCCCTCATCGGGCTCTCCGGGGGCCCCGACTCTCTCGCACTCGTCGCTGCTGCGGCCGCTGAAGGCAAAGACGTGCGGGCTCTGGTTGTGGATCATGGGCTGCAGAGTGGCTCAGGGGACGTCGCAAAGCGGGCCGCTGTGCAGGCGCGCGCCTTCGGTGTTCCCGCTGACGTTGTCCGCGTGGATGTTGACGCCGCGCCGGGTGAGAGCCTCGAAGCCGCCGCCCGGACTGCCCGTTACGCTGCTCTTGGTCGTGCCGCTTTCGCTGACTCGTGCGGCGCACCGCGGGACATCTGGGTCGCCCACACCCTCGACGACCAGGCGGAGACTCTCATCCTTGGTGCCTTGCGCGGAAATCCTGCCGGCATGGCCCCGGTTTCCCCTTTGGAGGCGGGGCCGCGTCTAGTCCGTCCTTTCCTGTCCGTCCGTCGCTCGGACACCGTCGGTGCATGCGCTGAGCTGGGCCTCGATCCCTGGCACGACCCGATGAACGATGACCCCGCTTACCGTCGCGTCGCAGTCCGTAAGGGTGTCATACCCCAGCTGAGCGACCTCATCGGCGGCGATGCTGTCCCTGCGCTCGCTCGTGCAGCGGACCGTATTGCCGCAGATCACGAGCTCCTGGCCAACCTTGTCGACCTGAGCCCCAGCAATGATTGCGCTTCATTGGCCGCTGACCCGGCGCCGGTCCGCCAGCGTCGCATACTTGTTT
Source organism: Corynebacterium urinipleomorphum (assembly GCF_900155535.1). Lineage (GTDB taxonomy): Bacteria > Actinomycetota > Actinomycetes > Mycobacteriales > Mycobacteriaceae > Corynebacterium > Corynebacterium urinipleomorphum. The sequence goes on from NZ_LT706964.1 coordinate 252,592, forward strand.
GGTTGCGCGAAGAGGGGAAGCGCTCATTCGGTTCGCCGCTGTCGGTTAGTGGTAGTCAACTCGCCGATGTCGAGCGCCTCTGTACCGACTGGCACGGTCAGGGGCCGGTGGCTATTGGCGGTGGGTGCAGCGTGGCCCGAGTCGATGGCCGGCTGATGCGGCTGTCAGGAGACGGGCGTTTTTTGGGCTAGTTCAGACGGTTACCCCGAGACCTGAGTAGATCCATTCGAGTTCCGAGTTACTCTGGCCACACCGAAAACATTTGAAATGGGGGTTTGCAGAGTGAATTCATACGCATCTAGTGGCTCCGCTGATTCAGGGATGCTTCGTGGCCAGTTGGCCCGACAATATGAGCAGGCCTTCATCGAGGGGGACGGCAGCGATGACCAGAAATTCTGGGATCAGTTTAGCGCTGACGGGATCTCTGGGGACGAGGCGTGGTGAGCTGCACTTCGCGTTGGAGTGAGACAAGAGGGGGCAGGGGAGCCGCGCATGAGCGAACTTCTGGCAAGATGGCCGTATGGCTGAAGGAACGAGGCTGAGCGAAAGTAAAGATTTCGATGTCCCCGCGCACCGCTACGGCGACGACGTGGAAGCGATTCTCATCTCGGAAGATGAGCTGAAAGAGCGCATCCAGGAGATGGCGGACAAGGTCTCCGAGCTGTACCGCGACGCGGAAAATGACCTCATTCTGGTGTGCGTGCTCAAGGGCGCGGTGTACTTCCTCACCGACTTCGCGCGTGCACTGTCCATCCCATCCCAGGTGGAGTTCATGGCCGTGTCCAGCTACGGCAACTCGACGACGAGCTCGGGTGTCGTTCGCATCATGAAGGACCTGGACAAGGAGATTTCCGGCCGCGACGTGCTCGTGGTGGAGGACATCATCGACTCTGGCCTGACGCTGTCTTGGCTGATGAAGAACCTGTCCGGGCGCCAGCCGAAGAGCCTCAACGTGATCACGCTGCTGCGCAAACCTGAGGTGCAGACGGCGAAGATCGACCTGCTGGACGTCGGCTTCGACATCCCCAACGAGTTCGTCATCGGCTACGGGCTCGATTACGCCGAGCGTTACCGCGACCTGCCGTACGTGGGCACCCTGCACCCGCGCGTGTACTCCGAAGCTGGCGAGAAGCCGGTGCCGTCGCGGAATGAGGGACCGGAGAGCGTCGAAATCTAGCACGGCGGGCAGCTGGTCCTCGCGCGTACTCGTATCCCGCGCGTACTCGTATCCACTGCCGCGGGGCCAATTTGCCACAGTGGGTAGGCTGTAGGGACTACAACTTCCGGCTAATCACCCATAACAGGACTAGATGAATAACAAGACTGTCGCGCGCTACGGCATCATCGGTGCCGTCCTTTTGATTCTGCTGTACCTGGTCACTTTGATCGGGGACGATTCGCGCAATTACGCCGAGGTGGATACCTCGGTGGCCCTGCAACAGCTGGCCGACAAGAACGTCGAGGAAGCACAGATCGACGACCGTGAACAGCGCGTCCGCCTGACGCTGCGCGAGCCGATCACCGTTGAGGAACGCGAGGGGATCGAGGAGATCCAAGCGCAGTACCCGGCACGCACCACCCCGGACATCTTCAACGCGGTGAAGGGTGCGGAAGCGGATTCCTACACCACGAACGTGACGCAGGAGTCCTTCCTGATGTCCATGCTCGGGTTCATGCTGCCGATGCTGCTGATCTTCGGCCTCATCTCCTTCTTCATGTACCGCATGCAGTCCGGCGGGGGCATGTTCGGCATCGGCGGATCCCGCGCGAAGAAGCTGACCAAAGACATGCCCACGAACACGTTCGCGGACGTGGCCGGCGCGGATGAAGCGGTGGATGAGCTGCAGGAGATCAAGGACTTCCTGCAGGACCCGGAGATCTACGAGCAGCTGGGCGCGAAGATCCCGCGTGGCGTGCTGCTGTACGGTCCGCCCGGCACCGGTAAGACGCTGCTCGCCCGCGCTGTCGCCGGTGAAGCGGGCGTGCCGTTCTACTCCATCTCCGGTTCGGACTTTGTGGAGATGTTCGTGGGTGTCGGTGCCTCTCGTGTCCGCGACCTGTTCAAGCAGGCGCGCGAGAACAGCCCGTGCATCATCTTCGTCGACGAGATCGATGCTGTGGGCCGCCAGCGCGGCTCCGGCACCGGCGGCGGCCACGACGAGCGCGAGCAGACCTTGAACCAGCTGCTGGTGGAGATGGACGGCTTCGGTGACCGCGAGGGCGTCATCCTCATCGCGGCCACGAACCGCCCGGACATTCTTGACCCTGCGTTGCTGCGCCCGGGCCGCTTCGACCGCCAGATCCCGGTGACCAACCCGGACCTGGCCGGCCGTGAGAAGATCCTCGCCGTGCACGCGAAAGGCAAGCCGTTGGGGCCAGACGTGGATTTGAAGTCCCTGGCCAAGCGCACCGCAGGCATGTCCGGCGCGGACCTGGCCAATGTGCTCAATGAGGCTGCTCTGCTCACCGCCCGTATCGGCGGCAACGTGATCACCGCGGACGCGCTCGAGGAAGCGTCGGATCGCGTGATCGGTGGTCCGCGCCGCTCGTCGAAAGTCATCTCCGAGAAGGAAAAGAAGGTCACCGCGTACCACGAGGGTGGCCACACACTCGCGGCGTGGGCGCTCAAGGATATTGAGCGCGTGTACAAGGTCACTATCCTCGCCCGCGGGCGCACCGGCGGCCACGCCATGACGGCGGCCGAGGACGACAAGGGCATGTACAACCGCGACGAGCTCTTCGCCCGCCTCGTCTTCGCCATGGGCGGTCGCGCGGCGGAGGAGCTCGTCTTTGGCGAGCCGACTACGGGTGCCTCCGCGGACATCGAGCAAGCCACCAAGATCGCGCGCGGCATGGTCATGGAGTACGGCATGAGCTCGGCGCTCGGCACCGTCAAGTACGGCGACGAGGACGGCGACCCCTTCGCCCGCGCCATGGGCGGCGGCAGCCTCGATTACTCGCCGGCCGTCGCCGAGACCATCGACCGCGAGGTGCACGAGCTTATCGACGCCGCCCATCAGCGCGCCTACTCCATCCTCGCCGAGAACCGCGACTACCTGGATACTCTCGCCTCCAAGCTGCTGGAGAAGGAGACGCTGCGCCGCGGCGACCTCGAGGCCATCTTCGGCGGCATTGACCCGCAGGGTTCGGGTCTGGACCTCGTGGACGCCCGCTTCCCCCGCCAGCCCGGCCGCGAGCCAGTGAAGACCCCGGTGGAGCTGGCCGAGGAGCGCGGTGAAGAACCGCCGAAGAAGTTCTCCCTGCTGGAAGCCTCCCAGCAGGCACGCGCCCGCCGCCAAGCCCAGCGCGAAGCCACGATGAACCAGCAATGGGTGCCGCAAGGTCAGCCGGGTCCCGCCAAGCCATCGCAGCAGTCCCAGCCGCGGTACGACGGCCCGCAGCCGCCCGTCGACTGGTCCTTCTCCGGCGACGGCCGGGCACAGCACCAGCCCGCACCGCAGCAGCCAGTCCAACCCTCCACAGGCCAGCCGAACCAGAATCAATGGCAGCACCCGGGCCAGGCACAGTATCCGGTGCAGCCGGGACAGCCGAATCAGCCGGTGGCACCGGCTCCGACTCCGGAGACTGAGATCATCGGCTTCCGCCTGCCGGAGAATGAGCAGCCGGACCACGTGTGGGACGACCGCGCCGGCGATAAGGACGCGGAGCAAGCGCCGAGCGCTGATGCTTCGGGTGTCGCGGAGCCGAGCCCGCGTGAGGGCGACGCACTGACCGAGCAGTTGCCCCGCCCGGAGACCCAGCAGAACCCGTCCGAACCGCGCCACAGGAGGCCCGACAATGAGTGATCTGGAGAAGCTGGACAAGCTGGAGACAGTGCGCCCCTCGTTTGACCGTGAGCGCGCCGAGGCCGCCGTGCGTGAGCTGCTGCTCGCTGTGGGGGAGGACCCGGACCGGGAAGGTCTGCGCGAGACCCCGGCACGCGTGGCGCGGGCGTACGAGGAGGTCTTCGCGGGCCTGCACACGGACCCGACGACGGTGCTGGAGAAGACCTTCGCGGAGAACCACGAGGAGCTCGTGCTCGTGCGCGATGTGCCCATCTACTCCACGTGCGAGCACCACCTCGTGCCGTTCTACGGAGTGGCACACATCGGGTACATCCCGGGCGAGGACGGCCACGTCACCGGCCTGTCCAAGCTGGCGCGCCTGGCGGACATGTACGCCAAACGGCCGCAGGTGCAGGAGAGGTTGACCAGTCAGATTGCGGACGCGCTCGTCGATAAGCTGCATGCCCAATCGGTGATCGTGGTGATCGAATGCGAGCACCTGTGCATGGCCATGCGGGGCATCCGGAAGCCAGGCGCGACGACAACGACGTCGGCTGTGCGCGGCGGATTCAAACGCAACGCTGCCTCCCGCGCGGAGGTATTGAGCCTGATCAGGGGGTAAAAATGGTCACCGTCGCAGATTTGACGCCGCCCGGGCGCACGATGGTCATGGGCATTCTCAACGTCACGGAGGACAGTTTCTCCGACGGCGGGAAGTGGCTCGACCGCGATACTGCCATTGCGCACGCGAAAGAGCTCGTGGCGCAGGGCGCGGACATGATCGACGTCGGGGCGGAATCCACGCGGCCGGGCGCAACGCGTGTGGACACCGCTGTGGAGGCCGAGCGCGTGCGCCCCGTGATCGAGGCGCTGCACGCGGAAGGAATCCGCACATCGGTGGACACGATGCGCGCGTCGACGGCGCGCGTTGCGGCCGAGGCCGGTGTGGACATGATCAATGATGTCTCCGGTGGTCTCGCCGACCCGGACATGTACGCCGTGATGGCGGAGACCGGCCTGCCGGTGTGCCTCATGCACTGGCGCACCGTGCAGAACGCGGAGTTCGGCGACGCAGCCGGTTCCGCGGACCACGGCGGCGATGTCGTGCGCGATGTGCGTGAGACCCTCGCCAGATTGACGGACAACGCTGTGAAAGCTGGGGTGGAGCACTCGCAGATCGTGCTGGACCCGGGCCTCGGTTTTGCCAAGACCGCCGCCGATAACTGGGCGCTGCTTCAGGCGCTTCCGGAATTCATTGCTGGTGATCTGCCGGTTCTCGTCGGAGCTTCCCGCAAGCGCTTCCTCACCGAGATCCGCGCGAACCGGGGACTAGAGGCGAACCCGTCGCTGGCGGACCCCGCCACCGCCGCCGTCACTGCTGTCAGCGCGCACCTCGGTGCGTGGGGTGTGCGCGTGCACGAGGTGGATGTCTCGCGCGACGCTGTCGATGTCGCCGCGGCATGGCGTCTCGGCGCCGAGTACGGGGAGGCGTAAATGGCCGACCGCATCCAGCTCACCGGCATCCGCGTCCACGCGGGCCACGGCGTCCTGCCGCACGAGGCGGAGTACGGTCAGCCGTTCATCGTGGACATCACCGCGTGGCTGGACTTCGCCGATGCCGCGCGCGACGACGACCTGACTAAGACCGTCAACTACGCCGAGCTGGCCCAGCTCGCCGCCGACACCGTCGCGGGCACGCGCCGACAGCTGGTGGAGACCGTGGCCACCGACATCGCTGAACAGGCCATGGCCACGTTCGGGCAGCTCCATGCCGTGGAGGTCACCGTCCACAAGCCGCACGCGCCAGTGGGGCTCGTGCTCGACGATGTCGCGGTCACCGCCCGCCGCTCCCACAAGACAGCTGCCGGCCCGGCACGAGTGGCTGCTAACCCGACTAACTAGGAGCAACTCATGCGTGCTGTACTGTCCACCGGGTCGAATATGGAGGACTCCCGCGCGCACCTCGCAGCGGTGGAGGAGGAGTTCGCGGACGAGCTCATCGCAACGTCCACGGTGTACCGCACCGCCCCGTGGGGCGGGGTGGACCAGGACGACTTTTTCAACCAGATCCTCATTGTGGACGTGACCGAGTCCCCGCACGAACTGCTCGCGCGGTGCCAGCGGTTGGAGCAGGAGGCACACCGCGTTCGGGACATTCGGTGGGGGCCGCGGACGCTGGACGTGGACATTGTGGCGCTTTACTCCGACAACGGGGAGGAGATCACCGTGGACACTCCGGATCTCACCGTCCCGCATCCCCGGGCGCACGAGCGGGCCTTTGTGCTCGTGCCGTGGCTCGAGGTGGATGGGGCGGCACGGTTGGGGGGAGGGGGCGTCGATAAGCTGGCTTCCGCTCTTGATGATGAGGTGACGCCCGCATGAACCGCACGAACGTGACTGCCCTGGTGGGGGCGGCCGGATTCTTTGCCGCGGCTGCTCTTATTCTGGTGCGCCGGTTCTATGGCGCGTGGCAGACGATCTCCCCGCTGTGGTCGTTGCCGCTGTGGGCCGTCGCGGCGCTGTGTGTGTTTCTGGCAGTGATGGTGCGGCGCCGGCGCGAGGAAGGGCGCGTGGGGCTGGACCGCTCGCAGATCAACCCGATGATGATGGCTAATTTCATGGTCATCGGCAAAGCCAGCGCCTGGTCGGGCGCGATCCTGGGCGGCTGGTTCCTCGGCCTGGCGGTGTGGGTGCTGCCGCGGATCAGCATGCTCGCCGCGGCCGAAGCGGACGTGCCCGGGGTCATAGCCGGGGCGCTCGGCGGGGCCGCCTTGGCCGTGGCTGGAGTGGTGCTTGAACGCTCCTGCGAGGTGTCGCCACCAGCTGAAGGTGAATCTGCGGGTTAGAGTATTGGGCATGACTGCGGAAAATCGGTCGCGCGACGGCGGCAACGTGTGGATGATCGTCCTGATCGCATTGGCTCTCATTGCCACGGTGATCATGCTGTTCAGCGACTCCGCAGTGTGGCTGCAAGTCGCCCTCCTCGCCGCCCTGTGGGCCGCGATCTGCGGGTTCTTGCTGGTCAGCCGTACCCGTAACGACCGTGACCGTCTGCGCGCCGAGGCCGAGTCCCGCGAGCGCGAGTACCAGGCTGAGCTTGAAGCACTCCGCGCGCGTAGCGACGCAGACCGGTACGCCCTTGAAGCCGCCCGCGCCGGCGAAGGCCTGCCCCCGGCCGTGGATGTGGAGGTGCTCCGCGAGATTCGCGCCGAGCTGGCCACCCTCCGTGCGCAGCTCGAGGATCTCTCCGGCCGCGAGTTCGGCTACGAGCCCGCCGCACTCCAGGCTGAAGCCCGCCGCGTGAAGGAGATCGAGGCCCGCGCAAGCCGTGTCGCCCCGGCCGCTGAATCCGAAGCGCCGCAGCCTGCCGCACCTTCTGTGCGGCAACCTCAGGCCCAGCCGGCCCGCGCCCCGCAGCAGCAGGCACCGAAGCCCCAGCCGCCGCAGCCCGTCGCGCACCCTCGCCCCGAGCCGGCCGCGCAGAAGAACCCGCTTGAGCAGCGCCNTGAGCGCCAGCAGCGGGAGGCTCAAGAACGCCGCCAGCGTGAGGAGCGCGAGCGTGCGGAGCATGAACGCCGCCAGCGTGAGGAGCAGGCTCAGCGCGCACGCGAGGAAGAGGCCCGCCGCGCGGAGGAAGCACAGGAGCAAGAGAGCCGCGGCCGCCGCCGCGCGGACGAGAACCGCGACGGTGCATTGAGCGTCGCTGAGTTGCTGGCACGCAGCAAGAAGGGCCAGTAGTGCACGCACCGCGCCTGCAGGTGTGGGCCTCTCACGGCAGCACACTCGCCGACGAGCTCGCGCGCGTGGGGCATGCGGTCACCGTCGACGCGCCCGTCGCAGAGGCGGCGAATAATGATCTGTTGCTTATCGACGGCAACGACCCCTCCCACACCCCCGCCCTCATCACAGCGTTGGAACCGCACGTCCGGCACGGCCAGATGGTGCTGCACACGCTGCTCGGCGAGGGTGTGCAGCTCCTCGACCCGCTGGAGGTTCACGGTGCGGTGGTGATGGCCGCGCACCACATCTTCGACGACATCTGGGTGACGGCGGCCGCGGACGAGCTGGGGGACGCGACGGTGAGCCTGCTCATCAGCGAGATCGGCGGTAGTCCCATCCCCGTGCACGACGCTCAGCGCCCGGTGCTCATGGCGGCGCAGCGCCTCCGGGCACTGGAGTACGAAGTGCGGCTCGACGCCTACAAGCTGCTCCGCGGCGAGATTCCCGGCATCGAGGTGAAGGCCGACGAATTCCTCTACGGGGCAGAGCGGCCCTACCTCTACCCGCAAAGCCCGGAAGCGATTGAAACAATGCGCTCCGCAATCGCAGACCCCGAAGCGCGGGAGCTGTATGAGGGGTTGGAGAGGCGAGCGGGGAGGCGTCGATAAGCGCAGTGCCCGTGCGCCGTACGCTGGAGCCCATGAGTTTCGAACCTGGGAAGGCAGTGGTGGTCACGGACGCCGCGCAGCTGGCCACGTACGGCCGCGCGTTCCGCAAGACCGGCAAGCGTGTTGTGCTCGTGCCGCTGGGGCGCGGGCTGCATGCGGGGCACATCTCGCTGATCCGAGCGGCGAAATCGCTGCTCGGCGGTGTGGTCATGGTGACGTTCAGCGGCGACGAGGTCCCGGAGGACTTCGCGCGCGAGGGTGTCGATGTCGTCTTCCACGGCGACCTGCACACACCCGTCCGCGTCGTGCCGGAGCTCGACCACTTGGAGGATCCCGCCGCGATTGCTGAAGCCGTCACGCGCACGATCGCCGCGATCAACGCCACGCACGCGACCGATGTCGTGGTGGGGGAGAAGGACTTCGAGGAGCTGGTCGCCCTCCAGCAGGCGGTGACGGGGCTGCGCATGGAGGTGCAGCTGCACAGCCTGCCCACTGTCCGCGCGGGCAACGGAGTGGCCATGTCGCTGCGCAACGCCGATGTGCCCGAGGAGCACCGCGATGCCGCGCTCGCTTTGTCCGCTGCGCTGACCGCCGGCGCGCACGCCGCGGAGCACGGCCCCGAGATAGTCCTGGACACCGCGCGCGGGGTCCTTCGCGCCGCGGGCATTGAGCCGGACTACCTGGCCCTGCGGTCACTCGGCTTCGGCGAGGCACCCGCCGTCGGTGACGCGCGTCTGCTGGCCGCCGCGACGTTCGGCACCGTGCGGCTCACCGACAACGTGGGGGTCCCCGTCGGCATCGGCTTCAAGAACATGGGTGAACAGCCCGAGCCTTAAAATTGTCTGCACGCTATGTTTAATGCAGCAGATTGTTCGTCACGCCCGGCCGCGCCCCGGCCGACGCAGAAGGACCAATAAGGACCACCGCTTTGGCACACCACAATTTCTACGACTCGCTCGGACTGGACCGCGGCAAGGACGCGGAGGCGCTGGGCAGGGAGATCGATCAGCGTCTCCAATCGCAGGAGCTTAGCGACGCCGCTCGCGACGAACTCCAAGTCGCCCGCCGTATCCTGGGCGATCCCGGCCGCCGGAAGGTCTACGACACGCGTCTGGATGATCCGTCGGCGCCCACTATCGATGTCCGCGCGCTGCGTCAGATGGCGTCTGCTGAGCCTGGCCCTGCATCGACGCCCGTGTCCGCTCCGGGAAACTCTGCGGCGCCGTCCTCTGCCCCCTCGGCGGCGCCGAAGCGCAAGAAGCCGAAGCAGTACTTCCCGGACACCGACCCGAATGCGGAAGCAGTGAGCCCTACTCAGGGTGCCGCGCCGGGGTGGGCGCCGGGTAGCTTCCCCACCACAACGAATATCCCCGTCTATCAGGGACCTCCGAGCGGCGCTTACACCAGCCAGGGCCCGGGAATCGGGCAGGGGCAGAACCCGAGCCAGTACGGTTTCCAGAGCCACAATCCCGGCCAGCCGCACTACAGCTACCCGGCGCAGCAGGCTGCCCCGGCACCCCAGCAGACACCAGCTGAAGCACCGCAGCCAACGGAGACCAGCACTGACGCAGCGGCGGAGAAAAAGGGAGCTTCACCGTGGCTCATCGCGGCGATCGCACTGGTGCTGGCAGGCATCGGCATCGGCGGCTGGTGGCTGTGGGACAACCGCGGCACCGAGTGGGACGCGGCGGAGCAGGAGATGGCGGACACGTTCCCGCAAATCATCTCTGAGAAGGACGGCCAGCGCGGCTGGCTGGGCATGAAGTGCACCTCCATGCCGATCCACGACAGCGAAGAGGCCCGCATCCGTTGCTCCGACAAGGAGCTCGGAGTGAGCATCATCGACTACGGCTCCGTAGCCAATCGCGACGCACAGCTGCCGGAGGGGGATGCGGAAGTCATCGGCAACAACGTCTGCTCCGCGGACTCCTACAAGATGGAGGGCGTGACTCCGCCGGCGTACCGCATCGCGCCGAAAGGATCGGATGCCCAGTACCTCCTTGTCGTCAACGGCGGAGAGGCGGAGAGCAAGCGCATGTACTTGAATCTCTGCGAGAAGTCCCGTGATTAAAGGGTGGCTGCGGACCAGGCGCGCTTCTAGGGTTGCCGCTGTCTCCGCCACCGCGGCGGTGGCGGCCCTGACACTCACCGGGTGCTCCGGCAACCTGGAGGAGACCCAGGAGCCGGTGCTGGAGACGTTGTCGCGGGTAAGCGAAAGCTCGCAAGCAACGGAGACCGTGACATCTGTGACCTCAACAACGCGTGCGGCGGACCGCCCCGTGAATCCGGCTGATTACGAGCGCGCCGGGATGAGCATTTTCACCTACGACATCGGCTCGCACACCGGCACCTGCGCGATCAGCCCGCACGGGGTGACATGCCAGGGCGCCACGCCTAGCGACGCCCCGATGGTCACCGCCGTCCCCCTTCCCCCGCGCAAGGCTGACGCCATCTACGCGGGGACCGACGGCATGCACTTCACCGTGTTCGAGGGTGTCGGCCCGAGCCAGGGTGACCTGAAGCCCGGACAATCGATCCGTGTGAACGAGAATTTCTGCTCCTACCCGGATGATGAGACGCTGCGGTGCTCCTCCGGAGATTCCATGAGCTACACCATCTCGGGGCGCGACGGCACCATCACCCCGCACGGCCGTGTCGACGACCCGCCTGTGTGGACCCTTCCGGACTATTGGTGACCGGAAGCGACTACGGTAGAACACCGTGACTACCCAGGACCTTTCAGAGCAGCAACAGATTCGCCGCGCAAAGCGCGAAAAACTCCTCGAACAGGGCAAGGAGGCGTATCCGGTTGAGGTGGACCGGACGACGTCGTTAAGCGATCTGCGCAAAAAGTACTCCGTTGTGGAATCGGGCGCTGACGGGGTGACCACCCTCGAAGCTGGCCAGGAGACGCAGGATGAGGTCGCGGTCGCCGGCCGCATCATGTTCCAGCGCAATACCGGCAAGCTCTGCTTTGCCACCCTGCAGGAGGGCGACGGCACCCAGCTGCAGGTCATGCTGTCCCTCGCTGAGGTCGGGGAAGAGGCCCTCGCGGACTGGAAGGCCGACACCGACTTAGGCGACATCGTCTCCGTGCGCGGCCGTGTCATCGCCTCCAAACGCGGCGAGCTGTCCGTCATGGCGAAGTCCTGGCACATGGCGTCCAAGGCCCTGCGTCCGCTGCCCGTCGCCTTCGCCGACATGAACGAGGAGCAGCGCGTCCGCTACCGCTACACCGACCTGATCATGCGCGAGGACGCGCGGAAGAACGCCCTCACCCGCATCAAAGTCATTGCCGCTCTGCGCAAGTACCTCACGGGCCTGGACTTCGTCGAGGTGGAGACGCCGATGCTGCAGACCCTCCACGGCGGTGCCGCCGCGCGCCCCTTCGAGACCCACTCCAACGCCCTCGACATCGACCTGTACCTGCGCATCGCGCCGGAGCTCTACCTCAAGCGCTGCGTCGTCGGCGGCATCGAGCGCGTCTTTGAGATCAACCGCAACTTCCGCAACGAGGGCGTGGACAGCTCCCACAGCCCGGAATTCACCATGATGGAGACCTACCAGGCGTGGGGCACCTACAAGGAAGGCGCCGAAACCATCAAGGGAGCCGTGCAATTCTGCGCGCAGGAAGTCTTCGGGTCCACCACCGTCACGCTTGCCGACGGCACCTCCTACGACCTCGGCGGCGAATGGCAAGTCCTGGAAATGTACCCGTCCCTCAATGAAGCGCTGGCGCGCAAATTCCCCGGCCAGCCCGAGGTGACCATCGACTCCACGGTCGAGGAGCTCAAGGACATCGCCGCTGTCATCGGCCTCAAGGTTCCGGAGAACGCCGGCTGGGGCCACGGTAAGCTCGTCGAGGAGATTTGGGAAGAACTCTGCTCCGACCAGCTCTATGAGCCGACCTTTGTGATCAACTTCCCGGTCGAGACCTCCCCGCTCACCCGCGACCACCGCTCCAAGCCCCGCGTCACCGAGAAGTGGGACCTCTACGTCCGCGGCTTCGAGCTCGCCACCGGCTACTCCGAGCTCGTCGACCCCGTCATTCAGCGTGAGCGCTTCGAAGACCAAGCCCGTCTCGCCGCCAACGGCGACGACGAAGCCATGGTCCTCGACGAGGACTTCCTCGCCGCCATGGAACAGGGCATGCCCCCCACCGCCGGTACCGGCATGGGCATCGACCGCCTGCTCATGGCCCTGACGGGCCTGGGCATCCGCGAGACCGTCCTCTTCCCGATGGTGCGCCCCGAAGCGTAGCTTCTCAGGTCCGGTCCTACCTCCCTCAGCCGGCGGTCAGTGGGGTGTTCGCCCCACTTCGGGCTGCCTTTTCCTCGCGGCGCGTCCGTAACAGCCCCGCCGCGGGTGCTGCACGATATGGTCAATGCATGCGCGCATTTTCCCGAACCGTTGCCAGCATTCTCGCCGTGCTCACTCTCGCCGGAGGTGCCACTGCCTGCTCCCGCGGCAATCTCGATGAGCCCAACATGTCGTCCGTTTCTGCCACCGCGGATGCCGATGCTAACGCAGACGACAAAGACAAAGATGATTCCGACGAGAAATCCGAGCCCAAGAAGGCGAAAGCTGATTGCTCTGATGAGGCATTCGACAAGAGCTTCGATGAATCCGCATTTGGGTGGTACCACGAAGGGTGTGAAGGGGACTTCGTTGTGGTCGGGCCAGGTAGCTCTGACGTGTACTGGCTCGCTCAGTGGGATGGCTCGAAGTGGAATAAGATCAAATCCGACGAAGTGGTGGAGCCGAAGGACGGCAAGGCCTTTGGATGCTTCAATGAGTCGACGGTCAACCGACTCGGCGTTGGCCCGAAGATCAAGTCACAGCTGTACAGCTGCGAGACGCACAAGCATTTCGGTGACGGTTCGGGTTCCAAGAAGAAAGAGTCCTCCGATGATGGCGGGTACTCCTACGACCGGGTGAAGGACGACGACGGCTACATCACCAACGTGGGCCTCGGAGAAGCAGGGCAAGAGGCATCGTACCCGGCCTGCGACGGTCGGTACATCCTGATCGTGGATTCGATCATCGCAACCGGCGGCGACCAAGACACCTTCAACAGACTCGCCCAAGGCGTGCTCACCGGAAGCCCGTCCGGTAAGGAATTCACGGTCCCCGGCCAGTGCGACTCACTGCGCAAGAGCGTCCACGGCAACGACATCTACCCGATCTACGTTGACTTCGGCTCCGACAAAGCAGCAGCGTGCCGCGCCAAATCAACGTACGGCGGCAACGTGCGCCCGCTTATCAACGGCTCCTTCGACGACGCCTCCTCCCAAGACGTCGACGACGCCCGTATGGCCCTCGACCCCTGCTAAACCGCGCTGGGATTTGAACATCTCGCGCCAAACTGAACTGCACGATACAGTCTCTACTTGACCGCTGATCCATTGAAAGGACCCACCCCATGAGCACCTCTTGGCAGGGCAACTCCCACGGCCAGCAATACGACAAAGACGGTCTGCCCGTGAACAATCCCGGTGCAGGCTCCAACAACTACTATGCTGCATTCGCCCAGCCGCAGAACCAGCAGTACGCTCAGCCGCATCAGCAGCCGCAGGCACAGCCGAACTACGGCCAGCCGCAGCCCCAGTACGGCCAGGTTCAGCCCTACAACCAGTTCCAGCAGCAGCCGATGGGTGCCCCGAAGAACAAGATCGTCGCGGCGTTGCTGTTCTTCTTCCTCGGTGAGCTGGGTATCGGTAACTTCTACATGGGTCAGACCAACCTCGGTATCGCGAAGCTGGTTCTGTTCTTCATCGGTATGTTGACGATGATTATTTTCCTCGGCTTTTTCATCCTCGGTGCGCTGTGGCTCTGGTCGCTGGTTGAGATGGTCATGGTCCTCACCGGTGCCGGCGGTTACGACCGTGACTCTAACGGTGTGCCGCTGCAGTAACCCACCTGAGTAACCCGCCTGGCCGCGGCCTAGCCGCGCGGCCGCTTAAGTCCTGAATCCTCCATCCGGGTTACCCCCGAAAGTGGAAGCGCGCCGGCCCCGTTTTTCCGGGGTTCGCGCCCCACGGGGGTAGACTGAGAACGGAACATACCTACAGGGTTGTTACCCGCACGCTGATGCGGGGCAAGACCTGGGCGTTTAACGCGCCCGGGTCTTTTTTCGTGCCGTCAGCACCGTGTGAGCCGGTGTCAGAGCAACGGAAAACCGCAGGTGCGCTGAGCTGCACGGCACGAAAGCGTCGCGCAGCGGCGGGTAGCAACCGGGACACAGCGAAAGGAGCTGAACATGACCACGGCACACGGCAACGGTGCGGGGGCCGCCGCGGGCGGAGCTGCACCGACCACGTCGGTGGCGCAGGAGATCCTTGACGGGATCGGCGGCGCGGACAACGTCGTCTCCCTGACACACTGCGCGACGCGGTTGAGGTTTGAATTGGGGGACGGGGGAGTCGTCGATAAGCAAAAGCTTGAGGCGATCCCGAAGGTGATGGGCGCTGTCCCGCAGGCGGGTAACCGCTACCAGGTGATCATCGGCGGCGACGTCGCGGATGTGTACAACGACATCAAGTCGCTGCCCGCCATGAAGAACCGTACGGCGAAGTCCAATGACGATGTCAAGGCAGAGCAGCGCGCGAAGGCGCAGGGCCGCTTCCCGTGGCTGGACACGTTCTTCGAGTACCTGTCGGACTCCTTCCGCCCGATCCTCGGCGTGCTGCTGGGTGCGTCGCTGATCATCGCGTTCACCGCGGTCCTCGACGCGTTCAACATCGTCGACTTCCGTGCCGACGTGAAGAGCCCGGGCTGGCAGTTTGTCGACGCCATGTGGCGTTCCGTGTTCTACTTCCTGCCCGTCGCCGTGGCATACAACGCGGGCAAGAAGCTCCGGATCGACCCGTGGGTGCCAGCCGCCATCATGCTGGCGCTGTTCACCCCTGAATTCATCGGTCTGGCCGACCACCCGGATGTGCGCGTCATCGACAACGCCGTGCTAGGCACCCAGACGAACATGATCGACATCTTCGGCCTTCCGCTCGTGCTCAACGACTACGGCGGGAACGTCTTCGTCCCGCTCATCATGGCCGCCATCGCCGCGCTTGTGTACAAGGGTCTGCAGAAGATCATCCCGTCGTCCGTGCACATGGTCTTCGTGCCGTTCCTGACGCTGCTGATCATGATCCCGGTCACCGCCCTGATCATTGGCCCGTTTGGCTACCTCCTCGGCGCATGGATCGGCTCCGGCCTGGCATGGCTCAACGGCAACGCACCGTTCCTCTTCGCCATCCTGATCCCGATGCTCTACCCGTTCCTCGTGCCGCTCGGCCTGCACTGGCCGCTGAACGCACTGATGCTGGTGAACATCAACACCCTCGGCTACGACTTCATCCAGGGCCCCATGGGCGCGTGGAACTTCGCCTGCTTCGGTGCCACCGCCGCCGTCCTGGCCATCTCGCTGCGCGACCGTGACCCGATCATGCGCCAGACCTCCGGCTCTGCGCTTGCCGCCGGCCTCCTTGGCGGCATCTCCGAGCCGTCCCTCTACGGCATTCACCTGCGCTACAAGAAGATCTACCCGCGCATGCTGGTCGGTTGCTTCGCCGGTGGCCTGACCATCGCCATCCTGGGCACCCCGTTTGGCGGCGTGAAGACGAACGCCTTCGTGTTCACCTCCATCCCCACCGTCTTCGTCTTCGACCCGATGTGGGTGTACCTGATCGCCATCACCGTCGCGTTCCTCACCTCTTTCTTCATCATCTTCCTCACCGATTACCGCACGCCGGAGGAGAAGGAAGAAGCGCTTGAGCGCGCACGTCTCGCCCGCGAAGGGAAAGAGGAAGAGCTTATCGACGCCACCTTGGCCCCCTCCACCTCCCCCGAAACCGCTGACTCCGCTCCGGAACCCGTTGCAGCTCCCGCCGCCGCTGGTGCCGCCGCTGCAGGTGTGGCCACCGCGGCTCCGGCCACCGCAGCTCCGGCCGCCGCTGCCGATTCCGCTGATACGGCCGGTGCTGAGGCGGTGATTGTGGATGTCGCTGCGCCTGTCGCCGGTGAGGTCGTCGCGCAGGAAGCGATCAAGGACCCGGCTTTCGCCGCCGGTGCTCTCGGTCAGGCAGTCGGTGTGATCCCGTCTGACGGCACGATTGTCGCGCCGGTTGCCGGCAAGGTGATCTCGGTGGCCAAGACCGGTCACGCGTACGGCATCAAGACCGATGATGGTGTGGAGATCCTCGTCCACATCGGCATTGACACCGTGCAGATGGACGGAAACGGCTTCACCCCGCGTGTGGAGAAGAAGCAGCGCGTCGAGGTCGGTCAGCCTCTCGCGGACGTCGACTTCGCGGCAGTGGGCGCGGCTGGTTTCGACCCGACCGTGATCACCAGCGTGGTCAACTCCAAGAAGATGGCGCGTATCGACGACATCGCGCCCGGCCACGTCACCCCCGGCCAGTCCCTGCTCCGGGTGACTAAGTAACACCCACTCCAGTACCGCGTGCCCCCGCCAGCCGGTTCCCCAACCGGCTGGCGGGGGCACCGTGCGTTCCGGTCCGCTTCCTTGTTGTCCGACTGCCGAATGCTCTGCGGCTGAATACTCTGCCGCCGAATGCTCTGCGACGCGGCCGAACACTCTGCGGCCGAGCGCTGCTTCGGTAGGCCGCCGCAGACACAAAACTAGGTTAAGCGGTAGAACGGAAAGCATGAAGATCCTGCGCGTGTTCAATAACAACGTGGTTCTTGCGAGCCGCGTGCGCCCGGTTAGGGCGAGCTACACGCCGGGAAACACTGCAGGAGCAGCCGCCGTGGCGGGGCTGGCGGGGAAGTCTGATGACTCGGGCTCTGCGGGGACGGTGAATCCCGCTGTCGAGCAGGTCGTGGTCACTGGACGCGGGGTCGGCTTCGGGGCACACCAGGGTGACGAGGTCGACGAGTCCAAGATCGCCCAGATTTTCGTTCCCGCGGACGGACGCGATCCGGACCACGCCGGCGAAATGATGGCGTTTGTGCCCTATGACACTATGCGGTTGGTCACGGACGCTCTCACCGCGGCAGTCACAACCACAGGGGCGACGGCGAAGCTGCCGGAAAAGCTCACGCTCGTCACGGCGCTCGCGGACCACGTCACCCAAGCACAGGTTCGCGCGGAGCGGCGGGAGACCATCCAGTACCCGCTCGAAGCGGAGGTAGCCAGCCTCTACCCCGACGAGCACGCTCTCGGCCGCGAGCTGCTCCGCGAGATCAACAACCGGCTCGCAGCTGGGGGCCAAAGCACCGGCGATAGGGGCGGTGAGCAGGGAGGGGAGCGCGACGGCGTCGATAAGCGACTGCCCGCGGAAGAAGCCACGGCGCTCGCCCTGCACCTCGTGAACGCGGGGTTCGCCACCGGCGACCTGAGCTACACGTACCAGATGACGGGCGTGATTCAGCAGATGCTGGACGTCATCGGGGCGGAGTGGAAGGTGGGGTTGAGGCAGGCGTCGATAAGCGTGGCGCGCTTCATCACTCATGTCCGCTACCTGTTCGTGCGCATGGCGCGCGGCGAGCAACTCGACCACGCCAGCGACGCTGTGAGCGCCCAGATCGCCCAGGCGTTCCCACAGCACGACAGACTCGCACGTAAGGTGGCGCGTGTTGCCGAGCTGCGGTTCGACCAGACTTTGACTGAAGATGAGATCGCTTACCTGACCTTGCACATCGCCAGGTTGGCGGACACGGAAAGGAATGAGCATGACTGACAGGAAAGTTCTTTACGGCATCGGCGTTTCGGCGGGAACCGCGTCCGGCCCAGCGGCGTTTGTCACGCCGGCGGTGGGCATCGACCACGATGAGCCCGCTTCCGCCGACGTGGAGGTCGACGGCCAGCGGGTGCGCGACGCGCTCGACCAGGTCGCGGCCGGCTTGACGGAGCGCGCGGCGCACGCGACGGACTCCTCGAAGCAGATCCTCGAGGCCACCGCCGCGCTGGCGAAGGACCGCGGGCTGATCAAGGGCATCGACAAGGAGCTCAAGAACGGCAAGGGTGTCACGGCCGCCGTGCACGATGCGGTGGAGGTCTACGCGAAGAAACTGCGCAAGATCGGCGGCTACATGGCCGAGCGCGTCACGGACCTTTACGACATCCGCGACCGCGCCACCGCGCGCCTCCGCGGGCTGCCGGAGCCGGGTGTTCCCGACCTGACGGAACCGTCGGTGCTGGTCGCGCACGATCTCGCCCCCGCAGAGACGGCGACGCTGGACCGCGAGCTCGTCCTCGGCATCGTCACCGAAGCAGGCGGTGCGACGTCCCACACCGCGATCCTCGCCGCGCAGCTCGGCATTCCAGCCGCCGTCAAGGTCACCGGAATCACCGAGACGCTTATCGACGCCACCCCAATCGCCCTCGACGGCGGCGTCGGCGAAGTCATCGTGAACCCGTCCGCCTCCGACGTGGACGAGCTGGAAGAGCGCTCCCGCCGCCGCGCGCGTGCTCTCGCAGGCTCCTCCGGTGAAGGCGCCACGAAGGACGGCCGCAAGGTGAAGCTGCTGGCCAACATCGGCACCGCCGCCGACGCCGCCAGCGCCGCCGCCATGGACCTGGAGGGCTCCGGCCTGTTCCGCACCGAGTTCCTCTTCCTCGACCGCGAGCAGGCCCCGACGGTGGAGGAGCAGACCGAGACCTACACCTCCGTGCTGAAGTCCTTCGGCGAGCGCCGCGTTGTGGTGCGCACTCTCGACGCCGGTGCCGACAAGCCGCTCGCCTTCGCCGACCTGGGCCCCGAGGAGAACCCCGCACTCGGTCAGCGCGGCGTGCGCCTGACCCAAGTGCGCGAAGAACTCATGGACAACCAGCTCGCCGCCCTCGCCGCCGCACGCGAGGCCGTCCCGTCGTCCGACCTGTGGGTCATGGCCCCGATGGTGGCGACGACGGAAGAGGCGCGCTGGTTCGTCGATAAGTGCCGCGCCGTCGGTCTGCCCAAGGCCGGCATCATGGTGGAAACCCCCGCCGCCGCGATCCGCTCCGCGAACGTGCTGTCCATCGCGGACTTCGCGTCCATCGGCACCAACGACCTGTCGCAGTACACCATGGCCGCCGACCGCCTCCAGGGCGAGCTCGCGCCGCTGCTGTCCCCGTGGCAGCCCGCCGTTCTGTCCATGATCCGCGAGACCTGCCGCGGCGGCGACGCCACCGGCAAGCACATCGGTGTCTGCGGCGAGGCCGGCGGCGACCCGCTCATGGCCCTCGTCCTCGTCGGCCTCGGCGTGTCCTCCCTGTCCATGGCGCCGTCCAAGGTCGCCGCTGTCCGCGCAGCCCTCCGGCTTCACGACTTTGAGACCTGCAAGCAGATGGCCAACTACGCCGTCGACGCCTGGAGCGCCAAAGAAGCCCGCGACTCCGCCCTCCGGATCGCCGACCCCGTCCTCCGCGACCTCCTCTAACCGGGTTTATCGGAGCACCCGGGGCTCGGCCTGCCCGGCCTGCCCGGCCTACGCGGTTTGGCTGGTCTGGCCGGATCCAACCCGATCTAGCCGGAGTCAGCTAACCCCAAACTTTCTTGGGGTTCCACGGAACCGCCCCTTTTCGCACGTCAAGGGGCGGTTTTCGTTTTTGATGGAACCGGGGGTTGTGGATAAGTTCGGCGGGGTCGGCAGTTATCCACAGGTTCCGGGCCGTGCCCTTTTGCGTTTCGCTTTGTGGTTTTAGCGTGTGGGGCATGAACACGTTTGACGCTTTTCTCGCTTCTGTTGCGAGCCCTTTGGATGTCCTGGCTGGTTTTGACGGTTGCGTCCCTTAGTGTGGTGTAACGCTTGCTGATGGTGGGCCCTTGAAAATAGTGGGGCGGCCACCGTCAGTAACCTTTCGACTCAACTACCACATCTCACCGAAAGGCACATGACGATGACCGCTGCTCCGCATTCTATCGACCCGACAACCTATCTGGACGATCTGCTCGCCCAAGCGTCGCCAGATCTAATGCGGCAGATGCTGCAAGGGTTTATCAACCAGATCCTCTCCGCCCAGGCCGACACCGTCTGCGGCGCCGAGTACGGTGTTGCTTCCACCGAGCGGGTCAACCACCGCAACGGGTACCGCCACCGCGATCTGGACACCCGCGTCGGCACGATCGATGTGGCAGTGCCGAAGCTACGCCACGGCGCTTTCTTCCCAGACTGGCTGCTCGAGCGACGCTCACGGGCCGAACGGGCCTTATCGACCGTGATCGCGACGTGCTATCTCAAAGGGGTCTCCACCCGCAGAATGAACGATCTGGTGGCAACACTTGGCATTTCCAACATGTCGAAATCGCAAGTCTCACGGATGTCGGAAGAACTCGACGAGATGGTCGCCGATTTCAAAAACCGTCCACTCGATCCCGGTGGGTACGCCTACCTGTCGTGCGATGCGCTGACGATCAAGGTGCGTGAAGGCGGCCGGGTGGTCAAATGCTGCGTGCTGTTGGCCACCGGGGTCAACGCCGACGGCTACCGCGAAATGCTCGGCATGCACGTCGCCACCGCGGAATCCAACGCATCGTGGAAAGGCTTCTTCCAAGACTTAAAAGCCCGCGGACTTCGCGGTGTCTTCCTGATCACCAGTGACGCTCACGAAGGCATCCAGCACGCCATTGCTGAGGTGCTGCCTGATGCGTCGTGGCAGCGGTGCCGCACCCATTTCGCTAAGAACCTCTACGAGCAGGTCCCGAAAACACAGTGGCCGATGGTCTCAGCGATGTTCCAGACGATCTTCCAGCAACCTGACGCGGCATCCACCTGGGGGCAAGCCCATGAGGTCGTTGATCTGTTGGAACCGAAGTTCCCCCAGGTAGCAACGTACTTAGAGGAATCACTCGATGAGGTGTTGGCGTTTACCGCCGCCCCGAAACCAGTTTGGACGAAGGTGTGGTCGAACAATCCCACAGAACGGTTAAACCGGGAGATCCGCCGGCGCACCGATGTTGTGGGTATCTTCCCGAATCGTGAATCCATCATCCGGCTTGTTGGTGCGGTACTTGCAGAGCAACACGACGATTGGATCCAGCAGAAACGCTACATGTCACTATCCGCACTCGAACAGACCAAACACCTCATGCACCGCACAGGAGACGATCATGGTGAGCAGCACCAGCTAACCGCCTAACCAAACCCCGAACTTCATACCGAGCCGAAAGCACGAACGGCTACACCACTACACGGGACTTGAAGCGTCCTGGTTTTTGTTCCGCTTATTTAACGCCCAACGTTTGAGCGTCTGATCGTTGATAGTAGGCGTCCTCCATCTCCTGTGGAGTGATATATCCCAGGGATTGATGAAGTCGCTGGTTGTTCCACCAGTGCACCCAGCGAAGGGTGGCGATCTCGACTTCACCGACCGATNTGCGGTGGAGGTCTACGCGAAGAAACTGCGCAAGATCGGCGGCTACATGGCCGAGCGCGTCACGGACCTTTACGACATCCGCGACCGCGCCACCGCGCGCCTCCGCGGGCTGCCGGAGCCGGGTGTTCCCGACCTGACGGAACCGTCGGTGCTGGTCGCGCACGATCTCGCCCCCGCAGAGACGGCGACGCTGGACCGCGAGCTCGTCCTCGGCATCGTCACCGAAGCAGGCGGTGCGACGTCCCACACCGCGATCCTCGCCGCGCAGCTCGGCATTCCAGCCGCCGTCAAGGTCACCGGAATCACCGAGACGCTTATCGACGCCACCCCAATCGCCCTCGACGGCGGCGTCGGCGAAGTCATCGTGAACCCGTCCGCCTCCGACGTGGACGAGCTGGAAGAGCGCTCCCGCCGCCGCGCGCGTGCTCTCGCAGGCTCCTCCGGTGAAGGCGCCACGAAGGACGGCCGCAAGGTGAAGCTGCTGGCCAACATCGGCACCGCCGCCGACGCCGCCAGCGCCGCCGCCATGGACCTGGAGGGCTCCGGCCTGTTCCGCACCGAGTTCCTCTTCCTCGACCGCGAGCAGGCCCCGACGGTGGAGGAGCAGACCGAGACCTACACCTCCGTGCTGAAGTCCTTCGGCGAGCGCCGCGTTGTGGTGCGCACTCTCGACGCCGGTGCCGACAAGCCGCTCGCCTTCGCCGACCTGGGCCCCGAGGAGAACCCCGCACTCGGTCAGCGCGGCGTGCGCCTGACCCAAGTGCGCGAAGAACTCATGGACAACCAGCTCGCCGCCCTCGCCGCCGCACGCGAGGCCGTCCCGTCGTCCGACCTGTGGGTCATGGCCCCGATGGTGGCGACGACGGAAGAGGCGCGCTGGTTCGTCGATAAGTGCCGCGCCGTCGGTCTGCCCAAGGCCGGCATCATGGTGGAAACCCCCGCCGCCGCGATCCGCTCCGCGAACGTGCTGTCCATCGCGGACTTCGCGTCCATCGGCACCAACGACCTGTCGCAGTACACCATGGCCGCCGACCGCCTCCAGGGCGAGCTCGCGCCGCTGCTGTCCCCGTGGCAGCCCGCCGTTCTGTCCATGATCCGCGAGACCTGCCGCGGCGGCGACGCCACCGGCAAGCACATCGGTGTCTGCGGCGAGGCCGGCGGCGACCCGCTCATGGCCCTCGTCCTCGTCGGCCTCGGCGTGTCCTCCCTGTCCATGGCGCCGTCCAAGGTCGCCGCTGTCCGCGCAGCCCTCCGGCTTCACGACTTTGAGACCTGCAAGCAGATGGCCAACTACGCCGTCGACGCCTGGAGCGCCAAAGAAGCCCGCGACTCCGCCCTCCGGATCGCCGACCCCGTCCTCCGCGACCTCCTCTAACCGGGTTTATCGGAGCACCCGGGGCTCGGCCTGCCCGGCCTGCCCGGCCTACGCGGTTTGGCTGGTCTGGCCGGATCCAACCCGATCTAGCCGGAGTCAGCTAACCCCAAACTTTCTTGGGGTTCCACGGAACCGCCCCTTTTCGCACGTCAAGGGGCGGTTTTCGTTTTTGATGGAACCGGGGGTTGTGGATAAGTTCGGCGGGGTCGGC
>NZ_LT706964.1:275698-357807 GCF_900155535.1 Corynebacterium urinipleomorphum
TGAAGCGTCCTGGTTTTTGTTCCGCTTATTTAACGCCCAACGTTTGAGCGTCTGATCGTTGATAGTAGGCGTCCTCCATCTCCTGTGGAGTGATATATCCCAGGGATTGATGAAGTCGCTGGTTGTTCCACCAGTGCACCCAGCGAAGGGTGGCGATCTCGACTTCACCGACCGATGCCCACGGCCGGTGGGGATAAATCAGCTCTGTTTTGTAGAGCCCGTTGACCGTTTCAGCCAACGCGTTGTCATAGGAGTCGCCGACGGTGCCGACAGACGGATCGATACCTGCCTGGGTGAGCGCTTCACCGTAACGGATCGAGACATACTGCGAGCCGCGGTCACTGTGGTGGACAAGCCCTTCTGAGCGAAGATCACCAGCGTGATACAGGGCGTGCTCAAAGGCCTCCAACGGCAGTTCATCGGTACGCATGCTCGCCCGAGTCGCCACACCGACGATCTTCCTGGAGTACACATCAGTGATAAACGCGGTGTAGGCAAAACCAGACAAGGTGCGCACATAGGTGATGTCAGCGACCCACAACCGGTGCGGCGCGGGTGCAGTGAAGTCACGGTTGACCAGGTCAGGGCGGCAATCCGGCACGTTGGCCCGAAGCGTTGTCATCGGTGTGCGGCCACGCCTGCGGCCTTGAATACCAGCTTGCTTCATCAAACGCGCGGTCTGATCACGACCGATGTTCCAGCCGGCGCGCTGCATAGCCTTCCACATCTTGCGGACCCCGTAGACGCTGAAGTTGTCCTCGTAGACCCTCACCAATTCAGGAATAAGCAGCGCATCTGACAAACTCCTCGCCGACGGCGCTCGTGCTTTCGCTGCTCGGTAACCGCGAGAGGTGATGAACCCACATTCTGTCTCTTTCAAGGTGCGACAGATAGCCTCGACCCCGAAGCGATCGCGATACGCATCGATGTATTCGATCATCTTCTGGTGGGACGGTCGAGTTCCGCCGCGAAAAAAGCTGACGCGGTTTTCAAGATCTCGTTAGCCCTGCGTAGCTCCTTAATCTCTTTCCGGAGCCGCTTCAGCTCGTCAGCCGCTGACTCGCCGGCGCCAATCTCAACATCGGACGAGGCCATATTCGGCTTCAACCAATCGTTGAGCGTGTGCGCTGGAATGCCGAGCTTTTCACCGATCTCTACGGCTGCACCCCATTTCGAACACCCTTCGAGCTCAACGAGATCCTCAGCCAAACGCACTGCCTTGGCCTTGAACTCGTCACTGTACTTC
This sequence comes from Corynebacterium urinipleomorphum, assembly GCF_900155535.1. Taxonomy (GTDB): domain Bacteria; phylum Actinomycetota; class Actinomycetes; order Mycobacteriales; family Mycobacteriaceae; genus Corynebacterium; species Corynebacterium urinipleomorphum. Next base: position 276,945 of record NZ_LT706964.1, read on the forward strand.
CTTGGCATGATTCCAATCCTTCTCTAGAAATGATCGGAACTAAACCCAGGACACTTCAACTTGACCGTTTTGACCGTCAGGCTGCTCGTGATGCCGGCGTCAAACCCACCACTGTTGATGAGTGGGAGCGTGTCCACACCGTCTACTTCGGCCCGACGAGGTTCACCCGACAGCAAGCCCACGCCATCCGTGTGGCCCGGGAGACGGGAAAGTCTCTGGATCAGTTGGTGTTCATCGAGAACCAACTCAAACCCATCAAACCAGCCAGTCAGAAGTGGCGGCTCCGCCTCGCCCTGCTGTCCGTGCACGGTGATTACAACACTCTGAAGCGGCGTGCGAAGACCATCATCCCCGATCCCGATCAGGACGCCTCGGCCCCGGAGTCCACGGTGCGGTTCAGTACACCGAAGAAAGGCAAACGCTCCTTTACCGCCACGGGTGACGATAGTTTCATCGCCGCGTTGGAGTATGCCTTGCGCCGGAATCTGGATCCGGGTCGTCCTGCGGGCCCGCAGATGTATAAGGCACTCACGGAGATCTTGAAAGGGGATGGTGGTGTGGCGGATGCTGTGCCCCGCCCGCTTGTGGTGGTCCCGCTTGAGGAGCACACCAAGATCCTGCGGGGTGAGGGCAACGACACCATCCTGGGACTATCTGACGGCACCACCATGACGGGTGCGGAGTACCTCGCCCGGTTCCATGGTGAGGATCTGGAAGTGGCGATCTTCCATCCGCAGGCGGGTGCGGTGAACCTGTACGACACGAAACGCTTCGCCAATGCGAAGCAGCGCGACCTTGCCCGAGCAACACTCACGACGTGCCCGGTGCCGGGGTGCCGGCATGCCGCGGATAACTGCGAAGTGCATCATGTCACCGCGTGGTCACGCGGCGGACAAACCAACATGAACAACCTGGCGGTGGTGTGCAGGTACCACAACCGCACCAACGACGATGATCCCCACCGCAACAACCGCGGCCGGGTAGAGATCAGAGCCGGCAAACCGGTGTGGGTATCCCCCAGGGGGCGACCCGCACCGAACACCACCCACCAATACGGCGCGATGCACCTGTTGTTCGGAAAACAACGCGAATAGACCACAAACAACGGGTAGAGAAACAGGGGGGCGTAGCCGGAAACCTGCGGTGACAGTCGGGTAGGCCGGGGGCGAAGCACGCCCTCCGGCCCTACAGGCATGCCCGGAGTAAGCGCGCGTTACTCCGGGCGAGGCGCTGGTGCTGGTGCTGGGTATGCGCCCGGGCTCAGGACCGGACGCATGGAAGAGGGGCGGATGGAAGAGGAGGAGCGGCACGCGGTGGAGGCGGCACCGCGCGGCGCGATTCGGAGCGCTGGCGCGTGGAATAGGCGACGCGGCATCCTGCAGAGCGCAGGCGCGCGGCGCGGACCAAACGCAAAACTACGAGCGCAGGTGTGCGGCGACGCGGCATCCCGCAGAGCGCAGGCGCGCGGCGCGAAGCTTAACGCAGAGCTACGAGAGCAGCACGAAGCCTAACGCAGCCGTGGAGGAGCAACGCTAGGACAGCGTCGCGTACATGATCGCCTTGATCGAGTGCATGCGGTTCTCGGCTTCGTCGAAGACCTTGGATTGGGCGGACTCGAAGACCTCGTCGGTGACTTCCATCTCGGTGATGCCGAATTTTTCGGCGATTTCGGCGCCGATGGTGGTCTTGGTGTCGTGGTAGGACGGCAGGCAGTGCATGAAGATGGCGTCGGGGGCGGCTTTGGCCATGACGGCGGAGGTGACGCGGTAGGGCTCGAGGAGGCGGATGCGCTCTTCCCAGATGTCGTCGGGTTCGCCCATGGAGACCCAAATGTCGGTGTAGATGACGTGGGCGCCGGTGACGGCTTCGTCGACGTCTTCGGTGAGGGTGATGGGGGCGGAGGAGGGGAGGGAGGTGCAGGCGTCGATAAGCGATTGCTCTGGCATGAGCTCCTGCGGGCCGCACGCGACGAAGTGGATGCCGAGTTTGGCGCACGCGACCATGAGTGAATTGGCCACGTTGTTGCGCGCGTCGCCCATGTACACGAGTTTGAGGCCGCGCAGCCCTTGCGGGAAGTTCTCTTCGATGGTGAGCATGTCGGCGATCATTTGGGTGGGGTGGAATTCGGTGGTGAGGCCGTTCCAGACGGGGACGCCGGCGTTCGCGGCGAGCTCTTCGACGATTTCCTGGCCGTAGCCGCGGTACTCGATGCCGTCGAACATGCGGCCCAGCACGCGTGCGGTGTCGGCGATGGATTCCTTCTTGCCCATTTGCGACGAGCCGGGCTCGAGGTAGGTGACGCCCATGCCCAGGTCGTGGCCGGCGACTTCGAAGGAGCAGCGCGTGCGCGTCGAGGTCTTCTCGAACAGCAGCACGATGTTCTTTCCCTCCAGGTGGCGGTGCCGCGTGCCGGCGAGCTTGAGGTTTTTGAACTGCCGCGACAGGTCGATCAGGTACCGGATTTCATCGGGCGTGAAATCGAGCAGCTTCAGAAAATTACGGCCGGACAGACTGATAGGCATGGGTTGCTCCTCTCGTTTCCGCCCATCCTATGTGCGCATTGCCGCTTATCGACGTTCCAACCCACGTTCGCTACCAGCGAACACCCCCGGGACCTGCTGTTTTGCTCTGTTTTCGCGCGTGCGCCTTTCAAGGCGGGATTGCGTCATGTACGTGCGCGTTATGGTGGGTGGAACTCAACACTGAATTAGCTCTGACGAACAGGGAAAAAGGGGTTGCCACATGTTCGAGCGGTTTACTGACCGTGCACGTCGCGTGATCGTGCTGGCCCAGCAGGAAGCGCGCGACCTGAANAGAGCTACGAGAGCAGCACGAAGCCTAACGCAGCCGTGGAGGAGCAACGCTAGGACAGCGTCGCGTACATGATCGCCTTGATCGAGTGCATGCGGTTCTCGGCTTCGTCGAAGACCTTGGATTGGGCGGACTCGAAGACCTCGTCGGTGACTTCCATCTCGGTGATGCCGAATTTTTCGGCGATTTCGGCGCCGATGGTGGTCTTGGTGTCGTGGTAGGACGGCAGGCAGTGCATGAAGATGGCGTCGGGGGCGGCTTTGGCCATGACGGCGGAGGTGACGCGGTAGGGCTCGAGGAGGCGGATGCGCTCTTCCCAGATGTCGTCGGGTTCGCCCATGGAGACCCAAATGTCGGTGTAGATGACGTGGGCGCCGGTGACGGCTTCGTCGACGTCTTCGGTGAGGGTGATGGGGGCGGAGGAGGGGAGGGAGGTGCAGGCGTCGATAAGCGATTGCTCTGGCATGAGCTCCTGCGGGCCGCACGCGACGAAGTGGATGCCGAGTTTGGCGCACGCGACCATGAGTGAATTGGCCACGTTGTTGCGCGCGTCGCCCATGTACACGAGTTTGAGGCCGCGCAGCCCTTGCGGGAAGTTCTCTTCGATGGTGAGCATGTCGGCGATCATTTGGGTGGGGTGGAATTCGGTGGTGAGGCCGTTCCAGACGGGGACGCCGGCGTTCGCGGCGAGCTCTTCGACGATTTCCTGGCCGTAGCCGCGGTACTCGATGCCGTCGAACATGCGGCCCAGCACGCGTGCGGTGTCGGCGATGGATTCCTTCTTGCCCATTTGCGACGAGCCGGGCTCGAGGTAGGTGACGCCCATGCCCAGGTCGTGGCCGGCGACTTCGAAGGAGCAGCGCGTGCGCGTCGAGGTCTTCTCGAACAGCAGCACGATGTTCTTTCCCTCCAGGTGGCGGTGCCGCGTGCCGGCGAGCTTGAGGTTTTTGAACTGCCGCGACAGGTCGATCAGGTACCGGATTTCATCGGGCGTGAAATCGAGCAGCTTCAGAAAATTACGGCCGGACAGACTGATAGGCATGGGTTGCTCCTCTCGTTTCCGCCCATCCTATGTGCGCATTGCCGCTTATCGACGTTCCAACCCACGTTCGCTACCAGCGAACACCCCCGGGACCTGCTGTTTTGCTCTGTTTTCGCGCGTGCGCCTTTCAAGGCGGGATTGCGTCATGTACGTGCGCGTTATGGTGGGTGGAACTCAACACTGAATTAGCTCTGACGAACAGGGAAAAAGGGGTTGCCACATGTTCGAGCGGTTTACTGACCGTGCACGTCGCGTGATCGTGCTGGCCCAGCAGGAAGCGCGCGACCTGAACCACAATTACATCGGCACTGAGCACATTCTGCTCGGGCTGATCCAGGAGGGCGAGGGTGTCGCAGCGAAGGCTCTCGAGTCGATGGGCATCAACCTCGAGGATGTGCGCCGCGAGGTCATCGACATCATCGGCCGCGGTTCGCAGCCGCACACGGGCCACGTGCCGTTCACACCGCGGGCGAAGAAGGTGCTGGAGCTTGCGCTGCGCGAGGGTCTGCAGATGGGCCACAAGTACATCGGCACCGAGTTCCTGCTGCTCGGCCTGATCCGCGAAGGTGAGGGCGTGGCTGCGCAGGTGCTGATCAAGCTCGGTGCTGACCTGCCGCGCGTGCGCCAGCAGGTCATCCAGCTGCTCTCGGGTTATGAGGGCGGCGACGGCCAGAACCCCGAGGTCGCCGAAGGCCAGGGCGGCAACGGCCCGAGCCTTGCCGGTGCCGGCTCCAGCCAGGGCGGCATGGGCGGCCCGCGCGGTGGCGGCGGCGATCGCTCCAACTCGCTGGTGCTCGACCAGTTCGGCCGCAACCTCACCGCTGCAGCGAAGGAAGGCAAGCTCGACCCGGTCGTGGGACGTGACAAGGAGATCGAGCGCATCATGCAGGTCCTGTCTCGCCGCACCAAGAACAACCCGGTGCTCATCGGTGAGCCGGGCGTGGGTAAGACCGCCGTCGTCGAGGGCTTGGCTCTGGACATCGCCAACGGCAAGGTCCCGGAGACGCTGAAGGACAAGCAGGTCTACTCCCTCGACTTGGGCTCTCTGGTCGCGGGCTCCCGTTACCGCGGCGACTTCGAGGAGCGCCTGAAGAAGGTGCTCAAGGAGATCAACCAGCGCGGCGACATCATCCTGTTCATCGACGAGATCCACACCCTCGTCGGCGCTGGCGCAGCCGAGGGTGCGATCGACGCTGCCTCCCTGCTGAAGCCGAAGCTCGCCCGCGGTGAGCTGCAGACCATTGGTGCGACCACGCTGGACGAGTACCGCAAGCACATCGAGAAGGACGCTGCCCTCGAGCGCCGTTTCCAGCCGGTGCAGGTCGACGAGCCGAGCATCGAGGACACCATCCAGATTCTCAAGGGCCTGCGCGACCGCTACGAGGCGCACCACCGCGTGTCCTACACCGACGACGCTCTGGCCGCCGCCGCGAATCTGTCGGACCGCTACATCAACGACCGCTTCCTGCCGGACAAGGCCGTCGACCTCCTCGACGAGGCTGGCGCCCGCATGCGCATCAAGCGCATGACCGCCCCGAAGGGTCTCCGCGACGTCGACGATCGCATCGCCGACGTGCGCAAGGAGAAGGAAGCGGCTATCGACGCCCAGGACTTCGAGAAGGCCGCCGGCCTCCGCGACACCGAGCGCAAGCTGGGTGAGGAGCGCGCCGAGAAGGAGAAGCAGTGGCGCTCCGGCGAACTCGAGGACATCGCCGAGGTCGGCGAAGAGCAGATTGCCGACGTGCTGGCCAACTGGACCGGCATCCCGGTGTTCAAGCTCACCGAGTCCGAGTCCTCGCGCCTGCTCAACATGGAAGAGGAGCTGCACAAGCGCATCATCGGCCAGGACGACGCCGTCAAGGCTGTGTCCCGCGCAATCCGCCGCACCCGTGCGGGCCTGAAGGATCCGCGCCGCCCATCCGGCTCGTTCATCTTCGCCGGCCCGTCCGGTGTGGGTAAGACCGAGCTGTCGAAGGCGCTCGCCGAGTTCCTCTTCGGCGAAGAGGACGCCCTCATCCAGGTGGACATGGGCGAGTTCCACGACCGCTTCACCGCGTCGCGCCTGTTCGGTGCGCCTCCGGGATACGTCGGCTACGAGGAGGGCGGCCAGCTCACGGAGAAGGTGCGCCGCAAGCCGTTCAGCGTCGTGCTTTTCGACGAGATCGAGAAAGCCCACAAGGAGATCTACAACACCCTCCTGCAGGTGCTCGAAGAGGGCCGGCTTACCGACGGCCAGGGCCGCAACGTCGACTTCAAGAACACCGTCCTGATCTTCACGTCGAACCTGGGTACCTCCGACATCTCCAAGGCTGTCGGCTTGGGCTTCACCGGTGACAGCGCCACGGACGCGGACGCCCAGTACGAGCGCATGAAGAACAAGGTTCACGACGAGCTGAAGAAGCACTTCCGCCCCGAGTTCCTCAACCGTATCGACGAGATTGTCGTCTTCCACCAGCTCACCCAGGAGCAGATCGTGGAGATGGTCGAGCTCCTGGCCACCCGCCTGGAGAAGAACCTCGCGGCGCAGGACATGGGTATCGAGCTTTCGGCCGACGCCAAGAACCTCTTGGCCGCCCGCGGCTTCGACCCGGTTCTGGGTGCCCGCCCGCTGCGCCGCACCATCCAGCGCGAGATCGAGGATGTCCTGTCCGAGAAGATTCTCTTCGGCGAGATCGGCGCCGGCGAGATTATCGAGGTCGGCGTGACCAACTGGGACGGCAAGACCGACAGTCCGCGCGACTACGAGTCCGCTGAGTTCACCTTCACGCCGAAGCCGAAGCCGCTTCCCGAGGACACTTTCGGCGATCTCGACGAGGACGATGTCCGCGACATCGCCCCGGAGGACGGCCAGGAAGAGGTGCAGATCCGCGCGACGACTCCGCCAGACCCCGACAACTTGGATGACGGCAGCGACGGCGACAGCGCGCCCGAAGACCCAGCCGGCTTCGGCGACGGGGAGAACGGTGGCATCGCTACCGGCACCGACACGCTCGAGCCCCCGCGCGACGCTGATAACGGCGACGACGGCCGCCCCGACAACGGAGATAACAGCGACGGCCACCCCGACAACGGCGACTACAGCGACGGCCCGAAACCGGACGACCTCTCCGACGGCGACGACGGCGAGAAAGCCTAGCTAGGTCGCAGCTGTCCACCTGGGCTGAAACTGAAAACCGAAGCTCCCCGCACCCCCACGTGAAGGCGTGGAAATGGGTGTCGGGGAGTCTTTGCGTTTCCCGGCGAAGTGCAGCGTGAAAAAGGGAAAGTAGCGGATTCCCGCGCCGCTCAGTTGGCTTCGAAGCGCTCGTTCATCCAGCGGATCACCTCGCCGGAGTGGGTGATTGCGGGGGCGACGTGGCCGAGGCCGGCGCGGGAGGAGGCGTCGGAAAGCGGGATGATGTGCTGCGTCCGAACCCAGGGCTGGGTCCGAACTCAGGGCTGCGTCTGAACCTAGGGCTGCGTTAGAAAGTGCCGCAGTTGGAGATGTTGGGCACTCCGTTGAAGCGGTCGACCATCCACTGCATGGAGGGTCCGAGGTGGGCGTAGACGCCGACGGCGTGGTTCGCACCGGTTTTGAGGCCGGGGGTGAGGGGAGGGAGGGAGCTGTCGTAAAGCGTGACATCGGCGCCGAGTGCGCAGTGGTCGCGCGCGAGTTGGACCACTTGGCTGCTGGGGACGACATCGTCGTTACCGGTGGTGGAGATCATGATGGGGGAGGAGGGGGAGAGGTGGCCGAGTTGTTGGGCGTCGATAAGCGTGCGTATTTCGGGCCGCTCGATGATTGCCTCGCTGAGGTTCTTGCTGCTGGCTGTGAGTGCGCGTGTGTCGCGAAGGCCCCAGCGGAGGACGCTGTCGGCCATGCACGCGTCGGCTGTGGAGGCAAGGAATTCGCGTCCGCGGTCGTTGAAGACGGGTCCGAGAGCGGCTTTGATCTCCGGGTAGCGCGCTTGCCATCCGTTGAGCGCGTACCCGAGGACGGCTGTAATGCTCGAATTATCCGCGCCGCGCATCGTGGCCAGCAGGTCGGCGGGCGGCGCGCCGGCGTACGTCGCCTTCACGTCGAGTTCCGGCGCGTAGGTCGCTGCTTGTTCTGCTGCCGCAGCCGCAGCCCCGCCGCCTTGCGAGTACCCCCAGAAACCGACGGGCCCGCCATTCGGGGTGGCGGCGCGGGCGGCGTCGAGCATTGCGTGGGCTTCCTCGTCGTGGAGCACGTACGTGTGAGCACCGGGCGTTCCCAGGCCGATGTAGTCCGTCACCACGACCCGCATGCCCAGCAAGGCTGCGGCGTGGTAATTCAGGAGCTCATAATTCGAGCCCACTGCACGCTTTTCGACGTCGATCTGCCCCACCATCCACGGGCCCCTCGACGGCGCACACGCGTCCCCCGACCCACGAGTACCCGGACCGAAAACCACCGTGGGCCGGGGACCGTTGCCGCGCCACGGATTCGCCGGTTCGATGAGCACGCCGCTGACCGGCACGATGTCGCCGTTGACTGTCGTGGAGGTGTACAGGATGCGCTTGGCGTACCCGTAGAAGTCGGGGCCGAGGATGTTGAGCAGGTGGGGTGCGGGCTGGGACCGGACAATCTTCCCTGGCCTATCGAGCTCCGCCGCCGGCACCGGGTCGTCGTAGAACGGGTCGTACCCGTGCACCGGCGCACCTCCGGGCGTGGTGGCAGCGTGGTGGATGCCGTTGCGGATCTCATCTGCGGTTTGGGCGCTGGCGGGGGCCGGGTTGAGGACCGGGGTGACGGCCGAGGTAAGGGCTGCGGTGCCGAGCAAAGCGGAAGCGCACGCCGCGGCAGCGGCACTGACAGCGGTGCCGGCGCGGCTGCGGGGAGAAAAACAGCGGCGATCGCGCGTGAAAGCGCGGCGGCCAGCGCGCGGGGCGAAACGGCAGGTGAAAATCATGCGTGGAATCGTAGAACAGTTTCCCGCTTAATTTGGGTTTTAAGTGAGAAAATACATCCGGTGGGGGCAGTACTACGGGGTTCGCCGTAAGATAAAACGCCATGGGGCTGCTCTACAGGGATAAGAAGAAGGTCGGCAAGAATTCGTGGATCAACGTGTCTAAGTCGGGCGCGTCGATGTCCACGAAGATGGGGCCGGTGACGGTGAACTCGCGCGGCGGCGTGTGGGTGAAGCTGCCCGGCGGCATGACGTACCGCGGCCGCTGGAAGTAGAAGGCTGGAGTAATCGACGGCCCTGCAGCCGACGCGAACTGCACCTATCCGGTTAGGGGAGCCGGAAGCGGCCGTCTGCATCCTGGGCTGCGAGGCCGTCTTCGAGGAGCGAGTAGAGGGCGCGGGAGCGCTGGGCGTCGTCGGGCCAGACGATGTCGATGGCGGATTGGGGGACGGGCTCGGTCGCTTCGCGGAGGACTTTCATGATTTTGCCGCGGACTTGCCTGTCGGTGCCGGCGAATTTCTGGACTTTGCGGCGGGCAAGCTCGTCGGCGGTGGGGGCGGGGGAGCCGGCGGCGAGCCAGGCGCAGTCGTCGCGAAGCGGGCAGGAGGAGCAGGTGGGGGAGCTCGCTGTGCACACGAGTGCGCCCAATTCCATGAGGCCGGCGGAGAACACGGCGGCGTCGTCGGCGGGAAGTAGTTCCGCTACCCACTCCAGTTCGGCTTTCTGGGGCCTGGCCACGGGTCTGCCGAGGACGGCGCGGGCGTAGACGCGGCGGACGTTGGTGTCCACGACGGGCACGGCCTGGCCGTAGGCGAAGGCGGCGACGGCGCGGGCGGTGTAGTCGCCGATGCCGGGGAGGGCGAGCAAGGCGGGGACGGAGCGGGGGACGGAGCCATCGGAGGCGTCGACAAGCGTTTGCGCGCATTCTTTGAGGCGCAGCGCGCGGCGCGGGTAGCCGAGGGTGCCCCATGCGCGGAGAACGTCGTCGGTGGGTGCAGCGGCGAGGTCGGCGGGGGTGGGCCAGCGTGCGATCCATTCTTCCCAGATGGGGGCGACGCGGGCGACGGGGGTTTGGTGGCTCATCACCTCGGACAGGAGCACGCCCCACGGGGTGGTGCCGGGGCGGCGCCACGGCAGGTCGCGGGCGTTGGCGCGGTACCAGGCGATGACTTTGGCGGTATCAATCACAATGCGTGCAAGAATAGTTGCCATGACTTTCAGGAAGGTTCCGCGGGAGGCGTGGGAGCACCTCGCAGCGGGCAACGCGAGGTTCGCCAGCGACAGCCCCGAGCACCCGAACACGAACGCTTATCGACGCAACGAGCTCCGCGAAGGCCAATCCCCCTTCGCCGCTGTGCTGGCGTGCTCCGATTCGCGTGTGCCGGTGGAGATGCTTTTCGACGTCGGCCTCGGCGACCTTTTTGTCATCCGCACCGCCGGCGGCTGCGTCGACGCGACCGTGACTGGATCCCTGGAATACGCGGTGCAGTCGCTGGGCGTGTCGCTGATCGTGGTGCTCAGCCACGAGAGCTGCGGCGCGATCGGTGCAGCGGCGTCGTCCTTCGAGGACGGGGACCTGCCCGCGGACCTGACGCGCGTGTTCGTGGAGAAGATCGCGCCGAGTGTTCTGGCTGCGCAGAAGAGCGGGCGTGCGGACCGCGCCGGGATCGAGGAGGTCCACGCGGAGGTGACCGCGGAGCACATCATGGCGCGGATCCCGTCGTTGCAGAGCAAAGTCGAAGAGGGCAGCGTCGGTGTCATCGCCGCAAGATACAGGCTTGAGGATGGCCGCGTCACAAGCGTTCAGGAGCATTTCGCGGGTTAGGATCACGGTGTGACACACCAACCGCCCTACCGCCCTGACCGCCCGACCCGAGCCGACCGCGGAGCCTCTGACCGCGGTCTCTCCGATCGTGCCAGCTCCGACCGTGCTGGCCGTTCCGACGGCCTGAACGGCTACGGCGAGGAGCACCGTCCGCTGCCGCAGGAGATTTACACGCGGCGGCGTGTAGCTGCGGTCGTGGTGATTCTGGCTGTCGTGGCGCTGGTTGTGTGGGCGCTGACTGCCTTCGCGCGGTCGGGTGGGGATGACGTCGAGGAGACACCGACTCCGCCGCCGTCGACACTCGTGACCACCCCGACGGAGCCGAACCCGGGCGAAGAATCCGGGACCGAAACGACGACGGGCACCAGCGACGCCGCCGCCACCGAAGAGTCCAAGACGGGCGAGTCCGAGAGCACCGAGCCGACCAAGGCCACCAGCAGCCCCGAGGACGCCGAGGCGCTGGCGGCGAAGAAGACGTGCGAGCTCAGCGATCTGCAGCTGAGCACCGACCTGAACAAGACCGCATTCGCGCCGGGCGATCCCGCTTCGGAACGTAAATTCAGCGTCACCATCCACAACCCGACGGGCGGGGACTGCGTCATCGACACCGAAGAGAACCCCCTCCGTTTCGCGGCGTTCTCCATCGACCGCGAGGGCTTCCAGCAGATCTGGAGTGACACCGACTGCAACAAGCCGATGATCACGGGCAAAGAGACGTTCGCCGCCGGCGAGAGCCGCAAGTTCACGGCGGAATGGTCCGGTTTGGACTCTGCGCCCCAGCGTTGCGACGCCCGCCAGCCCGCCGCCCCCGGCGCCTACGCCGCCGTCGGCTTCTTGGGCGAGAACAGCTCCGAGCCGGTCACGTTCAACGTCACCGAGTAAAGAGACGGAGGGCCGCCGCCGCTTCCTGCACAGCCGGGCGGAGGAATCCGCGGCCGGGAGCGGCTGGCAGCGGCGGGATTCGGTCAGGAGCGGCGGGATTCGGTTGGGCGCGGCGGGGTGCCGCGGGAAGCGGGCAGGTGTCGCCGGGCTACGCGAAGCGGGCAGGTGTCGCCGGGCTACGCGAAGCGGCGCAGCCCCTCCACGATGTGGCGCGCCCACAGCGGCGAGACGTTCTCGGCCTGAGCCAATTCCTCGGCGTCGGCTGCGCGGATGGCGTCCAGATCGCCGAATTCGGCGACGATGTGGTCGATGAGGAATTTCTGCACACGGGGGATGCGGGTCAGAGCGCGGTAGCCACGCGGGGTGACGGCCTCCATGAGGTTCTCCTCGGTCGCGGGCAGCCCCAAGGTGCTTGCCAGAGCTGAAGTGTTGAGCAGCTCGGGGTCGGGGAGGAGGTCGAGGGAGGAGAGGGTGTCGTCGATAAGCGTGTTGCTCGGCGCGCCGTCGGCGACGAGGTAGTCGCACACGAGCATGGAAATGTCGTGGCAAATGGTGCCGCGGAGCTCGCTGAGCTGGAGGCGGAGCTGGCGGGCGTCGGTGCCGAGCTCGAGGATCTGGTCGTCGACGTCGCGCGCCGCGCGCTGCAGGAGGAGCTGGCGTTGCAGCAGATGCAGGACGTCCTCGACGGTGGCGTAACGGTTGATCTCGGCGACACTGAGGCGCTGGTTCGCTTTGTCCACGCGGGAGCGGTATTGCTCGACGGTGGCGATGGCTTGGCGGGCCCGCGTCATCATCACCACGGGCTCCTCGATGACGTGGCGCTTGCCGTCGGCGTAGACGGTGACGATGTTCATCGACGCGGACACGGACACTACCGGCACGCCCGTGTGCAAGGCGGTGCGCTCGGCGGCGCGGTGGCGGGTGCCGGTCTCGGACGTGGGGAACGTGGGCGACGGCACGAGCTGCACGTTGGCGCGGGTGATGCGGGCGGCGTCGTCGGAAAGAATGACGGCGCCGTCCATCTTGGATAGCTCGCGCAGCAGTGTCGGGGTGAACGGCACGTCGAATTCGATGCCGCCGTCGCACACATCGGCGACCTCGGGACCGTCGCCGAGCACGATCAGCGCGCCGGTGTTGCCGCGTTTGATGCGCTCGAGCCCGTCGCGCAAGTCCGTGCCGGGCGCGAGGCGTTGCAGCGTGTCACGCATGAATGTCATAAGAAACGCAGTCTACTTCCGCTTATCGACGCACGCGATCGCCTCCCCCAGCGTCCCCACCCCCCGGATCCTCATACCGTTAATGCGGGGGATGTCGGTGCCGCTGCCGGCGGGAACGATCGCGTTCTCGTAACCGAGCCGCGCAGCTTCCGCGAGGCGGCGGTCGAGGTTGGGAACGCGCCGCAACTCACCCGCGAGCCCTACTTCGCCGATCACGACGGTCTTAGGCGGCAGGGGCTGGTTGTGCAGACTCGACCAGGTCGCGAGAGCTACCGCGAGATCCGTCGCCGTCTCCGTGATGCGCATGCCACCGACGGTGGCCACGTACGCGTCCTTGTCGTTCGTGCGCTCCCCGCACCGCGCCTGGAGGACAGCAAGGACCATGGGGACGCGGTTGAAGTCCAGACCCGTGACCACGCGGCGCGGCGACTTATTCACCGGGTCCACGGTGAGCGCCTGCACCTCAGCGAGGATCGGACGCACGCCGTCCATCGCGACAGTGACCGCCGAGCCGTCCGGCGTCTGCCCGCGGTGCGACAGGAACAGGCCGGAGGGGTCGGGGACTTCACGGATGCCGTCGGAGGTCTGCTCGAAGCAGCCGACCTCGTCGGTGGCGCCGAAGCGGTTCTTCAGGCCGCGCAGCATGCGCAGGCTGGTCTGGCGGTCGCCCTCGAAAGCCAGGACCACGTCCACGAGGTGCTCCAGCACACGCGGGCCTGCGACATTGCCGTCTTTGGTCACGTGGCCGACCAGCAGGATGGGCAGGTTCGTCGTCTTGGCCAAGGTGGTCAGAGCTGCGGTGACCGCGCGCGACTGCGCGACGCCGCCTGCCACTCCCTCGACACCCGGGGCCTGCATTGTCTGCACAGAATCGACGATGAGCAGACTCGGCTTCACCTGCTCCACGTGCCCGAACACCACGTCCAGGTTGGACTCAGCGGCGAGGTAGAGGCGGTCGTTGAGTCCGCCGGTGCGCTCCGCGCGGCCGCGGACCTGCGCGGCGGATTCTTCCGCGGTGACGTACAGGGCAGTGCGGCCCCGCTCGGTGTCACCGCCGGCAGGCGAGGAGGAGCTGCCGGTTGGGCTGGTGTCGCGCTCGCGGTCGTCGTCGGCGGCAGCCCAACGGCTGGCAACTTCGAGCAGCAGTGTCGATTTGCCTACACCTGGTTCGCCGGAAAGGAGGACCACTGAGCCGGGGACCACGCCGCCGCCGAGGACGCGGTCGAGTTCGGAGATGCCGGAGGGGCGTCGATAAGCCGCGCTACCGGTGATCTTTGTGATGGGCTGGGCGGCACTGGTGGGCGTCAACCCGCGGGGTGCGCCAGCGCCCGCGCCCAGCCCGGCGGCACGTGAGGCGCCAGTGGGGGCGGTGGCCTGCTCCTGGAGGGTGCCCCACGCGCCGCATTCAGGGCAGCGGCCGAGCCATTTCGGGGACGAGTACCCGCACTCGGAACACGTGTGGACGGTGCGTTTCTTCATGCCCCCGCAGCGTAGTTAGTCCGCGGCGGCGCTGCCGAACGGGGAAGCGGACTAGTGCTCGTGCTCAGCTTCCGGCTGACGGTGGGTCTGGCCGGACTCGACGGTCGGGGCGGAGACGGTGGCGACGGTCTCGATGGTGCCGGAGTCGAACGTGAACGTGACTGGCAGGTTGCCGCCGTACGCGAAGGAGTCGTTGGCCAGGGAAGTCTCGACGTACTGGATCTTCTCGCCGTCGTGCTGCGGCATGTTGCGCAGACCCTCAGCGGAGTCGCCGACGATGTTGGTGTTGTACGCCATCGGCTTCACGGAGCCAAGCTGGACGGACTTGCCGTCGACCTCAGCGGACTGCAGCTGGTGGTCGTTCAGGTCGTAGTCCTGGTTCGTGGCGGTGAACTTCAGGGCGGCCTGACCGGATTCATCCAGAAGCACGGTGACATCGCGGACGGCGATGGAGCCGTCCTCGGTCTGGGCGCTGGCGCCGTTGACGGCCGCGACCTGGGAAGAGGTCTGGGTGATCTGGCCTGCCGAGCATCCGGCGAGTAGCAATGCGGATGCGGCTGCGACAGAGACTGCGCCACCGCGGCGAGCGACCGACTTCAGGGACTTCACGTCGATGTCCTCCATAGAGAGTTCTTTAAGGCGTATCACCGACTTACCTTAGCCTTTCGGCAGTCCCAATTCACAGTTTCGGGACGGGCCGGAGACGTACCCCACGTCCAAAGAGGGGTCATCCGGGGGTATCCGGCAGCGGCGGGGTGGCCACGGCCGGGGGTCGAGCAGCCGTGGAGGGGCTAGTGAAGGGACATGTGCCGGAACAGGCATCGGAACAGGTGTCGCAGCAGGTGCTAGAATCGACACGTTGCTTTGAACCCCCGAAAGAGGAGATTTCATGGATTTCACAGTCGGAGAAGTGGTCGTCTACCCGCACCACGGTGCGGCCCGTATCGCCGACATTGAAAAGCGTGAGATGGGCGGGGAAGAGCTTGACTTCCTTGTCCTGAATATCCTGCAGTCTGATCTTTCGGTGCGTGTGCCGGTGAAGAACGCGGAGTTGGTCGGCGTCCGCGATGTCGTGGGGGAGGAGGGCCTGCGCAAGGTCTTCTCGGTCCTGCGCGAGACGGATGTGGAGGAAGCCGGTAACTGGTCCCGCCGCTACAAGGCGAACCAGGAGCGTCTGGCGTCGGGCGACATCAATAAGGTCGCCGAGGTGGTGCGCGATCTGTGGCGCCGCGACCAGGGTCGCGGTCTCTCCGCCGGTGAGAAGCGCATGCTGGGCAAGGCGCGCCAGATTCTCGTTGGAGAGCTCGCGCTCGCGGAGCCGGTGGACGAGAAGAAGGCCGACGGCATGGAGAAGGAGATCCAGTCGGTGATCGCCCGCCATGTCGAGCAGGGGCTGGTGGACAAGCCGCGCGAGGATTTCGATCCTGAGGATGACGTCGATTTGGACGACCTCAGCTTCGACGACGATGACAGCGAGGACTAACTCGTCCACAACCCCGGTTGTCGCGCTGATCGCCGCCGCCGGGCGCGGAACACGGCTCGGTGCGGAGATCCCTAAGGCCTACGTGCAGCTGCGCGGCCGTTCGCTTTTGGAGCGTTCGGTGACGGCGATGGAGACCTCCGAGATTGTCGACCGTATCGGCGTGATTGTCAGCCCCGACATGGAGCCGCACGCGCGTCAGCTGTTGCGCGGCCACGATGTTCAGTTCATTCACGGCGCGGGTGAGCGCGCGGATTCCGTGTGGGAGGGCCTTAAGGCACTTTCGCTTATCGACGCCACCGTGCTCATCCACGACGCCGCCCGCGCCCTCACCCCACCCGGAATGATCGCCCGTGTGGCCCGCGAGGTGCTGGACGGGGCTCCGGCAGTGGTGCCGGTTCTGCCGGTCGCGGACACCATCAAGCACGTGACCGACGACGGCGCGACTGTCCTGGGCACTCCGGACCGCGCCACGCTCCGCGCGGTGCAGACCCCGCAGGGCTTCGACCTGGCTACATTGCGCGCCGCCAACGAGAAATACTTCGCGCAGGTCGGCTCGGCTGCAGCCGGCTTCACCGCCACCGACGACGCGAGCCTTATGGAATGGTTCGGTGTGCCCGTGACAACGGTGCAGGGGGACCCGATGGCGTTCAAGATCACCACGCCGATCGATTTGGTGCTCGCGGAGCGCATCACGGAGGAGGCGGAGCCGACCGTCTTCGACGTCCCCGGCAGCTGAGCGAGTGAAGTGACGTAAGTGGCTAGTGCCGGCAGCGAGCACCGGCAGCGGGCGCTGGCAGCTAGTGTCGGGGGCATGACTTCTCTGCGCGTCGGCACTGCATTTGATGCCCACCAGATTCAGGAGGGCAAGCCCTGCTGGATCGCGGGCCTGCTTTTTGAGGACACCGCTGGCTGTGAAGGCCATTCGGACGGCGACGTGGTCAGCCACGCGATCGTGGACGCGGTGCTGTCGGCGATAGGGCTCGGTGACCTGGGCAGCTTCGTGGGGGTCGGTCGCCCGGAGTACGCGGGTGTGACGGGGGCGAGGTTGCTGGGGGAGGTGCGGGAGCTCGCGGACAAGCATGGCTACGAGATCGTGAACGTGTCCGCGCAGCTCATCGCGCAGACCCCGAAGATGGGTCCGGTGCGTGAGGAGGCGGAGCGGGTGCTGTCGGAGGCGCTTGGCGCACCGGTGTCTATCAGCGCGACGACGACCGACCACATGGGCTTCACCGGTGCTGGGCAGGGGCGGGCGGCGGTGGCGACGGCGCTCGTCGATAAGCGGTAGCTCTGCTCTAAACTGGGGCGCGTGACTCAACGCATTTTCGATACCGCCACCCGCACTCTCCGCGATTTCGAGCCGGTCCGAAAGGGCCACGTCTCGATGTATGTGTGTGGTGCGACACCGCAGTCTTCGCCGCACATCGGGCACCTGCGTTCGGGCGTGGCGTTCGATATCGTGCGCCGCTGGTTCCTCGCGAACGGCCAGGACGTGGCGTTCGTGCGCAACGTGACGGATATTGACGACAAAATTCTCACCAAAGCCGCCGACAACGGCCGCCCCTGGTGGGAATGGGTGTCCACCTACGAGCGCGAGTTCACCCGCGCGTACAACACGCTGGGTGTCCTGCCGCCGAGTGTCGAGCCGCGCGCGACCGGGTTTGTCACCCAGATGGTCGACTACATGCAGCGCCTCATGGACAACGGCTTCGCGTACGCAGCCGACGGCTCCGTGTACTTCGACGTTGCCGCGTGGGTGGCAGCCGACGGCTCCGACTACGGCTCCCTGTCCGGCAACCGCGTCGAGGAAATGGAGCAGGGCGAGGCCGACAACCGCGGCAAGCGAGGCCCGCACGATTTCGCGCTGTGGAAGGCCGCGAAGCCCGGCGAGCCCAGCTGGCCCACCCCGTGGGGCGACGGCCGTCCGGGCTGGCACCTGGAGTGCTCCGCGATGACCACGTGGTACCTCGGCGGGGAGTTCGACATTCACGGCGGCGGCCTCGACCTGCAGTTCCCGCACCACGAGAACGAACAGGCCCAGTCCCACGCCGCCGGTGACAGCTTCGCCCGTTACTGGATGCACAACCACTGGGTGACCATGGCGGGCGAGAAGATGTCCAAGTCGCTCGGCAACGTGCTGTCCATCGACAACATGCTCGAAACCGTCCGCCCCGTCGAGCTGCGCTACTACCTCGGGTCCGCGCACTACCGCAGCGTGCTCGAGTACTCGCCGGCAGCGCTCCAAGAAGCAGCAACTGCTTATCGACGCATCGAGGACCTCATCTCCCGCACCTCCCCCACCGGTCCCGTTGAGGTGGGGCAGTGGACCCCTGGCTTCGAAGCCGCCATGAACGAGGATTTCGCCGTGCCGAAGGCCCTGGCAGAGATCCACAACACCGTGCGCGCGGCCAACAAAGCCCTGGCAGACGGCGACGCTGCGCAGGCCCGGACACTTGCCGGGTCCGTGCGTGCAATGACTGCTGTGCTGGGTGTTGACCCAGTCGAGTGGGCATCGCGAGGCGCAGACGGCGGGGCCAGCGGATCCGCGGACTCCGCTGGTGCGCAGAAAGCCCTCGACGTGCTTGTCCGCGCCGAGCTCGAGCGCCGCGCGCAGGCCCGCACCGAGAAGGACTGGGCCACCGCCGACGAGGTGCGCGACCGCCTCACCGCCGCCGGCATCGAGGTCACCGACACCCCCGACGGTGCGACATGGTCGCTGAAGGAGCAGGAGGAGAACCCGAATGGCTAAACCGTACGAACGCCCCGACAAACAGAAGAAGAACAAGAAGGGCGCCACGAAGGGGTCCGGCGGCCAGCGCCGCCGTGGCCTCGCCGGTAAGGGACCGACCCCGAAGGCCGAGGACCGCGTCTACCACTCCGCCCACAAGAAGAAACTGGAGCGCCAGCGCCGCGACTCCGGCCGTCACGAACGCGAGCAGGCCGACCTAGTGGTGGGACGCAACCCAGTCATCGAGTGCCTGCAGGCGAAAGTCCCCGCAGAGGCTCTGATCGTCGCGCAGGGCACCGGCCACGACGACCGGCTTAGCGAGGCCGTCCTCATGGCCAACACCCGCCAGATCCCGGTTCACGAGGTCCCGCGCCGCGACCTGGACACCATGACCGGCAACGGCCTGCACCAGGGTATAGGCCTGAAGATCCAGCCGTACAAATACGCCGACGTCTTCGACCTCATCGCCGACGTCAACGAGCGCAACCAGACCGGCATGTTCGTCGTCCTGGACAACATCACCGACCCCCGCAACCTCGGTGCGGTGATTCGTTCCACCGCCGCGTTCGGCGGACACGGCGTGATCATCCCGGAGCGCCGGTCTGCGCAGGTCACCGGTGTGGCCTGGCGCACGTCCGCCGGTACCGCCGCACGCCTGCCGGTCGCCCGGGCGACCAACATCACCCGCACCATCAAGCAGTTCAAGGACAACGGCTACATGGTCGTCGGCCTCGACGCCGGCGGCGAGCACACCCTGGACACCTTCCACGCCGCCACCGACCCCGTGGTCATCGTCGTGGGTTCCGAGGGCAAAGGCATCTCCCGCCTCGTCCGCGAGAACTGCGACGTGATCATGTCCATTCCCACCGAGGACTGGGTCGAATCCCTCAACGCCTCCGTCGCCGCGGGCGTTGTCCTCAGCGAGTTCGCCCGCCAGCGCCGCGTGGCCGCGAAGCCCCAAGAATAGGCCGGGCACCTAGGAAACTCGCGCCGCAAACGACTCGCCGCAGCCGACTCCCCGCTAGCGCGCGGGGCTTGGTGGGTATGAACCGGTGGGCATAGACACGTAGGCATGAACCGGTTGGCATGAATCGGGTGCCGGATTTGCTGGCAATTGGCGCAATCACCGCATGATCCCGCCGTTTTTCCACCCACTCTTCTACCCGATTCATGCCAACGAGTTCATGCCAATGAAATCCTCGGAGGCAGCCAGCGCGAGGGTGAGGTGACGGCGCTGGGGCTACGCGGGTTCTACAGGCCGAAGTACCGGGCCACCAGCTCGGCACCGACGACTTTGTCGGTGCCCGGGCCGATTCTGTCGTCAAGCTTCTTCGGGCTGGGAACCAAGTGGCCCATTCCTTCGATGCTCCACAGCTCGACGGGGGCGGGCCGCGAGGAGTCGGAGGGGAACGCAGCGTCGGAGGGAGACGCTGTTCCGGCGGGGGAAGGGGACGCGGTGTTGGCGGGGGAGGGGGAGCCGGCGCTGGCGGGGGAGCCGGGCATGCCGGGGCCGAAGCGGTCCACGCGCACCTCGCCGCCGGCGAAGCTGGCGGTTGTGTGATGGGCTGGGTTCAGGCCGTTGAGTTGGGCGAAGTAGCAGGCGGAGTCGATGGCGGAGCGGGCGGTGCCGCGGTTGGCGTTGCCGATGCCGGAGGGGCCGCCGTTGTAGGGGACGAGGGGGTCGGCGGTGCCTTGCACGCACAGGACGGGGGTAGGAACCCAATTGGGAGTGAGGGCGGCGATCTCGGGCAGGAGGTTGTCGTCGGTGGGCCAAGCGGAGCCGAAGCAGGCGATGCCGTCGAGCACTCCGGGGCGTTCGAGGGCGAAGCGTTGGATCATGGCGCCGCCATTGGAGAAGCCGCAGCCGATGACGGGGCCTCGGCTCGGGGGGAGGAGGGTGGAGAGGAAGGAGGTGTCGTCGATAAGCAACTGGCGTGCTTTTTCCTGGAAGCCGACGCGGTGGTCGTTGAAGTGGCGGTCCACGCCGTCGGGGTAGAGGACGATGCAGCCGCGGTCGGCGAGAGCGTCGAATGTGTTGCCGGTGAAGCGGCGGGCGACGCTGCCGGATTGGAGCGAACCGTGCAGGAAGAGGACGACGGGTGCGTCGTCGGCGGGGTCGTCGGGGAGCACTTCGGTGAAGCGGCGCTGCATGCCGTCGTGCTCGATGGTGCGGCGGTTCACAATCACGCTGTATAGAGTAGCTTCATGGCTCAACGACGGGGCACGCTGGCATCGATCGCGGCGGAGGTGGGGGTGTCCCGCACGACGGTGTCGAATGCCTACAACCACCCGGATCAACTGTCGCCGGAGTTGCGGGAACGGATTTTGGCGGCGGCGCGAGCGCGGGGATACACGGGGCCGGACCCGACGGCGCGTAGTCTGCGGACGCGGCAGGCGGGGGCGGTCGGGGTGATCCTGACGGAGCATTTGGCTTATGCGTTTGAGGATCAGGCGTCGATAGATTTTCTCGCGGGGCTCAGCGAGAGTTCCGCCGGTGCGGGCAACGCGCTCACGCTCATTCCGCTCGGCCCCAGCCAAGGATCGGAGGCCAGTCCGCTCATTGCGGCAGCGCTTGTCGACGCCTTCGTGGTCTACTCCGTCCCCCATTCCGGCCCGCACCTTGACGCTGTCCTGGCGCGGGGCGTACCGGTGGTGGTGTGCGACCAGCCTTACCCGGCCGCTGGATCCGGGGTGGGGGAGAGCGGGCCCGCGTACGTGGGCATCGACGACGCGGTGGCCATCGCACCGGCTGCCCGGGCGCTGGTGGAGGCGGGGCACCGGCGTATTGGAATCGTGGGCAAGCGACTTTTCAGCGACGAGTCGCGCGAAGGAACCGTGACACCGGAGGATGTGGCGGAGGCTGACATGCACGTGCAGCGCGGCCGCATCACTGGCGCGCTCAAGGTGTTCGCGGAGGCGGGTATTGCGGACGTGCCCATTGTGACCAGGCATTTCAACGACCACGCCTCGGCTATCGACGCTGCCCGTGAGCTCTTCGCCCTCGCCCCCGACGTGACCGCTGTGCTGTGCACCACCGACTCCATGGCGCTGGGGGTGCTCGACTACTGCCGCAGCGTCGGGCTCGATGTGCCGGGGGATGTCTCCGTCACTGGTTTCGACGGCGTGGAGCAGGCGCTCGGGCGCGGTCTGACCACCGTTGTGCAGCCCAATAAGCGCAAGGGTGAGGCAGTCGGGCGAGTGCTCACCGAGCTGATTGGGGAGGCCGGCGAGGGCAGTGGCAGCAGTGGCGACAGCAGCCGAACCGCACCCCGGATCATTCTCCCGACCGAGTTCAGCCCCGGGCAGACCGTCGCGCCGCCGCGAGCGCGGTGAGGAAGTGGGCGACTTCATCAACAGAACCGAGCTGGTAGTTCGCCGCGGTGTCGGCGGTGCCGCTTGCATCGGCGGCGCGCACCTTCACACCCACGTCCGCGCCGGGGCGGGTATCTAGGGCGGAGAGAGCGGTCTCGTCCGTCACGTCGTCGCCGGCGAAGAGCGTGGCGGCGTAGCTGGTCTTTTCGGCGGCGAGCCAGGAGCCCTTGGTGATGTCCACGGCGGAGAACTCCAGAATGTTGTGTCCCGGGGTGACCGGTCGGCCGTGAGTGGGCAGTTCCATCGCCTGCTGCAGGAGTGAGGCTGCTGCTTCGGGGTCCGAGGCGGCTAGCTTCACCACGTGCAGGACCCGCTGGTAGGGCTTAGTTTCCACGAAGGTTCCGGGGATACCGCTAATGAGCTGCTCCAGTTGGTGGTGAATATCGTCGAGGTACGCGCGCTCGTCTTCGCTGAGCTGTGGGCCGCCGGAGGCGGGTTCGGCACCGTGGGAGCCGACGAGCGTGACGGGCGGGCCGAGGGGGCAGACGCGGCGTAGGCCGTCGAGGTGGCGGCCGGACAGAATTGCTACGTCGGTGCTGGGGAGCTCAGCAAGTGCCTCCAATGCGCTGATGGCCCGCGGGTCGGGGGTGACGGTGTACGCGTCGGTGCCCAGGGGGCAGATAGTCCCGTCGAAATCCATGCAGACCAGCAGTGTCTCGGCGTGCGCGAGGTGGTCGAGGGCGGTGTGCGGGGAGGGGAGCAAAGCTGATCCTTCCTATTGCGCGACGAGTTTGATGGTGGGCCTGTCGAGGGCGTCGGAGCGAAGCTTCAGCGTGATCACGTCGTTGGTGAGGTGGGCGACATCGAATTCGGCGCCCTCCGTGAGCAGCCCGGTGAGCTGGTCGTGGACGCGCCGCGAGCCGCCGATGCAATCCTCGCGGGCATCGCCGACGCGCACGCCTTTGAGGCGCACTTCGGTGTCGGAGACATCGGCGCCCGCTTGCAGTGGTGCGCAGGCGGTGCGGGCGGTGATCGATTCCGCGCCAAAGACGATGAGGGCGCGGCCAGCGGCGTCGCTAGGAAGGGCGCCTGGCGTATCGGGGTCGGTGTACAGGGCCGTGACCTCCCACGTGCGGCCCGCAAGCACGTGATCTGGCGCGGGAGAGCAGGCTGCCAGGGGGATCAGGCAGAGCGCGGCGGCGAGTCGCTTCATCGCTTGACCTCGCGCAATGCGTCGAGGAAAGAATCGGCCCAGCGTGCGACATCGTGTTCGAGGACGTGCGCGTTCATAGCCAACATCGCGTCGCGCTCTTCATCGGAGCCCTGCTTATCGACGGCCCCCATGATCGCCCCTTTCACCGACTCCATATCGAAGGGGTTGCACAGGTGTGCCCGGTCGAGTTCGACGGCGGCACCGGCGAATTCGGAGAGCACGAGAGCGCCGCTGCCGTCCGGATGGCAGGCGACATACTCCTTGGCCACGAGGTTCATTCCGTCTTTGAACGGTGTGACCAGCATGATGTCGGCGGCCGAGTAGTAGTTGCGCAGCTGCGACTTGGGCACAGAGTGGTGCTCGTAATGGACGACTGGGTTGCCCAAGGAGCCGTAGCGGCCGTTGATGCGCCCGACAGCTTCCTCGACACCCGCCCGCGTCTTCTTGTAGCTGGCGATGCGCTCCCGCGACGGAGTAGCCACCTGAATCATGGCGATGGAATCGAGCCGGCCCTCCTCCAGCAACTCCTCGATAGCGGTGAGGCGCTGCAGGATGCCTTTGGTGTAGTCCAGGCGGTCCACCCCCAGCATGAGTGTGCGGGGGTTAGCCACGGAGCCGCGCACCTTCGCGATGTCGGATTCGTCGGCGGGGCTGAAACCGGAGGCGTCGATAGAAATGGGGAACGTGCCGGTGCGGGGAATCGTTGCCGCGCCCGTGGTGCCCACGCGCTCCGGCACCTGAGATTGGGCACCTGGGAATGTCGCGGCGAGGTCCCGGAAATTCGCCTCATCGCGCTCGCGCTGGAAACCGATCAGGTCGGCGCCCTCCAACCCGTGGAGTACCTCGGCGCGCCACGGAAGTTGCCGGAACAAATCCGGGCTGGGGAAAGGAATGTGCAGGAAGAAACCGATGGTCACGTCGGGGCGCATCTCGCGCAGCAAGCCTGGAACCAGTTGGAGCTGGTAGTCCTGCACCCAGACAGTCGCGCCTTCAGCGGCAACGTCTGCGGCTGCTCGGGCGAATTTCTCGTTCACGGTCCGGTAACGCTGCCACCAAGACCTGTGGTAGATCGGCGTGACAATGAGGTCGTGGTAGAGAGGCCAGAGGGTGGAGTTTGAAAACCCTTCGTAGAAGTCGTGGAAATCGTCGCTATCCAGCTTCACTGGGTGGAGTGTGATCCCGTCGTTGTCGAAGGGTTCGAAGTCCGCGCCCGGTTCCCCGGGCCACCCCACCCAGCAGCCTTTGTTGGCTTTGAGGACAGGTGCGAGTGCTGCGACGAGCCCGCCCGGCGAGGCCACCCATGTGCCGTCGACACGGTCGACCGGCAAGCGGTTGGCTACAACGACGAACTGGTTATTCCTCATCGCTCGCGGTTTTCTTGGCGGCCTTCTTCGTCGTCTTCTTGGTGGACTTTTTAGTCGCCTTCTTAGCTGTTTTCTTCGTGGCCTTCTTCGACGCTTTCTTGGCCGTCTTCTTGGCGGCCTTCTTCGTCGTCTTCTTGGTGGACTTCTTGGCCGCTTTCTTAGCGGTCTTCTTGGTTGCCTTCTTAGCGGAGGCTTCGTCCTCGCCGGCCTCGGCGAGCTCAGTCTCGTAATCCTCGGCGAACTGCTTATACACCAAGCCGCGTGGCTCGATGCCGAGCATGCACATCAGCGTCACACCGTCGACAAGATCCTCCGCGTACGTAGCCACGATCCGGCGCGCTCCGGAGGCCGTTTGCTCCTCGACCGTGTGGACGGCTGCGTCCGGGTTGGGGCGGCTGTCGGTGATCTTGGGGGGCACGAAAAACCTCCTGGGGGTCTTGCCTGGCGGTGAACAGTTTTGACCCGTTTATTCTACGCCATCGCCGCCGGCGCTGGGCGGCGTGCCCGGGCTGCGCTTTGAGGGCTTCTTCGCCAGGGGATTCTTGATTGGCTGGTTCTTCTTGGGCTGCTGTTTCTTGGCTGGCTTCGGCGGTTGCTTCTTGGCCAGTTCTTTTTTGGCTTGGCTTTTTGCCTGCTGTTCGGCTCGGCGGCGTGCGGCAGCTTGCTCTGCGCGCTGGATCTGCTGGAACGTCATGCGCCCTGCGGCGCGGAAGGCGCGGTAGGGGTTGAATGTTTGCGGGCGGCGGATGCGGCGTGCGATCCACTCGCCCAGCACCACTCCGCCAGCCAGGGCCATGCAGGTGCTTACAGCGATGAACATGTTATTCAAGCCCAGCACGGTCTGGTCGTTGAGCAGCGCGTACATTCCGCGGTATACGCCTGAACCCGGCAAGAACGGTGTGACACCGGCGACCTCTGTGATCAGCGGGGCAATCAAGTAGCGGCGGGCGATCAGACCACCGGCGAGGCCAACCATGATGGCGCACAGCGTGGTGGCGAATAGGCGGCCTGAGCCGAAGGGGATGAGCACGGCGTAATAGGTGAAGCCACCGAAGAACGCGGTAGCCGCGGAAGCAATAATTGCGGGGATCTCGGCGTACACAGCGAGAGCGAACCCTGCCGCCGCGAGCACGCCGCCGAGGCTGCGCACAATCGCCGACCCGTACGTCGGGGTGGGCGGCTGCGTTTCAATCGGGGGCAGGCCCGCACCGAAAAGGTCCGCGACTTGGATGCCTCCGGCCACGCCGGCGATGATTGCGCAGGTGAACAGGATTGCTTGGAAGAAGCGCCCGCTTGCGGTGACGGGGGAGCCGGTCACACCGTCCTGCAGCGACTGGACCAGGGTCAGCCCGGCCAAGAGGACGACGATGCCGGTAGCGATGACTTGGCTGGGCACGATCGTCGTGCCCGCCCTCGTAGCCAACGAGTAGAACACCGCGGCCGGTACCGTGGCCACGAATCCGCCCACAACGCAGTGGTAGAAATACGGCAGCTGTTTTTTGCCCATCCAGGCGTTGATCACGGTGATGAGCGCGGCGGTGATCGCACCCAGTAGGGACATGAGCAGATCGCCGCCGAGCAAGATCGACACAGCGGCACCCATGAGCGCCCAGCCGGCGATGGAGATCCACCGGGGGTACGGCGGCGGGGCCGCCTCCAAGTCGTCCAGGATCTTCTCCGCGATGTCCGGCGGTGTCGCACCCGCGCGGATCGAGCGGATCAGGCGGTCGGCTTCCTGGAGTTTGGTGTAGTTTTCGGACATGTCCGTCACCACACGGAAAACGTTCACTGGTTGCTTGTGCACAGTGCCGATCACGGAGTTGATCGTGATGGTGTTCATCGTGATGTCCACGTGGCAGTAGTGCAGACCGTACGATGATGTCACCGCGTGAATCTGCGCCTTCGCGTCCGAACTGGTTGTTCCGTTGGCGATGAGGATTTCGCCGACGCGTGCGCCAATGGTCATCACCGCCGCGACCTGAGTCGGATCTGTCAGGTCGACAGGCGCGAGGACGGATGGCGGAGGAGACGTGCGGGCTTGGTCAATGGTCGCCACCGGGCTGGTGGTGCGCATTGACTCACGCAAATTCTTGAACACCGTTGCCACACCGACACACTAACCGCACGGATTGTCCCGCGCGAGGAGAGGCCCCTTTTGTCGTGCGGGCGTTTCTACTTGTACAATCTCGCCCAGTGCTGGAGTGGCGCAATCGGTAGCGCAACGGTCTTGTAAACCGTAGGTTGCGAGTTCAAGTCTCGTCTCCAGCTCGAGGTAGACCCCAGTTCACTGTTCGCGCGGTGGGCTGGGGTTGATTCGTGCATCGGGGTCGAGGAACTCCCCCGCAAGACGAACCAGCGGTACAGTGGACGCACAGGAAACATCCAGTTTCGGCTTGTTAAATAAGCCTGATCCCGCGTGACGCGCGCAGGGGCAGGAGAGTGCCTTTGCAGCAAGTCACCATGCTCAATGAAGAAAGTGACTGTCATGGCTGATACGCCTACACCGCAAAATGTCCAGGTGCTCGTGGTCGACGACGAGCCGAATATCGTCGAGCTGCTCACCGTCTCCCTGAAGTTCCAGGGCTTCGATGTGGAGTCGGCGGAGTCCGGCCAAGAGGCGCTCAAGCTGGCGCGTGAGTTGAAGCCGGATGCGTACATCCTCGATGTGATGATGCCGGGAATGGATGGTTTCGAGCTGCTGGGCAAGCTGCGCAGCGAGGGCCTGGACGCGCCAGTGCTCTTCCTCACGGCCAAAGACGGGGTGGAGGACCGGATTCACGGTCTGACCATTGGCGCGGATGATTACGTGACTAAGCCGTTCTCGCTCGAAGAGGTGATTACGCGCCTGCGCGTCATCTTGCGCCGTGGCAACGTCACCGAGGGCGAGGTCGAGGATTCCACGATCCGTTACGCAGATTTGACGCTTAACGACGAAACGCACGAGGTGACCAAAGCCGGCCAGATTGTCGAGCTGTCCCCGACGGAATTCAACCTCTTGCGTTATCTGATGCTGAACGCGGAAGTGGTGCTGTCCAAGGCGAAGATCTTGGACAATGTGTGGCACTACGATTTCGGCGGCGACGGCAACGTCGTGGAGTCCTACATTTCCTACCTGCGCCGCAAAGTGGATACGGGTGATACACCGCTTATCCACACAGTCCGCGGTGTGGGCTACGTGCTGCGCACTCCGCGCCAGTAATGGCATCGCTGAGACCGGATGTCGCTCCCGCGACGTTGACGCGTTTGGCTGCCCGTCAGGTGCCCAGTTTGCGGCTGCGAACTCGGCTCCTGATCATCCTGATGGTCATTTCGGGCTTGGGATTGACGGGTATGTCCGCGGCAGTGTGGGGGTTGACCCGTGATCAGACGTACGAGCGCGTGGACAAGGATCTGCGCAAGGGCTTGACCACGTGGGCGCTCAGCCCCGACGTCCGCAACAGTTCCACGGACACGTACCTGCCCAGCCAGTTCTTGCTCATGACTGTGGTTCCCGGTCAGATCCCCCGCATCGACCGAGTGGACGGCTGCAACCCGAATCCTTCGGAATTGGTCTTCGACCGCCGCCCGCACACGGTCGGCGCCGACTGCTTCTTCGGCAACCACACAGATCTGAAGTTCCGGGTCATTGCGGTCCAAGCACCGGACGGAACGTCAACGGTCGTGGCCAAATCGCTCGAGCAGGAAAACAAGATGTTGGAGGCGTTGGCGGTGGTGCTGGCGTCGATAAGCTTGCTTGTTTTGACGATGATGGGCGCGGCCGGAACGTTCTTCGTGCGCCGTGCGCTGCTGCCGCTCAAGGATCTGGAGAATACTGCGTTGGCGATCGCAGACGGGAATATCAATTGCCGTGCGCCTGCGTGGCCGCGCGACACGGAATTCGGGCGCTTGTCGTACGCGATGAACACCATGGTGAGCCAGCTGCAGGAAACCCTCGACGAGTCGCGCGCGAAAGAGGAGCAAATGCGCCGGTTTGTCGGCGACGCGTCCCACGAGCTGCGTACCCCGTTGACGAGTGTGCGCGGCTACACCGAGCTGTACCGTGCGGGCGCGACTGACGACGCTGACATGGTGCTGGGCAAGATCGACGAGGAATCCGCCCGCATGAAACTGCTTGTCGAGGATCTGCTGGCTCTCACCCGTGCGGAAGGTTCCCGGCTGAATATGAGAGAAGTCGACGTGCTGGAGCTCGTGCTGTCTGTCACCAGTTCGGCCAAAGCAGCGTTCCCGGGGCGGACACTCACAGTGGAAAATGAGGCATCCGATATCCCGCTGGTCTCCGGCGACCCGGACCGCCTCCACCAAGTGTTGCTCAACCTGGTCAGCAACGCCTTCAAGCATGCTGGCGCGGACGCGGAAGTGACCATCACGCTGCGTGAATACTTGGATAACGTCTACATTGACGTTGCGGACAACGGCATCGGCATGTCACCCGAAGATACCGAGCACATCTTCGAACGGTTCTACCGCGCGGATTCTTCCCGCAACCGCTCCAAGAGTGCTGGTGGCTCGGGACTGGGGCTGGCAATCACGAAATCCATCGTCGAACAGCACGGTGGAGCCATCACCGTGAAATCCGCGCCGGGCAAGGGCTCCAAATTCACGGTGAGTCTGCCGTGGCTGCGCGTCGGCGGTGAGCCGGACGCGGCGGGATCGGACAGCTAGGGGCCGATGGTCGGGTGCGGCTGCCCGGATGCAGCCGCCTAGTTGCGGCGGCCGTCCTCGCCGGTGCCCAGCTCCGTGCGGAGCTTAGCGGCGGCGGCATCCATCTCGGCGTCGTCGGTCTCGTCCGCGCGCATGATGTTCTGCCGGCTGTAACCCGACATCTCGTTCGCCGGGAAAACGTGGATGTGCGCATGCGGGACCTCGAAGCCCGCGATGAGGTAACCGGCGCGCTCTGAACCAAAAGCCTTGATCACAGCCTGGCCGATCTCCTGGGCGATCTCGTTGGCGTGCAGCCAGGTCTCGGGATCCAGGTCCGTCCACTTATCCACTTCGGCGACCGGAACCACGAGCGTGTGGCCATACGCGATCGGCTCAATGGTCAAAANGTAACCCGACATATCGTTCGCCGGGAAAACGTGGATGTGCGCATGCGGGACCTCGAAGCCCGCGATGAGGTAACCGGCGCGCTCTGAACCAAAAGCCTTGATCACAGCCTGGCCGATCTCCTGGGCGATCTCGTTGGCGTGCAGCCAGGTCTCGGGATCCAGGTCCGTCCACTTATCCACTTCGGCGACCGGAACCACGAGCGTGTGGCCATACGCGATCGGCTCAATGGTCAAAAATGCGGCGACAGTCTCGTCGCGGTAGACAAAGCGGCCGGGGATCTCCCCGTTAATGATCTTGGTGAAGACAGTGCTCATGCCCGCCCAGGGTAGCGATACTATGGCCCTCATGTGCATCCTCGTGATCGGTTCGGGCGGCCGCGAACACGCCCTTGTCCATGCACTCTCCGGTGCGGATAGCGCCGCCGGCACAGAAAATGAGCTGCACGCCGCGCCGGGCAACGCCGGCATCGCCCGGCTTGCCACTCTGCACGACCTCGACGTGACGGACGGCCCCGCGACCGTGGAGTTGGCCCAGTCCATCGGAGCCGACTTGGTGGTCATCGGCCCGGAGCAACCGCTGGTGGCTGGTGTCGCCGACGCGCTGCGGGAGGCCGGTATTGCCGTGTTCGGGCCGTCGAAGGAGGCGGCGGCACTGGAGGGCTCCAAAGCTTTCGCGAAAGACGTCATGGCTGCGGCAGGCGTGCGCACCGCGGAGGCCCGCCAGGTCACCGATGAGTCCGAGGTGGAGGCTGCTCTCGACGCATTCGGCCCCACCTACGTGGTCAAAGACGACGGTCTGGCCGGCGGCAAAGGCGTTGTGGTCACCTCGGACCGCGCCGCCGCCAAGGAGCACGCGGAGGCAGTGATCGCCGCCGGCAACCCGGTGCTGTTCGAATCCTTCCTGGAAGGCCCCGAGGTCTCCCTGTTCTGCCTCGTTGACGGCGAGACCGTCGTGCCGCTCCTGCCCGCCCAGGACCACAAGCGTGCCTACGACAACGACGAGGGCCCCAACACCGGCGGCATGGGTGCGTACACCCCGCTGCCGTGGCTGCCAGCTAACGGTGTGCAGCGCATTGTCGACGAGGTGGTCGCTCCCGTGGCAGCTGAGATGGTTCGCCGCGGCACCCCGTACTCCGGTCTGCTCTACGCGGGGCTTGCCTGGGGTGCGCAGGGCCCGGCCGTGGTGGAGTTCAACGCCCGCTTCGGTGATCCGGAGACTCAGGCGGTGCTCGCGCTGCTGCAAACTCCGCTGGCGGACGTCCTCCACGCCACCGCTACCGGAACTTTGGCGCAGCTCGCCCCGCTGGAGTGGAAGGACGGCTACGCCGTGACCGTGGTCCTGGCCGCCGAGAATTACCCGGCTAACCCGCGCAAGGGCGACGCCATCACCGCGCAGGGCGGGCTTCTCGACGACCCTGCCCGCGTCCTCCACGCCGGCACCGCGGCAGATACCGCAGACGGCTACGTGTCCGCCGGCGGCCGCGTGCTGAACATCCTGGGCACCGGAGCCACCCTGTCCGATGCGGTGGAGGCCGCTTACAAGGCGATCGAGCAGATCGAGCTCGACGGCTCCTTCTATCGGCGCGACATCGCCCGCCCGGCGATCGACGGGGAGATAGAGATCTAAATCGACCGTGTGGATCTGGATGGCATGCCGTTGGTGTGTCATCCAGAGCGCCATTCGCTGACCTGCGCGTTCGACAACACGCCCGAGGGCGGGTGTAAACGAAATCCACGGGGCCATTGGGGAACCCGGGGTGGCGGCGGAGACGTCGATAAGCGTGCTTCGTGCGATAATGGGGCGCGTGACTGACTCGAAACCTCGTAACGCGAATGTCCTGTCCAACCGCTATGCATCGGCCGAGATGGCCACGCTGTGGAGCGCCGAGCACAAGATCGTGCTGGAGCGCCAGCTGTGGATCGCGGTGATGCGCGCCCAGCGCGACCTGGGAATTGATATCCCGGAGGACGCGATCGCCGCCTACGAGAAGGTCGTGGACCAGGTGGACTTGGACTCCATTGCCGAGCGCGAGCGGGTGACGCGCCACGACGTGAAGGCGCGCATCGAGGAATTCAACGCGCTGGCGGGCCACGAGCACATCCACAAGGGCATGACCAGCCGCGACTTGACGGAGAACGTCGAGCAGCTGCAGATCTACCGCTCCCTCGAGCTGGTGCGCGGGCGTGCGGTGGCGGTGCTCAGCGCCATCGGTAACCGGGCGGGCGAGTACCGCTCGCTGGTCATGGCGGGACGCTCCCACAATGTGGCCGCGCAGGCGACCACGCTGGGCAAGCGCTTCGCCTCGGCGGCGGATGAGATGCTCGTGGCGCTCGACCGCATCGAGGACCTGCTGGGGCGCTACCCGCTGCGCGGCATCAAGGGTCCGATGGGCACGGCGCAGGACATGCTGGACCTGGTCGGCGGCGATGAAGGCAAGCTGAACCAGCTGGAGCAGGCGATCGCGCAGCACCTAGGCTTCGAGCGCATCTTCGATTCCGTGGGCCAGATCTACCCGCGCTCCCTCGACTTCGATGCAGTCTCCGCGCTGGTGCAGCTCGGCGCCGGCCCGTCGAGCCTGGCCACCACGATCCGTCTCATGGCCGGCAACGAAACTGTCACCGAGGGCTTCAAGGAAGGCCAGGTCGGATCGTCGGCCATGCCGCATAAGATGAACGCCCGCTCCTGCGAGCGCGTCGGCGGCTTCCAGGTCATCCTGCGCGGCTACCTCACCATGGTCGGCGACCTGTCCGGCCAGCAGTGGAACGAGGGCGACGTGTTCTGCTCCGTGGTGCGCCGCGTGGCGCTGCCGGACGCGTTCTTCGCCATCGACGGCATGATGGAGACCTTCCTCACCGTCCTGGCGGAATTCGGCGCGTTCCCGGCGATGATCACCCGCGAGCTTGACCGCTACCTGCCGTTCTTGGCCACCACGCGCATCCTCATGGCGTCGGTGCGCGCGGGCGTGGGCCGCGAGACCGCGCACGAGGTGATCAAGGAGCACGCTGTCGCCATGGCCTTGGACATGCGTGAGAACGGCGCGGAGCAGAACCTTGTGGAGCGTCTCGCGGGTGACGACCGCCTGCCCTTGGACCAGCAGCAGCTCGAAGACGCGCTGGCGGACCGCCACGCATTCATCGGCGCCGCGGAATCCCAGGTGGACAACGTTTTGGACCGCATTCACGTCTGGGCACAGAAGTACCCGGAGGCCGCTGGGTACACTCCGGGAGAGATCCTGTAGCGGGGGGCGTAACATCGCACGCATGCGTCCAGAGCTTTCTGACTACAACCATCTCTCCGCCGGCAAGGTCCGGGAGATCTACGAGATCGACGACCAGACCCTGTTGATGGTGGCCAGCGATCGTATCTCCGCCTTCGACCACGCTCTCGAGCCGGAGATCCCGGACAAAGGCAAGATCCTCACCTACACCAGCGAGTTCTTCTTCGAGCTGCTCGACGGGGTGCCCAACCACCTCGCGGGTCCGCTTGATGACGATCGAATTCCCGAAGAAGTCCTCGGCAGCGCCTTCGTGGTGAAGAAGCTGGACATGATCCCCTTCGAGTGCGTGGCCCGCGGCTACCTGACAGGGTCGGGCAAGAAGGAGTACGACGCGAACGGTGCCGTCTGCGGCGTTCCCCTGCCGGAGGGCCTGAAGGAAGCGTCCAAGTTGCCGGAGCCGATCTTCACTCCCGCCACCAAGGCAGAGCAGGGAGAGCACGACGAGAATGTGCGTTTCGAGTACGTGGCAAAGAAGCTAGGCACCGAGCTGGCGGAGAAGCTGCGCGAGACGACCTTGGAGATCTACTCGCGTGCGGCGGAGTACGCGGAGTCACGCGGCATCATTCTCGCCGACACCAAGCTCGAGTTCGGCCTGGATGCGGACGGCACGCTCGTGCTCGCGGACGAAGTGCTGACCCCGGATTCCTCCCGCTACTGGCCGGCGGACTCCTACGAGGAGGGCAAGAGCCAGCCAAGCTTTGACAAGCAGTACGTGCGCAACTGGCTGACCAGCCCGAAATCCGGCTGGGACCCGGAGGAGGGCACGCCGCCGCCGGAGCTGCCCGGCTCCGTCGTTGAGGCCACGCGCGACCGCTACATCGAGGCCTACGAGCGCCTTTCAGGCCGCAAATTCGCCTAGACCCGCGGGGGCTACACTCGGTGGGCATGCAGGCCGTCGGCCACGCAGTGACCGAAGCATCAGGGCCGCGGTCGGCCCTGGATCCAGAACGGGCTCCAGAAGATATTTTTCGGATCGATCCCCAGCTCGTGCTTGGCGAAGCTGCGGGCCTGCTTAGCCAGTGCTGATTCGCAGCAGGCGTACACGTAGCGGACATCATCAAACGCCTGCTCGTTCCTTTGCTTATGGGTGAGACAGCGCTGAAGTACTGAAACATGATCGGAGTAGCGAGCATAAAGTAGCTCCATGCTTGCTACCCGTCCGCGCCAACTGAGTATCTCCGGCGGGTGGTCGTCGGAGGAACTAGCCACGAGCACGACGTGGGTCTGGGAGAGTTCTGCAGAATGAAACTGATCAAGAAACTCCAGGATGCTCAGAATTGAGGGCGCAGATGTGGCATCGCCGATGAGGAGCTGCGGCACGGCGCGCTCGAACGGGGCATAAGACGGCCGATGCCACAGGCCGCTCGCCGCGACGATTCCGACTTTGTCCCCGGGTTCGGCTGAAAGCACCCAACGCAAGCCAGGTCCAGTGGCTTCGGCAGCGGTTTTCACGCCGTGCGTGGTGATCTGCGTGGACAGAGTATTGCGCTGCCAGTTCAAGTGGCGGATTGTGTACCAGCGCAAGTCGGGGCGGGAATGGTTGGGTAGGGACGCGACGTGCCCCCTGATGTTCGCTGTTGACTGCGGTGGAATTGGTACGTATTCCTGCCCGTGCTGGGGCATAAGCAAGCCGAAGAATTCATCGGGACCCGTTACGCCGAAGCGTGACAGCTCTTCCGCGTGAAAAGTGATTTCGCGGACGTGGGGCGCAATCTCGAAGTTCGCCATTACTTCAGCGGTGAATACTTCTGCGCCGTCGCGGGTGGGAACCGTGGTGATGAACGGATCGTTGAACGCTGCGGATGGTATAGTGGCCACGTGTTACTCGTTTCCGGGTGCTGCTGGAACAACGAGGGGACCACCTGTGGCGGGGTCTTCTCGTACGAGGGCGGTTAGATTGAATACCTCTTGGAGGAGCGTGGACGAGATGATGTCTGCCGGGGTGCCCTCAGCTTTCAAATCACCGCCGCGAAGCACTACGAGGTTGTCGGAATAGCGGGCTGCCAAATTGATGTCGTGCAGCACCATGACGATGGTGCGGTTGAGGTCGGTGTTGAGACGGCGGACGAGGTTGAGCACATCAATTGAGGTGGATAGGTCGAGGTAGGTCGTCGGTTCGTCGAGGAACATGACGGAAGTCTGTTGCGCAAGCACCATAGAGATCCATACCCGTTGCCGTTGTCCGCCAGACAGCTCGTTCACGGGCTGCTCCGCAAGGTCACTTGATCCGGTTAGAGCAAGAGCTTCGGCGACGACATCGTGGTCTTTAGATGACCACTGATTGAACCAGGATTGATGCGGGTGCCTGCCCCTGCCCACGAGGTCCTTGACCAAGATGCCCTCGGGCGCGACTGGGGTTTGAGGCAGCATGGATAGGCGCGTGGCCAATTGTTTCCGCGGCACTGAGCGGATGTCTCGGCCGCTGAGAAGTATGTCTCCCGACGATGGAACGAGCCGTCCCACAGCCCTCAAAAAGGTCGACTTGCCGCAACCGTTCGGACCAATGATCGTGGTCACTTTTCCTGCCGGAAGATCCACGTCGAGGCTGTTGATAACCACTTTCGGGCCGTAAGAGACCCGGAGATCGCGTACTGAAATGCCATCCATTAAATTGAAGCCCTCCGATTCGTGTGAATGAGCAAGTAAACAAGGAAGCTGCCTCCGATCGCGGAAGTGAGTAGGCCGACCGGGAGAGCCACTGGTAGCGCGTGGGTGGCAACGAGATCGGACCCGAGGACCAGCGCAGCTCCGGTCAACGCAGACGCAACGAGAGGGGGAGCTGAAACTCCGCATAATCGCTGGGCTACCTGCGGGGCGACGAAGGCTGCGAACCCGATCGGCCCCGCAGCGGCGACTGCAACTGCGGCGAGCAAAGCGGAAACACCCATAAAGCAGAATTGGTTGATTCTGGGATTCAACCCCAGCCCGATTGCTACTTCTGGTCCCAGCTCCATGGCCTTCAACCTGAAACTGGCCCACGCCAGAACGGGGGTCAGGACGGCGAGTAAGGCCAGCATTGGCGCCGCCGTTTGCCAATTCGCAGCGTTGAGTGAACCGGTCAACCAAAAACTCGCCGTTTGGGCGTCGCGAAGCTCTGCTTTGACGAGGAGGTAGTTCACGTATGACTGCAACAGCGCGTTGATGACCACACCGAACAGCACGAGCCGGAACGTGTCGACGCTTCGCCGCATTGCCAGCAGCCAAATCACCAGTGCTGAGGCAAGTGCGCCTATTGCTGCCGAAACAGAGACGCCGAGGCCGCCGAGCCAAGTGGCCACCACTTCCGCGCTACCAGTTCCAAAGACGATGACAGTCACTGCAGCGGCGGACGCGCCCATCGTGATTCCAAGGATGTCTGGGCTAGCGAGGGGATTCCGTGTCACTGATTGCAGTAGCGCCCCCGACAGCCCTAGGCATGCCCCCACTCCGGCCGCCGTCGCGGCGCGGGGCATGCGCCATTGGACAATCACCAACCGATCCGTTTCGTCACCCCTGCCAAGAAGGACCTGGCCGATCGAGCTGAACGGCAGTGTGTAGTCGCCGATCGCGAGAGCCATTACGAAGACTGCGAGTGCCGTGAGGGCGAGCAGAGCCGTTGCAAAGAAAACGCGAGGGCGCCACGCGACGCTCATTGCGCCAACCCTTATCGATGTCCTCATTTGCGTTCCACTCATAGTGAAATCACCCGGTTCCTGTAGATCATCCAGATGAAGAACGGAGCGCCGACGAAAGCCAGAACGATGCCGACCTGTACTTCGGCAGGCCTCGCAATGACGCGGCCAACGATGTCTGCGTAGACCAGCAAATTTGCTCCAAGAAGGCCGGACAGAGGGAGGATCCAGCGGTAGTCCGGACCGCTGATCGCCCGCGCGATGTGAGGGACCAAAAGCGCAAGGAAACCGATCGGACCCGCCGCCGCGGTTGCAGTGCCCGCCAGAACCGCGATCAGCCCCATGCCGATCACCCGTGAACGCTTCACGTTCACCCCGAGAGATTCAGCGACATCCTCGCCCATGGTCAGCAGATTGAGTTTTGGAGCAGTCGCGTAAGCAGCCACCAGACCGATTCCGATGAACGGCAGCACTCCCCAGAAGACATCGAGGTCTCGGCCTGCCACGGAGCCGGCGTTCCAGAAGCGCATCTGGTCGAGAGATTGGGTGTCAGTCAGTACGAAAGCGGAGGTCAAGGCGCTCATCACCGCGGATAAGGCTGCTCCACCGAGCACTACGTTGAGGGGATTCATGTGTCCGTTGTTGACGGCTGCAAGAGCGAAAACCAAAACGGTGGCTGCGCCGGCTCCAAGGAAAGCAGCGATTGCTGACCCGGTCACGCTTGTCACACCCAGGAAAGAAAAAGACACGACCACTGCCAAGGCCGCGCCCGCGGAGACCCCCAGGATGCCCGGGTCTGCGAGAGGGTTACGGGTGTGACCTTGGATGAGTGCCCCGGCAACACCGAGTGCTGTGCCGACGAGAACAGCCAGCAATGTACGCGGGAACCGGAGAGCGGCCACGGTCAGTTCATCCTGAGAAATGGTGTCCATGTCTTTGCGCAAGTCTGCGATCGAAATGAGGTAGTGCCAGACCTCGTTCAGCGGGATGTTGCGCGCGCCAACTCCGAGACTCAGCATGAATCCCACCACGAGAAGAGCCATAAGACCCGCTAAGCTGCCCCATTTTCTGCGATTGCGGAGCCCCCTGCGGGTCTTTTGCTGGGTCGCACCTGATCGCATGCGAAGCAGTGTAGACGAACTGTGAGTGTTAGGGTAGCCTGACCAAACAAACTTTTTATGGATGAAAGGACACTCAATGAAACGGCTTACCGTTCTCGTTTCCGCTTTCGCTGCTGCGGCAGCTTTTTCCGCATGTTCCGCCGAGACTCAGGATCCCGGTTCTGCTTCGTCGTCGAGTACTAGTGCGTCGCAGTCTTCGGGCGATTTTCAGCCGGTGACTATTGAGCACGCATTGGGAACGGCTGAAATCAAAGAGAAGCCCGAGCGCATTGTGACAATCGGCCAGGGGTCCGCCGAGCTGGCTATTGCCATGGGGCACACTCCGGTGGCGATCCAGTCGTACGCATGGGGCGCGGATGAATCAGGATATTTGC
This sequence comes from Corynebacterium urinipleomorphum, assembly GCF_900155535.1. Lineage (GTDB taxonomy): Bacteria > Actinomycetota > Actinomycetes > Mycobacteriales > Mycobacteriaceae > Corynebacterium > Corynebacterium urinipleomorphum. Next base: position 314,640 of record NZ_LT706964.1, read on the forward strand.
CGTGGATTAAAGAGGCGGTCGAGGAGCGCGGGGATGAACTGCCGGAGCAGTTCGAAGGCGACGATGCTCTGAGCGCTGAGAAAGTCTTGGGGTACAAGCCCGACCTTATCCTCGCGCCGTGGTCGGGAATTACTCAGGATCAGTATGACCAGCTTTCCAAGATCGCGCCGACCGTCGCGTACGAGAAGGAGCCGTGGACAATTACGTGGGAGGAACAGGTGGATGTCGTGGCGAAGGCCCTCGGCGAGCCGGAGAAGGCGCAGTCGGTCAAGGACGATGTGGCGGCAGCTTTCAAAGAGAACGCTGAGGAGGAATACGGGAACTACACGTTCAGCTACATTTACAACGATGGCCCGCAGAACCTGGGCATCTTCCTTCCCGGTGAACAGCGCGTTGCTTTCGTGTCCAACCTGGGGTTGAAGGTCGACGATGTGTACAAGCAGTTCCCGGTGACACCCGGCACCGACTCGGCTCAGCTGTCCAAGGAAAACGCCGATGCCCTGAACAGCTCTGACCTGATCTTCACCTTCTACACCGACGAAGCGAACCGTGAAGAGATGCACAAAGACCCTGTGTACTCGCGGATCAGGGCTATCGAAAATGGCGCTGAAGTCGCCGCGACTGACCAGTCGCTAGTCACGGCATCTTCCATCATCAATCCCTTGACCGTGCGTTGGGCGGCACCGCGGTTCAAGGAACTGATCGATTCCGCTGTGGCTAACGCCCACAGCTAGTTCGATAACCGAAGAAGTTAGCCGCCGATTCGATGCCGACATTTCCGTCGGTTCCCGGGTGGAATTGTCATCGAGCTTGGTGTTGCCGGTGCCCGATGACCGCCGTTCTAGGGGACGAGGCGGAAACCCGCGGGGGCTACACTCGGTGGGCATGACTGAGACCCCCGAGACTTCTCAATCGAATCCGTCCGCTGGTGCTGGCTTTGGCGCTGCCGGTGCTTCCGGTGGTGCCGCGCCTGTCGCGGCGAAGCACCCGATCACCCGCAGTTTCCACGGCCGCGACTTCGTCGACGACTACGAGTGGCTGCGCGACAAAGAGTCCCCGGAGACCCTCGCGTACTTGGAGGCGGAGAACGCCTACACCAAGGAGCAGACGGCGCACCTGGACGGCCTGACGGACGCGATCTACAACGAGATCAAGTCGCGCGTGAAGGAGACGGACATGTCCGTCCCGCAGCGCCAGGGCGACTGGTGGTACTACGGCCGCACGGAGGAGGGCAAGAGCTACGGCATCCGCTGCCGCGTGCCCGTCACGGACGGCAGCGACCCGTGGTTGCCGCCGGAGCTGCCCGAGGACGGTTCCGGCCTGCCGGGGGAGCAGGTTCTCTTGGACTTTAACGCGCTCGCCGAGGGCCACGAGTTCTTCTCCGTCGGCGCGTCCAGCGTGAGCACGTCGGGGCGCTACCTCGCGTACTCCACGGACATGGCGGGCGACGAGCGCTTCGACCTAGCAGTCAAGGACCTGCAGACGGGCCAGCTGCTCGCAGACACCATTCCGGGCATCTTCTACGGCGCCACCTGGGCCGGCGAGGACCACATCTTCTACGTCCGCGTCGACGACGCCTGGCGCCCCCACCAGGTGTGGCGCCACACGCTGGGCACCGACGCAGCCGAGGACGTGCTCGTCTACGAGGAGACCGACGAGAAATTCGGCGTCGGCGTGGCCGCGGACCGCTCCGAGCGCTACATCCTCATCGTCTCCGCGTCTTCGCTGACCACCGAGTACCGCGTCCTGCCCATGGACGACCCCGAAGGAGAGTTCGCTGTGCTCTGGCCCCGCGAGCCGGGCGTGGAGTACAACGTGGACCTCGCCGTCCTGGAGCAGGATGGCAAGGAGGACGCCGAGCACTGGGTGGTCACGCATAACGCACACGGTCCGAATTCCTCGGTCGGCGTGTGCCAGGTACCGGCGGTGGGGGAGCAGCTTCCGCCGCTGCGCGAGCTCACAGAGCTGATGCCGCACAACGACGACATCCGCATCGAGGGCACCGACGCTTACCGCGCCTTCATCTTCGCCGCTTATCGACGGGGCGGGATCGGCCGCCTCGCTGTCGCCGACCTGACGGGAGGCGAATTCGGCGAGTTCCGCGAGCTGGAATTCGACGAGGAGCTCTACACCGCGGGCCTGGCCGGCAACCCTGAGTGGGATGCGCCGGTGGTGCGCATCAGCTACACCTCCTTCACCCAGCCTGCCCAGGTGCTGGACTACTGTGTTGCAACCGGGGAGCTCACCTTGCTCAAGGAGCAGGAAGTCCGCGGCGGGTACAACCCGGCCGAGTACGTCGCCGAGCGCATGTGGGCCACGGCGGAAGACGGCACCAAGGTGCCGATGTCGGTGGTGAGGCGTGCAGATGCGGATGTCGACAAGCCTGCCCCCTGCTTGCTGTACGGCTACGGGTCCTACGAAGCGTCGACGGATCCCGGCTTCTCCGTCGCGCGGCTGAGCTTGCTCGACCGCGGAATGGTGTGGGTGTGCGCGCACGTGCGCGGCGGCGGCGAGATGGGGCGTTTGTGGTACGACAACGGCAAGATGCTGTCCAAGAAGAACACGTTCACCGACTTCGTGGCCTGCGCTGACGCGCTTATCGACGACAGCGTGACCACCTCCGACATGCTTGTCGCCGAAGGCGGCTCCGCCGGCGGCCTGCTCATGGGGGCGGTGGCCAACCTCGCGCCCGAGAAATTCGCCGGCATTCAGGCGATCGTGCCGTTCGTGGATCCGCTGACGTCGATTCTCAAGCCGGAGCTGCCGTTGACCGTCGGCGAATGGGAGGAATGGGGCGACCCGTACCACGACCCGGAGGTGTACGACTACATGGCCACCTACGCGCCGTACGAGAATGTTGCGGCGAAGGACTACCCGAATATTCTCGCGGTGACCAGCATCAACGACACGCGTGTGCTGTACGTCGAACCCGCGAAGTGGATCGCGAAACTGCGCGCGACCGCGACCGGCGGGCAGTTCCTGCTCAAAACCGAAATGGCAGCTGGCCACGGCGGTGTGTCCGGGCGTTACGCGAAGTGGAAGCAGACCGCCTTCGAGTACGCATGGACGCTGCACACGGCGGGCGCTGTGAAATAAATCACGGTAGCCTTTCTCAATGCGAGAACTCTCTTTGGTGAGGAGTATGACTGACTTGTTACTTTTCATCATTGAGAGGAGGCACGATGTCATCCGTGCAACCCGGCTCCCCAGCCGCAGCTTCCGGTAGCCCCCAAATCGCTGAACCGAAGAAGCGTAAAGACAACACCCACTGGCTCTACATCGGCGTGATCGTCGCGGTGGTCGCCGGTATCGCCGTGGGCCTCATCGCCCCGGATTTCGCCGTCAAACTCAAGCCGGTCGGGGACACCTTCGTGTCTCTGATCAAGATGATCGTCGGCCCGATCATCTTCTGCACGATCGTTCTGGGCATCGGCTCTGTCCGATCCGCCGCGACCGTGGGCAAGACCGGCGGACTGGCGTTGATCTACTTCACCGTCATGTCCACGCTCGCCCTGGCGATCGGCTTGGTGGTGGGCAACATCATCAAACCGGGCGAGGGCCTGGCACTCGGCGCCGACCCTTCCGAGGGCGCGAAATACGCCGAGAAAGCCGGCGAGTCTGGCGGGCTCATCGAGTTCATCCAGGGCATCGTCCCCGACACGTTCTTCAGCGCGTTCACCTCTGAGTCGATCCTGCAGGTGCTGTTCATCGGTCTGTTCGTCGGTTTCGCCGTCCAGTCCATGGGCAAGCAGGGGGAGCCGATCCTCAACTTCGTTGCGCACCTGCAGAAGCTGGTGTTCAAGATCCTCGGCTGGATTCTGTGGGTCGCTCCGATCGGCGCGTTCGGTGCAATGGCCGCTGTGGTGGGCAAGACGGGTATTCAGGCAGTGATGCAGATGCTCGTGCTCATGCTGGCCTTCTACGTCACCTGCTTCCTCTTTGTCTTCGGCGTTCTGGGGACCGTCCTGTGGGTGGTCACCCGCGTGTCGCCGTGGAAGCTGTTCAAGTACCTCGGCCGCGAGTTCCTGCTTATCCTGGCCACCTCCTCGTCCGAGTCGGCGCTGCCGAACCTCATGCGCAAGATGGAGCACCTCGGTGTGCACCCGTCCACCGTGGGCATCGTTGTTCCGACGGGTTATTCCTTCAACCTCGACGGCACCGCGATCTACCTGACCATGGCCTCGATCTTCATTTCGGACGCCTTGAACATGCCGATGAACATGGGCGAGCAGATCTCCCTGCTGGTGTTCATGATCATCGCGTCGAAGGGTGCCGCGGGCGTGACCGGCGCGGGTCTGGCCACGCTGGCCGCGGGCTTGCAGGCCTTCCGCCCCGACCTCATCTCCGGCGTGGGCATCATCGTGGGCATCGACCGTTTCATGTCCGAGGCACGTGCCCTGACCAACTTCGCCGGCAACTCGATTGCGACGTTGGTCGTGGGCACCTGGACGAAGACCGTCGACCACGATCAGGTCAAACGGGTGCTCAACGGCGAGGACCCCTACGTGGCAGGTGAGGACGACAGCGACGTCCACCTTTCCAACCCCAGTGTGGAGAATCCGGCCACCTCGCACCTGCAGCCGACGCCGCAGGTGGATCTGTCGCAGTACAGCAAGCCGGCCAACCCTTAAAGCACCGCAGCATGCACCGCCCTCGCTCCCTCGCCGAGCGGGGGCTTTGCTGTAGAAGTAAGATGTAGCCCATGTCCCGCCACTTGCTCGTCTCTGTTTCTTCGATTTTCGACGAGACACGCAAGGATGTGCAGAAGCTTGTCAGCGATCTTGAGCGCGAGTCGATTCCGGTCTCCCTGCTGGTCGCGCCGCACATCGACAAGAAGTGGCACTTGGCCAAGGACGCGAAGACCCGCGGATGGCTCAAGGAGCAGATGGACGGCGGGCGCGGGCTGATCCTCAATGGTTTCGACCAGCCTGTCCAAGGTCGCCGCGCGGAGTTCGCCAACCTCGAAGCTCACGAGGCCAAGCTGCGGCTCAAGGGCGCGACCCGGCAAATGGAGAAGCTCGGCTTCGAGCTGGACACCTTCGCTCCGCCGCGCTGGCGCATGTCCGACGGCACGTTGGAAGCCCTGCACAGTTTCGATTTCCGCCTCGCCGGCTCGACTCAGGGCATCCACTTCCTGCACACCGGGGAGGTCGTCTACTCACGCAACCTCTCCGTCGGTGAGGGCTTCGGTGCCGCGGGCTGGTGGCGCCGCAGTATTATCGACGCCGCTGTGCGCAGCGCCAAGCGCGGCAACACCGTGCGACTTTCCGTGTCAGGCAGGAATCTGTCCAAGAAGAAAGTTCGCGACGACTTTGTCGCCGCTGCTGTTGCCGCCGCGGGCGAGGGCCTGGAACCGGTGAACTACCGGGACCTCTAGGCTTCTCCGCTGGTCCGTGCGCTCCGATCGCGGAGTTTGTTCTGCTCGCTCTGCTGTCTAGCGGTGGTGCCGCCTACGCGACGCCGTTGCACCCCGCCGATGACCCGGCAGATCAGGTAGATGCCGAAGGAAATGAAGGCGACGAACACGCTCACCGGCACGCCCGGCGCCAGGGAGAGCACCATGCCGCCCACAGCGGAGATCTCCGCGAAGACGACTGCCCAGACGATGGCGCGTACGGGACTAGCCGTGATCTGCGTGGCGGCCGCTCCTGGCGTGATCAGCAGCGACATGACCAGCAGCGCGCCGACGATCTGCACCGATTGGGCGGACGCGATACCCACGAGGACAGCGAAGAGGACGGACATCGCGCGGACGTTCACTCCGGAGGCAGCCGCCATGACCGGGTCCGCGGAGGCGAAGAGCAGCGGGCGCCAGAGCACCGCGACTGCTACGACCACCAGCACCGTCGTGCCCGCCAGCAGCCATAGGTTCTGCCCGGAAATGCCCACGATCTGGCCCGTCAACAACGCCAGCGCACGGTTGGAGTTGCCGGGGTAGAGGTGGATGAACAGCACGGACAGGCCCATGCCGAAGCTCATCACCACACCGACCGCCGAGTCCTGCTGCCCCCTGAATCCCAGGGCGGCGAGGACGATCGCGGCGACGACGGCACCAGCCACTGCACCGATTCCGACGTTCGCGCCGAAAAGCAGCGCGGCGGAGGCACCCATGAGGGCGAGCTCCGATGTCGCGTGGACGGAAAAAGACATCTGCCGCACCACGATCAGCGGCGCCATCACGCCGGACAGGAGTCCGAGCAGCGCGCAGGCGATGAGCGTGATGTGCACGAAGTCGAGGCTGAGCAGGTACTGCGTGGTGTCCAAGGCTGTATCTAGTCCTCCCGTCACAAGACCACCATCCGTCCGTTCGCCTCGACGACGTCCACGTGCGTGCCGTACAGCTCGCTCAGCACGTCCGAACGCATCACCTCATCGACCGTCCCCACCACGTGTCCCTCCGGGCCGAGGTAGAGGACGCGGTCCACCACCGACAAGAACGGGTTGATGGAGTGCGTCACACACAGCACACCGGCGTCCAGGTCGGCCAACCGGTCGACCGTGTCCCTTTCGCGGGCGAGGTCGAGGGAGAGGAGGGGTTCGTCGGCAAGCATGAGCTCCGGCTCGCCGGCGAGTGCCTGCGCTTGGCGGATGAGTTGCTGCTGGCCGCCGGACAGGAGGCCCGCGCGCTGGTCCGCGAAACGTGTGGCGCCCACGCGTGCAAGGAGCTCGTCGACTTTGCCTGCGGGCGGCCGTCGGCGCGTGACACCGTGCGCGCACGCGAGCGAGACCAGGTCGCGGCCGCGCACGGGCAGGTCGGCGGGGAACATGTGCTGCTGCGGAATGAAACCGATGCGGTCCGTCGCGTCGACGGTGCCCGCGGTGAGACGGCGCGAACCCATGATGGCGTGCAGCAACGTCGATTTGCCCACGCCGTTCGGGCCGAGCACCGCGATGAACTCACCGCGGCGCACGGTCAGGTCCAGGCCGGACCACAGCGGGTCGACGGCGGCGCCGCGCAGCTCGAGGACCGCAGGGGTGCGGTTACCGGAAGAAGTCACTGTCTGATCAAACCACTGCTGAAAATCGATTTCAACGGCGATAGCGCGTTAGTGGCGAACGGTAACAATCGATCGGTAACCCCGCCCGTTTATGTTCATGTTTGCGCACATAACCGGCGGTTGTGGAGCATAGTTACCGATCGATAGTTACCGTTCGCGTTTCGCGCGTTCTTACGCGGCGTTCTCGCCGTGCTCGTGGCCGTGCTCGTGCTCGCCGTGGTCGTGCTCCGCGTCCTGCGGCAGGGCGCTCACGGCGTCCGCGAGCTCGCCGACGACCTGGTCGAAGTAGTCGAGGAAGTTCATGCCCTCCGGCGGGGTCTCGCGCATCTCCACAATGGGCACGTTGTTCTCGCGGGCGGCGTTGGCCAGCTGCTGCGTGGCGCTGTTCGTGCTCTGCGGGTTCACGATGAGGACGTCGACGTGGCCGGAGGTGATCTCGTCGAGGAACGCCGCGACATCCTGCACGGACGGCTCCGACTCGTTGAGCGTCGCCTTGAGGTAGCCCTCCGGGGTGATGTCGTGCAGCTCGGTGCCCCACACCAGCGGCGCGGCGATCGGCTCCGTCATTGCGACATGAGTGTGCGGGAGCGCGGCGAGCTTCTCGTCGTTGGTGTCCATCCGCTTGTCGACGTCCCCCGTCGTCCCCCCGACCCTTTCCGTCACCGCAGCCGCCACCTCTTTGACCTTCGCGGTGGAGAACCAGGCGTGCTCGAGGTCGTCGATGTCTTCCGCGGTGTGGCCGTGGCTGTGACCTTCGTGGTCGTGGGCGTGTGCCTCGTCTTCCTCGTGGCTGTGGCCTCCGTCGTCACCGTGATCGTGCTCGTGCTTGTGGGCGTCGGCTTCTTCCTTGCTCACCAGGGGGATCGCGCTGATAATGCGGTCCTGCTCGGCGACGGTGTAAAGGCTGGCGTCATAGGGGCCGCCGTTAGCGACGAGAGTGCCGGCTTCGCGTACGCGGGCGAGGTCCTTGGCGGACGGCTCGTAGTGGTGAGGGTCCATGTTGGCGCCCTCGATGATTGCTTCGACATCGTTGCCGGTGACAGCGGATGCGACATCGGCCCAGACGCTGGTGGTGGCCAGGACATTGGACGGGTCCGCGGAGTTGCTGGAGCTGTCGGGGTTGCCCGCGCTGGAGCCAGTCTTGTCGGGGGTGCAAGCGGTGAGGCTCGCACCGGCGAGCATTGCGGCAGCGACGGCGGCGGCTGAGCGGTGAACGTGCTTTTTCTTCATGTGGAATATCTAAGCAGTAATGAAAACGGTTTTCAACGCGGCGGGTGTGAACTGGTGCGGGGACGTGTGGGGAGATGCGAAGTCGGTGCAGGGCCAGGAGAGTCGGGCGGCGGATTGGAAGGGGCAGGGTTGGCATGAATCTGTTGGCATGAATCGGATGGCGGTTATGGCCAGAAGTCGCCGGTCACGGTCCATGCCAGTTAATTCATGCCCATGTGCAGGGTGAGGCGCGCCGAGGTTAGACGCACTCGGGGTTGGACGCGCCGGGGTTAGAGGTGCTCGGGGTTAGAGCCGCGCCGGGTCCGGGGTGCAGCACTTGGGCGTTTTGGGGAGACGGGAAACGTGAGAAAAAGGGAATGGGCGGGGTGTCGGATATACTGAACCGCGTCTTCAGACCCCCAAGACTGTGAAGGATTCTCATGGCACGAGTCGTTGTCAATGTCATGCCCAAGGCTGAAATTCTGGATCCGCAAGGCCAGGCCGTGCACCGTGCGCTGGGGCGCATCGGGGTGAACGGGGTGACCGATGTCCGTCAAGGTAAGCGCTTCGAGCTCGAGGTGGCTGACTCTGTCACGGACGAGGAGCTGAACCGCGTCGCGGAGACGCTGCTCACTAACACCGTGATCGAGGACTTCGTCGTCGTGCGCGAGGGCGAAGGGGAGGCTTAAGCATGACAGCGACCATCGGGGTGATCACGTTCCCCGGCACGCTTGATGACGTTGATGCGCTCCGCGCCGTCCGTCTCGCTGGCGCAGAGCCGAAGTCGCTCTGGCATGCGGACCAGGACCTGACGGGAATTGATGCCGTCATCGTTCCGGGTGGTTTCTCCTACGGCGACTACTTGCGCTCCGGCGCGATCGCGGCGATGGCGCCGATGATGAACGCCGTCGTCGAAGCCGCTGGCAAGGGCATGCCGGTGCTGGGCATCTGCAACGGTTTCCAGATCCTCACGGAATCTGGCCTTTTGCCGGGTGCACTGACCCGCAACAAGGGGCTGCACTTCCACTGCACCGACACCTACCTTGAAGTGGCCAACGCGGAGACAGCGTGGACTAGCGAGTTCGAGGCTGGCCAGAAGATCCTCGTCCCGGCCAAGCACGGGGAGGGGCGCTTCCAGGCGGACCAGGCTACCGTCGACAAGCTGGAAGCCGAGGGCCGGGTGGTGTTCCGCTACACCGACAACTTCAACGGATCGATGAACGGCATCGCTGGTGTGACCAGTGAGAACCGCCGCGTTGTGGGGCTCATGCCGCACCCGGAGCACGCCATCGATCTGCTCACGGGGCCGTCCACCGACGGGCTGGGATTGATCCAGTCCGCCATCGCCGAAATCTCGAAGATCGGAGCGTGATTCGCGTGACCGCACAGGAAAAGAACCCGCACGTGCACAACGACACTGTTGAGGCCGCGAAGGCGACGCCGGAGCAGGAGCAGCCCTACGCGGCGCTGGGCCTGAAGGACGACGAGTACGCCCGCATCCGCGAGATTCTGGGCCGCCGCCCGACGGACGCCGAGCTCACCGTCTACTCGGTCATGTGGTCCGAGCACTGCTCCTACAAGTCCTCTAAGGTGCACCTGCGCTACTTCGGCGAGACCATGACGGAGGAGATGGGTGCGAAGCTGCTCGCCGGCATCGGCGAGAACGCCGGCGTGGTGGACATCGGTGACGGCAACGCCGTGACTTTCCGCGTGGAGTCCCACAACCACCCGTCTTACGTGGAGCCGTACCAGGGCGCCGCAACCGGCGTCGGCGGCATTGTCCGCGACATCATGGCTATGGGTGCCCGCCCGATCGCCGTGATGGACCAGCTGCGCTTCGGCCCGGCTGACGCGGACGACACGAAGCGCGTCCTGCCGGGTGTTGTCTCCGGTGTCGGCGGCTACGGCAACTCGCTTGGTCTGCCGAATATCGGTGGCGAGACTTCCTTCGATGCCACCTATGCGGGCAACCCTCTGGTCAACGCGCTGTGCGTGGGCACGCTGAAGGTCGAGGACCTGAAGCTCGCGTTCGCATCCGGCCAAGGCAACAAGGTCATGCTCTTCGGCTCGCGCACGGGTCTCGACGGCATTGGCGGTGTATCCGTGCTCGCCTCCGAGACTTTCGAGGACGGTGCGGAGCGCAAGCTGCCAGCCGTCCAGGTCGGCGACCCGTTCGCGGAGAAGGTCCTCATCGAGTGCTGCCTGGAGCTCTACGGCGCTGACGTCGTTGTGGGCATCCAGGACCTCGGTGGCGCGGGTCTCGCCTGCGCCACCTCCGAGCTGGCCGCGTCGGGCGACGGCGGCATGCGCGTCAACCTCGACGCTGTGCCGCTGCGCGCGGAGAACATGACCGCGGCGGAGATCCTCGCCTCCGAGTCCCAGGAACGCATGTGCGCCGTGGTGGCTCCGGAAAACGTGGAGAAATTCAAGGCCATCTGCGCTAAGTGGGATGTCGCCTGCGCGGAGATCGGCGAGGTCACCGGCGAAACTGACCGCCTCATCATCGAGCACAACGGCGACATCGTCCTGGACGCCCCGCCGTCGACCATCGCCGATGAAGCACCCGTTTACGAGCGCCCGTGGGCGCGCCCGGAGTGGCANCATGTGCGCCGTGGTGGCTCCGGAAAACGTGGAGAAATTCAAGGCCATCTGCGCTAAGTGGGATGTCGCCTGCGCGGAGATCGGCGAGGTCACCGGCGAAACTGACCGCCTCATCATCGAGCACAACGGCGACATCGTCCTGGACGCCCCGCCGTCGACCATCGCCGATGAAGCACCCGTTTACGAGCGCCCGTGGGCGCGCCCGGAGTGGCAGGACGGGGTGCAGGAGCAGGTGGACGTCGAAAAGCCGGCTGATGTCGCGGACGCGTGGCTGCAGCTCGTCGCGTCCCCGGCGCTGTGCTCGCGCGACTGGATCACCGAGCAATACGACCGTTACGTGCGCGGTAACACCGTTCAAGCGCGCCACGCGGATTCGGGTGTCCTGCGTATCGACGAAACGTCCGGCCGCGGCGTCTCCGTCTCCGCCGATGCGTCCGGCCGCTACACCTACCTGGACCCGAACATGGGCGCTCGCCTCGCGCTGGCGGAGTCCTACCGCAACGTTGCAGTCACCGGTGCCCGCCCGGTGGCCGTGACCAACTGCCTCAACTTCGGTTCCCCGGAGAACCCCGACGTGATGTGGCAGTTCCGCGAGGCTGTGCACGGCCTCGCCGACGGCGCGAAGGAGCTGGGTATCCCTGTTTCCGGCGGCAACGTCTCCTTCTACAACCAGACCGGTGAGACCCCGATTCTGCCTACCCCTGTGGTCGGTGTGCTGGGTGTCATCGACAACGTAGCGCACTCCGTGAGCCACCGCGTGGTCAACAACGGCGACTCCGATGTCCTGGTCCTGCTCGGCGAGACCAAGGACGAGTTCGGCGGCTCCGTGTGGCAGGACATCTCCGGCGCCGGCCTGTCCGGCCTTCCGCCGCAGGTGGACCTGGCTAACGAGGCGAAGCTGGCGGACTTCTTCTGCGGCTCGGCGGAAAACGAGAAGGAATCCGGCGCTGCATTTGGCCTCACCGCCGCCCACGATCTCTCTGAGGGCGGTCTGGGCCAGGCTGTGTTCGAGATGCTTAAGGACACCGGTAAGGGTGCGGAGCTCGACCTGACCAACGTGCACGAGGACGCGTTCACCGCACTGTTCTCCGAGTCCGCATCCCGCGTGCTCGTGGCGTGCAGCCCGGACCGCGTCGACCGCGTTGTCGCTGAAGCTGGTGAGCTGGGTATTCCGGCTGCTGTCATCGGTTCGACGAACTTGACCGGCGAGATCACCTTCGCAGATGGCACTCCGGCCGCGGGCCAGTCCGTCAGCATGGAGGCGCTGCGCACCGCCTGGGCTGGAACCCTGCCGGGCTTGTTCGCGCACGCGGATGCGCCGAACGCAGCGGTGTAGAGATACAGAAACCGTAGCTACGCGAAAAGCGCCGGGGGGATGATCCCCTCGGCGCTTTAGCGTTGCGCGGCTGCGCGCCTACCGCTGGAACATGCGCCCTAGTCGGTGCGCTGGCTCGACGGGTTCGGGGATACCAGCGGCATGGGGCGGTACTCCTCGCGCAGCTCCTTGAGCACCTCGGCGTGCTCCCACAAGGCCTTGTCCTCGTCGGTCTCGGGGACGAACTGGCGGGCCTTCATCGGGGCGCCGTCGATGTCGGTGGCCACGTAGGTGAAGGTTGCGTGGATGGCGGTCTGAAGGTTCTCGCGGCCCCCGCGCGGGTCACCGGACCGGACGTGGGTGCTCACGCTCATGGAGCGCTCGCCGGTGCGGGTCATGCGGGCGTCAACCTCGATGAGGTCGCCGATGGAGATGGGACGGTAGAAGCGGATTCCGCCGGCGTAAACGGCAGCGGTTTGCTCGCCGGACCACTCCATCGTGCAGGAGGTGCCGGCGGAGTCGATCCACTCCATGGCGGTGCCGCCGTGGACTTTTCCGCCCCAGTTGATGTCTGTCGGTTTGGCCATGAAGCGGTGGATGACGCGCGGGGCGCGTGATTCGCCGTCGTAGGTCTGCTTCAGCATCTCGTCCTCGATGTTCTTGCGCAGCTGAAGGCGGGATTTGGCGGCCTGCTCGACGCGCTTTTCTTCCTCGGTGGTGGGCACGTACTTAGCCACTTCCATGCCCTTGCCGGTCTCCGGGTCCTTGGCCACGAAGATGACCAGGCAGTCGCAAGCGCGAGTGAACACGCCTTCGCGCGGATCGGCGGAAAGCACTTCGTTGACGATGTGCATGGAAGAACGCCCGGTCATGGCGATGCGGGAGCGGACTTCCACGATGTGGCCGGACGGGATTGGACGGGTGAAATGAATGTGCCCCACGTAAGCGGTTACGCAGTAAGTCGAGGACCACTGCACGGCGCATGCGTAGGCGGCTTTGTCGATCCATTCCAGCACGCGGCCGCCAGAAACGCCTTGTGCACCGGCGTGGAGGACGTCGGTGGGGGCGGCCATGAATCGGAGGGTGATGGATGAGGGCTTGTCTACAGGTTCCGCTGTCTCGGTCATTTCTGTGAGTTTAATACGTAGACTGCTCCCATGGCTCCTAAGAACGACCCCCAGGCAACCCGCGCCGCGGTAGATGCGGTCAAAGGGTGGATCGAGGACCCGGAAGGTGAGCCGCGTCCGTCACGTCAGCTGATTGCAGACGCTTGTCGACGCACCGTGCGCGCCCTCGCCGACGAACTCCCCGGACACACTGTGGAACTCAGAGTGCCCCCGTTCGTGGCTGTTCAGTGTGTGGAAGGCCCCCGGCACACGCGTGGCACGCCCCCGAATGTGGTGGAGATGACGCCGGAGGTGTGGTTGCAGTTGGCCGCGGGAAAAGTGGACTTCACTGAAGCCGTGGCGGACGGACGGATTGAGGCATCCGGTTCCCGTGCCGGTGAGGTCGCCGCCGGGTTGCCGGTGATTGCCCTCTAGGTGGATGAATCCACTAGGGTTGAGCGCGTGCAAAGCCTAAATGCTGATGCTATCGATGCCGCTAACGCTCGCGCATTGCCGGATCTGGAGGCCGAGGAGAATGAGCCGCGCGAGGAGTGCGGCGTATTCGGCGTATGGGCGCCGGGTGAGGATGTCTCCAAACTGACGTATTTCGGGCTCTTCGCCTTGCAGCACCGAGGCCAAGAGGGAGCTGGCATTGCGGTAGGCGATGACGGCCGCATCGTGGTGTTCAAGGACAGCGGGTTGGTGTCCCAGGTCTTTGATGAGGCGATCCTGGACGCGCTGCAGGGCGATGTGGCGATCGGCCACACACGCTATTCCACGGCGGGTGCGCAGAACTGGGAGAACGTCCAGCCGATGTTCCGTACGTCGCCAAACGGCACGGATGTCTCCCTCGCCCATAACGGCAACCTGGTGAACTATAAGACGCTGCAGGATGAGGCGATCCGCCGCAAGCTCGTGCCAGCGGAAGGTGTCGAGGGACAGGGCTCGTCGTCGGATACTGCCGTCGTGTCGGCTCTGCTTGCGGACGGTGTCAGGGACGACCGCACCCTCCTTGACTCTGCCCGGGAACTACTCCCGACCTTGAAGGGCGCGTTCTGTCTCGTCTTCACCGACGGCAAGACCCTGTACGCCGCACGCGACCCGCACGGTGTGCGACCGCTGTCGCTCGGCCGCTTGGAGCAGGGCTGGGTGATCGCGAGCGAGACTGCGGCCTTGGATATCACCGGTGCGTCGTTCGTCCGCGATATCGAGCCGGGAGAGCTCATCGCCATTGACTCTTCGGGTATTCACTCTGAGCGTTTCGCCGATGCAACCCCGAAGACGTGCGTGTTTGAGTACGTCTACATCGCCCGCCCCGATTCGGTGGTGGAGGGCACCACGGTCAATGCGGCCCGCTTAGAGATCGGCCGGCGCCTGTCTCATGTGGCGCCGGTGGACGGCGATGTGGTCATGCCGGTGCCGGAGTCCGGTACCCCCGCGGCGATCGGGTACGCCGAGGAATCCGGCATCCCGTTCGCGCAGGGATTGATGAAGAACGCCTATGTGGGCCGCACCTTCATCCAGCCGTCCGACACCTTGCGCCAGCTGGGTCTGAGGTTGAAGCTCAACCCGGTGCGCGAGATCATCGAGGGCAAATCGCTCATTGTTGTCGACGACTCGATTGTCCGCGGCAACACGCAGCGCAAACTTATCCGGATGCTGCGTGAAGCGGGCGCGGCGGAGGTTCACGTCCGCATCGCGTCGCCACCGGTGAAATGGCCGTGCTTCTACGGCATCGACTTCGCCAGCCCGGGCGAGCTCATTGCTAACAACGCCGGAGGCAACGATGAAGCGGTGGCGGAGAATATCTGCCGCGTCATCGGCGCCGATTCCCTGGCGTTCGTGACTATTGACGACATGATTTCCTCCACCGGCAAACCCGCCAACAATCTGTGCGCCGCCTGCTTCGACGGCCACTACCCGCTCGGGCTTCCCGAGCACAATGCCAACGCTGACGCCGTGCGGCGTATCCAGGAAGGGATGTAGCACCATGACCACCCCCGACAACCAGAAGCCGGACACTGCCGACGCTTCCGTTTCCTACGCCGCCGCCGGTGTGGACATTGAGGCCGGCGACAAGGCCGTCGAGCTCTTCGCCCCCCACGCCAAGCGTGCGACCCGCCCGGAGGTCCGCGGCAGCCTCGGTGGCTTCGCCGGGCTCTTCGCCCTGGGCAAGTACAAGGAGCCGCTGCTGGCCGCCGGTTCCGACGGTGTGGGGACGAAGCTCGCCGTTGCCCAGGCCATGGACAAGCACGACACCATCGGCATCGACCTCGTGGCCATGTGCGTCGACGACCTTGTCGTGTGCGGTGCGGAGCCGTTGTTCCTGCAGGACTACATCGCGGTGGGCAAGGTCGTGCCGGAGAAGGTGGCCACGATTGTCGGCGGCATCGCCGAAGGATGCGTCCAGGCGGGGTGCGCGCTGCTCGGCGGCGAGACCGCTGAGCACCCGGGCGTCATGGGGGAGGATGAGTACGATGTCTCCGCCACCGCCGTCGGTGTCGTGGAGGCGGACGAGCTGCTCGGTCCGGACCGCGTGCGCGACGGCGATGTGATCATCGGTATGGCATCCTCCGGCCTGCACTCCAACGGCTACTCGCTGGCACGCCACGTCCTGCTGGAGAAGGCGGGCCTGCCGCTCGACGGGCACATCGAGGAGCTCGGCCGCACCCTCGGTGAGGAGCTTCTGGAGCCCACCCGCATCTACTCCCTCGACTGCCTCGCTTTGGCGCACGAGTGCCAGGTGCGCACTTTCTGCCACGTCACTGGCGGCGGCTTGGCGGGCAACATGGAGCGCGTCATCCCCGAGGGCAAGGTCGCGGAGATGCACCGCGCGTCCTGGGAGCCGCCCCAGATCTTCCGCACTATCCGCACCGTGGGCAAGGTGCCCGACGTGGAGATGGAGAAGACCTTCAACATGGGTGTGGGCATGGTCGCGATCGTCGCGCCCGAAGACCGGGACCGCGCGCTGGCCATGCTCACCGCGCGCCACATCGACTGCTGGGAGCTCGGCGTCGTCCGCACCGCTACCGAGGAGGACGGCGGGAGCCGCGCGACGCTCGTTGGTTCGCACGTGCACTAAGCCGTCTGTTCCTCTCAGTTTCGCCTGCGCCGACTCTTCTTCCCGGAGTTAGTGCAGGTCAAGAGCGCAAGCGACATAATTTGACTCGCACGCTATTATGGCATGCAGGACAAATTTTCAGACGTTTTCAAAAGGGCCGCCGACTATTTGAGCCGCTCTTTAGACACCTCAAGGGGGTCACGCCATGGGTCGCGGACGCGCCAAAGCAAAGCAGACCAAGGTCGCACGCCAGTTGAAGTACAACACGCCCGACATGGATCTTGATTCGCTCCAGCGGGAGCTCGCGGGCAAGGCCCCTTCCAACCAGTGGGACGACAACTACGACTCGGACGACGACTACGATGTCGATCCGCAGTACGCCGAGTACGCCGACTGGGACGCTGACGAGGATGAGCGTTAGTTAGATCCGTCTGATTTCCGCGAGAGAAAACCCCAGGTCGCATGTTGCGCCTGGGGTGCGGAAGTCATACGCGTCTAACGTTCGCGTCCGCGCAGCTTATCGACGGCGCGTCGCCCCGCCCTTTCCCCCTCATCCGCCGGCAGGGAATCGATGTCCACGGCGGCGGTGACCGTCATCGTGCCGTTTTCCTCGTCTCCAGCCTCGATCTCTAGGGTGATGCCCGCAGGCGTCTGTCCGGCTTGAGGGGCATCGCTGGTGGGGATATTCAATGCAGAGCGCTTCACCAGTGCCAGTGCGATCGGACCGTAGTCGCAGTCGTGCGCGACGGTGCCTAGCCTGCCCACGGTGCGGCCACCCATGGTGATGGGGGAGCCCGCAGCAGGTTCCGCAGGGGCAGAGCCATCTAGGTGGACCAGCACGAGGAGACGCGGGGAGCGCCCGAGGTTCTCCACACGCGCTACTGTCTCCTGCCCGCGGTAGCAGCCCTTATTCAGGTGGACGGCACCGAGGTGCCCGCCACGAGCGATAAGTGTGGGAGCTTCATGGGGGATGGACTTCTCGTCCAAATCGGCGCGTTGCTCGGGCTCGAGAGCTTTGACGCGTT
Source organism: Corynebacterium urinipleomorphum (assembly GCF_900155535.1). GTDB lineage: Bacteria > Actinomycetota > Actinomycetes > Mycobacteriales > Mycobacteriaceae > Corynebacterium > Corynebacterium urinipleomorphum. The sequence continues at coordinate 331,955 of NZ_LT706964.1, forward strand.
CGGCGGTGAAGGCCATCAGTCCGGCGCGCTCCAAGCCCGAATCGGGGCCGGTGAGTGTGCGGTAAGCGTCCGCGAGCTGCTCGCGGGGGACCGCGATGTCAATGCGCCGCGGGCCTGCCCAATCCACTTCGCGGGTGAATACCGCCTCGACGGGTTCCGGCACCGCGAAGGATCCGGGTGCGCCGAGCACAGTAATGATGCCCAGGTCGGCTTCCTCGACGGTCACTTCAGACCAGAAGATCATCTTTGTCAGGTAGTCCAGGAAGGACTGGCCGGCATAGGACGGTGTGTCCAGGTAGAAGGTGTCGCCCACGCGCGTGATGTCGGCGTGGTGCAGGATGTGGCCCTGCATATCCAAGTCGCACGCGGCGGCACTGAACCCGACGGGGGCATCGTCGAGCTTCTGCGAGAGCAGGTTGTTCAGGAATACCGGGGCATCCGGTCCAGCCACGCGGATCACGCAGCGGTGGCTGCGGTCGACGGCAACACCGCCGCGCTCCACGAAACGCTGTTCCCGCAGGGGGTCGCCGTAGTGGGAGGGGACGCCGGCGGCGTCGATAAGCGTGCTCGTGGCGTCGGGCAGCTCGGCCGCTCCATTGAAACTCAGTAGGGGCGAACGGTAGTTTTTCACGGAGCTGATTCTACGCGGGCATAATGGGCCGGTATGGGCCCCAATCACGCTGTCATTTATCTCGTTGAGCCGTTCGGCGGCTCCATGCGGCGGCAGAACGCGAACTTGCCGCACGTGTACTGGGACGACGCGGCGGTGACGCGCGGGGACGGCTGTTTTGAGACGATCCTGGTCACCGGCGGCGCCCCGACGAACGTGGACGCGCACTTGAAGCGCTTCACTAATTCCGCGCGGCTGCTGGACCTCCCGGAGCCGCCTCTGGATACGTGGCGCGCCGCCACAGAGCAGGCAGTGGCGGATTTCGTGCGCGAATCGGGACTAGAGCCGGAGGAGGTGGAGGCGAAATGCCAGTGGACGTACACCCGCGGCCGTGAATCCACCGGTGTGCCCAGCGCGTGGGTGACGGTGCGTCCGATCCCGCGCGAGCAGATCGAGCTACGCGAACGCGGCGCGAAAGTCATGACCGCTCCGCGCGGCTATACGCTCGCGGCGACGGACGAGACCCCGTGGCTCACTGTCGGGGCGAAGACGCTCAATTACGCGGCGGCGATGTCCGCCCTGCGGTGGGCGAAGGGCAAAGGTTTCGACGATGTCATCTACATCGACCCGACCACGGGCCGCGTGCTTGAGGGAGCGACCTCGTCCATCATCGCGGTTCGCGGTGACAAACTGCGCACCCCTACCACGGGTGGCGATGTCCTACCCGGGACGACGCAGGCCGCGGTGTTCAAACAGGCCGAGAAAAACGGCTGGCGCTGCAAGGAAAAGGACTTCGACGTCGACTACCTGCTCAGCGCAGATCAGGTCTGGCTGGTCAGCTCCGTGCGCGGAGGCGTGCGCGTCACGGCTATCGACGGCACGAAGCTCCCCGCTCCCGGCAAAAAAGAAGAAGCGAAGCTGCGCAAGCTCATCAGCGTGGCGATGGCCAGCTAGAGCACGCAGTGGGACTCTAGCCGGCGATTCGCTTCAGTTCGGCGGACATGTAGGGGATGAAGACGAGTTCGTCTTCGGCGGTGCCGCCCGCCACGCGCTCATCGACCCAGCCCAGGTTGTTGTTGGGCATCAGTCCGTACATGCGCTTGCCCGGGCCGTGGTTGGCGGGGCCGGATTCCGTCGCGATCGTGGAGGCGGACGTGATCTGCCACGCGCGCTCATTGACCGGGGAACCGTAGAGGATCTCCACCAAGCCGCGGGAATTAGTCAGTGTCATCTCGATCTCGTCCTTCAGCGAGATGCGCCAGAAACCGGTCTCGCGCTGGTCGGCACCGACAGCGTTGCCTTCAGCGTCGATGCGCCAGATGCGGGAGTCGAATTTCAGGTAATTCTCGCCGTCGTGTGAGATGACCAGCTGCTGGCCGAATGCGTATTCCACCGGGTCCTCGTCGGGGGAGGCCGGGAGCTCTACTGCCTGGCCCGTGCCCTGCCACACGCCCACCAGCGGCAGGAGGCCCAACAAGCCGTCGTGCAGGTTTGGGCCCTGGCGCAGGTTCGCGGTGTCGTCCGGGAGAGGGATCTCGTCCAGGCCCAGCGCCGGAATATTGCGGTGGGCGGTGTTCTTGGACTGCTCCGCCGCGAGGTTGACGGCGTCGTTGCTGTTCAGTGTGTTCGCTGCGGGGGTCTCGGTGCCCGCAGGATTCTCAATGTTGTCAGCGTTGTTATTAGCGTTCTCAGTGTTATCGCTCATGCCCGTCAAGGGTAGTCATCCGTTGGCTGGAGAAGCGATAGGGGAGAGTAGCTCCGGAGTCACAGTCACCGCGTGCTGTTGCGCAGAGAACCTGATGGAGCCGCCCGTCACCTCCACTTTGTCGGCCTGCGCGCCGATCGGGATCTTCCGGGTATCCAGCTCCAAAGTGTAGGCATCGGCGACGGCGGGAATGAGGTCCGCTGGGACGTCGATAAGCTGCTTCGGCTCCATGCGGAACGTCGTGCCGTCGAGGCGGAGGGTGACCACGGCGGACGTCTTTTTGTCGGTGCCGGGGACCGTGCCGGTGAGCTGCGCCTCGCTGGCGGTGCCGCCGGTCGGCGAAATATCGTACGGATTGGCGATGTCCAGGTCCGTCATCCCGAGCAGCTGCCCGAACGCGACGCCGTCGAGCGAGAGAGTGTGCTCCACCCGCTTCGCCTGACTGCCCGCGAAGTCGGCGTTGAGCGCTTTGTCCGCATTGATAATGATGTCGTAGATGTCGGTGCGCGAGTTGGCGATTCCCACGCCTTCAACGTCGACATCCAGAGCCTGGAAGCTCACGCGCGGAACCTTGCCCGTGACCGCGACCTGCGCGAACGGAAAACCGCCGACGTACGTGTCCGGGTCCGCCGGAAGACCGTCAGCCTCCCGCGCGTTGGCGGCAAGCGTGCGCTCCACATTCGCGGCAACGGCGGCATCCGCCCCGAACGCGACCGCGACAATGCCCGCGAGCACACCCGCCGCGGCAGCCAAACCCTTCGCCTTCATGCCTTTACCGTAGCCTGGGGGCATGACACAGGGTTTGTCCGGAGTGCAACGCGTCGATCTCACGTCCGAGTCCCCGCTGCTCAACGCCGTGCGCGGCATACTGGACCGCGCGCACACGACAGACGGGGTGGAGGCTTTGTCCGAAGGCTTCACTAAAGAGCTCGGCCGGGCATCCGACCACGTTCATTGGGCATTGCTTATCGACGGCGCACCCATCTCCCTCGCCGCCTGCGCCCCCGACGGTTCCGCCGAATTGGTCGTGGATCCCGCTGAGCGCAGAAACGGTCACGGCACACAGATAGCTGAGGTGGTACTGGACGAACGGCCCACTGCCGGTCTGTGGGCGCACGGAAATCTTCCCGCGGCGCAGGCTCTAGCCAAGAAGCTTTCGTTGTCGCCGACCCGTGAATTGCTGGTGATGGCGATCGAGGGCTCCGCGATGGAGGCTGTCAGCGGTACTGGTGCCGCAGCGGAAGTCCTGGGGGACGGCTTCGTCGAGTTGAGTTACACCGACTCCGTCGAACGCTGGGGACGCGAGGCTGTCGAGCATGCCTGGCTGGATGTCAACAACGATGCTTTCTCCTGGCACCCCGAACAGGGGGGCTGGACGCTCGATGCATTACGCGACGCGATGGACACCTCGTGGTTCGATCCCGCGGGCGTGCGGTTTCTGTGGGCAGGGGGTGCGGATGCGTCCTCTCAGCTCCCTGAGCTCGCCGGTTTCCACTGGACCAAGCGCCATTCCGCAGAAATGGGGGAAGTCTATGTCGTGGGCCTCTCCTCCGATTTCCGTGGCCGAGGGCTCGGCGACCCGCTCATGCGCGCCGGGCTCGAGCATCTCGCCGCCGGCGGATCGCGCCGGGTGATTCTCTATGTCGAGGCGGACAATGGCCCAGCGGTGCGCCGCTATGAGTCGATGGGCTTTAAGGTCGCGGAGAAGCACGTGGTGTATTCGGCGCGCGGGGATGAGACGGCTGACGCGTAGTAGCGCGGATCCCGCGCCTCAGGAGCTTCCCGAGGTGCGCATTCGTCGCTGAATGTGTCATAGAACGCACCACTAATTCACAGGAGTCCCCAAAGTTAACGCATTGTTCATCGTTTAGGGGGCTATTGGTTAACGCGGGACCCGTAGCTTTCCCAGTTGTGAGCACTCAGGCTCGGATACACGTGTGCCGGTAGGCACCTCCGGTTGCCTGAGACCGATGCTCAGAAGCAATCTGAATTCGCACCGGAAAGGTATCCCCGTGATCCGTAACATCAAGCGCTCTGCAGCAATCGCAGGTATTGCTGCACTGACCTCTGTGACCCTCGTTGCATGCGGTGACTCCAACGAAAACAACACTGAGAACAGCAACGGCGGCAACGACACCAACGCCTCCCAGGACGGCGGCTCCATCGAGGGCCTGTCCGGCCAGACCGGTCAGCTCGTCGCTGAGGGTGCTACCTCCCAGGCAAACGCAATGGACTACTTCGGTGCCCGCTACTCCGAGGAGGTTCCGGGCGCGAACCTTGCGTACAACGCAACCGGTTCCGGCTCCGGCATCAAGAACTTCATCGGTAACCAGGCGACCTTCGCCGGCTCCGACTCCGCTCTGAAGGAAGACAAGGGCGAGGTTGAGGCCGCTAAGCAGCGCTGCGGCGGCAACGACGCATGGCACCTGCCGATGGTCATCGGCCCGGTCGCCGTTGCATACAACCTGAAGGACGTCGACCAGCTGAACCTCACCGTCGACAACATCGTCGAGATCTTCGACGGCACCATCACCAAGTGGAACGACCCGAAGATCGCCGAGAACAACAAGGACGCGAAGCTTCCGGACACCAACATCTCCGTGATCTACCGCTCCGACGAGTCCGGTACCTCCGACAACTTCCAGAAGTTCCTGTCTTCCGCTTCCAACGGCAAGTGGACCGGCGAGGGCAAGGCCTTCCCGCAGGGCGTCGGTGCTGGCGCTAACGGCTCCACCGCAGTCGCAGAGCAGGTCAACGCGACCGAGGGTGCAATCACCTACGTTGAGGCTGGCTACGCTCACGACCTCGACCTTGGTACCGCGAACATCGACTTCGGCGCTGGCCCGGTCGAGCTGTCCGACGAGTCCGTCAACAAGGCTCTGGACAACGTCGAGTTCAAGGGCGAGGGCAACGACCTCGTTGTCGACTCCAAGGCCCTGTTCGCTTCCCAGAACGAGGGTGCTTACCCGCTGATCCTCACCACCTACGAGATCGTCTGCTCCAAGGGCTACGACGAGGAGACCAAGAACATGGTCAAGGACTTCCTGACCGTCGTTCTCGAGTCCCAGGACGAGGAGCTCGCTGACGCAGGCTTCATCCCGGTCAAGGGTGAGTTCGCTGACAAGCTGAAGGCCTCCGTCGACGCCATCAGCTAAGACTGTGTCCCCCCGCTTTCAGTCCTCACAGTCTGAAAGCACGATGTGCCCCCCGCCACCGCTGTGAGTTGGGGGGCATGTCTACGTGATGGGTGATTCGTAGAACGGCGTTTTGCACAACGCTGCACAACAGCGGTCGCCCCGGAAAATGCGCTAGCGGGCCGCGGTTGGTCCACTCCCGCACACTGAACTTCACAAACCAAAGGAATCGTCACTATGGCTGACAATGAATTGCCGGCAACTGAGCACGACGATCGCGGAGCCGGCCCCGCCACCCGCGAAGACCCTGTCGTGGGCACGTCGCAGGCTACTCCGCGTGAGAAGGGCCAAGATCCCGCTACGTCCAACACCCCCGCCGCTGGCACTGCGTCTTCCGGTGCTGGCGTGAAGCGCCCGGGTGACCGTGTCTTCGAGGCACTGTCCACCATTTCTGCCGCTCTGATCACCGTGATCATCATCGCGGTGGGCCTGTTCCTCCTCGTCCAGGCGTTTGATCCGCTGCGTCTGAACAAGGAGAACTTCCTCACCTACGGCGGCCAGTGGCAGACCGCAAACCTGGAGAACATGCAGTTCGGTATCCCGAACCTGTTCTTCACCACGGTCACGGTCTCCGTTATCGCCCTGATCATCGCTATGCCGGTCGCGCTCGGTATCGCGATCTTCCTGTCCAACTACGCGCCGAAGCAGCTGGTCCGCCCGCTGGCAACGCTGGTGGACATGCTCGCCGCTGTCCCGTCGATCGTCTACGGTCTGTGGGGTGCGCAGGTCCTCGGCCCGAAGCTGTCCGGCCTGTACAAGTGGATCCACTCCTGGGGCGGCGACTTCGTCCTGTTCAAGCAGTACGCCAACTCCCCGTCGTTCGACACCGGCCGCAACATGCTCACCGGTGGCATCGTTTTGGCCATCATGATTCTCCCGGTCATCGCGGCGACCGCGCGCGAGATCTTTGTGCAGACCCCTCCCGGCCAGATCGAGTCGGCTCTGGCACTGGGTGCCACCCGTTGGGAGGTCATCCGCATGACGGTCCTGCCGTTCGGCCTCTCCGGCTTCATCGCTGGTTCGATGCTCGGTCTCGGACGTGCGCTGGGTGAGACCATGGCTCTCTACATGGTTGTCTCCCCGGGTCCCGAGTTCCGCGGCTCGCTTTTCGACGGCGGCTCCACCTTCGCAACCGCCATCGCGAACGCCTCTGCGGAGTTCAACAACCCGACCTCGGCCGGTGCTTACATCGCCGCGGGTCTGGTCCTGTTCCTCCTGACCTTCATCGTCAACTCGATCGCCCGCGCGATCGTCAACAAGAAGTAGGTGTATGACATGAGTACTGCATACCCCGGTAACAACGCTGGCGAGCCCCAGAAGGTCACGAAGGTGACGGAAACGGTCCCGGCGAACTCGAACGCGTCGACTGCAACGGCGACTCGTACCCCGGCCACCCCGGCGAGCGGTAACCCGTTCACCGATATCTCCTCCGGCCGTAAGACCACTAACTCCATTATGGGCGGCCTGATGTGGCTGGCCATGATCCTGGCGCTCATCCCGCTGCTGTGGCTGCTGTTCACCCTGGTGTCCCGTGGCTACCACGCCATCATCAGCCCGGAGTGGTGGACCACCGACATGGTGGGTGTCCGTAACCGCTCCGAGGGCGGCGGCGCCCTCCACGCGATTGCAGGTACCATCATGCAGACCCTGATCGCGTCCCTGTTCTCCATCCCCATCGGTATCTTCACCGCTATCTACCTGGTGGAGTACTCCAACGGCAACAAGCTGGGCAAGCTAACCACCTTCATGGTGGACATCCTGTCCGGTGTCCCGTCGATCGTTTCCGCCCTGTTCATCTACGCACTGTGGATCACCATTCTGGGGCAGCAGCGCTCCGGCTTCGCTGTGTCGCTCTCGCTGATCCTGCTCATGGTCCCGGTCGTGGTCCGTAACACAGAAGAGATGCTCCGCGTCGTCCCGATGGACTTGCGCGAGGCGTCCTACGCCCTCGGTGTGCCGAAGTGGAAGACCATTGCGCGCATTGTTCTTCCGACAGCCCTGTCCGGCATCGTCACCGGCATCATGCTGGCCATCGCCCGCGTCATGGGTGAGTCCGCACCGGTGCTGATCCTCGTCGGCTCCACCCCGCAGACCAACTGGTTCGGCCTGTTCGACCAGCCGCAGTCTTCGCTGCCGCTGTTCATGCTGGACATGTGGAAGTCCGGTTCCGCTGAGCCGGTCCTCAACCGCCTGTGGGGCGCAGCCCTCACCCTGGTCATCCTCGTCGTTGTCCTGAACCTTCTGGCACGTTTCATCGCGTCGAAGTTCTCGGTCAAGAAGTAAGTCGCCTCGCCCTTTCATTCCCCTCTAGGAGAAAACAATGCCTACCAAGCTCCAGTTGAACGACCTCGACATTTACTACGGCGACTTCCACGCCGTGCAGAGTGTCAACATGGATATCCCCGCACAGGCTGTGACCGCGTTCATCGGCCCGTCCGGCTGCGGTAAGTCCACCGTGCTGCGCACACTGAACCGCATGCACGAGGTCATCCCGAACGCATCCGTCGACGGTGAAGTGCTTCTTGACGGCCACGACATCTACGCCAAGAACGTCGACCCGGTGGCTGTGCGCAACACCATCGGCATGGTCTTCCAGAAGGCTAACCCGTTCCCGACCATGTCCATCGAGGACAACGTTGTCGCCGGCCTGAAGCTGTCCGGCGAGAAGAACAAGAAGAAGCTCAAGGAGGTCGCTGAGCGTTCCCTGCGCGGCGCGAACCTCTGGGATGAGGTGAAGGACCGTCTGGACAGGCCGGGCGGCGGCCTCTCCGGTGGTCAGCAGCAGCGTCTGTGCATCGCCCGCGCGATCGCGGTGCAGCCGGAGGTCCTGCTCATGGACGAGCCGTGTTCCGCACTGGACCCGATCTCCACCCTCGCTGTGGAGGACCTGATCCACGAGCTGAAGAACGAGTACACCATCGTCATCGTGACGCACAACATGCAGCAGGCAGCCCGTGTGTCCGACAAGACCGCGTTCTTCTCCCTCGAGGCCACCGGTAAGCCGGGTCACCTCGTGGAGTTCAACGACACCAACACCATCTTCGAGAACCCTGAGCGCAAGGAGACCGAAGACTACATCGCAGGCCGCTTCGGCTAAAGCCGGCTGAGACGCGACGAGCCCCCGCCGAGAACCGGAAGGTTTTCAGCGGGGGCTCGAGTTTATTTACTTATCGACGCCGCCCCTGCCCGAAATACCTCTCCAATTCCCGGAAACGCTCGTTCATTTCCACGTCGCGGCCTTCGGCGTCTTTCTTGCTCACGTACCGCTCCGGTGTGAGGCCGGTGACGAGGAAGACAATGCGTGCGGCGACGTTCACGCAGTGGTCGGCGTAGCGCTCGTAGTAGCGGCCGACGAGAGCCAGGTCGACGGCGACGCGGTTCGATCCCTCCCAGTCCCGTGCGGTGACGGTACTCAATAAGTGCTGGTTGAGCGCATCGAGCTCGTCGTCGAATTTGCTCATTTCCAGTGCGCCGTCGACGTCGGGGCTGATCAACTGGTCGTGGATGAGCTCGCTCATGGTGTCCACCAGCCGCGCGAGCTCGACGACGGTCGGGCGCATGCTGTCGTCGTAGACGTACTCCGGGTGGCGCAACCGAGCGGTGTTGGCGATGTGCCGTGCGAGGGCACCCATGCGGTTGAAATCCTCCACGATGTAGATGGAGGTGAATACCTGGCGGAGGTCGGACGCCACGGGACTTTCCAGCGCCAGCAGGGCCATGCTGCGTTCCTCGCAGCGGACACGGATCTCCTTCAACGTGTCAGCCTCGGTGAGGGCGGCTTCGGCGTCGTCGAGTGAGCCGTCGATAAGCGCCCTGGATGCGTAGGACATGACCGTGCGCACCGTGTCGCTCATGATCTGCAAATCCTCGGAGAACGCGTTGAGGTGCTCCCGGTATACGGTGCGCATGGTGGCCTCCCTATCCGCCGCTGGAGTCGATTTCAGCTCCGACCGGCACTGTGTCGTCTTCTGGGTCGTCCAACCAGCCGTCGGGGAGCGCCACCTTGGCTGCGGAGCCCTGGCGCCCGCGCGCGGAATCAGCCGCCTGCGCCCGCTCGGGTGAGGCGGAAATGGTGGAAAGTTGCTCATTCAGCTCGTCGAGCGTGGACACCCGTGCGAGCTGGCCGCGGAATTCTCCGCCGACTGGAAAACCTTTGAGATACCACCCTACGTGTTTGCGCATGTCCCGGCAGCCCTTCTTTTCACCTTCGTGCTCGGCGAGAAGGTCGGCGTGGCGGGCCATGATGCGCGCCACTTCTCCCAACGTCGGCTCCGGCGGCACTTCTTCGCCGCGCAGTTGTGCCCCAAGCTGCGCGAACAACCATGGGCGGCCGAGGCAGCCGCGTCCCACCACGACCCCTGCGCACCCCGTGTGGTCCATCATCGCCTGCGCGTCCTGGGGTGCGAAGATATCGCCGTTGCCCAGGACCGGGACCCCCGTGCCGTCCATGTGCTCGACGAGGCGCGCGATCTCGTCCCAGTCGGCATCGCCCGAGTAGCGCTGCGCTGCGGTGCGGCCGTGGAGCGTCACAGCGGCGGCACCTTCTTCGGCGGCAATGCGTCCTGCGTCCAGGTGCGTGTGGTGTTCGTCGTCGATGCCGACGCGGAATTTCACGGTCACCGGAATGTCGGTTCCCTCCGTCGCCCGTACCGCAGCCGCGACGATCTGGCCGTACAGCTTCCGTTTATAGGGGAGCGCAGAACCGCCGCCGCGCCGCGTCACCTTAGGCACAGGGCACCCGAAGTTCATGTCCACGTGGTCCGCCATGTCGTGCTCCACAATGGTGCGCACGGCCCTATAGGTGTATTCCGGATCCACGGTGTACAGCTGCATCGACCGCGGGGTCTCCTGCGGCGCGAACGTGGTCATGTGAAGGGTCTTCTCGTTGCCTTCCACGAGCGCCCGCGCCGTGATCATCTCGCACACGTACAGCCCGGAGACGGCGCCTGTCAGCTCCTCTTCGATTTCGCGGCACAGCACACGGAACGGCATGTTGGTCACACCCGCCATCGGCGCGAGAATCACCGGGGACGCGAGCTCCATGCCGCCAATGCGTAGCTGCGGAATCGTCGAAGTCACGTCGCCCATTGTTCCCTTTTCCGCCGCGGTCGCACAAACTCACGTAACCACTTGCGGTAGGGCAGCTTTTCAGCGCCCCGATTTCGCCCCCCGGCCCCCTCCCCGCTACCATGAATGCGCACGGGCCTTTAGCTCAGTTGGTAGAGCTACGGACTTTTAATCCGCAGGTCCCGGGTTCGAGCCCCGGAGGGCCCACAACTCGCTGCAGCCCCTGGTGACTATTTACCGGGGGTTGCTTCGCATGTTCCATTCCGAAGGTAGACCGTGACACACACTTACCTCTCCCGGTACGACCGGATGGCGGACCAGGCCGCGGCACAAGTGATCAAGCAGTATTCTTCGAGCTTTTCGCTCGCTACTCAGGTGCTTGACCCGGGCACACGGCGCGACATCCGGAACGTGTACGCCGTGGTGCGGATCGCGGACGAGATCGTCGACGGCACCACGGCCGAGGCCAACGAGTGCCCGGAAACCGCCCTCGACCTTTATGAGGAGCAGGTTCTCCACGCGCCGCAGCACCGCTTCCACGCCGACCCGGTCCTGCACGCGTGGGCGAACACCCACCGGCGCTGCAGGCTTAACGACGATCACGTGCGCGCCTTTTTCACATCCATGCGGCGCGACACCCAAGACGGGTTAGGCGACGCGTCATGGGGCGGTACGTCCTTCTCCGCGGAGGACCTCGGTTCCTATATCTACGGCTCCGCTGAGGTCATCGGCCTGATGTGCCTGGATATCTTTCTGCATGGCCACGACCCCGCCCCCGGTGACCGCGGCACAATGGAGGAAGGAGCTCGGGCGCTGGGGTCCGCATTCCAAAAAGTCAATTTCCTGCGTGATTTCGCGGAGGACCGCCACAGTCTCGGGCGGGGTTATCTCGGCGGCGATCTCGACGAGGACCTGAAGAACACCGTCACCGGGGAAATCGCGGCCGAGTTGGATCTTGCCCGCCAAGCGATTCCGCTTCTGCCTGTGTCCGCGCGGAGGGGAGTGGCCGCAGCTGAAGCTCTCTTCCGCGACCTCAACGAACGCATCGCAGCGACGCCCGCCGCCGATGTGGCAGCGTCGAGAATCAGCGTGCCCGCCCACAGGAAATTTCTCCTCACAGCGCGGGCAATACGGAAAGCGAGTGCCGAATGACCCAGCCCCGAACCGCGATCGTGATCGGTGCCGGCGTAGCAGGCATGGCCACAGCAGCTCTCCTGGCCAAGGAGGGCATCGAGACAACCGTGGTGGAGAAGTTGCCTGCACATGGCGGACGCGCAGGCAATGAGACAGTCGACGGTTTTCGCTTTGACACCGGACCTAGCTGGTATCTCATGCCCGACGCGTTCGACCATTTCTTCGCGCTGCTGGGCAAGCACACGTCCGAGGTGCTCGACCTGGCACCTCTCACCCCGGCCTACAGACTGTTTCCGGAGGGCAGTTCGCCCCTCGACATCGCATCCGGCCGGGATAACGCCGCGGCCCTCTTCGAGTCGATCGAGCCGGGGGCAGGCGCTCAGCTCCGCGAATACCTGGACAGCGCGGAAGAGGTCTACGACCTTGCGTTGGAGTATTTTCTGTACACGACGTTCCGGTCCGTGCGTCCGTTCACGCGGATCAGGGCTCATTACAGCAAGCTCGCACGCTACTTGTCAGAGCCGATCGACAGCTTCGCCAGCCGCCGCTTCACGGACGTGCGCCTGCGGCAGATGCTCACGTATCCCGCGGTCTTCCTCTCTTCGCATCCCGCGCGCACCCCGTCGCTGTACCACCTGATGAGCCACACGGACCTCACGCAGGGCGTGCTGTACCCGCAGGGCGGTTTCGCGTCGGTGATGGACGCGCTCTACGGCCTCGCCGTTGGGCAAGGCGCCCGTTTCTCCTTCAACACCGAAGTTGCTGCCATCAATTACTCCGGGCGCGAGGCGACAGGCATCACGCTTGTCGACGGCCACCAGCTCCACGCCGACACCATCATTTCCTGCGCAGACCTCCACCACACCGAGACCCGCCTCCTGCCGAGGGAAAAGCGGACCTACGACGAACCCTATTTCGCGCCCCGCGACCCGGGGCTGGGCACAGTGCTCGTGATGCTGGGAGTCGAAGGAGAGATTCCGGAGCTCGCGCACCATAATCTGCTCTTCTCCCGGGAATGGGACGACGATTTCGCGGCGGTTTTCGACGGCCCGGTGCCCCAGCGGCCCCTCGGCTCCTCCCGCTCGATCTACGTGTCTAAACCGAGCGCGACCGATCCCGGTGTCGCTCCTGCGGGGCATGAGAATCTCTTCGTGCTCGTCCCCGTCGCTGCTGAAGAGGCCATCGGTCATGGCGATATGTACCGCGGAGAGGCAAGCGAACAGGTTGAGAGCATTGCCGCCGCCGCAGTCGAACAGATCGAGCAGTGGTGCGGGGTGGAAGGGCTGGGCGGGAGAATCGTCGTCAAGCGGACGCTCGGTCCTGCAGACTTCGCCGAGCGGTACCACGCGTGGTCCGGCGGATCCATCGGACCGGCCCACACGCTCAAGCAATCGGCCTTTCTCCGCGGGTCGAATAAGAGCCGGAAGCTGGACAATTTGTACTACGCCGGTGCCACGACAACACCTGGAGTCGGTGTACCCATGTGCCTGATTTCCGCCGAGAACGTGATCAAGCGCTTGCGCGGGGATAGGAGCCCGGGGCCTTTACCGGAAGCTATCTGAGGCGTCCTGGGTTTAGTTCCGATCGTTTCTAGAGGAGGATTGGATCATGCCTAGGAAGTTCAGTGACGAGTTCAAGGACAAGGCGGTGAGGTTAGCCGAGGAGCTCGTTGAGCTTGAGGGGTGTTCGAAGTGGGCGGCGGCGGAGGAGATCGGCGAGAAGCTCGGCGTCTCGGCGCACACGCTCAACAACTGGTTGAAACCTGTCAAAGCGTCCCCCGACGTTCAGCGGAGCACTGGCGAGTCGGTTGACGACGAACTGAAGCGTCTGCGGCAGGAGAACAAAGAGCTGCGCAGGGCGAACGAGATCTTAAAGACCGCGTCAGCTTTTTTCGCAGCGGAACTCGACCGTCCCACCAGAAGATGATCGAATACATCGACACGTATCGCGATCGCTTCGGGGTCGAGGCCATCTGTCGCACGTTAAGGCAGACAGAATGTGGGTTTATCACCTCTCGCGGCTACCGAGCAGCTAAAACACGAGCCCCGTCGGCCAGGAGCTTGTCAGACGCGCTGCTGATCCCCGAATTGGTGAGAGTCTTCGAGGACAACTTCAGCGTCTACGGGGTACGCAAGATGTGGAAGGCCATGCAGCGCGCCGGCTGGGACATCGGTCGTGATCAGACGGCACGGTTGATGAAACTCGCCGGCATCCAAGGCCGCAGAAGGGGCCGCACTCCGATCACAACGCTTCGGGCTGATGTCCCGGATCGTCGTCCTGATCTGGTCAATCGTGACTTCACCGCGTCAGCGCCGCACCGGCTGTGGGTCGCTGACATCACCTACGTGCGTACCCTGTCGGGGTTTGCATACACCGCGTTCATCACCGATGTGTACTCCCGCAAGATTGTCGGGGTTGCCACCAGGGCGAGCATGCGCACCGATGAGCTGCCTCTTGAGGCTTTTGAGCACGCTCTTTATCACGCAGGTGATCTTCGTGCTGCAGGACTAGTCCACCACAGCGATCGCGGCTCGCAGTACGTGTCCATCCGCTACGGTGAGGCACTCGCTCAAGCTGGGATCGATCCGTCCGTTGGCACCGTCGGCGATTCCTACGACAACGCGTTGGCGGAAACGGTCAACGGTCTCTACAAGACCGAGCTGATCTATCCCCACCGGCCGTGGACGTCGGTTGGGGAAGTCGAAATCGCGACCCTTCGCTGGGTGTACTGGTGGAACAACCACCGCCTGCACGAGTCATTGGGATACATCACCCCACAAGAGATGGAAGATGCCTACTATCAACAATCACACGCCCAGCCGTTGGGCGTTCAATAAGCGGAACGAAAACCAGGACGCTTCAATCTGATTCAGCTTGCTCTCCTAGGAATGGTGCTGCTCGCTCCCGATGGTAATGGTCCTCATCGACCACCGGCAGAAGACCGCGTGTAGCCCCTTGAACTCGGCGCGTGATCCCGGAAGTGCGCCCCGTCCCTGGCGTAGTGTGGACGCATGACCGGAGAGAAGAACGCGTCGAACGACACCCACTTGGACTCTGCTAAGCCCTGGTTGCAGTACTACCCGGAGTGGACAGACCACTCTCTGGAGTACCCGGAGAAGACGCTCGTGGAGGTCTATGATGACAACCTCGCGGCGAACTCAGATAAGACTTCCACGAATTTCTTCGGCCGCACCCTGACCTACGGCGAGCTCGACGTCGAGGTGCGCCGCGCAGCCTCCGGTTTGAAGCGCCTGGGCGTGCAGCAGGGTGACCGGGTGGCCATCATGCTGCCGAACTGTCCGCAGCACGTTGTCGCGTTCTTCGCGGTGCAGAAGCTGGGTGCCATCGTTGTGGAGCACAACCCGCTGTACACCGCGCATGAGCTGCGTCCCCAGTTCGCGGATCACGGTGCACGCGTCGCCATCGTGTGGGACAAGGCGGCCAAAACCGCCAATGCGCTCAAGGCGGAGGGGGAGACGGATCTGGAGACCGTTGTCAGCGTCGACATGACCAAGGCGATGCCTCTTATGCAGAGGGCGGCGCTGAGGGTGCCCGTGGGCAAGCTCAAGCAGGCCCGGGAACAGCTGACAGCTCCGGCGACCGACACGTTGCCCTGGGAGAAGATGGTGGGCGCGAAGAAGGTCGTGCCGCCGCGGGTGCGCACACCGAAGAACATCCAACCCGATGACCCCGCACTGATTCTGTACACCTCCGGTACAACGGGTGCGCCGAAGGGAGCTGTGCTCACTCACCGCAACCTCATGGCTAACCCGGTGCAGGGCCGCGCGTGGGTGAAGGAGCTGCAGGAACCGGGGCAGCGCATGCTGGCAACTTTGCCGTTCTTCCACGCGTACGGCCTGACGTTCTCGATGACCCTGACGTTCTTCATCGGCAGCGAGCTGGTGCTGCTGCCGGCACCGACGATGGACTTGATCATGCGAGCGGTGAAGAAGACCCCGCCGACCTTCGTGCCGGGTGTGCCCACCGTGTTCGAGCGAATCGTGCAGACGGCCCGCGAGAAGAATGTCGACCTGTCGCAGGTGCAGATCGGTTTCTCCGGTGCATCGTCGCTGCCCGCCAGCGTCATCGAGGAGTGGGAGGACGTCACCGGTGGCCGCCTTGTGGAGGGCTATGGCCTGACGGAGACCTCACCGATCATCGTGGGCAACCCGGAATCCGCGGACCGCCGCCCGGGCTACATCGGCATCCCGTTCCCGGACACGGAGATCCGCATTGTCAACCCTGACAACCCGGACGAGGATATGCCGTACGGTGAGGCTGGCGAGATCCTGGCCAAGGGCCCGCAGGTTTTCGGCGGCTACCTGAACAACCCGGAGGCCACTTCGAAGGTCTTCCACGACGGCTGGTTCCGCACCGGCGATATGGGCGTGATGGAGGAAGACGGCTTCATCAAACTTGTCTCCCGTATCAAGGAGCTCATCATCACCGGCGGCTTCAACGTGTACCCGGCGGAGGTGGAGGAGACATTGCGCGGGCACCGGGATGTTCTCGACGTCGCTGTCGTGGGCCGTCCGCGTTCCGACGGCTCCGAGGACGTCGTCGCCTGCGTCGTCCTCGACCGCGGCGCGGAAATGAACCCGGAGAGTCTCAAGGCATTCGCGCGTGAGAACCTCACCCGCTACAAGGTCCCGCGCAGCTTCTACCACTTCGAGGAGCTGCCGAAGGACCAGATGGGCAAGATCCGCCGCCGAGAGGTGCGCGGCGAGCTGCTCGCGCGCCTGGAGAGCGACGAGTAACGCGTCAGCTCGCCCGTGGGACGAGCTCGGGGCTAGTCCCAGATACCCAGGTTCATGAGGATCGCGCCGTCCTCGCGCACAAGCGCCAGGTCGCCGTCCTCAGCTGACTGCAGCTCGCGGATGACGCGCTGCAGTCGCAACTGGTAGCGCTTCTCCTCACCGTCGACGGTGAGGGTGCCCACCGAGTTCAGCTTGTCGTGTGTCTCGATCACAACGTCGTCCACCACAGCCTCACCGCTTCCCGTTCCCCGGACGGCGAAGATCGGCTCGCCTGTGGAGAAGTCTGCGCCCTGCCCGCCGTTCAGAATCATCTGGGCGAATTCGCGGACAGCCACAGGGTCCGCCGTCAGCTGCGCCACGGAGCGGGGGCCGAGGACGGAGTGGGTGAGGGGCGTCAAGGCGTCGTCAAGCGCCATTGCTTCCTCGCGGTAGCTGAGGCCGCACTGTGTGAGATTGCCCTCGTCGTCGCGGCCGACGAGCACCTCGATGCCGACCTTGTCGTCGCGGTCGTACGCCCGGTAGGTGCCGTCGAGCTGCGTGATCGACGAAAAGCGCGCCGCCATCTCGTCCTTCGTTGGGTCCAGTTCAGCGTCGTAGATCTTCGCGGTAGCCATATTTCCTACTGTAGGCTGCGCGCATGACGGCGTTCGCAATTTGTTTATTTGCAGGCTTATCGACGGCCCTTGGTGGCCTTCTCGTCGCCCTCCAGCGCCATCCGAGCGAACGTTTCTTGGCCGCGTCCCTGGGGTTCTCCGCGGGCGTGATGCTCTATATCTCCTTCGTCGAGCTCTTCCCTGAAGGCGTCCACGGCCTGGAGGAAGCCGGTGTCGCATCGCCCAATGTGTGGGCACCTGTGGCGTTCTTCGGGGGAGTGCTGTTCATCGCTCTCATCGACCGCTTCGTGCCCGACGAGATCAACCCCCACGAAGAACCCGACGCCGCCGCTGGGAGCGCCCGCATGCGGAAGGTCGGGGTGATGGCGGCCCTCGCGATCGCCATCCACAACTTCCCCGAGGGATTTGCTACCTTCTTCGTGGCGGTGCAGGACCCGGTGCTCGCCGCCCCGATCGCACTGGCCATTGCCATCCACAACATTCCTGAAGGCGTCGCCGTCGCCGTTCCCATCCGCGAAGCCACCGGCAAGAAATGGACCGCCGCCGGGTGGGCCGCCCTCTCCGGACTCGCCGAGCCCCTCGGTGCCGTCATCGGCTACCTCTTCCTCCGCCCCTTCCTTGGCCCCGCCGCCCTCGGTGTCACCTTCGCTGCCATCGCCGGCATCATGGTCTTTGTCAGCCTGGACAAGCTGCTGCCCACCGCCATCCAGACCGGCCGGCACCACAGTGCCGTCTACGGTGTCGTCAGCGGTATGGCTGTCATGGCGCTGAGCCTTGTTTTATTGGCCTAAGCGCCTGTCAGGGGAATCCCATCTATCCTTCCGGTATGGGACTAATTCGACTGATTCTCAACATCATCTGGCTTGTCACCGCCGGTATTTGGCTCTTCTTGGGGTACGTCCTAGCGGGCATCGTGGCGTGTCTGCTCATCGTGACTATCCCGTTCGGTCTCGCTTCATTCCGCATCGCCGGCTTCGTTCTCTGGCCATTCGGCCGCGAGGTCGTCGATACAGGCAACGGCGGGGGACTGAGCCTGCTCGGTAACGTCATCTGGTTCATTTTCGCTGGACTGTGGCTTGCCCTCGGGCACATCGTCACCGCGGCCGCGCAGGCCGTCACCATCATTGGTCTGCCGCTGGCATGGGCTAACCTCAAGCTGATTCCGGTTACCTGCTTCCCGTTTGGCAAGACCGTGGTCGATTCACGCGACGACCGCGCCCGGATGGTTCCCGTCGCCCGCTAAGCGCCCTCTCCGAAATGGCGGTGGTTGTTTCCGTCGTGCACTCCGCATTTTCACCCCATTAACCAGCTCATTTGGCGCTATGCCGAGCGCAGGCTTACGATAATCGAGCTGTCTAACAGCGTGCCCCCATCGTCTAGAGGCCTAGGACTCCGCCCTTTCACGGCGGCAACACGGGTTCGAATCCCGTTGGGGGTACCAAGGCCCTGTGGCGCAGTTGGTTAGCGCGCCGCCCTGTCACGGCGGAGGTCGCGGGTTCAAGTCCCGTCAGGGTCGCAGATCGGGTCCAAGCTAATGTGCTCGGGCCCTTTATTTTTCCTTGCGATGGATGGAACCGCCCTTTTGAGCAAGTCAGAGGGTGGTTTCAAAGTGTGATGGAACCGGGGGTTGTGGATAACTTCGGCGGCGTCGACGGTTATCCACAGGTTCCGGGTCGTGCCCTTTTCTTCGTGGTTGGCGGGTTTTAGCGTGTGGGGCATGAACACGTTTGACGCGTTTCTCGCTTCTGTTGCGAGTCCTTTGGACATCCTGGCTGGTTTTGACCGTCAGGCTGCTCGTGATGCTGGCGTCAAACCCACCACTGTTGATGAGTGGGAGCGTGTCCACACCATCTACTTCGGCCCGACGAAGTTCACCCGTCAGCAAGCCCATGCCATCCGGATTGCCCGGGAGACGGGGAAGTCTCTGGATCAGTTGGTGTTCATTGAGAACCAATTGAAGCCCATAAAGCCGGCAGGTGAGACGTGGCGGCTCCGCCTTGCCCTGCTGTCGGTGCGCGGTGACTACAACACTCTGCGTCGTCGGGCGAAGACCATCATCCCCGATCCCGATCAGGACGCCTCGGCCCCGGAGTCCACGGTGCGGTTCAGTACACCGAAGAAAGGCAAACGCTCCTTTACCGCCACGGGTGACGATAGTTTCATCGCCGCGTTGGAGTATGCCTTGCGCCGGAACCTGGATCCGGGTCGTCCTGCGGGCCCGCAAATGTATGAAGCCCTGACCGACATTCTGCGTGGTGAGGGTGGTGTGGCTGATGCTGTACCCCGCCCACTGGTGGTGGTCCCGTTAGCAGAGCATACGAGGATTCTGCGTGGTGAGGGCAACGACACCATCCTGGGACTGTCTGACGGCACCACCATGACAGGTGCGGAGTACCTCGCCCGGTTCCATGGTGAGGATCTGGAAGTGGCGATCTTCCATCCGCAGGCGGGTGCGGTGAACCTGTACGACACGAAACGTTTCGCCAATGCGAAGCAGCGTGACTTGGCCAGGGCGACGTTGACGACGTGTCCTGTGCCGGGGTGCCGGCATGCCGCGGATCATTGCGAGGTGCATCATGTCACCGCGTGGTCACGTGGTGGGCAGACCAACATGGATAACTTGGCGGTGGTGTGCAGGTACCACAACCGCACCAACGATGATGATCCCACCCACCACCACCGCGGCCGGGTCGAGATCAGGGCAGGAACCCCAGTATGGGTATCCCCAAGGGGAAGACCGGCTCCGAACACCACCCACCAATACGGTGCAATGCACCTGTTGTTCGGAAAACAACGAGAATAAACAACGGGAATAACGCCCGGCCACAAAGACCAGCAGACAGACACGGGAAGAAACAACGAACGTGCCCGCACGGCTGGGGGCATCCCCATGCCCACGGTCGGCGCAGCATGCCCGAATGAGAAAAGCCGGGGGCGAAGCACGCCCACCGGCCCCACAAGCATGCCCGGAAAAGTGCCGATTGTAATGCTGGTTTGTGTCCCTGAGGGCCCTCTGTGTAAGGTATCAACTCGTGCAAGACGCGGGAATCAAACCCCCGCTGAAGCGCGAAATAAGAGAATAAGGCCCTGTGGCGCAGTTGGTTAGCGCGCCGCCCTGTCACGGCGGAGGTCGCGGGTTCAAGTCCCGTCAGGGTCGCTGAACTGTTGTTGCACACAATGTGTGTGGCGCACGGTTCCGGCCAGATAGCTCAGTTGGTAGAGCACACGCCTGAAAAGTGTGGGGTCGCCAGTTCGATCCTGGCTCTGGCCACAACCACGAAGTCCTCCTGCGAATGCGGGAGGACTTTTTGCATATGATGGGTGGCTCCGAAATTCATTCCGGGCCAGGCCCCGGAACCGCAGTGACTACGAAGGAGTCAACTATGGCTGAGCAGAACGTCAACGTCGAGCACAAGGAAGCGGAGAAGCGCTACGTCATCACGGTGGACGGGGACCAAGCTGGGTTCGCTGACTACCGCGATGTGGACGCAGATACACGGGATTTCAACCACACGGTGATTGACCCGGCATTCCGCGGGCAAGGCCTGTCCGGAAAGCTGGTGCAGGCTGCGTTGGACGACACTCGTGCAGCAGGCAAGAAAATCATCCCGACCTGCTCCGTTGTCGAGCACTTCGTGGAGAAGAACGACGAATACAAAGACCTCGTCGCGTAAAACGCGCTTGGGCTAGGGGTCGAAAGAGCCCCTGCCTTTAGATGACGTAGTTGTTGTCCTCGGCGACGTAAGCGTCAGGGTCGACGAGGTGCTTGCGTTCGTCGCTGGCACGGGGGCGGCATTTAGCGGGAATGCCAATGGCGATGCAATTCGCCGGCACGTCCTTGGTGACGACGGCGTTGGCACCCACGGCGGATCCTTCGCCGATTGTGATTGGGCCGAGCACCTTGGCGCCGGCACCGATGGTGACGTTGTCGCCGATAGTGGGGTGGCGCTTTGTCTGGGTGAGTACCTGACCGCCGAGGGTCACGCCGTGGTAAAGCATGACGCCCTCGCCGATTTCAGCGGTTTCGCCGATGACGATGCCCATGCCGTGGTCGATGAAGAAACGACGGCCGATGGTGGCTCCTGGGTGGATCTCAACGCCAGTGAGGAAACGGGTGATCTGCGCAATAATGCGGGCAGGACCCTTGATGTCGCGTACCCAGAGAGCGTGGCTGATGCGGTGCATCCAGATCGCGTGCAGGCCTGAATAGACGAGCGCGTTCTCCAGATCGCCGCGTGCGGCGGGATCGTGCTCGCGGGCGTTCGCGAGATCCTCACGAATGGACCTGATCACCTTCAGCATGGGCCGTAGTCTAACAGCGCTCAAAACAAGGCCCCCTCGCGCTGAAGGGTTTGGATTCAGCGGGAGGGGGCGGCGTCGACAAGCGCGAAGTGCTTAGTCGCGGATGTCTTCGTAGAGAATGGTGGAGATGTAGCGCTCGCCGAAGTCGCAGATGATCGTCGCGATGGTCTTGCCCGCGTTCTCCGGGCGGGAAGCGACCTCGAGGGCGGCCTTGACGTTCGCGCCGGTGGAGATGCCGCCGAGGACAGCGTCCTTGCGTGCGAGCTCGCGGGAGGTGGCCACGGCATCCTCGTTGGAGATGGTGATGACCTCGTCGATGATCTCGCGGTTCAGGGTGCCCGGGACGAAGTTGGCGCCGAGGCCCTGGATCTTGTGCGGGCCAGCCTGGCCCTCGGAAAGCAGCGGGGAAGCAGCCGGCTCAACAGCGATGAGCTTGACGTCCGGGTTCTGCTCCTTCAGGTACTTGCCGGCACCGGAGATGGTGCCGCCGGTGCCTACGCCCGCGACGAGGATGTCGATCTTGCCGTCGGTGTCGTTCCACAGCTCCGGACCGGTGGTCTCGTAGTGGACCTTCGGGTTTGCCTCGTTCTCGAACTGGCGGGCCAGGATGGCGTTCTCGTTCTGCTCGACGATCTCGTTCGCCTTCTCGACGGCGCCCTTCATGCCTGCTGCACCCGGGGTGAGCTCGATCTGTGCGCCGTATGCGCGGAGGATGACGCGGCGCTCGACGGACATGGTCTCCGGCATGGTCAGGATGACCTTGTAGCCGCGGGCTGCGCCGACGAGTGCGAGGGCGATACCCGTGTTGCCGGAGGTCGCCTCAACGATGGTGCCGCCGGGCTTGAGCTGGCCGGAGGCCTCGGCTGCGTCGATGATCGCGCGGCCGATGCGGTCCTTCACGGAGTTGGCCGGGTTGAAGTACTCGAGCTTGCCCAGCACGCGCGCGTTGGCGGCGTCAGTGCCTTCGGTAATGCCCTTCAGCTCGACGAGCGGGGTGCCGCCGATGGTGTCGAGGATGTTGCTGTAAACGTTTCCCATTGTCTCTCCTTTGAGTTTGTTTTCCCCCGGCTGCAGCTCTGGCGGGAAGCCCGGCTAGAGCTGGGGGTGTGCTCGGCGGAAAGCTCTTTCGTTTCCGCGGACGGACTCAATGGTACACGACGAAACGCAAAAATCTAGACCGAGCAGTCCAAGATCTGTGAACCGTATGGTTTGGCGGTTTTACGTGGGGTTGTCTGCGATTTAGGCGGGCGGGGGTAGTGATTGCCTGGCGTTCGGGGCAGATCGGACGCATGCGAACGGCGTTCTGTGGCCTGGTCGATGGTTTTGCTACCCCCGTAGGCGGGTTAGTATGGTCCTACCTGTACCGAAGAGACGGATTTTCGGCCGCCGTGGGGACACTCTAACGGGGGCATCCTGTAAGGAGCTTTGAATGGATTCGCAACGGGTCAAGGACGATGACGACGCTATCCGCGCTTCGCTCACGTCGTTGAAGACTGCGACGGGAATCCCGGTGGCCATGTACGGCACGTTGCTGGCGGACAACCGGCTTCAGATCACACAGTGGATCGGGCTGCGTACTCCGGCTCTGCAAAATCTTGTGATTGAACCGAGTCACGGTGTGGGCGGCCGTGTGGTGAGTACCCGTCGCGCTGTCGGCGTCTCCGATTACACGCGGGCGAATGTGATTTCGCACGAGTACGACACGGTCATCCAGGACGAGGGGCTGCACTCTGTGGTTGCTGTTCCTGTGATTGTGCAGCGTGAGATCCGTGGCGTTTTGTACGTGGGTGTGCATTCGCCGGTCCGGCTGGGGGACAAGGTGATCGAGGAGGTCACCATGACGGCGCGGACGTTGGAGCAGGACTTGGCGGTCAATTCCGCACTTCGGCGCGTCGAGGGCGGAAAAGGGGCGGCGAAGGCTGGCCGTGTCATGAACGGCGCGGAGTGGGAACAGATCCGTGCGACGCACTCGAAGCTGCGCATGCTGGCTAACCGGGTGGAGGAAGAAGAGCTGCGCAAGGAGCTGGAGCAGCTCTGTGACCAGATGGTCTCGCCGGTGCGCGTCAAGCAGTCGACGAAGCTATCTGCCCGCGAAATTGACGTGCTTTCATGTGTGGCGTTGGGGCACACGAACGTTGAGGCAGCGGAAGAAATGGGTATCGGCGCGGAGACTGTGAAGTCGTACCTGCGTAGCGTGATGCGCAAACTGGGTGCGCACACTCGTTATGAGGCCGTGAATGCTGCCCGCCGCATTGGTGCTTTGCCCTAGTCAAGGCTTGCCCGGGGTCGAGGCGGAGCCGTAGTCGAATTTTCATTACCCTGGTGGGCGTGAAAGAGCGTTTTCTGGTTCAAGGTGGGACACGTCTGCAGGGGTCGGTGCGCGTCGCCGGCGCAAAGAACAGCGTGCTCAAGTTGATGGCTGCGGCGTTGTTGGCGGAGGGCACCACAACGCTGAACAATTGCCCCGAGATTCTCGATGTTCCGTTGATGCAGAAGGTCCTTGAGGGCCTGGGCTGCGGGGTGGAGATTGACGGAACTATCGTGAGTATCCACACGCCCGCTTCCATCTCTTCTCGGGCTGACTTTGAAGCTGTGCGGCAATTCCGCGCTTCTGTCGCCGTGTTGGGGCCATTGACCGCGAGGTGCGGGGAAGCTGTCGTAGCTTTGCCCGGCGGCGATGCAATCGGTTCTCGGCCGTTGGATATGCACCAGTCGGGGTTGGAAAAGCTGGGTGCCAAAACCCACATTGAGCACGGAGCTGTGGTGGCTCGAGCGGAGAAGTTGACGGGTGCGAAGATCAGCCTGGACTTCCCGTCGGTGGGCGCGACGGAGAATATCCTGACCGCAGCAGTCCTGGCGGAGGGTCGGACAGTACTAGACAATGCGGCGCGCGAGCCCGAGATTGTGGACCTGTGCGAGATGCTCAACGCCATGGGGGCTCGCATTCAGGGGGCGGGTACGTCGACGGTGACGATTGACGGCGTCGATAAGCTGTACCCGACGGAACATACAGTCGTCGGCGATCGAATTGTCGCTGGTACATGGGCTTATGCTGCAGCGATGACGCGCGGCGATGTCACCGTCGGGGGCATCGCGCCGCGCCATCTCCATCTGGCCCTAGCGAAATTGAAGAATGCGGGCGCGGATGTGGAGACGTACGAGCAAGGATTCCGCGTACGCATGGAGGGGCGTCCGCAGGCGGTGGATTACCAAACCCTGCCGTTCCCCGGTTTTCCGACGGACCTGCAGCCGATGGCGATCGGCTTGGCGGCGATCGCGGAGGGCACGTCTGTGATCACGGAAAATGTCTTCGAATCCCGCTTCCGTTTTGTCGATGAGATGCAGCGTCTTGGTGCTGATGCCTCAGTCGACGGGCATCATGTGGTGTTGCGCGGGGTCGAGCAGCTTTCCTCGACCGATGTTTGGTCATCGGATATCCGCGCCGGCGCAGGGCTGGTTCTCGCAGGATTGGTTGCGGATGGTGAAACAGTGGTTCATGATGTCGCGCACATCGATCGAGGTTATCCGCACTTTGTGGAGCAAATGAATGCGTTGGGCGCAAATATCCAGCGCGTGCATTAGCGCAGGTCAAGGGCGCAAAGAGAAGAATTCGCTTATCGACGTCACTTTAAACCGCTTTAACCCACCTAGAAACCGCATTCCACCTGCGGGTTTGTGTTGTTGTGTGGTGTGTGTGTAGGTTTATTCAAGTCAGCGCGACCGACAACGCCCCGCCGGACAGTGGTTCTGGTGAGATGGCGGTAGGAAAACAAGCGCTGGTGGATCCTCAAGGTTTTCACTTGTTCAGCAGGCGATTTTGTTTGTTGTGTGGGTGTGTGTAGGGTCGTGCAAGCCTCTTCGATGGGAAGCGATTGGTTTCGCTTGTTGTTGGGTGTGCGTGTGTTGTGTGAGAACTCGATAGTGTGCCAATGATTTTTTGTTTGGTTGGTTTGTGTGACTGTTTGCGCATCTTTTTTGTGGTGTGTGCTGGTCGAATGACATCTGAACCATTGATGGGGTGTTGTTTGTCTGGTTGGTTGCATGGCTGATTGGATTTTTGTTGTTGTCTTTTCTCCTCGTCGGAGGGGCAGCAATGTTTTGAACCTTTTTGGTTCTAGTAATTTTTGGATTGCCAGGCCGCATGCTTTTTGGTGTGTGGTGTGGTTTGTTTTGGTTGGGTTTTGGGCTTTTCACGGCTCAGTTCTTTTACTGATTTTTTGTGGAGAGTTTGATCCTGGCTCAGGATGAACGCTGGCGGCGTGCTTAACACATGCAAGTCGAACGGAAAGGCTCCAGCTTGCTGGGGTACTCGAGTGGCGAACGGGTGAGTAACACGTGGGTGATCTGCCCTGCACTTCGGGATAAGCCTGGGAAACTGGGTCTAATACCGGATAGGACCACTTCTTTGAGGTTGTGGTGGAAAGTTTTTTCGGTGTGGGATGAGCTCGCGGCCTATCAGCTTGTTGGTGG
>NZ_LT706965.1:0-84226 GCF_900155535.1 Corynebacterium urinipleomorphum
ATACACCAACCAACAAACCACAACAATTGTTCAACCCCGACACGGGCGAAAACACGCAAAAAACGCAGACAAAATGACCTGCCGCGTCCACTATGCAGTATCTGACACACCACACACCCCTAACGTGTGGCCACACAGAACAGATAACTCAATAACCCGCACACACCAACTAGTGTGATGCGACCATGACACAAACCCCCAAAGGTGTGTCGGTGGTTGATAGCGGTGGGGAAACGCCCGGACCCATTCCGAACCCGGAAGCTAAGCCCACCCGCGCTGATGGTACTGCACCCGGGAGGGTGTGGGAGAGTAAGTTACCGCCGACCAAAAACTTGAATAACAAAAAGAAGGACCCCCGAGGACGAAGACGTTCCTCGTGGGTCCTTCTTTCGTTTGTCCAGGTTCCGTAGAGTAGGTCAGGTTGAACAAGCGCGAAACGGAGGGAACGGGCTGATGGGTAGGCATAGTTTTGGGGCGGGAGGCGTCGATAAGCTCGTTGCTCCTGCTGCTCGTGCCGTTAACGTAGTGAAGTCTTATGGCTCTGGCGAGACAAAGGTCACCGCTCTGGATGGAGTTAGCTACGATTTTCCGCGCAATGAATTCACGGCGATTATGGGTCCGAGCGGATCCGGTAAATCGACATTGATGCACACTATGGCCGGCTTGGACTCTTTCGATGCGGGTTCTGTGCACATCGGGGACACTGATCTGGCCGGTTTGTCGGAGAAGGAGCTCACACACCTGCGGCGTGACCGGCTCGGCTTCATCTTCCAGTCATTCAATCTCGTTCCGACGTTGACGGCTGCGGAGAATATCACGCTTCCAGCGAATATTGCCGGTAGGGACGTAGACGAGGAATGGTACGAAGAGATCACGGAACGCCTTGGTCTTGCGAAGCGTTTGAATCACCGGCCGAGTGAACTATCGGGAGGCCAGCAGCAACGCGTGGCGTGTGCCCGTGCGTTGGTGAGCCGACCGGAAATCATTTTCGGGGACGAGCCGACGGGCAATCTGGATTCGAATTCCTCACGCGAGGTACTTGAGATCCTGCGCATGGCAGTGGACAGGGACGATCAGACGGTTGTGATTGTCACGCACGATGCTCGTGCGGCATCATATGCGGATCGTGTGGTGTTCTTAGCAGACGGCAATATCGTCGATGAACTTCTCAACCCGACGATAGAGAGAGTTCTTGCAACGATGAACGGGATTGAGGGCTGATGGGCAGTGGTCTCGGTCCCGGCGCGATGACGAAAGTTTCGTTGCGCAACCTCGGTGCCCACAAATTGCGTCTAGCTCTGACGGTATTGGCCGTCATTCTCGGGACGGCTTTCATTTCTGGTTCCTTGATGTTCACGAACATGCTGGAACGGACCTTTGATTCGGCGGTGGCGAGTAGGTACGACGACATCGATGTCGTAGTTCGCGCAGAGGAAGGTAGGCCGCCAGTTCCTGCGGGCATGCGCGACGAGCTCGCCGCAGATCCGAAGGTGGGCCGGGTGAATATTGACGGCTCGGAGGCCGTCGTCATTGCTGATGCAGATGCGAATGCGATCCAGACAGGTGCTGGCGAATCCCGCGTGGGTCTTTTCTACCCCGACGATGCGATCGTGGGCGAGCCTTTCGTTATCGAAGAGGGGGCGGGGCCGACTGCACGAGGGGAGGCGCTGCTCAACTCGGCCGCGGCGGAGCGGTACGGGATCGCGGTGGGCGACAAGATCATCGTTGCCGACGCGGAGGACCGCCACACGATGACGGTCACTGGGCTCTACGTCGACGAGCTCGATCAAGGGTCATCATTGATGCTCAAGATCCCGGAGAGCGCTTTCCTCGAGTTCTATACGAATGGTCGCTCTGTTCCAGGCCTGGCCCTCGCAGCGGCGGATGGCACGACGGGCGCTCAGCTAGCGGATTACATCGCTGAAAAGCACAGTGGCCTTGAAATCAAAGAGGGCCCGGTGCTTGCCGACGACATCTCCCAGCAAATCCGGGACGGCTTAAGCTTCATCAGTTATTTCCTCATCGCCTTCGGCCTGGTGGGTCTGTTGGTGGGCACGTTCTTGATCGCCAATACGTTCTCCATGATCGTGGCGCAGCGGACGAGGGAGTTTGCGCTGTTGCGGGCGCTGGGGGCGTCGAAAAGCCAGATCACCCGGTCGGTCGTGGTGGAGGCGTTGTTGGTGGGGTTGCTTGGCTCGGTTTTGGGTGTGGCGGCCGGCGCAGGAATGGTGGCGCTCATCCGTGTGGTGATGAATGCGCAGGGCATGGGTCTGCCCGGCTCTGGTTGGGGCCTGTCGGTGAGCGCTGTCGCAGTGCCGGTGGTCGTTGGCACGGTGGTGACTGTCCTCTCAGCATGGGCGCCGGCCCGGCGGGCGGGACGAGTGCAACCGGTGGAGGCGATGCGGTCGAGCGAGTCGGCCACACCACAGCCGCTCGCTGCCCGGACGACCGCGGGTGCGGTGTTGCTCGCAGCGGGAGCTGGGCTTCTAGCAGTGGGGGTGATGTGGGACGACACCTCCACGGGGCGGCGGGCGGCGCTGGTCGGCGCGGCCGCAGTCTGCATCATTGTGGGGCTCTTCCTCGCTGGCCCGGCACTGTCGCTTCCGGTCGTTCCCGTGCTCGGCCGGGTGATCGGTGCGCCGTTCGGGGCGGTCGGGTCTCTGGCGGCCACGAACTCGAAGCGGAATCCGCGGCGCTCGTCGGCGACGGCGTTCGCGCTCATGCTCGGTGTCGCACTTGTCACGGTCATCGGCATGCTGGGCGCCACGATGGAACGCTCGGTCGACGACGTTCTTGAGAACGAAGTCGACGCCGACATGGTGCTCTACGGCCCGCAGCTGGGCACGTTCCCTATCCCCAACGATCTGCCGGAACGCGCGGCGCAGGTCGACGGGGCGGGGGAAGTGGTCAGCTACACGCAGGCGCGCCTAACGGTGAACGGGGAGTTCGGTAACCAGTTCGGCCCCGTTGGCGCCACCGACGTGATCTCTGGGGACCCGGGCAAGCTGATCACCCTCACCATGACAGAAGGCACGTCATCGCTTATCGACGGCGGCGTTCTCCTCCCCGCCTCCCTCGCCTCCGAGAAAGGTGTGGCTGTCGGGGACACGGTGTCGATCGCAGCGCCCAGTCAGGAAGGTGCACCTGAAGTGGAAACGGAAGTCACCGGCCTGTTCGAGGACTCCAACATTTTGTCGTCCTGGGTGGTGTCCCAGAAGACTGCCGAGGAGCTCATGCCGCCGGAGAATTTCAACGTGCTCATGGTGGGCTTGAACAGCGACGGATCGGTCAGTGCGGACGAGCTGAGGGCGAACCTCGAGGAGGCGGTGCACGACGACATCGTGGTGCAGGTCCGCTCGCCGGAGGATGTCGGGGGAGAAGCGCAGCAGCTGATCAACCAGATGCTGTACATCCTGTATGCGCTGCTGTCCCTGGCGGTAATGATCGCGATCCTGGGCATTGTGAACACGTTGACACTGTCGGTGATCGAGCGCCGCCAGGAGATCGGCATGCTGCGCGCGGTGGGCACCCAGCGCGGCCAGGTGCGCACGATGATCATCTTGGAGTCGGTGCAGATCGCGGTCTTCGGCGCGATCCTCGGTGTGATCACCGGTTCACTGCTGGGCTGGGCGTTTCTGACTGTCTTGGCGGACCAAGGACTGGAGAATATCGCCTACCCATGGACGATGATTGCGGCGATGCTGGCGGGCTCTGTGCTCGTCGGCGTGGTGGCAGCGTTATGGCCGGCGCAACGGGCGGCGAAGACTCCGCCGTTGGACGCCATCGCGGATTAGACCAGCGGCACCGGTGCGTCTGGGCTTAACAGGTGGAATCAAAACGGTGGGATGACGCGTAACCCATATCTGAGTCCGAACCAGGCAGATGCGACACCGAGGGTGCAGGTGAGCAGCGTGTAGCGGGTGAGGGGCCACCACTTTTTCTGGGCAACCATCAACCCCATTTCCTTCGCCATTGTTGACAGCGTGGACACTGCACCGCCGAATCCGGCGCCGAGGAATGCGGGCCACATCACGGGCATGGCGGCAGAGAAACCCAAGACGGCGGAGCCGACCATGTTCGCCGCGAATGTGCCCACGGTGCCGGGGAGGACCACGCTCAGCGCCCAGCGAGACAGCCCGCCCAGGAAAGCGCCGAATCCGACGAGGACGAAGAGCATGAAGATGGTGCGTGCGCCTTCACCGGTGCTCAGAGCTTCGAGCAAGTGGGAGCCGACGACACCGTCGGGTCCTTGGTATTGCGGAGTGCGGGGGTTCACGGGGTCACCTCCTGGGGGCGGTCACGGTGGCGTCGAAAAGCGTTGCCCAGCTCCCACGCCGCGAGCCCGACGACCATGGTGCCGGCCATGTAGACAAGCGCGACGAATGCGCTGGACTGCATGGCCAAGAAAGACACTGCGGAGAACGTGGTGAAGCCGCCGATCATGCCGCGGCCGAAGAACGGGCCCGGGTCGAACCGTCCCATGAGGAAGCAGCCGATGAAGTTGATCACGAACACGACGATGATCTCGGCGGGCGGCTCGGGTGCCATCAGCGGGGTGAAGGCGAAGCGGGCGAGGGCACCGAATGATGCTCCGAAACCGATCGCCAGACCTTCCTTTAGTGCTGTGTCGAACACATTTCAACGGTAGCGCACGCCCGTCAGCGGGATGGATTGGGCGGGTGCGTGGCGGGGGCGGGCAAACCGGGGGAAAATGGGAGACACGAGGACCCGCAATGACGAACAAGGAGCAACCATGGCCCACGAGAGAGCCGGCAAACCAGCACTTCCTTCAGACTTGATCGACATCGCCGAGGTGGTCACCGCGTACTACACGCGTGATATTGACGCCGCCGATCCGGACCAGCAGGTAGCCTTCGGCACCTCGGGTCACCGCGGTTCGAGCCTGGACAACGCGTTCAACCAGCAACACATCTGGGCGACCACGCAGGCGATCGTGGACTACCGCCGCGAAAACAACATTGGCGGGCCCGTCTACATCGGCCGGGACACCCACGCGCTCAGCGAGCCGGCGATGGTCTCCGCGCTCGAGGTGCTCATCGCCAACGGTATCGAGGTGCTTGTGGACGCCGCTGGGCGCTACACCCCCACCCCCGCCGTGTCGCACGCGATTCTGGCCCACAACGCGAAGCTCCCCGGCGGCGTGACCGGAACGGATCCGAAGCGCGCCGACGGCATCGTGATCACCCCTTCCCACAACCCGCCGCGCGACGGCGGCTTCAAGTACAACCCGCCGTCGGGCGGTCCTGCGGACACGGACGCGACGGACTGGATTGCACAGCGCGCCAATGCCTACCTGGCGGACGGCTTGGACGGCGTGAACCGCACTTTGGTGAGCGGCGTGCTGGACGAGCGCACAACCAAGC
The DNA here is from genome assembly GCF_900155535.1 of Corynebacterium urinipleomorphum. GTDB lineage: Bacteria > Actinomycetota > Actinomycetes > Mycobacteriales > Mycobacteriaceae > Corynebacterium > Corynebacterium urinipleomorphum. The sequence goes on from NZ_LT706965.1 coordinate 5,385, forward strand.
ACCCGTTCATGGACAACTATGTGGCGGATCTTCCGAATGTGGTGGACCTCGACGCGATCCGCGGCTCCGGGCTGCGCATCGGCGCGGACCCGATGGGCGGCGCAAGCGTGGACTACTGGGGAGCCATCGCCGAGGCCCACAACCTCAACCTGACCGTGGTCAACCCTGAAGTGGACGCGACGTGGCGGTTCATGACGTTGGACACCGACGGAAAAATCCGCATGGACTGCTCCTCGCCGAATTCCATGGCCAGCTTGGTGGCTAACCGCGACAAATACGACATTGCGACGGGCAATGACGCGGACGCGGACCGCCACGGCATTGTCACCCCGGATGCCGGCCTCATGAACCCGAACCACTACCTCGCCGTGGCCATCGAGTACCTGTTCGCGCACCGCGATGGCTGGGGTGCCGACACCGCGGTGGGCAAGACGCTGGTGTCCTCGTCGATGATCGACCGCGTCGTGGCGTCGCTCGGCCGGAAGCTCGTCGAAGTTCCCGTCGGCTTCAAATGGTTTGTGCCGGGGCTTATCGACGGCACCGTCGGTTTCGGCGGCGAAGAGTCCGCCGGCGCATCCTTCCTGCGCAAAGACGGATCTGTGTGGTCGACGGACAAGGACGGCCTGATCATGGACCTGCTCGCTTCGGAGATCACGGCGGTGACGGGCAAGACGCCGTCGCAGCGCTACGCGGAGCTGGAAGCCGAGTTCGGTGCGCCGGTCTACGCCCGCACCGATGCCGAAGCGAACCGTGAGCAGAAAGCCACCCTGAAGAAGCTGTCTCCGGACCAGGTTGAGGCCACCACTCTCGCCGGCGACGAGATCACTGCGAAGCTCACCGAGTCTCCCGGCAACGGTGCCGCGATCGGCGGGCTCAAGGTCACCACCGACAACGCCTGGTTCGCCGCCCGGCCCTCCGGCACCGAAGACAAGTACAAGATCTACGCGGAATCCTTCAAGGGCGAAGAGCACCTGGAGCAGGTGCAGCAGGAAGCGCAGGATGTCGTCCGGGCAGTGCTCGGGGAGTAAGATCCGCGCAGTTTGGTGACACAAACCTCATTGCGGTGATCTTCCGCCGTGTCTCCCGCATGGGCTAAGGTCATTGAGGTGACAACTAAGCAGGACGTGCAGGTGGCTGAGACCGACGTGCCGGAGTTCCCCGAAGCGGGGCAGTCGGAGGCGGAGGCGGGGGAGACGTCGAGAAGCGAATTTGTGCTCGACGCTCTTTCCGCCCTTGCCCGGTTCGGGCTCGCGGTGATGTGGATTTACTCGGGCTCGACGAAGCTGGGCAACCACATGACGGTGACGCAGAGCATCGAGGCGTACGAGATTTTCACCCCGTACTGGTCCAACCTGCTCGCCAACATCATCGGCCCAGCGGAAATTGCCGGTGGGCTGATCCTGCTGTTGGGCATCAAGATTCGCCCGGCGGGGTGGGTGTCTTTCGGTGTCCTCATCCTGTTCGTCATTGGCCTGGCATCGGCATACAACCGGGGTCTGCAGATTGATTGCGGGTGCTTCGGCCCGAACTCGAAGGGCTCCAGCGACGATCTTCTCGTGGCCATCGTCCGCGACATCGGCCTGATCGCCGTCACGCTGTTCATGATCTACCGGCCGTTCAAGAAATTCGCGCTGTACCCCTAGACTTTTCTAGGAAATAGCTCGCGACACATATCGACAACACAGAAGGTGATGGATATGGCTTCTTCTAAGCCGAAAACGACGAAGGGCTCCACGAAGGTGGCCAACCCGAATTCCACCGGCGGCAAAGGCTTCCTGTGGGCGATTCTCGCGCTGGTTCTCATCGGTGCGCTGGTGATCGGCCTGATCGTGTACAACGGTCGCGGTGCGCAGGCTGACCGGGTTGCGGAAAATGTGGAGAAGGTCGACGGCGTGAACATGGAGTTCGTCGACAACGCCATCACGCTGTCCGGAGACAGCGCCGACGGTGCGAAGGAAGCGGCGATCTATGAAGACTTCTCCTGCCACTACTGCGCCGAGCTCGCTGAGAAGACCGACTCCGAAATGCTGGAGAAGATCAAGGCTGGCGAGCTCACAGTGAAGCTCCACCCGATGGTGTTCCTAGACGGCACCGGCGAGCAGTACAACCCGGGCCACTCCACGCACGCTCTCGCCGCCGTGCTCGCGCTCGCCGAGAAGGGCGACACCGAGGCAATGTGGAACCTGCGCAAGGCCCTCCTCGAGCAGCAGCAGAGCCTGTACGGCAACGCCGACGCGAACAAGCTCGCGGACATGGCCAGGGACTTCGGCGCATCCAAGGACGCGGTCGACGCCATCCGCAACGGCGAGTACGAGGACAAGGCCAAGGAGGTTGGCGAGGCGAACGAGGAATTCCTCGTCGAGCAGACCGGCGAGCTTTCCTCCCCGCGCGTGCTTGTCGACGGCAAGGATGTCGAATCCAACCCCCTCGAGAACTGGATCGACGACCTTCTGGCTAGCTAACGTTGCTGGCTGCGGGCGATTTGGGTCTCGCCCGCACGCCGGTGTATATTTATCAAAGTCGCTCGGCGGGCCGCACTGCTTCAACGCAGAGTCCGGATCCGCCGAAGCTACGGGGCTATGGCGCAGCTGGTAGCGCACCACACTGGCAGTGTGGGGGTCACGGGTTCGAATCCCGTTAGCTCCACTATGAACAAAGCCCAGCCATCCGGCTGGGCTTTCGCGTTTCTGCAGGGTGCTTGGCTAGGAAGGTCAGCTAGCGCGCAGCTTGGCGCTGACCGTCGAAATAGGCATTGCCGTCGGGTCCGGTGTAACAGGCGCTGGATTCCACCGGCCATGAAGCGCGGGCTTGCTCGCAGGTGAATTCGCTGCCGTACGGGCCGATCGTCGCCCACTCCATCGCCGGCGCCTGTTGCTGGGCAGGTGCTTGCTGTTGTGCCGGGGCCTGTTGTTGCTGCTGTGCGGGCTCGGGTTCCTGTACGTCGCGCTGACGTTCCTGGCGTTGCGCTTCGCGCTGCAGGGAAGCATCGCGCCGGCGCTCTGATTCGGCGCGTTCAGCTTCAGCGGACCGGGAGGCCTCCGCCGCTGCACGGCTCGACGAGGCGGCAGCTGCGGAGGATGATGCGGCGGCGCTGCTTGACGACGCCGCAGCTTCCTCCCGGTCGAGCCTCTTGCGTGCCGCATTGAGCTCTTCCTGGTCGATGATTCCGTCGCCGTTCAGATCGTCGATGGATTCCAGCTTGTAACTGAGGTCCCGCATGTCGGATTCGCATGCGGGGTCGCCGTCGCAGACGGCGGCGTCGATAGGCGGGTTGGTCCCGGATATCACGTCGGGTTCGGAGTTTCCGCAGGCCACGAGGGCCATTGCCGTCAGGGCTAACGAGAAGCTGATCATTGCCTTACGCACAGCTGGGAGTTTACTAGGCGCGAAGCTCTGACGAGGGACAATGAGTGTCCTGGGAGGCTTCAGTACTGTGGGGTGCATGGACGAGCTGCGGTTTCATGAAATAGATTCCCCGGTCGGCCGCATTGGTCTGGTCGTGTCGTCCGCTGGGGTAGCGAGGGTCCTGTTCGAGTCCGACGGCATTGAACAGGAGCGCGAGCGCATCGGGGCTGAAGCAGTCATTCCGCTCGCTGCGCATCAGCTCACCGAGTATTTCGAGGGGCGCCGCCGCGAGTTCACGGTGCCGTTGGACTACCGGTTTGCCCGGGGCCCGTTCCGGGCAGAGGTGCTCCGCGAACTCGCCCGCGTTCCTTACGGCCACACCACGACCTACGGCGAACTGGCGGCTCGGGCCGGTAACCCGAAAGCCGTGCGGGCTGTCGGTGGTGCGTGTGCTCATAATCCTTTGCCGTTGCTGGTGCCCTGCCACCGGGTGGTACGTGCGGATGGCGGGCTCGGAGGGTATCGCGGTGGTTCGGAGATGAAGCGTTTCCTGCTGGAGCTAGAAGGTATCGATGTCTGAATCAAACGTTTTTGTGAAGCAGGGCAGTGCGCCTGGTGCAGCCGCGGCGGAAGCCGCGTATTTGCGGTGGCTGCGTGAAGGTTCGAATGCCGTGGTGGAGGTGCTGGACCTCGACGACGAAGCCAACACTGTCACTATCGAGCGCGTCGATAGTGCCCGGCCTACCGCAGATGCCGCGCGCCAGGCCGGTCGAGAGCTCGCAGCTATCCACACGATGGGTGCGGACGCGTTCGGTGCGCCCGCCGACGGCTGGGACGGCCCCAACTTCATCGGCCGGGCGCAACAGGAGTGCACGCCCACGAAACGGTGGGCGGAGTTCTACACCCGGCAACGTGTGCTGGCGTTCGCGGAGAAAGCCCACCGGAGGGGCAACCTGGATGAGGCCGGGTTGGACGTGGTCAAACGTGCATGCGACGCGCTGCTCCAGGAAGACGAGGACGCGCCGCTTGCGCGCATCCATGGCGACTTGTGGGCGGGAAACTTACTGTTCTCCTCCTCAGGTCCGCGTTTCATTGACCCGGCCGCGCACGGTGGTCACCCGCTGACGGACATAGCGATGCTCGAGCTTTTCGGGGCACCGCACGTGAGCGCGCTTATCGACGGCTACTTTGCCGCCGGTGGTTCCCTGGGCAACGCGTCCGGCGGGGATTGGGAGAGGCGTATTCCGGTCCACCAGCTTCACCCGCTCGCCGTCCACGCCTACACGCACGGCCCCAGCTACGGATCTGCGCTGGTGCGCGCGGCGGAGGAGACACTGCGCGTCGTCGATTAGCGGCGGAGTTTTAGAGCCACCAGGTTTCGGCCGGGCCGGGCGGAAGATTACGCTTGTGCTGGCCTTTCGCCCAGAGCTGTTCGAGGCGTTGGGAGGAGGAGGCGCTGATGAGCTTGCCCTCCAAGTAATCGTCGATCTCGGCGTAGGTGATGCCGAGAGCCTCCTCGTCGGGAAGTGCCGGGCGGTCCTCCTCGAGGTCTGCAGTGGGCACTTTTTCATAGAGACGTGTGTTCGCCTCTAGGTGGGCGAGCAGTTGTGCGCCCTGGCGCTTGTTCAACCCCGCGAGTGGGACGAGGTCCGCGGCGCCGTCGCCGAATTTGGTGAAGAATCCGGTGAGGTTCTCCGCGGCGTGATCCGTGCCAACGACCAGAAGGCCGAGCTCGCCAGCGATTGCGTACTGGGCGGTCATGCGCAGGCGGGCTTTGACGTTGCCCTTGTTGAAGTCGCCGAGCTTCTCACGGTCGATACTGCCGGCTACTTTAGCTGCGAGCGCGGTCGTCGCCGGTTCGATGTCGACCGTGACGCGCTGGTCCGGCGCAATGAAGTCGAGCGCGAGCTGCGCGTCATCCTCGTCCGCCTGGACGCCGTGGGGGAGTCGGACCGCGACGAAGGTGGCATCGCGTCCCTGTTCGCGGGTCTTCTCCACAGCGAGCTGAGCGAGCTTGCCCGCGAGTGTGGAGTCCTGGCCGCCCGAAATGCCCAGTACGTATCCTTTAGCGCCGGTCTTTTCCAAATAGTCGACGAGGAAGTCCACGCGCCGGGCGATCTCCCCAGCCGGAGCGATGACGGGTTTCACGCCGAGCGTAGAGACGATCTCCTGCTGGGTTGCGCCGATCGCGTCGTGCGATGGATTCTCGGGCAGGTTGCCTGAAGCGGTGTCGGACTGGTGTGGCATGCCCGCTATCGTAGCGCGGAAGCACCGCTCCGAGTCCGGTCTTCAGTCGAGTCGTTTTGGTGCTGCGGGGCCGGTCAGGTAGCATTGACTCCCGTTGAACGGCAGCGCCGACTCACGGTGCGCCGAGGAAAGAGACGAATAACCGCCGCCACCTGCTCGTATTTAGGTGGAGTCGGGGTGGTTGTTCGGAACATGAACGAGTAGAAAGGAGCGCCCGATGAAGGTCCGTAAGTCCCTTCGGTCGCTGAAGAACAAGCCGGGCGCTCAGGTTGTCCGCCGCCGCGGCAAGGTGTACGTGATCAACAAGAAGGACCCGCGTTTCAAGGCTCGCCAGGGCTAACCGCAGATCCGTTCGCGCTCCCACTGCACAGAGCAATGTGCTCGCAGTGGGGGCGTTTTTCTTGTCTCCGGGGTTGTCCGTCTGCGGGGGATTCGGGTTAAGTAGCAAAATGTGTGTCCGCTCGGCGTGTCGTGGGGCGGGCACACCGTTTGTTATTTCATGGGGCCTTTTCTGATTCCTATCGAGTGTTCGTATTCGGTTGGGATAGCGTTGTCGTAGAAGGCTGGTCGTCCTGTTTCCTGGTCGGCTTTGTTGTGGTCTTCTTCGGCAAGATCGTTGACTTTGACGAGTTGATCTTGGCCAAAATCGCACTGCCTGGCGATGTCTAGTGGGTCGTCAGGCAGTTGCTTTTTGGTGTGGAGGTACCACTCGAGCATTTTCCGTTGACGTTCTCCGGACCCGCACCTTTTCGTAGAGGTTTTTGGCGAAGTGGGTGCGACAGCGCTGCCACGACGCATCAGGCAGCACTTCAGAAATGGCGTGCTGGATGCCCTCATGAGCATCACTGGTGATAAGGAAGACCCCGCAAAGCCCGCGGGCCTTGAGGTCTTGGAAGAAGCCCTTCCACGACGCGTTGGATTCCGCAGTGGCTACGTGCATGCCGAGCATTTCCCGGTAGCCGTCGGCGTTGACCCCGGTAGCTAGCAGCACGCAGCATTTGACCACACGTCCGCCTTCACGCACTTTGATCGTGAGTGCGTCACACGACAGGTAGGCGTACCCGCCGGGGTCGAGTGGGCGGTTTTTGAAGTCTGCGACCATCTCGTCAAGTTCTTCCGACATCCGCGAGACTTGCGATTTTGACAGGTTAGAAATCCCAAGGGTTGCCACCAGATCGTTCATTCGGCGGGTGGAGACCCCTTTGAGGTAGCACGTCGCGATCACGGTCGACAGCGCGCGTTCTGCTCGTGAGCGGCGCTCTAGTAGCCAGTCGGGGAAGAACGCGTGCGTGGCGCAGTTTCGGCACTGCCACGTCGATCGTGCCGACACGGGTGTCGAGGTCGCGGTGGCGGTACCCGTTGCGGTGGTTGACCCGCTCGGTGGAAGCAACGCCGTATTCGGCGCCGCAGACGGTGTCGGCCTGGGCGGAGAGGATCTGGTTGATAAACCCTTGCAGCATCTGCCGCATCAGGTCAGGGGAGGCTTGGGCGAGCAGATCATCCAAGTAGGTTGCAGGGTCGATAGAATGCGGTGCAGCGGTCATCGTCATGTGCCTTTCGGTGAGATGTGGTAGTTGAGTCGAAAGGTTACTGGCGGTGGCCGCCCCACTATTTTCAAGGGCCCACCATCAGCAAGCGTTACACCACACTAAGGGACGCAACCCCTGATACGACACCCACCGGTTCGTAGCCCGAATCAGGTGCACAATGCAGGTCTGCACCATGGAATTCGGCCAGGTTGCCTCCACGGCTTCCGGCAAGCCTTTGAGCCCGTCGCAGCACACAATGAACACGTCCTGGACACCGCGGTTGGCCAGATCCGCGCACACCGATGCCCAGAATGCAGCGCCTTCATTGTCGGCGATCCACAATCCCAGGATGTGCTTGATGCCGTCCATGTCGACACCAACCGCCATATAGCAGGCTTTGTTGACCACGCGGTGGCCGTCACGGATTTTCACGCGTAGCGCGTCGAGGAAGATCACCGGGTAAAACTCGTCGAGCTGGCGGTTTTGTCAGATCATGACCTCGTCTAACACCGCATCGGTAATGGTGCTGATCGTATCCGGGCTCATATCCACCCCAAGGGTGGTCGCGAGGTGATGCTGGATATCGCGCACTGTCATCCCGCCGGCGTAGAGCGAGACGATCATGTCGTCGAGTTCTGTGAGCCGGCGTGCGCCCTTGGGTACCATCCGGGGAGTAAACGTGCCGGCACGATCCCTGGGCACGGTCACTTCCACCGCGCCGTAGCCAGAATTGACGGTCTTGGTGTACGACCCGTTGCGGTGATTGCTCTCCTGCGCGGTTTCCACCTGGGCTTTGGCCTTGCGGTCGGAATGGCTATAGCCCAAATGCGCATCCATCTCTGCCTTAAGACCAGCGTTGATCGATGCCTGCAACAAGCCTTTGACCAGCTCGCTGGCATCATCAGCAGTGGTCGACAGCTCGCTGATCAGGCTGGCGAGCTCAGGATTTTCCATCAGCTTCTCGCTGATCTCGTTGACCCTCGCCGGGTCATGGTTTTTCTTCGGTGACACCGTAGTCATTATCGGTGAAACTCCTTCTAGATCAGAGCCTCACACACAAACTTCCTGACACCCTTCAGGAATGACAGGCGAGGAGCAATCCGCGGGGACGGATAAGGCCACAGCGCGTTCAAATGTCTCACATGAGTGCAACGGTGAGGGGTGTAGAGAACGCACGGTGGGCGGTTGCGAATAAGTGACCACGCTGGCAGCCAAGAGGTACGAGCGATGAAAGATCAGCTCGAGCATTAGCGAACGTACTGACGTCGCTTTATTAGGTGTACTGACCGGGTACGTTGCGGGCACGCCGGTTCGGCGCACCGCCACAGCCGCTTGCGCCACACCAGCAGCACCGGCCGCCCCGCCGAGGGGATGTCACGCACCAGATGCTCACGCCGGCGGTGGGCCACCGCGACCACCCCGCACCGCGGGCACCCGGTCACCGACTCGGAGGTCTCCACCAACAGCTCCAGCTCACCGCCGTACTCACCGACGGCAAGCACCACCAACCCCGAGATGCCGAGCATCGCAGCGGGCAGGACGGTAGCCTCAACACTCACCTGGGACTCCTCTCGATCCGTTGCTTGGTCGCTACGAATCGTGGAGTCCCAGGCCCGTCTTCACCAGCCCAACCCGGTCAGCGCGTCGCAACCCGGCTACCACGCTTGGTGAGGAAGAGCTGCTAACGTGGTTCGGCGACGGCCCGGGCACGTCCTTGTTCCTAACCGTCGTGCGCTGGGGTCCGCGTGGACCGCTCGGCCAGCGTCCATCCAGTCAGGAGGCAGTCAGCAGATGTTCAACGACAACGGCTCATTCCTACTCGCCATGTTCGAGTTCTTCATCTTCTTCGCATGGTTCATGTCCCTATGGTGGATCTTCGGAGATCTCTTCCGCAGCAAGGACCTCGGCGGCTTCGCGAAGGCGCTGTGGGTGGTGTTCATCGTCGCGCTGCCGTTCATCGGAATGCTCGCGTACCTGCTTGTTCGAGGTCGGGGGATGACCGACCGCGCGGTCGAGGCGCGCCAGGAGCTCCAGCAGCGGCAGGATGAGTACATCAAGTCCGTCGCCGGCGGCTCCGCCGGATCGAGCCCGACCGATGAGATCGCCTCGGCGAAGGCCCTTCTCGACTCGGGAGCGATTACCCAGCAGGAGTTCGACCAGATCAAGGCAAGGGCGCTCTCCTCGGTCTGACCCTGGTCCGCTCCCTCGCCAGCCGCAGCGTCGCGGTCCGAGGGCGGCCATCCGGCGCGGCCTAGGTATTCGCCAAGTGTGCGGCTTGCGCGCGCGAGCAGGCGCATACCGGGCAGAGGGTGTCCGATTGTTTGTGTGCGGGGGGTGGTTTACAAGTAGTCCGCGAATCGGTCGGGGTATGCCACGGCTAGTTGGTTGATGGCTTGTTTCCACCCGTTGGCTTTCGCTCCTTCAATATAGCCGTTGCATTCAATGTCCCGTTTTGCTTTCTTCGCTCGCTGGGCGGCGCGCTTGTCTTCGATGTTGCAGATCATCAACCACAGCGTCTTCAACGCCGCGGTGTCATTCGGGAACTGGCCCCGGTTACGGGTGGCCTTGCGCATTTCAGCGTTGAGCGACTCGATCGAGTTCGTGGTGTAGAGCACCCGGCGTGCCGCTGGCGGGAACTGCAGAAACGGCACGAACCGCTCCCACGCGTCGCGCCAAACTTTGACCGACTGCGGGTATTTACGGCCTAGTTCGCTGGTCTCGAACGCATCCAAGCTGGCGCGTGCGGTGTCCTCGTTTGCGGCCGTGTAGACCTCACGCAGCGCCCGGGAGACACCTTTGCGGTCCTGATACGACACCCACCGGTTCGTAGCCCGAATCAGGTGCACAATGCAGGTCTGCACCATGGAATTCGGCCAGGTTGCCTCCACGGCTTCCGGCAAGCCTTTGAGCCCGTCGCAGCACACAATGAACACGTCCTGGACACCGCGGTTGGCCAGATCCGCGCACACCGATGCCCAGAATGCAGCGCCTTCATTGTCGGCGATCCACAATCCCAGGATGTGCTTGATGCCGTCCATGTCGACACCAACCGCCATATAGCAGGCTTTGTTGACCACGCGGTGGCCGTCACGGATTTTCACGCGTAGCGCGTCGAGGAAGATCACCGGGTAAAACTCGTCGAGCTGGCGGTTTTGTCAGATCATGACCTCGTCTAACACCGCATCGGTAATGGTGCTGATCGTATCCGGGCTCATATCCACCCCAAGGGTGGTCGCGAGGTGATGCTGGATATCGCGCACTGTCATCCCGCCGGCGTAGAGCGAGACGATCATGTCGTCGAGTTCTGTGAGCCGGCGTGCGCCCTTGGGTACCATCCGGGGAGTAAACGTGCCGGCACGATCCCTGGGCACGGTCACTTCCACCGCGCCGTAGCCAGAATTGACGGTCTTGGTGTACGACCCGTTGCGGTGATTGCTCTCCTGCGCGGTTTCCACCTGGGCTTTGGCCTTGCGGTCGGAATGGCTATAGCCCAAATGCGCATCCATCTCTGCCTTAAGACCAGCGTTGATCGATGCCTGCAACAAGCCTTTGACCAGCTCGCTGGCATCATCAGCAGTGGTCGACAGCTCGCTGATCAGGCTGGCGAGCTCAGGATTTTCCATCAGCTTCTCGCTGATCTCGTTGACCCTCGCCGGGTCATGGTTTTTCTTCGGTGACACCGTAGTCATTATCGGTGAAACTCCTTCTAGATCAGAGCCTCACACACAAACTTCCTGACACCCTCTACTGGGCATCGTGGTCTGTTTTTACTCACCCGGAAAGCACACCAACCCCCGATTAGCACATGCGAGTGCCATTCCGGTGGATTGAACACAAATCGGGCGGATATAAGGTCTTGCTGCTTATATCCGTCCGATTTACCTAGACTGATCAGCAAGAACGCCGAAACTCAGACACACATTTTGCTACTTAACCCGGGGATTCAGTGCACTCGTGCCGGCTGGGTATTCGGTGCTATTCGAAAGAAAATCCCACGGATGTGACCCGGTTTTCGCCTGCGGTTGCGAGCAATGAAACTACATGTAGGTTATTTTGTTCCCCTATCCTGCGAATACCATACGTGTAACTACTATATGTAGTATCAGTTGCCATAATCTGGCACAACGTATAGTGTCTCAAGGTGTTCGCCCCCACGGGGTGCGGGCGCGGCGCATCGCTCGATGCCGCACCACTCTTACGTTGATTCGAGCGCTAGCGGCGCCCCTGGGGCCGCCAGGTAAGTCTCACTAGCCCCCGAACATCCTCTGAGAAGAAAAGAGCCTTGAGAACAATGTCGATCACCCTTTACACCAAGCCGGCTTGCGTCCAGTGCAATGCGACCAAGAAGGCGCTTGACCGCGCAGGTCTGCAGTACACTACGGTGGACATCTCCATGGATGATTCCGCCCGCGATTATGTTATGGCGCTGGGTTACCTGCAGGCTCCGGTTGTGGAGGTTGACGGGGAGCACTGGTCCGGCTTCCGCCCGGACCGCATCCGCACCCTCGCCGAGGGCGCCGCGTAACCGCCCCGCACGAAGCTTAAAGCCGTCACGTTGTTGGCGGCTTAACGTTTTGCAGCAGCAGTCGCAGTAGCCGTTCACGTTCAGTCTCGAGGTTAGCAATCCGCCATGTTGGTCGTGTATTTCTCTTCCGCGACGGGCAACACGCACCGTTTTGTGAAAAAGCTCGGTCTCCCCAGTGAGCGGATTCCGCTCCGCCGCGGTGATGAACCGCTGAAGGTGGATGAGCCGTACGTGCTGGTCTGCCCAACGTACGGTGGCGGGGTATCCCTGAACCACGAGAATTCCCGTCCAGTTCCGGTGCAGGTCATCCGGTTCCTGAACGATAAGGAGAACCGAGATCTGCTCCGTGGAGTGATCGCGGCGGGCAACTCGAATTTCGGCCCCGACTTCTGCAAGGCGGGCAACGTGATCGCCACCAAGACAGGCGCGCCGTACCTGTACCGCTTCGAGTTGATGGGCTCGGAGGAGGACGTGGAGAAAGTGCGCGAGAACTTGGTGGGGAACGTCGATAAGCTCGGCCTCAAACCGCTGTCCGCGCGCGAGCGTGAGGTGCTTGATGCTCGTCGCGCGGAGACGGCGGAGAACGCGCAGCGGCTGGCTCGGCTCCGTGAGCGGTACCAAACTGTTTAGCCCCGATTTATTACAAACACTGCTTGAGAAAGGCCCGATGAACCGTGTCTGACACCCTGGGTAAGACTGTCGCAGAGCCGGTCGACCAGTCCGAACAGCTCGACTTTCACGCGCTGAACGCACTGCTGAATCTGTACGACGAGAATGGCCAGATTCAGTTCGACAAAGACCGCGAGGCGGCCAACCAGTACTTCTTGCAGCACGTCAACCAGAACACGGTCTACTTCCACGACTTGGAAGAGAAGATCGATTACCTGGTGAAGAATAAGTACTACGAGCCGGAGACGATTGAGAAGTACGAGTGGTCTTTTATTAAGGACACGTTCAAGCGCGCGTACTCCTACAAGTTCCGCTTCAAGTCATTCTTGGGTGCGTACAAGTACTACACGTCGTACACGCTGAAGACGTTTGACGGACGCCGCTACCTTGAGCGGTTCGAGGACCGCGTGTCCATGACCGCGCTGTTCCTCGCCGACGGCAACGAGGATCTGGCCACCGCGCTGGTCGACGAGATTATGACCGGCAGTTTCCAGCCCGCCACCCCGACGTTCCTCAACGCGGGAAAGGCGCAGCGCGGCGAGCTCGTATCCTGCTTCCTCCTGCGCATCGAGGACAACATGGAGTCCATCGGACGCGCCATCAACTCCTCGCTGCAGCTGTCCAAGCGCGGCGGGGGAGTGGCGCTGCTGCTGTCCAACATCCGCGAGTCAGGCGCGCCGATCAAGCACATTGAGAACCAGTCGTCCGGCGTCATCCCCGTGATGAAGCTGCTGGAGGACTCCTTCTCTTACGCCAACCAGCTCGGTGCCCGCCAGGGTGCAGGCGCGGTGTACCTCAACGCGCACCACCCGGACATCCTGTCCTTCCTGGACACCAAGCGGGAGAACGCGGACGAGAAGATCCGCATCAAGACCCTTTCGCTCGGTGTGGTCATCCCGGACATCACGTTCGAGCTGGCTAAGCGCAACGACGACATGTACCTGTTCTCCCCGTACGACGTGGAGCGCGTTTACGGCGTTCCGTTCGCCGATATTTCGGTCACCGAGAAGTACGAGGAAATGGTCGAGGACCCGCGTATCCGTAAGTCCAAGATCAACGCCCGCCAGTTCTTCCAGACCATTGCCGAGATTCAGTTCGAGTCCGGGTACCCGTACATCATGTTCGAGGACACGGCGAACAAGGCCAATCCGGTGAAGATCGGCCGCGTGAACATGTCGAATTTGTGTTCGGAGATCCTCCAGGTCAACACCCCGTCGGTGCTCAATGACGACTTGACGTACAAGGAGCTGGGCAACGACATTTCCTGCAACCTGGGCTCGCTGAATATCGCGATGTCGATGGACTCGGACGACTTCTCCAAGACAGTCGAGACGGCGATCCGCGGCCTGACCGCTGTGGCGGACAAGACGTCCATTGATTCGGTGCCGTCCGTGCGCGAGGGCAACGACGCCTCCCACGCAATTGGCTTGGGCCAGATGAACTTACACGGCTACCTCGGCCGCGAGCACATTGACTACGGCTCGGAAGAAGGCCTGGACTTCACCAACGCTTACTTCGCCGCGGTGCTCTATGAATGCCTCAAGGCTTCCCACCGGATCGCGGTGGAGAAAGGCGAGGCGTTCGAAGGCTTCGAGCGCTCCGAGTACGCCACCGGCGAATTCTTCGACCGCTACGACCCGCAGGACTTCCAGCCGAAGACAGATAAGGTCAAAGAGCTGTTCGCTCACTCGTCCGCGCAACCGCCGACGGCCGAGCAGTGGGCGCAGCTGAAGGCAGATATCGCGCGCGACGGCATTTACAATCGCTACCTGCAGGCAGTGCCGCCGACCGGTTCGATTTCCTACATCAACAACTCGACGTCTTCGATCCACCCGATCGCCTCCAAGATCGAGATCCGCAAGGAAGGCAAGATCGGCCGCGTCTACTACCCGGCGCCGCACATGGATAACGAGAACATCGATTACTTCAAGGACGCCTACGAGATCGGCTACGAGAAGATCATCGACACCTACGCGGTGGCCACGAAGTACGTCGACCAGGGCCTGTCGCTCACGCTCTTCTTCAAGGACACGGTGACCACGCGCGACCTCAACCGCGCGCAGATCTACGCGTGGCGCAAGGGCATCAAGACCCTGTACTACATCCGCCTGCGCCAGATGGCGCTCGAAGGAACCGAGATCGAGGGCTGCGTGTCCTGCATGCTGTAGGGCACGCTTATCGACGCCTCCTGCCCACACCCTTTTCCCTGCCAACAGATAGGATGATCTGCGTGACTGACGCGCACGACTACGACTCGTACCTGGAATCCCACGACAAGCCCGTGAAGGCGATCAACTGGAACTCCATTCCCGACGAGAAGGACTTGGAAGTCTGGGACCGCCTGACCGGCAACTTCTGGCTGCCGGAGAAGATCCCGGTGTCCAATGACATCCCGAGCTGGCGCACACTCAACGAATACGAGCAGACGGCGACGATGCGCGTGTTCACCGGCCTGACCTTGCTGGACACTGTCCAGGGCACCGTCGGCGCTGTCTCGTTGCTGCCTGACGCGAAGACGCTGCACGAAGAGGCTGTGCTGACCAACATCGCCTTCATGGAGTCCGTGCACGCGAAGAGCTACTCCAACATCTTCATGACGCTGGCGTCCACCCCGCAGATCAACGACGCGTTCCGCTGGTCCGAGGAGAACGAGGCCATGCAGCGCAAGGCGAAGATCATCCTCAGCTACTACCAGGGGGATGACCCGCTGAAGCGGAAGGTCGCGTCCACGCTGCTGGAGTCCTTCCTCTTCTACTCCGGCTTCTACCTGCCCATGTACTGGTCCAGCCACTCGAAGCTGACCAACACCGCGGACATCATTCGCCTGATCATCCGCGATGAGGCTGTGCACGGCTACTACATCGGCTACAAGTACCAGCGTGGTGTGCAGGAGGAGACGCAGCAGCGCCGCGACGAGTTGAAGGAATACACCTTCGACCTGCTCTACGACCTGTACGACAACGAGACCCAGTACACCGAGGACATCTATGATCCGCTGGGCTGGACCGAGGACGTCAAGCGCTTCCTGCGCTACAACGCCAACAAGGCGCTGAACAACCTCGGCTATGAAGGTCTGTTCCCGGCGGACGAGACCCGTGTCTCGCCGGCGATCCTCGCTTCGCTGTCGCCGAACGCCGACGAGAATCACGACTTCTTCTCCGGGTCCGGTTCCTCCTACGTGATCGGCAAGGCGGAGGACACTCAGGACGACGACTGGGATTTCTAGCCCACATCCCCGCCGCCACGGCCCCGCAACTCACACACCGCCCGAGTTGCGGGGCCGTTCTATCCCCAATCCGGGGTCAATCAGGAAAGGCCAATTAGGCAGGTGCCGCGCTCATAATGGGTGTGGCCTGTGATGTCTGGATTTTGGCTGGGGCGGCCGTTAAGATGAAGCGGTACTAGTTGCGCCTACCCGCGTGCCCGCGTGGGGGTGCCCAGGGAAAATCACCCCGGGACGTGGTGTGACTGAGTCTCAATCAGGAGGAATCGAATGACTGCTGTGGCACCACGGCTCGACAACGAGGTCGGTACCGACGTTGTCGCCCCGGTCCGGCCGGAGCCGACCGGTAAGGCGCGTAAAGGCACCCGCCTTTATGATTTGCTGACCACCACAGACCACAAACAGCTGGGCATTTTCTACATCATCATGTCCTTCGTGTGGTTCTTCGTGGGTGGTCTCATGGCACTGCTCATCCGTGCGGAGTTGTTCCACCCGGGTCTGCAGTTCCTGTCCAACGAACAGTTCAACCAGCTGTTCACCCTGCACGGCACGGTGATGCTTTTGGCGTTCGGTACTCCGATCGTCTGGGGCTTCGCTAACTTTGTGCTTCCCCTTCAGATCGGTGCGCCGGATGTCGCGTTCCCGCGTCTGAACTCCTTTGGTTTCTGGATCACCCAGGCCGGTATTTTGGCGATGCTTTCCGGATTCCTCACCCCGGGCGGCGCCGCTGACTTCGGCTGGACCATGTACCTGCCGCTGGCAGATGCCATCCACACCCCGGGTGTGGGCGCTGACCTGTGGATCCTGGGTGTGGGTGCCACCGGTATCGGTACCCTTGCCTCTGCGATCAACATGGTCTCCACCGTCCTGACGCTGCGCGCGCCGGGTATGACCATGTTCCGTCTGCCGGTGTTCACGTGGACGGTGTTCGTCGCGTCGATTCTGGCTCTGATGATCTTCCCGCTGCTTACTGCGGCTGCTCTCGGTGTGCTCTACGACCGCAAGCTCGGCGGACACATCTTCGACCCGGCTAACGGCGGTGCCATCCTGTGGCAGCACCTGTTCTGGTTCTTCGGCCACCCGGAGGTCTACGTTCTCGCGCTGCCGTTCTTCGGCATCATCTCCGAGGTCGTCCCGGTCTTCTCCCGTAAGCCGATCTTCGGCTACATCGGCCTGGTCTTCGCAACCCTCGCCATCGGCGGCCTGTCCATGGCTGTGTGGGCGCACCACATGTACATCACCGGTGCGGTTCTGCTTCCGTTCTTCTCGTTCATGACCTTCCTCATCGCCGTCCCGACCGGTGTGAAGTTCTTCAACTGGGTGGGCACGATGTGGAACGGCCACTTGACGTTCGAGACTCCGATGATCTGGGCGATGGGCTTCCTGTTCACCTTCCTCTTCGGTGGTCTCACCGGCATCATGCTGGCTTCCCCGCCGCTGGACTTCCAGCTGCACGACTCCTACTTCGTCGTCGCGCACTTCCACTACACCCTGTTCGGTACCGTGGTGTTCGCATCCTGCGCCGGCGTGTACTTCTGGTTCCCGAAGATGACGGGCCGCATGCTCGACGAGACTCTGGGCAAGTGGCACTTCTGGCTGACCTTCATCGGCTTCAACCTGACCTTCATGGTCCAGCACTGGCTGGGCAACATGGGTATGCCGCGCCGCTACGCCGACTACCTCGACTCCGACGGCTTCACGCTGCTCAACCAGATCTCCACCATTGGTGCGCTGATCCTGGGTATCGCATTCCTGCCGTTCATCTGGAACGTGTACAAGTCCTGGCGCTACGGCGAGGTCGTCACCGTGGACGACCCGTGGGGTTACGGCAACTCCCTCGAGTGGGCTACCTCCTGCCCGCCTCCGGGACACAACTTCGAGTCCCTGCCGCGCATCCGTTCCGAGCGTCCGGCCTTCGAGCTGCACTACCCGCACATGGTTGAGACCATGCGCCGTGAGGCTCACACCGGCCACCACGATGCCCGCTCCGAGGCGACCACCCCGGGTGAGACCCAGGGTCGTGCCACCCGCACTGAGACTGCACGCCCGGAGACGGTGACCACCGTTCGCCCGGCAGAAGGTCGCGGCCCGGCATCCGGCTCTACCAAGGTTACCGACTAGCCACCGGCTTCGGCGGCCTTTAGAGGCCGCTCCTGATTGACAGCCCCATTCCACGTGAATCGTGGAGTGGGGCTTCTTGCTGTAGTGCGGTAGTTTCGTACCCATGACTTACGCCGTGCGCCTGCAACCTGGTCTCAACTACGCCGTGATCACGCTGACGGGGGCGGACCGCCCGGGAGTGACGGCCGCATTCTTCGCGGTTTTGTCGCAGCACGGCGTGCAACTTCTGGATGTCGAGCAGGCGAATTTCCGCGGACGGCTCGCCCTCGCCGCTTTTGCGGGTGTCAACCCAGTCGCAGTTGAAGCTCTACGCCGCGATCTTGAGGCGGCACCGCAGTTGACAGACCACACGGTGCTGATTGAGACAGATGAGGAATCGCTTGCTCCGCAGCGCAAGCGCTCCACTCACGCGGTAGTAGTGCTGGGGGACCCGGTGACGGCGGAGTCGGTCTCTGAAATCGGCCGCACGCTCGCGGACTTCGGCGCGAACATCGACCGCATCAGGGGCATCTCCGACTATCCGGTGACTGGGCTGGAGTTGTCCATCACCATCCCCGGCCAGGGGGACGAAGTCAGCCACACAGTCCGTAAAGCACTAGCGGAGCTGTCGTCGGGGCTTGGCGTGGATATCGCCATCGAGCGTGCTGGTCTTGCCCGCCGTTCAAAGCGTCTGGTCTGCTTCGACTGCGACTCCACTCTCATCACCGGTGAGGTCATCGAGATGCTCGCGGCCCATGCCGGACGAGAGGAAGAGGTTGCTGCAGTCACTGAACGCGCGATGCGCGGGGAGCTGGATTTCGAGGAGTCCTTGCGCGAGCGCGTGAAAGCGCTGGCAGGCCTGGATGCCTCTGTCATTGATGAGGTAGCGCGTGACATCGAGCTCACCCCAGGTGCCCGGACCACCATCCGCACTTTGAAGCAGATGGGCTACCGGACCGCAGTGGTCTCCGGTGGCTTCATACAGGTGCTTGAACCGATGGCAGAAGACCTTGAGTTGGACTACGTGCGCGCCAATACTCTGGAGATCGTCGACGGGAAGTTGACGGGCGAGGTGATTGGACAGGTCGTCGATAGGCGGGCAAAGGCCGATTTCCTCGCCGAGTTCGCTGCAGACTCAGGGCTTCGCATGTCGCAGACTGTCGCAGTGGGCGACGGCGCGAACGACATCGACATGATCACCAAGGCGGGCCTAGGTATCGCGTTCAACGCGAAGCCGGCGTTGAGGGAGGTGGCGGATACCGCGCTGAACCACCCATTCCTCGACGCGGTTCTGTACATCATGGGTGTGCCGCGCCACGAGATCGACGTGCTCAACGAGGAGCAGGGGATTGACGGAAAGGTCGCTCTGGATTGATGGGGAGCGAACTTATCTGCGCCCACTCGTTCCTCGTCAATAGTCTCTCCGCGCCAGGCCGCGGTGAGGAGGACCCGGACGACCCACAGACCGTTCAAGCAATGCAGATCGCACTGCATGTGCCCAAGATCGATCCGCCCGTGCGCACGGATCTGTTGGCTGCGGCAGCTCGGGCTGTCGTGCAGGTGTGCCTTGACCCGCGTGCTGCAGAATCAGGCTCGTGGCACGATGCGTTGGAGCAGTGGTACGGGCACAGGATCCGCAAAATCGCCCGCCGCGCTCGCGGTGCCGGTTGGGACGGTGTGCAGGCTTTGCCTGGGTGCACGGCAACCGCCGGCACCGCGATGGCGCGCGCTTTCATTCCGTCTGCGGTAGGGGAGGTCCCGCACGCAATCTCGAAGCTGCAAATCCGCGGCACAGACGTGCCTCTCGAAGACGATGCGCCCGGCGACCCTGGGATTCCGCTAATCGCCATCGATACCTCGCTGGACATGACCGCTGGTAAAGCTGCGGCACAGGCGGGGCATGGCTCCATGCTGCTCGCCGCGGCGATGAGCTCTGATGCAGTCGCAGCGTGGGCTGCCGTCGGCTTCCCGCTGCAGGTGAGGGAAGTGCCGCGGAAGCTCTTTGCTGAATTAGCGGCCGAACCCGGGGCGGTAGCGGTACAAGACAGCGGCTTCACTGAGGTCGCTCCTGGGTCGACCACCGTCGTGGCCCTCCCCGGCAGCTATGCCTAGTCCTGTTTCATCGCGGTCTAGCTTGGCGCTGTGAGGCGGCGCAGCGCGCCGCGGACCACGTCTGGGTCGGTTGTCTCCCAGAAATCGGGGAGGGACGCGCGGAGAAATTGACCGTACCGCTTTGTGACGAGGCGGCTGTCCAGCACTGAGACCACACCGCGGTCTGAGGTGCTGCGCAGGAGGCGCCCCGTCCCTTGCGCGAGCAGGAGCGCGGCGTGAGTGGCGGAGACTTCCATGAACCCGGAGCGGCCGGCAGCGTCGGCCGCGTTGCTGCGCGCCTGCAACAACGGGTCGTCCGGACGGGGAAACGGGATGCGGTCGATGATCACTTGGGACAACGAGGTGCCCGGGACATCGACGCCCTGCCACAGGGTAAGAGTGCCGAAAAGGCAGGAATTCTCGTTGTTGGTGAACTCTTTGACAAGCGCACCGATGGAGTCATCGCCCTGCACGAGAATGTCGAATGGCAGACGTGCGCGGAGAGCTTCAGCAGCTTCGACAGCCGCGCGTTTCGACGAGAACAGCCCCAGTGTGCGCCCTCCGGAAGCTGTGATGAGCTCGGCCATCTCGTCGATGGTGGCTGGTTGCAGACCGTCGCGGCCGGGCGGCGGCAGGTGTTTGGCAATGTAGAGGATGCCGCTCGTGCGGGGATCGAACGGCGTGCCGGCGTCGAGGCTGTCCCACGACCCGTCCGGCAGACCCCAGTTGGCCGCCATGGCGCGGAAGTTTCCGCCGACTGCCAGCGTCGCTGATGCCAGCACCACGGTCTGTTCGCTGAACAGCCGCTCGCGCAGAAGTGCCGACACCGACAGCGGGGCGACAGCTACGGAATCCCCGTAACGCTCGGAGCGGGTCAGCCAGACCACGTCAAAGTGCTTCGCCGGGTCCTCTTCGTCGAAGACATCGAGGATGCGCACAAGAGAATCGTGTAGTTCCGTCAGGTGGTTCTTCAGGTTCTCCCGTTCGGCGAACGTCTCCGGGTCATTCGTCGACTCGCCCTCGGGAGATCGCGCAATGGCCTCGCGGGTGCGCCACAGGGCATCGCGTACCGCCGCGAACGATGCCCGGGCAGGATCGGAGATCGTTTCCCAGCGGCCGGGGGATTCGAGGTCGAGGACGGCAGAGAAGTCGTCGATAAGCTCCTCGAGCTTCTGTTGCTCAGTTGTGGCCTTGAGCTTCCCGGCGCGGCGCGCGGCGAGCGTGAGGGCGCGGGCGGAAAGCTCGTTCGTGGCTACGGAGGTGACGCGGCCGTCGAGTTCGTGCGCCTCGTCGATGATCACAACGTCGTGGTCGGGAAGAATGTTCGCGTCGGACATCGCGTCGATGGCCAGCAGTGCGTGGTTGGTGACCACGATGTCGACATCGTGCGTGCGATGCCGCGCGGCTTCCGCGAAGCACTCTTCGCCGTGCGGGCACCGCGTCGCGCCCAGACATTCGTTCGCGGTGACGGAGACCTGGCGCCATGCGGCGTCGGGCACACCGGGCTCGAGCTCATCCCGGTCGCCAGTGTCGGTTTCGTCCGCCCACTCGTGGACCCGTTTGATGTGGCGACCGAGCCATGACACGTCTTCGGTGTCCATGAGTGCGTCCGGTGCATCTTGCTCGACGGTGAGCTTGTTCAGGCACAGGTAATTTGAGCGGCCCTTTTGTATCGCGAACGTCGGAGTGCGCGGAAGCAACGGCTCGAGCGCTTCGACGAGGCGGGGCAGATCGCGGTCGACCAACTGGCGCTGCAGGGCAAGTGTCGCAGTGGACACAATCACCGTGGTGTCTGTCGCTTGGGCGTGACGGATTGCCGGGACGAGGTAGGCGAGCGATTTACCGGTGCCTGTGCCCGCTTGGACGGCGAGGTGGCGCTCCGAGTCGAGGGCGTCGGACACAGCCTCCGCCATTGCCACTTGTCCGGGCCGCTGAGAGCCGCCGAGCGATGTGACGGCTGCGCTGAGTAGCTCTTCCGTGGACAGCGACAGCGGGCGATCCTGCTCCTTCTCTGCGCCCGTCACTCTTCAGGGAAACCGACGAGACGGGTGCGTACGGCCGGTTCATCACGGGACAGGGACAGGCCCTCCCACGGCAAGGTCTCGCGCTGCTTGGCCAGGTGCTCGCGGGACGCTTCCAGATCATCGAGGCCGTCGACGATCTCGCCGTCGCGCATGAGCGGCACGACCAGTTGCCGGTAATCCAGCGATGTCGGGTTCTCCGGCGGATTGGACTGCGGGTAGACAATCTCGTCGACCGCAACTCCCGTGCCGCGGTAGGTGCGCACCGCGCCTTTCGCGCCGCCCTTCATCTGCTTGCCGGACGAGCGCTTCGCCACAGGCACCCCGTCGACCTCGACGAGTTTGTACACCATGCCCGCAGTGGGTGCGCCTGAACCAGTGACCACAGACGTACCGACGCCGTAGCCATCCACCGGGTCGCCACGTAGACCTGCGATGGCGAATTCGTCGAGGTCGCTGGAGACGATGATCTTGGTGTTGTACGCGCCGAGGCTGTCCAGTTGCGCGCGGACACGGCGCGACATGATGCCCAAGTCGCCTGAGTCGAGGCGGACCCCGCCGAGCTCGGGGCCGGCCACCTCGATTGCGTTGGCGACGCCTTGGGTGATGTCGTACGTATCGACGAGCAATGTCGTGTGCACCCCGAGCGAATCAATCTGCGCCTTGAAGGCAGCCTTCTCATTAGGGGTGCCGTCTGGGTTCGTGTGCAGCAGCGTCCAAGCGTGGGCCGCGGTGCCGGCCGCCGGGATACCGTAACGCAGGCTCGCCTCCATGTTGGAGGTGGAATTGAAGCCCGCAATGTAAGCCGCCCGGGCGGATGTCACTGCGGCCTGTTCGTTCGTGCGGCGCGATCCCATCTCCATGATCGGTCGGCCGTCCGCAGCGGTGACCATACGCGAGGCGGCTGTCGCCACAGCCGAATCGGAGTTGAGGATGGATAGGATCACCGTCTCCAGGATGCAGCACTCGGCGAACGTGCCGCGGACCGTCAGGATCGGGGAGTACGGGAAGTACAACTCGCCTTCCCGGTAGCCGTCGATCTGCCCGCTGAAGCGGTAATTGCGCAGGAAGTCCTTGGTCTTGTCGCTCAAAAAGTCCGCCGTGGCGATCTGTTCTTCTGTGAAGCGGAACTTGCGAACAGCTTCGATGAGGCGGCCGGTGCCCGCGACAACACCGTAGCGGCGCTCGTGTTGCAGCTTGCGCGCGAAGACCTCGAACACGCATTCCCGCGCGTACGTGCCGTCCTGCATGGACGCGTCAAGCATGGTCAGCTCGTACATGTCGGTCAGGAACGCGGTGGAGGATTGGTAATCGCTGGACTGGATGTCCGCCTCAGGCGTAGTCATGAGGGTAATCCTAGTCGGTGCGGGCTGACACATGTACGGCCGTCCGCCGAGCCGGGGCGAGTCTAGTAAAGTTGGGTTTATGACTGGTGTCACACGCGAGATTCGCATGGGCTCGCCCATGGCCACGCCTGAGCTCGACGAGGAAATTGATGTCGACGTCGATGTCGCAGAGAACCTCCCATGGATGTGCATCGTGTGGGATGACCCAGTGAACCTGCAGAGCTACGTCACCTACGTCTTCCAGACAGTGCTGGGGTATGGACGCAAGCGCGCCCAGGAGCTCATGATGCAGGTGCACACGGAAGGGAAGGCAGTCGTCTCCTCCGGCGAGAAAGACAAAGTCGAAGGTGATGTGAAGAAGCTGCATACTGCGGGTCTGTGGGCCACGATGCAGCAGGCGGGGTGACCCCGGCGGGCAGAACGAGCCTGAACAACGAGCCTGAACAAGGACGTTCGAGAACAAGCAGCTAATTCGAGGGGAGAGGCACAGAGATGCAGCCGTGGCGGCGGAAGAAGGGACTCATGCGGGCCACGCGGTACAGCGCCGTGTTCGACCCGATGGAGCGCGAGGTCATCGGTGATCTCACGGCCACTGTTTCAGAGGCGTTGATTCACAGGGCGCAGTCCGCCCCGAAGGATGAGTTAGCCGCCATGATGGACATGCCGTCGGGTCACACGGAGGCTCCGCAGGATCCGTCCCTTGCCCGTTTGCTGCCCGATTTCGAGCGTGAAGGCGATGAGGAGTTCGACGGCGACAATTCTCTTCTACGCAGCTTGCACGAAAACGACATCATCAAGGCGAAGTTGAGCAACCTGCAGGTGATCAATGAAGCGCTGGGCCCCACTGGTGGCGTGGCCGTCACCATCGAGGAAGAGGACGCGCACCGAGTCATCGCTGCGCTCAACGACATGCGCCTGTATGTGGCATCGTCCGACGTCCAAAGTGAATCGGCTGAGCAGGACCGCGACAATCTCGTGGAGTGGCTCGCGTTCTGTCAGGATTCTCTGTTGCAGGCGTTGATGGGGGAATAGTGGCGGCCACCTCGGAGAACAGGGTGGAAGCCGGATTCACTATCCCCGGTCTTTACGTCGGCCACGTCTCGCTGGGCGACACCGGAGTGACTGCGCTGGTGTCCACGGATCCGGCAGGCATGACGGGGGCTGTGGACGTGCGTGGTGGGGGTCCCGGAACGCGGGAGACGGATTTGCTCGATCCGCACAACACGGTCCAACGCGTCAATGCCGTGGTGCTATCCGGAGGCTCCGCTTTCGGTCTGGCGGCAGCTGACGGCGCTATGCGTGAGCTCGAATCCCGCGGGCTTGGCTTCGCAGTCTTCGGTGAGGATGTCCCCGGCCCGCGTGTGCCAATCGTGCCTGCGGCAGTCATATTCGACCTCATTATCGGGGACCCGAGCCACCGGCCGACAGCTTCAGACGGCGCTGCGGCAGTGCGGGCAGCCCTTGCCACTCAGGATGAGGGGGAACCGGTAGATTCCTTTCACCCGCAGCAGACGGCGGGCAGCGTCGGAGCTGGTTGCGGTGCTACAGCCGGGGTACTGCGCGGGGGAGTGGGAAGTGCACACATCACTGTCGCAGGCATGGATGATCAGGAGTACACGCTTGCAGCACTAGTGGTTGCTAACCCGTTGGGCAGTGTGATTGATCCGGAAACTGGGCGGTTCTTCGGGGATCCCTCCCGCCCACCGGTCGACCTCGATCAGTTCACCGCGCTCGAACGGCCGAAACCTAAGCTGAACACGACGATCGGGGTGATTGCCACCGACTGCCCGCTGCCGCAGGCGCAGTTGAAACGGTTGGCAATGACAGGCCATGACGGTATTGCCCGGGCTGTCCGACCCTCGCACTCGCCGCTCGACGGCGACACACTTTTCGCTGTCTCCACCGCTGGCGTGTCGGACTACTCCGCCTACAGCCCAGCGGATGCGGATCCGGAACTGTACTACGCCTTGTGTGACGCATCGGCCAATTGTGTCGAGCGCGCCATCGTGGAGGCGGTCGCTCATGCGACGGCAGGTTATGACGTCGCGGCATGG
The DNA here is from genome assembly GCF_900155535.1 of Corynebacterium urinipleomorphum. Classification (GTDB taxonomy): domain Bacteria; phylum Actinomycetota; class Actinomycetes; order Mycobacteriales; family Mycobacteriaceae; genus Corynebacterium; species Corynebacterium urinipleomorphum. Next base: position 30,535 of record NZ_LT706965.1, read on the forward strand.
AGCGACATCGTTGTAGCCGGGCATTAAGCTGAACCGCACCATGAGCTATAACCCGTACCCTTCAGCGCAGAACGCTTGGAATCAACAGCCGGACCCCTTTACCCAGCCCGGCCGATCAGGCGTACCTATCCCGCAACCGGGCATGCAGCCGGCACCGCAACCGATCCGTCGCCGGTCACAGGCGAAGCTTGGCCTCACCTACGCCATCGGATACATCGTGGTCATCTGGGCCGTGCACCTCGTCAACGTCATAGTTTTCGGCGGGGCTCTGGTCAATTTCGGCATTCACCCGTTGGAACCGGCTTCCCTGCCGTTCATTTTCACCTCGCCGATCCTCCATGTGGATTTCGAGCACCTCATCTCCAATACCATGCCGGGCGCGATCTTCGCGTTTTTGATCGGTTATTCAGGGCACCGTGTGTTTTGGGAAGTCACAGCCTTCGTGGTGGTTGTCGGAGGCTTGGGTACTTGGCTGTTGGGCGGTCCCGGCACGAACCACATCGGCGCGTCCATGCTGGTGTACGGGTGGCTGGCGTACTTGCTCATCCGCGGCATTTTCAACCGGTCCGCGTCACAGATCGCGCTGGGTCTGCTGCTCGGCCTGATGTACTCCGGACTGCTGTGGGGCGTTCTGCCTTTGGACGAAAGTGTCAGTTGGCAGGCCCACCTGTTTGGAGCCATCGGTGGTGTAGCCGCCGGTGTGCTGATCTCTTCCGATGACCCGCCGGCGTTGCGCGCACGCAAGCAAGCGAAGAAGACGCAGGGCGCCATCGTGCAAGGCGGCCGACGCGGATAAACCCTTTTCAGTGAAGGCCGCTTTTTGGATTTGCTCAACCGTTTCTCAGGGTTTCGGGTCGGCTTCCCGTATAAAGGAAGCAGGCGCAGGCCGTTGAGCTGGGAACCGCGTTCGGCAAGAATTTTCCGAAGCTGAGATTAAGATGAATTCCATGGAAAACACGGATTCCCTCAGCGACTTCGAGGCCGATACGTGGGCCCGAATGTGGGCATGCCACATGCAGCTGCCCTGCGTTTTGGATGCGCAGTTGAAGCGGGATTCGGGCGTGTCCTATTTCGAATTCCAAGTAATGCTGAAGATCGGCGAGAGCCCCACTGCTTCGCGCCGGATGACGGATTTGTCCGAAGCGACCGCGATGTCGTTGTCCCACCTTTCCCGGGTGGTAACGCGGTTGGAGAAGAAGGGGTTTGTCGCGCGCATTCCTGACCCGAACGACGGTCGGTCGACGTTTGCGGCGCTCACGCCTTCCGGACAGCGGGCACTGGCATCGGGAATGTCCGGCTACCTCACTGAGTTGCGCCGGATCTTCTTTGACAATGTGGACGAGAGCGAGCTTGAGACAGTCGCTTCGGTGTTGGCGCGCATGAATTCGGCTCTTTCCGGGGCGGAGGCCTCGGGTTCGGCGGCGCAGGGCTCAGCTGTCTCCACGTCAGGCGCAGCCTAGACAGGGGTGTTGCATAGCCGCGGTAGAATCCCACACCGTGGTTGGAGTGGTTGAGGTTGAAAACAGTAGCGCGTACAACAACGCGCCCATCGGCATCTTTGATTCGGGCTTCGGCGGGCTGACCGTGGCGCGCGCTGTGATGGACCAGCTGGGAGGGGAGTCCATCCTCTACATCGGGGACGGCGCGAATGGCCCGTACGGACCGAAGCCGATCGCCCAGGTTCGAGAGCACGCAACGGCAATTGCGGATGAGCTTGTGGAACGCGGCTGCAAAATGATTGTGATTGCGTGCAACACTGCGTCGGCTGCGTTCCTCCATGACGCACGGGAGCGCTACAGCGTTCCGGTGATCGAGGTGATTCAACCGGCGGTGCGTCGCGCTATCGCAACGACGAGGAACGGCAAGGTCGGTGTAATCGGAACTCAGGCGACGATCCGGTCGCATGCGTACCAGGACTTGTTCTCCATCGCCTCCGGCATCGAGGTGACCGCAGCCGCTTGCCCGGCGTTCGTTGAGTTCGTGGAGCGGGGAGTCACCTCGGGCCGCCAGATTCTCGGGGTGGCGCAGGGGTATTTAGAGCCGTTGCAGTCGGCGGGTGTGGATACTTTGGTGCTCGGTTGTACCCATTACCCGCTGTTGTCTGGCGTGATCCAGCTGGCGATCGGGGACGATGTCACGCTTGTCTCCTCCGCGGAGGAGACGGCGAAGGACGTGTTGCGTGTGCTCACTGAACAGGACATGTTCAGTGACCCGGACCAGGCGCCGACGCGGACATTCGAGTCAACGGGTGACCCAGAGACTTTCAACCGTCTCGCTGAGCGCTTCCTCGGGCCGCAGGTGTCAGCCGTCGCACACGACGCAAGGTAAGTGGGCCGCGGTACGCGGTTCAGCCGACGACAAAAATCCTCACTTTCGTTTAGAAATTCTGTCCTGTTCGTGGCACAGTAATGCCATGAAATTGACAGTTCTCGGCTGCACGGGGTCGTTGTCGGCCCCGGGCAATCCCGGCTCGTCGTATCTGGTCAATCCGGACGAGGGACAGCCTGGCATTCTGATGGATTTCGGGCCTGGGGCGCTTGCCGCGTTGCAGGAGGTCGCCGATCCGTCTGATGCGCACCTGGTGTTCAGCCACTTGCACGCCGATCACTGTTCCGACACGGCCTCGTTGATTGTGTGGCGCCGCTTCCACCCGACGGCCCCGGCGTCGCGCCGCCATATTCTCGCTGGCCCTAGCTTCGCTCCAGAGCACCTGGGCCGCTTGGGGGCGAACGGCCCGGACGATATCGACGATATTTCGGACACATTCGATGTCCGCGCGTGGAGCGGACAGTCGCTGTCGATCGATTCGGTGACGGTGACGCCGTTCCCCGTCGTTCACCCCGCAGCCGAATCGCACGCGCTGCGCATCGAGCACCGCGATTCGGGCAAGGTCATCACTTTCTCCGGCGATTCCGCGTACACGCCCACGCTTATTGACGCAGCACGGAACGCCGACCTCTTCCTCTGCGAGGCCGCCTGGGGGCCTGAGACGGATGAGAGCACTCCGCCCGGCATGCACATGTCGGGCCGTGAAGCTGGCCGTATTGCGCGCAAAGCGGGTGTGAAGAAACTGGTGCTCGTCCATATTCAGCCGTGGACTGACAAGGAAGCCACCCGCCGCGCCGCGGCAGAGGAATTCGACGGCGAGATCCTCGTGGGCAACGCTAAGGACGTTTACGAAGTGTAGGTGGACAGTGCTAGGTGCCACGCCGGTGGTCCTGGCTGGTCTGTAGGCTCGGTCCCATGACTGACGCACTAGAAACAAATACTGCTCCTGATGCCGAGTCGTTCGTTCGCGCCGACGGCCGCGCGCTCGACGAGATGCGCCCCGTCCGCATCACCCGCGGATTCACTTCGAACCCGGCGGGCAGCGTCCTCGTGGAATTCGGCAACACGCGCGTTATGTGCACTGCCAGCGCCGAGGAAGGTGTCCCGCGCTTCAAGAAGGATTCCGGCGAGGGGTGGCTCACCGCGGAGTACGCGATGCTCCCGTCGGCAACACACGAGCGCATGCCTCGCGAGTCGATGAAGGGGAAGGTGAAAGGCCGCACGCACGAGATCTCCCGTCTGGTGGGCCGCTCTCTCCGAGCCGCTGTGGATCTCTCGCAGTTGGGCGAGAACACGATTCAGCTCGACTGCGACGTGCTGCAGGCGGACGGCGGCACCCGCACAGCCTCCATCACCGGTGCGTATGTCGCGCTCGCGGATGCCATCGCCCACCTGAAGGAGCGCGAGCTCGTGCCAGGGGAGCCGCTGCTTCCGCCGGTCGCGGCGGTCTCCGTCGGCATTGTCGACGGCCGCGTCTGCCTCGACCTGCCCTACGAGGAAGATTCCCGCGCCGAAGTGGACCTGAACGTCGTCATGACGGAGTCCGGAAACTTCGTCGAGGTGCAGGGCACCGGCGAGCACGGCCTCTTCGGGCGCGACCAGCTGAACGCTATGCTCGACTCGGCGGAGAAGGGCTGCGCCGAACTCATCGCGGCCCAGAAAGCGGCGCTGGGATGGTGACACCGGTGAAAGTCCTCGTCGCTTCCGGCAACGCGAAGAAGCTCGTGGAGCTGGAGACGGTGCTGCGAGAACTGGGGGTCGAAGGCGTCGAACTCGTCTCCCTCAAAGACATTCCCGCCTACCCCGAGCCTGTGGAAAACGGTCTGACATTCGCCGAGAACGCGCTGATCAAAGCGCGCGAAGGCGCACAGCAGTCCGGTTTGGCCTGTGTGGCGGACGACTCGGGGCTTGCTGTCGATGCACTGAACGGCATGCCCGGGATTCTCTCTGCGCGCTGGTGCGGCCGCCACGGCGACGATAGTGCTAACAACGAGCTTCTTCTCGCCCAAGCCAGCGATATCGACGACGCTCACCGCGGTGCCGCTTTCGTCTCCTGTTGTGCTTTGGTCACTCCGGACGGCCAAGAATTCACGGCGGAAGGCCGTTGGGAAGGCTCCCTGCTCCGTGAGCCTCACGGGGAAGGCGGCTTCGGGTACGACCCGATTTTCGCGCCCGCGGACGCACCGGGGAAGTCCGCAGCCCAACTCACGCCGGAAGAGAAGAATGCCCGGTCCCACCGCGGGAAAGCGCTCCGGGAGCTGGCTCCCCGAATCGCCGAGCTGGTGAACGGGTAGGGTCGAGAGGGCGAAAGGCAACGTCGAAAAGCTTGTGTAAAAGGAGCGTAATTATGAAGAAGCAACTTGTTCTCGCTGGTGCCGCGGTCATGTCCGCGGGCCTGCTTACTGCGTGCGGCAACTCCCTGGACGGCACATGGGAGGGCACCGGCCAGGACGCGAGCACCGGTGCGGCTGCCGGCAACGTGAAGCTGGAGATCGACGGTGGCGACTGCACCTGGTCCGTCACCGACCCGGCAACCGGCGAGACGAAGACCGCCCGCTGTGAGGAGAGCGGCAACAGCATCAAGCTGGCAGATGTTGATACCGGCCGCGACCTGAAGTACGACATGGAACAGACTGAGGAATCCCTCACTCTGACTCCCGACGGCGGCGACGCGAAGGACATCCTCGTCCTCACCCGCGCGTCGAAGTAATTCCGCGTACGTGTTCAAGCGGCCGCACAGCAAGATTTTCGCTGTGCGGCCGCTTTTCTCGTGGCGTGTGCGAGGCTATCGTTGCCCGCAATCCTGTCGAGTTAGAGCGCGAATTCCTCAGTGACTTCTTTACGGCGCCAAGCTTCGACAAAGAAAGACAGGAACGGCACCACGCCGGCGAGAGCGGTGATAATCCACTGTTGCGTGGACCAGCGTGCCTTCATGCCCAAGTTCAGCGTGGCTAGCAGGAACAGGGCGTACATCCAGCCGTGGAGGATGGCCACCCAACCCAGCGCGCTGACATCCATGTGGAAGCCGTATTCCATGATCATGCGGACGCAGAGCAAGAGCAGCATGACACCGGTGATCCACGCTGCGACAGAGAACAACCGGAGGGCAGTGCGGACGCGACGCTGGCGCTCAGGGTGGATGCGCGGGGCCGCGCCACCAGTGCGGGCGGAATTCTGCGCGGGCTGTCCGGTCGGGTCAGTCATGGTGGATCACCTATCTTTCTCGTCTGAAATCTGGGCGGACGCTGTCTCAGTGCTCTCCACGTCCGCACCACTTGCGCGGCGCGGTGCGAACCGCGCGTTGTATTCGTCGATGCCCATGGTGGGGCGGCTGGGCAGAAAGTCTTCGTCGATCTCCGTCATCGCGCCGGGGTCGCCGAATGCTGCTTTGTCCGCCTCGTAAAGAGCTTGCATGGTGTCGCCGGAGTTCTCGGCGTCGATCTTCTCGTTCTCCATCCGCATGCCGGCGCGGTAGATGAACACCACGAACGCGCCGAAGAACGGCCACTGCATCGCGTACCCCAGGTTTTGGAGCGAGCCTGTGCCGGACTGGAACCTCTGCCACTGCCAGCGGGCGAGAAGTAGGGTCACTACGACGGCGGCGACGAGCAAGATAACGTGCCAGGCGCGGACGCGGACGTGCTCCCGCTTGGGGGGTTCCTGTCCGTTACCGGGGTCTGCCGCATGGTTGCTCACGCTGGGCATTCTATCAAGTGGCGCGTACCCGCCAAAAGTTTGAGGCGGTCCCTCCAATAGATGGAACCGCCTCGGTGAAAAATGGTGCGCCCGGTGAGACTTGAACTCACACGCCTTACGGCACTGGAACCTAAATCCAGCGCGTCTGCCAATTCCGCCACGGGCGCGCAAAGCGGTTCATAGTGTACCGCGTGCGCTCGTGTCGGGGAAACAGCGCCCCGTAGCGCTCTCTGTGTGCGGGCGCGAAGGTGGGCACAGGGAGGTCTAGAGGTCCAAGTCGCGCAGCAAACGGCCTACGTGGCCGGTCGCCTTGACGTTGTACTGGGCGGATTCGATTGTGCCGTCGGCGCCGACGAGGAAGGTGGAGCGGATGACGCCCTGGACGATCCTTCCGTAGTTCTTCTTCTCGCCGAAAGCGCCGTATGCGGTCATGACATTCTTGGATTCGTCGCTGAGCAGCTCGATGGTGAGGTCGTGGTCGGCCCGGAATTTCGCCAGTTTTTCCGGGGAGTCGGGGCTGATTCCCACGACGGCGACGGAAGCGTCCTCGAATTCGGAGAGGTTCTCGCTGAAGTCGCAGGCCTCTGTGGTGCACCCCGGGGTGTTGGCTTTGGGGTAGAAGTACACGATGACGCGCTTGCCAGCGTAGTCCGCGAGTGAGACGGTGTCACCTTTGTCGTTGGGGAGGGAGAATTCGGGAGCTTTGTCGCCTTCGGTCAAACGTGTTGCTTCAGTCATGCCCGCCACTGTAGCGACATCAAGTACTGTGGGAGCGAGACAAAAGCTTTATCCAAGTTCGATCTGGGAGACGAAAGTGGCACGAGACATTAACGACATTCAGCGCGACATTGAGCGCACCCGCGGCAACCTCGCCGCCACCATTGACGAGCTGGCGGACCGTACCCGCCCGGAGAACCTGGCGAACGACGCGAAGAAGCAGGTCTCCGCGAAGCTGCAGGATGAGTCCGTGCAGAAGGTGCTCGCAGGCATCGGAGTCGCTGTCGCGGCGCTGGTAGCCATCAGCTTCGCTAACAAGCGCAAGAAGAAGAAGGATCTGAAGGAGCTGCAGCGTCTGCTGTCGCAGCGTTAAGCACCAGGTTTCGCGCGCTGCTCCCTAGCTTGGGAGCAGCGTTTTTCATGCGATTTCCGCGCCAGCATCACGCATTTCATCGAGGGCAGCTGCGCCCCGGGCGTCGTCGACAGGCGAGCACTTGTCTGCGAGCACGCGCACGCCGAAGCCTTCCTTCAGCCCGTCGAGCACGGTGGCGCGCACGCAGTGGTCGGTGGCGATGCCCACGACATCGAGGTTCTCGATGCCGCGTGTACGCAGCCATTCCGCGAGCAAAGCTTTTCCGCTTATCGACGCCCCCTCGAACCCGCTATACGCCGCCTCATACTCCCCTTTGCGGAAGTACTCGTCAAAGGGGACGTTCGCGATCGGGCTGCGCAGCGCCGCCCCCTCCGAGTCCGCGACGCAATGCACGGGCCACGTGTCCACGAAGTCGGGATTCTCCGCGAAGTGCGCGCCGGGGTCGATGTGCCAGTCCTGGGTGGCGACGATGTGGGAGTACTCGCCGCTGCGGTCGCTCTGTGTCGAGATGAGGTCGGCAATCTTCGTCGCCACTTCGTCACCGCGCTCGGTCCCCAACGCTCCGCCGGGGCAGAAATCGTTCTGCACGTCGACGACGATAAGTGCCCGTGATCCTGTGTTCTGCGTAGTCATGATGCCAGCGTACAGCGCCAGCTACCCCCAACGCGGCGGCTGAGGTTCCCAAGCAGACAGCCCCTCTAGGAGCTCGTCGGGGTCATCGGCGACGATGAGGCTGTCCCGATCTGCTTGGCGAACGAAGCCGGCGGCGACCATGTGGTCGATCATAGCCGTGAGCGGCTGCCAGAAATCTGCGTCGAGTAACCCGATCGGTTTGGTGTGGAGGCCGAGTTGTTGGTTGGTCCATTCGTCGAAAAGCTCGTCGAGCGTACCCGCGCCCCCGGGGAGCGCGACGAACGCGCCGCACCTCTGGCTCATCATGCGTTTGCGTTCGGCCAGCGTGTCCACGAGCACCAGTTCTGTGAGCCCCGTATGGGCGATCTCGTGCTGTGCAAGGTGCCTGGGCATGATCCCGATAGTCTCCCCGCCGCCATCGATCGCGCCTTGAGCGACGGCCCCCATCATGCCCAGGCGGCCGCCGCCGTAAACGAGCGCGATGCTGTTACGTGCCAATGCCGTTCCGAAGCCGTACGCGGCAGTGGTCATCGCCTCGTCCACCCCCTCGCGCGCGCCGGCGAACACGGTGATTGCGGTAATTGAGGGGCTGGGGGAGGGGGACTCGGTTCTCACAGTCCCCAATGTAGCTGCCGCTGCGAGCCCCAGGCGGGCATCGAAAAAACCAGGCCGCACAATCTCTAGACTGTGGAGCCTGGTCTGCTGTGCGCCATCAGGGAATCGAACCCCGAACCCACTGATTAAGAGTCAGTTGCTCTGCCAATTGAGCTAATGGCGCTTGTTGTCTGTGCCGTGAAGGCAACGAGAAGAAAATATAGCAGCTTGTTTCAAACGAGAGAAATCGCCTGGTCAGGGGGATGGTTCAGGTATGGGTATAACATCATGAAATAAGTTCTGCAGCGGACGCGTTGCAGGGGCAGATGGGGTGCCGGAGAGTGCTCCCCGGGTCGTGGGCGTGTAACTGGAATCAGTCTCGGTACGACCTATAGAGTGAGTGAACATTGCGTTGGGGATGAGAAGTCTCTTCATTGGCGGATTCGAGGGTTGCGTGGTTGCTGATGGCTGAAAATTCTGTGTGGGGTCTGCGTCGGTTCGTTGCCGTTGGTGCTGCTCTGATGTTGCTAGGCGGTTCTTTGACGGCGTGCACGATCGACCGTTCGGGAACTGCGGCTGAGTCCTCGGATGCCGCTGAGGCGGAGCACCATGACCCTGCGGTCATTTCTGTTGAAGACGGAGCTGCGGATGTGGAGCCGGGAGATCCGGTGACGGTGACTTCCCCCGATGGTCTTGAATCCGTCACCATGAAGAATGAGGAAGGCCGCGAGGTCGAGGCTGAGTTCAACGCTGACAAGACGGAATGGACTACCTCTGAACCGCTGGGCTACGGCCGCGAGTACACCGTAGAGGCCACCACGGTGCACGGGGAGACTTCGCAATCGGTTTTCACTACTGTTGTCCCAGATAGCCAGATTTCCGCTTATATCGGTCCGCTGGACGGCTCCGAGGTCGGTGTCGCTCACGCTGTGAACTTCTACTTCGATGTGGCGCCCGCGGACCGTCAGGCAATGCAGGATGCAATCACGGTGGAGACTTCGAACAACACCGAGGGTGCTTTCTACTGGCTGGAGCCCAATCACTTGGTCTGGCGTCCGAAGGACTACTGGGTGCCCGGAACTCACGTGACGGTCACGGCCGATATCTACGGTAAGAGCTTCGGCGACGGCATGTACGGCGCGGAGGACTCCACGTCCAGTTTCACCATCGGCGACCTGGTCAAAACGGTGGTGGACGACAACACGAAGACGCTCACGGTGTACCACGGTGACGAAGTGGTGAAGTCCTTCCCGGTGTCGCTGGGGCGTGACGGCGAATTCGCTACCCCGAACGGACTCTACGTTGTTGGGGACAGGAACGAGTCCATGACCATGGACTCCACGACCTACGGGTTGGCGCTGGAGAACGGCGGTTACCGCACTCCTGTCAACTACGCCACCCAGATGTCATGGTCGGGCATCTACGTTCACTCTGCCCCGTGGGCTGTGGGAGCTCTCGGCAGTTACAACCAGTCTCATGGTTGTGTGAATGCCGCGCCCGGTGACGCGCAGTGGTTCATGGAGTACGTCAAGCAGGGCGACCCGGTCGAGGTGGTCAACACCAGCGGCGGCACTCTCGACGGTTTGGACGGCCTTGGGTACTGGAACCTGGATTGGGAGACATTGAAGGCCGGTAACGCCGACGAAGGCTAGGCGGACCGAGACCAACGCGAACACCCTGTGCTGATCCTCGCGGAGAGAAACTGCACAGGGTGCTTTTATTTCAGCGCCTTAGTTGCGGGGTTGGATTTCGCTTTCCACTACCCATTTGTGATTGGTCATTTCCATGCCGTCCATCTCGAAATCGACCATGTAGACGGTTTCGTCGGTGGAGCTATCAATGGTGGCTTCTGCCCCTTTCATTCCGGGCATGTGATCGGCGTTCAAAATAACTTGATTGCCTGCTTCAAGCGGTGCTTCGCCGTGATCTGCGAGTTCTTCGTGGACAACCCATTTATGGTTCGTCACCGCCTCACCGCCATCGGTGGGCGTGTAGCTCACCGAATATGTGGTCGTATCAAATGCGCCAGAAATTTTGGCTTCAGCGCCATCCATGCCGGGCATATGGTCAGCGTTGAGGATCACAGAGTCGCCGACGGCATATGTGGGATCGGTGGCTTCCTGGATTCCCGCCGGTGCTGGGCCGCCATCCGAGTCATGATCGTGGGCCTGTGTATCGGGACTGGAGGTATCGGTGCGCACCTGGTCTTGGGTGGGCGCGGATTCTGGGGCAGTCTCGTCGTCACCGGGTTCGGCACAGCTGGTCAGGGCCAAAGCACCCACTGCTGCGACGAGAGTAAGTCGAGTTATCTGGGTCAGCTTGTTCATCAGTACTCCTGTCGTGCAACGCATTACTGGACGGTTCAATCCGTTGAGATATACCCTATAGGGGTATAGGCTAGAAGAGCAAGCGAGCTGAAAGGAGGGCCCGTCTCACCGCTTCCTGGGGCGAGCGATGTCCAGGTCAGTGACTGATCGGACTGATTGGCCGTCACCGGTGAAAAGCGGGTTGATGATGCTGGCGTGCTCGCCGCGGTCGATGTGGCGGGTTATTGAGCATCAAGTGACTAGTTTGAAACCATCACCCAGCCCAACGACCTGATGAGCCCGAAAGCTCTCGCCAGGCGCTACGCGCTCGATGGGTATCTCCCGGTTCTCCGGGTATGGAAACAATTCATGATCACCTCCGCGGAAAGGAATCCAGCATGGTTGAACACGACCGCCACGACCACCATCACCCCACACACCACACTGCGCATCAACAGGCGCGCGCTACTGAAACCGCCGTCCATCAGGGGGATCATCAATCAAGCCAAGATCGCGGCATGGGTCACGACGGGAATGAGCATCACGAACACGCCCTAGGCGGGCACGGCCAGGAAGGCCGGCACCATTCCGGCCACGAGATGCACGGAGGCCATGCCGGACATGGCCACGGGGGCCACGGGGATCATGTCGGACAATTCCGGCGGTTATTTTGGATCATGTTGGTGCTGGGTATTCCAGTGGTCACGTTCGATCCGATGTTCGCGGACCTTTTGAGCTATCAGTTACCTGACGCGGCGTGGGTGTGGTGGGTGTCGCCGATCCTGGGCACGATCATTTATTTCTGGGGCGGCCAGCCATTCCTGGCTGGGGCAGTCTCCGAGATTCGGTCCCGGCAACCGGGCATGATGCTGCTTATTGGGTTAGCTATCACAGTGGCCTTTGTTGCCTCCTGGGGGGCGACCCTGGGCATTCTGGATCACGAGCTGAACTTCTGGTGGGAACTGGCCCTACTGGTGGTCATTATGTTGTTAGGCCACTGGATTGAAATGCGCTCCCTGGCCCAAACCTCCTCCGCCTTAGACTCCCTGGCCGCCTTGCTTCCGGATGAAGCCGAGAAGGTCGACGGCGATGATGTCGTCACCGTCACGCCGGCGGAGCTGGTCGTTGGGGATGTCGTCATTGTCCGGCCAGGGGCTGCGGTCCCAGCCGATGGGCAGATCATCGAGGGTAATGCGTCTATGGATGAATCCATGGTCACCGGGGAATCCACAACCGTTCGACGCGGGCTGAACGAGCACGTCGTGGCCGGCACTGTCGCCACAGATTCCGGGCTGCGGGTCAAAGTCACCGCCACTGGAGATGACACCGCACTGGCGGGTATCCAGAAACTGGTCGCCGATGCCCAAGCCTCCTCCTCCAAAGCCCAACGCATCGCCGATACCGCCGCCGGCTGGTTGTTCTGGTTCGCCTTCGGGGCTGCGGTAATTACCGCGCTGGCGTGGTCCATGCTGGGCATGCCCGACGCCGCCGTAGTACGCACCATCACGGTGCTCGTCATTGCGTGCCCTCACGCTTTGGGCCTGGCCATTCCGTTGGTGGTATCGATTGCCACTGAGCGTGCAGCTCGTGGCGGGGTGCTGATCAAAGATCGCTTGGCGCTGGAATCGATGCGCACCGTGGATTCAGTGCTGTTCGATAAAACCGGCACGCTGACCAAAGGTGAACCCACCGTCACCGGGATCCACTCCGTCGGTGATCGGACCAAAGATGAGGTGTTAGCGTTGGCTGCTGCTGCTGAAGCCGATAGCGAACACCCCTTAGCGCAGGCCATTGTCGGCGCTGCCCGCGCTCGGAAACTCGATGTGCCAGGCGCCACTGATTTTTCATCTTCCCCAGCTGTAGGCGTCAAAGCGACGGTCAATGACGCGGTCATTGAAGTCGGGGGTCCCTACCTGTTAGACCATCACTCCCAAGATGAGTTAGGCATTGCTGAGCAGTGGCGCAAAGAAGGCGCAATCATTCTTCACGTGCTGGCCGATGGCCAGGTTATCGGCGCGCTGCGACTAGCTGATGAAATCCGACCAGAATCCCGTGACACCGTGGATGCCCTGCATGCCCGCGGGGTCCAGGTCGTGATGATCACCGGCGATGCCCAAGCCGTGGCCGAGACCGTGGCCAAAGAGCTGGGTATTGACCGGGTCTTTGCTGGGGTCCGACCCGAAGATAAGGCCGCCAAGGTCGCTGAACTCCAGGCCGAGGGCCGTAAAGTGGCCATGGTCGGTGATGGGGTCAACGACGCCCCAGCTTTGGCTCAGGCCGATGTGGGCATCGCTATTGGTGCCGGCACCGATGTGGCCATCAGCTCGGCCGGGGTCATCCTGGCCTCCTCGGATCCCCGCTCAGTCTTGTCCGTGTTTGAGCTCTCCGAGGCCACCTACCGGAAAATGAAGCAGAACCTGTGGTGGGCTGCCGGCTACAATATTGCGGCTGTCCCCTTGGCCGCTGGAGTGCTGGCTCCGATCGGGTTCGTATTACCGATGAGCGTGGGTGCAATCCTGATGTCGGTCTCCACCGTGGTAGTAGCCCTCAACGCCCAGCTGCTGCGCCGCCTGGATCTAACCCCAGCTGCCAGTGCTGCCAGGTCCCTTGGCCGTACGCCCGAAACCGTGGACGCCTAACATGAGACACTGCTGTGACAACTCTGGTGTACGAAGAAAGCAGGCCCATGACTAAAACCCCGCATGCTGATTCCGCTGACCACGGCTATATCAGTGACAAAGACCGCTACCTGGCCCGATTGAAACGGATTGAAGGCCAGGCCCGCGGGATTCATCGCATGATCGATGAAGAGAAATATTGCATCGATATCCTCACCCAGATCAGCTCCATCACCTCAGCCCTGAATAACGTCGCGCTGAGCCTGCTCGATGACCATATGCGCCACTGCGTTGTTCGTGCTGCCCAAACCGACGGGCCAGCAGCCGAAGAAAAACTTGTCGAAGCTGCCGACGCCATCGCCCGCCTCGTCCGCTCCTAAAGCCCGGGACTCTTCAACCCGCCGCCGCCCGTGGCAAGCCTGAAGCGAGGCAATATCTTGGTTGTTGATATGTCATCAAAAGGAGTGTTATTTAATGAAAGCGTTTGGATTCCTAAGCTTCGGGCACTACGCCTTCGGTGGCCAGCGGGGGCCGTCTGCGGAAGAGATTGCCAAGATTCACCTGGAGATCGCCCTGGCTGCGGATAAGGTCGGCGTGAATAACGCGTCCTTCCGTGTCCACCACTTCGTGCCGCAGGCATCCGCCCCGATGTCGCTGCTTGGTGCTGTCGCAGCCACCACCAAGCACATCGAGGTGGGCACCGGAGTTATTGACATGCGCTATGAGAACCCGCTCTACCTCGCCGAAGAGGCCGCGTCGCTATTCCAGCTCTCCGGTGGCCGCGTGGCCTTGGGCGTTTCGCGCGGCGCCCCCGAGGTGGCTGACCGCGGCTGGGAGGCCTTCAGCTGCAAGGGCGAAGCACCCAACGGTGCGGACGTGGCACGAGACCACACCGGCATGGGCGTGGACGTCAACGTTAAGACCTTGGGCAACTTCGCCACCCACGTCGCCCCCGCGTTGGGCTGGCGGCCGAACCGCGAAGGTCCGGTCACCGGCTATCCTATCGAGCAATTCCTGCAGGTCGCGGTTATTGCGCGTTCATTGTAGTTCAGTGTATCTTGAACAATTCAGCATGTGCTGTATAGTGCAGTACATGCTGACTATTGCTTCGCGCCTCGACGTCATGAACCGGCTCGGCCGGGCCATGGCGGATCCGACGCGCTCCAGAATCCTGATGACCCTACTTGACGGCCCGAGCTACCCGGCCGTGCTTTCGCGCGACCTGGACCTGACCCGCTCGAACGTCTCGAACCACCTGACCTGCCTGCGCGACTGCGGGATCGTCGTCGCCGAGCCGGAGGGCCGGAAGACTCGCTACGAAATCGCCGATCCGCACCTCGCGGCAGCGCTCGACGCGCTGGTGAACGCGACGTTGGCTGTCGACGAAAACGCCCCGTGCATCGACCCTGAGTGCTCGGTGCCCGGCTGCGGCGGGAAAGGAGCGGAGGCATGAGCTCGGCGTGTGGTTGCGAACACGAACCCGCCGCGGAGATCGAAGAGCGCGATCGGCCTTGGTGGAAGGACCCCGAGTTGCTACTGCCGATCTTCTCCGGCGTTGCCCTCTGCATAGGCCTGGTGCTGGACTGGTCCGACTTGGAGACACCCGCGACGGTACTGTTTTGGGTCGGCCTGCTGTTGGGCGCATACACGTTCGCGCCTGGAGCGATCCGGAACCTTGTCACGAAGCGAAAGCTCGGCATTGGCCTGCTGATGACGATCAGCGCGGTCGGCGCGGTGATCCTCGGCTTCGTCGGAGAGGCCGCGGCGCTAGCGTTCCTGTACTCGATCGCTGAGGCACTGGAGGACAAGGCATTGGACCGGGCCCAAGGCGGGCTGCGGGCGCTGTTGAAGTTGGTGCCGCAGACCGCGACGGTGCTGCGCGACGGCACGGCGGTCGAGGTCGCAGCGAAGGACCTCGTGGTTAGCGAGCTGATGCTCGTGCGCCCCGGGGAGCGGATCGCCACGGACGGCATCATTCGTTCCGGACGCTCCAGCCTTGACACCTCAGCGATCACTGGAGAATCCATTCCGGAGGAGGTCGCGCCCGGCGACGAGGTGCCCGCGGGAGCGATCAACTCCGCCGGTGTGCTGGAGGTCGAGACGACCGCAGCTGGAACGGACAACTCACTGACCACACTCGTGGACCTAGTCGAGCAGGCGCAGGCGGAAAAGGGCGACCGCGCCCGGATCGCCGACCGGATTGCCCAGCCCCTAGTGCCCGGGGTGATGATCCTGGCGGTGCTGGTCGGCGTGATCGGCTCGCTGCTCGGCGACCCTGAGACGTGGATCACCCGTGCGCTGGTGGTCCTGGTCGCAGCGTCACCGTGCGCGCTGGCAATCTCCGTGCCGCTGACGGTCGTGGCCGCGATCGGCGCGGCCAGCCAGTTTGGCGTGGTCATCAAGTCCGGCGCGGCATTCGAGCGGCTCGGCGGCATCCGTCACCTGGCGGTGGACAAGACTGGAACCCTCACCCGCAACCAGCCTGAGGTTACCGGCGTGGTCCCGGCAGACGGATTCGATCGGGCGGAGGTGCTTGCCTTCGCGGCGGCAGTTGAACAGCATTCGACGCATCCCCTCGCCGCGGCGATCGCGGCAGCGGGGCCCGAAGCGCCCGCCGCCTTGGACATCAGCGAGGAAGCCGGGCACGGCATCAGCGGCACCGTCGAAGGCCGACGGGTGCTGGTGGGCAGCCCCCGGTGGATCGACGCCGGGCCACTAAAGGCAGACGTTGAGCGCATGGAGTCCGAGGGCCAGACCTGCGTACTGGTCACTGTCGATGACGCTCTCGCCGGGGCGATCGGGGTCCGCGACGAGTTGCGGCCCGAGGTGCCCGAAGCCGTGCAGACCCTGCACGCCAACGACGTGAAAGTGAGCATGCTCACCGGCGACAACACTCGCACCGCCCGGGCGCTGGCTGAAATCGCCGGGATCGACGACGTGCGCGCCGAGCTGCGCCCAGAGGACAAGGCAAGCATCGTCGCCGAACTCTCCTCCAAGACGCCGACGGCGATGATCGGCGACGGCATCAACGACGCTCCGGCACTGGCGGGCGCAACGGTGGGCATCGCGATGGGAGCGACCGGCTCTGACGCCGCGATCGAGTCCGCTGACGTCGCCTTCACCGGCCACGACCTCCGGCTGATCCCGCAGGCGCTGCAGCACGCCCGCCGAGGCAGCAGGATCATCAACCAAAACATCGTGCTGTCTCTGGCCATCATCATTGTGTTGATGCCGCTGGCGATCAGCGGCGTGCTGGGCCTTGCCGCCGTCGTGTTGGTTCACGAGGTTGCCGAAGTCGTCGTGATCTTGAACGGCCTGCGGGCTGCGCAAGCGAAGCGCTGAGGCTGTGATCGGCACGTGTTGTGACGGGTTGAACAACACGCCGAGCCGGATACAGTTTTTCGTTTAATACCCAAAACCGGCGCCCTGGAAAACAAATCCAAGACGCCGGTTTTGTCCACCATGTCGCGACTCATCTGTCAACAATGTCGCGACTGATGAATTTGGGGTGGCTGACGGGGCTCGAACCCGCGACACCCAGGATCACAACCTGGTGCTCTACCAGCTGAACTACAGCCACCATCGCTGCCGGAGCAGCGGTCTTTTACATTAGTTCACCGACGCGTTTTTACAAAAACTGCTGGTAAGCCTCGGTCGCTGCTTTGGTGCTCCTGTTAGCTTCGGAAGACGACGGGCCCGGTGCGGGCACGAACACGGCGCGGCGGTAGTAGTCGAGTTCACGAATGGATTCGACGATGTCAGCCAGAGCACGGTGCGCCATGCCCTTCTCCGGCTGGTTGTAGTAGGCCTTGGGGAACCAGCGTCGCGTGAGTTCCTTGACGGTGGAGACGTCGATCATCCGGTAATGCAAGGCGGCGTCCAGCCGCGGCATTTGGGCGCGGATGAATGTGCGGTCTGTTGCGATGGAATTACCGGCAAGGGGAGGGCGGTGCTCTCCGCAGTGCTTCTCCACCAGTGCTAAGACTGCGTCCTCGGCCTCTTCGACGGTGACGGTGGAGGATTTGATCTGCTCGGTCAACCCGGAGGAACCGTGCATGTCTGTGACGAAATCGTCCATTTCCGCCAGCTCTTCGTCGGTGGCGTGAACGACTAAGTCGATGCCGCCGTCGAGAATGTTCAGATCAGCATCGGTGACCAGGGCGGCGACTTCCACGATCACGTGGCGGTCGGGGTCCAGGCCCGTCATCTCTAAATCGACCCATACGATGCGGTCGTCTTTCGCGGCCAGTGCTTCACTCATGGGGCCCACGCTAGCCCATTTTGGCGTAGAACCAGCCCATCACCGGAGCGAGCGCACCGCGCGGTGCGTAGGAGGATACGAAGTCCATGGCCTTGGACAGTGGGCCGGGCGTGATGCGTCGGCGGTTCTTCTTCATTGCGTCGATAGTTTCGCGTGAGCAGGACTCGTAGGTGGTCCAGAGGAAGTCGGGCACGACCTTGTCCACGATGGATTGCTCCTCTTCGGGGATGACGGCAGCGCGCACGGGGCCGGGGGCGAGGAGCGTGCAGTGCACACCGGTCTTCTTCAGCTCGTAGTGCAGCGCTTCGGTGAACGCGTTGACGCCGGCCTTGGTGAGCACGTAGGTGGCGTTGTTAGGGATCGGGACGTTGCCGGCAGCGGAACCGACATTGCACAAAGCGCCCTGGCCACGCGGGACCATTTGGTCGAGCACTGCCTTAGTGATGCGGAAAACGGCAGTGGCGTTCAGGTTGAACTGGTTCGTCTCATACGTCCAGTCTTGGTCCATGAACGGCCCGAAGGAGGCGATGCCAGCGGAATTCACGCAAATGGAAACTTCTTTTTCGCTGATGAGTGAAAGCAGCTTATCGACGTCCCCCTCGACCGACAGATCATGCGCCGCCACGATGACCTCGATGCCGTGTTTGCGCTCGAGCTCCTCTGCCAGTGCGGCCAGGACGTCTTCGCGCCGGGCGACAATGATGAGGTTGTGACCTTCGGCGGCGAAATCGCGCGCCATGGCCTCGCCAATGCCTTGGCTCGCTCCGGTGATCAGGGCGTAGGAATTCCGTGTCGGGGAAGGGAAACTCATGTCTGCGAGCCTACAGGGGCTTATTCATTGCTTTCGGGGTGCTCGACGGAGAAGATGTCGCCTGGTTGGCAGCCGAGCGCCTTGCAGATCGCGGCGAGGGTGCTGAACCGGACTGCTTTCGCCCGGTTGTTCTTCAACACCGACAGGTTGACGGGGGTGATGCCCACCTGCTCGGCGAGCGCCGCACCGGTGATTCCGCGTGCGGCCATGAGTTCATCGAGGTGGCAGACCACCTGGGGTTCAGTGTGGGGGTTAGACAAGGCCGTCAACGTCCTCTTCGAGCTTGGCGCCGCGGCGCAGGATCGTGGCCAACGCGCCGAAGACAACAGCCAGAATCAGTGCCGGTGCCAGATCGGAGAGGGGCGTCGTAGTGCCCGGGTCCTGCCACCAGTCGATGCCCAGTTGCGCCGACGCGTAGTTATTGGCCATGCCCTCCAAACCGAGGCGGGCGAACCCGTAGACGAAGATGCTCGTCATGCCTGCGACGAAGCGGCGGGAATTTCGCTCGGTGAACACCTGACCGTTAGCCATGTCGCCCAACGCCCGGGTGACAAAGAAGACTGTGGCAAGCAGAGCGATGAATTTCAGTGTGAGTGCGACGATGAAGTAGCTTTGCGGGCCGGAGTCCAAGTCTGAGAGGTGCAGACCGCCCTCGATGGCGGGGGAGAGGCGCGATGAGATGGTGCCGTTGACAATCAGGTCGCCGATTTCGGGGAGGATCCAGATGATGGCGATGGCGGGGCTCAAAACGTCCGCCCATGTGAATTCGGTGCGGTCCTTCTGTTTTGCTGCACCTTGCTCGGGCCCGGGTCCGGTTTTAGGTCGGTGTGCGGGAATATCGGCGGGGTCGGTCTGTGCGTTCACGGCTGATCCTTTCTATGGGGTCTTATCGATATTCGATGTTGTCGTGATTCGATAATATCGCTATTCGATAAGATGTCAAGTGTCGGCGCATAAAAAACGCCACCTTGTTCCCAAGGTGGCGTGGTTGGCCCAGGTGGAGCCGTTCTTTGTGGTTAGACCAGCTCGCTCGGCCCATCCGGGTTGTCGTTGGCGAAGCTGCTGTCGCCCTCGTCAAGGTTCTCCTCGTCGAGGTGATCCAAGTCGCGGGACTCCAGACGGTCCAGGTCGGAGATCGGGTCGGTGTCGGGCTCGTTGCCGATGCGGCGCGTCGCTGCGTCGAGAAGCTTGTCCTTCTCTCCGCCTGCGTTGCCAGTGGTGTTGCCCGGCTGCGTCATTATTTCTGCTCCTCTGCGTCGGTTTCCGTGTCTTTCTGGCCGGTCTTGTCTGCGCGCTCCTGCAGACCAGCGTCAGCTTCCGGATCGGTCAGGTCGTCGATGCTGTCCTCGCGGATGGGGCCTTCGTTGGACATAGCGTCCTCCTTCAGTGAATAAAGACGTTGTTGACGCTTTGCACAGTCCAGCGTAGCCATTCTTGGGCGGCCGCGACCGGAAAATTACCCCGTTTAGCGGGCCGGCAGCCGGCTCACTCACCCGCCGTGAAGTCGCGGACGTGGCAGTTCGGCCCCTCGGGGGCCTCGTCCGGGTCGTAATCATAAAGTCCATCTTCGCCCTCGTCCCCGGCCGCGACACCATCCATGCGGACATTCCCTTCGAGCGTGTAGTCGTCGACCACCGTCTCAAGCCAGTCCTCCAACGACAACGATTGGACGCTTCGCGTGGGGTGCTCCCGGTCAAAGTCCACGATCTGACCGCGTTCGCCGCCAGCGACACCTACCGCGTCGAAGCACAAGAAGCTGTTGGTCCAGGACTTGGCGAAGGGAATCCAGCTGGGGTAGTACCAGTTCTCGACGGTGAACTCGGTTCCGATGGCTTCTAACAGCGCGCGCCATGTTTCCAAAGACTCTTCGAGGCTGAGCAACTGCACCGGGCCGATGACATCCTCTTGGTTCGAGCCGTTGTGCCAGTGGAAGAGCTCAACCAGTTCCGCAGGGAAGTCCACCCCGGCCTTCTCCAGAACTGGCGTATACGCGTTGACTGTTCTTTGGATGACATTGAGTGGCAGTCCGTCGCTTAATGCGAGGAAAGCCGGCGGGTGGACAGTGGCCATGAGGAATTCCAGATCGTTGAGGGTTGCGGTGATGCCCATGCCCTCATGCTAAGTACTCGGGCCGCCGATGTCGCCCTGTTTCCGCACGTAGATTGCGCACTCTAGTGCGCAATTGGCGCGGATGGCTCTGGGCCGGGGTGAGCGTTGGCTCAGAGCCGGGGTGAGCATTGGCATGAATTGGTCGGCATGAATCGAGAGACCGCGATGGTGGGCAACGGCGGGATCATGCCAATGGATTCATGCCCAGGTGCAAAAAGGAGTGTGCCCACCATGTCGCGACTCATCTGTCAACAATGTCGCGACTGAGGACAATGGCGCCCCCAGCAGGATTCGAACCCGCGACCAGCCGGGTAGAAACCGGATGCTCTAATCCACTGAGCTATGGAGGCCCGCCCTTTGCGCACGTGCAACTGCGTTCTGGGCGGGACTAATCGTATCGCACGGGTAGTGGCTTTCCACATTGCCGTCCATCAAAAGTAGGGTGATTGCCATGTCGCGAAAGCAAGCAGTGCAGTCGGCCTGGCCTGTCTACCTTGCGGTGTTGGCGGTCGGGGCCGTAGTGGCCGGGGCGTTGTCCTTCTCGTTCGTCGGCGGTTCGTTGGCGGCGTTGGGCATCCCGGATCCGGGTCCGCTCACTACGGCGGGGTTGCCGGCGTTGCGCGGGGTCGCGTGGTTGCTGGCTGCGTTGGCTACCGGTTCGTTCATGTTCTCGGCGTTCATGATTCCGCCGGACAGCAGAAAGCTTGCCGACGCCTCGCTCACCGTCGACGGCCACATCACCGCCCGCACGGCCTCGTGGGCGAGTGCGGGTCTGGCGCTCATCGCGTTGGTGATGATCCCGCTGGTGTTGTCGGATGTGTCGGGAACTCCGCTGACTGACGTGATGTTCTCACCGGAGATGTGGGCGACGGCGCTGGAGCGGGTGGCGGATGCGACAATCTGGTTGATCGTCGCTCTCATTGCGGCGGTGGTCGCGGCGTTCGGGTTCGCGTGCAGGTCCTGGGGCTCGCAGGTCGCGCTGTTCATTGGCGCAGTCATCACCATCATGCCGCTGGGGCTGTCGGGTCACTCCGCGTCGGGCGGCAACCACGACTACGGGACGAATTCCTACCTGTGGCACCTCGTGTTCATGATGGTGTGGGTCGGCGGATTGCTGGCGCTGGTTGCGCACGGGCGCCGTTTGGGGCCGGACATGCCGGCCGCGGTGCGCCGCTACTCCACGGTGGCGTTATTCGCGTTTGTCACCATGATGATCTCTGGAGTGGTCAACGCGTTGATCCGGGTGCAGTTCTCCGACCTGACTTCCACCGCTTATGGGTGGACGGTGCTGCTGAAAGTGATTGGGCTGGCTGTGCTCGGCTTGATGGGATTCGCGCACCGTCAGTTGACCATTCCCCAGTTGGGGAAGAGGCCAGAGTTGTTCGGGCGTATCGCGGTCGCCGAAACGCTCGTGATGGCGGCCGTGACTGGTGTGGCTGTCTCGATGGGGCGCACGCCGCCGCCTGCTCCGTTGCAGCCGGACCTGACGGCGATGCAGATTCAGATGGGGTACAACCTCGAGGTCGCGCCGACTGTGACCAATGTCTTCGGTATGTGGCGCTTCGAGGTGTTCTTCAGCGTCATCGCGATTCTGCTTGCCGTTTATTACCTGCACTTGACCCGGCGTGTGGAGGGCTGGAAGCACTCGCGCACCGCATGGTGGCTCCTGGGCTGCGCCACGATCGTCGTGACCATGTCGTCGGGAATCGGCATGTACATGCCCGCGAGCTTCTCGGTTCATATGGTCGTGCACATGATCCTGTCCATGGTGGTGCCCGTCTTCCTGGTGCTGGGCGCGCCACTGACGCTGGTCAAAGAAGCGTACCCGGAAGGGGAGTTCAACCCGCGTGCCTGGGCTGAGGCCTTCGAGGAATCGACCTTCCTCAAAGTGATCACCTACCCGCCGGTGTCCACCCTGCAATTCCTTGTGGTCTTCTACGTGCTCTACGTTTTCCCGTCGCTTTACGAGTTCGCGGTGTCGGAGCATGCCGGCCACCTGATCATGAACGCGGTCTTCCTCCTGTCGGGCTACTTCTACTTCTGGGATCTCATCGGCCCGGATGATGTGCCCAACAGGCGCCCAACGGTGATCCGTTTCGCGTGGTTCGTCGCCTCCATGCCCATCCACCTATTCATGGGCGTGTACCTGATGCAGCTCAATTTTGTTTTGGCGGAAACCTTTTACACGAACCTCGAACTTCCATGGAACCCTGATCTACTGCGCGACCAAAAGGTTGGTGGCGGCATCGGATGGGCCGCCGGCGGCTTCCCCATGGCGCTTGTCTTCGTCATCCTGCTTCTGGGCTGGCTGCGCGACGATCGCGCTGATGCGAGGGATATTGACCAGCGCGAGGACGAGTCCGACGACGAGCAGTGGCGCGCCTACAACGAGATGCTGGCGCAGTACTCGGAGCACTCCAAGAAGAGCTCTAACGGTTCCCGCCGATAAACCCCCGAAAACAGTCGCCTGTGGATAACTGAAATCTATCCACAGGCTTTTTCGGGCATGGTCGCGCCGGGTGCGCACATGGGAAAGGCTTGAAGCGTCACCGCCTAATCGGGCCAGGTGGCGCACTAGTCACACACCCGCAATGAAAGGTTCAACGACCATGTCCCAACTTCCCATCACCCTGTCCGGCAATCTCACCGACGACCCGGTGTGCAAGACCTTCGACACCGGCAGCACTCTGACCCGGATGCGCGTGGCCACCAGCCGCCGCGTGCGCACCGATTCGGAGGATGAGAACGGCAACGCCCAGTGGGCGGACACCGACTTGCTCTACATCGACGTCGAGTGCTGGGGTCAGCTCGCGGTGAACACCCGCGCATCTCTGGCCAAGGGAATGCCCGTCGTGGTTGTCGGCCGGCTCGTCTCCGACAAGTGGACCGACGGCGAGGGCAACACCCGCTACAAGCACATCATCAAGGCCAACCAGATCGCACTGGAGCTCACCCGCTTCCAGGTCTCGTCCCGCTCCACCAGCGTGCAGAAGCACACGCCCAAGGGGATGGAGGAGGTCGCCGAAACGACGCGCGAGGACATTGCCGATGAGGTCGGCACCATTTCCACGGGCGGGACCAGCGGCGCCGCCAACGAGCCCGCGAACGGGCAGGCCGAGGGCCAAGCTAACAGCCAAGGTGGTGCCGGCGTCGACGGCGTGATCGAACGTAACGGCACGGCGGAGGAGATGAGCTTCGCGGACCGCGAGCGCGAGGTCGCAGAAGAGAACCGGACACCTGTGTCCGTCGGTTAGCGTCCGTCCCCGCTCACACACCCGTTTTCGGCGGGTGCGTGCTCGCGGTCACTGCCGGTTCCCAGGCGGGGAGCGTGATGTACCCTTTGTGGTGATTTACGTTCTACCGCCTACACGCATGTAAAGGGGACTTAAGTGGCCGAGTTCATCTACACGATGAAGAATGTTCGCAGGGCCGTCGGTGACAAGGTCATTCTGGACAATGTCACGATGGCTTTTTATCCCGGCGCCAAGATCGGTGTCGTGGGCCCGAACGGTGCGGGTAAGTCCTCGCTGCTGAAGATCATGGCGGGCATTGACCAGCCGAATAACGGCGAGGCCTTCCTTGATCCGGGCGCGACCGTGGGCATCCTGCTCCAGGAGCCGCCGTTGAACGAGGAGAAGACGGTCCGCGAGAACGTCGAAGAGGGCTTGGGCGACATCTTTGAGAAGAAGCAGCGCTTCGAGGAGATCGCCACCGAGATGGCCACGAACTACTCCGACGAGCTCATGGAAGAAATGGGCAAGCTGCAGGAGGAGCTCGACGCGGCTGACGCGTGGGAGGTCGACTCTAAGATTGAGCAGGCCATGGAGGCTCTGCGTTGTCCGCCGTCGGACTCCCCGGTGACCAACCTCTCCGGTGGTGAGCGCCGCCGCGTCGCTCTGGCCAAGCTTCTGCTGTCCCAGCCGGATTTGCTGCTTCTCGACGAGCCGACGAACCACCTCGACGCCGAATCCGTCCTGTGGCTGGAGAAGCACCTGCAGGATTACCCGGGCGCCGTCCTGGCTGTGACCCACGACCGCTACTTCCTGGACCACGTCGCGGAGTGGATCTGCGAGGTGGACCGCGGAAAGCTGTACCCGTACGAGGGCAACTACTCCACCTACCTGGAGAAGAAGGCTGAGCGTCTGGAGATCGCCGGTAAGAAGGACCAGAAGCTGCAGAAGCGTCTGAAGGGCGAGCTGGAGTGGGTCCGGTCCTCGCCGAAGGCACGTCAGGCGAAGAACAAGGCCCGTCTGGAGCGCTACGAGGAGATGGCTGCCGAGGCGGAGCAGTACCGCAAGCTCGACTTCGAGGAAATTCAGATCCCCACCCCGCCGCGCCTGGGCAACAAGGTCGTGGAGGTCAAGGACCTGAACAAGGGCTTCGACGGCCGCACCCTGATCAAGGACCTGTCGTTCACGCTGCCGCGCAACGGCATCGTCGGTGTCATCGGCCCGAACGGTGTGGGTAAGTCCACGCTGTTCAAGACCATCGTCGGGTTCGAGGAGCCGGATTCCGGCACCGTGGAGGTCGGCGACACTGTCCAGATCTCGTATGTGGACCAGAACCGCGAGAACATCGACCCGGAGCAGACGGTGTGGGAGGTCGTCTCCGACGGCCTGGATTACATTCACGTGGGTCAGAATGAAATGCCGTCGCGCGCGTACCTGTCAGCCTTCGGCTTCAAGGGGCCGGACCAGCAGAAACCGTCCAAGGTGCTTTCCGGTGGTGAGCGCAACCGCCTGAACCTGGCGCTGACGCTCAAGCAGGGCGGAAACTTGATCCTGCTCGACGAGCCGACCAACGACCTCGATGTGGAGACCCTCGGCTCCCTGGAGAACGCTCTGCAGAAATTCCCGGGCTGCGCCGTGGTCATTTCGCACGATCGCTGGTTCCTTGACCGAACCTGCACCCACATCCTCGCCTGGGAGGGCAATATTGAGGAAGGCAAGTGGTTCTGGTTCGAAGGCAACTTCGGCGACTACGAAGCCAACAAGGTGGAGCGACTCGGCGAGGAAGCCGCCAAGCCGTCGCGCGTCACACACCGCAAGCTGACGCGCTAGTCCACATATCCGAACAGAAAGGATCCCCGGACTCATGGCCGACAACGCACCGAACAACATCCAGCACATCACGCTGCGTTGGAACGATTTCGACCGTTACGACCACCTGAATAACTGCAAGTTCCTCGACATTTCGCAGGAAGCGCGCATCGCATTCCTGCGCGAGAATTTTAGCGACCAGGAGCAGGAGTTCGGGGTCTTCGTGCGCCACGTGGAGATCGACTACCTGCGTCCGGTCATGGCTGACACCACCTCGGTGGAGGTGGAGACCACGGTCACCGAGATCGGCAACACCTCCTTCAAGACCCGCCAGGATTTGAAGGACCGCCAGGGCCGGGTATGCGGCGTAGTCAACACCGTGCTGGTCGCCGTGGACCTGTCCACCGCAGCCCCGCGCGAGATCACTCAGGCGGAGCGCGGCATTCTCAACGCCGGTGCCGGCGAGTCCGCGGAGTAGTGGCTACCGAGTCCCTCCGCGTCGACGCTGGAGCAGCTGGGCTGAAGGCGCTCGTCGAGCGTGCGCTCGCCCTGGACGCTACGGGCTCAGCACGCTTTTCGACGTTGGCTGCCACCCCCGATAACCCCGCCGTCGACGTTTTTGTGACCACCCCGTTCAGCTGCGTCGCATCGCGCCGGGTGGCGGGCGAGGCCTCCCGCGACGGGGCAGTGGTGTCGCTGCAGGACCTGCGCGACGCGCTGGCGAAAGATTCCGCGGCCGGCGCAGAAGCTGATGGCCCGCTCGAAATCGGTCCCGCCCGCGATGCGAACTGGCTCGGGGCGCTGCCGCCGAAGAGCGGCTACATCGAGCGCGACATCGTCCCGGTAAACGTTGTGAGGGATCTCGCCGACCAGGGCCGGCGTCTCGCCCGGCAATTCTCCGGGCCCATGGGCCCGCCGCGCTCGCTGCTCGAGCAGATCGTGCTCACCGCCGATGCCGAGGAGACCTCCGGCGCGCCGGTGGATGTGCCGATGCGCATGATCTTCACCTGCACCTCCCTCGGGTTGATTCCGGGGCCGGCCGCACCGGTGGAGATCCCGCGGCACCTGCGCGTGTCCACCGCCGGGCGGTGGATCCGCCTCGATGCCCCATTCGGCAGCGTCTACTACACCGCCGGGGGCATCAACCTGTTCGGTTAAGAGCTAACCGAACAGCTGCTTCAGGTGCTCCGACCCGAATTTCCGGGTGGGGTCCATCTGCTCGCGCAGGGCGCAGAATTCGTCGAAACGCGGGTACATTTCCGCGAAGTCCGCGCGGCCGAGCGTGTGCATCTTGCCCCAGTGCGGACGTCCGCCCGCAGCGTGGAGCACGTCCTGGATGGGCGGGAAGAACTCGTGCGGGTTCATTGCCTTGGGCACGTGGAAGGCGATGTACATGGACTCACGCCCGGTTGAGGTGGACAGTGCCACGTCGTCGGCGGCAGTGGTGCGCAGTTCGAGGGGGAAGGGGATGAGCCAGTTGCGGCGGTCCATTTCCCGCCGGATTTCGCGGACGGCTTCCGGTCCGGCTTCAAGAGGCACCGCGAATTCCATTTCGTGGAAGCGGACGCGGCGCGGGGTGGCAAAGACGTCGTGCGCGCGGGACCGGTAGCGGTTGGCGGCCATCGCGCCGGCGGCGATGCCGTTGAGCTTCGGGGTGGCGCGGGGAACTGCTCGCGCCACGGCCAGGGCGGCGGCGAAAGCTCCATTGCCGATCAGGTCGTCCTCGATGAACCGGGTGAACCGCCCGCGCACCTTGGGCTCCCCGCCGGGTGCCGGAGCACCCGGCGCCAGGCGGGTATTGGACTTCACCATCGCGCGGCCCGTGTGCGGGAACCAGAACGCCTCGTAGTGGTCCACGGCGCGGGAGCGCTCCTCCCACGTGTCCAGCACGGTGTCGAGGCTCTCCGCTCCTTCTTCCGCGAGCAGATCGAATGCGTCGACGCACTGCATCTCCACCTCGACGATGACACCGAGAGCGCCCAGGGAGACGGTGACCAAACGAAGAGCATCCGGATCGGTGTCGATGGAGTAGTCGCGGCGGTCACCGGAGGCGTCGATAAGCGAAAGGCCCGTGACTGTGCCTGCGAAGCCGGTCCACTCGATGCCCGTGCCGTGCGTGGATGTGGAGATCGCGCCGGCGACCGACTGGACATCGATGTCGCCCTGGTTGGCCAGCGCGAGGCCGAACGGCTGGAGGTATTCCGGGATGCGGTGCAGGCGCGTGCCGGCGAGGAAGCGCACGCGTTTTGTCTCCGGGTCGATGCGGACAATGCCCGCGAGCTTGTCCAGGCTGATCATCGCGTCCGCGCCCGCAGCGACCGGTGTGAAGGAGTGGCCGCCGCCGACAGTGCGCACCGACCGGCCCGCGGGAAGCGTGCGCACGATGTGCTGAACTTCCTCGATGGTGGCGGGGTAGTAGAACGCGCTCGGTGAGGTGCTCACCGACCCCGACCAGTTGCGGAAGGTCGCGCCCGTGCGCATTTCAGGGTTGCTGATTGTCGTGCTCATCGCAGTGTCCACCCATTTCCTCTGTATGTGTCCCACATTTCTGCTTCGCCGTCCGGGTGGACGGCGACGATTCCGTCGACGTGCTCCGTCATCTCCCCGGCCTTCGCGTGGCGGAACCACACAAGGTCGCCCACGGCCAAGCTGTTCGCGGCTGGTCCGTGCAGAGGGGTCTGCACTTCGCCCGCGCCTTCTGTCGCGGAGTAGCTCAACCCGCCGGGGTGCACCGCCACCGGTACCCGGTCCGCGGCGGGTGGGCCGGAGGCGATCCACCCGCCGGAATTCACCGTCGCCCAGCCCGGCGCGGGGATGCGCGAGACCTGGCAGATGAAGAACGCAGCCGCGCGGTGGTTCACGGTGGCGAAGTTGTCGAAGATGACGGGGGTGTAGAACCCGGAGCCCGCTGCGAGCTCCGTCAGCGTCCCCTCGGCCGCGCTGACGTCGAGCGAGCCCGTGCCGCCTCCGTTGACGAATTCCAGGTCCGCGACCTCGCGCGCGGCGTCGATGCACGCTTTACGGCGCGGCCCCAGCTGGTCCATGGAGGTGCGCCGCAGCCACCGCTTCACGGATCCCGCCACACCCGGTTCCGCGTCTGCGACCGACGCGACCTGCCCCTCGTACGCCATCACGCCCACAAGACGCAGGCATTGCTTATCGACGATCCCCCGCGCCAGTTCCCTCACCTGCTCCGGCGAGCGGACGGGGGAGCGCCGCGGCCCGATGACCGCGCCGGGCAGGTGGAGCGTGCAGTCGAGGTCGATGGCCACGCGCACCGGCCCGGCGCCCTGTGCCGCTGCCTCGATGAGGTCGAGGTGCTCGGTGCAGTCGACCATGACGGTGATGACTTCGCGCAGCGCGGGATCGGACGCGAGTTCACGCAACGCGGGCACATTCACGCTCGGGTAGGCCACGACAATGTCGTCGAAGCCCTCGCGCGCCAGGTAGATCGCCTCCGGGACGCTGTAGGACAAAATCCCCTGAAAACCGTCGTGGTTCAGCGCCCGCCGCAGGGCTGCGGTGCTGCGCAAGGATTTCGACGCCACACGGATGGGCAACCCGCGCGACCGCCCGACCATCTGCTCCGCATTGTGGTCGAAGGCTCCGAGGTCCACAGCAGCGAACGGTGCAGCTATCTGCCCGCTCTTAACAAGCGGCGGCACGACCGCGAGCAGTGTCTGGGAAGGGGTGGTGACCGTAGATGGCATAGGTGCCATCGTAGTTTTAGGAAACTAACTATGTGGGCGTTTCGGTGACGGATTTCATCCCGCTGAGCCGTGCCGTTACATCAGGCTGCCGCCTTGCGAACGCATTCCCGGGTGGTCCTCCGGCTGGTTGATCATCATGTAGGCGACCCGCTGCATGTTGTCCCAGATCGCGTCCCTTTGGGCCGGCAGGAGCTCGTCCTCGGTGAACTGGTCGAGCGAGTTGCTCATCAGGTCGAGCCACCGCTCCGCTTCCTTCATTCCGATGGCGAAGGGGAAGTGCCGTCGGCGCAGCATCGGTGCTCCACGGCGTTCGCTGAAGGTCTGCGGGCCGCCCCAGTACTGCACCAGGAACCACCGCAGCCGGTCTTCCGCCCCGTCGAAGTCGTCTTCGGGGTACATGGGACCGATCAGATCGTCCTCGCGCACCTCTTTGTAAAAGCCCCCGACGAGCCGGCGGAAGAAGTCCTCCCCGAGTGCCTCGTACATCGTCTGGGCTGTGTTTTTGGCGTGTTCTTCGCTGCCGCCCGCGTTCGTAGTCATCGCCCCTCATCCTACGCCGGTGCTCTCCGGGTCTTTCCCGGCCGCCGTGAATGTAAACCGGCACCCGCCGTCGGCGTAATGGACCGCTTGGTCTATTCTGCGTAGTTGAGAAGAAAGGATTGTGATGTCTGCCGGATTCAACACCGATTCCATCCACGCCGGATACGAGCCGGATTCCCTCTACGGGTCGATCAACACCCCCATCTACGCGTCGACCACTTTCGCGCAGGATGACCTGGCGGTGACCCGCAACGGGTACGAATACACCCGCGTGGGCAACCCGACCATCACGGCGTTGGAGAAGACCGTCGCCGCTCTGGAGAAAGCCGACTACGGCGTGGCGTTCTCCTCCGGCATGGCGGCCGTGGACTCGGTGCTGCGTATCCTGCTCAAGCCTGGCGACCACATTGTCATCGGCAACGACGCTTACGGCGGCACCTACCGCCTGATTCAGCAGATCTTCACGCAGTGGGGGATTGAGAACACCCCGGTGGACATCACCAACGTCGACGAGGTCGCCGCCGCGATCCAGGACAACACCAAGGTCGTGTGGGTCGAGTCCCCGACAAACCCGCTGCTGTCCATCGCGGACATTCAGGCGCTCGCCGCCATCAAGGGTGAGGCCACCCTCGTCGTGGACAACACCTTCGCCTCCCCGTACCTCCAGCAGCCGCTGGAGCTTGGCGCGGACGTGGTCCTGCACTCGACGACCAAGTACATTGGCGGCCACTCCGACGTTGTCGGCGGTGTCGTCGTCGGCCGTAACGCGGAAGAAGGTCACGAGGGCGTCTCCGCGATCACCGCGGGCAGCTTCGACGCGCTGAACAATTTGGAGGAGCAGCTGCGCTTCTTCTTCGGCTGGGTCGGCGCGATCCCCTCGCCGTTCGACACCTACCTCACCGCCCGCGGCCTGAAGACCCTCGGCGTGCGCATGGACAAGCACTGCGACAATGCCGAAGCAGTGGCGAACTACTTGAACAGCTCCGACAAAGTCGCCCGCGTCTACTACCCGGGCCTGGAGGACCACCCCGGCCACGACATCGCCGTGCGCCAGATGCGCCGCTTCGGCGGCATGGTCTCCGTGGCGTTCAACACCGCGGAGCAGGCAATGACGTTCTGCCGCTCGACCAAGCTGTTCTGCCTTGCCGAGTCCCTCGGCGGCGTGGAGAGCCTCCTCGAGCACCCGGCCAGCATGACCCACGTGTCCGTCGCGGGATCCGCACTCGAGGTCCCGCCGGAACTGGTGCGCATCTCCGTCGGCATCGAGGACACCGAGGACCTCATCGCTGACCTTGAGCAGGCACTGGCGAAGCTCTAGCACACGCTTCTCGCCTCGCTACTCCCGCCAAATGCAGCTACTCGCTTGCAGCTCAACCCGGTTTTTCGGCTTTTAGCTGCGTGCTGGTAGCTGCATGTGCGGTTTTGGGGGACTGTCGCGGCCCCGGGCGGCCCCGGGGTGGCGCTGGGGGCCGGTCTAGCCCTCGGCGGCGTCGACGGCGCGGTTGCGCAGCGCGCGGGCGACACGGTCCTGGCCCTCGGAAATGATGCGGCGCAGACCCGCCGGGATGTCGCCGGCCAGCAGCTCGTCGGCCTTCGCGACCGCTTCCTCGGAGACATCCCACAGCGGGTAAATGCCCTCGAGGGTGCGCTGCGCCATCTCGTTGGACAGGCGCTCCCACAGCTCCGGGGCGACGCGGAAGTACTCGTCGGTCAACCCATCGAGGCCGCTGTCGTTGAAGGTCAGGCCGTCCATGAGGAAGCGCAGGGCGAGGTTGGAGCGCTCGCCTGCCACGAGCTCGTCCCAGGCCCATCGCTTATCGACGACTGCCCGCGCCCTCAACCGCGACACCTCCCCCTCCGAGGAGGCATCCTTTTCCTGCTCCGCCGCGTCAAGATCCAGTTCGCCGGCGGCGATGAGCGCGGTCAGGGCGAGCCAGCGCACCTCCTGGTTAGCGTCGGCGTTGTCGAGCAGCTGCCTGAAGTAGCCGACGGAATTCTCGTCCAGCTGCAACCGGGCGAGCGCGCGGTCGAAGATCACGGCGGGCTCAGTGCCGCGGAATGCCTGGTTGAGCAGGTCGAAGCCCTCGCCCTGCCAGTCCGGGGCGACATACTGCTTCACAGCGGTGGTCGCCTGGGCGACGATGCGCTCCTGGACAGCGGGCTGCGTTTCGTCGGCGGCGAAACGGGCGACGAGGCGGACGAACTTCCGCGCCGGGACGCGGCCGTCGCGGACGGCCTCCCAGATGGCGGACCAGCACAGCGTTCGCGCCATCGGATCGGTAATCGCCCCGAGGTTCTCCAGCACGAAGTCCGTGTGCTCGTCGGTCAGACCCATGAGGCAGTAGGTGAGGTCCTCGTCGTTGACCAAGGCGAGGTCGTGCTCCACTCCCGCGAGCTCCGGGATCTCGGTGCGCTCGCCGGCGATGTCCACTTCGACGTGGTGGGTGCGCTGGACGGTGCCGTCGATTAGCGAGTACAGCCCCACGCCCACGCGGTGGGTGCGCTGCACATCGGATTCCTGCACGACGGTGAAGCTGTCGGCGGTGATCTCCGGGCGCAGCACGGAGACGCCGGTGGTGCGCAGCCACTGCTGGGACCACTCGGACAGGTCGCGGCCGGACGTCTCCTCCAGAGCCCCTAACAGGTCGTCGAAGGTGGCGTTGCCCCAGGCGTGGTTGTCGAAATGCGTGCGAACTCCCGCGAAGAACTCGTCGCGGCCGACATAAGCCTGCAGCTGCTTGAGCACGGATGCGCCCTTGGCGTAGGTGATGCCGTCGAAGTTCTGCTCAGCGGTCTCGATATCCGGGGCATCGGCTCCGACCGGGTGAGTGGACGGGAGCTGGTCCGCGCTGTACGCCCAGGCCTTTTCCACGGACGCGAAGGTCACCCACGCATCCTTGAACTCGGTGGCCTCCGACTGCGCGATGGCGGCAGACCAGGTGGCGAAGGACTCGTTGAGCCACAGGTCGTCCCACCACTGCATGGTCACCAGGTCGCCGAACCACATGTGGGCCATCTCGTGGAGGATCGTGTCGTTGCGGCGCTCGTAGCGGTACGGGGTGGGCTCGGAGGTGAACACGTACTCATCACGCAGAGTCACCGCGCCTGCGTTCTCCATCGCGCCCATGTTGTACTCGGGGCAGAAGATCTGGTCGTATTTGCCAAAGGGGTAGGGGCGGCCGAAATTCTCGTGGTAGTAGGCGAAGCCCTCCTTCGTCTCGCGGAAGAGGCGGTCCGCGTCGAGGTGCTCCATGAGCGAAGCACGGGCGTAGAGCCCCAGCGGCACCGTCTTCTTCTCGTCGGAGTACTCGTCGTGCACCGACTCGTACTCGCCGGCGCACACAGCGATCAGGTACGTCGACAGCGGGTAGTCGATCGTGGTGCGCCAGGTGTCGCCGTCGCGCTGCGCCTCCTCGTTGAGCACCACAACGTACTTCGGCGGCGCTGTGACCTCGATGTCGTAGGTGGCCTTCAGATCGGGCTGGTCGAAGCAGGCGAAGACCAGCTGCGCATAGGCCGGCTCGAACTGGGTGTACAGGTACTCCTTACCGTCGACCGGGTCCGTGAACTTGTGCAGCCCCTCGCCCGTGTGGGAGTAGGAGTGGGTGGAGTTCACAGTCAGCTCGTGGGGGCCGGGGGTGAGGGGGAGCAAGTGGCCGTCGATAAGCGTGCCGTCGAGCGTTGCCTCGAAGCTGTCCGCGATGAGGTCGAAGAAGGTCTCTCCCTCTTTTGATTCAAACGTCACCGTCGTGCGGGCGGTGAAGGTGTCCGTACCGGTGATGTCCAGCGCGATGCTGTAATGCACGCCGCTGATCAGCTCGGCGCGATGTTGGGCATCGGATCGCAACAAATTCGTCTTCATGCAAACCAACGTACCGTTGGAGGCATTACCGATTTCTAGAGGAGTGGATTATGACTGAGCAAGTGACTTTCTGGTTCGACGTGGCATGCCCGTTCTGCTGGCAGACCTCCCGCTGGATGAAGGAAGTGGAGAAGGTCCGCGACGTGAACATCGAGTGGATCCCCATGTCCCTGTCCGTGCTTAACGACGGCGCCGACATCCCCGCCGACTACGCCAAGGCCATGGAAGCGAACTGGGGTCCCGCGCGCGTGTTCACGAAAGTCAAGTCCGAGGCGCCGGAGAAGGTCGACGAGCTGTACACCGCCATGGGCACCCTCGTGCACCCGGGCGGCGAGGGCGGCAAGAAGGGCTATGGCGCGTACGACGAGATCATCGCCAAGGCTCTCGACGAGGTCGGGCTCGACGCCTCCTACGCCGACGTGGCCAACACCGAGGAGTACGACGAGCAGCTGCGCGGCTTCCACCAGGGCGCGATGGACGCTGTCGGCGACGAGGTGGGTACCCCGGTGATCAAGCTCGGCGACACCGCCTTCTTCGGTCCCGTGATCACCCGCGTGCCGGAAGGCGAGGAAGCCGGAAAGCTCTTCGACCACGCCGTGGGCCTGGCAGAGTTCCCCTACTTCTTCGAGCTCAAACGCTCCCGCACCGAGGCGCCGCAGGTCTAGCCCGCCACGGTGCGCGTACTGCGAGCTTGCCGCGGCGGAACTTCCCGTAGGCTGGGCGCCATGCGTATTTACCTAGGAGCGGACCACGCCGGATTCGAGCGGAAGAACCAGATCGCAGAGCACCTCAAGGCCAAGGGCTTCGAGGTGATCGACTGTGGCGCACATGAGTACGACGCTGCGGACGACTACCCGGCGTTCTGCATCGCCGCCGCCGAGAAGACTGTCGCTGACCCGGAGTCCCTCGGCCTCGTGCTGGGCGGTTCCGGCAACGGCGAACAGATCGCCGCCAACAAGGTCAAGGGCGCCCGTTGCGCTCTGGCCTGGTCGGTGGAGACCGCGCAGCTCGCGCGCGAGCACAACAACGCCCAGCTCATCGGCATTGGCGGCCGCATGCACTCGCTCGAGGAGACCCTCGCGATTGTCGACGCCTTCGTCGGCATCAGCCCCGACCACCAGGTGGAGGAGCGCCACCAGCGCCGCATCGACATCCTCGCCCGCTACGAGGAGACCGGCGAGACCGAGGAGATCCCGGCGCCGAAGACGCTCTAACGCTTTGGTGCTTAACCTGACCCGCTCTCCGGAGCGGGTTTTCGCATTTCTGGTCTGTGGAAGGGGGAGTCCCGTTGTTTCTTGGGGGGTGGTTAGTCCCGTCCGAAATCGGCCCCGCAAAAGACCAGGTCGGCTGTGACTGGTGTGGCGTCACACTGCAACGGGACTAACCTCACCTAAGCGGCCGGCGGGCGAGCGAGCGGGTGCACGGACGGTCAACCGACTGCCAACCCCGCAGGCAATGTCCACTCCAGTGGACACCGGTCCCTTCCGCGACCAGCCCAGAAGCGGAATCATTGACAAATGTGAGGGGGAGACACAGCAAACAACAGGGGTTGGGCCTGCAGCAGATCCGAGAGATCGCAGCCGCTTTTCCTCGCGCGGCAGTCACAGGTCCAGCGGCCGCGCTGGCATTGGGGCTTCCTACCTTGGGCTGGGTGGAGGCGGTGGACCTGCGGTATTTGTCGGGGGCCAAGTCGGGGAAGCAGCCGAAGGACCCGCGGGTGATCTATCGCAGTGGCCGGTTGAGGTCTGACCTCGTCGAGGAGCACGACGGCATTGCAACGGTTCATCCGATGCAGGTCCTGTTCGACATTTACCGCTACTACGGCCGGCTCGAGGCGCTCGTTCCCTTGGAGCATGTGCGGTTTCATCAGCGTATTTCCCAGGAAGCGTTGCTGGATACGACCAAGAGGTTGTTGCCCAGGGCGAATGGGATCCGGGGGTTTGAGGAACTGGTGGAGGGTAGCGCGGGGACGTCGCAAAGCCCGCTGGAGACGATTGGCCGCGACGCGGTGTTGCAGGCGGGAATCCCGGAGATCGAGAAGATCGAGTTTCAGGTGGCGTTTGAATATGCCGGGCCGTTCGGCGAACACCGGACAGCGGTCGTGGACATGCTGATCAATGGGTGGCTGGTCGTTGAGCTCGATGGGCGCCTCAAGTACGACGGCACGTACGGGGCACCCACCGATGTGATGCTCGCGGAGCTGGAGCGGCAGAAGCAGCTTCAAAGTCTGGAGCTCGCTGTCATTCGCGCGGGCTGGCGCGATGTGATGGGAGGGAAGCTCATCAGCGATATCCGCTGCCTCCTCCGCGCTCGCCCGAAAGCCGCGTGATTCAGGAGTGCCACTGCGCGAGCCGCTCGCGCAGAATCTTCTCCGCGTCGTCGTGTGCGGCGCGGTTGCCTTCTACCGTGCCGCCGAGCATGATCTGCCAGCCGTTCGGCACATCATCGGCATTCGGGAAGAACGCGTGCCCCGCGTCGGGGTAGGTGTGCGCTTCAATGTTTCCGTTCTGCTCCGCCAGCGCACGCGCGGCATCGACAGACTGCCACATCTGGTCGTCTTCACCGCCGAAGAGCAGGACATTGCCACCGAATCCGCTGAGGTCGATCCGCGCGTTGTCGCCCGCATTCGCCGCCGCAGACTCGTACGTGGGGCGGTAGGACACCGGGTAGCTCGTCGCCATATCCCACATCATTTTCGCGCCAGCGCATATCGACGCCTCCCTGAACGACGCAAACCCCACCTTCTCGCCCCGGTCGGTGAATGAGGGCAGCTCCTCGCCTCTGCTGGAGAAGTCCAAGCCGCTGTAGGAATATTCGGCGGGCGCGAAGGCGACAACATTGTCCACCGGGTAGCCTCTTGCCGCGAGCAGTTCCGCAAACTCCGCGCCTTTGGATGTGCCGATCACAGTGACGGGGCCGCGGGTGCCGTTGGTGGTGTCGGCAGAGTTCTCGACGTGCTCGTCGATGTAGCTGATGACCTCGTCGAACTGCTCCAGCGGAACGTTGGCGAGGGTCGGAACCTGATTCGGTTGCCCGAAGAAGAAGAGGCTGAGGACTTCGTAGCCGTCGTCGGCAAGCTGCTGCGCGCGGTCGTAGTCCGGCGAGCCCTCCGATCCGCCGTAGACCACGATCACGCCGCGGTGCTTCTTGTCCGCCGGGTGAAAGTGGAAGCCGTTCAGGTAGTCGCCCTCGATTGCGGTCACGCGATCTGAGGTGGCGTAGGAAGATTTGTCTGCGCTCCTGCCCTCGCCGGCCGACTGCGTGATCGGGTACTTATGCCCGTTGTAGGCGCGAAGCCCAACGACCACGAGTGTCAGCACGAGAATGGCGGCAAGTAGCCACAGCAGTACTTTCCCTATGACGCGCAGTGCTTTCATACTCCCACTATCGCACCTTTTGGGAGCGCGGACAAAAGGTTGGAGTGTTCTGGGGTGGGAGGGGCCATAATGGCCGCGAGGTTTCCTACCGATATCCGTCAGGCCGCTGTGAAGCGGTTTCGGGACGGTTCTGCTGCCAAAGAGGTCTGCGATTGGGTTGAGCGGCAATGCGGCCGCCGCCCAAGCCCATTGACGGTATGCAAATGGAATGACGACATCCGACGAGGCATCGTCATCGCCGAGGTGCCGCAGACTCATCCGCCTGAGACTGTCGCGCGTGCTGTGGCGTTGCGCATGTCGTCTGAGTGGACATTGCGCGCTATCGAAGCAGAATGCAGCGTGCGTGCAGGGTCGATTCTCAAATGGGTTGATCGCTTCGGCCCGGATCCTGCTGATGCTGCGTCTATGACCTTCGAGCAGGTTTATGAGGCGACAATGGATGCTGTGAGAAAACAGCGCAGAGCAAAACGCGACAAAGAAGCACAATGCTCAAGTGCTCCCAAGCCGGTTCCGCGTCCGGTGGGGCCTGTCGACGAGTGGATCCCAGGACCGGGCCCTGTGCCGGATAAGGATCATCTTCCCGATGACCCGGAAGCGTTGAAACGGCTCCTGCGGCAAGAGCTTGACCGCAACGAAGTCAAAAACGCCGTGATCCAAGCCTTGATGGACACCGGGGAGGCCAGCACGGCGGGAAAAGGCCTCGTCCACGACGGTAAAACCGCAGCGGCGGTGCAAGCTGCCGCTGTTAATGCCCTCGTGGACGCTACTGGCATCAGCACCGCCAAAGCGTGCAGGCAGGTCGGGATGCCGGAATCGACCTACTACTACCAGCGCCGACGAGCGGCATCGGCCACACAGCGCGCAGCACGCCGCGAGGAGTTGAAGGTTTTGATCACTCAAGCGGTAGAAGAAGCCGGCCGCAGCTACGGCTACCGCAGGATCCACCACTGGCTGGCCTGTGCCGGGCACACGGTGTCAGAAAAGATCGTGCGCGCATGCATGACAGAACTTGGGCTGCACCCGCCGGCAAGAACGTTTTCGAAGTACTCGTCCTACACCGGGGAAACAGCTCACCGGCCGGACAATCTCCTTCTCGTTACCGCCGACACAGCAGATAAGGCACGCCAGGTTGCTGTATCGGGTTATTTCACCAGCAATGCCGATCGGTTAGGGCTCACCCACGACTTCCACGCTGACGCCCCGTGGGAAAAGATCGGCACCGACGTGACAGAAATCGCCTGCGCCGACGGCAGGCTCTACGTCTCTGCCGCGATCGACTTCTACGACGGGATGCCCGTGGCAGTGACGATGTCGGATTCACCCAACCACGATCTTGTCGCCGAGATGATCAGCGCTATCGAAGCACAAAAACCTGCCGGTGCCCGGCCGATTATCCATTCCGATCGCGGCGGGTTGTACCGCAGCACGAAATGGGTCGAGATGATCACGGACCCTGCACACGACACAAACGCATGCCCCCAGTGCACCCCAGACGGGCGGTGCGCTCAGTCTTGGCGGTATATCCCGTCGTTGTCGCGGCGAGGAAACAGCGGGGACAACGCCCGGGTCGAGGGCTTTTTCGGGACGATGAAACAAGAACGACTCATCGGCCGGCCCCAAACCAAACAGATGACGAAGGCCGAAATGATCGATTACATTAACGACTACATCGACTTCTACATCCACAAACGGTTTAAGTCGACACTCGGTGCGGGCTACACGACAATCGCCCAACACCGACAACTACTAAGCGCGTAACTACGAGAACAAAATCCTCGGAAACACTCCAACAAAACGTCCGCATCCCCTTTGAAGGTCAGTGGGTCGTTGTGGTTTGGGTGTACAGCTTAAGGCGAGGGCGACCGCCCACAAGCGTGTACGTGCTGGTCATGAGGGCCTCAAAGGTATCTTCGCCACGCATAGCAGTGGCGTTGTAGACCAGAGTGGCGGAATCGGTGCCGAGGGGGATGATCCGGGGATCGCGGATCTCGTAACGGTCCCAGGCGGGCGCCTGGTTCATGGTGCTGGAGATGGTGGGCTGGTCCATGACCATGCCGTTGACAAGCACCATGACCGCGTCGTCGGTCATGAGATCGCCGTAGAAGGTGCCGCCGTTCTGGGTGCACAGCGCGTCCCAACCGTCGTGTTCGAGCTGGAGGAGAGTGTCGAGGTCCATGGACACGTTCTTACCAGCCGGCGAAGTGCCGTTCGAGGCGAACCGGCCCGTCGACTTGGGAGACCCCGATCTCGGCGAGGGCGCTGTCGGACCCGACGAGCGTGCGGGGGCGGGTGCGCAGGACTCGGGAGCGGTGTGAGCGGATCGCCAGTGTGGAGGAAGTGGAGGAAAGCTCGAGGTACAGGCCGTCCCTTGTCTCGTGGAGCGCGCGGTGGAACTGTTCGGTGTCCTCGAGGAGGAAGGCGCCGTCGACGTCGACCGTGATGCGGTGGTCCGAGATGGGGCTGAAGCCGGTGGCGGGAAAAAGGCGCACGCGAGGATCAGACCGGAAGAGGTCGGGGATCTCCAGGGCAGAGCTGAGATAGATGGTCGCGTCGAGGGCGAGCCATGAGCTGACCACCAGCTCGAGGACACCGGGGCTGTCGAAGGCGGGGTGGGGGTTCAGGCACACGCTGATGTCGGTGGTGTCGAAGCGGACGCCCACAGGGCGGGCGACCGGGTGCGTGATGCGGTGGGCGAGAGCCGTGGTCTCGACATTCTTCACGCGGGCTTCCTCCGCGGCGTCGGGGAAGCGGCCGCCGAAGTCGTCCTCGTCGTGGACGGCGACAGCGGCGGGCTCGTGGATGAATATCGCGCCGGCGTTCCAGGCGCGGAACCCGAACTCCCAGTCCTCGCCGCCGTAGCCGATGAAGGAGCCGTCGAAACCGCCGATGCGCTCGAAGAAGTCCCTCGAGCAGGTGAGCACTGAGGAAATGATGAAGCGCCACGAGGTGTCGTCGGGGGAGGAAAGGTGGCGGGTGGTGCGCCAGGCGTCGATAAGCCATTCGGGCTCGGTGCGTGACGGTCCTGTCAGCCGGGTGCCCACGACCACGGCGCGCGAGTCGGCCGCAACGTGGCGCGCGGCGGCGGCGAGATAGCCGGGTTGGGGAACGGTGTCGCCGTCCAGGAAGGCGAGAATCTCGCCGCGGGCGTGGGACGCGCCGAGGTTGCGCGCGGCCGCGGCGCGGAAGCCAAGGTCGTCTTGGGTGACCACCGTCGCGCCGGGCACGTGGGGGACGTGGTCGGACCCGTCGTCGGCGACGATGATTTCCACCTCCTCGGTCACGTCCTGCGCGCGGACGGCCTCCACGACCCGGGCGAGTGACTCGGGATCGTTGTAGTGCGGGATGACGACGCTGATCATGCGCGGGTCTCCCAGAGCGTCTGCCACTGCGCGGTGACGTCGTCCCACGTCCACGACGGAGGATCGGCGGGGCCGGGTTCCGAGAAAGCGTCGACGGCTGCCCGCCACCCACCGGTCGCGGCCGGGGCGACACGGGTGATGCGCCCTGGCAGCCACGCGTCGATTTCACGGGTGTAGTCCGAATCGGTGGCCAGCACGTGCCGGCCGGCCCCCAGCCACGTCATCAGCGAACCGGAGGCCGAGAAGTGCTTGTGGGCGCACACCGGCACTGCGATGCGGCCCATTTCGGCGGCGAGTTCGTCGTTGGTGAGCCAGCCGGTGATCTCCGCGTCGAGTCCCGCACTTTTGGCGCGCTGGAGAAGGCCGTCGGCCCAGTCCTCGTGGCCTGATGACACGGAGCCCAAGAACCGCAGGCGGTAATCGGTGCCTGCGAGGTCGTCGATGAGGTCCTCGTGCCCCTTACCGGGGTAGAGGAAGCCGAGCACACCCACGGTGCCCGGCTCGGGCGCGAACGAGGAGTCGTTCCGGGGAATGGGCAGGCGCACTACGGAGACGTCCACACCGCGGGAGCGGAAGAAGTGGGCCTCGTGGTCCGAATTCGTCACAGCCACGCCGCCGGAGTCGAGGCACGCCTGCGCCAAGCGCAGGTAAGCAGGTGTGCGCCGGGCGAAACGTTCCTCGCCCTCCTCCGGTTGGGGAATGTCGTGGAAGCTGACGCTCAAAGCGCGCGCACTCACACGGGTGAGGAGGGCATCCACCGCCTCGTCGGGGCTGGGGCCGAAGAGGTGGTCGGTGAACGTGGTGTGGATGAAGCCGG
The DNA here is from genome assembly GCF_900155535.1 of Corynebacterium urinipleomorphum. Taxonomy (GTDB): domain Bacteria; phylum Actinomycetota; class Actinomycetes; order Mycobacteriales; family Mycobacteriaceae; genus Corynebacterium; species Corynebacterium urinipleomorphum. The sequence continues at coordinate 71,685 of NZ_LT706965.1, forward strand.
CAGGAAGCGGCGCACTGCTGAACTCTTCTTCCCGGATTACGGGGGCATCCGCCACCGCAGCGAGGGCGAGTGCGTACTCCGTCACCCCGTGCCCGTCGGGCCCGACAACGAGGTGGGTGGGCTGGCTCATGAAAGAAGCTCCAGTGCGGCGATGCGCTCGGCGTGGCGCTCGAGACCGTGAGCGACCAGCTCGGGGCGTGCGCGGTAGTGCTCCAGCTGGGCGGCGACAATCTCGTCCCAGGGGATCTGCCCGCCGCCGCGGCGGGTCCAGGTGGCGCGGTCAGGAACGGAGGTGCCCAGAGCGGAGGCTGCGTGGGCGTCGATAGGCGCGTCGAGCTCGCCGAGCATCTCGTAGTCAGGCAGCTCGATGTCACCGCCCAAACCGAGAGCTTCACGGGCACGGGAAGCGACGACCGCGAGCGTCGCGTTATCGGGATGGTTCACGGTGTGCCAGACAGGGGCGGTCTCCAGGTAGTCGGAGATCAGCACCGAGCCGTGGCGCTGCTCGCGGGAGCGGAGCTGCTCCACGGACATGTTCGCAGCGCGACGGTACGCCTCGGCGGCGGGGCGGTGGGAGACAGGCTCATCCAATCCGCGTGCGGCGGCGGCCAGGATGCGTAGGTCGTGGTACGGGATCACCGGCGGGTCCTGGGAGGAGTCCGCCGGGTCGCGAATGATGGCCTGGTAGGGCATGAGGCCGTCGTAACGCAGGACAGGCACGATCACGTGGCGCGCTCCGCGGGGCAGCTGCGCCAGCGTCTGCGAGGTGCCCACGGGCAGATCGCGGTAGTCGTCGCGGATCGGCTGGGTGACCAGGATGTCGGTGCGGGCGAGCATGTCGGCGAACCATTCCATGTCCTCCGGCTCAAGCTCGTGAACGGGGGCGATGCGGGTGGACTCGACGTCCCCGGGGGAGGAAATGAGACGGCGCAGGGACTCGGCCTGGCAATTACCGACGACAGTGAGAAACGGCATGGTCCCCCAATATAGCTGCGCAAACGGCAGCGAATCTCGGGCACTGTGCCGATAGGTGCGCGAGCGTTTATATTAAGTACGTAAAATGGGCCGACCCACCTGGGCCGGTCCCAATTATTGCGAGCAGCACGTGAAGGGCGGTGGAATGAAAGTTCTCTCGATCCCTGCGGAACATGTCTACCCGCAGGCGATTCAGCCTGAAGGAGTGAGCTTTCACCCCGACCCCGACATCGACGGCAACTGGTGGCCGCACCCTGCGCTGGAGGCGCAGTGGTGGGACACGCCGCGCGATGTGGATCTTGTGCACATTCACTTCGGGTACGAGCACCGCACGCCGGAGCAGCTCCAAGAGCTGGTGGATGCACTGCCGGTGCCGCTCGTGGTCACCGTCCACGACCTGAACAACCCGCACCTGTCGGATCCGGCTGACCAGGAACGCCACCGCGCGAATGTGGGAGTGCTCGTCCGCGCGGCCAAGCAGGTGGTCACGCTCACCGAGTCAGCGGCGGCCACCATCGCGCAGCGCTACGGGCGGGAGGACGTGGCGGTGGTGGGGCACCCGGCCGTCGTCAAGCACATGCCCGAAGTCGACGCCGAAGCAGATGCCGCGATATTCCTGAAATCGCTGCGGGCCAACGCCGTCGCCGATGTGGAGTTCTACCGCGCAATCGCCGCGCGTGTTCCGCTCACCGTGTACATGCACGATGTCGATGCGACCCTTCAGCTCCACGAAGAGCTTTCGCTAATCGACGGCATCACCCTTGTCCGTCACACCCCCATGAACGACCATGAATTGCACTCCGCTGTCGCCTCCCACCGGGTGTGCATTCTGCCGTACGTGCGCGGGACGCATTCTGGCTGGCTGGAAATGTGCCGCGACCTGGGCGTGAGCGTCGCAGTGCCTGATTGCGGCTGCTACGCCGACCAAGCGGACACGCCCGAGGCTGTGTCGGTGTACCGCACGGGCGACGGCGCTGATGCGGGATGGGCCGCGGCCGAGCTCCTCGCTGCCGGCCCGGTGCCGTACCGCGGCGACCGTGAGGCGCAACTCCAGGACATCAAGCAGATTCACGCCCGAATCTACACGGCCGCTCTCAATGCGGGGGCCGCGCGATGACGATCACACTGACCGCCGCTGACGACGTGCAGAGCACCCCTCAATTGCGGATCGCTTTTGTCGCGCCCGCGCGCTACCCCATCCGCGAGCCGTACGCCGGCGGCCTGGAGGCGTTCTGCCACACAATGGTCAAAGCCCTGCGCGAGGAGGGCCACGAGGTGGACTTCTACGCGGCCAGGGGCTCGGACGGCAACGTGAAGGGCTTCGAGCTACCCGGGGTGGACTGGGGGTCCAGCCCCGAGCACGCCACCGACACCGGGTACCCGGCCGGGGAGAAAGAGCGCGAGGAACAGGCGTTTCTGCGTCTGCGCGAGCACCTGGTGGAGCAGCAGTACGACGTGGTGCACAACAACAGCCTCAGTCCGGCGATGTTCCCCTCGGCGGCGTCGCCCGAGCCGTTGCCGATGCTGACCACCCTGCACACCCCGCAGTTGCCCGAAATCCAGGAGGTCGTGGACGCCGCTGGTCACCTGGCGGGGCGGTTCGTGGCGGTGAGCACCACGACCGCGCGCAGCTGGGACATGTCCTCCCCAGTCGAGGTCATCCCCAATGGTGTCAACGTGCGCCTCTGGGCAGCGGGGCCAGGTGGCGACGGCGCCGTCTGGTTTGGTCGGATTGTCCCGGAGAAAGGGCTGCACCTGGCCATGGATGCCTGCCGGCTGCTCGGCCTGCCGCTGACCATCGCAGGCAGGAAAGGCGACCACGCTTATTTCCAGGAGGAGATCGCGCCACGGCTGGACGGCCAGCTCGTTCGCTGGGTGGGCGAGCTGTCCCATGCGGAGCTCCGCCGTCTCGTCGGCCGTCACGCTGTCTGCGTGGTCACTCCTCGGTGGGAAGAGCCGTTCGGCTTGGTGGCCTTCGAAGCGATGTCCTGCGGCACTCCCGTCGCGGCTTTCGACCGCGGCGGCATGGGCGAGCTGCTCGCGGATGCCCCCGCTGTCCTCGTCGAACCCGACGACGTCGTGGCGCTCGCCGGTGCAATTCACCGCGCGCTCCACACGGACCGCGCCGCTGCCCGCGCTTGGGTGGTGGAAAACCACAGTCTCACCCAGACCGCGAGGCGCTACGTTGATCTCTACCGGGAGGTGGTCGTGCGGTGAGCACGGGAACGAACGTGATCGGTATCTACTCGCACCATCACGGCAGCGGGCACATTCAGCGCTGCCGGAAAATCCAGCACGAACTGCGCCAGATGGGATGGGACGCGGTCATCTTGTCCACCGCGCCGGGCGCTGACGTCGTCATCGCGGATGATGCTGGACACGGCCATTCCGGCCGTGCCATGACCGCCGGCGGAACACTCCACTACGCCCCGTACGGTAACCGCGGGTTGCGGGATCGTTTCGCCGCCGTCGCATCCTGGGTGGCGGAGAATGACCCGGTGGCATTCTATGTGGACGTCTCCGCGGAGATGTGCATGTTCCTGCGCCTCATGGGTGTTCCGGTGATCACGCTCGCGATGCCGGGGCTGCGCGATGACATGCCCCACCAGCTCGCCTACCGGCAGTCCGATGCCATCATCGCGGCGTGGCCGTCGTGGGTGCCGGTCCCGGAGCACATGCGCATGCACTCGGACCGGCTCCACCCGGTCGGCGGGATCACCAGGCTCCAGCGGCCCGATCCGGCGCAGGAACCCGAGCGTGACCCGCACCACGTCGTGGTCATGGCCGGCCAGGGCGGGTCGACGTGGGAGCCGGGGGATTGGGACGCCGTGGCGGCGGCCTGCCCCGACTACCACTTCACGTTCCTGACCGGGGAGAACCGTGTGGACGACCCGACGGAGCTGATCGCCTCTGCGGGCGTCGTGGTGGCCGCGGGCGGCCAGAACTCGATTGCGGACATCGCTCACCTGGGCGCCCCAGCGGTGATCCTCCCGCAGCCGCGGCCGTTCATCGAGCAGAAGACGTCCGCCCAGCTGCTCGCCCGCGAAGGTCTCGCCGTCGTGCCCGCGCGCTTCCCGGCGCCGGAAGAATGGCCGGAGGTGCTCGCCGCCGCCCGCGCATTGGATACGGACTGGTCGCGGTGGGAGACCGAGGGGTCCGCGCGCAGGGCTGCCGAGGTCATCGCGGCGGTCGCGGACGACCCCTCGGACGCAAAGGCAGCCCTAGTGACGCTCGCCAATGCTGACCGCGTCAGCCACCTGAGCCACCAGGTCAATCTCGCGCCCGAGGGCACCGACCACATCACAGTCGCCCTCGCCGACCGTGACGTCCTGGTGAAAGCAGTGCCGAAGAGCCACGTGGTGTCCGTCGACGGCGAGGAGGACGGTGCCAGCACTAATGCCGGCAGCAGCCACCCGAACCTCGCCCGGGCACGCAACCGCGGGGCAGCCGAGGCGATCGCGCGCGGAAACGATGTCATCGTCTTCCTGGACGCCGACTGCGTTGCCGGCGGCGATCTGGTCCCGCTGTACATGAAGGCGCTCGCGCAGCACCCGAATGCGGTGGTCGCCGGGCCGGTGACGTACATGGGGGAGGGGGAGCTGCGCACGGTGCGTCCCGACCCCCATCCAGCGCGCCCGAATCCCCTGGCGGGAGAGGTCGAACGCGCGGAGGATTACAACCTCTTCTGGTCTTTGTCGTTCGCGTGCGCGGCCGCGACGTGGCAGACGATCGTCGATAGCTTCGGCGGTTTCGACGAAGCCTTCACGGGGTACGGCGGGGAAGACACGGACTTCGCCTGGAACCTGCGCGAACACGGCATCGACCTGTTGTGGGTCGGCGGCGCGCACGCCTACCACCAGTGGCACCCCGTCTCCTCGCCGCCGTGGGAGCACCTCGACGACATCCTGCGCAACGCCGCCGCCTTCCACGGCAAATGGGGCACGTGGCCCATGGAGGGGTGGCTGCGCGCCTTCGAGGAGGCAGGAGCAATCGCGCTTAGCGACGGCTCCTTTAAGCGCACCCCCTAAGCCCTCAAGCGAACATCTTCTCGCCGACGAAGCCGGTCTCGCCCACGCCGGGCGGGATGAGATACGTGCCCGTATTCGTCGTCTTCAGGTATTCGAGGAACATATCGTCGCGCGACAACGACTGATGCACGGTGGCGAACCGGTCGACGGTGCGCGTGTGGGCGATGAAGAACAAACCCGCGTCCAGCCGCCCCTGGTCATTGGAACCGTCGACGAAATTGAACGAGCGGCGCAGCATACGGATGCCGCCGTTCTGGTCGGGGTGGACGTTGAAGAGGTGCGAGGTGTGGTCGATGACGGGCCGGCCGCGCTCATCCGTGGCGGTGAAATCTGGCTCGTCGAATTCGTCGGTGCCGGTCAGCGGTGCACCCTCGACCTTGTCGCGGCCGGTGACGCGTTCCTGCTCCTGGAGCTGCAGGGTGTCCCAGACCTCGATGTTCATGGCGATGCGCCGGACCGTCATATACGACCCGCCCGCCGCCCACGGCTGCGAGGAATCCGCCGGGATCCACACGTGCTCGTCGAGTGCATCGGTGTCTTCAGCGCGGATATTCGCCGTGCCGTCCTTCTGGCCGAAGAGGTTGCGCGGGGTGGTCGCTTCGCGGGTGGTCACGGCTGCTTTGCCAAAGCCGATCTGGGACCAGCGCAGCACCGCATCCGGCACCGCCAGCCGCGTCAGGTTGCGGATGGCGTGGGTGGCCACCTGCGGGTCGTTGGCGCATGCCTGGATGCATAGGTCGCCGTCGGACCGCTCGCGGTTGAGGAAGTCGTTGGTCATCGGGGGCATGTCCGTGAACTCGTCCGGCAGCTTGCCCGCAAGACCGAACTGGTCGCGGAACAGGCTGCGCCCGAACCCGAACGTGAGGGTCAGCGCGGACGGGCCGAGGTCGAACGCCTCCCCGGAATCATCCTGCGGGAAGTTCTCGCCGCCGCCGAACGCGCCCTTGGAGCTCACTTCACCGCCGAGAGTGAGTCGGCGTGCCGCCTCGGTCCAGCGGGTGAGCAGGTCGATCAGGTCGTCCCGGTCCGCCTTTTCGTCCATGTCGAAGGCCGCGAAGTGCAGGTTGTTCTGCATCGGACTGATGATCCCGGCCTGGTGGTCGCCCGCGAAGTCGATGATCATCTCCTCGTGGGCGGCACCGTCGATGTCGCCGCCAGAACTGCCGGAGCCGCCGGCGGAAGAGCCGTCCTTGGAGCAGGCGGCGGCAGCCGCACCGGCGGCGCCGACACCGCCGAGGGCCAGGAATTTGCGTCGGTTGAGCTTGCCCATTTAGGACTCCACCTCCGTGTCCACGTTGAGCCCGAGGACGGTGCCCGTCAGGTTCGACAACGGTTCGCGCAGTGCATCGAGCGAACGCGTCAGCTCCGCCTGCTCGCCGGAATCGACCTGGTCGTAGTCGACGAAACCGGATTCGAGGCTGCCGTACTGGTCGAGCAGTTCCTGGATGTCGTTGAATCGGTTCTCGATTTCGTCGACAAGCTTCTGGCCTTCCTCCCCGCGCTCGGTGGCGATGCCTTTGACCATGTCGAAAGCGACGCGCGAACCCTGGATATTGGCCTGGAAGTCATACAGGTCCTTGTGCGACCACCAGTTCTCCTCGCCGGTGACCTTGGTGGTGGCCACCTCCTCGAGCAGCTCCATCGCGCCGTTGGAGACGAAGTCGACGGTGATGTCCTGGTCCTCGATGAAATTCGGGGCGTTGACGGTGGTGTTCAGCTGCTCGACGTCGGCGATGAGCGTGTCCGCGATCTCGCGGCGGTGCTCCGGTGTCGACGGTTCCCAGCCTTCGCGGGCGGGCGCGCCGTCGGCGTTCTTCGCGTCCTCCGCCGGCGGCCACAGGTCCTTTTCCATGCGGTGGAAGCCGAGCCACTCGGTGAACGTCGGGTCGTCCTTTTCCAGTTCGTCGGCCTCGGCGATGTAGTCCACTTCGCGGTAGTCGATGCGCGCGTCGAGCACTCCGAGCGCCTCCGCGACAGGCTCGATGCGCTCGTAGTGCACGCGGGTGGTGGGGTAGAGTTCTTTCGCTTTCTCGTCGTCGCCGGCTGCGTATGCTTCCGCGAATTCCTCGACCTTGGGCAGCAGCTCCGCGACTTCATTCTGGACAAAGGCGACGTAGTTGTCGCGTGCCTCGTTGAAGCGCTTCTCGTCGGACTCGGAGTACTGGATCGGCTCGCCCGTCACCGTGAATTCGCTCTGGCCGACGTTCGCTCCGCGCAGACCCGGCTTGCACGCCGTGTAGTAGCTGCCGGGCTCGAGCTGCACGGTGAGGTCCGCGGTGGAACCCGGTGCGATGTTCTCGCGCTCGGCGATCACGCGCAGCCCGTCGTCGGCGAGCACATAGAATTCGGTGACGCGTTCACCGGCGTTCGTGATGGAGAATGTGCTGGTTCCGGACTCCACGGAATCCGTGGCCACCTTGCAGGAATCCTCGTTCGCCTGGACGTCGAGGGCGTCGCCAGAGCTATTTTCCACGCACCCGGCCAGCGGGAGAGTGAGTGCGACAGCGGCGAGTAGGGCAGGGGAGCGCTTCATAGTGAGACCTTTCGTGCGTTTTCTTGGTGTGCGGAGACAGCGTCCGTTGCGCTTTCACGCTTATCGACGCGCCCCCGTTTCGCCGCCCTCACGTGCTTGATGAAGACGGGGACGATGACGGCGATGTAGATGGCCCAGGCGATGACCTGCAGCCAGGACATTTGAGGCATGAATCCGGTGAACGCCTGGAGCAGCGTGGCGGTGATGCCGGCCGGATCGACGACGTCCTCGAGGTTGAACGCCCACCCGAACGGGAAGGACGCCATCCAGAACGGGTAGGAATCGAATCCAGTGAGCACTTCGCCGGTGCGCGGGTGCGTCGGGGCAATGGGGGCGCCGGAGAACGGGCCGGGGAGGAACTGCGCCTCTTGGAGGTCGTGGACGGCGTAGGCGAGAATGCCCGCCGCGACGACAATGAGCAGCGCACTGGACCAGGTGAAGAAGGTGCCCAGGTCGAGCTTCAGTGCGCCGCGGTAGATCAGCCAGCCCATGACGACGGCGATGCCGATGCCGAGGAAAGCGCCCCCGACCGCGCTCGGGGTGGTGGTCCACCCCCAAAGCAGCAGCGTCAGTTCGATGCCTTCCCTGGCGACGGCCACGAACGCGAGCCAGAACAGTGCTTGCGTTCCTTTGGCGAGCGCTGCCCCGGTCTTGTCGTCGAGCATGGTTCGGAGCTTGCCGTTCTCGTTGCTCAAAGAGACGATCATGCCGGTGATCATGGCCACGGCGATGAGCGACATGATGCCGCCGATGGCTTCCTGCGCCCGGAACGACAGGCCGTAACGCCCGAAGGTGAACAGGGCGCCGAGCGCGGTGCAGATCACGGCGGCGGAGACGACCCCGACCCACACGGTGCGGCCCGCTTTTGCGGCCCCGCCGTCGTTTCCGCGACGTGCGATGGCGGCGAACAGCATACCGACAATGAGTGATGCTTCCAGGCCTTCGCGCAGGCCGACCAGGAATGCTGCGATGAACATGGCTGGAACTTTCTTGTGCGTGACACGGCTTGTCCGAGTGCGGTGACCAGCGAAACTTAGGGTCACCTTGACTAGCCAAGGTTAACCTTACCTAACGCTCATTGCGGATGAAAAACGCCCTCCCCGCTTCAGTGCGGGAAGGGCGGAAAAGCGAGGTGGGCGTGCCGATGAAACTCCGGAAAGAACCCCGGTCAGAACTTCGGGGCGCGGCGCTCCAAGAAGGCGGCGACGCCCTCGGCGTGGCCGGGGCTTTGGAGCAGTTCGGTTTGGAACCTCGCCTCGTTGATCAGGCTGCCCGGCAACTGGGGCAACGCGACCCGGTTCACAGCGCGCTTGGTCTGGGCGATGGCGCCCCGCGGTGAGGTGGAGAAGCTCTCAGCCCACTGCTTCGCGCGGTCGAGGGCGACACCGTCGTCGGTGACATCGGCGAACAAGCCGAAATTCACGGCGTCGGCAGCCGGAATGCGCTCCTGCAAGAGGACCAGCTGCATCGTGCGGTGGCGGCCGATTGAAGCGGCGAGGGTGGCCACCGCGCCGCCGTCCGGCATGAGTCCAATGCGCCCGAAGGGGAGGGTGATGAAGGACGATTCAGCCGCGACGATGAGGTCGCACGCGCAGGCCAGCGATGCACCAACCCCGGCGACGGCACCCTCAGCGGCGGCGATCACCGGCACATCTGCGCGGGTGATCGAGCCGATCATGTGCTCGATGCCGCCCAGTGAGTGCGCGGCGGCTTCCGTGGAGCTCTCGGCGGTGAACGCCTCGATGTCCATGCCGGAGCAGAAAGACTTCTCGTCGCCGGTGACGATGATGCAGCGCACCGCCGGATCGGCGTTCGCCGCCTGAACGGCATCGCCGATCGCCCAATAAGAGTCCGGCTCCAGCGCGTTGCGCTTGGCGGGGTTGGAGATGCGGACGAGGGCGAGGGTGCCGTCGATAAGCGAGGTGATGTTCCCCTTGAGCTCGCGCGACATTGCGGAGGGCCTTTACTTGACGAAGCCCGCGAGGCGGCCCGTGATGATGTCCGCCGCTTCATTCGCGATGCGGGTGACCACCTCGTCGCAGGTCGGGATGTCGTTGATGATGCCCTGGACGATGCCGCAGGACCAGATGCCCGCGTCGATGTCGCCGTTCTCGTAGACCGTGCGCCCGCGCTGGCCGGACACCAGGTCGCGGACCTCCGGGAACTCGGCACCAGCGTTGAGCTTCTCCACTACCTCGCGGCTGACCTCGTTGGACGCCACGCGGGCGGTGTTGCCCAGGGTGCGGAAGATGAGCTCGGTGTCCAGCTCGGAGCGGGAAACGATGGCTTCCTTCACGTTGCGGTGCACCGGGGCCTCCTCGGTGCACAGGAAGCGGGTGCCCATGTTGATGCCCTCGGCACCGAGTGCGAGCGCTGCCGCCATGCCGCGGCCGTCGGCGATACCGCCGGATGCCACGATCGGGATGTCCAGCTTGTCGGCTGCGGCCGGCAGGAGAACCAGGCCCGGGATGTCGTCTTCGCCCGGGTGGCCTGCGCACTCGAAGCCGTCGACGCTGACGATGTCCACGCCCTTCTGCTGGGCACTCAATGCGTGGCGGACGGAGGTGCACTTGTGGATCACGGTGACACCCGCCTGCTTCAACATCGGCACCAGCTGCGCCGGGTTCGCGCCGGCGGTCTCCACGATCTTCACGCCCTTCTCCACTGCGACGCGGAGGTACTCCTCGTACGGCGGCGGGGTGATCGTCGGCAGGATGGTCAGGTTCACGCCGAACGGCTTGTCGGTCATCTCCCGCATGCGGTCGATTTCTTTGCCCAGGTCCTCCGGCGTCGGCTGCGTCAGAGAGGTGAGGATACCCAGGCCGCCAGCATTCGAGACAGCGGAAGCGAGGTCGGCGGTACCGACCCACTGCATTCCGCCCTGGATGATCGGGTGCTCGATGCCGAGCATTTCGTTGACACGGGTCTGGATCGTGGCTGCCATCGTCGGCTCTCCTTCATGATCGGGGTATTGGGTACGAGCTATCTAATGAGACATACATTACACATCGGGTGCTAATGAGGTGTAGGTAACGCGGAATCGTTTCTGCTTCGAATGTGGAAGGCTCGCGGCTGGTGTTGGGGCCTGTGAAAGGGGCATCGCGCTGGAGGATTCACTCGAAAGTCATTCTGGATTCATTTGTTTTTCAGGCTATTCCCATAGTTTTCATGGCATGTCTTCTTCCCGCCGCACGCTGCTCAAAGCTTTGGCGATCGGTGCCGGTTCAACACTGATCGCTCCATCTCGCGCGCTCGCCCAGTCCAGCCTGAGTTCCTCCGGCGGCTCGTCGGCGGTGCAGCTATTCGGGCCTGCCGGCGGCAGGGGAGTTGGGTCCTCCGAACCGGGAATCGTGGCCGGGAATGTCGGTTTCAACGGCAGCAAACGCTTCCTTGCCGGGGACGTGCAGGTCGTGACAGTTACGGAAGATGCTGCCACGATCACCTGGCTGACGTGGGATGCTGAGACCTCCCGCGATCGAGCCCCGCAAGGCGTGCCCACGACGGGTGAATTGCGCGTGTGGCCGGTGGACAACCCTTCCGACACGACTGTCGTGGTGAGCCCGTCGGACCGTTTCTTCCACCAGCTCACCGCCACCGGTCTGCGGCCGGGAACCACGTACGCATACCTTGCCTCATCCAACGGCACAGAAGCGGCGGCCACCCACAACAGAAGACAGGAGGAGACACGTCTTTTCACCACCCTGCCACGGTTGACCGGGCCGATGCTCGGCACGATCGTCGTGGCCAACGACACGCACATCGGTGAGAACGGCGACGGAATCTGGAAGAACAACTTCCCGCCCCCAGCGCGAGCACTTCCCGGTGAGCGTCCGTACCCGGAGGTCTCGCTCGACGCTGTGATTGACACAGCTCACGCGGTGGGTGCCAGCCACCTGTTCATTAACGGCGACGTCACCTCGGAGGCCCGCCCGTGGGAAATCCAGCGCGCGCAGGAGCTGCTCGGTCGATTCAACGGCACCGTGCGGTGCACGCGGGGAAATCACGATCGCCCGCACAAGCTTTCCGACGGCCCTGAGTACGCCTCCGCCCCCGCCTACGGCAAAGAACACACCGACGGGTGGGGAGCAGCCTTCGAACCGCGTCAGACGGCGTGGGTAGAGGAAGTGCCCGGCAGGGACGGAAGGATCATCGCGCGAGTCGTGGGCATCGACTCCACGAAATTAGACACCAGCGGTGGAATGATCTCGGACGAGCAGTTCAAGCAGATCCAGGCCATTTTCAACCAGGACCGGACTACGCCGACCATCGTCATGCTGCACCACCCAGCCACCAGGCAAGCAGCCTGGAGCAACCCGGCTGGGCCCGCGTTTGTTCTCCGCGACCGGGACATCATGCGTCTTCAGCGGATGATCGCAGCTCAAAGCAACATCAAACTGGTGCTCTCCGGGCACACGCACCGCGGCAGGAACAACCGTCCGGATGTCGCCGCGAATACTGTTTTCCTGGAGACGCCAGCCGCAAAGAATTGGCCGACAGGCGCAACCCAGATCCGGTTCTTTGAAGACGGGATGGCAGTGAACTTCCGCCAGAACTCCTCGGAGGAAGCCCTCCGGTGGGCAGCCCGAACGCGGTGGACCATCTTCGGACTCAGCCCTGAAACGATGCTCGGCCCGCTCGATTCCCGAGCGCTCGTCATTCGTTACTGACGGTGCCAGCCTCCCTTTCAGGGTGCGGTGATCCTTGTATCAAGGGGCAGTCGCTCTTAGAAGAAGTCAAAGTCGAACCCGCCGCCGTCGCCGCCGAAATCCCCGAAGAGGCCGCTGCCGTCGCCACCGTCACCGAACAGGCCGCCTGTGTCAGCATCGCCACCCATGTCTCCGGCTTCTCCTCCGAAATCGGCGGCATCGGCGCCCGCGTCGCCGTCGATATCGCCAGCGGCGAATTGGTCTGCGCTAGCTACGCCTGCCATTCCGGCGAACATCGTGGAGTAGAACATCATCGAGCTCGCAGCCCACACGCCGGTCACAGCGGCGGGAGGCCCCCAC
>NZ_LT706965.1:84298-181445 GCF_900155535.1 Corynebacterium urinipleomorphum
CCACAGCGCCGCCGGGGTAGTAGTGCGGAGTCTGCGAGCTCGCGTGCGGGGAGGCCTGGATAGTCTGGCCGTCGAATTCAGCGGTGCGCGGCTCGGTCACACGGCCGGCCTGACGTTGGGCCTCCAACTCCGGCAGCTGGGGGCCGGGCGCGAGGCCCAATATTTCGCGGGCTGCATCAACGTAATAAAGGCCTTCCAACGCCGACTCGCGGGCCAGCTGGGCTTGTCGCACCGTCGTGGCTTGGGTCAAGGCGGAATTGGCCGCGTTATAGCGCTCCGACGCGTCAGCCATCGCCTGGCTGGAGGCTGCGTCCGTACCCGAAATGGTGAGCACCTGGTGGCCGAGACGGTCGACCCACCGTCGGGCGTCGGCAAGCGCGTCCTCCAAGTTCGCGCCGTCGACCTGGGCGCGCTGGCTGTTGTTCTGCGCACCTCCGACAACCTTGACGGTGCCGAAGAGGATCACCGCGATCAGCAACAAACTCACAAGTCCCATGTCCACTCCTTCAATCAACCACTTTCCCCAACGATAACCGAGGCTCGGGCATTCCTTTCCTGGCCCTTTCCGGGCACTTTTTGGAGCGAGTCGCACAGTGGGTTAAGCTTGTCTGCGCGCATAAATCGCGTTCGGGAATGTCGTATAGTGGCTAATACCTCAGCCTTCCAAGCTGAAGACGCGGGTTCGATTCCCGTCATTCCCTCCGCTCCGGCCGGTCCATGCTTCATCGCAGGGCCGGCCTTAATCATGTGCGGGATCCGCGCAAGTGGCCCCCGATGATTCGGGTCTTTTTTGCTTCACGCTAGAATCGTCTCCCGTGAGTCAGCGTGGTGTGTTCGCCGGCGGCTCGCAGCGACCCACGGGGCGTGGCGCAGCTTGGTAGCGCACCTGCTTTGGGAGCAGGGGGTCGCAGGTTCAAATCCTGTCGCCCCGACAAGGAGACGCTTGTGCGCCTCCTGCAAATTTTTTGAACAAATACGCAATCTAGCCAGGAGAGAATTTCCGTGAAGACTTCCGTGGACAAGCTCAGCGACACTCGCGCGAAGCTGACCGTGACCGTTCCGTTCGACGAGCTCGGCCCGGAAATCGACCAGGCGTACAAGGCCATCGCACAGCAGGTCAACATTCCGGGTTTCCGTCGCGGCAAGGCACCGCGCCAGCTTATCGACGCCCGATTTGGCCGCGGCCCCATCCTCGAGCAGGTCGTCAACGACATGCTGCCGACTCGGTACGAAGCCGCTGTGACCGAAAATGACCTGAAGGTCATCGGGCAGCCCGAGATCGACATCACGAAGATCGAGGACAACGACTACGTGGAGTTCACCGCAGAGGTGGATGTCCGCCCGGAGATCGAGGTCCCGGACTTCTCCAAGATCTCCGTCGAGGTGCCGGCGCTGAAGATCGACGACGAGGCCGTCGACGAAGAGCTGGATAATCTGCGTGCCCGCTTCGGCGAGCTCAAGGACACCAAGCGCAAGATGAAGAAGGGTGACTTCGCTGTCATTGACATCGAGGCCACCATCGACGGCGAGAAGATTGAGGAAGCTTCCACCGAGGGCATCTCCTACGAGATTGGCCGCGACGACCTCATCGAGGGCCTGGACAAGGCCATCAAGGGTCTGAAGACCGGTGAGGAAGCAGAGTTCACCTCCGAGATCCAGTTCGGTGAGCACAAGGGCGAAGAGGCCACCATCAAGGTCACTGTCCAGCAGACCAAGGAGCGCAAGCTTCCGGAGCTGGACGAGGAGTTCGTCCAGATGGCGTCCGAGTTCGACACCGTCGAGGAGCTGCGCGAGTCTACCCGCTCCCAGCTGGAGGAGAACAAGAAGGCGCAGCAGGCCGCCGACATCCGCGACGAGGTGCTCAAGGCAGCCCTCGAGCAGACCTCATTTGAGCTGCCCAGCGCAGTTGTGGACGAGCAGGTGCACAACCAGCTGCACCAGATCCTCGGCCAGATGGCTCACGACGAGAACGCTTTCGCCCAGATGCTCGAGGCACAGGGCACGACCCGCGAGGAATTCGACAAGGAGTCCCGCGAGAACGCCGAAGACTCCGTGCGCACCCAGCTGTTCCTCGACGCTGTCGCCGACCAGGAAGAGCCGGAGGTCTCCCAGCAGGAGCTGACCGACCACATCCTGTTCACCGCGCAGTCCTACGGCATGGACCCGAACCAGTTCATCATGCAGCTGCAGCAGTCCGGCCAGATCGCTAACCTCTTCGCGGATGTCCGCCGCGGCAAGGCTCTGGCAGCCGCGATCTCCCGCACCTCCGTCAAGGACGACGAGGGCAATACCATCGACCCGAACGACTACTTCGGCGAGATCGACGAAGAGGAGATCAACGAGGCTGAAGCCGCCGACCAGGCAGTGGCCGACGCCGCTTCTGAGAAGGAAGAGGACAACTAAGCTTCCTCGCTGAACCTCCCCGCCGTGATTCGGCCGGGAGGTTCTTTCGGCTAGGCACCTATTTCGGCTCCCCAATCCCAAACACCGATTCCTGCCTATCTATTCACAAGGACAGGATAAAGCCGCGGATTGATCCGACTTTGTGAAAGGCATCCTGGAATAGGTATCTAGCCCGGCGGGGTCCGCCACCTGCCAGCCTCTACGCTGACAGCGAACACAGCCCCAAGCGGGGAATCCGCAACTAGGGTGGGGCGTTATCGTAGGCGAGAAACGACGATTGACAGAGTCACTCAGAGTCACATTGACAGATTTAAGGAGCACATCGATGACTTCTCCGGCAACCGGCATGAACCTCGGCGACTCGGTGTACGAGCGCCTGCTGCGCGAGCGCATCATCTTCCTCGGCCAGGAGGTGGACGATGAGATTGCCAACAAGCTGTGCGCGCAGATCCTCCTGCTGTCCGCCGAGGACCCGAACCGAGACATCTCGCTGTACATCAACTCCCCGGGCGGATCGGTCACGGCCGGCATGGCTATCTATGACACGATGAAGTACTCTCCGTGCGACATCGCCACCTACGGGATGGGCCTCGCCGCGTCGATGGGCCAGTTCCTGCTCTCCGGCGGCACTAAGGGTAAGCGCTACGCGTTGCCGCACGCGCGCATCATGATGCACCAGCCGTCCGCAGGCGTGGGTGGCACCGCTGCAGACATTGCCATCCAGGCGGAGCAGTTTGCGCAGACCAAGCGCGAGATGGCTGAGCTCATTGCGGAGCACACCGGCCAGACCTTCGAGCAGATCACCAAGGACTCGGACCGCGATCGTTGGTTCAACGCGCAGGAGGCGAAGGAGTACGGCATCGTCGACCACGTTATTTCGAACGCCCAGGGCACGATCAGCAACTAACCGGCAGAACAACACACAGAGGAGATAATCACTATGTCTTTCCAGATGCCCAACTCCCGTTACGTCCTGCCGAGCTTCATCGAGCAGTCCTCGTTCGGCACCAAAGAAACCAACCCGTACTCGAAGCTTTTCGAGGAGCGCATCATCTTCTTGGGCACCCAGGTCGATGACACGTCGGCGAACGACATCATGGCGCAGTTGCTTGTCCTGGAGTCGCAGGACCCGGATCGTGACATCACGATGTACATCAACTCGCCTGGCGGTTCGTTCACGTCCCTCATGGCGATCTACGACACGATGCAGTACGTCCGCCCGGATGTTCAGACCGTGTGCCTGGGCCAGGCTGCTTCCGCCGCTGCCGTGATTCTCGCCGCGGGTGCGCCCGGTAAGCGTGCCGCGTTGCCGAATTCCCGGGTGCTCATCCACCAGCCGGCCACTGAAGGTGCGCGCGGCCAGGTGTCTGATCTGGAGATCCAGGCTCAGGAGATCGAGCGCATGCGCCGCCTCATGGAGGACACGTTGGCACGCCACTCGGGGCGCACGGCGGAGCAGGTCCGCATCGACACGGACCGTGACAAGATTCTCACTGCCTCCGAGGCTGTCGAGTACGGCATCATCGACCAGGTCTTCGACTACCGCAAGTTGAACGCCTAAAGCGCTCGCTTATCGACGGTCCCCCCGCTGCTTCGTCCCCGAAGTCAGCGGGGGTGCGTTTTGCCAGCTCTTAATCGCAGATGATCATGTCCTTCTTCAGTTCGGCCGGGACTCCAAGCTCGTCAAGATGTCCCTCGTCGTAGCACTTGAAGCCAGTGAAGGTCTGTCCGGCTGGTTCAATTCGCTCCCAGTCTTGGCCGTTCCACATCATGTACGACGTAGCATCGGTCGCGTAGATGCCCACGCGGGCGAAGTGGCCATCGCAGTAAGAAGAAACTTCGTCGCCAGGCGACCCCTGCTCAACAGACTTCCAGTTGCACGGCCCCTTGTCGGAACCGCTGCTTGCATCGGCAGCCGCGGCAGGCTCCCGCTTCTGCTTGGCGGAATCATCTTCTTCGTCCACTGTTTCTGTCTCAGTCTCGTAAATCGTGGACACCGTAGTTGAGGCGCGCTCGGTAGTGGTTTCCTCCTCGGTGGGTGTGCTCACCTCTTGGTCCATGTTTGGTTCAGCGAGGGAATCTTCATCGTTGGAGCACGCGGTGATGCCGAGCGGGAGAGTCAGAGCGAAGAATGCGGCGGCGAGGCGGCGGGTTGTCATGGTCGTAGCGTTCCTTTGTCGTCTCGGAATGTGTTCAATTCACACCTTAGTGCTGGGTGTGAACCAGCCCGTTGAACAGCGGTTAGGGCATCACTGTCTTGTCTGGCCCAGCGACGGTGAAGGACTCGTCGTTGTAGCCGCACTCGATGCTGTCGCCGTCGGGAGCTTGGCACCAGCCATTGAGGTACTCGAGGCGCTCACCTGGCTGCAGTTCTCCGGAACCGGCGCTACCGCCCTCAAGGACGCCCCATGAGGTTCCTTCGTCGCTAGCGAAAATCGCGCTCGGTCGTCCGGTGAAGGGCACCCACGGGTTGCCCGGCATGTCCTCCAAGTCGGGCACTGAATCGTCCGGATTAGCGGAACAAGCGACGGCTGCCGCGCCGAGTGTGCAGAAGTAGGCGGTCCCGGCAACAGTCATAGTGACGTTTGCGTTGTCCCCTAGGTCGTCCATGAAGGGCTCGGGGGATACCAGTGAGTATTCAGGCTCGTCCGTTTCCGACACCAACGTGGGAGTGATCACTTCAGCCGACGGGGTGTTCGTCTCTGGGGCGGTGTCGTTGCCATCGCTGGAGCAGGCGGTGGCAACCAGCGGCAGCGCGAGCGCGACACCGGCGGTAGCGAGGCGGCGGTGGGTCATGGTGCGATCCTTCGTTCAAGAGCAGGTGCTATTCATGACACCTTATCGTGGCAGGTGACCCATCCCGCCTGATTCGCTATTTTTGAAGGAAAGCCAGCAACGCCTCGTTGAACTTCTCCGGTTGCTCGGTGCCAACTTGGTGAGAGGCGTTTTCAATGACAACGCATTCTGCCTCGCCGGTCACGCCCGCGGCGATCTCCTGGAGTTGCTGGGGGCCTGTCGACGGATCGTCGGCGCCCGCGATGGTGAGAACCGGCACAGTGATCTCCTGAAGGCGCTCGTCGAAGCCCCATTTTGCGAGTGCGTCGCCGCATTGCGCGTATGCCTCGGGATCGACAGAGCCGACCATCGCTTTGAACTTATCGACGGTCTCAGGCTCCCGTTCCTTGAACCCGTCCGTGAACCAGTTGTCCACAGTGGGATCCACGATGGACGACATTCCGTCGTTGCGGGCGGTGTCGGAGCGCCCCTGCCACTTGCCTGCGCCACCTAGGAATGTCGCTGTGGAGGCGAAGACGGCGCTATCAACACGTTCGGACGTGGCTGCCAAGTACTGAGTGATGGCGCCGCCCATCGACAGGCCGACGATGGTGCAGTGCTCGATGCCGAGGGATGTGAGCGTCTCTAGGACATCCCGGGCGAGATCGTCGACACTGGTCATGCCCAGATCAACAGCAGGGGTGGGTGAGTCGCCGTGGCCTCGGTGATCGATGCGCACGACGCGGTACCGCTCCTCTAAGGCGGGGAGCTGCGGCTCCCACGCCTCGTGTGTGGTGCCGATGGATGGGAGCAGCACGACGGTTTTCTCGCTGTTTTCGTTGCCGGATACGATGGAATGCAGTGTGGTCATGTTCCTCATTGTCCCGAAAAACAACGTCGCTTGCAGGGCTCCTGCGGGCCCTCTCACTGCGATGCCACTCCATCTGAAATAGTGGTGGATAGAGCGGAGTCTCCGCCTAGAAGATGGATTTCACAGGCGTTCGAATGACCGCATTCGGAATGTTCACCCCACCAGGTAGCGTTGTGGGCTACAGCAATCCATTGAGAGCTCCCACAAAAAGAACCGAACCGACACCACGAGTTAAAGCGAGAAGTAGAACACCCCATGGCAGTTACGCAAGACAGCTCCGACCTGTTGAAGTGCTCCTTCTGCGGCAAGAGCCAAAAGCAAGTTCGCAAGCTCATCGCCGGCGGCGGCGTGTACATCTGCGACGAGTGCATTGAGCTGTGTAACGAGATCATCGAAGAAGAGCTGGCAGGAGCTCAGTCCCAAGACAAAGGGGACGATAATAAACTGCCGCGCCCTTCCGAGATCACGGCGTTCCTGGATCAGTACGTGATCGGCCAGGACCAAGCGAAGCGCACGCTCGCAGTTGCGGTTTACAACCACTACAAGCGTGTCCGGACAGAAAAGGAAAGTCTTCGGAAGAAGGACGAGGACGTCGAGATCGCCAAGTCCAACATCCTTCTTCTCGGTCCCACAGGCTCGGGAAAGACATACCTGGCGCAGACTCTGGCGCGGATGCTCAACGTGCCTTTCGCTATCGCCGACGCGACGAGCCTCACAGAGGCCGGGTATGTCGGTGAAGACGTGGAGAACATCTTGCTCAAGCTGCTTCAGGCAGCGGATTTCGATGTGGAGCGTGCACAGAACGGCATCATCTACGTCGACGAGGTGGACAAGATTTCCCGGAAGTCGGAGAATCCGTCGATCACCCGGGATGTGTCCGGCGAGGGCGTCCAGCAGGCACTATTGAAGATTCTTGAGGGCACCGTGGCATCCGTCCCGCCGCAGGGCGGCCGCAAGCACCCGAATCAGGAATTTATCCAAGTGGACACCACCAATATTTTGTTCGTGGTCGCTGGAGCCTTCGCGGGTCTGGATAAAGTCATTGCGGAACGCGTGGGCAAGAAAGGCATCGGCTTCGGCGCGGAGATTGACAGTGCTGCGCAGCGAGAAGAGCAGAATCTGCTCGCGCAGGTGCAACCCGAGGACTTGGTCAAATTCGGACTCATTCCGGAGTTCATTGGTCGTCTGCCCATTGTCGCGGCGGTGGAGAATCTCGACGAGGAGTCCCTTGTGCGCGTGCTCACTGAACCGAAGAACTCGCTAGTGAAGCAGTACCAGCGACTATTCACCATGGATGACGCAGAGTTGCGATTCACTGAGGATGCCCTCGCAGCTGTGGCTAAGAAGGCGGCGGACCGCGGCACCGGTGCCCGTGGTTTGCGTGCGATCATGGAGGACACACTGGTGCCCATCATGTACGACCTGCCCGACCGCGAGGACGTGGAAGAGGTCGTGGTCGATGCGGATGTCATCACGGGCGAGGGCGAGCCGGAGTACATCCTGCGGAACACAAAGAAGTCCGCGTAGTGCCCGCGGCGAGGGGAGAGCTCAGCGTCAGCCAGTTCTAGCTATTCCCCGGAAGGGATGGCGGTGTAGTTGGGGTCGTAGATGCCGTCGATAAGCGTGTCCGCGATGTAGTCGCCCTCGCTCGACTCGTCTTTGTCCGTGGGCTCAACTGCCTCGGGTACGGATTGCGTCAGGTAGGACTCGTATCCTGAGTTCGGGATATTAGAGGTCAGGAAAGTCAGCACAGAGTCGATGGTCAGGCGGCGCATGCCTTCTGTGTTGGCGGGGCTGAGCAGATTGATCTGGCCGAATTCGTCCAACGTGGCATGGTTTCCAACACGGAAGAACGTCAGAGAGGCGATGAGCACCACGATGTCCGTGGCGGATATGCCCGGGCGGAACGCGCCCGCGTCCTGCCCCATGAGCAGAAGTCGCTCGATTTGAAGGAACACTTCGGAATCGTTTCGCACCGTGGTGATTTCTTCCGGGGTGAGCACTGGGTCCAGATTTTCCCGCAGGAATAACCGGATTGAATCCGGGTTATGGATCATCCGGTTGTATAGCACGTCCACGAAACGGCGGATGCCCTCGACGGGCACGGCGTAGGAGCGGTCCAGGAATTCCTGGGGAGGGGAGAAGCTCCATGCTGCACGGGTCAGCGCCCGGCGGTACAGCTCTCTTTTGTCCCCGAAGTGGTAATGCAGCATTCGTTTCGACATGCCGGCTTCCCGGGCAACTGAGTCGAGCTTCGTGGCGGCGTACCCCTGTCGTGCGAAGTGGCCCAAGGCGATGTCCACGGCGCGCTCCAGCACAGCGTTGTCAGCGTTGTCGGCGTTTTCGATGGTATCGGTCACCTCGTTGCCGGGCCGGGAGCCTGGGTGCAAGGACTCCGTCACAGCTTCTCCTTTGAAAGCTCGCAATAGTTTCTCGGCGGTGCGCGAACGCTCCCGCCGTCTCCCCTTCATCGTGCCCAAACGGGGTTGCACGCGCCGAATGAACGGACGAAAGTGGGCGTTGGGTGTGGAAATTGCCTAGAACAACGGGGGTAGCATGGGTGGTGTCACACAGACCCCGCACGCCTTTTCGGGGGGTGATGCCACCCTGCCGGGGAGCGGGAGAGATACGTGAAGGAGAAGAAATGACTAATCCGCAGGAAGCTCAGAAGACCGTCAAGGTTGCCGTCACGGGCGCCGCAGGCAACATCGCTTATTCGCTGCTGTGGCGGATCGGATCCGGCGAGGTGTTCGGTGCGGACACGCTCGTGGACGTTGCGTTGCTGGATATTCCGGATGCCGTGGGCAAGGTCGACGGTGTGGCGATGGAGCTCAACGACTCCGCACTGGGCAATATCCGCAACATCACTGTCACAGCCGACCCGACCACGGCGTTCGACGGCGTGAACGCGGCGTTCCTCGTCGGTGCCAAGCCGCGCGGGGAGGGCGAGTCCCGCGCCGACATGCTGGCCGCTAACGGGAAGATCTTCCTCGAGCAGGGCCGGGCGATCAACGACCACGCGGCGGATGACGTCCGCGTGCTCGTCGTGGGCAACCCGGCGAACACGAATGCCTACATTGCTAACAAGGCGGCGCCTGATGTCGCGCCGGAGCATTTCAACGCTCTCATGCGGCTCGACCACAACCGTGCGATCTCCATGCTGTCGGAGAAGCTCGGGGAGCACTCGAGCGCGTTCGAGAACATCCTCGTGTGGGGCAACCACAGCGACACCCAGTTCCCAGACATCACCTATGCCACGGTCAGCGGAGAGTCCGTGGCGGACCGCGTGGAGCGCGAATGGTACGAAAACGAGTTCATTCCGCGCGTGGCCAAGCGCGGCGCCGAGATCATCAAGGTTCGTGGCCGCTCTTCGGCGGCATCCGCGGCATCCGCGGCAGTGGACCACATGCGCGATTGGGTCAACGGCACCGAGGGCAAGTGGGTCACGTCCGCTGTCGTGTCCCAGGGCAGCTACGGGGTTGACGAGGGCCTCGTTTTCGGGTTCCCGGTCATCGGCATCAACGGCCGTTGGGGCATCGTGGAGGGGCTCGACCTTAACGACGATCAGCGCGCACGCATCGACGCCAATATCGAGGCGTTGCGCGCTGAGGCGGAGATCGCCGACAAGCTCTTCTAACTCCCTCGCGGTCCGCCGAGGCGTCACGGCTACACTGTCATACCGTGACTGAATCTAGCGCGACGTACAACGAGCAGCTTATCGGTGTCAGCCGGGCGGATGCCCTGCCGAAGAGCTGGGAGCCTCAGGACCTCGAGCAGGGCATCTACGAAGACTGGGTGGCCAAGGGCTATTTCACGGCCGACCCGTCTTCGGACAAGCCCGCGTACTCGATCGTATTGCCGCCGCCGAACGTGACGGGCCAGCTGCACATGGGCCATGCCCTGGACCACACGCTCATGGATTCGCTGGTCCGCCGCAAGCGCATGCAGGGCTACGAGGTCCTGTGGTTGCCGGGCATGGACCACGCTGGCATCGCCACCCAGACCAAGGTCGAGGCCATGCTCAAGGAGACCGAGGGCAAGGACCGCTACGACTACGGCCGCGAGGAGTTCATCGGCCGCGTCTGGGAATGGAAGGAAAAATACGGCGGCACGATCACGTCGCAGATGCGGGCGATCGGTGATTCCGTCGACTGGTCGCGCGAGCGCTTCACGTTGGACGAAGGGCTCAACCGCGCCGTCGTCACCATTTTCAAGCAGCTTTTCGACGCCGGGATGATCTACCAAGACTACCGCCTGGTCAACTGGTCGCCGGTGCTGGAGACCGCCGTTTCCGACATCGAGGTCGTGTACAAGGATGTCGAGGGCGAGTTCGTTTCCATCCGCTACGGCTCGCTTAACGACGACGAGCCGCACCTCATCGTCGCCACCACCCGCGTGGAGACGATGCTGGGTGATGTCGCTATTGCCGTCCACCCGGACGACGAGCGCTACCAGCACTTGGTCGGCCAGGAATTCGACCACCCGTTCCGCGACGACCTGAAGCTGAAGGTCATCGCCGACGATTACGTGGACATGGAACTGGGAACCGGTGCAGTGAAGATCACCCCAGCCCACGACCCGAACGACTACGAGATGGGTCTGCGCCACGACCTGGACATGCCCATCATCATGGACAAGACCGGGCACATCGCGGACACCGGAACCGAGTTCGACGGCCTGACCCGCGAGGAAGCCCGCGTGAAGGTGCGCGAGGCGCTGGCTGAGCAGGGGCGCATCGTCAAGGAAGTCCGCCCCTACGTCCACTCCGTCGGCCACTCCGAGCGCACCGGCGAGCCGATCGAGCCACGTCTGTCGCTCCAGTGGTTCGTGAAGGTTGCCGAACTGGCCCGCATGTCCGGCGAGGCGGTGCGCGAAGGCGACACCGTCATCCACCCCGAGTCCCTGAAGAAGCGTTACTTCGACTGGGTGGACAACATGCACGACTGGACCATTTCGCGTCAGCTGTGGTGGGGGCACCGCATTCCGATCTGGTACGGCCCGGAGGACGCCGACGGCAACCGCGACATCATCTGCTGCGGCCCCGACGAGGAACCGCCGGCGGGCTACGAGCAAGACCCGGATGTCCTGGACACCTGGTTCTCCTCTGCTCTGTGGCCGTTCTCTACGATGGGCTGGCCGGATAGCACCCCGGAGCTGGAGAAGTTCTACCCGACGACCGTGCTGGTCACGGCCTACGACATCCTCTTCTTCTGGGTCGCGCGCATGATGATGTTCGGCACCTTCGCCGGAACCCAAACTCCCGAGATTCTCGGCGCAGGCACAGGCGGCCGCCCGGAGATTCCTTTTGAGCACATCTTCCTCCACGGTCTCGTCCGCGACGAAAAGGGCCGGAAGATGTCCAAGTCCCTCGGCAACGGCATCGATCCGATGGACTGGGTGCGCGACTACGGTGCGGACGCCCTGCGTTTCGCGCTCGCCCGCGGTGCGAACCCGGGCATCGACCTGCCCATCGGCGACGACAACGCCGCCGCTGCCCGCAACTTCGCCACCAAGCTCTACAACGCCACGAAGTTCGCGCTGATGAACGGCGCCGCCGTCGGCCCGCTGCCGTCACGCGAGGAGCTGACAGACGCGGACCGCTGGATTCTGGACAGGCTGGAAACGGTGCGCGGGGACGTCGATAAGCTTCTGGACGACTACCAGTTCTCCAAAGCCAACGAAGAGCTCTACCACTTCGCGTGGGACGAGCTGTGCGACTGGTACCTCGAGATCGCGAAGACCCAGATTCCCCGCGACGGCGAATCCGAGCGAGGCCGCACCACCCAGATCGTGCTCGGTCGCGTCCTCGACGTGGTTCTGCGCCTGCTGCACCCGACGATGCCGTTCGTCACCGAGGTGCTCTGGAAAGCACTCACCGAGCAGGAATCCCTCTGCCTCGCAACGTGGCCGACCGCCGAGGACACCAACGGCGGCGCAGAGGTGGACACCACCGCGCAGCGCCGCATCACCGACGCCATCGCGCTGATCACCGAGCTGCGCCGCTTCCGTTCCGACCAGGGTGTCAAGCCGTCCCAGAAGGTGCCGGCGCGCCTCGACTTCGCCAAAGCGGACCTCGCCGGGCAAGAGGAGATGATCCGCTCGATCGCGAGGGTGGAGGAGCCGGGGGAGGACTTCGCGGCGTCGGCAAGCATTGAAGTGCGCTTGAGCGAGACGACGCTTGACGCGGCCCTGGACACCTCGGGCACCGTCGACGTCGCGGCGGAGCGCAAGCGCCTGGAAAAGGAGCTCGCTGCCGCGCAGAAGGAGCTGGGGACCACCGGCAAGCAGCTCGGCAACGAGTCCTTCCTGGCTAATGCTCCGGCCGAGGTCGTGGAGAAGATCAAGGCCCGCCAGCAGGTCGCGCAGGAAGAGGTCGAGCGCGTCACCGCCCGCCTCGAGGGCCTGCCGGAGGCGAAGTAGTGGCGGAGAGCGAAGACCAGGGCGGATACGACATCCGCATGGACGAAGACGGGCTCGTGCTCAATCTAGGCGACGAGCTTATCGACGCCCCGTCCGATTCCCCCGACTCCGAAGCCCCCGTAGCGCGGCCGGTGAGCGACACCGACCTTGCTGAACTCGCCCGCGTGGAGAGTGAGCTGCTCGCGCGCTGGCCGGAAACGAAGATCGATCCGAGCCTCGACCGCATCGAGATGCTCATGGACTTCCTCGGGCACCCGGAGCGCGCCTACAAAGTGATTCACGTAGCGGGCACGAACGGGAAGACCTCGACGGTGCGGATGATCGAGTCGCTGCTGCGCTCCTTCGGCGCGCGCGTCGGCCGGACGACCAGCCCGCACCTGCAGTCCATCACCGAGCGCGTCGGCATC
Organism: Corynebacterium urinipleomorphum; assembly: GCF_900155535.1. Taxonomy (GTDB): domain Bacteria; phylum Actinomycetota; class Actinomycetes; order Mycobacteriales; family Mycobacteriaceae; genus Corynebacterium; species Corynebacterium urinipleomorphum. The sequence continues at coordinate 97,175 of NZ_LT706965.1, forward strand.
GACGGCGAGCCGATCCACCCCGCGGATTTCGTGCGCATCTACGAGGAGATCGCACCCTTCGTGGAGATGGTGGACGCGAAAAGCAGCCACCCGATGTCGTATTTCGAAGTGACCGTTGCGATCGCGCTCGCGGCATTCGCCGACGCTCCTGTCGAGATCGCTGTCGTCGAAGTCGGCATGGGTGGCACGTGGGACGCGACGAACGTCGTCGAATCAGACGTGGACGTGATCATGCCCGTCGGCCTCGACCACACCGACTACCTCGGCGACACCATCGGCGAGATCGCTGGGGAGAAGGCCGGGATCATCCGCCGCCCCGAGGCCGTGACCATCGTGGCGGACCAGGAGGCGGACGCAATGCGCGTCATCCTCGAGCGCACTGTCTCCGTCGGCACCGCGGTCGCGCGCCTGGACCAGGAATTCGGCGTGGAAGAGACCGGCGTCGCCGTCGGCGGCCAGACCCTGACGCTGCGCGGCCTGTCGGGTACCTACGACAACATCTTTCTGCCGCTGTCCGGCCCGCACCAGGCACGCAACGCCGCTGTCGCGCTCGCAGCCGTCGAGGCGTTCTTCGGTGCCGGAGCGGAAAAGCCGCTCGACGCCGACACCGTCCGAGCCGGTTTCGCCGCCGCTGCATCCCCCGGCCGTTTGGAGCGCGTCCGCTCCACCCCGACCACGTTCATCGACGCGACGCACAATCCGCACGGAGCGCAGGCGCTCGCCGCCGCCATCGAGCGCGACTTCAACTTCGCGCGCCTCATCGGCGTGCTGGGCATCCTCGACGACAAGGACGCCGTCGGCGTGTTCACCGCCCTCGAGCCGGTGCTGAGCGAGGTGGTGATCACCCAGAACTCGTCGCCGCGCGCCACCGACGCCTACGAGCTCGCGGAGACTGCCCGCGACATCTTCGGCGAGGAACGCGTCCACGTCGAGGAGCACCTCCCGTCCGCGTACACGCTGGCTGTCGAGCTCGCCGAAGAAGCACTCGAAGCCGTCGGTGTTCAGTCCGGTTCCGGCGTGCTCATCACCGGATCCGTGGTCACCGCCGGCGAGGCCCGCGCCATGTTTGGAAAGGACCCCGAATAATGTCCCGTACCCCGCGCCAGAACCGGCCCGTCGAGTACGGGCCCCTCGGCCCCGGCTCCGCCCCGGTCAAGGACCCGATCAAGGGGCTGTCCGGCGTGCTCTCAGGCACACTCGTCATGGAGGCGATCACGATCTGGCTGTGCCTCACCGTGATCCTCAAAATCAACGACGGCGAACTCTGGACCACCTTCAACTGGGTCTTCATCACCGCCATGGGGCTCATTCATTTTCTCGCCGCATTCTTTCAGCGGCACCCGAAGGCATTGCTTATCGACGTCGCCCTTCAAGTCCCCCTAATCCTCGTCGGCTTCTTCATCCACTGGTCCGTCGGGGCAGTGGGCATCATGTTCGGGATCGTCTGGTTCCTTATCGTGAAAATGCGTGCCGAGATCCTCGAACGCCAGCGCCGCGGCCTGCTCACCACCCAGCACCTGGGCACCGCCGAGGACGCGTAGAACGGGGCGGGCAGGCGGTCGGTGGTCCGTCGATAAGCGTGCGCTCGCCCCGCACGCGTGTGGCCGGGGACACCCGCGACGAAATATGTGATCCAGGGTCGAAACTCGGGTGTGATCTTTCCTATAATTGTGGGGATGTGTAATCCAGCACAATCGATGAAGGAGATCCATGTCTGAGCCTATTTACATCACCCAGGCCAAGCGCTCGCCCGTCGGCACGTTCGGCGGTTCGCTGTCGCGTATGGCGACCATCGACCTTGGCACCCACATCGCCAAGGCCGTCATCGAGGAATCCGGCGTCCCCGCCGAGAACTTCGACTCCTCTGTGTGGGCCAACGTGGTCACCACGATCCCGCGCGACAACTACACCTCCCGCGCGGTCGCTCTTGAGGCAGGCATGCCGAAGAGCTCCCACGCCTACGGCGTGAACCGCCTCTGCGGCTCCGGCGTTCAGGCCATCATCTCCGCCGCGCAGCAGCTCATCACCGGTGACGCGAAGCTCTCCATCGCCGGCGGCGTCGAGGTCATGTCCCAGGCCCCGTACTCCGTCGAGGGCATGCGCCAGGGCCGAAAGATGGGCGACGGCCGCCTGATCGACTGGCTCACCGGTGCACTGACCGACCCGATGGGCAACGGCGGTATGGGCATCACCGCGGAGAACATCGCCGCGAAGTACGGCATCTCCCGCGAGCGCCAGGACGAGTACGCGCTGCAGTCCCAGGAGCGCGCAGCCGCCGCTATCGCGAACGGCGAATTCGTGGAGCAGATCGTCCCGGTCGGCGAGTTCACCACCGATGAGCACCCGCGCCAGACCACCCTGGAGAAGCTCGGTGGCCTGCGCCCGACCTTCAAGAAGGACGGCACAGTCACCGCCGGTAACTCCTCCGGCATTAACGACGCCGCCGCGGCAACCGTCATGACCACCGAGTCCGGCCTGAAGGAATTCGGCCTCGAGCCGCTGGCCAAGGTCGTCTCCTGGGGCGTCGCCGGCTGCGACCCGGCCACCATGGGGCTCGGCCCCGTCGCCGCTGTGCCGAAGGCTCTGGACAAGGCTGGCCTGTCGCTGAACGACATCAAGCTCATCGAGTCCAACGAGGCCTTCGCCGCCCAGTGCATCGCCGTCGCGGACCAGCTCGGCTTCGACAACGACAAGACCAACATCCAGGGCGGCGCCATCGCTCTCGGCCACCCGATCGGCGCCACCGGCGTCGTCCTGACCACCAAGCTCATCCACCAGCTGAAGAACGCTGGCGGCGGCTACGGCCTCGTCACCGCCTGCATCGGCGGCGGCCAGGGCATCGCACTCATTCTGGAGGTTTAAACAATGGCAGCTAAAGACATCAAGACCGCGGCAGTTCTCGGTGCCGGCTCCATGGGTGCCGGTATCGCCGCGCACATGGCCAACGCGGGCATCAAAGTCCACCTGCTCGACCTTCCGCTCGAAGACGGCGACAACCGCGACGGCCGTGCCCAGAACGGCATTGACACCCAGCTGAAGCGCTACGGTTTCCAGCGCCCCGAATACGCCAAGCTGGTCACCCCGGGCAACACCGAGGACCACCTTGACCGCCTCGGCGAGGTCGACTGGATCGTCGAGGCCGTCTTCGAGGACATCGACGTCAAGCGCGACACCTTCGCCAAGGTCGACGCCCACCGCAAGCCGGGTACCCCGGTGTCCTCCAACACCTCCACCATCCCGCTTGAGGTTCTGCTGGGCGAGGCATCCGAGGAGTTCAAGCGCGACTTCTCCATCACCCACTTCTTCAACCCGCCGCGCGTGATGCGACTGGTCGAGTACGTCGAGGGCCCGGACACCTCCGCCGAGGTCAAGGAGCAGATGCACCACGTCCTCGAGCGCCAGATGGGCAAGGTCGTCGTGGACTGCCGCGACACCCCGGGCTTCATCGCTAACCGCATCGGCAACTTCTGGATGGCCGTGGGCGCCAAGACCGCCTTCGACCAGGGCATCAAGCCGGAGCAGGCGGACGTCGCGTTCGGTCGCCCGTTCGGTGTTCCGCGCACGGGCATCTTCGGCCTCTTCGACTACGTGGGCATCCAGCTCGTCCCGGGCATCTGGGGCTCCCTGCTCAAGGCGCTCCCCGATACGGACGCGTACCAGGATTACAACATCGTCGAGCGCGACGAGTTCAAGACCCTCCTGGACAAGGGCTTCACCGGCCGCACCGCGGAGTCCGGCTTCTACCGCGGCCGCGACGAGGTCTACGACTTCTCCGCGGGCGACTACCGCCCGAAGGAGAAGTTCGAGGTGGGCAAGGACCCGAAGGAGCTCATGGAGTCCGGGACTCCGGAGGGCGACTACGCACGCGAGGTCTTCAAGGTCTTCATCAAGTACTGCTGCGACACCGCACCGGAGATCACGGACACCGTCGACCAGATCGACATCGCCATGCAGCTCGGTTACGGCTGGAAGAAGGGCCCGTTCGAGCTCGCTGATTCCATCGGCATCGACTACGTCGCATCGCTTTTCGACGACGCCCCGTCCCTCCTTCAGTCCGCTCAGCAGGCCGGCGGCTTCTACGCTGACGGCAAGGTGCTCGGCACTGACGGCCAGTTGACTGACCTGCCGAACCGCGAGGGTGTCATCCGCGTGGCTGAGCTTGTCGCCGGTGCCGAGGAGATCGCCGGTAACGACGACGCCACCGTGTACAAGCTCACCGACGGCGACTACGCTGGCTTCGGTGTCTTCGTGTACAAGACCCCGATGAACTCGAACTCCAACAACGTCACTGAGCTGTGGACGCACGCGCCGGAGTGGGACCTCAAGGGCCTTGTCATCGCCAACGACGAGGAGCGCGCTTTCTCCGCTGGTGCCGACCTGGGCACGCTGGCGAAGCTGTCCGGCCCGGAGGGCGATGCCGAGGAGCTCGCCCGCACCATCAAGCAGGGCATCGACGGCCTCCACGGTGCACGTGTCGCTCGGTACCCGGTTGTCGGCGCTGTCCGCGGCGTCGCCCTCGGCGGCGGCATGGAGCTGCTGCTGCACACCGACGCGTCCGTGATCCACGCTGAGACCCGCGTCGGCTTCCCGGAGCGCAATGTGGGCCTGTTCCCGGCATGGTCCGGCCCGGTGCGCCTGCTGGAGCGCCTGGTGGATCTGGGTGTGCCGAACCCGCACGCAACCGCGTTCAGCGTGCTGCTCAACGTCAAGCCGGTGCCGGCAGTCAACGTCGACTTCTGGCGCGAGAACGACGAGGTCATCCAGTCCCCGGACCACGTCGTCGAGGGCGCACTCGAGCTGGTGAAGAAGCTCGCTGATGGCTACTCCGCCCCCGCGGACGCCGAGCTCCCTCTCACCGGTGAGACCCTCGAGTTCACCGACGGCTCCGATACCGACAAGGCGATCGGCGATGCCCTGGCCAAGGTCTTTGCCGGCGAAGGCACCGCGAACGAGGACGAGCTGGCTCAGCGCCAGGTGGATGCCGCTACCGAGGTTCTCCTTCGCCAGGAGAACCACGACCGCGCCGTGTCCATGGCCACCACGCGTAAGCCGCTTAACAACTAGTCGGCCGACCGCACGACCGGCATCCCGCACCGCGCGGAGTGCCGGTTTTTGCGTACTGTAGTGCGCAAACAGGCCTTTCCTGGGGTTGCTTCTTCGGTTAGCGTACGGGCCATGAGGTTCACTGAATTGGTCCGGGCGCTGTCCGACAGCGTTGTGGACGCGCTCGCGGAATTCGACCGCGAGACGGCGCTCGCCGCCGGCATTGAACCGAACCGTGTCCGCGGGTGGGCGCGGGTACACGACGCGTTCTTCGGCCGCACGAAGTGGACGAAATGGCAGCGGAGAGCGCTAGACAAGGCGCGGGGAAGCGGGCTCTCGATCGACCAGCTCGCCTACATTGAGTCGCGGCTTTCGCTTATCGACGATCCCTCAACCCGCTGGAAGACCCGCCTGACCCTCCTGGGCACCCGCGGCAACTTCGATGCTGTGAAGCGCCGCGCAAAGAAGCTGGTGCCGGACCCGGAGCCCACTCCGCCTGCGGATGCCGTGAAGTTCGGTCGCGCCGCTTCGGGTAAGCAGACCATGACGGTGACTGCAGACCAGCGCCTTATTGCCGACACCGAGCATTTCCTCCGCGACGGCATTGACACGTCAAAGCCCGCCATGCCCCAGATGTCCGCCAAATTCGAAGACCTACTGCGCGGCAATCTCGGCTCCGGCTCCGGCTCCGGCCCCGCCCCGACTACGTCCGCTGTGCCGCATGCTCAGCCCCGGCCCATGGTCCTCGTCGGGTTGCCGGACTACGTGAGCATCGTCCGCGGCGAGGGCGACGAAGTCATTCTCGGGCTCACCGACGGCACGACCATGACAGGAGCGGAGTTCCTCAACCGCTTCGTCGCCACTGCGGAGAACGAATTGGAGGCGGCGGTTTTCCACCCGGAGGAAGGCGCGGTGAACCTGTACCGGTTGAGCCGTTTCGCCAACCAGAAGCAGCGCGATCTCGCCCGCGCCGCGATGCCGACATGCTCCCAGCCGTTCTGCCGCCATGGTGCCGATGCGTGCGAGATCCACCACGTCACCCCCTGGGCCAGGGGAGGGGAGACGAACCTGGCGAACCTCGCTCCGTTGTGCAGCTACCACAACCGCGTCAACGACGATGATCCGCGGCGAGCCAGACGCGGACGCATCGAGATGCACCGGGGAACACCTGTCTGGGTCTCACCGCGCGGAAAACTCGTGCCTCAGATGCACCACAGGTATGGCGCGATGTCGACGCTATTCGGCACGGACCCGCCGCCCGGTTGATCGTTGACGCAACCCGCCAGCACCGGATTAAGAAAAACCGGACCCTGCTACAGCAGGATCCGGCTACTTACCGTGCTCTCGTTCTATGAACGGTATGCGGATACTCCGGTAATGGACTTGCCCACGATGAGGGACTGGATGGTGTCGGTGCCCTCGTAGGTGTGCAGTGCCTCGATGTCCGCGTGGTGGCGTGCCACGTCATTCTCGAGCAGGATGCCCACTCCGCCGAACATGTCGCGCGCATCCGCGGCGATCTTGCGGGCGCCGCGGGTGTTGTGCACCTTGGCCAGAGCGGCCTGCTTCTCGTTGAGCTCGCCAGCTTCCTCCAGCTCCAGCAGACGGCGGCAGTACAGCGCCATGGAGGTCACTTCCTGCAGCATGTCCGCGAGACGCAGCTGGATGATCTGGTTCTTCACCAGCGGGCGGCCGAACTGGGTGCGGCGCTGCGCGTAGTCGAGGGCCTTCTCGTAGCAGTCGATCGCCATTCCGAGTGCGACCCACGCGACAGCGATGCGGGTGCCCGTCAGGACACGAGCGGTGTCGCGGAAGGAGCGGGAATTGGGGAGGCGGCGGTCGTCGGAAACGCGGACGTCGTTAAGCGTGATGTGCGCCTGCGGAATGCCGCGCAGTGATGCCTTGCCGACGATTGTTTCCGCCTCGTACCCCTCCTGGTCCTGGTCGACGATGAAGCCTTTGACTTCGCCGTCTTCCTCGTCGCGCGCCCAGATGATGGCGATGTGGCCGACGGAGCCGTGGCCGATCCACTTCTTCTCGCCGTTGATGACCCACTCGTCGCCGTCGCGGCGCGCGGACGTCTCCAGACCGATCGAGTCCGAACCGTGGTCCGGCTCCGTCAGCGCGAAGCCGCCGCGGATCTCCATGCGGGACATGGGGCCCAAGTACTTGGCCTTCTGCTCTTCGGAGCCGCACTCGGAAATCGAGCGCATTGCCAGACCAGACTGCACGATGTGCGCGGTAGCGGTCGACGCGTCCGTGCGCGCCAGCTCCATCTGGATGAGGCGGTTCGCGCGGATGGAAATGCCGGGCTCGCCGTCGATGGAAATGCCGTCGGTGACGAGACCGCGGCGCGCTGCTTCCTCCACGCCCGGGATGTTGTACTCGGCTTTCTCCCACGCCTCGTTGAGCGTCGGGCGTGCCCACTCCATGAACTCGCGGGCCTTCTTCCACCATTCGAGGTCCTCGCCGTCCACGTCGGCGAACACTTGGTAGTAGTCCGTCTTCGGGTTGAGGATGGCGGCGACGCCGGAAAGATTCTCATCTTGAGTCATAGTTTTTCTCTCCTCTATGAGTTAGAAAAGCTGCACCGCGCGGCCAAGCCGGTCGCAGTGCAGCTCAAAGTGATCTGACCTTAGCCGGCGAACGCGCCGACGCCAGTGATGGACTTGCCCACGATCAGGGACTGCATCGTGTCGGTGCCCTCGTAGGTATGCAGTGCCTCGATGTCCGCGTGGTGGCGTGCCACGTCGTTCTCGAGGAGGATGCCCACGCCGCCGAACATGTCGCGGGCGTCAGCGGAGATCTTGCGGGCTGCGCGGGTGCAGTGGACCTTAGCCAGAGCTGCCTGCTGCTCGGTTAGCTGGCCGGACTCCTCCAGTTCGAGGAGGCGGCGGCAGTAGAGGAACATCGAGGTCAGGTCCTGCAGCATGTCGGCGAGGCGCTGCTGGATGATCTGGTTCTTCACCAGCGGACGGCCGAACTGGGTGCGGCGCTGAGCGTAGTCGAGAGCCTTCTCGTAGCAGTCGGTGGCCAGTCCGAGCGAGGCCCATGCGACGGACACGCGGGTGCCGGCGAGGACCTTCGCGCAGTCACGGAAAGAGTTGGCGCCCGGCAGGCGGCGGTCTTCGCCGACGCGGACGTTGTTGAGCTTGATGTGGGCCTGCGGGATACCGCGGAGGGATGCCTTGCCCACGATCGTCTCAGCCTCGTAGCCCTCCTGGTCCTGGTCGACGATGAAGCCCTTGACCTGGCCGTCCTCGGTGTCGCGGGCCCACACCACAGCGATGTGGCCGACAGAGCCGTGGCCGATCCACTTCTTCTCGCCGTTGATGACCCACTCGTCGCCGTCACGCTGCGCGGTGGTCTCGAGGGCGATGGAGTCGGAGCCGTGGTCCGGCTCGGTCAGAGCGAAAGCGCCGCGGATCTCCAGGTGGCACATCGGCTTGAGGTACTTGGCCTTCTGCTCCTCGGAACCGCACAGCGCGATGGACTGCATGGCCAGGCCGGCCTGGACACCGAAAGCGGTGCCCATGGAGGCATCGACACGCGCGAACTCGAAGGCCATGAGGCGGGAGGCACGCACGGACATGTGCGGCTCACCCTCGATCTCGATGGCGTCGCGGAACAGGCCGCGCTTGCCAGCTTCAGCGACGACGGGGATTTGGTATTCGGCCTTCTCCCAACCCTCATTGATGTAGGGGCGGGCGAACTCGCCGAAGTCGCGGGCCTTCTTCCACCATTCGAGGTCCTCGCCTTCGATGTCGGCGAACACCTGGTAGTAGTCAGTCTTCGGGTCCAGCAGGTCGTGAACTGGGTTCTCAGCCATGATTTCCTCTTTCTTGGGTTCCGGAGTGGGTTCCGCCCCGCGAAATGTGGAGCAAAACCATAACGCCTCTAATTGTGACGTATGTCGCAGGTGTTTACAAACGAATGCGCGCCGATTTTTGTGGGATTAGTCGCACCGTCCGTGACCGTGCGGAATGGGTAGGAGAAAAGGCCGGAGCCGAGGGGGTGGGTCCCGATCCCGGGGCGCCATTCCATTGCCCTGGCGTGGCGTCCCTTGGTGTAGCGTGCCTGCGACCAGTTCGAAAATGTGTTCTACCGCCACCTTCTGGCGCAAGTGGGTATCCTCGACGCTATGCAAGCTGCTTCCCTCGCGCTCGCCGCGGTGCTGTCCATTGCTGCGATCGTCATCGCGTTCACGAGTGTTCCCCGTTGGATTGCCGTCGTTCTTCTTGTTGTGGCTGCCGTGGCCCTCTTCGTAGGTTTGCGGGAGAAATATCTGGCGATGGAAGACGAGACGCTCGAACTTGATGCCGAACAGGAGGAGACCGTGCGCCGCCTGAAGGCGGAAGGGCGCGAGGATCTGGCCGTGCGGCAGGTGCAACTGTGGTTCCGCAACACCGACCATGGGTCTGCGGCGGCTGTCGTGCGCGACATCGTTTAGTTGGCGGTAGTGTGGGGCGCATGACTGAACGCACTCTGATTCTGATTAAGCCCGACGGTGTCGCAAACGGCCACGTGGGGGAGATCATCTCCCGCATTGAGCGTAAGGGCCTGAAGCTCGTCGAGATGGACCTGCGTACTGCAGACCGCGAGACCGCTGAGAAGCACTACGCGGAGCACAAGGACAAGCCGTTCTTCGGGGAGCTCGTAGACTTCATTACCTCGGCACCGCTCGTGGCGGGCATTGTTGAGGGCGAGTCCGCGATCGCCGCGTGGCGTCAGCTCGCCGGCGGCACCCACCCGGTGGAGAAGGCTACCCCGGGCACGATCCGCGGCGACTTCGCTCTGACGGTCGGCGAGAACGTCGTTCACGGTTCGGACTCTCCGGAGTCTGCGGAGCGCGAGATCGCCATCTGGTTCCCGAACCTTTAAGCTTCACAGTTCTAAACTGTTCCAACCCGCGCGGCGTGCGCGGGTTTTTGCGTTTCACCAGGGGAATTACTCGTCGTTAAGCGTGCTGTTGCTGTAAGTGCGAGGCGCTGGATTCTAGGAATGTGAATGCGTGCGCCCCTGCAATGTGAACGCCATATGAATTAAAGCCGAACAATCGGCGGTGGGGCAGGGTTCCGGTTGCGAGGTGTAACTGGGGGCCCGATTCTTATGGTCATGACTGAAAAGAATCTTCCTCGTCGTCGCTTCCTTGCCGGTTCCGCTGCGGCCGCCGCCGGCGTCGCTGTGGCTGGTAACGCCACTGCCAACGCACAGCTGTCCTCCTCCAGCTCCCTGTCTTCTGCACGTCTTCCGAAGATGAAAGAGGCTGAACACTCCGCGTTCATGCACGGTGTCGCTTCCGGTGACCCGACTCCGGAAGCTGTGATCATTTGGACCCGTGTCACTGTCAGTAAGGAGGCAGTTCCCGGCTCTGGGAAGGGTGCCGATGCTGTCGTCAATTGGGTAGTCGCCAGCGATAAGGAACTCAAGTCCGTGGTGCGTTCTGGCGAATTCACAGCCCGCGCGGCAAGCGACCACACGGTGAAGGTGGATGTCACGGGCCTCGAGCCGGGTACGACCTACTACTACGGTTTCAGTTGGAACGGAAAGAAGTCCCCGACGGGCACCACTCACACCGCTCCGGAAACGACAGCCCGGCTGAATGAATACAAGCTGGCTCTCGCATCGTGCGCAAACTGGGAGTGCGGTTACTTCGGTTCCTACCGCGGCATGGCCCGCGCGGCACAGCAGGGCAAGATCGACATTGTTGTGTTCCTCGGCGATTACATCTACGAGTACCCGACAGGCGAGTACGCCGGTAAGAGCGGTGTTTCCCGCCCGCACGTCCCTACGAACGAGATTGTGACGCTGAAGGACTACCGCGAGCGCTACGGTCGCTACCGCACCGACCGCAACCTGCAGGCAGCGCACGCTCTCGTTCCGTGGGTTGTGGTGTGGGACGACCACGAGTCCGCAAACGACTCGTGGCGCGAGGGCGCAGAGAACCACACTCCTGAGAAGGAAGGTCCCTGGTCGAACCGAGTGTCTGCCGCGCAGCAGGCGTACTACGAGTGGCTCCCGGTCCGCATTACGCCGACCTCCAAGGAGGGGCACCTGTACCGCAGCTACCAGTTCGGTGACCTGATCAAGCTGACCATGATGGACTTGCGCACCTACCGCGATGAGCCGCAGAGCGCGCTCAGCCGCGAGAACGGTGCTGCAGGACGCACCATGCTGGGTAGCGAGCAGTTCAACTGGGTCAAGCACGAGGTTGAGACGGCGAACACAGCATGGAACGTTCTCGGCAACTCGGTCATGATTTCTCCGATGGAGATCGGCCACCTGCCGGCGACGACGGAGGACAACCGTCTTGCCAACCAGGTCCTGGACGACTTCACCGGCTCCACGGGCATCGTTCCTGAAGAGCCTAATGTGCCCGCAACGGGCATCGTCGCCAACAGCGACCAGTGGGACGGCTACCGCGCCGAGCGCGCAAAGCTTCTCGACGTCCTGTCGAACACCCAGCCCCACACCCTCGTCCTGACCGGTGACATCCACTCCGAGTGGGCTCACTCCGTGCAGCACAAGGGCAAGGAGATCGGTTGTGAGATGGTCTGCTCTTCCATCTCCGCTCCGAACGTGGACGAGATTGTCACCACCTACACCAAGACGTACACCCCGGAGGACAACCGCATCACTCACCTCGTTGAGGGTGTCATGTACGCCTCGAACCCGTGGGTCAACCACGTCGACTTCGACTCCCACGGTTTCGGCATCGCTAACGTGTCCAGGAACAGCGTCAAGATGGACTTCTACCGTGTCTCCGACGTCGAGGACCCGGGCGCTACCGCTGAACTCAAGGTCTCCCGCACCTGGGTTGCCGGCCAGGGTTTCCAGAAGGACAAGGAAGTCAACGCTACCCGTGGTAGCCAAAAGAACAGCTAATAGCTCGATTCGCTGAACCGCTCCCCGCAAGCTGGGACTGACACGTCAGTTCCTGTTTCGCGGGGAGCTTTTTCATTGGGGTCGCTGGGGCAGAAACAGCCCCGCGGGCCAAGGCTGCGGGGAAGAGCCATGCGGGGCGGCAACCCATGTCCCGTTCAAGTGAAAGCTGTGCCACAATGGGGCGCGAAGCGTGCGGGCCTCTTTTGGAGGTGCTGGCGCTTGTGAAGCTTCCATGTATGTTCCGCGCTCGGTAGTGCGCGTGGCACTGTGCGGCGGCGGTGGGTCGAATCCACCAGCGCCCGGTGTCGGCGTCTGACGCGCGGCAATTGAATAGGAGATTTCCGTGGCTAAGAGCGACGAGACAACTACCCCGCGTAAGCGTCGGGCACGCAAGAGCGGGAAGAAGACCGCTAGTAATTCTGCAAGTATCAAGGTTGAAGTTGAGCCTGGCAGCTCCAGTGTCACTGGGGACACCACCGCTGGCACGGCGGAGGACAGTGCCACCGTATCCGGCGACACCACCGAAAAGAAGGCGGTGAAGAAGTCGGCGAAGCGGGCGGCTAAGAAGTCTGCGAAGAAGACAGCGAAAAAGTCTTCGAAGAAGACCGTCAAGAAGGCAGCTAAGCGGGCCCCGAAGAAATCGGCGGAGCAAAAGCCGGCTCAGAAGGAGTCCGCTCAGGCAGCATCGTTCGACCGTTCGCAGATCGGTGAGAAGACCCGCGTGTTCGTTCTCGCGAAGGCTCTCGGAATGCCGTCGAAGGACCTCGTGGTCAAGCTGAACGAGCTGGGGCTGGTGAAGGTGGCGCAGTCGTCGCTAAGCAAGGCGGAGACGGAGCAGCTACTCGATGCGCTCGAAGCTCCTTCGGCAGGGGATACTGCTTCCGCCGATACGCCTGGTGTGTACAACGCGGGGCAGGAGACAGTCCAAACCGAGCAGGCCGTTGCCACTGACGACAAGACTAATGACAGCAAGGCTGAGGAGAAGATCCGTCACCGCGTGCGCAAGGACGTGGAAAACGAGATCAACCAGATCGAAGAGAAGGTCGAGGCTGACCTCCTCACCGATGTCGAGCCCGAGGTCACTCCGGCGCCGGACGAGGTAGAAGAGGCTGCAGGGCTCTATGCGCCGGTATTCAAGGCAGCTCCGCGCCACTCGAAGAGGAGGGCGAGGAGGGCAGGGGATGCGTCGATAAGCGATGCCCCGGAGCCCGCGGCAACCGTGTCCGACGAGTCGGACGAGGAGCTGATCGAGGAGCCCAAGGCGATCAAGGGATCGTCGCGTTTAGAAGCGCAGCGCCGCCGCCGCAGTGAACGCCGCGAGGAGGAGCGTAAGCGTTCCCGCGTGGTGTCGCAGGCGGAATTCCTCGCGCGCCGCGAGTCTGTGGAGCGCACCATGGTCGTTCGTGAGCGCAAGCGCCACGACGGCGCCGGCACCATCACTCAGGTCGGTGTCCTTGAGGACGGTCTGCTGGTCGAGCACTTCGTGGATTCGGATGAGAACGCGTCCATGATCGGGAACATTTACCTCGGCCGCGTGCAGAATGTGCTGCCGAGCATGGAGGCCGCCTTCATCGACATCGGGCAGGGGCGCAACGGCGTGCTGTATGCGGGTGAGGTCGACTGGAAGTCGGCAGGGCTCGGCGGCCGCTCCCGGCGCATCGAGCAGGCACTCAAGTCCGGCGACCAAGTGCTCGTCCAGGTGACCAAGGACCCGGTGGGGCACAAAGGTGCGCGCCTGACCACGCAGATCTCGCTGGCCGGCCGTTTCCTCGTGTACGTTCCCGGCGGCCGCAGCGCGGGCATTTCCCGCAAGTTGCCGGCGCCCGAGCGCAAACGCCTGAAGGACATTCTTGTGCGCGTGGTACCGGGTAAGGGCGGAACGATCATTCGCACGGCAGCGGAGGGCGCGCCGGAAGAGGCCATCGCCGCCGACGTGAACCGCCTGCACTCCCAGTGGGAGGCTATCCAGGAGGAAGCGGAAAAGGAGAAGGCGTCCAAGGGCGCCAAGCCCGTCACGCTGTACGAAGAACCGCGTCTTTTGGTGAAGGTTGTGCGCGATCTGTTCAACGAGGACTTCGACAAGCTCGTCATCGACGGCAAGAAGTCCTGGAATGTGGTGCACAGCTACGTCCAGTCTGTGGCGCCGGATCTGCTCGACCGTCTCGAGAAATTCGACCGCCGCGCGCACGAGGGACGCGACGCATTCGATGTCTACCGCGTCGACGAGCAGATCCAGAAGGCGCTGTCGCGCACGGTGTGGCTGCCGTCGGGCGGCACGCTGGTCATTGACCGCACGGAGGCGATGACCGTCATCGACGTCAACACCGGCAAATTCACCGGCTCCGGCGGTTCCCTCGAGGAGACCGTGACTAGCAACAACCTTGAAGCGGCCGAAGAGATCGTGCGTCAGCTCCGCCTGCGCGACATCGGCGGCATGATCATCATCGACTTCATCGACATGATCCTGCCCGAGAACCAGGAACTCGTTCTGCGCCGCCTCAAGGAGGCGCTCGGCCGAGACCGCACGCGCCACCAGGTCTCTGAGGTCACGTCGCTTGGCCTCGTCCAGCTCACGCGCAAGCGCCTGGGCACCGGCCTCGTGGAGACGTTCTCCACCAAGTGCGAGCACTGTGACGGCCGGGGCATCGTGCTTACCGACGACCCCGTCGACCCCGACACCTCCCACCCCGCCCACTCCTCCGAACGCCGCAAGCCCGCTCAGTCCCCGGGCAACCACCCAGCCGCCAAGGCGATGGAGAAGCGCAGCAAGAAGAGCGCCGAGGAGCTTGCTGACGCCGTGGTGGCCCAAAGCAGTGACGCCGAGACCGAGCCGAAAGACCCCCGGGCCGGTGACCAGAGCGACAACGGCGGCAATGACGGCGACCAGCCTCGCCGCAGTTCGTCGCGCCGCCGTGGACGCCGCGGTTCCGGTCGCGGCCGCGGAAAAGACCAGAGCAACCAGCAGGACAGGCAGGAGCAGCAGGAGGAAAAGAAGAAGCAGCAGGAGCAGCCCCGCCAGACGTACGAGGAAGCGGTCGAGGAATTCGAACGCTCGCCGCGCCGCAAGCGCTCGACGCGCGGCAATTCGGTGTCGGACTACCGCCCTGACCCGAAGGACTTCGAGGACCTGACCACGGAAGATGTGATCGACGAGGCAGCGGACGCAGTGGCTCTAGCTGAAGAGGCTGCCAACACGACGGAACAGAGCGGTCACGAGTCCGAGGGAGAGAAGCAAACCCCGTCTAGCAGTCGTGGCACGCGCCGTCGCCGTCGCGCGACCCGCCGCACCCAGTCGGAGAACCAGTCGGTGCCGAAGAAGGAGCCGAAGAAGGAGCCGAAACGCGAGCAGCGTCGGACACAGGAGGAGCCTGCACGGGAGGCGTCGATAAGCAAAAGCTCCCGCGGGCGACGCCGTGCGACGCGTAAGTCCCGCTAGTTTGGTCTTTGATGGTGGCGCGGTGTAGTCTTTGACAGTCGCTGTTTTGGGGCGCGCCTTCGCAGATACATGCATGCGAGCGAGGCTGCGACGTTGATTCACGTAAACCCCCAGAACGCTTATGTTTATCCGATGGTGATCGGTGCCGTGGCATGCCGGCGCCGTCCGAGATGAAGAAAGGGGTAACCCGCTATGTACGCGATCGTCAAGACCGGCGGCAAGCAGTACAAGGTTGCCGAAGGCGACCTCGTTCGGGTCGAGAAGATCGAGGGTGAAGCTGGCGATTCTGTGGCGCTCACCCCGGTTCTCCTCGTCGACGGCGCAAACGTCACCTCCAAGTCCGAGGATCTGGCCAAGGTCAACGTCTCCGCTGAGATCGTTGAGCACGGCAAGGGCAAGAAGGTCGACATCCTCAAGTACAAGAACAAGACCGGTTACAAGGTGCGTCAGGGCCACCGTCAGCCCAACACCACCCTGAAGATCACCGGCATCAAGTAAACCGAGACGTCTTAGGAGGCATCCACAATGGCAACCAAGAAGGGCGCATCGAGCTCCTCGAACGGCCGCGACTCCGAGTCCAAGCGCCTCGGCGTGAAGCGCTTCGGCGGCCAGCAGGTCAAGGCGGGCGAGATCCTCGTCCGTCAGCGCGGCACCAAGTTCCACCCGGGCGACAACGTCGGCCGCGGCGGCGACGACACCCTCTTCGCGCTGGCTGCAGGTTCCGTGCAGTTCGGCATCAAGAAGAAGCGCCGCATCGTCAACATCGTTCCGGCTGACGCAGAGGGCGTTTCCTCTGAGGTCCTCGAGGCCGCTAACGACGCTGGCCTGGTCGACGACGCTGTCGTCGAGGAGAAGTCCGCAACCGCGTAACTTCCCGCTCAATTCTTCGAAGGCGCCGTGGATCCGTAAGGGTCTAACGGCGCTTTCGCTTATCGACGGCTCACCGTCCCCTCTCGTACACTCAACTGCACGAGCAGAAACCCCTTGATTCCCCTCCGACGAAAGGCAGGCACTCACAGTGGCGCAGTTTGTTGACCAGGCGGTGTTGCACCTGCAAGCCGGCGACGGCGGCCACGGGTGCGTGTCTGTGCACCGCGAGAAGTTCAAGCCCCTCGGCGGCCCGGACGGCGGCAACGGCGGACACGGCGGCGACATCGTTCTCGAGGTGTCCACGCAGGTGCACACCCTGCTGGACTTCCAGTACCGCCCGCACGTGAAGGCGAAGCGCGGTGGCAACGGTGAGGGCGACCACCGCAACGGCGCGCGCGGCGAGGACTTGATCCTGCCTGTTCCCGTCGGCACTGTCGTGCGCGATGAAAAGGGGGAGATCCTCGCTGATCTTGTCGTCCCCGGCACACGCTTCATCGCCGCGGAAGGCGGCTACGGGGGTTTGGGCAACGCGGCGCTGGCCACCGCGAAGCGCAAGGCTCCAGGCTTCGCGCTCAAGGGCGAGCCAGGACAGGCGCACGACCTCATTCTCGAGCTGAAGTCCATGGCCGATGTCGGCCTGGTCGGCTTCCCCTCCGCGGGCAAGTCCTCGTTGATCTCGGTGCTCTCCGCCGCGAAACCGAAGATCGCGGACTACCCCTTCACGACGCTGCAGCCCAACCTCGGTGTGGTGGACGTGGGCAACGACACGTTCACCATCGCCGATGTGCCCGGCCTCATCCCGGGCGCGAGCCAAGGCAAAGGCCTCGGGCTGGACTTTCTGCGCCACATTGAGCGCACTGCGGTTCTCGCGCACGTGGTGGACACCGCGACCCTGGAGCCGGGACGCGACCCGCAGTCCGACATCGAGGCGCTGGAGGCGGAGCTGGACTCCTACGCCGACCAGCTCGACCACGATTCGGGTCTCGGCGACTTGCGTGAGCGCCCGCGCATCATTGTGCTGAACAAGTTGGACATCCCGGAGGCGAAGGAGCTCGCGGAATTCCTGAGGGAGGATCTCGCCGCCACGTTCGGGTGGCCGATCTACACCGTGTCCACCGCCACCCGCGAGGGGCTCGATGAGCTGAAGTGGGCACTGTGGGAGATCGTGCAGACTGCGCGCAAGGCCCAGCCGAAGGTCAAGGCGGAGGCGGCCAAGCACCAGAATAACCAGGTCATCCGTCCGAAGGCAGTGGATCGAAACGACGACATCGTGGTCATTCGCGATCCGGACTACCCGGAGGGCTGGCTGGTCACCGGCGAGAAGGCGGAGCGCTGGATCCGCCAGACCGACTTCGAGAACGACGAAGCAGTCGGCTACCTGTCCGACCGTCTGAACAAAGCGGGCGTGGAGGACCAGCTGCGCAAGATCGGCGCGCACGAGGGCGACACGGTCACCATCGGGGAGATCTCCTTCGACTGGGAGCCGTCGATCGGCGGCGACCCGACAATGGCCGGCCGCGGCCAGGACGCGCGTCTCGGCGGTACCGACCGCATGTCCGCCGCCGAGCGCAAACGTGCCTCCCAGGCACGCCGCGGGCTTATCGACGAATACGATTACGGCGAGGACCTCCTCGACCGCCAGGAAGCTGATCGTGAGAGGTGGCAGGGCTGATGGCCACTCTGCGCGACGAGATCGCGTCCGCGAAGAAGATCGTGGTCAAGCTGGGCACGAGCTCGCTGGTGGACGCCACGTCAGCCGTCTCCCAGCCGAAAATCGACCGTATCGTCGATGCCATCGAGGCCCGCACCGGCCGCGGCGGCGACGTCATCGTGGTCTCTTCCGGTGCGATCGCCGCCGGCATGACCCCGCTGGGGTTGACCGTCCGCCCGAAGGACTTGGCTACGAAGCAGGCTGCGGCCTCCGTCGGGCAGATCCACTTGGCGCAGGCGTGGGGCGAATCCTTCGCCCGCTACGGTCGCACCATCGGCCAGGTCCTGCTGACGCAGTCGGACGCAGGCGTGCGCGAGCGCGCCCGCAACGCCCAGCGCACCATCGACCGTCTCCGCCAGATGGGCGCGGTGCCGATCGTGAACGAGAACGACACGGTGGCCACCTCCGAGATGCGCTTCGGCGACAACGATCGCCTCTCCGCGATCGTGGCCACCCTGACTGCCGCGGACGCGCTGATTCTGCTGTCGGATGTGGACGGACTCTACGACCGCAACCCGAAAGACCCCGGCGCGCGCTTCATTGACGAGGTGCGCAGTGGCAAAGACCTCGACGGAGTCGTGGCCGGCGACGGTGGTGTCTTCGGCACCGGAGGCATGGCCTCGAAAGTCTCCGCGGCGCGCCTGGCCACACGCGGGGGAGTCCCCGTTCTGCTCACCTCCGCAGAACACATCGAGGACGCGCTCGGCGACGCCTCCGTGGGAACCGTCTTTCATACCCGCCCCGAATCCAAGCTCTCCGCTTGGAAATTCTGGGTCCTCTACGCCGCCGACGCGGAGGGCGTGCTGCGGCTCGACGCAGGAGCTGTCCAAGCTGTCACGCGCGGCGGCACATCGCTCCTCGCGGTGGGCATCACCGGTGTGGAAGGAGATTTCCACTCCGGCGACATCGTGGAGATCCTCGGCCCCGACGGCCAAGCCATCGGCCGCGGCGTGGTCGGCTACGACGCCGCCGAACTCACCGGAATGCTGGGCAAGCACACCGACGAACTGCCCGAGCACCAGCGCCGCTCCGTGGTTCACGCGGACTACCTGTCCAATTACGCCTCACGCTTGTAATTCTCCCGCTACAGTTGGCCACCATGGTTGATGCGAGAGAGACCGAGCGCGCAGAAGTCCTGGACAAGGCACAGGCAGCGAAGGCAGTAGCACCGACGCTGGCCACGCTTCCCACCCCGAGCAAGGACGCGCTGCTGCACGCGGCGGCAGACGCGCTCGTGGCGCGCACCGAAGAGATCCTCGCCGCTAACAGCCGCGACATCGAGGGCGGAAAAGCAAACGGTCTCAGCGAATCGCTCATTGACCGTCTCGCCCTCGACGCGGCCCGCATTGAGAGCATCGCGGGCGGTCTGCGCCAGGTCGCCGCACTGGCAGACCCCGTCGGCGAGGTCTTGCGCGGCGGACTGATGCCCAACGGCATCCAGATGAAGCAAGTTCGGGTTCCGCTCGGCGTGATGGGCATGGTGTACGAGGCCCGCCCGAACGTCACGGTCGACGCGTTCGGTCTCGCGCTGAAATCGGGCAACGTGGCACTTTTGCGTGGCTCGAAATCCGCGCGGCACTCGAACGAGGCACTCGTGGCAATCCTTCAGGACACCGCAGAACAGCACGGTCTGCCCCGGGAGATCGTCCAGCTCCTGCCGTGCGACAGCCACGACTCCGTGCAGGACCTCATCACCGCGCGCGGGCTCGTCGACGTTGTCATCCCGCGCGGCTCCGCGCGGCTTATCGACGCAGTGGTCACCGGCGCGACCGTCCCCACCATCGAGACCGGCACCGGCAACTGCCACTTCTACATCGACGCCGACGCGGACCTCGACCAAGCCATCGCGATGCTGCTCAACGGAAAGACCCGCCGACCTTCCGTGTGCAACGCGACCGAGACAGCACTTATCGACGCCGCACTTGCCCCCACCGACCAACTCCGCGTCATCACTGAGCTGCAGGAGGCGGGGGTGAGGGTGCACGGGGACGTCGATAAGCTCGCTGCGCTGGGTGCGGAAGATGTCATCGCCGCGACGGACGCCGACTGGTCCGACGAGTACCTCTCGATGGACATCGCCGTGCAGATCGTCGACGGAGTGGACGGAGCCATCGCGCACATTGCGCGCTACACGTCGGGGCACACGGAAGCGATCGCGTCCAAAAATGCCTACGCATGCCAGAAATTCGCCGCAGAAGTCGACGCAGCCGCCGTGATGATCAACGCCTCCACCGCCTTCACCGACGGGGAGCAGTACGGGATGGGAGCCGAGATCGGCATTTCCACCCAGAAACTCCATGCCCGCGGACCGATGGCGCTCCCGGAGCTGACCAGCACTAAGTGGATCCTCGAAGGAACCGGTCAAACGCGGCCGTGATGCTGATGGGGTACGATGCCTAACGTAAAAGCTTGGCCCCAGGAAGAAGGCTCACCCATGCGTTTCGCGCCGAAGGCTGTTGCGGCAGCGACGACAGTCGCTTTGGCAACCGGTGTGAGCGTTGCGCCGGCAGCTCAAGCCCAGACAGCGGCCGCAGATGAACGGATGGCGCGGGATGCGCTCGTCTCTGAACTCGGACTGAGTTTCGCGCCGCCCGCTGTCCGGATCGGGAAAGAGCTCTATGTCCTTATCGACGGCACATATGTGAAGGCCGACCGGGAGCTCCCGTCCCACGTGTGGGAGTCTCTGCGGGGGCCGGACCGTGAACAACCGCAGCCCGAAAATGCGTCTGAAGGAACCGGGATGACGGGAAGCTCTACCTCCACCATCAAATCATCCAGCGCAGGGGACCGCGGCGAGAAACCCAACGTGGCCCGTTGGCTCGTCCCGCTGCTGGTCACGGGTGGTGTGATAGCGGGGCTCGCCGGCTTGATCCAGAAACTCTACCCGTCCGGACGCCTGATCTTGTACTTCCAGCCCGGTAAGCCCGTCACGCCATGACCGGACACAACACAGCGGCGGCGTTCCCCACTGAAGGAAAGCCTGAAGAGACTAATACATCACCCCGGCGCATCGGGATCATGGGTGGCACGTTCGACCCGATCCACAACGGCCACCTCGTCGCGGCAAGTGAGGTTGCGGACGTGTTCGACCTAGAGGAGGTCGTGTTCGTACCCACCGGTGAGCCGTGGCAGAAAGCAGATCGGCGCGTGTCCGACGCGGAAGACCGCTACCTGATGACGGTGATCGCCACCGCCTCCAACCCGCGCTTCCATGTCTCCCGCGTGGATATTGACCGCGGTGGACCCACCTACACCGTGGACACTCTCGAAGACATCGCGGAGCTCTACCCGGGCGACGACCTGTTCTTCATCACCGGTGCAGATGCCCTCGCCTCCATCATGTCGTGGCGCGACTGGGAGAAAATGTTCGACCTCGCCGAATTCGTCGGTGTCACCCGACCCGGTTACGACCTCACGGAGGACATGCTCCCCGAAGTGCACCGCGGCCGAACACACCTGATCAAGATTCCTGCCATGGCGATCTCCTCCACCGACTGCCGCGAGCGCGCCTCCCAAGGCCGCCCGGTGTGGTACCTGGTGCCGGACGGGGTGGTGCAGTACATCGCCAAGAACGAGATGTACGCCAACTGGCCAGACTGACCCCGGCGTGGGACAATGCGTAGGTTGCCCAAAGACTGACCTAGAACACTTAGAGAAGGAACCGCACGTTTGACTGCTTCGGACACCGCCCGCGAATTAGCCGTCGTCGCCGCTAAAGCCGCCGACGAGAAACTGGGACGCGATATCGCCGTCATCGACGTCACTGATGTCATGGCCATCACCGACGTTTTCGTCGTCGTTTCCGCCGACAATGAGCGCCAGGTGGCTGCCATCGTCGAGGAAGTCGAGGACGCGCTGACCAAAGCGGGCGCGGAGCCGAAGCGCCGCGAGGGAAACCGCGAGTTCCGCTGGGTGCTGCTGGATTACGGCTCCTTCGTCGTTCACGTACAGCGCGACGCGGAGCGCGAATTCTATGGCTTGGACCGCCTGTACGCGGATTGCCCCCTCATCGAGGTCGAGGGGGTAGAAGCGCCGGCGCGTCCCGGCCAGTTCGCTGACGACGCGAATGTGCGTTCGCTGGAGAACATCGAGGAGCTTCCGCTCGCCGGCGAAGGCCCGGGCGACGACCTGTAGGCGACCATGAGCCGACGTTTAATCATGATGCGGCACGGCCAGACCACGTACAACGCCGGTCGCCGCATGCAGGGACAGCTGGACACACCGCTCTCTCACGTCGGGTTGGACCAAGCCCACGCCGCCGCCGAATGGCTTGGTAGCAGGGACATCGTCAAAATCGTGTCGTCGGATTTGAGTCGTGCGCGGGTCACGGCGGAAATCGTCGGGGAAAAATTGGGTCTTGACGTCGAGCTGGATCCCCGCCTGCGCGAGACGCACTTGGGCACGTGGCAGGGTATGACGCACGCAGAAGTCGACGAGGCATTTGAAGGTGCCCGTGCGGCGTGGCGGCACGACCCGGCGTGGACACCTCCGCAGGGGGAGTCGAGGTTGGACGTGGCGGGGAGGGCGCGTCCGGTCGTCGATAAGCTGATGCGTGATGCTGATTGGGACGGCCATGCTGTGCTGCTTGTTGCGCACGGGGGGACGATCGCGGCGTTGACCGCGAACCTGCTCGGACTCGAGCATGCGCAGTACCCGCTGCTCAAAGGTCTGAACAATACGAACACGTCGCAACTCATCGCGCGGCCCCGGTTCGGCGGCGACGGGTCCTGGGATGAAACACAGTGGTACTTGGAGGCGTGGAACCAAGGGGCCGCGCGCTGATGCCGGTCCGTGTCGTCAGCGATTCTTCCTCCGGAATCCCCGCGGAGATCGCCGAGGAGCTGGATATCACCGTCCTTGACCTGCACATGGTCGACGATGAGGACACCTCCACATCCGGGCTCTCGGCTCTTGAGCTCGCGGCGGCGTACGCACGCCAGCTCGAGCGCGGCGGCGACGACGGAATCGTGGCGCTCCACCTGTCTAAGCGACTCTCATCGACATGGTCCGCGGGTGTGAGCGCCTCGGCAGTGTTTGACGATGCCGTGCGCGTCGTTGACACGGACTCCGCGGGAATGGCCGTCGGTGCCGCCGCAGTCGTCGCTGCCTCCTTTGCCCGGGCGGGCGCTGACCTGGACGGGTGCGCTACCGCCGCGGAGGCTACCCTGGCCATGTCCGAAACCTGGTTGTACCTCCGCCAACTCGACGACATACGCAAATCCGGCCGGTTGTCCGCCACCACCGCGATGCTGTCCGCCGCTCTGCTGGCCACAAAGCCGATCCTGCGCGTCAACGACGGCAAGCTCGAGCTGGCGATCAAGACACGAACTCAGTCGAAGGCTTTTTCCAAGCTCGTGGCCCACGTCGCCGAACGCGCTGACGGCGTGCCCGTGTTCGCCGCCGTGCAGTACAGCGGCGACAAAGACAGCGCAGCCACCCTCGCGGACATGCTGAAGGAAGTGCTCGCGCCTGGGTCGACCGTCAGTCTCGCTCCGCTCACCAGCGCAGTTGCCGCTCACACCGGCGACGGTGCCATCGGGCTGTCCGTCTTCTACACCACTTCTGCCGCAGAGTAAACCCCTCCAGCCTGAGTTTTCCACAGGTCCGTGATGCGTCAACACGGTTATCCACAGGTGATTCGCGGAGCTCTTCGCCGTGCCAGGGGTCGGTCGTAGCGTGAGGCGCATGAAGGTATCGCAACGTCTCGCAGAACTCACACGCCCCACGGGGGAAGAAGACCTCATGGCCGTGGACTACCCCGAACCCCGCATTAATGTCGCCCCGAAACAGGCAGCGGCGGCGGTCGGCGCGGTCCTCGTCCTCGTCGGCGGGTGGTTCGTCGTGCGCGACGGCCCACCGGAACCCGAATGGGAATCGGCAGAGGTCGCTGCCCCTGCAGGTGAGCCAGCGTCGGTCGTCGTGTCTGTCGTTGGTGCTGTAGCTCAGCCTGGTCTGGTCACGCTTGACGAGGGCGCGAGGATCGCCGACGCGCTCGAACAGGCCCGTCCGCTGCCTGAGGCAGAGTTACTCAGCCTCAATCTCGCGCAGGTGCTCGCCGACGGTCAACAGATCATCGTGCTGGCGAAGGGGGAAGCGCCACCCGCGGCGGCTGGAGCTGCAGCTGGTCAGAGCGCAGGGTCGTCGGGCATCTCGCTCAACACGGCTTCGGCGCAGGACCTCACCGAACTTCCCGGGGTGGGGGAAGCGACCGCAGCGGCGATCGTGGCGCACCGCGAGTCCATCGGATCGTTCACCAGCGTCGATCAGCTTCTCGACGTCAAAGGCATCGGCCCCGCCAAATTCGACGCCATCAAGGAACTGGTCAGTCTCTGATGAGTGAGCTGCGCCTTGTCCCCGCCGCGGCGGTGGTGTGGGCGGCTGCGATGGCGGTGATTCTGGCCGGGCCGCTCGTCGCGGCAGGCGCAATCGCAGCGGCTACGGTGGGATGTATTCTCTGGCGCCAGCCAGGCCAAGCGATTCTCAGTGGCGGTCTCGGCGCGTGCTCCGCAGCTATGGCATGGGCGCGGAGTGCCCTCGCTCAGGCGACCACCTTCGGCAGTACGCTCACCGGCACTGTCAGTGGGGCGCCGAAGCAGCTCGATTCCGGCGACTGGTTGGTCAACGTGAATGTGGGCGGTTACCCAGTGCCGGTTCCGGTGTTCACGAAAGAAATCCCGGAACACATCGTTGCGGGAACGCTCGTCGAGGTCGCCGGCACCCCAAAGGAATCCACCCGACCCGGCATCGGCACCGTGACCTTCAACGGAAGCGTGGATGTCATCGGCCCACCGACGGGATTTGCCGCTTTCGCCGCGGATGTCCGCGAGAAATTCGGTGCCGCCGTCGACGTGGCAGTGGGGGAGTACACGCAGGGGCTCATCCCCGGAATGGTGATCGGGGATGTCTCGATGCAGTCCGCGGAGGAGAAGCAGGCGTACATCGATACGGGGCTCAGCCATTTGAGCGCCGTCAGTGGCGCTAACTGCATGTACGTGGCCTCGGCAGCGCTGCTGATTGCGCGGTTGTGCAAACTCGGTCTGCGCCCGCAGATCGCGGCGGCAGGGGTGGCTCTGCTCATCTACGCGGGGCTCGTCGGACCGGAACCGAGTGTGCTGCGCGCAACGGTCTCCGGACTCGTGGGCTTCACCGCCGTGGTGGCCTCCACCCGCGCGGAGCCGATCCACGTGCTGTGCCTGTCCGTCATCGGTCTCGTCCTGGTGGATTCGGACTTGGCGGTCAACTACGCATTCGCCTTGTCCACTGCGGCGACAGCTGGAATCGTAGCCGTCTCACCCTTGATCTATCGGGCGCTCGCACCACTGGGGTGGCCGGACATCGTCGGAAAGCAGTCTCTGTCGCTATCGCAGCGGATCTGGCCACAGCGCCGATCATCGCGCTCATGGCAGGGAAAGTCTCGCTCGTCGCGGTCGCTGCCAATGTACTTGTCGGCCCCGTCGTCGGCGCAGTGACGGTGCTGGGCATGGCAGCGGCAATTCTCGCGCAGTTTCACCACAGCCTTGCGGCGCCGCTGCTCTGGGTTATCCAGCCGCTCGCGGCGTGGATTCGTTTCGTCGCCGACACCGGCGCGCACTTTCCGGCTAGCACCATCCAGGCCCGGCCGGCGACAGTCGCCGTCGTCTACGGCTGGATTCTCGCCGGTTTCATCGCGGAAAAACCCCGCATCACCATCGCAGCCGCCGCGGTGGTGGTCGGGGTGGCGATGACGGGGGAAAAATCAGTGGACGTCGATAAGCGGAATGCGTACGTCGTGGAACGGGAAGCTGACATTGGTCCGCTGCCGCCCGGCACGACGGTGGTGGTCGTACGCGAGGCGGTAAAGCATGACCGGCCGGTGGTCACCCAGGAGGGAATTCCGGTGATCTATCCGTACAATGACCAGCATGATTAACCCGGTCCACTTCGTCGTCGGTGAGGATGAATTCCTCGCCGAGCGCGCAACTAACGCCATCATCGATGAAGCCGGACCCACTGCTGAGGTGACCACTCTGCGCGCCGGCGACGTCACGGCGTCGGAGCTCGCGCAGGCGACTAGCCCGTCGCTGTTCGCGGAGGAGCGCGTCGTGGTGGTCACCAACACGGAGCTCGCCGGCAAGGAACCCACCGAGCTGCTGCTGCAGGCGGCTGTGGACCCCGCGCCGGGCATGACCCTCGTCATCGCGCACAGCGGCAAGGGGCGCAACAAGTCGTACGTGCCCAAATTCCGCAAAGCGGCCGAGGTGCACGAGGTGAATCCCCCGAACCAGCGCGAGCGGCAGAGCTGGGTCACCGCGGAGTTCCGCCGCCACGGTGTGCGCCCCACTCCCGACGTGATTGGTGCTCTGCTCGAGTCGGTGGGCTCGGACCTGCGCGAGTTGGCGTCCGCGATCGAACAGCTCGTCGCCGACACCGACGGCGAGATCACCGTCGCCGGGGTGCGCGCCTACTACACCGGCGTGGCGGAGGTGTCCGGCTTCGACATCGCGGACCAAGCAGTCGCAGGCCGGACGGACCGGGCCCTGGCCAGCACGCGTCGCGCACTGCAGCTGGGCATCAGCCCGGTCGCGATCGCCGCGGCTCTGGCCAACAAAGTCGGCGACATCGCGAAACTGTACCAGACCCGCGGCAACCCCGACCAGGTGGCGCGGACGGTGGGGATGCACCCGTTCGTCGCCAAGAAAACGATGCAGGTCGCGCGCAACTGGTCCGGCAGCTCGGTCAGCGAGGCGGTGATCATCGTCGCGGAACTGGATGCCACCGTCAAAGGGCAGGGCGGGGACCCCGAATTCGCGGTCGAGGACGCTGTCCGGCGCATTGCGCAGCTCGCGTGATAGGGTGCGTCACCGTGACTGAGATTCCCGCAGACGTGCAAGAATTCGCCACCCGCCTGTTCAACATGGCGCGTAAGGGTGACACGACGTTGTTGGACTACGTGGACCAGGGTGTCGCCGTGGACATGGCCAACCAGGACGGCAACACGTTCCTCATGCTCGCTGCGTACTCGGGCCACGTGGAGCTCGCCCAAGGGCTCATTGCGCGCGGCGCGGACGTGAACAAGCTCAACGACCGCGGGCAATCTCCACTCGCCGGTGTCGTGTTCAAAAAAGAGGACGCGCTTATCGACGTCCTCCTGAACGCCGGCGCCGACCCCACCTCCGGAACCCCCGACGCTATCTCCACGGCGAAAATGTTTGAGCGCGACGACCTCGTGGAGAAGATGAGCAAGTGAATCCCGCGGACCTCGCGGCGATCGTTCTACTGAATCTGGCAGGTGCGGCCACGCCGGGGCCCGATATTGTCCTGCTCACACGCCTAGCCACCCGTTCGCGCAAGCACGCCATCGCGGCGACGCTGGGGATCTACGTCGGGGCGTTCTTCTGGATCACGCTGACCGTGGTGGGTGCCGCGGCACTGCTCAACGCATTCCCGTGGCTGCTGGAGCTCATCCAGGTGGCGGGCGGCGCCTGGATCATGTTCATGGGGTACACCACTGCCCGCCAGGGGTGGAAAGACCGCGAGAACCCGCCCGTGGATATGGATGAGGCGGAAGAAAGACTGGGCACGACCCGCGACAGCTTCTTCAAGGGTCTGACCACGAACTTGTCCAACCCCAAGATCGTGCTGTTCCTCGCCGCATTGGTCGCCCCGCTGTTGCCGCCTAGCCCAAGCATCGGTACCGCGGCGATTGTGATCTTCGCGCTGTGGTTCACCGCGTTCTTGCTGTTCATCGGATTCAGCATGGTGGTGTCCACAGAGCGCGTGCGCCGCAAACTTTTCAGCGCCGGACCCTACATCGATCTCGGCGCTGGGGCGTTCTTCCTCGTTGCGGGAACGTTCCTGATCGTCCGCGGCATCGTGGGACTCGGCGCTTAGACCAGTTCCTAGACCAGCTCCTAGCCCAGGAAAAACCGGACGACCTGGTCGGTCGCGCCGGGGAACCACGTGTGCCCGCCACCGGCGACTTTGCGCAACTCTGTGCGCGCTGCGCATCCGGCCGGCACAGAGACCGTCGTGTTTCCAGCCTGGTGGGTGCCCACCTTGTTCATGTTGCACCCGTTGCGGCGGCCGAAATCGTTGAAAACCGCCGGCACTGAACGATACGGTGCGCCGTGGCGGACGCCGCCGCTGTAGGAAACGGTGTTGTCGTTGTCGGCGTGCATGATCAACGTGGCTACCTTGCCCGGGGCGCAGTTGCTCACAGTCGGGTTGTAGTAGGCTCCCGCAACGCTGGCGATTCCCGCGACTAGGTCCGGGGCGTGGCAGCTTAGAGCTGCCGCCATGCCGCCGCCGTTGGAGAGGCCCGCGGCGTAAATGCGCTTGCGGTCGATTTTGTGGAACACCCCAACCTTGTCCAGCACCGCACGAATATAACGGATGTCGGACTGCATAGATGTCTTGGCGTAAGGTGCCCCACCCCAAGCGTTGGCTATGCCTTGGGGGTAGATCACGATCGCCCGGTCGCCGGCGGCGCGCTCAAGTTGCTCGTAGGAGCGCGCCCGGGCCGCATCGTGCTGCCAGCCGCCGAACCCGAGAATGACCGGGTAGGCGCGCGCAGGATTGTAATTGCGCGGCAAGACCAAGGTATAGGGCCGGTTTTGCCCGCCGACAAAGACGGTTTGCGAACCGGAACCAACCATGCTTGAGCCAAAGGACGACAGGTCGGAAAAGCTAGAGAGGCTAGATGCGGCAGCTTCAGCTGGGGCGGCCGACATAGAGAGGGAGGCGGCGATCATCGCGGCACATACACCCCTGCGGAGTTTGAGCATGAGGGGGATCATACGGTGATGGTGGGAGGATGTCATCTCGGCCCGCCCCATGAAAAATTCCCCGCCACCGTGACGGTGAACGGGGAATGGCGACCAGCGGAAACTAGCCCAGCTTGTTCAGTGCACGGGCCATGTTGGACTTCTTGTTGGCCGCATTGTTGCGGTGGAAGACACCCTTGGTCACTGCTTTGTCCAGCTTGCGGGACGCGACGCGCAGCTGTGCTTCGGCGGCGGTCTTGTCGCCGGACTCGACGATCTCGTTGAACTTGCGGATCTCGGTGCGGACTGCGGAGCGGATGCCCTTGTTGCGTACGCGGCGCTTCTCGTTGGTCAGGACGCGCTTCTGCTGCTGCTTGATGTTAGCCATGAGGTACCTCTTGAAACTCGTGTTGAAACTCTTGTGCCGATATTCGGCTGATGAACGTGCATTCAGCGACCTAGCCTGAACAGGGAGTGCAGCGCCGCAGCTTGTAGGACCGCGGACCCAAGGTCCTGCCCGCGGTGTACGGTGCCCCAAGTATTCAGCTGGTGCGAATAACGTTCATACCCTAGCAGCCGCCCCGGTCTGCCCAAAATCGCGTCAGCTCCAATTGAAGTGCTTGCGCAGGTGATCTGCGATGTGCTCGAAACGGCGGGCGGGGAAGAGCGCGCCGCGGCGGCGAAGGTCGGTTTCGGGGATGAAGAGAGTCTTGTCCAGCCGGACCCAACAGGGGTCCCCCGTGGGTTTCCATTCCCCACTGCCGATGGGGAGCCAGTCGGAATCGTCGGCATGGTCCTCATTCGCAGAGATGAGCAGCCCGAGGACATCGTGCCTATCTCTGCCAACGACCAGCATGGAACGTTCCTTGAATGGTGAGGTGGGCACATTGAACCAGACCACTTCACCCGGCTCAGCCTGGCCGTCCATGTCGGGGGCGTAGAAAATGCTGCGTGAGATCTCGCCGGTGGGAACGACTCGGGTGCGGGCGGCGCGGCGGCGCTCGCTGGTGGGGGAGTTGCCCATGCGCTCGTTGAGGATCTTCAGCCCTTGGTCCAGCGCCGTCGGCTTCGGGGTAAGGCGCCGCTTGAACTTCATCGTGACCGTCCGCAGTAGAGAAGGGGTGTGGGAATTTAAGGGTAGTGGGTTCAAGGGGGCGTCGACAAGCGTTTTTAAAGGTCTAAGCGATCGATGCTGGACCGTAAATCGGTCAGCGCTTTGGGCTCGCCTGTGTTGCGGGCGAGGCGGGTTTGGGCGAGAGCTTGCTGGGTGAGTGCGCGCCAGTGCTCCGAGCTGAGCGGCAAGTTATTTGCCTGGCAGTAGTTGTACATGCCGATGCATTGGTCCAGCACGTCGTTCTCCTCGGCCGTCATCGTCAGACGGTCGGCGATGAAGACGGGCAGCGCGGCCGCGGGCTCCCCGCCGAATTTCTGGACGAGTTGCTGGTGCGCGGTGACCGGAATCGATTCTGCCGAGCGGTGGCCCAGAAACTGCACGAAGGAGATGACTCGAAAGCAGAAGGCGAAGAGGCCGAGCAAGACACCTGAAAAGATGGCTGGTGCCTCAATCGACGTTCCAGCGGGCACGACGATGAGGAGGACCGCCGCGAGGGTCATCAGGACCGATATTCCGACGCGTCGTAGCGCCGCTGTGGATTTCTTCGTGGCGGGTGGATCCGGGGTGAGGGGCTCTAAGAATTGCGTGAATTCGTCGTAGGTGCGGAACGTGTGCGCGTTCGTGCCGTCGATGAGCTGGTTGAGGTTTTGCGGCAGGACGAAGCGACTGAAGTCTTTGGGGAACAGCTCCACGGCGGCGTTCCACTCGCGGCGCATGGGTTGCGCGCCGAGCCACGGGCTGGGGTGGTCTGTCATCGCGGTTCCTCCTTTATGCCGCTCACCTTACCCCGCGGCGGCGATTGCCCCGCGGGGTTGGGCTCACGGTATGGTGACCTTAGTTTTTTCAGGAGGGATGGCGATGGCGAAGACCAGCACCAATTTCGCGTTGACGACGTTCACGGATCCGGCGCAGATCCGCAATTTCTGCATCATCGCGCACATCGATCACGGCAAGTCGACGCTTGCGGACCGCATCCTCCAGTTGTCCAACGTGGTCGAGGCGCGCGACATGCGCGACCAGTACCTAGACAACATGGATATTGAGCGCGAGCGCGGCATCACAATCAAGGCGCAGAACGTGCGCCTGCCGTGGACGACGGCGGACGGGCAGCAGACGATCCTCCAGATGATCGACACCCCGGGCCACGTGGACTTCTCGTACGAGGTGTCGCGTTCGCTCGACGCGTGCGAAGGAGCAATCCTGCTTGTCGACGCAGCTCAAGGCATCGAAGCCCAAACCCTGGCCAACCTGTACATGGCCATGGAGAACGACCTTGAGATCATTCCGGTGCTGAACAAGATCGACCTGCCCGCGGCGGATCCGGACAAGTACGCCGGCGAGATCGCCCACATCATCGGCTGCGAGCCGGAGGACGTGCTGCGCGTGTCCGGAAAGACCGGCGAGGGCGTACCCGAGCTGTTGGACAAGGTCGTCGAGCTCGTCCCGCCACCGAAGCCTCTCGCCGCGGAAGGTGCCGACGCTCCGGCCCGCGCTTTGGTCTTCGACTCGGTGTACGACACGTTCCGCGGCGTGGTCACCTACATCCGCATGATCGACGGCAAGCTCGAGTCAGGCCAGAAGGTGACCATGATGAACACGGGCGTCACCCACGACATCCTCGAGATCGGCATTGTCTCCCCGACGATGCAGAAGGCAAAAGGTCTCGGCCCGGGCGAGGTCGGCTACCTGATCACTGGCGTGAAGGACGTCCGCGAGACCCGCGTCGGCGACACCGTCACGTGGGCGTCCAAGGGTGCTTCGGAGCCGCTCGACGGCTTCGAGGACGTCAAGCCGATGGTCTATTCGGGCTTGTTCCCCGTCTCGCAGGAGGACTTCCCGGCGTTGCGCGAGAGCTTGGAAAAGCTTCAGCTTAACGACGCCTCTTTGACCTGGGAGCCCGAGACCTCCGTCGCCCTCGGCTTCGGTTTCCGCTGCGGCTTCCTGGGGCTGCTGCACATGGAGATCACCCGCGACCGTCTGGAGCGCGAATTCGACCTGGACCTCATCTCCACCGCACCGTCCGTCACCTACCGTGTCGTGGCGGAGGACGGGACCGAGTCCCTGGTGCACAACCCGTCCGACTGGCCCGGCGGAAAGCTACAGGAAGTCTACGAGCCGGTGGTGAACATGACGTTGATCGTGCCCCAGGAATTCGTGGGCACCACGATGGAGCTGTGCCAGTCCAAGCGCGGCCAGATGAAGAATATGGAGTACCTCTCCGAGGAGCGCGTGGAGTTGCGCTACATCATGCCGCTCGGCGAGATCATCTTCGACTTCTTTGACATGCTCAAATCCCGCACGAAGGGCTACGCCTCCCTCAACTACGAGGAGGCGGGCGAGCAGGAAGCAGACCTGGTCAAGGTGGACATCCTGCTGCAGGGCGAGCCGGTCGACGCATTCTCCGCCATCGTCCACCGCGATTCCGCCCAGTGGTACGGCAACAAGATGACCAAGAAGCTCAAGGAGCTCATCCCGCGCCAGCAGTTCGAGGTGCCTGTCCAGGCCGCCATCGGCTCCAAGATCATCGCCCGCGAGAATATCCGCGCGCTGCGCAAGGACGTCTTGTCCAAGTGCTACGGCGGCGACATTTCCCGTAAGCGCAAGCTCCTGGAGAAGCAGAAGGCCGGTAAGAAGCGCATGAAGTCCATCGGTTCCGTCACGGTGCCGCAGGAGGCATTCGTCGCGGCGCTGTCCACCGACGAAGAATAGCTAGTCCTCTTTCTCGTCCTCGACTTCTTCCTTGGTGTAGCCGTCGTCCCACGTGTCGGTGTCGTAGTCATAACCGACGCGGTTTCCGTGCTCGTCGGAACGCTCGTACCAGCGGGTGTACTTATCGTCGGATGAGTCGAAGTCCTCGCCGGCACCGTCGCCCTCGCGGGCGCGCTGGACGACGAGCTCGAAATTATCTCCGTAGGCCTCGAGGCCGTGCCACACCGCGTACTGCAGAGCTGTGTCGGCGTAGCGGTCGCGGATCGAGTGGGGATCGGTGCGCAGATCCTGGACGAAGGAGAACAGTAGCCCCAGCATCACCACCGAGAACGGCAATGCGATGAGCACCGTCAGCGATTGCAGGCCGGACAGGGCATCTTCGCCGCCGGCGAGCAGCATGACCACCGCGACCCCCATCATGCACAGACCCCAAAACACCGAGACTTTCTTGTTCGAATCGGGGTCGCCTTTGGACGACATTGTGCCCATCACCACCGACGCCGAGTCAGCCGTGGTGATGAAGAAGACGGCCAGAATGCCCACGAGGATGAAGGGGGTGAAGGAGCTGAGGGGGAGGGCGTCGAAAAGCGAGAAAAGCACTTGCTCTGGTGTTGACTCCCCGTCGAATCCCGGGACGCCCTCGCGCGAGAACGAAATCGCTGTGCCGCCGAAAATACTGAAGGCGAGAACGAGGATCGAGGTGGGAACGACCACCGTCATCACGATGAATTCGCGCAGCGTGCGGCCGCGGGAAATCTTGGCCAGGAACGTGCCCACGAACGGCGCCCACGAGATCCACCACGCCCAGTAGAACGCCGTCCAGTCGGACTGGAATTCAAGCGTTTCCTCGCCCCATGACAGTGACCGCGACGCCATGTTGAAGAACTGGTCGAAGTAGTACAGCACGCCCGACGGAATCAGGTTGATCAGTAGCAGCGTCGGCCCGGTGAGGAAGATGAAGACCATCGCCAAGCCGGTCAGCGAAATGTTGATGTTGGACAGAATCCGGATGCCCTTGGACACGCCCGTGACCGCCGAGATGATGAACCCGCCCGTGAGCACCGCGATGATGACCAGCAAGATGGTGGTGCTGATCTCCCAG
This sequence comes from Corynebacterium urinipleomorphum, assembly GCF_900155535.1. Lineage (GTDB taxonomy): Bacteria > Actinomycetota > Actinomycetes > Mycobacteriales > Mycobacteriaceae > Corynebacterium > Corynebacterium urinipleomorphum. The sequence goes on from NZ_LT706965.1 coordinate 130,787, forward strand.
TCGGTGACGATGTCCAGGCCCTCGCCGATCTGCAGCGCCGCGATACCGAGCGACGCTGCGGTGCCGAACAACGTCGCCGCGACCGCCATGATGTCGATCACGCGGGAAATCGCGCTGCTGTTCTTGTTCTCCCCCTGGATAGACGCGAACAGCGACGACATGAGCAGGGGACGCCCGCGCCGGTACGTGGAATAGGCGATCGCCGCACCGACCAAAGAGTAGATCGCCCACGGGTTGAAACCCCAGTGGAAATTCGACTGCGCGAGCGCGCCGTGCATCGCCTCCTCCGTGCCGGCCTCGGTGGTCAGCGGGGGAGGGTTGAGGAAGAACTCGAGAGGCTCCGACGGCCCGAAGAAGAAAATGCCCACGCCAATGCCGGCGGCGAACATCATGGCGATCCAGGAGAATCGGCTGAACTCCGGTTCCTCGTCGTCCTTGCCCAGCCGGATCTCGCCCATGCGCGTGAACGCGACCACCACGACGAGGACGAGGCACACGACCATCACGATGTTGAACAGCCACCCGGCGTGCTCCATGCCCCAGGCAAAAGCGGTGCTCGCTATCGATGACACGGATTCAGGACTGTAGATGCCCCACCCGATGAACCCCAGAATGAGGGCCGCCGCCACACCGAAAACGACCTTATCCACCCCGAATTCGTACCGTTGCTCCTCAACACTGATGCCCCGGATCAGTCCGGGGTGCATGCCGTCGGGATACTGCGGGTCGCGGTTGTCCGCCATGGTTCTCCTTTTCTCCGGTCATGGACACCTAAGAGTTAAGCAGGTCACGGATATACTCGAGACGTGTTTTCAACGATCATCCCGCCGAACGCTTCCACTAAAGAGCATGAACTCGAGGTCCCCTGGGATAGGTCGAGGCCGGATTTGGGAACCTTCACCCTTTTCTGCCGTGAGTTGTACACGGACGAGTCCCTGCCGCCGCTGCTCTTTCTCCAGGGCGGGCCCGGCAGTCCCGCACCGCGGCTCGTGCAGGGCTGGATCCCGGAAGCGCTGAAACATTACCGCGTCTTTCTTCTCGACGAACGCGGAACCGGCCGCTCCGGAAAAATCGACAAAGGGACCCCTGAGCTGATCCGCCCGGAAATCCTGTCCAAGCTGCGCTGCCCCGATGTCGTGGCGGATGCAGAAGATCTGCGCCGCCACCTCGGCTTTAGCACGTGGGACGTGATGGGAAACTCCTTCGGCGCGCTGTGCACCGCGAGCTACCTGTCGTATGCACCACAAGCCATCAACCGGGCTTTTCTCACCGGGGCTCTACCGCATCTGGGGTGGACCGCCGACGAATACAACGAAATCACCCTCGACCTCGTGGACCAGCGCTGCCAAGAGTTCTACGACGCCGTCCCGTACGCAGAGCAAACCGTCCGAGACGTGTGCGCCCACCTGAACGCGACGGAAGAGTTCCTCCCGACGGGGGAGCGCCTCACCGCGAACCGGTTCCGTTTCATCGGGGTCGCACTCGGCGCGGAATTCGGGTTCACCATGCTGGCCAACCTCCTAGAGTCCCCGTTCTACCGAAACGAGCGACGCCTCCGGAAGGACTTCCTGGCCAACGTGAGCAGCTTTATCAGTACCGAGGCCAACCCACTTTGGGCCGTGGTCCACACAACGCTGATCGGTTCCTCGGATGAGGTGGGCACCTCACGTCTCGCGGCCGACCCGACCTCGTCCGAGCCCTATTACCTCCTGGGTAACCACTTCTTCCGCCACCACTTCGAGGAAGACCCGGCGCTCGTCCCGTTCTTGGATGCCGTCCGCACGATGGACACCTACGACTGGCCGCCTCTCTTCGATGCCGACCAGTTGGCAGCCAACACCGTCCCCGCCACCGTCGCGCTGTACGAGCACGACATGTTCGTCCCGTTCGACATGGCAATCTCAACGGCTGAGAAAATCGGCAATCTCACCGTGTGGACGCACCCGGAGTGGGACCACGATGCCATCTATAACCATGGAAAAGATCTATTCCGCGCCGTTCACGGCAGCTCGTCGCCGCTCCACGGGTAGGACGGCTGCGCGCCGGGGCGGGTCACAGAAAACGCACCCACGCGCGCAGCGAACCGGGCAGCTTCCTCCAGCGAATCGCCCTCTATCAACCGGTGGCACAGCGCACCCGTGAATGCATCTCCGGCACCCACGGTGTCCACCGCTTCGACCTCCGGTGAATCCACCCGGACTACGCCGTCCGGCGTTCCCACCAGCGCACCGGCAGCGCCCAGCGTCACCACCACCGACGTGAACTCCCGCAGCAATTCCTCAATGCACCTCTCCGGGGGACAAGCCCGTCCCAGCACCAGTTGCGCCTCGTGCTCGTTGACGATCAGCGGATCGGCCTTCCTCAGCGCGCCGCGGTCCACATCGATCACCGGGGCGAGATTCACCACTACGCGTCCCGTCGCCAGCTCCACAGCCCGTGCGAACCCGTCCGCAGGAATCTCGCCCTGCAGCAAGACAAGGTCAGCACCGCTCACCACAGCAGCATGCTTATCGACGACACCAGCCCCCACCTCACCGTTCGCCCCCGGCACCACCATCACGGTGTTCTCTCCGTCAGCCGCCACTGTGATCACGGCCAGGCCAGTCGGAGCGTCGAGGGTCTCGAGGGCGGTGAGGTCCACTGCGGCGTCGATAAGCAATTTCTGCGCTTCGTCCGCGTGCGCGTCGTTGCCGATCGCTCCCACGAGAGCCACCGAACTACCCAGGCGTGCGGCGGCGACTGCTTGATTCGCCCCCTTGCCTCCGGGGGTGATGCCGCCCCCGCTTCCCAACAGGGTCTCTCCGGGGGTGGGATGACGGGGGACATTGACGGTCAGGTCGGCGTTGATGGAGCCGACAACGGTGATTCGTGGAGACTGCACAAGGCCACGCTATCTGCGCGAAGAAAATCGCACGAATCCTTAGCCCAGTGTTCACACTTTGGTTACCTAAACAGGTTACGTTAAGTGAGTCATCAGTCCTCTGTTGAATTGTCAGAGTGTTCACATCTCACTCAAGGAGAACCATGAAGCGCGCCTATACCGCTCTTACAGCGTCAGTGCTCACCATCGCACTGGCGTCGCCCATCGCGTCTGCTCAGCCCCTGTCCCACGTCAACATGGATGTGCCCCCCGCTGTCGCGGCCAAGCTGCCGGCTAAGGTCCCGCAGATTCGCGACGCAGGCACCGGTTCCAGTACCGGCCAGGTGCCCAAGCAGGTTCACGGCGCCCCCACCCCGGTTCCCTTCACCCCCGACTACATCGGTGGTTACATCTCCGACATCTCGCCGTACCAGTACGGCATCTACGCTGAGGTCAACCGTCTTTTCCCGTACCTGCGCGACAAGCGTCCCGATGTGATGGACTCCAACCGCGCTCAGGTTGTCAAGATCAACAACGCAGCTGAGTCTGATCCGGTGAAGATCAAGCTCGCTCAGCGTGACGCTGTCGCTTCCTCCGACGAGCTGCTGGTGACTCTGTCTGAGGGCCTCGGCGAGCAGTTCGGCAACGAGTTCCGCAAGGCTCTCGCTGAGGGTCGTCTCCCGAAGACCCAGTTCCTCCTCGGTAACGGCTACCTGGCGCGCACCGGTGGCCTGGCTAGCTCCACCTTCGCCGAGAAGGAGTACTTCAACTACAAGCGTCCATACAAGACCATGCCGGACAAGATCAAGCGCTACAACCCGCCGGGGGAGGACCTCTACCTGTCCTCCAAGTCCTTCCCGTCCGGTCACACCAACCAGGCTGCGCTCGTGACTTCTCTGCTCGCGTACATGGTTCCGGAGGTCGCTCCGCAGCTCCACTACCGTGCTGCTGTCGCTGGTAACAGCCGTATCGTCCTGGGTGTGCACTACCCGCTCGATGTCATCGGCGGCCGCATGTCCGGTCAGGCTGCCGCTGCTGACCGTCTGAACGACCCGAAGATGCGCAACGCTCTCGACCAGGCAGCCAAGGAGCTGCGCGCCGAGATCGAGTGGCGCACCGGCAAGTCCATTGCCCAGCTGGTGGCATCCGACAAGCCGTACGCGCCGACGCAGCACGCGGTTGCTCAGACCACCAAGTGGAACACCTACGACTTCGCGCCGATCTACCACCGCGATGCTCCGATGATCGTTCCGCAGGCAGCTCCGACCCTCATCGCCGGCAGCTTCCCGCAGCTGAACTACGCTCAGCGTGCTTCCATTATCGCCCAGACGGCGGCACCTGCAGGTAACCCGCTGGACTGGCAGGCTGAGGGCGGTTCCTGGCAGCGTGTGAACCTGGCCGCAGCTTCCAGCGCGAAGATCCGCGTGGAGCCGAACGGCAAGGTCACCGTTCTCCGCTAAACCCCCGGAATAGCCCGTAGCAACGACTTCGTGTAGTCGTGCTGCGGGTTTTCCCATACCTGCTCGGTGGGGCCGGTCTCCACGATCCGGCCTTTGTGAAGAACCGCGATCGTGGGGCACACTTGCCTCACCACTGAAAGGTCGTGGGAGACGAAGACGAGGGTGGAGTCGTTGTGGGTGACAAGGTCGTCGATAAGCTCGAGGACCTGCGCGCGCACCGAGACATCCAATGCTGAAACCGGTTCGTCCGCAATGAGGATCTGAGGGCGCGGGGCGGCAGCGCGCGCGATCGAAATCCGTTGCCGCTGTCCGCCGGAGAACTGTCGGGGGAAACGGTCGCCGACACCGTCCAAACCCACCTGCGCCAACACCTCGTCCGCCCGTGCAGCGCCCGCTCCTGTTTCCATTACCGAATCGCGCACGGCCCGCCGCGGATTGAGGGAAGAGTAGGGGTCCTGGAAGACCATCTGCAGATGCCCGTCCACCGTCACCGTGCCTGAATCAGGCTCGTTCAACTGGGAAATGACACGAAGCAGCGACGTCTTTCCCGATCCTGAGCCACCGACAATGCCGATGCGCTCGCCCTTCCGCACCGTGAGCGAAATGCCGTCCAACGCCAGGGTGTCTCCGCGCCGCCACGTCACGTCACGCAACTGGATCACCGGCTCGCCCACGGACCTGACCGCTGCCGGTGCTCCCGGCCGCGATGCCGCCACGAGCTGAGCCGTGTACTCCACTTGCGGATTCCCCAAGTCCGCATCCGGATCCACGATCGCGCCGTTCTTCAGCACGATCACGCGGTCCGTCATCTGCCTGATCACACCGAGGTCGTGGGTGATGAAGAGTAGCGCCATCCCGCGTTCCCGGACGAGTGAATCGAGAAGGCTCAGGATCTGCTGCTGGACCTCGACATCGAGCGCCGTCGTCGGTTCGTCGCAAATGAGCAACTCTGGGTCCCCGGCGATGGCCAGGGCGATCAAGACTCTCTGCCTCTGCCCGCCCGACAGTTCGTGTGGAAAACTCGATGTTCTCTCCACCCCGACTTCTTTCAAGAGTGCACGCGCTTTCTCCAGCGAGCACGCCTCCGCGACTTGTCGCTCGACCGTCATCAGCGGATCCAGCGCTGTCATCGGTTCCTGGAAAATCATGGCGACCTTGGACCCGCGCAGTCTCCTCTTCTTCCTCGGCGAAGAATTGATCATGTCGGCGCCAGATAGCGTCACAGTTCCCCGCGGCTTCAGGCGTTCATCCAGCAGCCCCATGATCGTCAGCGCCGTCATGGACTTTCCGGAACCGGATTCACCGATCAATCCCAGTCGCTCGCCGGGCGCGATGTCGAAAGAAATTCCGTCGAGGATCCCGTCGATGGTCAGGTCCTCGATGTGCACGAGTGTCATCGGTCAGCTCTCCTGTCGGCTACGGCATCGCCCAGCAGGTTGAATCCCAGCACTGTTCCGGCGATAGCCAGCCCCGGCCAGAGAGCCAGGTGCGGGGCAGTGGACAGGTACGCCTGGGAGGCCTGGAGCATTCGGCCCCACGACGCGTACGGAGCAGGGGTACCCAGCCCCAAGAATGACAGTCCCGCCTCAGCGAGAATCGCCAGCGCCAGCGCCACCGACACCTGTACAGCCAGCGTCGCCGTGATGTTCGGGAGCACATGCCGCCACGCAATCAAGAATCCAGGCACCCTAGAGATCCGCGCGGAGAGCACGTAGTCCTGCGCCATCACCTGCATTGTTCCGACGCGTGACACGCGCACGAACCCGGGAATCCCTGCAATACCGATCGCCAGCACCACGATCCACATGGACCCGCCGAACACTGCCGTGAAGACGATGGCCAGCAGCAACGCCGGAAAAGCCAGCACCAGGTCGTTGGCGCGCATGACCAGCAGGTCCGTCCAACCGCGGTTCATGCCGGCAAGAATCCCCAGCGGCACCCCCACCAGCGCCGACAGCGCAACCGCCGCCAGCGCCACAGTCAACGTAGTTTTCGCGCCGTCCATCACGCGGCTGAGCACGTCTCGGCCGTACTGGTCAGTACCGAACCAATGGGACCACGACGAACCTTGCAGTCTCTCCGCAGGTACCGCATGAACTGGGTCATAAGGAGTCCACACCACCGCAACGACCGCCGCGAGCACAGCTAGCCCCACGAGAATGAGGCCGGTTGCTTTTCTCATGTTTGCCTCCTTAACCGGGGATCGATGAACCGGTACAGCAGGTCGACCACCAGTGTGACTGCCAGGGTGAACACCACGAGCAGCATCATCAGGGTTTGGACGGTGGTGAGGTCGCGGGTGGACACCGCGTCGAGAAGCATTGTGCCCAGGCCGGGGAGCGCGAAGACCCGCTCAATGACCACTGCGCCGACAATGAGCGTGGTGAACTGCAAGCCCGTCACAGTCAGCACCGGAAGAAATGCATTCCGTAGAGCGTGCCTGTACAGCGCCTGCCGCGTGGACAGGCCGATGGCGCGGGCGGTGCGCACATAATCCTTGTCCAGCTCCTCGTTCACCGCGCTCCTCACATACCGGGTCAAGATCGCGGCCTGAACCAGACTGAGCGCCACCACCGGAAGAACTAGATGCGCGAGGAATTCCCCGAACCCCGCGTTCGGCGGCACCCAGCCGTTCGCCGGCAGCCACCCCAGCCACACGGAAAATACGGCGACAGCAAGAATGCCCACCAAAAAGCTCGGCACCGCGATACCGACCTGCGTCAATGCAGACACGAGCGCCGTATCCCACCTGCCGCGGCGCCGCACCAGATAGGTGCCGAGCGGAATCGCGATCGCCATGGATAAGACCATCGCGCTCACCGTCAGGATCAAGGAGACTTGCATCCGGTCGATCACCAGGGGAGTGATGTCTTGTTTGCTGGTCAACGAGGTCCCGAATTGACCCGTCAGCATTCCGCCGACCCAATCGACATACTGTCTCACCAGCGGCTGGTCTGTTCCGAGTTGGTGCGATAGCTCCGCGACGTCCTCGTCCGTCGCCGTCACGCCGAGCGCGATCCGCGCCGGGTCGCCCGGCACCGCGCGCAAAAGCAGAAAGATTATCACGCTCGCGGCGAACAGCATCCCGAAAAATCGGCCCAACGCTTTCATTTCTTTGTCACCCCCGCGAGGTCGAGCCCGTCGGTGACCACGTTCGGGTCCACACCCTCCACGCCGGGGGCGGTGACGACAATATTGGGCAAATTGGCCAGAGTCAGGGCACCCGCATCGCCCATGATCGAATCGACTGCTTTCCGCATGAATTCGGTCTGCTCTTCCGGCGTCCCGGCATCCGCACTCGCGAAGTCGTCCCGCACTGTCTGCGAGTCAAACCCCAAGTAGTAGTCCGGAGAAAACAGCTGCGGCATATCGCGAGGCTCGACATGGGCGATCAACGAGGCTTGATAATCCGCCTGTTTGAGCACCTGGTTCAACCACACAGCCGGAAACTCGACGGTCTTCAGCTCCACCTGGAAGCCGACATCCCGCAACTGCGAGAAAATCAACTCCGCAGCATCCTGAGCATACGGAAGCGAGGGCACCGTTACGGTCACCTCGGGGTTTCGCCCCGCCAGCAACTCTCTCGCCTTGTCTGGGTCGAACGGAAAATAGTTCTTTTCCGTGAACCAGGGGTCGCTCGGAGCCACGGGAGCTCCGCCGGTATCTGTAGCCATGCCGGACCACACGACATCATTGAGAGCTTTCCGGTCGATCGCGTATGCCGCAGCTTTCCGCACGTCCGGATCGTCGAATGGAAAAGTCCTGTTATTCAAACTCAACAGCACTTCACCGTTTGTAGTGCCCACCTGCACGTCAAAAGAATCGGGCAAATTTTGCAGCATTTCCGGAGCTTGCAGGCCCCACAACACATCCACATCGCCCACACGCAAAGCATTCACAGAAGAAACAGCATCCGAGAAATACCGGATCGCAGCATCCTGCCGCGCGGGCTCGCCCCAGTAGTCTTCGCGCGCGTCGAAAGAAATAGACTCGCCGAGCGCGAAATGGTCCACCACGTACGGCCCTGTTCCCACAGGATCGGTAGCCAGCTTATCGACGCCCCCCGGCGCCATCATCGCCCCCGTCAACGTCCCCATCGACCACAACCAACTATTGGATGGAGAAGATAACCGAACCTTTAGCGTCAGCCGATCCACTACATCAACGTCCTCTACCGGAGACATCTGCTCGGAAAGTCCGTTGGTCCACTTCTCCTTCACGTAGTTGATGGAAAAAGCGGCTGTCTCAGCATTGAACGCCTCGCCGTTCGAGAATGTCACGCCATCTTTCAGGTGGAACGTGTACTCGGTCCGGTCCTCGCTGACATCCCAGCTTTCAGCGAGGAAGGGTTGGGGCTGGCCGGAGGCGTCGATAAGCACGAGCGTCTCGTAAACATTGTTCATGAGCGCCTGCGGAATCGCGGCACCTCCCGTCGTTGTGAAATCGAGGGAGGCCGGCGCCGATGTCGTGCCGACGACCACGCTGCCCGGCTCGATGCGGCCAACGTTCGACGCCGTGCTACCGGCGGAACATGCAGCCAAAAACCCGGCTGAAAGTACCGTGACAACGGCACCAAGTGCTCTCATGCAGCAAAACACTATTCATGCGCTGCGGCGATCTCAAGCTTCCGCGAGGATCTCCATGGACCGGAGAACTTCCTCATGAGTCGGGGACTGGAATGAAAGCATCAACTCGTCTGCCTGAGCGTGCCGAGAGAACTTCTCCAAGTAGTCCACGACCTGCTCGCCGGTGCCTTCCGCCGTGTAGCGCAACATACCCACAATCTGATGGCCTTGGGGGGAGTTCATCACTGAGTCGAGCTGCTCCTCGGTGAGCGAACGTCCTTGGCGTCCGAGCAGCGCTTTGACCCGCGCACGGTGCACCAACTCAGTTTGGCGGGCGGCGTCTTCCGCGCTTTCCGACGCCGTCACGTTAACCGCAGCAATCACGTACGGCTCAGCGCAAACATCCGACGGCTGGAAGTTCTCGCGGTAGTACCGGGTCGCCTCCTCAAGGTGCGTCGGCGCAAAGTGGGACGCGAAAGAATAGGGGAGTCCCAACTTGGCCGCGAGGGTAGCGCCAAACATTGAAGAACCCAGAATATAAATCGGGACATTAGTTCCCGCGCCTGGCACCGCGGTCACCCCCGGAATCACGGAGCGGCCAGCCAAGTACCCCTGCAACTCCACGACATCGTTGGGGAAATTTTCAGCCGCCATCGGGTCGCGCCGGAGAGCCCTCCCGAGCGTGTTCTGGTCCGTGCCGGGCGCACGTCCCAAACCGAGATCAATACGGTCGGGGTACAGCTCCGCGAGTGTGCCGAATTGCTCCGCAATCACGTACGGAGAGTGATTAGGCAGCATAACGCCGCCAGCACCGAGACGAATCTTCTCGGTCTTGGCGGCGATATGCGAGATCAGCACCGCCGGCGACGACGAAGCGATCGACGGCATGTTGTGGTGCTCGGAATACCAGACGCGGTCGTACCCCAGCTTCTCCGCTGTCTGGGCCAACTCCACTGAGCGGGCCATTGACTCACCTGGAGTCTCATCGTCACGGACAGTGCAGAAATCCAGCAGAGAAAGCGGGGTCATGGTGGTCCTTCCGGTGCATCGGGAAAACTTTCACCCGATGCAACACCCCGGAAGGCTATGTCATTCCACCCGTGGGTTATGCGTTGTGGGCCTCAGCCTCTTCGAGGGTCTCACCCTCGACAGTGCGCTGCGTGCCGATTTCCAAAGGAGCGTGCGGCTTAGCAAAGTCAATGATCACACCGATGATGAACGCCACTGCAGTCGGCAGCAGCCAGCCCAAGTCGTTGGCCTGCATCGGCGACCAGTCGACGATCGGGGACAGCGCGTCCGCGCCCCAGCCCAGCGAAATGAAGGTGGAAATCAGGGACCAAGCCACTGCGACCCAGATCGGCAGGAAGAAGCCCCAGCGCAGGCGAGTGCGACGGCGGAACAGCGGCTCAATGAGGGTGACAAAGATCAGGGCAATCGCCGGCGGGTATAGGAAGCCCACCACAGGGCCAGCGATGGAGATGACGAAGTCAAGGCCCTGGGTCGCCATCAAAGCGGAAGCAACGGCGAAGATGATCGCCCACGTCCGGTAAGAGCCTGCGAACTGCTCGGAGAAGTACTCTGCGGTGGAGGTGATCAGTCCGATGGCGGTGGTTAGGCACGCGAGGACGACGATCAGGGCGAACACGGTCTGGCCGGGGCGGCCCATGAGCTGCAACGCGGAGTCGGCAAGCAAAGGTGCTCCCGAGTCGTACTGGGACGCGTCCGGCATCGCGCGGCCGATCAAGCCCAAGCCGATGTAGATTAGCGCGAGCAAGATGCTGGCGCCGACACCCGCGAGAATGGTGCCGCGAACCAGCGGCTTGCCCTCAGCGAAACCCTTATTGCGCAGGGATGAGATGACCACGATGGAGAATGCAAGCGCGGCGATCGAGTCCATGGTCAGGTATCCCTCGAGCACGCCTGCCGGGTACGGGTTGGACGCGTACGTTTCGCTCGGCTGGTAGTGCTGGTTCGTCATGGTGAACAAAGCCATGCCGATCATGATGACCAGGAGCAGGACCAGTACCGGGGTCAAGAATTTACCCAGGGTGTCTGTAATACGCGTCGGGTTCCACGAGAGAGCGAGCGCGATACCGAAGAAGACGATATTGAAGATTGCTGCGCTTGCAGTGCTGTCCCAGCCGAACAGCGGGGTAACGGCCACCTCGAAAGACACCGCACCAGTGCGCGGCAGAGCGTAGAAAGCACCGATGGACAGGTACGCGAGGACAGGGAAGACGACGCCAAAAATGGTGCCGGCACGCTGCGCGAGGTCGCGCACGTTCGAACCGGACAGGGCGATAGCGACAACAGCCAACACAGGCAGCAGCGCACCGGTGGTGAGGAAGCCGAGAATCGCCGGCCAGAAGTTGTCGCCTGCCTGAACAGCAAGCATCGGCGGGAAGATGAGGTTGCCTGCTCCGAAGAACATCGAGAAAAGCGCGAGTGCCGTGAACAGAATTGCACTATTCGACGGCCGCTTGCCGGTTCCGTTACCGGCCGAGGAAACAGCTGTTGACATGGAGCCTCCAGGGTGTGGGCGGGAAAATGATAGGTCTCACCCTAGCATTCCGCTGTATGAGATCCATGTTTTAGTAGTTGGAATCTTCGAGAGCTGCGGAAGGTTGCTTTCGCAATGTTTTCGGGCTGGGGCTCTTCGAATCGAATGGATCTGTATCCGAGAATGATCTGCGCGATGAGTACATGTTATCGAAGATGTGTTCGAATAATGCGGAATTGATTCTCTGGGATAACGGGGTTGTGTCCGGGGCGTGTGCAATGATGTTCGCACAGTCGTTCTAGAACGGTTGTAAATGGGTGCAAGGAGCGAACGTTCAAGGGAGGAGTCAACCGTGAGTGCGCCTGCAAAATTGCCCGAAATGGTACCCGGAGCGTTCTTCGCCAGCGAGAACCCTGAGGATCCATTGTCCGCCGCGGGTGCGGATCTTCGGCGGAGCCAATACGCGATTTTCGGCGAGTACGCCAAGCACGACATTTTCATGGGGTCCCGCGACCTAGATGCGGAAGTGACCAGTGTGAGCGTGAGCACCGGTCTCACTCCCCGCGATGTAAAAGAGGGGATTTTCGCCTACATGACTTTGCAGCAGCTGCCGCGTCTTCGTGCGCTCCAAGACGCGGTACAGCGGTTGGATATCAGGCGTCTTTGTGTGATTGAGAAGACCTTGAATCGAATGGGCAATGACGCCGATCCGGAGCATTACGCCGAGATCGACAACCTGCTCGTCGGTTTGTTCACTGCGGAGAGCCCCAACCAGCAGCTTCCTACCCCGTATATGATCACGTTGAAACTCAACCAAATGCTCGCCACCCTGGATTGCTCGGTGGCGTTCGACCGGGAGAAAAAGAAGAAGCGTGGGGAGTCGCCGCCTGGTTTTGGTCATCTTGATTTCCATCCGGACCCGTCTGGGGTGGGGTTAGCTGGACTCACATTTTCCGCGGACAATGTCTCTATGTCCGCCGTCAGGGCCTCCATTACCGCCACCGCCCGCAAGCACGGGCTCTCAGATTCGGACGTCGCATTCAAACTTCTCACCGGCCGCATCGCCGCTGAGCTTCCAGCCACAATCTTTGCGTACGCGCCGAAGACACCTGACGGAACTCTCGACCCGACGAAACCGGTTTTTCTCCCGGGGTTCGGGTGGTCCGGCGCCGTGGGCACCGAAATGTTCCATTCCTTCAATATCAGCGTCATGGACCTCGAAGGGGCCGCCGCGCATACCGTCGCCGGTTACGTCGCTCCCGACAAGGTCAAAGCATACGTACGGGGACGCGACGGAACATGCATCTACCCCGGATGCGACAGGGAAGCCTGGAGCTGCCAGCTCGATCACCGCATTCCCTACGACGAGGGCGGCCAGACTAACGCGGACAATCTCTTCTGCCTGTGTCAACACCACCACAACATGAAGACGGACCGTCTGGCCTTCTACATTCCGGACCCGGTGACAGGCGAGATCATCTGGTTGTTCTCCGACGGAACCTACGCGCGGGTCGATCCGAACGGAATCATCGCCGACCAAATCACTCCGACGAACCCGAAATGGTCCCGCTCCCTCGACGATGTGAAGAGACTGAAACGGGAAAACGCCCGGTTCTTTGCCAAATGCCACAAGGTGCTCGACGAATTTGAGGAGGATTTCGATTATCAGGGGTGCCTGAACAAGCTCCTCGAGTTGGAGGAGGAATTCGGGTTACGGTTCCCGTTCCACCCGGAGCCGCCTCCGCGCTACGAGCCGCCGCCGGAAATCTAGGACAATTCGCGGATCGCAGTGAGCGGGATCTCAACCCAGTCGGGCCGGTTGTTCGCCTCGTACACCACTTCGTACGCGGCTTTGTCGGCGATATAAGCGTCGAGAATCGGGTCACGTTCGATGCCGTATCCAGCAAGCAGCTTATCGACGTCAGCTCTTCCCCCCATCGCCTCCGCATACCCGAAGGAACGCACCATCCCGGCGACATCACGAAGCGGGTGGTCGGGGAGCCGACGCTGCTCGAGGGGCCGGGCCGGTTCACCCTCGAAATCGATCAGGTACCAGCGATCCGCCAGGAGAGTTTGTCCTAAATGTAGGTCGCCGTGAATCCTCTGGATTTCGACGGCATCGTCCGGGATGCGGGCATAAATATCCCGAAGTGTGTCCTCGAAAGCAGAAAGTGCGTCGGTCTGCTGCAGGATCTCGTCGAGGTGGTTGTTGAGGGAATCGCGGATGTGGGCCCCAGGTACTTCGGTGGTGCGGAATTTCTTTGCAAGATCTTCGTGCACTGTCCGGATCGCGGCGCCGAGAGTTTCTTCATCCTCGAGGCCGGGGTCGAGCGCCAGTTGGAAGCCGTCGCGGCCGCCAGTGATGAGTTGCTGCATCATGGCCAGGGTGCGGCCGTCCCGGGTGATGTGGCCGCGGACTCCGGCGACGTGAGGGCAATCGGAGATCTCGGAGAGGAGCTCCACGTCGGGGTTCAGGCCTTCTTCGAGCTTGCGGAAAACCTTGAGGATCCAACGTTGGTCTACTACAAGCGAAGTATTCGACTGGTCAGCACCGAGCGGAACTGCAATATCACCTGACATGTCGCCGGAGATTTCGCCGAAATCGTGCAGGTGCTCGAGATAAGTTTGGGCACCGCGATCAGTGTTGAGAACGTCCACGTCGTCGGAGACGAGGACTTGATAGAGGTCGACGTTGCCGTGGTCCACCTCAATGATCTGCCAGGAGGAGGAACCGACGGGGATTTCGGCGACAACCTGCTGGTTGAGGATTTGTTCTGATTTTGAGCCGTAAAAGCGCGTGTTTTTCAGGTCCATGGTGAGCCTAGGAGATATCGAACCAGAAGTGGCCGTGCGGAGCGAGGGTGACCAGCCAAGGAAGTTCACCGATGGCGGGGAACTCGACGTTGCCGGACAGCTCGCGGGGAACTGAGCCTGCTAGGTGGGAGAGGTGCATCTCCACCGGTTGGGGACGTGAGCTCATGTTGTTGACGCAGAGGATGCGCTCGTCTTCGTATTCGCGGATGAAAGCGAGCACCTGGGGGTTTGAGTGTTGGACTTCTTGGTAGTCGCCGCGGCCGAAGGCCTTGTATTGCTTACGGATGTGCACGTGCTCCCGGACCCAGTGAAGGAGGGAGTTCTCTCGGTCCATCTGGGACTCGACATTGACGGCTTGGTATCCGTAGGTGTCGTTGCGGATGGAGGGGAGATACAGGCGCTCGGGGTCGGCAGTGGAGAAACCGCCGTTGCGGTCGGCGTTCCACTGCATGGGGGTGCGCACGCCGTCGCGATCCGGGAGCCAGATGTTGTCACCCATGCCGATTTCGTCGCCGTAGTAGAGGAACGGGGATCCGGGGAGGGAAAGAAGGAGAGCGTGTGCGAGCTCCAATCGGTCGCGGTGTCCGCCGAGGAGCGGGGCGAGGCGGCGGCGGATGCCCACGTTGGCACGCATGCGCGGGTCGGTGGCGTAGTTGGTGTACATGTAGTCGCGCTCATCCTCGGTGACCATTTCGAGGGTCAGCTCGTCGTGGTTCCGTAGGAAGATACCCCACTGGGCGGACTCGGGAATGTCGGGGGTCTCGCGCAGGATATCGATGACCGGCTGAGCTTTTTCCTGCCGGATACCCATGAAGATGCGGGGCATGACTGGGAAGTGGAAGGCCATCTGGCACTCGTCGCTGTCGCCAAAGTACTGGACGACCTCGTCGGGCATTTGGTTGGCTTCGGCGAGAAGGAAACGGCCGGGATACTCTTCGTCGAAAAGCGTGCGGACGCGTTTGATGAAGTTATGGGTTTCGGGGAGGTTCTCGCAGTTGGTGCCTTCCCGCTCGTAGAGGTAAGGGATGGCGTCGAGGCGGATCCCGTCCATGCCGAGGTCGAGCCAGAACCGGATGACGTCGATGACGGCATCCTGGACGTCCGGGTTGTCGTAGTTGAGGTCCGGCTGGTGGGAGAAGAAGCGGTGCCAGAAGTACTGCTTTCGCACCGGATCGTAAGTCCAGTTGGACTCTTCGGTGTCGATGAAGATGATGCGCGCGTCCGAGTATTCGGTCGCGGTGTCGGACCAAACGTAGAAGTCGCCGTAGGGGCCTTCTGGGTCGCGGCGGGATTCCTGGAACCACGGGTGGGAATCGGAGGTGTGGTTGATGGGGAAGTCGGTGATGATGCGGATGCCGCGCTTGTGGGCGGCGTCGACAAGCGAGACGAAGTCCTCGACGGTGCCGAATTCGGGGAGGACCTTGCGGAAATCGCGGATGTCGTAGCCGCCGTCGCGCAGTGGGGAATCGTAGAAAGGCGGGAGCCACAGGCAGTCGACGCCGAGCCACTGCAGGTAGTCGAGTTTGTCCTCGACGCCCTTCAGGGTGCCGGAGCCGGAACCGTCCGGGTCGTAGAAGGCGCGGACGAGCACTTCGTAGAAGACGGCATCTTTGTACCACTCGGGGTCGGGGCGCTGCCAGGGCTCGTTACCGGGGGCCGGGGCGGGCGCGCCGTATTCGCTGGCGTCCGCCTCGATCAGAAAACCTTGCTCGTCAGTGGATTCCATGACCCCCAAGGATAGCGCTGGAAATGCGGTTGAGGGCGTCCTCGAGAATGATTTGGCTAGTGGCGAAGTTCAGGCGGGCGTGGTGGGCGCCCCCGGGGCCGAAGGTGACGCCCTCATTCAGCGCGACTTTCGCTTCTCGACGAATCCACGCCGCCGGCTTTTCGTCCTTGATCGCAGTGTCACTGAAGTCGAGGAACATGAGGTACGTGGCGGACGGTTCGGTGAACTGGATGCCGGGGACAGCTTCGGGAAGGTTCTCGACGAGGAAGTCTCGATTGGACTTGAGGATTTCGAGCTGGGCGTCGAGGGCCTCTTTTCCTTCCTCGTAGCACGCCTGGGCGGCGATGATGCCTAAAGTTCCGGTGCCGTCTTTGGCAACGCCGGTCAGGGAGTTCCAGGTCTTCACGTCGTCTTCATTACTGAAGATGATCTGGGCGCATTTGAGGCCGGCGATGTTCCAGGCCTTGGAGGTGGCGGTGACGGTGATGCAGACGTTGGCGGCGGTGTCGTTGACACCAGCGGCGCAGATGTGCTGGCCTTCGTAGACGATGGGGGCGTGGATTTCGTCCGAGAGGACGCGTGCACCGTATTTGTCGGCGATGGCGCAGAGCTGGGCGAGTTCTTCAGCGTCGAAGGTGTAGCCCCACGGATTGTTCGGGGAGGCGAGAAGGATAGAGCCGGCACCGTTCTTGAAGGCGGCTTCGATTTCCATCATGTCGAGGCCGTCTTTGGCGCCGACCTCGACAAGCTCGCGGCCAGCGGTCACCGGGATCTCCAGGAATGGCGGGTAGGCGGGAACAGGAACGACGACGGGGGAACCAGGTTTGGTGAAGTACTGAACAGCCAGGAGCATGCCTCGCACAACATCGGCGACGGGGAACACCCACTCCGGGTTCGGGCACCAGCCGTATCGATCGGCATAGAAATCGCTCACTGCGCCACCGAGGTTGTGGAAAGCGGGGGTGTAACCGAACGCTTCCCGGTCGACGGCATCTTGGATCGCGCGCTTCACCGGCTCAGCGGTGGGGAAATCGCTCTCGGCGACCCAGAGGGGAATGACATCGTCCCCGTACTGGGTCCACTTGCGGGTGCGGCGGGCGCGGAGGGTCTCAAGATCTGGAAACTGCATGGCCCCTAATTTACGCCTTGAAGCCGAACGCTTTGAGTCGCTTCCGATCCTCTGCAGAGGAGGAGGCGGTCAACGCGAGGAGCTCCGAATAAATGCCGCCGGAGACCGCGAGCTCGGAAGGCTTTCCAATTTCATCGATCTTTCCATCTTTGAGGGTGATGATGGTGTCTACGTCGGCGATCGTCGATAAGCGGTGCGCGATCATGATGGTGGTTCTGTTTTTCATCAGCTCGTCGAGGCCGGCTTGGACCGCGCGCTCGGACTTGGTGTCCAGTGCCGAGGTTGCTTCGTCGAGGACGAGAAGCGGCGCGTCTTTGAGCATCGCGCGGGCGACGGCGACTCGCTGTTTTTGGCCGCCGGAGAGGCGCAAACCTCGTTCGCCGATGATGGTGTCGTAACCGTCGGTGAAGCTGGAAATGAAGTCGTGGGCGTTGGCGCGTTTAGCTACGTCGATGATTTCTTGCTCGGTCGCGTCTGGTTTTCCGTACGCGATGTTTTCGCGGATGGTGCCGGAGAAGAGGGCGGGCTCCTGGAAGACGACGCCGACGGAGGCACGGACCCTCTCAATGTCGGCGGCGTCGATGTCTGTGCCGCAGACGGTGAGATGGCCGTGCGTGATGGGATACAAGCCCAACAGGAGGTTGACCAGCGTGGATTTTCCGCCGCCGGATTCGCCGACCAGAGCGATTTTTTGGCCGTGGTGGGCGAAGAAGGAAATGTCGGAAAGGACCGGTTCACCTTCGTTGTATGCGAAGGACACGTGGTCGAACTGGACGGTCGGCTCGGCGGAGGGGAGGGGATCCACGGTGGTGGTGTCCAGTTCAGGGACATCGGCGGCCTCGGTCGCAGCAACGACCTGCGAGTTGGCGGATTCCTCCACGGCCTCGTCCATCACCTTGAAGTAGTCGCGGGAACCGGCGACGGCGCGCTGGGCGGAATCGACGAGCCAGCTCATCATGTGGACTGGCTGCTGAGCCATGGTAACCAGCTGGATGAGCATGACCATGTCGCCGATGGTGAAGCGGCCCTTGTACGTCTCCACGAACAAAATGAGGTAGATGCCCAGGAAGACCAGGTTCATCGCCATGCCGCGGGCGACATCCATGCTGTGCCACCAGCGGGACTGGGGGCGGGTGAGGTCGATTGTCTTTCCATAGTGGTCGCCGAAGGTTTGAAGCTCACGCGTTTCTGCGACGAAGGATTTGGTGACCTTGACTTGCCCGACGACCTCTGCGAAGCGACCGTTGGCCAGGTCGATCTGCTTGTTCTTTTCCTTTTCGTATTTTTGCCAACGCTTGGAGGTCAGTGCCGTGAGCACAAGGTAGATGGGGAAGAGGGCGAGCAGGAGCAAAGAGAGCGGCCAGTAGAAGAACGCGGTGATGCCCAGAATCGCGATGACCTGGAGGAGCATGGGCAGCAAAGTGTTGGAGAAGCTCTGAACCGTCTGCGTGATGTTCATGATTGAGCGGTCCAAGCGCGCGATGATGGTGCCGGTGACTTGTCCGTCGAAGTACTTCTGCGGAAGCGAGAGCAGTTTTGCGAAGTACCGGGTGGACAGAACTTGCCTGATGCGGGCGGACACGACGTCGCCTAAGTAGCCGCCGATGTTCTGCATCAGTGTGTTCGCGGAGTAGGCGGCGAACAGGGCTACTGCTAGCCATGCGACGGTGCGGAGGTCTCCTCCATCCACGATCGTGTTGGTCGCTTCACGGATGATGAACGGGGACACGAGGTTGAGGGCCGCGGTCACGGTGGAAATGAGGACAATACCGACGTAATAGGGCCAAAGCGCCGACGCGCTGCCCATGACTCGAAATAGTGGCTGCACTCTCCCCACTGTAAAGTGAGACGGAGTTTCGTCGATAGGGAAGGCACATCATGGCGCGTTCGGTTCGTTGTTTCGCCGCAGTAGTCTCATCCGCATTTTTGCTGGCCGGATGCGCGGACGAAGGAGTCGTTGACCAAGAGGGAAGCTCGATTACGCCGACCACGGGTGTCGCCACCCCCACAGAGGAACCGGAATCCTTCGAAACTCACACCGCCGAGCCGCTGAAATCCGATGAAATTGGCGGACAAATCGTCGAAGACCCGGGAATGGAAGTTTCCTACAAATGGCAGGGAACTAACTATGCGCCCAACGGCGGCACGGTGGTCACCGTCGCGGTGACAAATCATTCGGGCAACATCATGCCGCCAGAGGCGCTCGGCGACCCGGAGCTGAAGTACGAGGATGGCAAGGAAACAGCGAAACGTATCAGTGCGGAAGACGCTGGGATTGAGATTGAGGGGCTCGACTTCCCGTTGGGTAAAGGTGCCACGATGAACGTGCAGTACGCGTACGACGTCAGCCAAGGCGACCTGAGCGAGGCGACGTTCCAGATCGGAAACGTCATCTTCGAAGGGAACCTGAACAACTAGTGGATGAGCTCGTGGTGTTGTGCACCGAGGACGGAACACCGGCAGGCACCGCGCCCAAATTGGAGGTGCATACAGAGCGGACTCCACTTCACCTCGCGTTCTCAGCTTGGCTTTTCGACGACGCGGGGAACCTGCTTTTGACCCGCCGCGCCCTGACGAAACTAACGTGGCCGGGGGTGTGGACTAATAGTTTCTGCGGGCACCCGGGCCCCGGCGAATCGTTCGAGGATGCTGTGGTCAGGCGCGCGCGGGAAGAATTGGGAACGTCGGTCACGGGAATCCGTGTGGTTTTACCGAACTTCTCGTACCGGGCAGAAGATGCTTCGGGGATCGTGGAACATGAAGTCTGTCCAGTGTTCTTCGTCCAAATAGACGGGGAGCTGAACCCGAATCCGGATGAGGTTTGCGAGTATCAGTGGGTGAACATAGAGAACCTGCGGGAGGCCGTCAAGAGGGTTCCATTCATTTTCTCTCCATGGCTTGTGGAAGAGCTAGGGCAGTTTCCGGGCTGAGGTTCGTTTTTCCTTTCGCATAGTCGGCGAGCCAGGGGGTGAGGGGGCCGCTGAAGAGCGACAGCAGCTCGTCGGAGTGTTGGCTGTCGCCGGTGAAGATAATTTGCCAAACGTTGCCGGGGGCGCGGGCAACGACATCATCGACCCAGCGCAGGATGATCTTGTTGGTGAGGCGTGTACCGATGAAAGGTTGTTGGAACTCTTTCTCGTGGGAGGAAATGACAAGGTCGACTTCGGCCATTTCGGTCGGGTCGAGCGGCTGGGGGCCGAGAGCCATGTCGGTGGGGTAGCGGCGGCGGAGGCGGGAGTAGGCGCGCTCTAATCTTTTTGGTTTTGCCTTGTTGAGCCAGGTGCGGGTGGTGGGGATGCGTAACGCGGATTTTCGCTGCCGAAAAGGCTGGGAAGGAAAAGCCGGCGACATGGCGAGAGCACGGCGGAATGCGCCCCGGTAGTGGTCGCGGCGCATAAGCCACAGCACGATGGCGGCTCCAGCGGACTGACCGGTGAGTGTGACGTTGGTGGGGTCCCCGCCGAATGACTCGATATTTTGCTGCACCCACTCAAGGCCGAGGGCGACGTCGTCAACTGCGCGGAAATGGTTGGGCTGATCATCGGGGAAGGGAACGAGACCCTGGAGCTTCTTCCGGTAGCCGATGCGGACCAGGATCACGCCGTTGCGTGCGAGTTCCTCACCGGGGGAAGCTTCGTCTTCGTGGTCTCCATTCTCAAAACGTCCTCCATGAATGTGGACGACGACGGGGAGATCTTTTCCTCTGTGCGGTGCGATGATGGAAAGGGCGATGAGGTTCCGGTCTGGCGAGGTGGCGTCGATAAGCAATCCTTTCGGCGCCATTTCTGCATCGTCGAAAGGGGCGGGGAAGTGGGCGTACTCGATGGAGTGAAAGTAGGAGATGCCGCCGGATTCTCTTCCAATCACGGTCCCGGCGGGGCACGTCACTTCAACGGGTGAGCTCATGGGCCTAAGCTTAAGCGACATGATCGACTTGACGCAGGCAAGCCCGTGGCTGCAGCTGCCCGTCATCCTGGCAGTGGCGCTGCCGGTGGCCGGACTTGCGTCCGTCGGTGTGCTGCGGTTGGTGGATTGGCTAGCTGCGGTATTGAGCAGTGACCTAGAGGACGTAGAGTAGGAAGCAATGGCTAACCCCGAAGACCTGCGCAAAGAGGACATGAAACTGCCGAAGGCGCGCAGGAAGTATCCACGCTCCCGCGTTACCCAGGCACTGTGGGCGCTCATCGCGCTCGTGCTGGTGATGGGGGTTATCGGGCTGTTCTAGAACTCGCCTCGGCGACCTTGTGGAACAGCTCGATGTCCTCGAGATCCTCGATCAGCACCGCGTTTCCGTTCTTGTCGCTCAGTGGCACACACCAGTTTTTGTACTGGTGGGAGTTGGTACCCGGCTGGTTCTGAATGCGGGTGTCGCCGACCATGTCCACGAGGTTGGTGCAGGTCAACGCGGATCCCGTGCCGGCGATGAACTTGGTGAGACCAAGGACCAATTCATCGACGTCTCCACGTTCTTCCCTTCCGAGGCCGTCGAAGTCGGTGTCGGCGAGAGGGCTGCCCTGGAAGTATCCGTGCTCGCGGGCGGTGTTGAGGACGTGGCCTTGCCAGGCGATGTCTTTGGCATCCATCTCCTCAAACGAGTCGTCCACGAGTCCGAGCTTGTCGCGCAGCTGGTTGTGCGCGCCGGACAGGTAACCGGCGGTAGGAGGCAGGTCGTGTGTGCCCACAGAGGACAGCGCGAGGTTACGGTACTCCTGCGGGTTCATAGGACGCTCTCCGGTTGGGGCATGCTCGAACCAGATGACGGAGGTGCCCAGAACTCCTCGGTCGCGCAACGCTTCTTGCACCCACGGTTCGAAGGTGCCTAAATCCTCTCCGACCACGACAGCGTTCGCCCGGTCGGCTTCAAGGGCGAGGATGCCGAGCATGGCCTCGTGGTCGTAGTTCATGTACGCGCCGTCGGCCGGGGTGCCCATGCGCGGAATCCAGAACAGGCGGAACAAGCCCAGAATGTGGTCGACGCGGATGCCGCCGGAGTGGCGCAGCACGGTCTGGAGGAGTTCCCGCCAAGGGCGGTAGCCGGCCTCCGCAAGCTTGAACGGGTTCCAGGGCGGCTGGGACCAGTCCTGGCCGTGTTGGCTGTATGCGTCCGGCGGCGCCCCGACGGAGGCGTCTTGGACGAGGACATTTTGGAGAGTGTAAGAGTCGGCGCCCGCTGGGTGAACACCAACGGCGAGGTCGGTCATGATGCCGATGGACATGCCGGCATCCTTTGCAGCCTGCTGGGCAGCTTTCCTTTGTTTGTCGGCCACGAACTGGAGCCACATGTAGAAGCGGGCCAGATCGTCGGAGTCTTCCTCCAGCTCATATTTGGCGCACCAACGGGCGTAGTTGACTAGTCCGTCTCCCTCGAATTCCACGAATGCGTCGAATGCCTCGTGGTCGCCGGCTTCCTCGAAGACGTAGAAGAGCTCGTTCAGGGCGGCCAATTTTGCGTCGAAGATCGGGTCGCGGTGAATGAAGTTGGGGGAGGTGTTCAACGCCTTGAACTCGGCGGCGAGATCGTCGATGTCGGCGCGGGTGTCGGCGTCGAGAAGCTGGTACTCCGGCACATCCTCGATTGAAATGTAGATCGGGTTGATGAAGCGGCGCGAGGTGGGCAGGTATGGCGAGTCCTCCACCGGCGGGAGAGGCTCGGCGGCGTGGACGGGGTTGATCAAGAGGAATTCGGCACCGTTGCGGGCGAGGACCTTCGCCAGCTCACCGAGGTCGTGGAAGTCACCGATGCCCCAGGAATGCTTGGAACGCACAGAGTAGAGCTGGGCCATGACACCATAGGAGGGCTTTTGCAGCAGCTCGAGGTTGCGGCGGATCACCTGCGGGGTGACCACGAGAGTGCAGGACTCTTCGATGCCGTCCGATTCCAAGTGGATGGTGTGCCACCCAGTAGGCAGATCGCCGCGGGTGTGGAAGGTCGCTTCGCCCCACCCCTCAGTCGGCGGTGCCCAGTTCTCATCCTGGTAGGCGGGGGACTCGGAGCCGTCCTCGAGAGTGATCCAGACGTGCGCGGGGGCACCTTCTGGGACATGGACGTTGAAGTATGTCTCACGCCCTTCGCGTGCGATCACAACCGGGGGTAACGGTCGGGTGTCCCAGTGGGTGCGCCATGCGTGAAGGGCTTCAGTGAGTTCCTCGGGCGCGGGATCGTCGGAAAGCGGGATATCGAGCGCTTTCAAGAGGTGGACCAGTGAATCGCGGGGCGATGCCACGAGCTCGTTGTTCTGGCCCCGGTAAGTCATGCTGAAACCGTAGGCGGTAGCGAGTTGCTCAAGCAGTTCCGTATCAGCCACAACACGACATTGTGCCAAAGAACGTGCGACGGGACAGATTTCCCGCGCAAAAGTGCTGGTACTGGTGTGCGGTGACCTAAGGCTTAAGAGTACGGTCATTGTTAGATGGCCCACACCGAGGGAGGTTTCACTGTGACCGCACAAGAATCCAAAGTCTTCACCAAGCCCGCTGAATTCGAGCTTGCGCCGAACGACAACTGCTTGACCATGATGCTCGCTCAGTGCGAGAAGCACCCCGACCAGACGTTCTTCTCCCGCCCGGAGGGAACCAACTGGGTTGAAGTCACGGGCAAGGAATTCGCTGAGCAGGTGCGCGCAGTGGCGAAGGGCATTGTCGCTAACGGCGTGGAACAGGGCGACCGAGTGGTGCTCATGGGAGAGTCGAGCTACGAGTGGGCGCTACTGGACTACGCCATTTGGGCTGCGGGCGCGGCTAGCGTTCCGGTCTACCCGTCATCCTCGACGCACCAGGTGCAGTGGATTGTCGAGGATTCTGGTGCGAAGCTCGCAATCACCGATACGGAGGCGAACCGCCAGCGGTACGACCACCTGGTTCTGCGCGAGGACGGCACGCCGCCGCTGCAGGATTCCCCGTCCCAGCTGAAGCGCTCGCTCTCGTTCGCGACGGGTGCCGTGGGCGCGCTCACGACTGACGGCCGCGAGGTCGAGGATTCCGTGATCGACGAGCGCATTTCCAAGCTTCAGCACGACGACCTCGCGTCGCTGGTGTACACCTCGGGTACGACCGGTCGCCCGAAGGGCTGCATCCTCACTCACCTGGTGTGGGCATCACAGGCGAAAGCGCTGCTGACCAACCCGATCGGGCACTTGATCAATGATAAGACCGGCACACACTACATGACCATTCTTCCGCTGGCGCACGTGCTGGCGAGGTCGGTGGCTCTGGCGAGCTCGATGGGTGCCGCACACCAAGCGCACTGGTCGGACATGCGGACGCTGACACTGGCGCTGCAGCGCTTCGAGCCGGAGATGTTGCTCGGTGTGCCGCGCGTGTACGAGAAGGTCCGCGACGGTGCCTACAACAAAGCAGCGGAAAGCTCGGATTTTTCCGCGCGCACCTTCTTGGAGGCGGAGAAAGTCGCCATTGAGTACTCCAAGGCGATGGACACGGGCGAGCGTCTCTCCCTCCGCACCCGTGTACGCCACAAGATTTTTGACCGCCTTGTGTACAAGAAGCTGCGCGATGCCGTGGGCGGCCAGGCATCGCTGGCCATCTCCGGTGGCTCGGCCATTTCGACGGACCTGCTGCACTTCTTCCGCGGCATGGGCATCCCGATCTACGAGGGCTACGGCCTGACGGAGACCGCCGCTGCCGCCTGCGTGAACTACCCGGGCGGCACCAAGATCGGCACCGTGGGCAAACCGAATAACGGCTACTCGGTGAAGATCAACAAGGACGGCGAGATCTGCTTCAAGGGCGACGGCGTGTTCAAGGGCTACTGGAACAACGAGGAAGCCACGAACGAAGCGCTTGTCGACGGCTGGTTTGTCACCGGCGACCTCGGCGAGATTGACGACGAAGGCTACGTGAAGATCACCGGCCGCAAGAAGGAACTGATCGTCACAGCCGGCGGCAAGAACATTTCTCCGGGCCCGCTGGAGGACATCCTCCGCTCCGACAAGCTGATCTCCCAGGCTGTCGTTGTGGGCGACGGCAAGCCCTTCGTGAGCGTTTTGGTCACCATCGACGAGGAGGAGCTGAAGCGCTGGCGCAAGCAGAACAACATGGGCGAGCGTCCGCTCAAGGAACTGGTGAAGACTCCGGAGCTGCGCGCCGCTGTCCAGGACGTGGTGAATGAGGCGAACAAGACAGTGAGCCACGCCGAGGAGATCAAGAAATTCCGCATCCTCACCAATGATCTGACCGAGGAGAACGGCGAGATCACCGCGACGATGAAGGTGAAGCGCAACGTGGTTCTGGAGAACTACGCGAAGCAGATCGAGCGCCTTTACCGTTAAAAGAATGGTTCTCGGCGCGCCGTACAAAACCCTGTGAAGCACTGGCCTAAAGTCAACGCTCGAACGTCATAACAGGACTTGAGTTGAAGGGGGCCAGTGTGCACCGGACTGCCGCGACGCTGCGCCACCGCGAGTTGACCCAAGAGGTCTACAACATCGGCGACGAGGTCGCGGAGTACATCGAGCACATCGCCGAAGCTATCGCAGATTACGACGGGGAGCTTACCGACGACTGCCTGGCAGAGTTCTCCGAAATCGTCGACGATGCCCGCACAGACGCCCGCCGAGTGGTCGGCGAGCTCATAGGACTGCGGCAAGCACTCGTGTCCGGCGTGAAGGCGGGGTCGATTTCGGCCGCCCTTCCGGCTTCAGAGAAGCTCCCGGAACCAGAGCCATTGGATGCGGCGGGACTGTTCGAGCTGTTCCCGCTGTCGTCTCCGTCCCCTGTCAAGGCTATGACGGAGGTGTGCACACAGCGCACGGACCTGATTGTCCAGCACCTCGAGGAAGTGGTGGACTACACCCTCGAGCAGACCGACATGGTGGCGCAAAATCTGGCGGCCGTTTCGCTGCCGCACCTGTACGCCCGCGTCGGCGAGCTGGTGGAGTCGGCTGTGGACGGCTGGCTCGACTCCGTGGCTGCGGAGCACCCGGGATTCACTCGGGCGATGCGTGGATCCAACCCGCCGAATTTTCTGGAAGAGCGTGCCCGGGTGGACGCAATCGTGGCCAAGGTGGCGGCGAAGCGCTCGCGGCGCGGGGCATGAGTTTCGGCGTCTACATCCACGTTCCGTTCTGCGCGACTCGGTGTGGATACTGCGACTTCAACACGTACACACCGTCTGAGACGGAATCGTCGTATGCTGCCTACCTCGATTCGCTGGAACGCGAGCTGGAGCTGGCGGCGGAGAAAGTGGGCCTGACGGCTGAGACGGTCTTTGTCGGTGGCGGGACACCGTCGCTGCTCGGGGCCGACGGTCTGGGGCGGATTCTGGGCAAGATCCGGGGCACGTTTGGTCTGGCCAAAGACGCGGAGGTGACCACGGAATCGAATCCGGAATCGACCAGCCCGGAGTATTTCGCGGGGCTGAAAGAGGCAGGTTTCACGCGGGTGTCGCTGGGCATGCAGTCCGCGTCGACGCCGGTGCTGAAGGTGCTTGACCGCCAGCACACGCCGGGGCGTGCGGTCGCGGCGGCGAAGGAAGCGAAGCAGGCTGGTTTTGAGCACGTGAACCTGGACCTGATTTACGGCACCCCGACGGAGACGGACGATGACGTGAGGAAGAGCCTCGACGCGGTGCTCAGCGCGGATGTGGACCATGTATCTGCATATTCGTTGATTGTGGAGGACGGGACGGCGATGGCGCGGAAGATCCGGTCGGGCCAGCTGTCGGCTCCGGAGGAGGACGTCTACGCGGACCGGTACGAGATCATTGCGGACCGGCTCGAAGAAGCCGGATTTGACTGGTACGAGGTGTCCAACTGGGCGAAGCCGGGCGGGCAGTGCCAGCACAACTTGATCTATTGGCGCGGCGGTAACTGGTGGGGTGCCGGTCCGGGGGCACATGGTTACGTGAACCGGTTCCGTTATTTCAACGTGAAGCGCCCCGAGCGCTACAACCAGATGCTGGCCGAGGGCACTCTTCCGATCGACGGAAGCGAGACCATCACGGACGAAGAATCCCACTTCGAGCAGATCATGCTCGGTCTTCGGCTGAAAGAAGGCATTCCGGGGGAATGGGTGGGGGAGAAGGCGCAGGGGGTCGTCGATAAGCATGTGCGCGGTGGTGTGCTCGCGGAAGAAGGCGGGCGGATTTTCGCGACGGATGCCGGAAGATTGCTGATCGACGGGGTGATCACGGACATCTTGGCCGCGGAGTGACGTGGGCGCTACACTCGTGACTTAGCAGTCGAGGAAGGAGAGTGCCAGGTATGGCGGGTGTCGCACGCGAGCGCCGGCAAGCGGTCCTGCGCGCGATCGTTGCGGACTACATTTCTTCCCAGGAGCCCGTCGGCTCCAAACGGCTGGTGGAGCGCCACCAGCTGAAGGTCTCTTCGGCGACGATCCGCAACGACATGGCGGTGCTCGAGGCGGAAGGCTTCATTGCGCAGCCGCACGCCAGCTCTGGGCGTGTGCCAACCGAGAAGGGCTACCGGGCGTTTGTCGACGCGATTAACGATGTGAAGCCCTTGTCTCTCCCGGAACGGCGGGCGATCTCGGAGTTCCTAGAATCCAGCGTCGACCTTGAGGACGTGATGCGGCGGTCCGCGCATCTGCTCGCGCAGCTCACGCGCCAGGCGGCTGTGGTGCAGCTGCCCACGCTGGCGGTGTCGCGGGTGAAGCACTGCGAGGTCGTGGCGTTGACACCGACGCGTCTGTTGCTCGTCCTGATCACGGACAACGGGCGGGTGGATCAGCGCAACGTCGAACTCTCTTCTCCAATCGGGGAAGATGCGGTGGCGCAGCTGCGGGACCTGCTGAACAAGGCACTCGCCGGCAAGACGATGGGGGACGGGTCGACGTCGTTAGCTCTGCTTGCCGACGACGCACCGGCATCCATCGCTGATCCGCTGAGGCGGGCGATTTCCGTGCTCATTGACACGCTGGTGGAAAGCCCGAGCGATCGTGTGCTCATCGCCGGCGCGGCGAACTTGGTGCCCATGACGACGGATCTGCTCAGCGTCGTCGAGGCCCTCGAGGAGCAGGTGGTGGTGCTGAAGCTGCTAGCCAACCTGCCGGAGCTGGGCAACGTGTCGGTGGTCATCGGCGCGGAGAACGAGGATGAGGAACTGTCCAAGGCCAGCATTGTCACCACCGGATACGGTGCGGCGGGCGAGACCCTCGGCGGGCTGGGAGTGCTCGGGCCGACGTACATGGATTACCCCGGTACCATGCAAAAGGTCTCCGCCGTGGCCCATTACATCAGTCATATTCTGGCCGGTGAAGAGGGCGGATGATCCACGGCGCCGAAAGCGTTAGAACAACCTAGAACAACACAGATTTAGCTGAAATTAGAACCGAAGGAATTTAGATGGCTCGCGATTACTACGGCATCCTCGGGGTGGACCAGAACGCCACCGACGCGGAGATCAAGAAGGCGTACCGGCGTCTGGCGCGCAAGTACCACCCGGACGTGAACGACACAGACGAGGCCGCGGAGAAATTCCGCGAAATCTCGGTGGCGCAGGAAGTGCTGCTGGATCCGCGCAAGCGCAGCATCGTCGACCGCGGCGGCGACCCGATGGAGCAGGGCCAGGCGGTCGGCGGCGGTGCCGGTGGGTTTGGTTTCGGCGACATCTTCGAGGCGTTCTTTGGGGAGGGCGGCACAACTGGCGGTGGTCCCCGCTCGCGCGTGCAGCCAGGTAACGATGCGCTACTGCGCACCACGATATCTTTGGCAGAAGCATTCTCGGGTACTCGGAAAGACGTCACAGTGGATACTGCCGTGATCTGCGAGCACTGTCACGGCACGGGCTCCGAGTCCGAATCCAAGCCGGTCACCTGTGACGAATGCGGTGGCCAGGGCCAGGTGCAGCAAGTCCAGCAGTCCTTTTTGGGCAACATCATGACCACCACGTCGTGCCCGAAATGCAGCGGTTTCGGCGAGATCATCACCGACCCGTGCCAGAAGTGCGGCAGCCAGGGGCGCGTGCGTTCGCGCCGGGACATCTCGGTGAAGATTCCGGCAGGCATCGTCGGCGGCATGCGCATCCGCATGGCGGGCCAGGGCGAGGTCGGACACGGCGGCGGCCCGGCGGGCGACCTCTACGTGGAGGTGGAGACGGAGACGCACCCGGTATTCGTGCGCGAGGGCGACAACCTGCACCTGAAGGTGAATGTGCCCATGTACGACGCGGCGCTGGGTACCGCCGTCGAGGTAGAGAACTTGGCGGGCGAGACCACCACGATCGACATTCCCGCCGGCACGCAGCCGGAGGAGGAGATTGTGCTCAAGGGTGAAGGCATGCCCCGTCTGCGCCGCGAGGGTGCCGGCGACATGGTCGCCCACGTCCAGGTCGTCGTCCCCACCGACCTGACCAAGGAGCAGCGCCGCGGCCTGGAGGAACTGCGGGACAGCCATGAGGGCGCTGCATTCGTCGAGGAGGAAGCCGGCCAGGACGAGGGCTTCTTCTCCCGTTTGCGCGACCGCTTCCGCCGCTAATGAGCCTGCCGTATTTCCTCGCGGAAGACCCGGCGACAGGAAAGCTCGACGGGCCCGAAGGCCGCCACGCCGTCACCGTCAAGCGGATCCAAGTCGGGGAGCACGTGATGCTTGCCGACGGCCACGGGACCCTCGCCGAAGTCGAAGTGACCTCGCTGGCTGGGAAGGACCAGTTGGCGGGCACAGTCGTGGAGCTGAAAGAGGTTCCCCGGCCGCGTCCGACCGTGACGGTGGTGCAGGCGATCCCGAAATCGGAGCGGGCTGACCTTGCTGTTGATTTAGCCACGCAGGGCGGGGCGGACGCTATTGTGCCGTGGATCTCTCACAGGACCATCGCGCGGTGGCAGGGAGCCAAGGTTCAGAAAAACGTGGACAAGTGGCAGGCCACGGCGCGGGAGGCGGCGAAGCAGTCGCGACGCGCTTGGATCCCCGAGGTGCACGAGCCCGTGACCACGAACCAGTTGGCGGAACTCATCGCCGGAAAAACTGCGTTGATTCTCCACGAGGACGCGGAACGGAAAATCAGCGAAGTCGACTTGGACGTGGACAACCTGTTCCTCATTGTCGGCCCTGAGGGCGGGATCGGTGAGGATGAGCTGGAGCTGTTGGACGCGGTGAAGGTGAAGCTGGGCCCGGAGGTGCTGCGGACGGCCTCGGCCGCGTTCGCCGGATTGAGTGCCATTGGGGCACTTTCCCGCTGGTAGGGTGAACCGCATGGCAGAACTGGTCACCCGCTCCTACGAGCTCGACCCTGAACTGGCCCAGGCTGTATTGGGCGTGACGGATGAGAACCTGCGCACGCTGAACGAGATGTTGGGCGTGGATCTCTTCGCGCGCGGCACGACGGTGATGCTTCGCGGCCCGGTGGAGGACGTGGCGCACGCAACGCGCGTTCTCTCCGAGATCCAGGCGATGGCGCGCCGCGGGATCGTGATCACGGCCGACGCTGTGACGCACGCGGTGGACATCATGGCCACTGACATGCCGGAATCCGTGGCGGAGATTCTGGGCCAAGAGATCGTCGCACGCCGAGGAAAGATCATCCGCCCGAAGACGGCGGGGCAGCGCGAATACGTCGACGCGATCGACGAGAACACGATCGTGTTCGGCATCGGCCCCGCAGGTTCGGGCAAGACCTACCTCGCGGTGGCCAAGGCAGTGCAGGCGCTGCAGGCCAAGCAGGTCAAGCGCATCATTCTCACCCGCCCGGCTGTGGAGGCGGGGGAGAAGCTCGGATTTTTGCCGGGCACGCTGAACGACAAGATCGATCCGTACCTGCGCCCGCTGTATGACGCGCTGCGGGACATGCTCGACCCCGAGATGATCCCGAAGCTGATGGAGGCTGGAATCATCGAGGTCGCTCCGCTGGCGTACATGCGCGGACGCACCTTGAACGATGCCTTTGTCATTCTCGACGAGGCGCAGAACACCACTCCGGCGCAGATGAAGATGTTCCTGACGCGCCTGGGCTTTGGCTCCAAGATGGTGGTCACCGGCGATATCTCGCAGGTGGACCTGCCGCGCGGCGTCGTGTCCGGGTTGCGGGTAGCCAGCCGGATCCTCAACGACGTGGAGGACATCCACTTCCAGGAATTCATCGCGAAGGACGTGGTGCGCCACCAGCTGGTCGGCCGCATTGTCGCCGCGTACGACCGTTACGACGCACGCCGAGCAGCGAAAGAACAAGGAGAGGAAGAACGCGCATGAGCATCGAGGTCCTCAACGAGTCCGGGGAGGCAGACGTCAACGAGGAGATGCTTGTTGACGTCGCCTCGTTCGCCCTCACCGCCATGGACGTCCACCCCGACACCGAGGTGACTATCACCTGCGTCGACTCGGAGACGATGGCGGACCTGCACATGCGCTGGATGGATCTGCCCGGCCCCACCGACGTGATGAGCTTCCCCATGGACGAGCTCACGCCGGGATCCGGGCGGCCGGACGCCGCTCCCTTCGGGCCCTCGATGCTGGGGGACATTATTCTGTGCCCCGACTACGACAGAAAGCAGGCGGACGCCGCCGGGCACCCGCTGGGCCACGAGATGGCGCTGCTGACGGTGCACGGTTGCCTGCATCTGTTGGGGTATGACCACGCGACGCCGGCGGACGAGCGTGAAATGTTCGCGCTGCAGAATGAGATCCTCGCGGACTGGTACGACGATTTGTCTGCCCGCGGCGTGGAGTACCAGCCGAAGCCTGTGGGCAAGCACGCGTTCCCGTCGGCGGCGGACCGGGTGGAGCTTGACGGGCTCGTCGAAAAGCGGGGCGAGTAGTGGAACTGTGGGTGACCTACCTGCTCATCGCGCTTGTTTCTCTGCTGGGGGCGGGCGTGGTGAAAATGCTCGAGTCCGCGCTCGTACCCATTTCGCGTGCGCGCGTGGAATCGATGGTGAAGGACGAGGTCGGGGGCGCTCCTTCTCTTTTGCGCGTCGTTGATGCGCGTCCGAACCACCTGGGGCTTCTGGCGTTGATCCAGACGGTGCTGGATACCCTTGCGGCGGTGTTCGCGCTGCTGACGGCCTTCGACCTGATTCCGTCGCGTGGGTGGGCCATCACCGCCGCGATCCTGGCGGTGACGCTCATGCGCTTCGGCATCATCGGCGTGATCGCTCGCCGGGCGGGCAAGCTGAACCCGTACTCGATCTCTTTGCGTGCCGCGCAGATCTTGACGGTCGTGTACGTGGTGCTGGGCCCGGTGTCGAAGCTGCTCATCTGGATCGGCAACCTGGTCACTCCGGGCGAGGAGTCGCTGGAGAACCCGTACGCCACCGACGTGGAGCTGCGCGAAGCAGTGGACATCGCGCAGGAGCAGGGCGTGGTGGAGACGGTGGAGCACCGCATGATCCAGAACATCTTCGACCTAGCCACCACGCACGCGCGCCAGGTGATGGTGCCGCGCCCGGAGATGGTGTGGATCGAGGCGGAGAAAACCGCCGGCCAGGCAGCGAACCTGATGATCCGTTCGGGCCACTCGCGCGTGCCGGTGATCGGGGAGAGCGTCGACGACATCGTCGGCGTGATCTACCTGAAGGACATTGTGGAGCGCACGTACAACCGCACCGACGGCGGCAGCGGCGTGGGCGTTTCCGACCTGATGCGCGAGCCCATGTTCATCCCGGACTCCAAGCCGCTCGATGACCTGCTGGCGGAGATGCAGCGGGAGCAGACACACATCGCGGTGCTCGTGGACGAGTACGGCGGGATTGCAGGTCTGATGACCATGGAGGACATTCTCGAGGAGATCGTCGGGGAGATCACCGACGAGTACGACGCGGACGAGGAAGCGCCAATCGAGCTGATCATGGACCGCACCTACCGCGCTCAGGCGCGACTGCCGTTGGACGATCTGGTGGATTACCTCGACGACGAGCTGAACTACGAGCTGGAATTCGACGAGGAGCTCACCGACAACGTGGAGACGGTCGCGGGCCTGCTCTCCTACGATCTCGGGCGCGTGCCCCTGCCGGGCTCCTACGTGGAGGTCGAGGGGCTTCGATTCACCGCGGAAGGCGGGCGCGACCGTCGCGGCCGCATGAAAGTGCGCACTGTGCTTATCGACGTCCCCGAGCAGCCCCGTGCCGAAGATGACCCCGGCGACAGTGCACAATAGGTGCATGAAGAATATCCTCTCCATCCAATCGGCTGTGGCGTACGGCCATGTCGGAAATTCCGCGGCGGTATTCCCGCTGCAGCGGATTGGGCACGAGGTGTGGCCGGTCTACACCGTGAACTTCTCTAACCACACCGGCTACGGCTCGTGGAAGGGGCCGATGATCCCGGCTGAGGACGTCCGCGAGGTCATCGCGGGCATCGGCGACCGCGGTGCGTTGAAAGATGTGGACGTGGTGCTCTCTGGTTATTTGGGTGGGGACGACATCGCCCAGGTGGTGGTGGACACTGTGAAGACGGTCAAGGAGCAGAATCCTGCCGCCGTGTATTCATGCGATCCGGTGATGGGGAATGCCAAGTCGGGCTGCCATGTCTCAGAGAATATTCCGCCGCTGCTGCGGGACACCGTGGTTCCGGACGCGGACATCATTACTCCGAACCAGTTCGAGCTGGGATACCTGACGGGCAGGGACGCGACGGATCTGGAGTCGACGCTGGAGGCGATCGAGGCCGCGAAGGTGATGGGCCCGTCGGTAGTACTGGTCACTTCTGTTCAGCGATCTGATCAACCGGACAATACTGTGGAAATGATTGTCTCGGACGAGCACGGAGCGTGGATCGTGCAAACGCCGCGGCTGCCGTTCAAGAGGAATGGCTCGGGGGATGTTGCTTGCGCACTGTTCACCGGCCACTACGCGGAGACGGGCGATGCGGCCGATGCGTTGGCCAAAACGGCATCGAGCGTGTTCGACCTGCTGGAAGCCACGTACAACGAGGGCGCGCCGGAGCTGCTCCTAGTGGAATCCCAAGACGCGTACGCTCACCCGCAGATGCAGTTCGAGGTCCGCGCGCTGTGAATATCCTCTCCATCCAGTCGGCCGTCGCTTTCGGTCACGTAGGCAATTCGGGCGCGGTTTTTCCGATGCAGCGCCTCGGTCACGAAGTCTGGCCGGTGCACACGGTGAATTTTTCCAACCACACGGAGTACCCCTCGTGGCGCGGGCCGAAGATCGCCCCGAAGCACGTCGCCGATGTGCTCGACGGGATGAGCTTCGCGTACCCGCTTGTCGACGTTGTTGTGACCGGCTACCTCGGCTCCTCCTCGCTCGCCTCCGTGATCGTCGAGGCCGTCGAAGAGATCAAGGAGGCGAACCCGGACGCGGAGTGGGTGTGCGACCCGGTGATCGGCAACGCGAAGGTCGGTTCCTTCGTCGACGACGACATTCCCGGCATCTTCAAAGACGAGATCATTCCGCTGGCGGACGCGATCTGCCCGAACCAGTGGGAGCTGGCGCTGCTCACCGGCCGCGAGCTGGCAAGCATCGAGGACACGATCGAGGCAGCCCGCTCCCTGAAGAGCAGGGCGTTGGTGACCAGCGTGGACACAGGCGACCCGGAAACCATCGGGATGCTGGACATCTCTGAGGAGGGCACCTGGTACGTGGAAACCCCGCGCATCGGCGGCAACGTCGTCGGCGCGGGCGACCTCGCCGCTGCGATGTTCACGGCGCTTATCGACGACGAACCGAAAGGCCGCCTCGAGCACATCGCCGGGACTCTCTACGGCATGGTCGTGGCAGCCCAGAAGACCACGCGGCTGGACAACAGCTTCGCCGGGTTGCCGTTGGTGGAGCGCCAGGACCTCATTGTGGAGCCGGACAACAGTTTCAGTGCCGTACCATGTGCAGGCATGGATCTTCTTTCCCAGTTCACCGACACCCCGGAGGGCTTCCGCTCCGGCTTTGTCAGCTTTGTCGGCCGCCCCAACACAGGCAAGTCGACGCTGACGAATGCGCTGGTGGGCGAGAAGATCGCCATCATGGCGGATCAGCCGGAGACCACCCGCCACCCGATCCGCGGGATTGTGAACAGGGACGACGCCCAGATCGTGGTCGTGGACACCCCGGGCCTGCACCGCCCACGGACGTTGCTCGGCGAGCGCCTCAACGAGGTAGTCAAAGATACCTTCGCCGACGTGGACGTCATTGGCATCACGGTTCCGGCGAACGAGAAGATCGGCCCCGGCGACCGCTGGATCCTCGACGCGGTGCAGAAAACTAAGCCGAACACCCCGATCGTGGGCATTGTGACCAAGCTGGACCGCGCAAGCAAGGACCAGGTGGGCGAGCAGCTCATGCGCCTCCACGAACTCCTGGTCGAGGCCACGGGAAACGAGAAGGTCGATGTAGTTCCGGTGTCGGCGACCGAGGGCGTGCAACTGGATGTCCTTCTCGATGTGCTGACACAGAACCTGCCGGAAGGGCCGCGGTTCTACCCGGAGGGCCACGTCACCGACGAGGACATGGAGACCCGCATTGCGGAGCTGATCCGCGAGGAAGCATTGCGGGGGCTGCGCGACGAGTTGCCGCACTCGGTGGCCGTGCAGATCGACGAGATGTTGCCGGAGACCGACGACCGCGGCAACACCCGCACCAAGATCTACGCCGTGCTGTATCTGGAGCGCCCGGGGCAGAAAGCGATCATCGAGGGGCGGGACGGTCGGAGGTTATCCGGCATCGTGCAACGCTCACGCAAGCAGATTATGGAGCTTGTCGGGCAGAACGTGTACTTGGATCTGCGCATCAAGGTGCTGAAGAACTGGCAGTCGGACCCGAAGCATCTGGGGCGCCTTGGCTTCTAAACCCAGCTTCCGCGACCGCGCCTTTGTGGTGCGCACCTACGATTTCGGCGAGGCGGACCGCGTCGTGGTGCTGCTCACGCGCGGTCACGGTCTGGTGCGCGCTGTGGCGAAAGGTGTGCGGAAGACGAAGAGCCGCTTCGGCTCGCGAGTGCAGCCCTTCGTGGACATTGACGTGCAGCTCTACCCTGGACGCAACCTGGCCACGATCACGCAGGTGGACACAGTGGCGTACTACGGGCGGGGGATCATCGAGGACTTCGACCGCTACACCGCGGCATGCGCGGTGCTCGAGGCGGCGGAGAAGCTCAGCTACGCGGATGAAGCCGACTCGTTTCTGTTCGGCGAAGTAGGGACTGCACTCGAGGCCTTGCAAGACAACGCATATCCGACACTGGTGCTCGACGCGTTCATTCTCCGCGCCACGGCGCACGCCGGGTGGGGGATGAGCCTGTTCAACTGCGCGCAGTGCAACCGCCCGGGGCCGCACCACGCCTTCCACCCGGCGGTCGGGGGAGCAGCGTGCGTGCACTGCCGGCCACCCGGATCCTTCGATGTGGAGGAGGACACCCTCCACATCATGTGGCTGCTCGAACAGGGCTACCTGGCTGCCGCGCAGGACAATCTCACCGAGACGACAGCGGTGCAAGTACACCGCCTGTGCATCTCCCACCTGCAGTTCAACGTGGAGTCAGCCGTGTCGTCGTTGAAGATCATGGAGCAGGCATAATAGTCGGGGTGAGCACTATCCCCGATATCCCCCGCGAGTTCATTCCTCGTCACATCGCGCTCGTCATGGACGGTAACGGCCGCTGGGCGCAGGAGCGTGGAATGCCGCGCACCGAAGGCCACCGAGCCGGTGAAAAGGTCCTGATGAACATGGTGGACGCCTGCATTGATCTCGGGGGCGTCGAGTGGCTCTCCGCCTACACTTTTTCCACCGAGAATTGGCGTCGCAGCCCGGAGGAAGTTCGATTTCTTATGGGCTTTTCCCGCGAGGTGATGCGCGCTGAGCGCGACCAATTGCACGAGAAGAATGTGCGCATTGTGTGGGTCGGGCGTCGTCCGCGACTCTGGCGCTCGGTGATCCGGGAGTTGGAGGAAGCTGAAGAGTTGACCAAGAACAACACCGGTCTGACTCTGGCTATGTGCATTAATTACGGTGGCCGGGCTGAGATTGCCGATGCCGCGCGACAGATGGCCAAGGCAGTGGAACGGGGGGAAATGAGGTCGGGGGAGATCACGGAGGCGCAGATAAGCAATTGGCTGTACCGACCCGACATGCCGGACGTGGACCTGTTCCTGCGGCCGTCGGGCGAGCAGCGCACCTCGAATTTCCTGCTGTGGCAGTCCGCGTACGCGGAGATGGTGTACCGCGATATTCTCTTCCCCGATTTCACGGCGGAGGATCTGTACGATGCTGTGCTTGAGTACGCGAAACGGGACCGCCGATTCGGAGGCGTGAAATGACGGAGACTGTCTCGGCCCAGCAGCCGACCCGCAGCCAGATCCGCAAATGGCGGCAGTACCTGGCAAACGAGCGCGCGGAGGCCGCCACCTACCGTGAACTGGCCAAGAAGCGGGAGGGCGACGAGCGGGAGATTCTCGAGGAGATCGCCGATGCTGAATCCCGCCACGAGAAGTACTGGCGCGACAAGCTCGGCCCCGAGGTGGGCATGCCCATCAAACCCGACATGCACACGCGCTTCATGTCGTTTTTGGCGCGCAATGTCTCGCCGGTCTTCGCACTGGCGCTGATGCAGACGTCCGAGCAGCGGTCCCCGTACTTGGACGATGAAGATGCCCCGGACGAGATCGCGGCAGATGAGGCCATGCACGCTGAGGTCGTCCGCGCACTGGCGGCGCAGGGCCGCGAGAAGCTCTCCGGGTCTTTCCGTGCGGCGGTGTTCGGCGCGAACGACGGGCTGGTGTCCAACGTCGCGCTCGTGCTCGGCGTCATGGGCTCGGGCGTGTCCTCTAATTTCATCCTGCTCACGGGCATTTCCGGTCTTCTCGCGGGCGCGCTGTCGATGGCCGCGGGCGAGTACGTTTCGGTGAAATCCCAGGCCGAGCTTCTCGACGCCTCAACTCCCGACCCCGAAGCCCGCGACCTGCTGCCGAAATTGGATGTGAACCAGAACGAGCTCGCGCTGGTCTACCGTGCCCGCGGCATGAGCGCCGAAGAGGCGGACGCTCAGGCGAAGAATGTCTTCTGGTCCATGATGACCGGTCACCAGCACCACCACGTCGAGCACGGCTTGGAACCCGGCGATACGGATGCCAGCGGCGCGTGGTCGGCGGCGATCGCGTCCTTCATCTTCTTCGCCACAGGGGCGTTCGTGCCGATTGTCCCGTTCCTGTTCGGGGCTAGCCCCCGGGTCGGGGCGATCGTTGCGCTCGTGCTCGTCTCCGGTGCGCTGCTGATTACCGGCGGGATCACCGGTTTGCTCTCCGGCAAGAAGCCGGGTCTGCGCGCATTCAGGCAGTTGGTGATCGGCCTGGGGGCTGCGCTGGTGACGTACGCGCTGGGCGCACTGTTCGGCTCGGTGGTGGGCGCCTAAGAGCTCTGCCGGCAGGTCTGGCACACGCCGAAGATCTCGGCGTCGTGCCCGCTGAGCTCAAAGCCGTATTTCTCAGCGGTCTCTTTCGCCCATTCCTCGACGGGGCCGCCGTCAATCTCCTCGCTGCGGCCGCAGTTCGTGCACACCAAATGGTGGTGATGCCGGTCGCTGAGGCAGTGTCGGTACAGCGTCTCCCCGGTGTCCGAATTCAAGGCGTCGACGGCACCGACCTCGGTGAGAGTCTGCAGCGTCCGGTACACGGTGGTCAGGCCGACCTTTTGGCCACGGTCAGTGAGTTCCCGGTGAATCGACTGGGCGGAAGCGAACCTGTCGATCTCCTGCAGGACATCCACGACAGCGCTGCGCTGGCGCGTGTTGCGTGCGCCGATCTTCGGGGGAGCGTCATTCTTGATCGACCGTGTACTCATGGCCTCCACCTTAGGCCCACCGGTCAGCTGGGCGGAGCCGGCGTGTGGGGTGCCAGACCAGGGTCACGGTCCGGGGTGCTGTCGGGCAAGGGGCCGAATGCCGCAGCGGACCCGGTGCTCTCAGTCGCATCGATGAAATCAGGAGTGTGTTTCCTGCGGGAGGCGAGCTCGTCGTGCTTTGCGCTCTCGAGGATGGACAGTGTTTCCAGGACCGTTATCACACCAGGTACGGCCAAACGGTAGACCACTTCGCGCCCAGCCCGGGTGGAATCCACCAATCCTGCGTCCTTGAGCACACGCAAGTGTTGGCTCACCAGCGGTTGGGACTTGCCCAACGTGCTGACAAGTTCGTGCACGACATGGTCGCGTTGGTGCAGCAGCAGCAGGATCTGCAGGCGGAGAGGAGAATCCAGTGCAGCGATGATTTCCGAGGTCCGGTTCATCTTCTCCCCGGACCAATTCGGGGCTTGGCTCATCTGACGTCCTTTCATCTCGCCACTTTGAGTGCGCACTGCAGGAGAGATATTCCTTCCGCGGCAAGGCCACGGGGCATTGAATTGAATAGAAAGTTTACTCAGCCAATGTTCTAAAGCGCAGCTTGCCTGTGTCATCGATCGGATCTAGCGGTGGACACATGGTCGCGGGCACTGCCGTACCTGCGCTTCTGGTGAGCAGCTACACTTGTCTGCGTTGCCAAAACGCCTAGCTTTTCAGGAGAGTGGACTTACCCATGGCCTCGACCGTGATCGATACCGTTGTGAACCTGTGCAAGCGCCGTGGCCTGGTGTTCCCAGCCGGCGAGATTTACGGGGGAACCCGGTCTGCCTGGGATTACGGTCCGCTGGGTGTGGAGCTGAAGGAGAACCTGAAGCGCCAGTGGTGGAAGCACATGGTGCAGACGCGTAACGATGTCGTGGGTGTGGACACCTCCATCATCCTCCCGCCGCAGGTGTGGGTGGCGTCCGGCCACGTCGACGTGTTCACTGACCCGCTGGTGGAGTCCCTGCACACCCACAAGCGCTACCGCGCCGACCACCTGCTGGAGGCATACGAGGAAAAGCACGGCCACCCGCCGGCAAACGGCCTAGCGGACATCAACGACCCGGAGACGGGCCAGCCGGGCAAGTGGACCGAGCCGCGCGAATTCTCCGGCCTGATGAAGACCTACCTGGGCCCGGTCGACGACAAGGAAGGCCTGCACTACATGCGCCCGGAGACGGCGCAGGGCATCTTCGTGGACTTCAAGAATGTGATGACGTCCTCGCGCATGAAGCCGCCGTTCGGCATCGCCAACACCGGTAAGTCCTTCCGCAACGAGATCACTCCGGGTAACTTCATCTTCCGCACCCGCGAGTTCGAACAGATGGAGATGGAGTTCTTCGTCAAACCCGGCGAGGATGAGCAGTGGCACCAGTACTGGATCGACAACCGCCACCAGTGGTACATCGACCTGGGCATCAACCCGGACAACCTGCGCCTGTACGAGCACCCGAAGGAGAAGTTGTCCCACTACTCCAAGCGCACGGTGGACATCGAATACGCCTACGGCTTCCAGGGTTCTAAGTGGGGCGAGCTGGAGGGTGTAGCCAACCGCACGGACTACGACCTGAAGACGCACGCGGAGGCATCCGGCGAGGACCTGAGCTTCTTCGACCAGGAGACGAACGAGCGCTGGATCCCGTACTGCATCGAGCCAGCCGCCGGCTTGGGCCGCGCGATGATGGCCTTCCTCATCGATGCGTACCACGAGGACGAAGCACCGAACTCCAAGGGCGGCGTTGACACCCGCGTGGTGCTCAAGCTGGACCGCCGTCTGGCGCCGGTCAAGGTCGCGGTTCTGCCGCTGTCCAAGAAGCCGGAGCTTTCCGGACCGGCGCAGGAGCTGGCTGATACACTGCGTCAGCACTGGAACGTCGACTACGACACCTCCGGTGCGATCGGCCGCCGCTACCGCCGCCAGGATGAGATTGGCACCCCGTTCTGCGTCACCTACGACTTCGACTCCCTCGAAGACGGTGCCGTCACAGTCCGCGAG
Organism: Corynebacterium urinipleomorphum; assembly: GCF_900155535.1. Lineage (GTDB taxonomy): Bacteria > Actinomycetota > Actinomycetes > Mycobacteriales > Mycobacteriaceae > Corynebacterium > Corynebacterium urinipleomorphum. The sequence goes on from NZ_LT706965.1 coordinate 171,560, forward strand.
CGCGACACCATGGAGCAGGAGCGCGTCAAGGTCGACGAGCTGGAGTCCTACCTGGCCGCACGCCTGATCGGCTGCTAGGGGCAACTATGCACTACGTCAGCTGGGACCGCGCGGACCGCGAAGCGCCCGTTCTGCTCGCAGAGGAGGGCCCGGACGCGCTGGCGAAATTCACGCACGAGCGCGCCGAGCTCACATCCGGTGAGGTGTGGGACCTGGTCACCACCCCGGAGGGGGGCGCTGTGGCGACGCAGGACGGCCGCGAGGTCGTGCGCGCCGACGGTTCGCTGCGCCGCGACAAGCAGATTCCGGTCACCGTCGACGGCTCCCGCCAGTACGTGATGGTGGCGGAGACCTCCAAGAACTGGATCATCGACGACGCTGCGGGGCAGAAGGTGGGCCAATTCACCTCCGACCACAATGGAGTGCGCCGCGCCATCCTCGAATTCGAGGGGGAGACGCAGCTCGCGCCCGTCGACATCGTCGCGCTCGCGTGGGCCAGCCGGCTCGTGCTCGAAGCGCGCAAGATGACCAACTCGACTGCGCTCATCGCGTTCCTTGTGCTGCTCAGCGTGTTCATCGTCATCGTCTGGTTCATCGGGCCGCGTTAAGGAACACCATGATGATCAACGCAGTGTGGGAGGACGCGACGCTCACCGCCGACGGCGCGGAGATCGCGGCGCTCACCGCGGACAACGATCTCACCGTCGACGGCACCGCCATCGAGGTCTCCCACACCGCGGGAGCACTCCGCTGGCAAGTCGCAGGGGAAACTGGCGAAGAAAGTTTTCGCATCCGCATGCGGGGGCTGAACACCGGGTCGCTCACTGCACGCTGCGGGTCGCGCCGTTACCGCGTTCAGCGCGACAGCACATTCAGCACGTCACGCACGGTCGTCGACGAGGAGGGCGTCGTGGTCGCGCGCACCCAGCCGAGTAGAGGCACGGATCTGCGCGTCCAGCTTTTCGACGGCGCCCCTCTGCCCGACCTGGCCTTCATCACCTGGGCATTGACCCTGATGGACACGCCGGGGCGCGCCACCAGGATCTAGCTGGTTCTAGAAGCTTCCCCCGCGGCCGCCCATGCCGCCGGCGAAGCCCCCTCCGCTGCCACCGGAGAAGCCACCGCCGCCTCCAAAGCCGCCGCCGTATCCACCACCGAAGCCGCCGCCACCGGAGAGCAGCGAACCCCAGATGATGGCGCTGGCCATGTTGTTCATCGAGTTCGATGTCTGGCGGCGGCGGTAGATGTCAATGTCGTTCTCCGCGGCCTGCGCTGCCCGGCGGGCGGTGTTGGTGGCCTCGCGGGCGTACTCGATCGCGCCGCGGGTGTCCTTGATGCGGCGGTTCTGGGCCTCCGCGAACTGGCGGCCAGCTTCGGCGAGCAGGCCGCGGGCGCGGGATCCGATGATGCGGCCGCGGGACTGGATGAGGTCTTGGGCGCCCTGGATCTGTGCGGCGGCGACCTGCAGCTGCTGGTCCAGGAGCTGCAGCTGGCGCTTCTGGTCGCTAGCCACGCCGCGCGCTTTGTCGATCTCGGCGTCAATGTCCGTGTCCAGCTGGGTCAGCTCCATGAATAGCGCCAGGGGATCGGTCTCCTCTCGGTTGCCCATGGCGCCCAGTTCCTGGCGGGCGCGGAAGGAGATGGAGTCGAGAGAGGAGACGTCGATACGCGCGCCCTGCTCGCGCTCGGCCTTGAGGTCCTCGATCTCGCGCAGCTCGTCCTTGATCTCCTGGATCAGGGCGGGCAGGTTCGTGCGCGCAGTCTGGATGTTGGTGTCGGCGTGCTCGATCGCGTCCAGGTTCTTGTCGGCCACCTCGACGGTGTGCTGAGCTCCGCGGAGCACGTCCACGAGTGCGCCCTGCTTACCGGCCGGCTGCGCGGCGAGACCGCGGGCTTCCTCGAGCTGCTTCTCTGCTTCGTCGATGGATTCGACAGCGATGTCCACGTTGCTGCTGATGGATTCGAGGATCTGCTCCGAGTACCGCGCACGAAGGTCCTCAAGCGTTGCGCGGGCGGGCTCGATGCGTGCGCGCAGGTCCACGGTGCGCTGGAAGATCGTGTCGATCTCCTGGTCCGCCTTTATCAGCACATTGCGCATGCTCTGGAATTCTTCGCTCTTGTCGTTTAGGGCCTTCTCCGCCTGGCCGCAAGACGAGATGATGTCGATCAACATGGCGCGCTTCTCCGGCTCCGTCTCCGGGATGGCGTCGTAGAGGCGGTGGTGAATGTTGAACGCGCGCTGCAGAGCGGAGGTGGCCTGATTCATCGCGGAGGTGAACGGGCGAACGCGCTCGGCACCGAACTCGTCCGTGGCCACCTTCAGTTCCTCCTTGCCCACGCGGATGGACTCGTCGGTGTGGACGAGCGCGTCCTGGGCGAGCTGCTCCAGCGTCGGCGTAGGCAGGCGACCGAGTGAATCGGTATCGCCCGGGCTGAGCTCGCGGGCGGAGGCGAGCTGCTTCTGGTCCGCCTTCTTGTTCTTGTTGCGGCCGTAGAGCCAGAAGCCGCCGCCAGCCAGAGCCGCCGCGCCGAGACCGCCCGCGACGATCGCCGCGCCCTCGCCGTCGGTGGAGCCGTTCACCGCATTGATGGCGTCCAGGCCCGCAGCGCCGAAGTTCTTCTGGGAGAGTTGGTTGAACGCTGCGTTAGACATGGCATCCACAGCCGAAGAACTCCACTGGGAGCCGGCGTTTACGTTGTATTTGCCGTCATTCGGCGAAATGGCCACGACAGCGGTGTTCGGGCCCTTGTCCGTAATAGCGTCGCGCACCCACTCCGCCGGGTCTTGCCCGCCGAAGGTGTCCAGGTACACCACGTAGGCGTTGAGCTGCTTGGACTGCTGCAGTTGGCTGATCGCGTCCTCGATTTGGGATTTCTCACCGCCCGAGAGAACCCCGGCATCATCGGTGACCTTGTCGCGCACGTCGGCTGGGGCGAGGGAGGCGCCAGCAGTAGCGCTTGCCTGCGCCTGCAATGTCTCGGTGGCAGCGAGCGCCAGGGGAGCGGCGGAAAGAGCAATGCCGCCGGCGAGCGCCGGGGTGGCCAGAGCAATACGGAGGTAGCGCGAAGTCATGCCCTACAGGGTACAGCGCGCGTGGTGCCCGTGGACGGGCGCATTTCCCGATTAGGCTCGGTGGCGCTATGACGTACCAGTATGAATCGTCGGACCTCGCCCGCCGCGTGGTGGAGGGGGAGAAGGGCTCGCAGCTCGCCGACATGGAGGAGCACCGCGACGGCTTCGCACGCGACCGGGCGCGCGTGCTCCACTCCGCGGCGCTGCGGCGCCTAGCGGACAAGACCCAGGTGGTGGGGCCGCGCGACGGCGACACACCGCGCACTCGTCTGACGCACTCCCTGGAGGTCGCGCAGATCTCCCGCAGTATCGGCCTGGGACTCGGCCTGAACCCGGACTTGTGCGAGATGGCGGGACTCACCCACGACATCGGGCACCCGCCGTACGGGCACAACGGGGAAGTAGCGCTCAACGAGCTCGCCGCCGGTTGCGGCGGCTTCGAGGGCAACGCGCAGACCCTGCGCATTCTCTCCCGGCTCGAGCCGAAGGTGCTGGACGGCGTGGAGTCGTTCGGCCTCAACCTCACGCGCGCGGCTCTCGACGCCGCATGCAAGTACCCGCGCACGCGTACCAACCCGGACGGTACGGTGAACCGCAAATACGGAGCCTACGACGAGGACGCGCACATCCTCGCCTGGCTGCGCGAAGGTCACACCGACGACCTCCCGCCAATGGAGGCGCAGGTCATGGACTGCTCCGACGACATTGCCTACAGCGTCCACGATGTCGAGGACGGTATCGTCTCCGGCCGCGTGGACCTCAAGGTTCTGTGGGACTTGGTGGAGCTCGCCGCGCTCGCCGCGAAAGGCGCAGCAGCATTTGGGGGCACGGCGGACGAGCTTATCGACGCCGCCGCCCGCCTCCGCTCCCTCCCCATCGTCTCCGCCGCCGCCGATTTCGACTTCTCGCTCACCGGGTACGTGACGTTGAAGAAGATGACATCCGAACTGGTCGGACGCTACGTCGGTTCCGTGATCAGCGCGACGGAAAGCGCCAATCCCGGCCCAGTCGGCCGCATGCACGGTCAGCTAGTCATCCCGCCCGAAGCCGAGGCCGAGGTACGCCTGCTCAAGACAGTGGCAGTGCTCTACGTCATGGACATGCCCTCCCACATCGCCCGGCAGGACCGGCAGCGCAACCGCATCGTCCGCGTCTACGACTACCTCACCGCCGGCGCGCCGGGTTCCCTGGACACCATGTTCGCCGCGTGGTGGCACCAGGCGGAAAAGGACGCTGAACGCCAGCGCGTGATCATCGACCAGATCGCCTCCATGACCGAGTCCCGCCTGGAGCGCACCGCGAAGAAGACAGCGTCCTTCGAGGGGTACCTCTAAGCAAAATCGACCTACCAGTACGAGAGATCGCGCCGACGCAGGTGTCTCGCCCCCAGGACTTCGCTCACGAACCCCTCCGGATCAGCTTCGATCTCTTCGGCAGTGAAGTAGAGTTTGCGGAAGCCGCGGGAAGCAACCCATCTCTCGCGCCTGCGCAGCCGCCGGGCGAGCTGTTTGTCTTTCGGATCAGCTTCGAGCTGGCGCCACAGCGGGTCCTCGTTGACCGCGATGACAAGATCGTTTCCCGCAAGGAGAATCGCGTGACCCATCTCGTCGAGTTCGCAGTGCGTACGGACGTAAACAGGCGAGTCGATTAAAAGCGCATACGCCAGTAGGTGAGGGAACGAGGTGAGTTCCTTCGCGCGGTGGGGAAGTGAGACAGCCAACCGCCGCAGGTTCGGGCGCATCGTCCCCTCGAAGCTCGCTGCGTACGAGGAAATCTCGTCCGCGCTTAATCCGCGGTTGAGCAGCCACCCCGCCGCGAGCCACGCGTTCGTACGCTGCCCCATTCGACACATGTCCACGTACGTGCGCAGCGGATGTGTGACGCGCACGCCATCAAGCTCCACGATTTCTTCCTCCCGGATCTTGTTGGATATGAATCGGACACGAGGAGGAAGCTTGCTTTTCGACGGCTGATACCCCGACGGCAGCGCCATCTCCACCGTCTGATCCTTCGGCACGATGAACCACATTCCCCATTGCGCCGCAGCCCACCAACCGATGAGAACGGCTTTGCGCGAATCACGCACAGCTGCAGCGCCCCGCACCGTGAGCTGCAATTTGATGCTGAGCCCCCGGAACCATTTGGCCGGGACCGCGCTGGTCGGCGACACGAAACTGAGGCTCGGGGATCGCGTGGGAGGTTCCTTGCGTGAAACCTGAACTCGCTCGCGCAGGTACTGTTGCCGAACTTCCTGAACGTGCTGGTCAGCGAAGTCTCGCCATGCCCGATCTTCCCCCATGACTCCTATCTACCCCGGTGGAGTTCAGAGTTCACGCTGAAACCTGAACTTGGGGCGGAATTGCGCACTGAAATGTGCAATTCATTCAACATGAGCGCGAAAAACGGGAGACGAGTTCAGGTTTCGCCCAACGATTTCAGCGCGCTGAGGTCGTGCTAGTTCAGTGCTGGTTCAGTGCTGTTCGAGCCTGAGCTGGACGCCCTCGACGGCCAGGACCTGACGCAATCTCTCGGACTGTTCTTCGGGAACGCGCCAGTCCGACACCACCAGGCGGTTCGCTTGGGTTTCGCGCAGGAGGTCGGCGAGAGCGTCGAGGTTGCGAGGGACCGGACGCTCGTCGGAGGCGTAGACAGCGTCGATGATGCCGTCGCCGAGGTCCTCGATGGAGCGGACGGGGCGGGCGATGACGATGGCGTTCACGGGCATCACTCGACCACCATTTCGCAGAAGGACTCGTAGTGGTCGTCGGTGTAGTAATACACGTCCGGGTCGGTCTCGGTGCCTCCGCCGGTGACAATGCGGCGCTCCCCGCGGTGGTTCACACCGGGAGTGTCCACGGTGTACTCGCGGTAGTAATCGGAGTTCTCCGCCGGCAAGATCTGCTCGTAATTGCCAAAGTGGCTGCCGTCGTTGGAGGGGTATTCGAAGGGGCCGCCGGCATGGATGTCGTCGATAAGCCGTGTTGCTTCTTGCGGCACTGACGTGCACTCGCTGATGCCGTCGGTGCTCTCCGGCTCGTGCACGATGGAGTACACCGTGGACACGAGGGTGATCAGCCCGATGATGAGGATCAGGGGCAGAGCGACTGAATGGCTCGAACTGTCGCCGTCAGTAGACATGCGTTCATTTTAGACACAGCCGCGCGGTAGGATGTGCGCCATGGCAAGGGGCAGAATTCCGGATAGTGACATTGAAGCTATCCGCGAGCGCGCCAACTTGGCGGACATCGTGGGGGAGTACGTCCAGCTCAAACCCGCGGGCCATGATTCGCTGAAGGGCTTGAGCCCGTTCAAGGACGAGAAGACCCCCTCCTTCCACGTCCGTCCCGCGCGCGGTTATTACCACTGCTTTTCCACCGGCAAGGGCGGCGATGTCTTCTCCTTCATGATGGAGATGGAGCAGCTGAGCTTCCCCGAAGCCGTGGAGGCAGTCGCGGAGGAGATCGGCTACCACATCAACTACCAGGGCGGATCCACAGGCGCGCGAGACGTCAAGCCGGGCACGCGTGCCCGTTTGATCGCCGCGAACAAAGCCGCGCACGAGTTCTACCGCGACCAGCTGGAGCAGCCAGAGGCTGAAGTGGGTCGCCGTTTTCTGCTCGACCGCGGCTTCGACCGCGAGATCATCCACCACTTCGAATGCGGGTATGCCCCCGACGGGTGGGACACGATGACCAAGCATCTGTTGCGCAAGGGATTCGAGGTGCAGGAGCTTGTCGATGCGGGGTTGTCCACGATGGGGCGGCGCGGGCCCATCGACAAATTCCGCCGCCGTTTGCTGTGGCCGATCAAGGACGTGGCCGGCAACGTCATCGGCTTCGGTGCCCGGAAGCTGTTTGATGACGACACCATGGGCAAGTACATGAACACCGCCGACACGATGCTGTACCACAAATCCAAGGTGCTTTTCGGACTGGACCTGGCCAAGAAAAACATCGCGCAGGGCCACCAGTGCGTGGTGGTGGAGGGGTACACGGACGTGATGGCAATGCACGCGGCTGGTGTCACCACGGCTGTCGCGTCCTGCGGCACAGCCTTCGGCAAAGACCACATGAGCATCATCCGCCGCCTCATGCTGGACGACAATTATTTCCGCGGCGAGCTGATCTACACCTTCGACGGCGACGAAGCCGGACAGAAAGCCGCCATGCGCGCCTTCGAGGGCGACCAGCAGTTCACCGGCCAGTCCTTCGTCTCCGTCGCGCCGGACGGTATGGATCCGTGCGACCTGCGTTTGGCCAAAGGCGACGGTGCTGTACGCGACCTGGTGGCTAACCGCGTGCCCATGTTCGAGTTCGTCATCGAGTCCCTCCTGCAGGACTACTCCCTGGACACCCCCGAGGGGCGCTTGCAGGCTTTGCGGCGCACCGTCCCCGTCGTCGCTCAGATCCGCGACACCCCGCTGCAGACCGAGTACGCCCGCCAACTTGCCGGATGGGTGGGCTGGCCCGACCCGAACGAGGTGATCCGGCAGGTCCGCCAGGAAGCGAAGAACCCGAAGCCGGCCAAGCGCTCCGCGTGGGAGGATTCCAAGGCGAATCAGTCGAAGCAGCCCTCCCCGAACCAGCCCACCTTTGAGTTGCCCGCCCCCAATGATCCGATGCTGTGGGCGCAAAGGGAAGCTCTCAAAGTGGCGCTGCAGTACCCGGCTGCCGCCGGCAGTTACTTCGACGGCATCAACCCCGATGCCTTCACCCACCCTGCTTACCGCGCTGTCCGCGACGCCATGGGTGAAGCCGGGGGAGCAGCCAACGCAGGTTCCAGCTGGATCCCCCACGTGGCCGACGAGATGCTCGACGCCACCGGCCGCAATTTCGTCTCCGAGCTCGCCGTCGAGGACATCCTCGCCGAGGACCCCACCGCCTACGCCGACTCCGTCCTCTCCCGCCTGCAGGAGGTCCGCGTGGGCAACCAGATCGCCCAGCTGAAGTCCCAACTGCAGCGCATGCGCCCCAGCGACGACGAAATGGCTTACAATGCCCTCTTCTCTGACCTTGTCGCGCTGGAGCAGGCGCGGCGGGAGCTGAACGACCGAGCGTTTAGGGGCTAAGCGGCACCCTCTACTATCGGTTCCATGACCATCCTCGTCCTGGATCCCCGTTGGCCCGACATGATCCCGTTGGCCGCTGCGCCTAGCCTCGCTGGCCCGCTCACGTACACCGACGAGGTGCCTGTCTCTGTCCGCTGGAACCTGGGCGATATTGCCGCAACGGAATCACATGATGGGACCCTCGTCACCACTGACCCGTCTGATCCGGTCGCACAAAAGCGCATCGCGGCGGGGGAGCGGGTCATCGAGGCACCTTCGCTCGCGGATCCTCTCTTCCACGCCCAGTCCGTCATGCGCGCTGCCCGCACCCGCGGCGAGTGGGAGATGGCCCAAACGCACGAGACGCTCATCGAATACCTCGAGCAGGAATCGGGCGAGCTTATCGACGCCATCCGTAACCACCACCCCGACGACTCCCTCAAGAAAGAGCTCTCCGATCTTCTCCTCCAAGTCCTCTTCCATGCGGAGATCGCCTCCCGCCGAGGTGCCTTCTCATTCCCGGATGTCGCGCAAGCCTTCGTGGACAAAATGAGAAATCGCGCTCCTTACCTCTTCGACGGCAGTACCGGAATCGTGCCGAAGCACGAACAGGACCGCCTCTGGTCCGAAGGGAAGAAGCGCGAGAAAAACAGCAGTTAGGACACCATTTTAGCGGGTGGCGAACTGGGAGGACAGGCTTTGCGCGACCGGCGCGAGGTTGCGCAGTTCCGGCAGGCCTGCCTCGGAAGACAGCTTGGAGGCCAGATTGATGGCCTGGGTCTGCGGTGTGACCGGATCGGCCTTCACGACACCGCAGGCAAGTGCCCGGTCGCCAACGGCGTTGATGGTCGGTGCTGCCACGAGTGTGAGGGTGGCGTCAGCCCCGAACTGCTTGTTCAGGGTGGTGATGAGCTGGGAGCGGGTGGTGGTGGCGTCGACAAGCTTGGCGCCGCGCAGGAGCGTGCCGACAGAATTGCAATCCGCCGTGGTGATGCCGCTGTTCAGTGCACGGACGAGCTGGGCAGTGTTGTTCTGGGCTTCAGCGTGCACAGCGCCCGTGGCGGTGATTGCGGTGATGGCGGCTGCGATGGCGAAAGTGCGGAAACGCATGGTGGAGGAGACCTTTCGGCAGGGTGTGCGGGGAAGATGAGCATCTGGTTTCACAGACAAACGCTGATACTACAGTGACTGAGGTGAGAATTGTGACTTGAATGTGAAAATTCATGGGCAAGCGTGGGTGGGGAAGTTGGGGCGGTAGAGTGAGCGATCGTGAATCCGTCTCGTAGAACTCCCGGCCGCCCGCGCTTTGCCGTCGGCTGCGGGTGCGGGGCGGTGATGGTCGTGGTGATGGCGATTGTGCTGATCATCTCCCTGCTTCTATGGTTGTTCAGCATTCTCGACGCGCCGCTGAGCAGGAAAGAGCGGGTGCCGGTACCCGCTGACGTGCCGCCGGCGGCCGCGGTGAGCCCGCCGGAAATTGATGTGCACGGGCCGGGCCGTACGTCCGATCTGCTCGCCGACTGGGCCGCGCCGATCGCAGACGACATTGAGGTCTCCGCGCAAGCGGTGCGCGCCTATGGCAACGCGGAATTGATTGCGCGGGACGCGTGGCCGGAGTGCCACCTCCACTGGAACACTCTCGCCGGCTTGGGGTGGGTGGAAACGCGCCACGGCACCTACAGCGGAAAGATTGCGGCGGGGGCGCGACTGGAGGAAGCTGGGAGGGCGGTTCCGCCGGACAATGGGGCCGCGGCGGGCGGGGCAGG
>NZ_LT706965.1:181472-687219 GCF_900155535.1 Corynebacterium urinipleomorphum
GGGTGGAAACGCGCCACGGCACCTACAGCGGAAAGATTGCGGCGGGGGCGCGACTGGATGAAGCTGGCAGGGCGTTCCCGCCGATCATTGGGCCCGCGCTGGACGGCGAAGGATTCGCGCACGTGACCGACACGGACGGCGGGGAGTACGACAATGACGCGGAATTTGACCGTGCAGTCGGGCCGATGCAGTTCATCCCGGAATCATGGGCCCGCTACGGGCGCGATGCCAACGGCGACGGGTACGCGGACCCGCAGCAGATCGATGATGCTGCGCTGGGTGCCGCGAACCTGCTGTGCTCCGGCGGGCGCGACCTGGACACGCCGGAGGATTGGCGGGACGCGATCCTCGGATACAACCACTCCAACGACTATGTGATCCGTGTGCGCGATGCCGCCGCGAACTATGCCGTTGGGCAGCCGGCGCATAGATAGACGCATCGATAGAGTAGATCCCTCGCCGGACCTTGTCGGATTGGTGTAGCTGGAGTGATTTGGGGGATTGAAAGTGGTTAATTGTTTGATTGTTTTTGTTTGTTTTTGAATGGACCCTGACCATCGCGGTGATTTTCTGGAACAATTGAGGGCGTACAAGCCAACTTCGATTAAAGGAGAACTTCAATGGCTGACATCATGTTGACGTACGCTCGCGAGATCCTGGATTCCCGCGGTAACCCGACCGTCGAGGTCGAGGTCTTCCTTGACGACGGCTCCCACGGCCTCGCCGCCGTCCCGTCCGGTGCCTCCACCGGTGAGCACGAAGCGCACGAGCTGCGCGACGGCGACGACCGCTACGGCGGCAAGGGCGTGCGCAACGCTGTCCGCAACGTCAACGAGACCATTGCCGACGCAATCGCGGGTATCGAGGCTGACGACCAGCGTGTGCTGGACGCAACCATGATCGAGATTGACGGCTCCGACAACAAGAAGAACCTCGGCGCCAACGCCATCCTCGGTGTTTCCATGGCCGCCGCGAAGGCTGCCGCTGACTCCGCTGGCCTGCCGCTGTACCGCTACATCGGCGGCCCGAACGCTCACGTCCTGCCGGTCCCGATGATGAACATCCTCAACGGTGGCGCACACGCTGACTCCGGCGTGGATGTCCAGGAGTTCATGATTGCCCCGATCGGCGCGGAGACCTTCACCGAGGCGCTGCGCCAGGGTGCGGAGGTCTACCACGCACTCAAGTCCGTTATTAAGGACAAGGGCTTGTCCACCGGTCTTGGCGACGAAGGCGGCTTCGCCCCGTCCGTCGGCTCCACCAAGGAAGCTCTGGACCTGATCGTCGAGGCTATTGAGAAGGCTGGCTTCAAGCCGGGCACCGACATCGCACTGGCGCTGGACGTCGCCTCTTCTGAGTTCTTCGAGAACGGCTCCTACAACTTCGAGGGCGGCCAGCACTCCGCCGAGGAAATGGCCAAGGTCTACGCCGACCTGGTGGAGAACTACCCGATCGTGTCCATCGAGGACCCGCTGGACGAGAACGACTGGGAGGGCTACACCAAGCTCACCGCCGAGATCGGCGACAAGGTCCAGATCGTTGGCGACGACTTCTTTGTCACCAACCCGGAGCGTCTCGCCCGCGGTATCGAGGAGAAGGCCGCGAATGCTCTGCTGGTCAAGGTCAACCAGATCGGTACCCTGACCGAGACCTTCGACGCTGTGGAGCTCGCCCACCGCAACGGTTACCGCACCATGATGTCCCACCGCTCCGGCGAGACCGAAGACACCACCATCGCCGACCTGGCTGTTGCTCTGTCCTGCGGCCAGATCAAGACTGGTGCTCCGGCCCGCTCCGAGCGCGTGGCCAAGTACAACCGCCTCATCCGCATCGAGGAGGAGCTCGGCCCGGCAGCTGTCTACGCCGGCCGCGATGCTTTCCCGCGCTTCAACAAGTAGCGGCAATAGCGCGCCTCACGCACGCGGGTAGCGCGGCCACGTAGACTACACAGTCACTATGGCCGCATCATCCGCACGAGGCGCACGGCGCAGCGACACCAGCCCCCAGCGCAACGGCACGTCCGGAGGCGCTGGGGGCTCACGTCGTCGACCCACGACGGTGCCCGTGGCTAGCCGCGATGCTGCACGCGCGGTGAAGAAGAAACGGCCGCGCACAGACATGCTCAAAGGAGACATCGTCGGCGTCGCGGTGCTCATCACCGCGGTCTTGATTGTCCTTGTGGCCATTGCCGTCCCGCTGCGCAACTACTACACGGGCAAGGCTGAAATCGCGCGCCTCAACGAGTCCATCGCAGCGAAGGAAGAGGAGAAGGCTCAGCTCCAGGAAGACCTCGAGCGTTACAGCGATGCGGACTACGCCAAGCAGGAAGCCCGCCGCCGCCTCGGCATGATGGAGCCCGGCGAGACCGCATGGCGCATCATTGATCCCCGCATGCAAGGCACGACCATCACCAGCGAGCACGCCGAAGACCCGGACGCAGACAAGCCGTGGAACCAGATCCTGTGGGACTCCCTGCGCGAGGTGCCCAAGGAAGAAGCAGAAGAGCAGGCGCCGGAGCCGGCCCAGCCTCCCGCTGAGACGCCCGAACAGCAGTAGCGCGGCATGTGCGACAATGAGCGTCATGCAGAAACCAACGGAGGAGCAGCTCGCGGTCGTCGAAAAGCAGCTTGGCCGCACCCCGCGCGGCGTGCTCGAGATCGCGTACACGACGCCTGACGGGCAACCAGCGGTCGTCACAACGGCGCCCAAGCTTGACGACGGCACACCCTTCCCCACCCTCTATTACCTCACCGACCCCCGGCTGACCGCTGAAGCGTCCCGCCTGGAGGTCGCGCAGGTGATGAAGTGGATGGAGTCCCGGCTGGGCACCGACACCGACCTGAAGGCCGATTACGAAGCCGCTCACCGCAACTACCTAGACAAGCGCAATTCCATCGAGGACCTGGGCACCGATTTCTCCGGCGGCGGAATGCCCGACCGCGTGAAATGCCTCCACGTCCTGATCGCGTACGCGCTTGCCGAGGGGCCCGGTCGCGTCCGCTTGGGCACCGAAGCCGTCGCCTTGGCTGCCGAGCACGGCGACCTGCGCGGCACCGCGATTCCCGCCGACTGGCCGTCGCTCGCCGACCTGGGCATCACCCTCGCAGAAGCAGGGGAGGGGCTGGCATGACCCGTGTGGCAGCCGTCGACTGCGGCACCAACTCCATCCGTCTCCTCATCCACGACTCTTCAGCCGGCGAGATCTGCCGCGAGATGACCATCGTCCGTCTGGGCGAGGGCGTCGATGCGACCGGCCGGTTCCACCCCGACGCCATCACCCGCACCCGCGACGCCTTAGCCACATTTGTGGAGCGCATGTCGTCCGAGGGCGTCGAAGCCGTCCGCATGGTGGCCACGTCCGCGACGCGCGACGCCGCCAACCGCGACGACTTCTTCGACATGACCCGGGAGCTCCTGGGCCGCATCCAGCCCGGTGCTGTCGCCGAAGTCATTTCCGGCGAGGAGGAAGCTGCTCTGTCGTTCCGCGGCGCCACCACGGATCTTGATACCGCCCGCGGCCCCTTCTGCGTCATTGACCTCGGCGGCGGTTCCACCGAGTTCATCGTCGGCACTGGGGCTGACATTCTCGGCGCTCATTCCACCCAGATGGGCTGCGTGCGGATCACAGAGCGCTTCATGCGCACCGATCCGCCGACGGAAAAGGAGACCGCTGCCGCCCGCGACTACATCGACGCGCAGATCGCTACGGCGATAGGAACTGTTCCCCTCGGCCAAGCCGCGACCTTCGTCGGCTGCGCCGGAACGTTCACCACGCTGAGCGCACTCGCGCAAGGGTTGGAGTCCTACGATCCGGAGGCCATCCACTGCTCCGAGATCACCTTCGACGACATGCGCGACGTGACGGCGACCTTGCGCGCCCAAACCGCCGCCCAGCGTCTCGAGAACCCTGTCATGCATGCTGGGCGTGCCGACGTCATCGGCTCCGGCGCCGCCGTCGTCGAACAGCTCATGGCCGCCATCGAGCGGGAAACCTCTGGCACTGTCTCGTCGTTCGTCATCAGCGAGAAGGACATTCTCGATGGAATCGTCGCCGGCTTGCTCGACTAGCGATCGACTTTCGCCTTAGTCCTCGTCGGGCTCGTAAATCTCGTGGTCGCTCTTGCGCACGTTCTTGATCTCGCGCATCCGCGGATCCGGGTCGAGCTGGTTCGCGATCGTTTTGCGCGTTGAGCGGATTACCTGCTGGGTGAGAGGGGAGTTGACCACCTTCTGCGTAGTGTCCACGATCTGGTGGTAGCGCTTGCGGCCCGCCTTCGTGCCCATCACGTATCCGGCTGCTGCTCCAACCGCCAGCTGGGTTAAGCGTCCCATGGTGTTGCGCCTCCTTGTCGAGCTCCGTGCCAGTACCTTTTCACCTTAGCGAACCCGCCTGTCCGCGGTCACACGGGTGGATTGCCGGGTGCTCGCACCCCGCAGTTATACTTTGACAACGCGTCCGGTCACCACTCGGCAACCCCAGTGGCCACCGCGGACGCAGCGAGGGGCTATAGCTCAGTCGGTTAGAGCCGCGGACTCATAATCCGTTGGTCGCGGGTTCGAGCCCCGCTGGCCCCACAATTCTTTTCTGGGACACGCCGTGCGCGATGTTCTTTTGCTCGCTCGGACAGGAAGAGCAACTCGCAGCTCTGCACCCGCCGCGACTGCTTTTTGACTACACACTTCGATACTGCAGGCTACATTTCGCTATCCTGCACTGGGTGCAAACATACAAAACGCCCCCCAACCAGCGTCTTTACTGGTCAGGGGGCGTAATCCAACTGCTCCTCCAACTGGGCTCGAACCAGTGACCCTTCGATTAACAGTCGAATGCTCTGCCAACTGAGCTATGGAGGAATATTTAGTGTTGCTTCCTTGCTCGGTGCAACGAAATGTAACCATAGCGTGTTACCAACGAGAACCAAAAATCGTATGGTCAAAGCCTGTTTTTGGATTGGCTGTTGGAGGCATTTATCGGCAATGTGGGATGACTTGAGAGCTCTACACGTCGTAGCTCATCGGCGATCCGGGTCCGAGCGGGATGCCCAGGAAGTACCAGACGAGGAAGAACAGGAACCAGCCGACGCACATTGCCACGGAGTAGGGGAGGGCAAGCGACATGAGCGTGCCAACGCCGGCCTTCTTGTAGTACTTCTGCAGGAAGGTCAGGGCGACGGCGAAATAGGGGGACATCGGGGTAATGATGTTCGAGGGGGAATCGCCGATGCGGTAGAGCATCTGGGTGACTTCGGGGGCGATGCCGACGTACATCATCATCGGCACCACGACGGGCGCCATGAGCGCCCACTGGGCGGAGCCGGAGGTGATGAACAGGTTGATCAGGGCGACCATGAGCACGAACGCGGCGAAGAGTAGGACGTTCGGCAGGTCCCAAGCCTGGAGGAGCTCGGAGCCGCGGATGGCGGTCCAGGAGCCCAGGTTGGACCACTGGAACCAGGCGAGGAACTGCGCGACGGCGAAGAAGAGCACGAGCATGGGCAGGAGGGTCTCAAGGCCCTTGGCCATGAACCCGGGGATGTCGGACGGGCTCTTCACGGTGCCGACGATGACACCGTAGACCAGGCCGGTGAGGAAGAACGCCAGGGCGATCGGGACAGCGATGGCCTGGATCAGCGGGGACTGCATGAAGCCTTCCTCCGGGCATGCGAACGGCGAGGCGGGGATGAACAGCAGGGCGAAGTATGCCGCGAAGAACGCCAGCAGAGCGAGGCCGGCCCACAGCAGGCCCTTCTTCTCCAGCGGGGAGAGCTCGAGGTCGTCCTGGGACGCACCTTCGGAGGCGTTAGAGCCGTCAGTCCCTTCAGGGCCCCCATCGGAGTCGGAGGTCACCGCGTCACCGTCAGCATCGTCGTTTTCCGTGGCATTGGAGGGGTCGTCGAATTCGAGTTCGGAGGCGTCGATGTGGTCTTCGTCGATAAGTTGCTGTGCCTTCTTATCCACGTAGAACTCGGTGACGGCGGTGATGATCAGTGAGAGCACCACGGCGGACGGGATGACGAAGAAGATGTTGGCGAGGGGGGAGACGACGTAATTCTCGTCGACAAGCTGGGCGGCGGAGGTGGAGATGCCGGCGAGGAGCAGGTCCGTGATGTTGAGGATCAGCGACGCGTTGAAGCCGGCGGAGGACGCCGCGAACGCGACCATCGCGCCAACGATCGGGGAGCGGCCCACGGCGTAGAACGCCATCGCGCCCAGCGGAATGATGATCACGTAGATCGCGTCGGATGCGACGGAACCCGTCACGCCCGCCAGCGCGACCATGAAGGTGAGCATCTTCGGGCTGACGCGCACCACCATGCGGCGCACCAGCGCGGACAGCAGACCGGCTTGCTCCGCGACGGACACGCCGAGCATCACCGCCAGGATCACGCCCAGCGGCGGGAACGCGATGAAATTCTCCACCGCGTCGGACACCATCCGCGAGAGATTCTCTGCGGTAAGCAGGTTCTCCACGCGGATTTCCTCGCCCGACGAGGGGTCGACGGCGCTCAGGCCCGCGCGGCTAGCCAGCCACGACGACACCGCCACCACGCCAGACAGGATCACGAACAGCCAGAACGGGTCCGGCAGCTTGTTACCGATCTTCTCAATCCACCCGAGGAACCCCGACGATTCATTCGGGTCCTGTGTGGTCTCGTCCTTGCGCTGTGTTGTCGTGGAGGCGCTCATGGGCGGCAGCTTACAGAAGCGGCGGGAACAATTTCGGCAGACCAGCCACGGGGCACCGCTTATCGACGTAACCTTTCCCCATGAAACCCACTTTCCCCTTCCGCCCCCGATCCGTCTCCGCCCTGGCTATTTGCTTGGCCTCCACGGCCGCCGTTCTGCCCGCCGCTCCCGTTGACGCTGCCGAGGACACCGCGGGCGCCGCCGGTGCCGAGACCAACACGTGCTCCATCCGCTACACCGCCGAGGAGATTCCTGCGATCGCCGCCGAAGAGCTGTGGACGGCGCACTACGAGGACGATTCTTGGCGCGTCGTTCTCAAGGCGTACAACGCGAAGAAAGCCGAGCTTGCCGGGAAGCTGAAGCGCGGGGAGAACACCGCGGACCTAGTCGGCGTTCTGCCGCTGAAGGAACAGGGGGAGACTGCTACTGCTTCCTCCGTGTTCCGGAACATCTTCGACGAGACAAGTTCTCTCACTCCCGAACGCACCGGCCATGTGCCGTACGGTGCGCTGGCGTTCATGTACAACGCGGACGACTGGCGTACCCAGGTCGCCAGCGCTGGTTGCCCCGCCGAGCGTCCCGCACCGCCGAAGGAGACCCGCGCGGTCACCGTTCCCGAAGGTTCCGCCGTCGCACCGAAGGAGTGGCAGGGCGCGCTGATCGGTCTGCTCGCATTGCTGGGCATCATCGCCGCCGGCACAGCGCTCGTGCCGCAACTGGCGCAGCTCCAGCTCCCGCAGCTCCCTCCGCTCCCGTTCTTCGGCTAGCTCGAGGGCGCTAGGCTGGCGGGCATGGAACTCGCCCCGCACCTTCGTGACTGGCCCGCCGACACCGTCGCCGCAGCCCTCATTACGCCGAGCGCAGCCGACGCGAGCAGCACATTCACCTTCGGCGACCAGGACCACGTCTTCGAGCTCGCCAGCGTGACCAAGCTGCTGTCCGCATACGCATTCCTCATGGCGGTGGAGGAGGGGGTCTTCGACCTGGACACCCCGTGCGGGCCGGAGGGCTCCACGGTGCGGCACCTGCTGGCGCATGCGTCGGGCGTGGGATTCGACACCCGCGAACCCCAGAAACCCGTG
The DNA here is from genome assembly GCF_900155535.1 of Corynebacterium urinipleomorphum. GTDB lineage: Bacteria > Actinomycetota > Actinomycetes > Mycobacteriales > Mycobacteriaceae > Corynebacterium > Corynebacterium urinipleomorphum. The sequence continues at coordinate 189,242 of NZ_LT706965.1, forward strand.
GGGGAGCGCCGCATCTACTCGTCCGCCGGCTACGAGATCCTAGCTGAGCACCTCGAAGCCGAGACCGGCATGACCTTCACCGACTACGCCGCGCAGGGGGTGTTCGAGCCCCTCGGTATGAGCTCGACCGAGATCTACGGTTCGGCGGGGCATGGGGGGAGGTCGAGCGTCGATAATTTGCTCTCCTTTGCGCGCGAGCTTCTCGCACCCACGTTGCTCGCGGAAACCACCGTGCGCGAGGCGTTCACTAACCAGTACAGCGATCTGCGCGGCATCGTGCCCGGCTACGGAATGCAGAAGCCGTGCCACTGGGGACTCGGGTTTGAAATCAAGGACAGCAAAGACCCCCACTGGACCGGCGACGGCATGCCCGCAGACACCGTCGGCCACTTCGGCATGGCCGGCACCTACCTGTGGCTCGTCCCCGCCTGGTCCGACTCGCCCGCCGCCGGTGCTGCCATGGTCGCGCTCACCGACCGCCAATTCGGCGACTGGGCCAAGCCCCTCTGGCACGACACCAATACCCGCATCTTCAGCGAGCTGGCTTAGCTACGATACTTGCGTGTATTTCGGCGGAATTGACAACGCAGTAGGCCAAGCAATTGCCATCCTCGACCTGATCGGGGTGTTCCTCAACGCCATCATCGGCGGCACTGTCGCCCGGCGCATGAAATTCGACGCCGTCGGCTTCATGCTCATCGCCATCATTTCCGGCATGGCCGGCGGCATGATGCGCGACGCGCTGATCGGCAACACCCCCGTCGCTGCGCTTGTGGACCCCTGGTATATCTCCATCGCCGTCCTCGGCGCCGCCGTCGCTTTCTTTGCCAACCTCCACGGATATTTCTGGGAGCTCGCACGCTTCCACGGCGACATGATCATCCTCGGTGTCTGGTGCACCACCGGCACCGTCACTGCCATCGGCGCCGGCGTCGCGTGGCCCGGCTGCATCCTCATGGGCGTCCTCACCGCCACCGGCGGCATGGTCATCCGCGAAGTGCTCATCGGGCGCATCCCCCGCATCCTCAACGACCAGCAAATGTACGTCGTGCCCGCCATAGCCGGCTCCATCACCGCCATGGTCCTCTACAACGCCGGGTACCCCACTGCGGCCATTGCTGCCGCGCCGTTCGTCGCCTTCATCCTCGGCACCGCCGCCTACTGGGCCGGCTGGTACGTCCCCGTCACCATGGACAACGCCCCCATGAACACCTGGGCACGCTACGCGCTCGGACGCATGGCCAAACTCGAGCCCGCCGCTTTTCGACGTTGGCGCCACACCAAATCCTCCCACCCCACCGAAGATCCGCTTGCCGACGACGGCATGATGCCCACCAAAGGCGAAGTCCGCCACGCTCTCCGCGGCGGCGTCAGCCCACTCCGTGGCCCCGGCCCCGAACTCAAACCCGCCACCCCCGACGAATTTCTGGGCGCCCTTTACCGCGTCTACGTCCACCCCGACGGCGATGACTCCGAAGACGGGTGGGCCCGCCGCCGCGAGCCGTAGCCTTCCCCGGTACCCGCCGCGAGCCGTAGCCTTCCCCGGCACGCCTGCCCGACGAACCCTCGACCGCCCGTTGAACGATCGGGGGGATCAAGTACTTGTCGAGGGTTGCCGCTGTGACTCAAGCGAAGCAACAATCGTCACGAGTCACATGAGGCCGTTGGGGAAGACGAACCTCGTCTGGCGCACCCGCGCGACTTTCCCATCACGGGCAGAGATACCGGTACATGCTTTCACGCTTGCTCGCCGTGTGTTGGATAGCCACCGTGAATGGGATACGGGAAACCGAACTGGTCGGCCGCGGAGTGCGTTTTAGAAGCGAAAGGACCCCTCCCCGTCATGACTACGACCCTCGCTGCCACTGACGCTGCTGCGACCCACGCCGCCGCCACCCACGCCGCCACCACTGACGCTGCTGACCGCTCGCAAGATTCTTCTGCCCGCGAGCGCCGCGTTCTCGCCATCTCCTCGATGCCGCGTCACCTCCGCCTTCGCGTTGAGGGCCTCATGTACGAACACCTCAGTGACCCCGACCTCGCACTGCCGCTCGTCAGTGTTTGGGACACGCCCTGGTTCACTCGCTGGCGCAGGGAGCCGTCCCGCGCCGGGACCGTGAGCTGCCGCGAAGTGATCGAAGCACCGGCTGAGGAGTTCGCGACCTTCCGCAGTGCCCTCGCGGAGCTGGCGCAGACGTTCCGTTTTGAGGCGCACGTCGATTAGCAGGAACGCGCTTCGCGGTAGCTAGTCTTCCGCTGGCGCTTCGCCGCGCGACTGCTCGCTGAAGAACTGGGCCATTTCTCCGATCGTCGCCGACGGGTCAAGGACACTTTCGTCGACGCGCACCCCGAAATGCTCCTCGGCGCGGACCGCCAGCTCGATGCGGGTGAGCGAATCGACCCCGAGGCTGCCGAAGGTGTCGCCAGTCTCGACCTCGCCCGCGTCTTCGACGACGCCGACCTTTGCGAGAAGGCCCGCCAGCTGAGCGAGGGCGCCGCCCGCCCCGGTTCCACCTGCCCCGGTTCCGCCTGCCCCGGTTCCGCCTGCTATGTCAGCTGCACCGCCCGCGGCGCTGTTTCCGTCCGCGGCGTTGCCGGAATCACCGTAGGATTCGCCGTCGGGAACGAGGTCGGGGTCTAACCCGAGCTTGGCTAGGTCGAGGCGCTGGGAAAGTTCCATGCGCCCATTCTAAAAGCAGGTAAACGAAAGCACCTTCGCGGCGCCGCAGTCCAGTTGGTAGGGGACTTGGCGGTACGAAGGTGCTCAGGGGCAGTAGTTTTCAGTAGCTCTTAGCGGGGGCGCTTTTCACATCCGACGCCGTCGCCGTCGCGGTCGAGGTGGCTGCCGTAGCCGGGCTCGTTACGACGAATCGGGCGCCCCAGGTCGTTCCACACAGCGCGGCAGTTGGCGTAAGTCTTGGCAGGCTTTGCCGCTGGGGCAGGGCGGGGAGCTGGTGCAGGTTTCGGCGCAGGGGCAGCTGCAGGGCGCGGTGCAGGTGCTGGGGCGGGTGCTGGGGCGGGTGCAGGCTTCTGCGCAGGAGCAGGGCGGGGAGCCGGCTTCGGCGCCGGGCCTGGAATGAGACCCGGAGCGGGGTTCGGAATGAGACCCTGCTGAATCGCCCAGAAGGCACCACCAGCGAGAGCCGCGATTGCGGCAACGACACCGATGACAATGCCAGCAATCTGCCCGCCAGTCAGACCGTCCTCGCCTCCGTCGGCCTTGTCGGTGCCAGTCTTACCGGTGCCAGTTTTACCGGTGCCGGTCTTGTCTGCGCCGGTCGGCATGGTCTCTTTTCTGATTCTGGCATCAGCTGGGGCTCCAGCAGCAGTTTCGGCGGCTGGGGCAGCGAGAGTGACGTCGGTGGCAGCGGTGATGTAGGGCGCAGCCGTGGGGGCGTTCGCTCCGGTGTTGTCGTAAGCGTGGGCAGGGGAAAGGCTGGCTGCAAGAATGGCGGCAGCGGTCGCCAGTGAAATGACAGACTTCTTCATGGGAAATAACAATCAACTACGGCTGATTGGCTTGCAAGGCATTCCCGGCAATTACCCCCGAAACTCGTTGCTTCCACCCCCGGTCGCAACGATGGGCTGGCATCAGTTCTGTGCGTTTCCCGTCAGCGGCGAGGGAGAGCCGAGCGACAGTGGTCGTTGCCAGTGGCAGGAGAAGAACGGGGGCCTACTAGAAGACTAGGAGAAGAACTAGGAGAAAAATAGGAGACGGCCCGGAAAAGACGCGGTCCTCTCGGTGTGCCCACGCCTATAGGACACGCCCGTAGAGCTGAAAAACTCCCCACGAGCGGGAGCTGATTTCTCAGTCCAACTCGTGGGGAGCTATTCAAAGGGGCAGGGAGCCGATCAGGCTAGAACGCGGGAGGGTTTAGCCCATCGCGTTCTCTTCGCCGTCGTCGGAGCCGGAGTGAACGGGCTCAGCGGCGGTCGGGTCATCGACCTTGAGGTCCTTGGCGGCTTGGGCGGCGACGGAGATGTCGATCTTGCCTTCGTCGGCAAGCGCGGTGAGCGCTGCGACGACCATGGACTCGGCGTCGATGTTGTAGTAGCGGCGTGCAGCCTCGCGGGTGTCGGAGAAGCCGAAGCCGTCGGCGCCGAGCACGGTGTAGCGGCCCGGGACGTAGGGACGGATCATTTCCTGCAGCTCGGTGGTGAAGTCGCTCGTCGCAATGTACGGGCCTTCGGTCTGCTTGAGCTGCGTGGTGGCGAATGCCTCACCCGGGTCCTCGGCCGGGTTCTGGATGCGTGCCTTGTTGCGGGCTACGCCGTCGCGGGCGAGCTCGGTCCAGGAGGTGACGGAGTAGACGGCGGCGCCGACGTTGTACTCGTCCTGGAGGATCTGCTGGGCGCGCAGTGCCCACGGCATGGCCACACCGGACGCGAGGAGGGACACGGTGTTTTCCTTGTCCTCGCCACGGTCGTAGAGGTAGATGCCCTTGTGCAGGCCTTCGACATCGAGATCGTCGGGGCGGGCCGGCTGGTGGATCGGCTCGTTGTACACGGTGAGGTAGTACATGACGTTCTCGCCGCCGTCGGGGCCGTACATGCGATCGATACCGCGGTTGATCAGGTACGGCATCTCGTAGGCGAACGCGGGGTCGTACGCGACGATCGACGGGTTGGTCGACGCGAGGACGTGGGAGTGGCCGTCCATATGCTGCAGTCCCTCGCCGAACAGTGTGGTGCGGCCGGCAGTTGCACCGACGATGAAGCCGCGGCCCATCTGGTCGCCAGCTGCCCAGAAGTTGTCGCCGGTGCGCTGGAACCCGAACATCGAGTAGAAGATGTACATCGGGATCATGGGTTCACCGTGCGTCGCATAGCTTGTTGCGGCGGCGATGAAGCTTGCCGACGACCCGTCCTCGTTGATGCCCTCGTGCAGGATCTGCCCCTCCGGGGCCTCGCGGTAGGAGAGCTGCAGGTCGTGGTCGACCGGGACGTAGTTCTGGCCCTTCGGGTTGTAGATTTTCAGGGTCGGGAACCAGGAGTCCAGGCCGAAAGTGCGTGCCTCGTCCGGAATGATCGGGACGACGCGCTTGCCGATCTCCTTGTCGCGCATGAGCGACTTGAAGGTGCGCACGAGCGCCATGGTGGTGGCGACCTTCTGCTTGCCGGAGTCCTTGAACAGAGCGCGGAAGGTCTTCTCAAAGTCGGGCAGCTCGAGCGGCGTGTAGTTCACGCGGCGCTCCGGCAGGTAGCCGCCGAGCTCCTTGCGGCGCTCGAGCATGTACTTGATTTCCTCGGACTCGGGGCCCGGGTTGTAGTACGGCGGCAGGTACGGGTCCTTCTCCAGCTCCTCGTCGGAGATGGGGATTTCCTGCATGTCGCGGAAGAGCTTCAGGTCGTCGAGGGTGAGGCTCTTCATCTGGTGGGTGGCGTTGCGGCCCTCGAAGCTGTGGCCGAGGCCGTAGCCCTTGATGGTGAGCGCGAGGATGACGGTCGGCTTGCCGTTCTTGGTCTCCAGTGCCTTCTTGTAGGCGGCGTAGACCTTGCGGTAGTCGTGGCCGCCGCGGCGCAGGTTCCAGATCTCCTCGTCGGTCATGTCTTCGACGAGCTTGGCGGTGCGCTCGTCGCGGCCGAAGAAGTGCTCGCGCACGTAGGCGCCGTCGTTGGCCTTGAAGGTCTGGTAGTCGCCGTCCTTGGTGGTGTTCATGATGTGGACGAGGGCGCCGTCCTCATCCTTTTCAAGGAGCTCGTCCCACTCGCGGCCCCAGACGACCTTGATGACGTTCCAGCCGGCACCCTTGAAGAAGGACTCCAGCTCTTGGACGATCTGGCCGTTACCGCGCACTGGGCCGTCGAGACGCTGCAGGTTGCAGTTGATCACGAAGGTCAGGTTGTCCAGCTCGTACAGGCTGGCCATCTGCAGCAGGCCGCGGGATTCCGGCTCGTCCATCTCGCCGTCGCCGAGGAACGCCCAAACGTGCTGCTGGTCGGTGTCCTTGATGCCGCGGTCCTGCAGGTACTTGTTGAAGCGGGCCTGGTAGATCGCGTTCATCGGGCCGAGACCCATGGACACTGTCGGGAATTCCCAGAACTCCGGCATGTCGTGCGGGTGCGGGTAGGACGGCATGCCTGCCCCCGGGCGGGAGTGCTGCTGGCGGAAGCCGTCCATTTGCTCTTCGCTCAGGCGGCCTTCGAGGAAGGCGCGGGCGTACATGCCCGGGGACGCGTGGCCCTGCATGAAGACCTGGTCGCCGCCCTGCGGGGCGTCCTTGCCGTGGAAGAAGTGGTTGAAGCCGACTTCGTAGAGCGCCGCCGCGGACGCGTAGGTGGAAATGTGGCCACCGACTTTGATGCCGGGGCGCTGTGCGCGGTGCACCATGATGGCGGCGTTCCAGCGGATCCAGCGGCGGTAACGCTTCTCCATTGCCTCGTCGCCGGGGAACTCCGGTTCGAGGGAAGTCGGGATGGTGTTGACGAAGTCAGTCGACGTCAGTGCCGGCAGCGGCACGCGCTGAGCGTTTGCGCGCTCGAGCAGGCGCAGCATGAGGTAGCGTGCTCGCTCCGGGTCAGAGGCCTCCAGAAGCCCGTCCAGGGAGTCCATCCACTCCTTGGTCTCTTCCGGGTCCGGGTCGTGAAGGTATGACGCGACGCCGTCTCGGATGAGAGGGACGTTGGAATCGTTCAGGTTTTCGGGGTCAGACAAGACCATCCTCCGATAATTTGGTGTGGTTTCCACCAGCGTTTCCGCACGTCAAAGAGGGGCTTGTTCAACCGCGTGCTGTACGGATACGCCGATGCCTACAGGGCTCAAGGATACGTACTTTTTCCAACTGTCGCCCATGGGGGTAAATGTCGCTGTATCCTGGCTATATTCGTGTCCGTTAACCAAGGAGGAAGTGGAGATAGTGAGCGCCGCCGGTGCCGCAAACTACGTGGATAAGCTCGGTGTTTCGAAGGGCGAGATTGTCCAAGAGCTCGGCTGGGACGACGATTGTGACGCGTCCATTTCGGAGTCCATCGAGGATGCGATCGGGGAAGCGCTACTTGACGACGATACAGATGAGCTCTGCGACGTCGTCCTCCTCTGGCACCGCGCTGACGACGAGGATTTGGTTGACGCGCTGGTCGACGCGACCCGCAACCTCTCTGACTCCGGCCGTATCTGGCTTCTGACCCCCGGTGCCAACCAGCCCGGGGAGGTCCACCCCGGTGATATTTCCGAGTCTGCGCAGCTCGCAGGCCTCGTCCAGACCAAGGCGGACCGTCTCGGCGATTGGCAGGGGTCCTGCCTGCGCAGCGCAGGCGCGAAGAAATAGCTGGTTAGAGCACCCCGCTTATCGACGCAGCATCTTCCCCCATTCTCCCCTGTGAGATTCACCACCATCCTGTTTTGGGGGCCTTCCGCTACCCCCGTTGCGCTGCAAAACGCTCAATAGCTGTTTTGGATCCGCTCGTTTTTGCCCCCATCCCGCCCGGGAAGCTTCTGTAGCCCGCCCCGGATAGTTTGGGCGTGAGTCTTGAGCGCTCGCATAGGCGCGTCTGTTTCATCCGGAACTGCGGCGGGAGGAACGCGCTCGGCGTCCTCATCATGATCTCCCGGAGAAAGTGGCGATTCTCCTCCTCCTACCCATCTTCCTTGCGGCACCGAGGTTGCTCCTATGCCGGCCCAGAGTGCACCCTTTCCGTATCATCCTCGTCGGACTAGTTACCCGAATCTAGGCACACTGAACCGGCCGTGGGGCGTGTTTCTCCCCCGGCTGGTCCAGTTGTTAGCGTTTTCCCGCTCCGTCTCCTCGACCCAGTAGTTTCGGCTGGTCCCCGCCCCTTAGTTCAGCTGGCCCACTGGTCTTGGTGGCCCGGCGTTTTTCCCGTTGTTTATTCTCGTTGTTTTCCGAACAACAGGTGCATCGCGCCGTATTGGTGGGTGGTGTTCGCCGCCGGTCGCCCCCTAGGGGATACCCACACCGGGGTCCCTGCTCTGATTTCGATGCGTCCCCGGTGGTGACGGGTGGGGTCATCATCGTTGGTGCGGTTGTGGTACCTGCACACCACCGCCAAGTTATCCATGTTGGTTTGTCCGCCGTGTGACCACGCGGTGACATGATGCACCTCGCAGTTATCTGCGGCATGCCGGCACCCCGGCACCGGACACGTTGTGAGTGTTGCTCGGGCCAGGTCACGCTGCTTGGTGTTGGCGAAACGTTTCGTGTCGTACAGGTTCACCGCACCCGCCTGCGGATGGAAGATAGCTACTTCCAGGTCCTCACCGTGGAACCTTGCTAGGTACTCCGCACCGGTCATGGTGGTGCCGTCGGATAGTCCCAGGATGGTGTCATTGCCCTCACCACGCAGAATCCTCATGTGGTCCTCAAGCGGAACCACCACCAGTGGGCGGGGTACAGCATCAGCCACACCACCCTCACCACGCAGAATGTCGGTCAGTGCTTCATACATTTGCGGGCCCGCCGGACAACCCGGATCCAGGTTCCGGCGCAGGGCATACTCCAAGGCGGCGATGAAACTGTCGTCACCGGTGGCGGTAAAGGAACGTTTCCCTTTCTTCGGTGTGCTGAACCGGACCGTCGACTCCGGGGCGGGTGTGTCCTGATCAGGATCGGGGATGATCGTCTTCGCACGACGCCGCAGAGTGTTGTAGTCACCACGCACGGACAACAACGCGAGGCGGAGCCGCCACGTCTCACTTGCCGGTGTGACTGCTTTGAGTTGGTTTTCGATCAACACCAACTGATCCAGAGACTTCCCCGTCTCACGGGCAATGCGGATGGCCTGGGCCTGCTTGCGGGTGAACCTCGTTGCGCCGTAGTAGGCGTTGAAGGCGAGTTTCCAGTCGCGGACGTTGGCGGGGTTGACGCTGGCATCGAGAAGCACCTGGGCATCGAAATGCGCCAGGGCATCAACGGCGCTGCCGGTAGCGCCCACGTGGACTGCGAATTCGTTCATGCCCCACACACTAAAACCCGACAACCACGAAAGAAAGGACACGGCTTGTAGGCCTGTGGAATTTGCGGGGTTATCCACACCCCGCCGGAACCGGGGACCCTGAAAACACCGGCTGATCTGCGGTTCCGCAACCCCCGAAAAAATCCGGGCAAAATGAAAACGCTCACCGCATCAAGCAAGTGAGCGTTCATTCTCGGAAACTGGTGCGCCATGACGGGCTCGAACCGCCGACCTACTGGGTGTAAACCAGTTGCTCTTCCAGCTGAGCTAACGGCGCGCGTGGAGGAAATGCTAGCACGGGGTCGCAGCAAGCTACAAAAGACTAGAAGCGCTCGTCGTCGGGCTTGGTGGCCCACGGGTTGGAACGGGAGTGGCCGTAGCGGGCGCGGGCGGGGGAAGAGGTGGGCATGGAGGCAGTGCCTGCGGTGCTTGCGGCTCCTGCGGCGTCAGGCGCGGAAGGGGTCTCGGCGGTGGTGGAACGGGACGCCGTCAGCGCGGCCATTTCTTGCTGCTCGGCGGCGTAGCGGCGGCGTTCGCGGATTTCGGAATAGATGAAGTATGCGAGTCCTGCGGGGGCCATGATGCCGAAGGCGATCCATTGCAGGCCGTAGGAGAGGTGGTTGCCGCGGTCGAGGACGGGGAGGGGGATGGGGTTGAGGACACCGGGTTGGTCGGCAAGCAGCTGCACGTATGGGGCGACCATGTCGGTGCCGGTCAGCGACGAAGCCTGCGTAGTGTTGACGGTCTGGACCATGGTGTAGCCCTGATCGTCGACGGGGTCCATGCTGGTGGTGTCGCTGAGCCGGATCATGCCCAGCAGGGACACGGATTCGGCGGGCGCGCGGTCGATCGGGGGGACGGTGGTGCCGCCCTCGGCGGCGGGGACCCAGCCACGGTTGACCAGGATCGTCTGTCCGCTGTCGAGCTGGAACGGCACAAGAGACTGGAACGCGGGGGCACCTTCGACGGGGCGCAGGCGCAGCAGCAGCTCGTCGTCGGGAAGGTACCGGCCGGACATGGTGACGCGGGTCCACTCGTCGAAGTCGCCGGAGGCGAGCAGCTTTTCCGCGTCCACTGCTTCCCCCTCGAACGCCTTCTCAATCTGCTCGTTGCGCTCTTTAATATCGTGGTCTTTCCCGAGCTGCCAGGGGGACAGCCAGGTGATGGCGAACCACGAGAACGCGAGCGCGAAGACGGCTGCGAGCACCCATCCTGGAGTGAGGAAGGTTCTCCAGATCGGTTTCGTCTTCGGCGTGGTCACGCTGGCTAGTCTACTCGGGCGCGCATCCAATCCAGAATGCCGTCGGCGGCGGCTTCGATCTGTTCGCGGGTGACGGTGAAGCCTTCGGGGCCGCCGTAATAGGGGTCTTCGACGCTTGCATTCTCGGGTGCGGACGGGTCGAAGGAACGAAGCAGACGGATCTTCTCCTCGGGCACGCCTTGGGCGACGAGTTCGGACACGTGGCGGGTGGCAAGTGCGACGATCAGGTCGGCGTCCATCTGCTCGCCGCCGAATTGCTGGGCGCGGTGGGCGGAGCCGTCATAGCCGGCGGCGGACAGTTCAGCCAGGGCGCGCTCGTCGGCGGGGTTGCCCACGTGCCAGCCGCCGATTCCGGAGGAGGTGACGCGGACGTGGTCGGCGAGTGAAGCGTCGATAAGCTTCTGGCGCACGATGGTTTCCGCCATCGGCGAGCGACAGATGTTGCCGGTGCACACGAAGTCTATGTGGATCATTGGTCCTCCTTGAAAGCGGTGACGATGTTGGCCAGCTCGGCGGGTGTGTGCGCGACGGCCCACGCGTGGTCCCATTCTTCCTGGGTGCCGTAACCCCAGGTGACGGCGGCCGTCGATAAGCCGAATTGCGCTGCTCCCTCGATGTCGTGGAGGCGGTCGCCGATCATGAGCCCGCGGCCGATGTCCACATTATCCAGCACGTGCGCGATGACGTCGGCCTTGCGGCGGCGCGGCCCGTCCTCCTGCGCGGCGCCGAGTAAATCGATGTGCTCGAGCATGCCCTCGCGCTCCAAGATGGCGCGCGCGAAGCCTTCGCCTTTCGACGTCGCCGTGACCACCTGGTACCCCTCTTCCTTCCAGGTAGCCAGCAACTCCCGCATCCCGGGGAACGCCTTGGCGAGTTGCCAGCCGCCGGCGTGCGTGAACTCCATGTAGGCGGCGAGCGCGCGGTCCCGCGTCGCGTCGTCCATGCCCAGGCTGTCCAGCGTCTCCTCCATCGGCGGGCCCGGGATGCGCGCGGTGAACTCGTCGGACGGGTGCTCCCAGCCCACGGTGTCGAGCGCGTGCAGGAAACCGTCGCGGATGCCGGGGAAGGAGTCGATGAGCGTGCCGTCCACATCGAGCAGGAGAGTAATCACGCACCCCAGCATGGCAGTGCGTTGCTGCGCGGGCAATCGACCTAGAGTGGGAAGGCATGACTACGACTGTTGCTGATGTCGTCGCGGCGCTTAATGCCGCGTACCCGCCGCACCTCGCCGAAAGCTGGGATGCCGTCGGCCTCGTGTGCGGCGACCCCGCCGCAGAAGTGCGGCGCGTGGCGTTCGCGCTCGACTGCACCCAGGCCGTCGCTGAACAGGCCGTGTCACTCGGTGCGGATCTGCTCGTCGTCCACCACCCGCTGCTCATGCGCGGCGTGACGTCCGTGGCTGCCGACACCCCGAAAGGCAAGGTCGTGCACACCCTGGTTACCGGCGGCTGCGCGCTGTTCGCGGCGCACACCAACGCCGACTCCGCCCGGCCGGGTGTGTCCGACAAGCTCGCCGAGCTCGTGGGCATCACGCCCGGTCGCCCGATCAAGGTGGTCGGCGCCGGCACCCAGGATCTGTGGGGCGTGCACATTCCGCCTGCCGACGTCGCCCACGTCACCGATGCCCTCTTCGCCGCCGGCGCCGGCGCTATCGGCGACTACTCCGAGTGCTCCTTCCAGTGGGACGGCCGCGGCGGCTTCACCCCGCAGCCCGGAGCCAACCCGACCGACGGGGACGTGGGCTCCCATTACTCGGCGCAGGAGACCCGCGTGCAGTTCGTCGCGCCCTCGCGCCTGCGCGCCCGCCTGGCGGAGGTGCTGCGCGACGTGCACCCGTACGAAGAGCCGGCGTTCGACGTGGTGCAGCTCGCCCCAACTGGGGATTTGTCGCAGGCCACCGGTCTGGGCCGGGTGGGGGAACTGCCTGAGCCGATGACGCTCCGCGACTTCACCCAGCAGGTCGCCGATGCCCTCCCCGAGACCGTTTGGGGCGTGCGAGCGGCGGGCGACCCCGACCAGATGGTGCAGAAAGTCGCCGTGTCCTCCGGCTCCGGCGACAGCTTCCTCGACGACGTCCGCTCCCTCGGCGTCGACGTCTACGTCACCTCCGACCTGCGCCACCACCCCGTCGACGAGCACCTGCGCGCCGGCGGCCCCGCCGTGATCGACACCGCGCACTGGGCCAGCGAGTTTCCGTGGACGCAGCAGGCCAGTGAGATTGTGGCGAAGGCGTGCCCGGAGGTGTCCACCGGCATCATCACCCTGCGCACCGACCCGTGGACGATCTCCGCGCACCTGCGCCACGCAGCAGAGGCCGCGCACTAGACACCCCGCCAACTTCACCCCCGAACCCGACTAAGAAAGAAGGCCGACGTGGAACTGGAACCCGATAAGCAACGCACATTGCTCGCGCTCGCACAGGCGGAGCGCAGCCAGGCTCTTGATGCTCCCGCATCCCCGGAGCAGCAGGAGCTGGAGAAGCTGGAGGCGCAGCGCCCCGGTCTGGCCAACGCGGCCGCGGCCGCGCAGCTCGCTGTCGACGACCTTGAGGCGGAGATCCTGCGCATCCAGGAGGACGAGCGCAAGCTGAAGAAGCGCGAGATGGACGATAAACGCCAGCTCACCGCCGAGACCGACCCTGAGCGCCGCAAGGATCTGGAGCACGACCGGTACGCGGCGAAGTCGCGCATCGCGGACCTGCTCTACGAGCTGAAAGAGGCGCACGGCGAGGTCAAGGCGCTGCGCAACAACCGCGACGTGCACGGTGCGAAGCTCGACGACCTGGACCGCAAGATCGAGGCCGCACGCCGCGCGGCGGAGGCAGTCCCGGAGAAAGAACAGGTGGACACGGACGCCCTGCGCGCGGAGCTGCCGGCGGGCGTCCTGGGGGTGTACGCCACGGTCGGCGCGGCGCGGTTCAACGGCCGCACGTGCGGCTCCTGCTACCTCCAGCTCCCGCCGGCCGAGCGTGCCGAAGTGATGGCCGTCCCCGCCAACGAGCTTCCCACCTGCCCGAACTGCGGCACGCTGCTCGTCCGGGTCACGGGCTAAGGGGGGCGTGCGTGAAGGTCACGGTCTACACCGACGGCGGCTCGCGGGGGAACCCGGGGGTCGCGGGATCGGGGAGCGTCGTCTACGACGAGAATGGCACCACGCTCGCCGAGATCGCCTATGTGGTCGGCCAGAAGTCTTCGAATAACGTCGCTGAGTACCACGGTCTGCTCCGCGGGCTCGAGGCGGCGCGCGATCTCGGCGCGACCGAGGTGGACGTGTACATGGACTCCAAGCTCGTCGTCGAGCAGATGTCGGGCCGCTGGAAGATCAAGCACCCGGACATGAAGAAGCTGGCGCTCGACGCACGCGACCTCGCCGCCGGGTTCAACACGGTCACCTACTCGTGGGTGCCGCGCGCGAAGAACAAGAAGGCCGACGAGCTGTCCAACGTGGCCATGGACGCCGCAGCTAAGGGATCGAAGCCCGGCATCGTGGAGGGAACCAGCTTATCGACGCCCGCTCCCACAGCCTCACCCTCCCGCTCCCCCAAGAAGACGAAGAGCCACGAGACCGGTAGTCCCTCTCACTGGCACGGGCACGATAAACCGCGCACGCGGTTCGTGCTCGTCCGGCACGGGCAGACGGAGCACTCGGCGCAGAAGCGCTACAGCGGCTCCTCCGACCCGGCGCTGACGGAGCTGGGGGAGAAGCAGGCGGCGGCGGTGGCCAAGGCTGTGTCGGCTTTCGGGCAGATCGACGCGATTGTCGCGTCGCCGGCGCAGCGCACGCAGCAGACGGCGAAGGCGTGCGCGGAGGCGCTGGGGATCGAGACGAGCCAGATTGAGACGGTCGACGGTTTCCGCGAGATGGACTTCGGGGTCTTCGAAGGCCTCACCCGCGACGAGGCGCGGGAGGGGTATGGGGAGGAGTTCGGGGCATGGGAGGCGTCGATAAGCAAGGCGCCTCCGGAAGGTGAAAGCGTGTCCAGCGCGCACCGACGGGTGACTCGCGCGCGCCTGAAACTGCAGGAAGCGCACGAGGGGCAGACGGTGCTTGTGGTCACGCACATGACCCCCATCAAGTCGGTGATCCGGCAGGCGCTGGAATCGGGGCCGGACACGTTCAGGCACGTGTTCTTGGACTTGGCGTCCATTAGCGTGGTGGAGTTCTACGGCGACACAGGCGTGGTCCGCTGTGCCAACGACGTCGCCCACTTCCGCTGACAGCCCCCAGGCGGGTACAGTTATGCGCTGCGAGTGAGTCGGCCGGGTGATCGCGGCGCCCTGTACCGCCACGCATGTGGGCTGGCAGGGGTCGAGGAAAGTCCGGACTCCACAGGGCACGGTGGTTGTTAACGGCAACCCGGGGCGACCCGCGGGAAAGTGCAACAGAAAGTAGACCGCCCGGGAAACCGGGTGAGGGTGAAAGGGTGCGGTAAGAGCGCACCGGCGGATGTGGCGACACAACCGGCCAGGTAAACCCCACCGGGAGCAAGGCAAGAATCCCTGCCGCGTGCAGGGATCGTCGGACGCGATGAGGCTGCCCGCCCAGTTCGAAGGTAGCTGCTTGAGGCGCCGGGCAACCGGCGTCCTAGATGGATGATCGCCGCCCCGCCCCTTTACGGAGCAGGGCACAGAATCCGGCTCATAGGCCGACTCACTCGCCCAGTTTCTGCCACAATTGGCCCCCATGAAGCTGTATGCCGCACCGCTTGATTTCCGCGCGATCGCCGACGAGTTCGACGTGCCTACGGACTTTCCGCCCGAGCTGCACGCCGAGGCCGCGAATGCGCGCGACAGGTACGCCGACCAGCGGCGGGACGCGCGCGACATCGAGTTTGTCACCATCGACCCGGTGGGTTCCATGGACTTGGACCAGGCGGTGGCCATCGAGGTCAACGGCGACGGCTACCGAGTCTTTTACGCGATCGCGGATGTCGCGGCGTTCATCGAGCCGGGCTCGGGGCTCCATGAAGAGTCGCTAAAGCGCGGGCAGACGATCTACCTGCCGGACGAGCCGGCGCGGCTGCACCCGGAGGAGCTCTCGGAGGGCTCCGCGTCGTTGCTGCCGGACGCGGACAAGCCAGCGGTGCTGTGGACCTTCGAGCTCGACAGCGCAGGTGAGCTGACCAGCACGAATGTGGAGCGCGCCGTCGTGCGTTCCGTTGCGCGGCTCGACTACGACGGCGTGCAGGAGGACATGGACAATGGCATGCTGCACCCGTCGATCGCGCTGCTGCCGGAGGTGGGGGAGTTGCGCGCGGCGTCGTCGCTACGCCGGCACGCGATCAACTTGCGCGTACCGTCCGTGCGCGTCGTCGAGCTTGACGACGGCCGCTTTGAGCTCCTCATCGAACCCCGCCAGAAAATGATGGACTACAACTCCGAGATCTCCCTGCTGACCGGCATGGCCGCGGGCCAGATGATGCAGGAGGCGGGCGTGGGCATCCTGCGCACGCTCCGTCCGGCGGGCGGCGACGCGGAGAGCACATTCCGCTGCGAAGCGCGGGCTCTGGGCTACGAGCTGTCCGACACCGGCGACATCGGCGAATTCCTCCAGACCGTCGACGCCGACACCCCGCGCGGCATGGCCGTCATGCGCGAGGCGCAGAAGCTGCTGCGCGGCGCCGGCTACGTGTCGCTGGCGGACGGTGAGCCCGAAGTGCACGCCGGTATCGGCGGCTACTACTCCCACGTGACCGCGCCACTGCGCCGGCTTGTGGACCGCTACGCCACCGAAGTCTGCCTGGCGCTGTGCGCGGGCACAGAGACTCCAGAGATTCCCGAATGGGTGCACGAGGACACCCCGCGGGGGCTCAAGACCATGGGCCGGACCTCCCAGCTGGCCAACACCGTCGACCGCGCGTGTCTCAACCTCACCGAGGCCACCGTTCTGCGGCCGTGGGTGGGGGAGAATTTCACCGGCGTGGTGCTGCGGACCAATGAGGAGTCCGACACCGCCCGCGTGTTCATCGCCGACCCGCCTGTCCTGGCGCAGTGCGCCGGCCACCCGGAGGAGGCGACGGAGGTGAAGATGTCGCTGGTGCGCGCGGACGTGGAGAAGCGCGAAGTGCTCTTCGCCTGGCCCGCCGATTAGCCGGTCACACGCGCCGGCGCGCCGGGCGTGACCTCCACGACGGCGAGACCGTCGGCGGCGAGGCTTTCCGCCACCTCGTCGGCCTCTGCCGCGGGAATGTACGCGAGAGCTGCCTGCGACATGCCTGCCGCCGCGGGACGGGCCGCGCGTGCGCCGCGGAGCTGGAGCAGCTGCACGAGTTGATCCGGTGCCGGCAGCCCGGGAGTGCGCTCGGGTTCGCCGATGATCTGGAAGAACTCGTCGGTGCGCATGGAGCGCAGCGCCTTCGCTGCGTTTGCGGACAGCTCCGTCTCCGCTTCGCCGAAGTCCACCCACGCGCGGGCTGTCTCCAGGGTCGGCGCGGAATCGGTGCCGTGCACGTGGTGGCGGGCGTCGACCCACTCCACGACGCGGTCCGCCGCATTTGGCAGCTGGCGCAGTGACGCAACACCGAAATTGGCGCAGGCGTCGTCGATGAAAGTGCGGCCTTTCTCCACCGCGTGCCCCGCGTCCAAGAAAGGCTCGCCGTGCGACGGTGCGATGGACAGGATCCGAACGTCCGCTTTCGCCGGGTGCGGCGCCTGGGTGAGGGAACCGTCGGCGTAGTCGATCACGGAGACCGTGCCCTCCCGGCCGCGTAGCGCCGCCGAATGGCGGGCGCGCAGGACCGGTAGGGGAGAAAAGATCCGGGCGGACTGCGATGCGATGTCCGCCAGGCGGGTGCGTAGCGGAGCCGAGTCAATCTCCGCATCTCCGCCAAGAAGAGCAAGCGCGAGCGCCGCGTCGGCCGCATGCAGTGCGCCGAGACCTGCGCCCAGCGGCACGTCGGAAATGACCGTGATGTCCATGCCTGCGGTGTCGCGGGAGAGCATTTGCCGGCCGACGAGGGTGTGCACCAGCCCCCCGAACCGCTCAGCCAAGGAGCCCGATCGAGCTGCACCGACCTGCTCGGCGAGCTCCTCGATGCTTCTGCAGTCCGCGGTGTCTTCGGTCGTGGCGCCCGCGAAATCGCAGTGAACGGCGACGGTGGTGTCATCCCGGGGACTCACCGCCGCGGCTGCGCGCAGGCCGGTCAGACCGGTGATGGTGATTCCGCCGAAGTGGTCCGAATTCTCGCCGACGACGATGAACGTGCCCGGCGCGTCAGCGGTGTGGAGCGGGGCGTTGCCCGTGCGGTTCAAGTGAGCCTGGGCGACGCGGTCGGACGCGGGGGTCTCGGGGGCGGTCCACACTGCCATGGGGGAGAGCACTGTCCTTTCGGGGCGGTTCGGGAGGGGCGAATTTACCCCCATAACAGTACCAACCCGGCGCAGGTAGCCTTGGCGGGTGAGCACTCTTTCTCGCCATACCGAAAGGACCCGACCATGAGCGACGAGAAGTTCTACTTCAACCCCAGCACCCGCGAGGTCTCCCAGGGCAAGGAAGGCTCTTGGGACGACCGCATGGGGCCGTACGACACCCGCGAGGAAGCCGAGCAGGCTCTCGAGACTGCCCAGCAGCGCAACAAGATCGCCGAGGCGCAGGACGAGGCCGACGACAACTGGGGTCAGCCGGCCTCGTGGGAGAAATAGCTCCCTAGTTTCCTGGAGGAGTTACCTTGAGGTGTTGCTAGAGCTCGCGGACGTCCGCGGGCTCTACTTCTTTTTGGGCTCCACCTTTTTAAAGGCCTTCTTGATCTCCTTGACGGCCTTCGGGTAGTCCTGAAGAGCCTGATCGCCGCGGGTCATTTCGCGCTGGTAGAGCATGCCGTAGGCGAAGGTGTCCTCGCCGCGTTGGCGGGCGCCGTTAGCCAGTTTCTCGATCCGGTCGCGCGAGGTCACCGCGTCCTGGTAGTAGCCGAGAATCTCCTGCAGCTCCTTGCAAGCCTTGGACAGCTTGCCGGCCTTGAGGCCGCTGTCCTTGGCGGCGTTAGCGGAGTAGCGCAGCTTCTTAGCAGCCTTGCGCACGTCGTGGACGTACTCCTCGCGCTGGTGCAGTGGAAGCGACGTGTCCGGGTAGTGCTCTTCCGCGGCCTTGTGGCGCTTGACCAACTTCTTGTAGCCGCGCTCGAGGTGCTCGTAGAGGATTTCCTCGGAGGAGCGGGTCTCAGCGGGGGCAGCGGGGGCAGCGGGGGACGAGGAGTCAAAGGCATCGCCGGTCTCGGTGCCAGCTTCAGTCTCGGAGTCGGCAGAATCCGCGGCAGAAGCTTCGGCAGAATCTTCAGCAGGGGAGTCGGAGGCGAGGGGTGGGTTGGCAAGGAGGGCATCGATGGCGTCGAGAAGCGACAGGTAGCGCTCGGAGTCGAGCGTGCGCAGGATGCGTTTGTGGGCGCGCTCGTATTCGCGGCGCATATCGCCGCGGACGTGCTCGGCGGCGGGCCCGTCGATCATGCCGGTGGTGTCGGAATCGAGCAGGCCGGCGAAGCGCTCTTCGACGACTTCGGCGTCGCGGGCGGTGCCCAGCAGAGCCGCGAGTTCCTTGAGCTCGTTCTCGATGTGTGTGAGCTGGTCGCCGGCGAGGATGCCCTCGAATGTCTCGAGCAAGCTGCGCAGCTCGCGGGTGGCCACGCGCATCTGGTGGACGGAATCCCACTCGTCGTTGCGGACCTTCGGGTCCCATTCCACGAGGCGGTCGCGCTGGACGCGCAGGGAGTCGACGACAGCCTTGGCGGGGGAGTCCTCCTCGAGGCCCTCCGTGCTCATGTACGGCGGGACGGGGGCTGCCGCGGCGGAATCTCCGAGAGCGGTGGCCAGCTTAGATGCGGATGCGGACTTGCGGGCGCCGCGGTTGATCAGAAGCGAAGTGGCTTCGTGCAACAGGGCGGCACCCTCGACGGTCTCGGCCAGCTCGCCGGAAAGCTCCACTTCCCATTCGCGCCACGAGGTCTGCTGGCCGCCGGGCAGGAGAGACCAAGCGGTGACGCGGTCGTCGCAGAACTCGGCGACTTGGTCACCGGCGGCGTCGAAAAGCGGCGTCTCCGCGCGGTTGTTGTCCACCTGCGCGATGGGCGCGAGCGGCTCGCGGCGGATGATGGCGCGCACAGCCTCGAGTAGCTCCGTGGGCGGCGTGGACGGGTCCGTCAGCTCGGCGTGGAGCTCGGTGCGCCCCGTTGAGCCGGGCAGCTTGATGTGCCAGCCGTCGTCCTTGCCTCCGGTGCGGCGGCGCAGCGTGATTTTCGCCCGGGTCAGGCGCAGGTCCGCGGTGTCGTAGTAGATCGCGGACAGGCTGTGGTGAGCGGTCTCGCCCGCGGATTCCACGGCGGTAAGGGCAGTCAGGTCGGGGACCGCGGTGGTGTCGTCGACGGCAAATTTAGCCTCGACCTCGATAAACGTTTGGTTGCTCATTGGATCTGGCCTTCTTGCAAAAATAGGTGCGTCAGAAATCGCACCAGAATCGGACGCGTTCGTTCACCCCCAGTTTACCTAACGTTTTCTGGTTGGGATGTGGCCTCCGGGGCTGGAAATGCTCACTAGTGTGGTGGGCATGAACAGCCAACAAGAAAACGTCCTCCGCGACGTTGAGGAACGCGATATCCGCTTCATCCGCCTCTGGTTCACGGACCTGTTCGGGGAGCTGAAGACGGTGATGATGTCCCCGGCGGAGTTGGAGACGGCCTTCGACGAAGGCGTGGGATTCGACGGCTCCTCCATTGAGGGCTTCTCGCGCGTGTCGGAGTCGGACACGCTGCTGCAGCCTGATCCGTCGACGTACCAGCCGCTGCCGTTCGACGTGGAGGACGGGCTGCAGACGGCGCGGATGTTCTGCGATATCTCCATGCCGGACGGCAACCCGCTGTATGCGGATCCGCGCCAGGTGCTGCGCCGCCAGCTGAACAAGGCGGCGGACGCGGGCTTCGAGTGCGTGGCCAGCCCCGAGATCGAGTTCTACGTGCTCAAAGGAGACGAGCCGAAGCCTGTCGATGACGGCGGGTACTTCGATCAGGCGAAGCAGAACCAGGCGCCGCGGTTCCGCAGGCAAGCTGTCTCAGCATTGGAGTACATGGGGATTGTCACCGAGTTCTCCCACCACGAGGGCTCGCCGGGGCAGCAGGAGATCGACCTGCGCCACACCGACGCGCTGACCATGGCGGACAACGTGATCGCGTTCCGCTACGTGGTCAAGACGGTGGCGGAATTCAACGGTGTGCTGGCCACGTTCATGCCCAAGCCGTTCCGCGAGCACAACGGCTCGGCGATGCACACGCACTTCTCACTGTTCGAGGGCGAGGATAATGCGTTCCACGACCCGGATGACGAGTACTCGCTGTCCAAGACCGCCCGCCAGTTCATCGCGGGCGTGATCGAGCACGCAGGGGAGATCTCCGCGGTGACCAACCAGTGGGTGAATTCGTACAAGCGCCTCCAGTTCGGCTCAGAGGCGCCGACGGCAGCGACGTGGGGCGTGTCCAACCGTTCTGCGATGGTGCGGGTGCCCACGTACCGCCTGCACAAGCCGGTGTCACGCCGCATCGAGGTGCGCACGATCGATTCAGCGGCGAACCCGTATTTGGCCTACGCCGCGATCTTCGCCGCCGGTCTGCACGGCATCGAGGAAGGCATGGAGCTCGGCGAGCCGGCCGTTGACGACGTCTTCTCGCTCACCCGCCGCGAGCGCCGCGCGATGGGGTACAAGGACCTGCCCGGTTCGCTCGATGAGGCGTTGCGGGTGCTGGAGAAGTCCGAGTTCATGGCGGAGGTGCTGGGCGAGCAGGTCTTCGAGTTCTTCCTGCGTTCCAAGTGGGATGAGTGGCACGCCTACGAGGATCAGATCACCCCGTGGGAATTGGCCAACAACCTCAACCTGTAGGTAGCCCGGTACGACCGGTAAGAAAGGAACCATGGCCCGCAGCAGCTCACCGTCCCCTGCCCAGCTCGCGCTCACCGGGGCGCACGCCGCCGAAGACCTGGAGAAACTCGGCTGGACCGACAACGACATCCTGTACACGCTCGGCGGCTCAGGCAACCCGGACCTGACGCTCAACACCAGTTTCCGTCTCGCGGAAGCGCTCGGAGATTCATACGGCGAACTGCGCCAGGCGCTTATTAGCGACGACGTGTTCCGCGTCCGCCTCTTCGCCCTCTTGGGGGGCTCCACAGCTTTGGGCGACCACTTGGTGGCGCACCCGGAGGAATGGAAACTGCTCGCTGAACCGTTGCCGAGTCCAGAGGAAATCTTCCAGGCGATGCTGGGCGCGGTGGGAGCGGAGCCGGTGGAGGGCGATCCGACGGCACAGGCGAGCCTCGACGGCCCCGGCACGTACCGTGCGGCTGAGGCCGGGCCGGAAGCGAAGCGTGCGCTGAAAGATGCGTATCGCACGCTGGTCATGCGCGTAGCGGCTGCGGACCTAGCCGGCACCTACTCGGCATTCAAGGGGTATGGCGCAGAGCAGAACGAGCTCAGCTATAGCGAGGTCACAGAACTGCTGACCACTATCGCGGACGCGGCCTTGACCGCGGCGCTCGCCGTCGCGGTGCGCAGTGTCCACGGAGACGAGGATTACGACCGGAAGCTCGCTGTGATCGCCATGGGCAAGTGCGGCGCGCGGGAGCTCAACTACATCTCCGATGTGGATGTCATCTTCGTGGCGGAGCCCGCCGACACCAAGGCCACGCGCGTGGCCAGTGAGTTGACCTCCGTGGGCAATGCCGCATTCTTCGACGTCGACCCGAACCTGCGCCCCGAGGGCAAGTCCGGTGCGCTGGTGCGCACGCTCGACTCGCACGAGGCGTACTACAAGCGCTGGGCGGAGACCTGGGAATTCCAGGCGCTGCTCAAGGCGCGCCCGATGACCGGCGACATGGAGCTGGGCCAGGCCTATTACGACAGGCTGCGGCCCATGGTGTGGGAGTCTTCCCAGCGCGACTCCTTCGTCGACGACGTCCAAGCGATGCGCCGTCGCGTGTTGTCGAACGTGCCGGAGGACATGCGCTCCCGCGAGCTCAAGCTCGGCTCCGGCGGTCTGCGTGATGCCGAATTCGCCGTTCAGCTGCTCCAGCTCGTTCACGGGCGTATCGATGCCTCCGTGCAGACCCAGAACACCGTCGAATCCATCGAGGCCCTGTCCGCTGGCGGCTACATCGGCAGGGAAGACGCCGCCGATTTGGTGGAGGCATATGAATTCCTGCGACTCCTCGAGCACCGCCTCCAGCTGCACCGTTTCAAGCGCACACACACGCTGCCTGCGGACGACGATGTGGAGAACCGCCGCTGGCTCGCTCTGACTTCCGGGTTCATTTCCTCGCCGACAAAGTCCGCCGTGGACGAGCTGGACCTGCGCCTGAAAAAAGAGCGCAAGAAGATAACGGACCTGCACTCGCGCTTGTTCTACCGCCCGCTGCTGAATTCCATCGCCGGGATGAGTGTAGGCGAAGCGACGCTCGGTGCCGACGCAGCGAAGGCCCGGTTGAAGGCGCTGGGCTACACCCACCCGGACCGCGCCTACGAGCACCTGTCCGCGCTGGCGAAGGGCAACTCGCGCAAGGCGAAACTCCAGCAGATCCTGTTGCCCACGCTCATGGCGTGGTTGGGGGAGACCGCCGACCCGGATGCCGGGCTGCTGAATTACAGGAAATTGTCGGAGGCGGCCGTCGATAAGGCGTGGTTCTTGCGCACGATCCGAGATGAAGGCGTGGTCGGCGAGAGGCTGATGCATATTCTGGGCACCTCGCCGTACGCCGCGAACCTGATTATCTCCGCGCCGGACGTGGTGAAGCAGCTTGGCGACGGCGCCACTCAACCCAAGCTCCTCGACACCGCCCCCGACCGTGTCTACAAAGCCCTAGTGGCAGCAACGAAGCGCCACGATGACCCGGACAAAGCCGTCAAGGTCGCCCGCTCCCTGCGCCGCGCGGAGCTGGCGCGAATCGCCTCTGCGGACCTGCTGGGCTTCCTTGACGTGCGCGAAGTCTGCGAGCAGCTGTCCTGGGTGTGGGACGCCGTGCTCGAAGCCGGGCTGCGCGCCGAAGTACGCGCGGACCTGATCGAACGAGGTGTGGACGAGCCACTGGCACGTATCGCCGTGATCGGCATGGGGCGTCTTGGCGGGCAGGAACTCGGATATGGCTCCGACGCAGATGTCGTTGTCGTGGCGGAGCCCGCGGTGGGCATTGAAGAGAGCGAGGCCCTGGCGTGGGCCGCGAAGATCATCGACCAGATGCGCAAACGTTTGTCCAAGCCCTCCGGCGACCCGCCTTTGGAAGTCGACCTTGGCCTGCGGCCCGAAGGGCGCTCAGGCCCCGTCGTGCGCACCATCGCCTCCTACGAGCGCTACTACAAGGAGTGGGGCGCGGTGTGGGAGAAGCAGGCTCTGCTGCGCGCCACCTACGTGGCCGGCGACCGTGAAGTCGGGCAGGCTTTCCTCGAAGCAATCGACCCGTTCCGGTACCCAAAGGGTGGCGCGAGCGAGGCGGAGATCCGCGAGATCCGCCGAATCAAGGCCCGCGTGGACAATGAGCGCCTGCCCCGCGGCGCGGACCGCGCCACCCACACCAAGCTGGGGCGCGGCGCGCTCTCGGACATCGAGTGGACGGTGCAGCTGCTCACCATGATGCACGCCCACGAATATGAGGAGCTGCACAACACCTCCACCTTGGAAGTGCTGGATTTCTTAGCCACCGATGAGGCCAGCGACATTATCGAGACATCCCAGGCCCGCAAGCTCACCGACGCGTGGCTGCTCGCCACTGCCGCGCGCAATGCGCTTGTCCTCGTGGCGGGAAAACGCACCGACCAACTCCCCGGTCCGGGTGCTCAGCTCAACCAGGTCGCGGGCGCCGCCGGACACGACCCGCACGACGCGCAGGCCTACCTAGACCGTTACCTCAAGGTCACGCGCCGCGCGCACCGTGTCGTGGAGGAAGTGTTTTGGGGCGAGGAGCCTTCCTTCGAGTACGACGACTAGCTTCACCGCCACCGGCAGCCCGGCGCGCGAACTAAGCTGGCGGTCATGGCTCTGAAACTGTCGATCGACCTGCAGGACGCCACATACGGGGACCTCGTGGCACTCGTGGACGCCGCCCGCGCCGCCGGGGTGGACAACGCCACCGCGCTCGAGCTCGACGGCTCCACGCTCACTCTCGCCGTCGCCGCGCCAATGGTCGGGGGGGCGCGCCGAGCACCGCGCGACACGTCCGGCTTCGACGACCGCGTGGTGCCCACGCTGGGGGAGAACGCGGTGCGCGGCATCATGGACATCCTTACCGGCCGCCAGGACCCGCCGGGCGCGCACAGCCGTTAATCTTCGGGCAATCCTTCCGGGGGTGAGGCGGGGCACGTAGACTGTGTCGGGTGGATTACATCTCAACACGCGACGCGTCTGCTGCTCCGTACAAGTTCACCGACATCCTGCTGTCCGGGCTCGCCCCCGACGGCGGGTTGTACGTGCCCGTGGCCTACCCGCGGATCACGGATGAGCGCCTGACGCAGTGGCGCGGCGTTCTCGCAGAGGGTGGTTACGCGGCGCTGGCAGCCGAGGTGGTCAAGCTCTTCGTGGGCGACATCCCGCCGGCGAAGATTGAGGAGCTCACCGCCAACGCGTACCGCACTCCTGTCTTCGCGCACAAGGAGATCGTTCCGGTAAGCAAGCTCGAGGACGGCTTGTTCTTGGCCCACCTCTCGGAGGGCCCCACCGCCGCGTTCAAGGATATGGCGATGCAGCTGCTCGGCGAGCTCTTCGAGTTCGAGCTGGCACGCCGCGAAGAGACCCTGAACATTCTCGGCGCCACGTCCGGCGACACCGGCTCCTCCGCCGAGTACGCAATGCGCGGCCGCCACAACATCAACGTGTTCATGCTCACGCCCGCCGGGCGTATGACTCCGTTCCAGCAGGCCCAGATGTTCGGCCTGGATGAGCCGAATATCTTCAATATCGCTCTCGACGGTGTCTTCGACGACTGCCAGGACGTGGTCAAGGAGGTCAATTCCGACGCGGCCTTCAAGTCCAAGCACCACATCGGCGCGGTGAACTCCATCAACTGGGCGCGCCTGCTGGCACAGACCGTCTACTACATCTCCACCTACATCAAGGTCACGGAGAGCAACGACGAGCAGGTCTCCTTCTCCGTGCCCACCGGCAATTTCGGGGATATCTGCGCGGGCCACATTGTGAAGCAGATGGGCCTGCCCGTGGACAAGCTCATCGTGGCCACGAACGAGAACGACGTGCTGCACGAGTTCTTCACCACCGGCCAGTACCGTCCGCGTTCCGCCGCGGAGACCCACGCGACGTCTTCGCCGTCGATGGACATCTCCCGCGCATCCAACTTCGAGCGATTCATCTTCGACGTCATCGAGCGCGATGCCTCCCAGACCGCCGAGCTCTTCGGCGTGAAGGCGAAGGAGGGCGGCTTCGAGCTCGAGGACCACATCATGGAGGAGATCCGCACGCGCTACGGGTTCCTTTCCGGAACTTCCACGCACGCGGACCGCGTATCGACGATCCGAGCCACCCACTCCGACCACAACGTCCTCATCGACCCCCACACTGCCGACGGTGTCTTTGTGGCCCGCGGTGTGGCGGATCAGGTGGACACCCCGATCGTGGTGCTGGAAACGGCACTTCCGGTGAAGTTCTCCGAGACCATCGTCGAGGCCACCGGCCAGGAGCCGGTCGTACCGGAGCGTTTCGCGCACATCATGGACGCTGACCGCCACGTCGTGGACATGCCGAACGACGCCGAAGCAGTGAAGCAGTACATTGCCGACACAGCCGAAAAGGCTGAAGCAGCTGAGGGGAACTAAGCGACGATGGCCCAGGAACAGTTCGCAGGCCCCGAGCACTACACCGAGTTCGACCCGGAGAAATTCCTCCGCGACATGAACCTGATCAAGGAGTTCGGCGAAAAGGGCGACAAGGGTTCGGAGGACACGGATGACTCACAGAACACCGCAGACATCGGAGACACCGGAAAGCGGGACTCCTAGGCACGCCGCACCCGATGTGACCTACCCGTATTACGGGCAAGAGTTGCCGCCGCAGGGGGACCAGCCGCGCGATTCCGCATCAGGGGTGACTCTGTGGGCGGCTCTCGTGGTCATCACGAGTTTCCTCGTTGCGTCGGTGGCGTGGCTGGGCATCACCTCCGCCCAGCAGCCCACCCCGACTGCGGAGGAACGGCAGGAGCGCGAACAGGTGCAGCGTCCGGGCGAGAACGATGGTCAGACGCCGGACGAGCCCGCCATGGGCTACCGGGTCTCCTCTCCGCAGTTCGCGCTGTGGGCGCCGGGCACGAAGATCCAGGCAACGGACCACTACCCGCAGCCGGGTGAAGCCTTCACCGCGCAATCCTGCACCGTCGCGTTCAGCTTCAGTGGACCCGACGGGCGTAACTACGCCGTCACTGCCGGGCACTGCGGCAAGGAGGGGGACTTGGTGTGGCCGACGTACGCTGAAACGGCCGCGGATTACTCCGTGGAGGTCGGCCACTACATCTATTCGGGTCTCTACAGCGAGAACGTGGGGGAGATCGTCGACATCGACGTCGGCATCATTGAGATCACTGATTCTGAGCGCTACATGGACCTCGTGGGTAAACCGATCGAGACTGCCCTGTACTCCGGTGATATCCCGTCGGGCGAGAAGATCTGCAAGACCGGCGCCACCACAGGTTTCACCTGCGGGGACTTCGAAGCGTCCGGCCGCACCCAGATCATCCGCACCGACACCAATATCGAGCGCGAGACGTACGGCGACATCGCCCACGTGTGCGCGCTGCCGGGGGATTCCGGCGGGCCCGTGTTCTACATAATCGGTGGCCGCGCCAGCATCATCGGTGTCGTTTCCGGTACTGAAGCCGGCCGTGCCGACGAGCCGTGCGACGCAGAAGGATCCGCCACCAAGATGATGTCGTACTCCAACTATGACCAAGTGATGGAGGTCATTGACCGGGTTGTGCCGGGGGTCAACTGGGTGGGGCAGACCTGGTAGCGCAGGGGTAGGCATCGGCGCGAGGTCCCAAGCCTCCAGCCGGCCGGCCGTCTCAGGGTTGGCATGGACCGATTGATAGTCCCTATGGCGCCGGCTAGGTCGCTCCCGATTCATGCCCACTAGTTCCTGCCCACCGCGGCCTCATCCTGCGGCAGCGACTGCTGCTCCCAGCCCAGCTGCACCGTCTCACGTTTCCGTCGGAGGGTGGGCTTAGAAGACCTCGTCGTCGCGCCAGTAATCGGCTTTTCCGCGCTCCTTGACTAGGCGGTGGACCTTCTCCGGTGAATAGGTGTAGAAGCGGATTTGCTCGACCGCGCGGGGGCGACGAACCCCGTTCCACGTCTCGTGAATTCTCTCTGCCGACTTCTCGCTGGGAACGTACCACGTTATGGACACGTAATTGGAGTTGCCGTAACCGGGGTTGTTAGCAAAGTCGATGGAATCCGCCTTGCCATCGAGTGCGACCGTGAGCATGCGTTGGATGGATTCTCCTGGCAGGGTGGTGTAGCAAAAGCCGTTGAACGTCACTCGTTCGTTGTCGGGCGTGGTCAGCGCCATCGAATCCACGCAGTTCTGCTCGAGCAGGCGGCTCAGGTGGCCAGCGAACTCCGGGAAATCCCCGAGCGCCTCCTCTGTGATGTTTCCAGTCACCGCGACACCCGTGTACGTGCGCGCCGTCTTCGCGTCAGCAATGAATTGCGTGCGTATCGACGCCTTCACTTGCTCTTCGCTCGTCTCCGGCGGCGCCGGCTTCGGTGGGCGGGACACGCTGGTCTGGCCGTCCGCGCCGGTAACCGTAGTCACCGCGGGGAGCTGCTGCGATGTCGTTTCCGTTCCCGTCGCTGTGGAGGAAGAGCTGGACGCGCGCTCCGAGGCAGACGTCTCGTAGTTGACCACCCCGATGGCGAACACGAGGCAGATGATCAGCAACGCCCCGAACCCCACGATGAATGCGGCCGCGGGGACGCGGCGGCGGGGCTGCTTCTCGGGATCGGTGGTGCTGACCTGCGTGCTCATGATGCACATGATGTTAGTTCACCCCGTCGCCCGCGCGGGGACGCGGGACGTAGACTTGGGCGGCGAAGTTGAACAGAAAGGTGCGCCCCATGCCCATCCCCGAATTCATCGTGGAAACCCGCAAGAAGATCGGCACGGACCTGATGTGGATCCCGGCCGTGACCGCGGTGGTGCTGCGCGACTCCACGGATGACTCGCCCTGGGCCGTGCCTGAAGTGCTCCTGGTAAAACGGGCCGACAACGGTGAGTGGACCCCGGTGACCGGGATCTGCGACCCGGGCGAGGAGCCCCATCACGCCGCCGTGCGCGAGGTGGCGGAGGAGACCGGCGTTGCGGCGAGACCCGCCGCCCTCCTCGGCGTCGGTGCCGTCGGGCCCATCGTTCACGCCAACGGCGACAATGCCAGCTACATGTCCGTCGCTCTGCGCCTGGAGGCCGACGATCCCGCCGCTGTGCCCGCCGTCGGCGACGACGAGAACAGCGAGACCGGCTGGTTCTCCATCGCGCAGATGCCGGTCACAGACCCGAAATGGCGCTTGGTCATCGCCGACGCTGTGGCACAACGCAAGCACCCGGGGTCCTTCACCCCGCGCATGGGCTTTGCCAGGCGCTAGATGTTCCCAACAGGCGAACTCCAGTTCGGCATCGACGTCAGCGAGCACCAAGATGGGCTGAGTCTCGTCCAGGCTGCGGCGGAGGGCGTCGAGTTCGTGGTCGTGCGCACCACCGACGGCACCTACCGCGATCGCACCTACACCTCGCATGTGGAGGACGCGCTCCGCGCCGGGCTGCCGGTTGAGGCTTACCACTACCTGCGCAATCCGTCGGAGGGGACCACCGTCGCCGAGCAAGTTGAGGCCGCCTGCGCGGTCATGGGGGACCTGGTTGTCCCCGTGTGGATCGACTGTGAGACCCCCGCGGGCCTGGCACTTTCGCACGTGCGCGAGGCCCGCGTCCTCTTCACCGCGCGCGGTGTGCCCGTTGCCGGGGTGTACACCTACCCGCGCTACTGGCGCTGGCGCATGCTCGGCGCCGCCACCGCCGAGTTCGGGGCCGTATGGGTCGCCGATTACGGCGCGGATCCCGCCGGGCAGCCGCGGGAGCTTCACGACGGTCGCGCGTGGCCGGGCGAAGTGGGCAAGCAGACACCCCTGACGTGGCAGTACGGCTCACGGGGGCTCGTCGCGGGCTACGAGGTCGACGTGGACGTGCGCCGCGTGATCAGCACATAAGCCAACGCTGTTGCGGCCACCGTCGCTAGAACAGAAATCACAAGATCGCTTATCGACGCCGCCGCCAAGTCCACCCCGTCCACCCCGAAGGCATCCGGAGCGTAGGCGAAAGTGTTGCCTACTGCGTGAACGGCAGCTGCCGCCTCAATCCCGCGGGTGGCGTAGGTGAGAAAAGATGCGCACAACGCGAAGACGGCGACACTGATCATGCCTTGCCAGCCGTAGTGGTGGCCGGACAAGAAGAACAGCAGCGGGAGCAGGTAGGCCACGAAGGAAGGAGTGAACCACTGACCCGTGATCTGCACCAGCGAGCCGCGGAAGAAAAGCTCCTCCGACAGCGATTGGAGGGGTGCCATCGCCACGATCACCACGAGCGCCGCCACGTTGACAGGCGTGATCGAAGCAGTAGAACGGTCTGAAGTGATGATCGCGTACGCACCTTCGGCGCCGAGAAAGGCGAGCGCCGGAAGGAGTGCGAGAGCGAAATTCCGCCACCGGAATCGCAGCTCCACCGACCACAGTGCCCGCGGATTGCGTCCGGTGAGCCGTGCGGCGATGAACCCCGCCGGGATAGCCGCGACCCAGCCGATAAAGGTTGCGAGGGCCAGATACGGGTGGTCCGCAATAGCGAATTCTTCGAACGCGCTGACCTCGGGCTGAGCCACCTTCTCGTAGAGGTAGAACAGCCCGGTTGCGGCGCTTGTCAACGCGACTAACAGAACAAGGGCGAGAATGAGCTCCACGAGCGGGCGCCACCATGCGGGCTTCTGCGCGCTATCACCTGCGGCTGCCCGGTCTCTGTCAGCAGGGAACCGGTATGCGCGGCCAAGGAGATGGTAGGAACTCATAGCTGAATCGTAACGCTTCAATAGCCTATTGCTCGATCAGCTCGTCCCGGTTGATTTTTCCGGCGAGTGAGCGGGCAATACTGAATGTCACGCACAGCAGTTGTGCGCTAAGCAGCTGGGAGAAGAACAGTGCGACATCCGTCGCAGTGGGGTCGAACCAGAACTTCGAAGCGAAGGCGACCGCACCGGCAACGACGAAAAGGGCGAGCGTGGTCACAAAGGCGGTTGTCAGCCCGACTTCGCGCGCCTCCAAGCGCCGTTGGCGCTCATACTCGTCCAGATCCGTGCTGGGCAGGTCCGCTTTGCCGATGCTCGCGCGCACAACGTAGATCCCCAGCGCCGCACCGAGACACCCCAGCATCCACAACAGGTTGGACCAGCCCGGCAGGAAGAACTGGAGGCACGCCCCCAGAATCACCACCGCGATGGCGGCATCTGTGAAGTAGATGGAGCGGTTGCGGGCTTTCACTGTGCCCGGGGTGGCAGCTGCAGTCACGAATGGTCCTTCCGAGAGTTGACGCGTGGTAGGCCAGTGTCTACCCTGTCACACAATTACGGCGAGAGTCGGCGCCCTTCGGCGACCCAGCTGAGGAATCGGGCGGAGCACAGCGACCAGTGGATGATGAGCAGCACCGGGATGCTCAGCGCGATCGCGTCCAGCAACTCGGACCCGTTGACCAGCGCCAACTGGTGGCCGCCCATGCTGACCGTGCCCGGCGGGAAGGTGCACGCCCACCATGCCGGGGAGTAGTCGACCCAGCGGGCGACATTGGGGTAGAAGGTGAACATGGCGAAGATCGCCAAGGGAATAGCGATACCCAGTGCGATGAGCCCGTAGTAAATAGAGACAGGCCCGGGGTAGAGGATCTGCATCGCCGTCGTGGATTGGCCGACCACACCCAACGGGACCCATGCCGTGGCGGAATTGGCGCCTTTCAAATCCACCTGTCGGTGCCACGCCGCCCAGTACACGCGGATGAACACGGGCACCGCTGTCAAGATCGACATGGCGAAGAAGATTGTTCCCAACACGTGGTAGAACTCGCCGTAGTCGCGGGCCAGCCAGCCGGCTACCGACGCCGAAATCATCGGACCGACAAGTGGCAGGCCCCAGGTGAAGCGCGGCGTGCCGTCGAAACGCGTCAACTGAATCGCCCACGTGACCACAGTGACGGGCGCGCCGATCCAGAAGCCAATCAGGCGGTACGCTGTCTCACCCGTCAGACCCGATAACGCGGCACCGAGCGCGAGCACACCGATGAAGAACATCGACCATTCCGCCATGGAGGTCCGCTCCCAGGCGGGGTGGCGGTACCGGATGAACCCCACGACGAGAGCGATGAGGATAACGCATGCAATCGCAGCGAAGATCGCGGAACCCAACATCATATTCTCCTCGACAAGGAGGCGAGAAACGATGGAGGTGCCCATGAGGCTGCCGCCCCAAGCTGGGCCAGGAGGAGGCAGTGTGCGGAACTTATCAGTCACTCAGCACATGGTAATCACGGCTGGCGAACTTAGGAAAAATAACAAAAACCCACGGAATCCGTGGTGGAAACCGTGGGTGCGCTATCCGCTGAAGCGGCTGAGTATTTAGACGTCGAAGTACATTTCGTACTCGAGCGGAGTCGGGCGCAGGCGTGCCGGAGTAATCTCTTCGTCGTTCTTGAGCTTGATGTAGGTCTCAATCAAGTCTTCGGTGAACACATCGCCTTCGGTGAGGAACTCGTGGTCCTCCTCCAGCGCTGCGAGCGATGCCTCGAGGGAGGTCGGTGCCTGAGGGATGGACTTGGCCTCCTCCGGCGGGAGCTCGTAGAGGTCCTTGTCCACCGGCTCGTGCGGCTCGATGCGGTTCTTCACGCCGTCCAGTCCGGCCATCATCATGGCAGCAAAACCGAGGTACGGGTTGCCGCTCGGGTCCGGTGCGCGGAACTCGATGCGCTTCGCCTTCGGGTTTGAGCCCGTGATGGGGATGCGGATCGCCGCGGAGCGGTTGCGCTGGGAGTACACAAGGTTGATCGGCGCCTCGAAACCCGGAACCAGACGGTGGTAAGAGTTCAGCGTCGGGTTGGTGAACGCCAGGACAGCACCGGCGTGGTGGAGGATGCCACCGATGTAGAACCGTGCGATGTCGGACAGGCCGCCGTAACCGGACTCGTCGTAGAAGAGCGGCTCGCCGTCCTTCCACAGGGACTGGTGGGCGTGCATGCCGGAGCCGTTGTCGCCCGCGATGGGCTTGGGCATGAACGTGGCGGTCTTGCCCCATTCCTTGGCGGTGTTCTTGATGATGTACTTGAACGTCTGCAAGTCATCCGCCGCGTGAAGAAGGGTGTTGAACTTGTAGTTGATTTCCTGCTGTCCGCCGGTGCCCACCTCGTGGTGGAAACGCTCGATCTCAAAACCGGCCTGGGCCAGACGCAGCGTCATGTCGTCGCGCACGTCCAGCGTCTGGTCGTACGGCGGGACCGGGAAGTAGCCGCCCTTCAGTCGGGTCTTGTTGCCCAAGTTCGGGGAGCCGTCGTGCTCGAGCTCGCGGTCGCGGTTCCACCAACCTTCGATGGAGTCGACCTCGTAGAACGCCTTGTGGGCGTCGGTGGAGTAGCGCACGGAATCGAAGAGGTAGAACTCGGCTTCCGCGCCGAAGAAGCAGGTGTCGGCGATGCCGGTGGACGCCAAGTACTCCTCGGCCTTCAGCGCCACGTTGCGCGGATCGCGGGAGAACGCCTCGTGGGTGAACGGATCGTTGACGAAGAATTTCACGTTCAGGGTCTTCGCCTTGCGGAACGGGTCCACCTGAGCGGTGGCCAGGTCCGGCATGAGGATCATGTCGGACTCATCAATCGTCGTAAAGCCGCGAATCGACGATCCGTCGAATGCGAGGCCTTCTTCGACCGCGTCCTCGTCGAACATGGACGCCGGGATGCTGAAGTGGTGCTCAATGCCAGGAACATCGGTGAAGCGGACGTCAACGAACTCGATGTTCTCGTCCTCGATGTACTTCATTGTGTCCTGGATGTTGTCAAAGCCCACGGGTAAAACTCCTTGAGTGCAAATTGGGTGCTTTTAACGATCGTACATGGAAATCCGGGGGCTCTGCGGGCGGAAAAAGACTTCAATTCGCACGGAGTTCTGATTGCAAAAACCGTGCTCTATCCTTGATCACCATGGGTAACGCGCAGCGTGGCAGCAACGCCGGAAATCAACCGCCCACACCAGCGGGCGGCTCCGACAACGAATACATGGTAGGACGCTGGCCGGGCGAGTACCTCGGCTTGCCGGAGAGTGGAAGCGGCTCGATGGCATCCGTCATGCGACGCGCCGCCGGTGTCCTCATCGACTGGGGGATTTGCTGGATCATCGCCGGATTCATTGTCATGAACACAGACATTTTCGGTGGAACGTCGACATTGACCTATCTCCTGTGGTTGCTGCTGGGAATCATCAGCGGTTGGTTGTTCGCCCGCACGCCGGGCATGGCGGTGCTGGGAATGGGTGTCGCCCGCCTGGATCAGCCCGGTTCCACCGTCGGGTTCTGGCGCGCGGCGGTGCGCACCATCCTCACCGGATTCATTTTCCCCGCCGCGATCGTGGACGCGGACGGACGCGGCATGCACGACCGCGCTACGGGCACAGCAGTAATCCGCTCGTAGCCGTGGCCGGCCGACGAGCGGATTACTGGGTAATTTAATTATTTGCCTTTGCGCTGTTGCATGCGGCGCATCTTGCGGTTCATGCCCGCCATGTTCTGCGCCTGGTGAGGCATCGGGCCCTTCGGCAGACCGGCGCGCTGGCCGCCGCGGATATTGTCCATGGCCTCCAGCTTGGCGTTGACAGCGTAGACCTCGTCCTTGGCGTAGTTCTTCGGCAGCTTCAGCAAGTGGCGCTGGAGCTTCTTCGGCGGGACCTGGCCTTCCCCGGAACCGACGAACACCTCGTGGATAGGAACACCAGCGACGAGGCGGTCGATGCGCTTACGCTCCTTCTCCATCATCGGCTTCAAACGCTTCTCGTTGCCTTCGCCGACGAGGATGATGCCCGGGTTGCCGACCACACGGTGAACGGTGTCCATCTGCGGGTTGGCGGCCACACCCGTCTTGGTCAGCCACACGATGCCCATCGTGTTGCGCATATTCTCCAACGTCCAGCCGGCGGCTCCGGGAGTGTCGCCTACCTCGTCGTACATGGATCCCTCAAGGCGGCGGGTAAAGATGAACATGGCCAGCACGAACCCGAAGAGCAGGCCGAGCACCAACATGAACCACTGGCCGTTGAAGAGCAGGCCAATAAGGAAGAACAGCAGACCCACGCCCAAAATGGCGGCCAGCATCAGCGGGATCAGTTTCTTGTCGCGCTTGCGCTGGAGGTTGAACGCCTGCCAGATCTGTGACCGGGTCTGCTTGCGTTGCGTGCGCTTCGCCGAGCGCTGTTCCTTCTTCGCAGCTTTCTCGGCGGCAGCTGCCTTGTTGTCCTTTGCCATGGTCACCACACTATCGAAGAGCCAGCGGGCCGCACGAACTGCCACAGCGTGCAGTATGCGAAAACCCGCCGTCCCCGTTGGTTCGGGAGCGGCGGGTCAACTAAGCGGGGAGTGCCTACAGTGGCTTCAGCTCCGCGTTGAGGTGCAGCTTGTCCGGCTTGGACGAGCCACGCAGCTGGATGCCGTAGGAGCCGTCCTCATCCTCGATGGTCCACAGCGCGACCTGTGCCGGGATGACCACGGGTTTGACGAACTCGACGGAGTAGCGCAGAGCCTCCGGCAGCTTGCCTTCCAGCGGTGCGAGCACTGCCGCCGCGGAGTACATGCCGTGGGCGATGCGCGCCGGGAACCCGAACAGCTTCGCGCCCAGGTTGGACGTGTGGATCGGGTTGTGGTCGTTGGATGCCTCGACGTACGCGTTGACGTCGGACCCGGTCCAGCGCCAGCGCGCGTTCGGCTTGAACTCGGGCAGCTCCGGCTTCGGCAGGACCTTGCCGGAGTCCTCCGCACGGGTGGTCACGTTGATGTCGGCGGACTTGGCGAACTTCGCGCCCATGCCCAAGAACGTCGACGTCTGGCGCCACACCGGATCGCCAGCAGTGTCGCCGTCGGCGAAGATCTCGGTGACGATGTCCACCAGCAGGCCGCGGCGGTGCGGGCGGAGGTTCTCGCCGTGGGAGCGGATGGTGTAGGTCTCGTCGACGGTCAGAGTGCGGGCCTGTTCGATCACGTTGGTCACGTGCACAGCACCCATGGCCGGGTACGGGAAGTCCGGGCGGGAGAGCAGTTCCATGACCAGCGGGAAGGAAAGCACGAAGAAATAGGTCGGCGGGATCTCGTTGCCCAGGCGCAGACCGGTCGCGCTGGTGTAGTCCGCCAGGTTGCCCTGGTCGATCTTCACGCCGCTGACCTCAATTGCGGACGTCGGGTCCTTCTTCGCCTCGCGCGTGCCGCCGATGCCCGGAATCGCGCTCATGAAGATCTTGCGGTTGATCGCCTTCAAGTCCGGGATCGCCTTGAGCGTCTCGTACGTGCGGCTGGCGCTTGCCTGCGCCTTTGCCTCACCCTTATCTGCGGCATCCTCAGCCTTGGTCTTAGCGTCCTCGGCGACCTGCTCGGCTTTAGCTTTGGTGTCGTCAGCCTTCTGTTCGGCCTCGTCACTGAGCTCCTCGACTGTGGAGGAGACCTTCTCCTTCGCGTCCTCGAAAGCGTCGGCAGCCTTCTCAGCGAGGTCCTCAGCCTTCTCCTGGGCCTGGTTAGCAGCGGCCTTCGCCTTGTCGGCGACGTCTTCTGCCTTGGCTGCGGCCTTGTCGGCGACCTGCTCGGCCTTTGCTTCAGCCTTGGCAGCGGTCTCCTTGGCGTCAGCCTTCGCCTCGGCGGCGGCTTCTTCCGCCTTCTTCTTGGGGTCCTTGTCGTCGCCCCGGTTCACAGCAGTGGTCATGGTGCTTACGCTCCCAGCAGGTTCTGGCCGCAGACGCGGACGGTGTTGCCGTTGACGGCGACGGAGGACGGAGCAGCGAAGAATGCGACGGTCTCGGCGACGTCGATCGGCTTACCGCCCTGGCTCAGGGAGTTGAGGCGGCGGCCGACCTCGCGGGTGGTGAACGGGATGGCATCGGTCATGTCGGTCTCGATGAAGCCCGGAGCCACAGCGTTGATGGAACCGCCCTGGGCAGCGATCTTCTCAGCCAGAGCGTCGACGAAGCCGACCACACCGGCCTTGGTGGTGGCGTAGTTGGTCTGGCCGCGGTTACCGGCGATTCCGGCCATGGAGGAGACGCCGATGATGGAGGGCTTTTCGGCGAACGCATCGGCGTCGATAAGCGCCTCGGTGATGCGCACGGGCGCGACGAGGTTGATGTTCTGGACCATGTTCCAGCGGCCCTCGTCCATGTTGACCAGCAGCTTGTCGCGGGTGACACCGGCGTTGTGGACGATGGTGTCGATCTTGCGGCCGTAACGCTCCTGGGCGTGCTTGGCAATCTCCTCGGCGGCCTTCGGGTCGGTCACGTCGAGCGGGAGCGCGGTGCCCTTGACCTTGTTGGCGGTCTTAGCCAGGCCTTCGCCTGCCTGCGGGATGTCCACGCAGATCACCTTTGCACCGTCGCGGGCAAGAGTCTCTGCAATGGTTGCGCCGATGCCGCGGGCGGCACCGGTGACCACAGCGAGGCGGCCTTCAAGCGGCTTGTCCCAGTTCTCCGGCACCTGCACGTCGACCGGGGTGATGCGGATGACCTGGGCGTCGACGAAGGCGGACTTGCCGGACAGGAGGAAGCGGAGAGTGGACTCGACCTTGTTGATCTGGGAGCCATCGATCTCCGGGTCCACGTAGACCAGCTGAACCGTGGCAGCTTTGCGCATTTCCTTAGCCAGGGAACGGGTGAAGCCTTCGAGTGCGCGGGCGGCGATGCGGGCATCCGCGTCGTCGATAAGCTCCGGCGTCGTGCCGATGACCACGAGGCGCGCGTTGTCCAGGACCTTCTTCAGCTGCGGGTTGAAGAAGTTGTACAGCTCGATGAGGTCCTCCGGCTTCTTCAGCTCGGTCGCGTCGAAGACGATACCGGCGCGCTTTGTGTCAGCTTCGGCCTTGATGAGCTTGTAGGGGCCCTCGAGCAGCGGGGTCAGCTGGCCGGCGAGACGGCCGTTGCCGCCGACGACCACCGGTCCGTGGAGGAGTGCCTCACCCTGCTTGTAGCGGCGCAGGGGGTAGCCCTGGGGGACACCTGCTTTAGCAGCCAGGGGGGAGTTGATGAACTGTTCGAGGAGGCCTTTCGATGCCACAATTTTCTCCTTCTTTTTCGGCAACAGCGACCGTTCTAATTCGGTAGCTCTGTGTCGAATACTATTATAAGATCGCAATGGTGACGAACCTTACAAAGTTCGAACTTTGTAAAGTGCCAGACAGAAATCTCACGGTGAACGACTGAACAGCAGTTATTTACCTCGAGCTCCATGGGAAGTGCAGGAAACAAGCATGAATCAACCGCGCAAAGTAGCCATCCTCGGCGGAAACCGTATCCCGTTCGCTCGCTCCAACAAGGAGTACGCAAACGCCTCCAACCAGGACATGCTGACCTCGGCCATCAACGGCCTGGTCGCCCGTTATGGACTGCAGGATCAGGAGCTGGGCCTCGTGGTCGGTGGCGCTGTGCTCAAGCACGCCCGCGACTTCAACCTCGTGCGTGAGTCCGTGCTCGGTTCCGAGCTGTCGTCCACGACCCCCGCATTCGACATCCAGCATGCTTGCGGCACCTCGCTGACATCCGCCATCCAGGTCGCAGACGCGATCGCGCTCGGCCGCATCGAGAACGGCATCGCTTGCGGCGCCGACACTACCTCCGACGCGCCGCTGGCCGTCAACGACGCTTTGCGTAAGACGCTGATCCGTCTGTCCAACGCCAAGTCCACCAAGGACCAGCTCAAGCTCGTCGGCTCTATCCGCCCGAACCAGCTGGCACCGGAGCAGCCGCAGAACGGCGAGCCGCGCACCGGCCTGTCCATGGGAGAGCACGCAGCGATCACCGCGCGCGAAATGGAGATCAGCCGCGAAGCTCAGGATGAGTTGGCTGCCACGTCCCACCAGAACCTGGCTAAGGCGTACGAGGAGGGCTTCTTCAACGACCTGATGACGCCGTTCTTGGGTGTCAACCGCGACACCAACCTCCGCCCGGACTCCTCCGTGGAGAAGTTGTCCAAGCTCAAGCCCGTCTTTGGCAAGAAAGACGCCGAGCAGCACGGCGGCACCGCCACCATGACCGCGGGTAACTCGACCCCGCTTACCGACGGCGCCGCGGCAGTCCTGCTCAGCTCCGAGGAGTGGGCAAAGGAGCAAAACCTCCCCGTCCGCGCATACCTCGTCGACTCTGAGCTCGCTGCCGTGGATTTCGTCTCCGGTAAGGACGGCCTGCTCATGGCCCCGACATACGCCGTCCCGCGCCTGCTTGAACGCAACGGCCTGACCCTCCAGGACTTCGACTTCTACGAGATTCACGAGGCATTCGCGTCCCAGGTCCTGGCCACCCTGAAGGCATGGGAAGACGAGATCTACTGCCGCGAGCGTCTCGGTCTGGACAAGCCGCTGGGCGCGATCGACCGCTCCAAGCTCAATGTCAAGGGCTCCTCTCTGGCTGCCGGACACCCGTTCGCGGCCACCGGCGCACGCATCCTCGCCTCCGCGGCGAAGACCCTCGAGGAGAACGGCGGCGGCCGCACCCTCGTCTCCATCTGTGCCGCTGGCGGCCAGGGCGTCGTAGCGATCATCGAGCGCTAAACCTCCGCACACCCCAATCCCAAAAGGAAGCATTCAAGGAAAGAAGGACATCATGACTTCTGTCGAGGATAAAGTCCGCAAAGTCACTCTGGAACGCCGCTCCCAGAAGGCGTCTCCGGAATCCCGCTCCCCGAAGACGCTGCCGGAGACTCCGGATCAGGCTGTCGCAGGCAAGCTGAAGACCCTGCTCGACGGCCCGTGGGAAGAGCAGAAGGACAGCATCCGCGAGCAGCTCAACCGCGAGGAATCGCTGCCGATGATCGAGGGCTCGGTGGAGGAGATCCGCGCGGCCCTGCTGGAGAAGGTCAAGATGGTGGCCTCCACCGGCATGATGCAGACCGCCTTCTCCAAGGCGAACGGCGGCTCCGGCGAGGCTCACGTGGGC
This sequence comes from Corynebacterium urinipleomorphum, assembly GCF_900155535.1. GTDB lineage: Bacteria > Actinomycetota > Actinomycetes > Mycobacteriales > Mycobacteriaceae > Corynebacterium > Corynebacterium urinipleomorphum. Next base: position 228,617 of record NZ_LT706965.1, read on the forward strand.
ATCATGGGCTTGGACCTCCTCGGCCAGTTCAACGGTTCCCTGGCTATTAAGTCCGGTGTGCAGTTCGGCCTGTGGGGCGGCGCCGTCGACGTGTTGGGTACGGAGCGCCACAAGCAGTACGCCAAGGGCGCGATGAACCTGTCTATGCTCGGCTCCTACGGCATGACCGAGCGCGGCCACGGCTCCAACGTCCAGGAGCTGGAGACGACTGCGACCTACGACCCGGAGACCAAGGAGTTTGTGATCAACTCCCCGTCCCCGTCCGCAACCAAGGTCTACATTGGCAACACCGCACGCGACGGCCGCTGGTCCGCCGTCTTCGCCCAGCTGTACACCCCGGGCGAGGAAGAGTCCCACGGCGTCCACTGCTTCGTGGTGCGCATCCGCGAGGATGACGGATCCCCGGTCGAGGGCGTCAAGATCGGCGACCACGGCCACAAGGGCGGTTTGCTCGGCGTGGACAACGGCACTCTGACCTTCGACAACGTCCGCATCCCCCGCGAGGCCCTGCTGAACCAGTTCGGCGATGTCGACGAGGACGGAAACTACACGTCTCCGATCGAATCGAAGAACCGCCGCTTCTTCACCATGCTGGGCACGCTGATTCGTGGCCGCATTGCAGTCGGCGCCGCTGGTTCCGGTGCCACCAAGTCTTCCCTCGCCATCGCCCTGAAGTACGCGAACCAGCGCCGCCAGTTCGATTACGGCGACACCGGTCAGGAAGACAAGCTGATCGACTACCGTCAGCACCGCCGCCGCCTGATCATCCCGCTGGCGCGCACCTACGCGATCCAGTTGCTGCAGAACCAGCTGACCGCACGCTACGCCGACCAGACTGCACGTCAGGCATCGGGTGAGTGGTCCACCACCAACCCGACCGAAGCACAGGCTCTGGCTTCCCGCGAGATGGAGACCCTGGCCGCGGCGTTCAAGGCTGTCGCCACCGAGCACGCAACTGACACCATCCAGGAGTGCCGCGAGGCATGCGGCGGCGCCGGATTCATGTCGGAGAACCTGCTGACCACCTACCGCGCCGACACCGACGTGTACAACACGTTCGAGGGCGACAACACCGTCCTGCTGCAGCTGGCCGGCAAGAATCTCCTCACCGCGTACACCAGCGAGATGGCTAACCCGTCCGCCATGGACATTGTGAAGTTCGCGGCCACCAACGTGACCGACATCTTCCGCAGCCGTGCTGGCCTGGGCGCCACCGTCCAGTCCGTGGTGGACACCTTCACCAGCGAGGAAGCGTCCCTGTTCGACGCCGACTACCAGCTGAAGGTCATCCAGATGCGCGAGCAGCTGGTCATGCGTTCCCTGATTCGCCGCGTCCAGGGCGCACGCAAGCTGGACAAGGCTGAGGCTGCCAAGGTCATCGACAAGGCGCAGGACCACATGCTCAACGCTGCCTGGGCTTACATTGAGAACCTAATGGTCCAGGCCATGATCGAGGCAGAGCGCTCCCTGCCGGTGGGCTCCACCGAGCGTGCTGTCTTCGAGCAGGTCCGCCACCTGTTCGTCTTTGACACCATCATCCGCAACGCTGGCTGGTACCAGGAGCACAACGTGATCTCCTCCGGCCGCGTGAAGGCTGCCCGCGCCGCCATCAACGACCTGGTCGACTCGCTCGGCCCGTGGTCCGAGGTGCTGGTGGATGCCTTCGCCATTCCGTCTGTCGTCCTCGACCGTCCGCTGTTCAAGGACGGCGGCACCGACGACAGCCGTGACAACCCGGAGGCATGGAAGGTCGGCTCCAACATCCCGACCGGTAAGTAGTGGGGACAGCCGGTAGGCCTACTGACAAATCAACCCCCAGCCGAGAGCGCTCGGCTGGGGGTTGAGTCGTCGATAAGCGGTAGCGCCGCTTTGAGCTGGAAACTGCCGGGGCAGCCAGGAACCGGGGTAGAAGCTTCTAGTTCGCCCCGATGCCCGGCATGCCGAGCGTGACGGACGGGCGGCCAGCGGAGACGACTGGGGTCTCCTCGGAAGCGCCGTACTTGTTCAGCAAGGTCTCGGCTTCCTGGTCCGTCGCGCCCTGGGATGTCTGGGCGAGGTGCTTCAGGTTCTCCGGCAGCTCGCGGCCGTGGAACTTCATTGCCTCGACGTAGAGCTTGCCCGCGCGGTAGGAAGAACGGACTAGGGGACCGGACATGACGGCGGCGAAGCCCATCTCGTACGCGGCATCGCGGTACTCGATGAACTCCTCCGGCTTCACCCAACGCTCGATCGGGTGGTACATCGGGCCCGGCCGCAGGTACTGGGTGATGGTGATGATGTCCGTGCCGGCATCCTGCATGTCCGCGAGGGCCTCGAGGACCTCCTCGCGGGTCTCGCCCATTCCGAGGATGAGGTTGGACTTGGTGATCAAGCCGTAGTCGCGTGCCTGGCGGATGACGTCCAGGGAGCGGTCGTAGCGGAACGCCGGGCGGATGCGCTTGAAAATGCGCGGGACCGTTTCCAAGTTGTGGGCGAACACCTCGGGCTCAGCTTCGAAGACCTGCTGAAGCAGATCCGGCTTGCCCGAGAAGTCCGGCGTGAGGTTCTCCACGCCGGTGTGCGGGTTGAGCTCATGGATCTTGCGCACGACCTCGGCGTAGAGCCATGCGCCCTCATCCTCGAGGTCGTCGCGGGTGACACCGGTAATGGTGGAGTAGTTCAGCTGCATCTCGCGAACGGACTCGGCGACGCGCTGCGGCTCCTCCACGTCCAGCGGCTCCGGCTTAGCGGAGTTGATCTGGCAGAAATCGCAGCGGCGGGAGCAATTCGCGCCGCCGATGAGGAACGTTGCTTCGCGCGATTCCCAGCACTCATGGATATTGGGGCAACCGGCCTCCTGGCACACGGTGTGAAGGGACGCACCCTTCACTTTCTTGCGCATGTCCTCGTATTCGGGGCCGGTTTTCACGGCGTTACGGATCCAGCGCGGCTTGGATTCGATCGGGGTTTGCGCGTTGCGCTTTTCTACGCGGCGCAGCTTGCGTCCTTCTTCTGCGACAGTCACGCTGACAACGTTAACCGCGTCCGTGCAAACGTGCGAATATCGCTGGCACGGACACCCCTTTTAGAGTCAGCTGCGCGTAATGCTGTGGTCGGCGACTTCGAGCTCGCCGGAAAAAGCGCGGTCGAGATTGCGCACGACCGTCGGTGCAATGTCATCGGGAGTGACATCGCGGCCGGTCTCCAAGCTCAGCGTGGTCACGTCGGCGTCGCTGATGCCGCAGGCGACGATGTGGCCGAAGTACTCAAGAGTGTTGTTGCAGTTCACCGCTAGGCCGTGCATGGTCACCCCGCGTGTGACGCGGATGCCTAACTGTGCGATCTTGCGGTCGCGGCGCACGCCTAGTTGCGGATCATCCGCCGGCACCCACACCCCCGAGCGGCCCTCGATCCGGCCTGCGTCGGGAACGCCGAAGTCGCGGACTGAAGCGATCAAGGCCTCCTCGATCCGGCGGACGAAGTCCACCACGTCGACCGGGTCGGCGAGTTTGATGATGGGATAGACCACCAGCTGACCCTCGCCGTGCCAGGTGATGCGGCCGCCGCGGTCCACGGTGACAACGGGTTGGCCGTTGTCGGGCATGTCCTCCGGCTGCGTGCGTTTTCCAGCGGTGTAGGTGTTGGGGTGCTGGAGCACCAGCAAGGTGTCGCCGATCTCGTCGTTGGCGCGCTGCGCGGCGAGCTCTGCCTGCAGCTCCCAGGTCTCCGCATAGTCCACGAGCCCCAGTTCCCGCACGTCAAGTGGGGAATCTGAGGCTCGGATGGAACGGTCGGGCGGGAAGAACGGTTCACGAGGGGCGGTCATGCTCTACATGGTAGACCTCCCGTCACGGGTGCTTTATTAGAGGCCGTTGGCGGAACCGTACTCCTCGGCGGTCAGCAGCGGACCGGCGGACTCGACGGAGACCTCGAAGAGCCAGCCGTCGCCGAACGGGTCGTTGTTGATCGCCTCGTAGTTGTCCTCGATCTCCTCGTTCACAGCCGTGACCGTGCCGGTGACGGGAGAGTAGAGGTCGGAGACGGACTTGGTGGACTCCACCTCGCCGCAGGTCTCGCCGGCAGTGACGGTATCGCCCACAGCCGGCAGCTCGGCGAAGACGATCTCGCCGAGACGCTCGGTGGCCACGGAGGTGATGCCCACGCGAACGGTCTGGCCCTCCACAGCGTCAGCGGTGGCGTTGACCCACTCGTGGTCCTCGGAGTAGGAGAAGTCCTGGGGCAGCGTGATGTCGGCCATGGCTATTTGTCCTTTCGGGTGTAGAACGGGGTCTCGCTGACGGTGTACGGGTAGCGCTTGCCCCTGATGTCCACTTCCACTTTAGTGCCCGGCTCGGCGTGCCAGGGGTCAATGTGCGCAAGAGCCACCGGGTGGCCCAAAGTGGGGGAGGGCTGGCCGGATGTGACCACACCGATACGCTCCTCGGAGCCGTTGCCGTCGGCGAGGAAGACCTCCGCACCCTCGCGTGCGGCGCGGCGCTCCTCGGAGGTCAGACCAGCGATGACCACGGAGGGTTCGCGCCCAGTGAGTGCGGCTTTGCCCACGAAGTCGGCTTCCTTCTTGGCAAACGCGCGGCCCATGCCCGCCTCCACAGGAGTGATGTCGGCGGTGAGCTCGTGGCCGTAGAGCGGCATCGATGCCTCTAGGCGCAGGGAGTCGCGGGAGGCGAGGCCGCAGGGAGTGCCGGAACCGATCACGGCGTCCCAGACCTTCTCGGCGTCCTCGTTCGTGCAGAAGAGCTCAAAGCCGTCTTCGCCGGTGTAACCGGTGCGGGCGACGAAGACCTCGACGTCGCCGGCGTTAGCGTTGAGCGTGGTCCAGGCGCCGGAGTAGTAAGCGAGGGGCGCTGGGTCGTCGGCAAGCAGCGGCGTGAGCGCGTCGAGCGCGCCCGGGCCCTGGACGGCGATGAGCGCGACGCTCTCCGAGTCGTTGCGGATCTCAACGTCGAAGCCTTCGGTGCGCGCCTGGAACGCGGCCCACACAGTCGCGGTGTTGGCGGCATTGGGCACGACCATGAAGTGGTCGTCGGAGAACTTGTACGTGATCAGGTCATCCAGGATGCCGCCGTTCTCGTCGACGATCATGGAGTACTTCGCCTTGCCCACCTTGAGGTTGGACAGGTTGGAGATGAGCACGTAGTCGAGGTATGCGCCGGCGTCGGGACCGGTGACGTCGATCTCGCCCATGTGGGACAGGTCGAAAATGCCCACGGCGTTGCGCACGGCGCGGTGCTCCTCGAGCTCGCTGCCGTACTTCAGCGGCATGGTCCAGCCGCCGAAATCGGTGAAGGAAGCGCCGAGCTCCTCGTGCTTTTGGTGCAGCGGGGTCTGTGGCATGGCTGTGGGGTCTCCTTTACTTGCTGTTCTCTTCGGTGACGGTCGGGTCGATGATCTCGCCGTCATCGGGATTGGCGGCCAGGTCGAATGCCTCTGGCGGCGGACACGCGCAGACGAGGTTACGGTCGCCGTAGGCCTCGTCGATGCGGCGCACCGGCGGGAAGTACTTGGTGGTCAGGAGCGAATCGACCGGGTACGCGGCTTGCTGGCGTGTGAACTGGTAGTCCCAGTTGTCGTTGACCAGGCTGCGGGCGGTGTACGGGGCGTGGTGGACGACGGAGTCCTCGTACTTCACCGCGCCGTCGATGATGTCCTGGATCTCTGCGCGGATGGAGCGCATTGCGGTGACAAACCGCTGGAGCTCGGCGATGTCCTCGGACTCGGTCGGCTCGATCATCAGCGTGCCGGCGACGGGGAACGCGAGAGTCGGAGCGTGGAAGCCGTAGTCAACGAGACGCTTCGCCACATCGGCCGCGGTCACGCCGGACTGGTCGGTGATCTCGCGCAGGTCGATGATGCACTCGTGGCCCACCAGGCCGGCGTTGCCGGTGTAAAGAACCGGGAACGAGTCATTCAGCTCGTGAGCCAGGTAGTTGGCGTTGAGGATGGCGTTGCGGGTGGCGGATGCCAGGCCCTCTGCGCCGGACATGGCGATGTACGCCCACGAAATGGGCAGCACGCCTGCGGAACCGTAGGTGGTCGCCGCAATGGGCACGCCGGTGCCTTCAGCAGCTTCCTGGGCGGCTTCCTCGCCGCTGATCTGGGGGTCCGACGGCAGGAAGGGGATGAGGTGCTCGCCGACGCCGATCGGGCCGACACCCGGGCCACCGCCGCCGTGGGGGATGGTGAACGTCTTGTGCAGGTTCAGGTGGCTGACGTCGCCACCGAAATCGCCCGGGCGGGCCAGGCCGGTCAGAGCGTTCATGTTGGCGCCGTCGATGTAGACCTGGCCGCCGACGCTGTGAATCTTCTCGGCTACCTGCGTGACGGTGTCCTCGTACACGCCGTGGGTGGACGGGTAGGTGATCATGATGGCTGCGACGTGCTCGCCGTACTGCTCCAGCTTGGCGTCGAGGTCGGCCATGTCGATGGAACCGTCGTCGGCCGTCTTGACCACCACGACGCGCAGGTTCGCCAGCGTCGCCGAGGCAGCGTTGGTGCCGTGAGCGGAGGCCGGGATGAGGCATATGTCGCGTTCCGTGTCGCCATTGGCCACGTGGTAGCGGCGGATGGCCAGCAGGCCGGCCAGCTCACCGGTGGCGCCCGAGTTGGGCTGGACGGACACGGCATCGTAGCCGGTGATCTCCACAAGCCAACCGGTCAGCTCCTCAATGAGCTCCCGCCAGCCTTGCGTGTACTTGTCCGGGGTGAACGGGTGGACGTTGGCGAAACCGGGCCAGGTGATCGCCTCCAGGCCCGCGGTGGGGTTGAGCTTCATCGTGCACGAACCCAGCGGGATCATCGTGCGGTCGAGCGCCAGATCCTTGTCGCCGAGGGCGCGGATGTAGCGCATCATCATGGTCTCGGAGTGGTGGGTGTTGAAGACCTCGTGGGTGAGCAACTCCGTCTCGCGCGCCAGTTCGCCGGGGAGGTGGCTGTCGGCGTTCGTCGCGGGTTCGTCGATAATGCCGAAGCCGCTGAGCAGCGCCGCCAGATCCGCTTCTTCGGTGTCTTCACCGAAGCTGACGGCGACAGTGTCCTCGTCCACCGCGCGCACGAGGTAGCCGGATTCCGCGAGCGCATCCACGATGCCCTGCGCGCGCCCCGGCACAGTGACGGCCACGGTGTCGAAGAAGTGCTCGTGCTTGACTGTCAGTCCAGCATTGCTTATCGACGCAGCGAAGCGCCCCGCCCATTCATGCACACCCTGCGCGATCTCCCGCAGCCCCTCCGGGCCGTGGTACACCGCGTACATGGACGCGGTGACGGCGAGCAGCGCCTGGGCGGTGCAGATATTGGAGGTGGCCTTCTCACGTCGGATATGCTGCTCGCGGGTCTGAAGCGACAGGCGGTAGGCGGGGTAGCCCTCCGCGTCGACGGACACGCCGACGAGGCGGCCCGGCATCTGGCGCTTGAGCTTGTCGGAGACAGCCATGTAGGCGGCGTGCGGGCCACCGTAGAACAGCGGCACACCGAAACGCTGCGTGGTGCCCACCGCGATGTCTGCGCCGAGCGCGCCCGGGGCTTCCAACAAGAGAAGCGCCAGCGGGTCGGCCGCCACGGTGGCCAGACCGCCGCGGGAGTGGATGGCCTCTATCACCAGGCGCGGGTCGACGATGTCGCCCTCGGTGCCCGGGTATGCCAGGACCACGCCGACGAAGTCTTCGCCGACCAGGTTGGAGTCGAGTGCGGTGACTTCCACTTCAAGGTCCAGCGCGCGGGCGCGTTCGGCGGCGACGGCGATGACCTGGGGGTGCAGCCGTGCGTCGAGAAGCACGCGGCGGCCCTTCTTCACGGCGCGGGACATGAGCCCGATGGCTTCGGCCACAGCCGACGCTTCGTCAAGAAGCGACGCATTAGCGATGGGCAGACCGGTGAGATCCTGCACCATCGTCTGGAAATTGAGCAGCGCCTCCAAACGACCCTGGGAAATTTCCGGCTGGTACGGGGTGTACGCGGTATACCAGCCGGCATCCTCCACCACGCCGCGGCGGATCACCGGCGGGGTGATGGTGGAGGAGAAGCCCTGGCCGTAGAAAGCCTTGAGGACAGTGTTCTTGCCAGCCAATTCTCTCAGGCGCTTCTGCGCCTCGTGCTCCGTCAGCGGTGCCGGCAGATCGAGAGGGGCCTTAGCCAGAATGCCCGGCGGGGTTGCTGCTGCAACCAGCTCGTCGATCGAACCGTAGCCAACGGCATCCAGCATGAGCTTGCGCTCACTGTCCGTTGGGCCGATGTGGCGGGAAATGTAATCCACGACAACTAGCTCCTTTAATTTTCAGTGCGTCACGTTCGTCTAAGAGTGTAGAAAATCCCGTTCTAGAAATCGTCTACGGCTGCCTCGCCGAACAGCCACGTAATAGCGATCGCGCCGGGATCCGGCACATCCGCGGCGGATTCGCCGAGGTAGGAGGCGCGGCCCTTCTTAGCCTGCATACCGCGGGTGGACTTAGCGCCCTCCACAGCGGGGGTATGCAGCTGCTCGAGAGCCTCGGAGATGGAGCCGGGCGCAGAGCCGTCGGCAAGCTTCTTGGCTTCCTTTGCGGCGGGGGCGAGTGCGTCGATCAGCGTGTTATCGCCCTCCTTGGCACCGCCCAAATCCGTAATGGCCTCGACGCCGTTGTTCAGTCCTGCGCTGAGCGCCGCGACGAAGTCGGCGGTGTCAGCCTCGCGGGAATCGGCCTCCGCCTCGGCGAAAGCGTCACCCATCTCGCGGAAGAGAGTGCCAAGCACCGCGCCCGAGGTGCCTCCAGCGCGCACGAGCATCCGGTGAGCGAAGAACTTCAGCACCTCGGAGTCGCTTCCCTTCAACGGAGTCTCGATGTCCCCGAAGGCCGCCTCCAAGTTCTGGCCGAAATCGCCGTCACCCGCAACGCGGTCAAGCTCGGTCAGATCGTCGAAGGACGAACCGATGCGGTCGGCGAAGGTGCTGAGCCACTCGTTCTCGCCGCCCTCGTTCGGCGCTTCCTCATCGTCGACCATCTTCACGGCGGTGTATTCGGGATCCGCCACCACAGCAGGCCATGCCGGCGCGTTCGTCTCCGCGTCGACGAGCTCGAGCAGCTCGTCGTCCACAACCGTCACGGTCAAGGAGACACCCGCCATATTCAAGGAGGTGACCAGCGTGCCCACGATGCCGCGGCGCACGGTGGCTCCGCGCTCGGCGAGCTGGGAGACGGCCTCACCGAAGACCAAGTCGAGCTCGAGCTCGCTTGCGGCGCCGAGCCCGTTGACCAGCAGCACCACGTCGGCGCCGTCGATAGCCACATCGGCGTTCTGCAGGGATTCCGTGATGCCGTCGAGCAGCTCACCGACAAGGTCATGCGCCGTCGGCTGCCCGCCCTTGGTGGTGTCACGGCGCTCCACACCCGGCTCGCCGTGAATGCCCACACCGATCTCGATCTCGCCTTCGTCCAAGTCGAAGGTCTGGCGATCGCTCGTGGGCAGGTGACCAGGCATGAGGGCTGCGGCCATGCTGCGCGACTGGTCGGCTGCTTTCTGCGCGGTCTCCGCCACCGTCTGCAGGTCATCGCCGCGGGCCGCGGATGCGCCCGCGATCTTCTCCACGATGATCGTGGCGCCGGTGCCGCGGCGGCCCGGTGAGTCGTCCTCGTCGTCGATCTCCGTCGCGGCATCGTCAGCGACAGTCACCGTCGCAACTTCGCCCTCGACGCTGTTCGCGGCCACAGTGAAGTTCATGACGTCGCCCGTGTAGTTCTTCACTACGTGGACAACGCCCTTGCCGCGGTCCGCCCAGTCCGTCGCAGCGGTGACCTGCACGGCGTTCGGGGAGGTGAACAGCAGGCCGGGGCACGCGGCATCGAGCATGCCCGAACCGATGAAGCCCGCATGCATCGGCTCGTGGCCGGATCCGCCACCCGAGATCACGGCAACGCGCTCATCGCCGGCGGTGTCCGCGTCCTCCGTGAGCCCAATGAAACCCTCGTCGTGCCACTCCGCGTTCGGGTGCGCGGCCACGAGCCCTCCTAGAGCTTGCTCCATGAAAGCGGACGGCTCATTGCGGAAGGACTTGAAGCTGTTCTTCGCGCCCTTTTCTGTGGCGGTGCCGTCGGCAGAGTTCTGGTCGTCGTTGGTGTTTTCTGTCTGATCTTTCGGAGCCTGTGCCATACCTCCCAGTGTATCGACTGGGGTGAACACCCGTTGCCAGATAGAAAGCGGCCCAGCACTGACGCGAAGCCAGTACTGGGCCGCCCTAACTCAAAGGGGAGATGGGGTTAGAGCTCCATGTCGCCTTCGAAGTCACCTGCCTCGATGCGGTCCTTGATCGTGGTGATGAAGCGGCCTGCGTCCGCCCCGTCGACGATCTGGTGGTCGTAGGTGAACGGCAGGTAGCACATCTGGCGGATGGCAATGGAGTCGATGCCGTCCTCCGTCACGATGATCGGACGCTTCACAATTGCGCCGGTGCCCAGGATGCCGGACTGCGGCGGAGTGAGGATCGGGGTGTCCATCAACGCGCCGGCGGAACCGATGTTGGTCACCGTGAAGGTAGCGCCGGAGAGATCGTCCGGACGCAGCTTCTTGTCGCGTGCGCGGGCGGCCAGATCGGCGATGCCCTTGGCGATGTCCGCGAGGGACATGTCCTGGGTCTTCTTCAGCACCGGCACGAGCAGACCCATCGGGGTGTCAACAGCAATGCCGATGTTGACGTCCTCGTGGTAGGTGATCTCCTTCGTCTCCTTGTTGTAGGAGGCGTTCACGTTCGGGTGGGAGACCAAAGCTTCAGACGCAGCCTTGACGAAGAACGCGAGGAACGTGATGTTCGCGTCGTGCTTGTCCACGAAGGCCGGCTTGACCTTCTTGCGCAGGTCGGCGATGCGGGTGACATCGACTTCCTGTACATGGGTGAGCTGTGCAGAGGTCTGCAGAGACTCCACCATCTTGGCGGCAGTGATCTCGCGGATGCGGTTGACCTTCTGCGTGGTGCCGATGAGGTCCTGCTTGGCCGGGTCCACAGCCTTGGTGGACCAGCGAGCGCGCGGACCGGATGCCTGCTCGGACGAAGCAGCGGCAGTGGACTCCGTAGCCTTGGTGTCTGCAGCCTCAGTGCCCTTTGCGGAGCCACCCTCGGCAGCTGCCAGGACGTCCTGCTTGCGGATGCGGCCGCCGACACCGGTGCCTTCGATAGTGTTCAGATCCACGCCGTGCTTGTCGGCGAGCTTGCGCACCAGCGGGGTCACGTACGGGACCTTGCCGCCGTTATTGACCTTCGCGGAGGTGTTGGTGGACTCGGCCTTCTTCGGCTCGGCCTTCTTCTCTTCCTTCTTCGGAGCTTCAGCCTTCGGCTTTTCCTCCTTAGGAGCAGGGGCCTCCTCAACCTCATCCTCGTCGTCGGAAGAATCAGCAGCGGCTGCCTCGGCGTCGCCGATGCGTGCGATCACGGCGCCGACCTCAATGGTGTCGTCTTCCTCAGCGAGGATCTCCAGGAGGGTTCCCTCGACCGGGGACGGGATCTCGGTGTCGACCTTGTCGGTGGAGACCTCGAGCAGCGGCTCGTCGACCTCAACCATGTCGCCGACGGACTTCAGCCAAGTGGTGATGGTGCCCTCGGTGACAGACTCGCCGAGTTCCGGCATCTCCACATCGGTGGACTCGCCGGAACCCTTCTTGTTGGAAGAGGAGGACTTGGACGCGGACTTCTTCGGAGCGTCCTCCGGGTTGTCGCCTTCGCCTGCGGCGGAGTTGGCTTCTTCCACCTCTTCATCAGCGTCAGCGACATCCTCTTCCTCGCTGGAAGCAACGGCATCAGCGTCGCCGACGCGGGCAATGACCTCGCCGACCTCTACGGTGTCGTCCTCCTCGGCCAAGATTTCCACGAGGGTGCCAGCAACCGGGGACGGGATTTCAGTGTCGACCTTGTCGGTGGAGACCTCGAGCAGCGGCTCGTCGACCTCGACCTCGTCGCCGACGGACTTCAGCCAGGTGGTGATGGTGCCCTCGGTGACGGACTCGCCGAGTTCCGGCATCTCCACATCAGTTGCCGAACCGGAGCCGCCGGACTTCTTCGCCGGCTTGGACTCGGCCGCCTCAGCCGTATCCTCGTCGGCGGCAGCGGAGTCGTTGCCAGAGTCGCCGGACGGTGCCTCGCCCTCGTCGCCGACAAGCGCGATGACCTCGCCGACCTCGACGGTGTCGTCTTCCTCAGCCTTGATCTCCAGCAGGACGCCGGCGACCGGGGACGGGATCTCGGTGTCGACCTTGTCGGTGGAGACCTCGAGCAAGGGTTCGTCGACCTCGACGGTGTCGCCGACGGACTTCAGCCACGTCGTGATGGTGCCTTCGGTGACCGATTCGCCCAGCTCGGGCATCTCTACAGAGTGAGCCATTGTTGTTGAGTCTCCTCAAAAATTGCAGACGTTAATTCGCCACCAGCGTACCCGCTTAGTGGCTCTAGCGCCCTCACGGATGTCCGCAACGGGGGTGTGTTCTTGGTCGCCTTATATGATGTTGTGCGTGTTCAACATCTTCGGCTCCCGGAAAAACAATTCTCCGATCAAGCCCCCGCGCGGGCCCGGTGAGACGGTGCGTCCTGAAGATGCCCAGTACTTGAAGCAGTGGGCTGCGCAGCATGCTTTCGTAGAGGGCTACGTTGAACCCGAGACGTTGGTCAACGAGATGTCGGTGGTTTTGGTGGCAGAGAACGGGGAATTCACCCGCCGCCGTATCGGCGGCCCCAAAGGCATCGATGCCGTGAGCAAGGCTTTAGGAATTCAGCTTTACGACGTCGAGGAGACCGGTTATCCCGACCGGATGCGCAAGCGGATGGAGCAAGAACGCATCCTTCGCAAGCGCGCGGAGCAAAGAGAACGCCGCGCCCGGTTCGAGCGCGGCGAGAAGATCTAGCAGGTCGAGCTTCTAATTAAACGAGGGTGCGGATCGTCTCCACAAGGGTGCGGACGGGGATTCCGGTTGCCCGGGGCGGGGTGAAGCCGTAGGCGCCGCCGGTGTTCCAGGCGGGGCTGGCCACATCGACGTGAGCCCATTCAATATCATCGGCGACGAAGCGAGAGAGGTAAGTGGCGGCGAACTCCATGCCGCCGAAACGGTCGCTGTTGGCGTTCTTGACGTCCGCCACCTTGGAGGCGATTTCCTCCTCGTGCTCTTCCAAAAGCGGCATCGCCCAGCCGGGTTCGTCGATTTTCCGGCCGCTTTCTGCGATGCGGTCGCGCAGCTCGTCGCTGCCCATTACACCGAAGGTGCGCTTGCCCAACGCCACCATTTGGGCACCGGTGAGGGTGGACGTTTCGACCAGGTGGGTGGGGGAGTCTTCGCACGCGCGGGCAATGGCGTCCGCGAGGACAAGGCGGCCTTCGGCATCGGTGTTGATTACTTCGCTGGTGATTCCTCCGTAATGGGTGATCACGTCGCCGGGGCGCTGTGCGGAGCCGGACGGCATGTTTTCCGCCAACGGCATCCATGCCTCCACGCGTACGGGGAGTTCCAGGGCGGCGACCGCGCACGCGGTGGCCAGCACCGCAGCGGAACCGCCCATGTCCATGACCATCTGTTCCATGCCGGATGCAGGTTTGATGGAGATGCCGCCGGAATCGAAGGTGATGCCCTTGCCCACCAGCGCCACCGAAGTGTTAGCGGAAGCGTTCTCTGGCGCCCACGTCAGGTGCACCAGGCGCGGCGGGTGCACGGAACCCTGTCCGACAGCGGTGATGCCACCGAAACCCTGGTCGCGCAGCTGCTTCTCATCCAGAATCTCAATAGACAAGCCCGCGGCGGTGGCGACCTGCTCGGCGTATCCGGCGTAGAGCTCCGGGTACAACAAATTCGAGGGAGTGTTCACCAGATCGCGGGCCAGCGCGACTGCGTGTCCCATAGTGGCAGCCTGCTCAAAGGCATCCTGATCCTTTTCCACGCCGTCGCGGCCGATCACCGTGATACGAGGGGCGGAATCGGATGCATCGAGCTCGTTGTTGCCAGCGTTCGTGGTTTCAGCAGTACCCGCCTTGGTCTTCAGCCCGGTGTAGGAGTAACCGCCTAGCAGCAGGCCTTCGACGGTGGCTTCGACCCCGAATTCGCCGGAAACGACCGTGTGTCCGATACCCTTCAGCGACCGGGCAGCGACGCCCATCGAGCGGCGCACGGAGGTGGGGGAGGTGTCGTCGCCGAGGCCCACTGCAATATAGAGGACACCCTCGAAGGCCACTTTGGTGATCTCCCCGTGTGCTCCCGTGGCTCCCACGGCTTCCAGAGCCTCCAGCAGACCGTCGCGGGTAAGAGCGGACACCGGCAGCTCCAGTGCGTCGTCGCCCTGAGCGACGGGAATGAGGCGGGCGGCGCCGTCGATAAGCGTGCTCTCCGCGGAAGACGCGAAGTCCACGCGCGGCAGGAGGCCGTGGGAGGGGAGGACACCGGTGGTGTGGGGAAGCATAGAACTCGTACTCCTTCTTCAAGCCGTGAATAACGTGCGTTTCTCGCGGCCGATCCTACGCCAGCGCGGGAACACCCCGTTTCGGTGTCCAGGTGCGGGCGTATGCTGATGAACCATGACGAGCTTGGAATTCACCGTGACAAAGAACGAGCACCCGGCGAGTGCGGAGCAGCGCGCCGAAATTCTCAAGGATCCGAAATTCGGCCAGAAATTCACCGACCACATGGTGGCCATCGATTGGTCCGAGGACGCTGGTTGGCACAACGCACGCGTCGAGCCGTACGCGCCCATCGAGTTCGACCCGGCAACCATGGTGTTCCACTACGGGCAGGCGATCTTCGAGGGATTGAAGGCGTACCGTCAGCCGGACGGTTCGATCGCGACGTTCCGCCCAGAGCAAAATGCGCGGCGTTTGCAGAATTCCGCGGAGCGCCTGGCCATGCCGGAGCTCCCGGAAGATCTGTTCATTGAGTCCATCCGCCAGATCGTCGAGGTCGACGAGGCTTGGGTTCCGGAAGCTGGTGGCGAGGCCGCCCTGTACCTGCGCCCGTTCATGATCTCCACGGAGATCAGCCTTGGCGTGAAGCCGGCGAGCAGTTACACCTACTACGTCATCGCGTCCCCGGCCGGCGCATACTTCTCCGGCGGCATTAAGCCGGTCAAGGTGTGGATCTCCGAGGACTACGTCCGCGCCGCGCCCGGAGGCACGGGTGCAGCGAAATTCGCGGGTAACTATGCTGCGTCCCTGCTCGCACAGGCGCAGGCTGAAGAGCAGCAATGCGACCAGGTCGTGTGGCTCGATGCGATTGAGCGGACCTACATCGAGGAGATGGGCGGCATGAACCTCATGTTCGTCTACGGCTCCGGCGAGGACGGGAACGTCAAGGTGGTCACGCCGGCACTGTCCGGTTCTCTGCTGCCAGGCATCACGCGCGATTCACTGCTGCAGGTCGCCCAGGATCTGGGGTACGAGACGGAGGAAGCACGCATCTCTGTCGAGGACTGGAAGAACGACGTTGCCAGCGGAAAGATGACAGAGTCCTTTGCCTGCGGCACTGCGGCAGTGATCACGCCGGTCGGCCACATCGTCGGTAACGATATCGACTTCACGGTCAACGGCAACGAGGCGGGCGATGTCACTATGGCCATGCGCGAGCGCCTGACCAAGATTCAGCGCGGCGAAGTGGAGGACACCCACGGGTGGCTGCACACTCTCGTGCCCGCCAAGTAAAAGGGCTCCCCGCTTATCGACGTTCCATGGGGCCGGCCCCATCGCCCGCCCCGTCTTGGGAACGCATCTCGTCGGCGACCAGCTCCACTGCTGATGTGATCAGCGGAAGAACAGCGGTCCCGCCGGCACCTTGTCCGGTGGTCATATCGAGCGCCGCCACAGGAGTCAGGTCAAGCGCCTGAAGGCACACTTTGTGGCACGGCTCCGGCGTCAACTGGCTAGCGATCAGCCACTCTTTCACGCCGGGGGTGATCCGTTCGGCGGTGTAAGCGGCGGCGGAGGGAAACGCGCCGTCGATAAGCACGGGGGTGCGGCGCGACGCGCACTGGGCGATGAACGCGGTGAGCGCGACGAAGTCCGGTGATGAGATTCGGCGCATCACCTCCGCGACATCATCTTGGACCTCGCGCACGCGGAACATGGAGTCGCGCACGGCAGCGACCTTCACTTTCCAGACCTCGTCGTTGATGCCGCTGCCGCGCCCCACTGCCACGACTGGTTCTGTGAATGTGAGAGAGCCGATGAGTGCCGCCATCACCGTCGTGTTTCCTACACCGACATCGCCGGCAATTGCGAGGTCACATCCTGCGTCGATAGTCCGGTCCGCGACCGCGCGCCCGAGTTCCGCTGCGCGGAGGAACTGCTCCTCGCTCATCGCGTCCTCGACATCGATTGCGCCGGAACCCTCGCAAATAAGGGAGCTGGGCGCTTTCAGGCTGACTCGGATCAGTTCGACCGGTGCGCCAGCCGCTCGCGCCAATGTGTTTACCGGTGCGGCACCTGCATCGATTTCGTCGGCTTGAAGCGCTGATGCGTCAGGGGTGAACGCGGACAATCCGCGCTCCGCGATGCCGTGGTCGCCCGCGAAAATGACAACGCGCGGGGAGCTGATCGGCTGTGGGGGAGCGTCTCCCTGACGGCCCGCAAACCATGCACCAAGGGAAGCGAGGCGGCCAAAAGAAATCCCCCGTGGGTTTTCCGTCATCGCCGCCCGGACCCTCGCTTCAACAGCGGTGTCTGGAAGCGGGACTGCGTCGAGATGCAATGAAACGCTCATCGTGGTGCCTTATTCTCCGACTTTGGAGCCAATTTCTACCTGCGGTTTCGGCGTACGCCAACCCCGTGGCTGAGACGCGCGCGAGTAGGCGTACATGCCCAATCCGAAACCTGTCTCGGTCGTTTCCGGGAACTTCCGGCGGACAGCCCGGTTGGCGCGGCGTCCGATGAAGAATGCCTCCGTGAATATGCCGACGATGAACACCATGGACACCAGCGAGAGGATTTCCGCCACGCGGGGGAAGAACATACCCAGGATCATTATGGCCAGCAGAACGACCATGGCCGGCATCATGTAATTGGACAGAAAACGGCGCGAATCCACCCAGTCGCGCACATATCGGCGAATTTCGCCTTTGTCGCGGTCCATCAGGTAGCGCTCATCTCCCGCATCCATGCGGGCCTGAATCTCTTTGTTCTGTTCGCGGCGCTCTGTCCGCTCGCGCTTTTTGTAGTCCTTCCATTCCTCTTTGGACATGGAGGCCTTCAGTTCTTTGCGCTTTTGCGCTTGCTGCGGCTTGGACATCGCGTTCGGGTCGCGCACAACGCCACGCTTGACTTCCTGGTCGTGGCGTTTCGGAGTAGGGCGACCTTTCGGTGGAGTGTAACCCTTGGGCAGCGGCTTGCCGTCCTTGCCGGTGGGGCGCTCGGCAGATGCCTTCGCGTTCTGTCCCGCTGCCTTCTTTTCGGCCTTATCGGCCTTTTCGGACTTCTTTTTCGACTTGGGGGCCGGGGTTGTCGGCGCCGACGAAGCAGAGGGCGATGAAGCGTCACCGAGGTCGAGCTTGGTGGAGCCACCTGCGGCGGCCGCAGGGGCATCGGATTTCTTCCAGGGAAGTTTCACGCACTCTAGGCTACAAAACCCCGGCCCGCTGGTGGGAATACGGGTGCGTCCGGTGATGTTGAGGGAAAGCAGAAGCGCGCATTCCCGGTTTTATCAGGGTGACCAGCGCAAGTTAGGGTGCACTAGCATCCAGGTGCCGGCCAAGAGTAGGCTCGGTGCCCTGACACGATCCGTAGGCAAGGAGAAACGATCATGACTGCACCGACTTCCGCAACCGGCGTCAAGCTCAGCGAAGCCGCCGCCGCAAAGGCGAAGGCGCTGCTGGATCAGGAAGGCCGCGACGACCTGTCCCTGCGCATCGCCGTTCAGCCGGGTGGCTGTGCCGGATTGCGCTACCAGCTCTACTTCGACGACCGTGAGCTCGAGGGCGACAAGGCCGACATCATCGGCGGTGTCCGCCTCGTAGTGGACAAGATGAGTGTCCCGTACCTGATGGGCGCGGAGATTGATTTCGCCGACACCATTGAGCAGCAGGGCTTCACCATCGACAACCCGAACGCCGGCGGGTCCTGCGCCTGTGGCGACTCGTTCAACTAACAGTAACGCGGCACATTCATACTGAGCGGTGAAAGCATTGCGCCCCTTAAGGGGCGCATTTTTTGTGTATTGCCCCGGGAGTGCCGGCTCGTGGGTCTGCTGGCCTCGGGCGCCACAGGGGGCCGGTTAGACGCGTTTGAGACGCTCCCGCAAAACCGCAGGTGAAATGTTTCTCATGTTGCGCAAGGGATTATCACTCTAAACGCGACTAACCGCAGCTCCCGCGCGAAGCGTCAATGACAGAACTACCCCGCGCCGAGGACACACGGGGTGACGCCGGGCGGGGTAGAGGGGCAATTGAGCCTAGAGCTTCACTGGGTACTCGCGCTGCTCGATGCCTGGGTCGATGCGGTGTTCGACGAAGATGCCGTGCCAGATCATGAAGGCCAGCACAGTCCAAAGGCGGCGGGAGTGGTCGGAAACGCCGTCGCGGTGCTCCTTGAGCATCTCCAGAACCTCGGGTTTGTTGAAGATGTCGTCGGTCTGGGATTCGCGGATTGTCTGCTGAGCCCAGCCGTAGAGTTCGTCGCCGGCGAGCCAATGGCGCATCGGCACTGGGAAGCCGAGCTTCTTGCGGTGGAGTACGTGGGGCGGAACGATCTGTTCCATAGCCTTGCGCAGGGCGTACTTGGTGGTGCCGTCGGCGATCTTCAGTTCGTGCGGGATCGTCTCAGCGACTGCGAAGACCTCCTTGTCCAAGAACGGGACACGTAGCTCGAGGGAGTGCGCCATGTTGATTTTGTCGGCCTTGACAAGAATGTCGCCTCGCATCCACGTGAACAGGTCGAGGTGCTGCATGCGGGCAACTGGGTCCATGTCCTTTGAACGCGCATAAATCGGGGCTGTGACTTCGCGGTGGTCCCACTCCGGCTTGGCCCAGGGCAGGACCCGACGCAGTTGGTCGTAATTGAAGGAGCGGGCGTTGCCGTAGTAGCGGGTTTCCATCGGGGTGGTGCCGCGCTCGAGCAGAGACTTGCCGCGCATTCCTTCCGGCAGAATCTGGCCTAGCTTGTTCAAACCCTTGAGTAGGGGATCAGGCATCTTCTCGAAGGGCGCGAGGGAGAGTGGCTCCTTATAAATGGTGTAACCGCCGAAGAGTTCGTCCGCGCCCTCGCCGGAGAGGACTACCTTGACGTGTTTGCGCGCCTCCTGCGCCACGAAGAAAAGCGGGACGAGCGACGGATCCGCGACTGGGTCGTCGAGGTACCACATGATCTTCGGGATGGCGTCGGCGTATTCCTCGGGGGACACGACCTTGACAATGTGCTCCACACCGATCGCTGCGGCGGACTCGGCCGCGACATCCACCTCCGAGTAGCCCTCCCGTTCGAAGCCCGTGGTGAATGTCAGCAAATTCGGATTGTGGCGCTTCGCCAACGTCGCAATCGCAGTCGAGTCGATACCGCCGGAAAGGAAGGAGCCGACAGTCACGTCAGCGCGCATGTGCTTTGCGACGGAATCCTCCAGCGCCCCCGCAATCTTGGTGAACAGCTCCTGTTCTTTGCCCTTAGCCACCGGGATGACGTTGAACTGGGGGTTGAAGTAGCGCTGTGCTTCGACCTGGTCTCCGGGGGAGAGCGTGGCGGTGCAGCCGGATTCGAGGCGGCGGATCGACTGGTGCAGCGATTCCGGTTCCGGCACGTACTGAAGGTCGACATAGTGCTCGATTGCGCGGCGGTCCAGGCTCAGGTCTAGACCGAGCTCCGGTGCCATTTCGATGATGGCCTTCTTTTCAGAAGAGAAGACGGTGCCGGCTGGTGTCGTGGCGTAATACAGCGGCTTGATTCCGAATTGGTCGCGCGCTGCGAACATGGTCCGGGTTTCCGTGTCCCAGATGACAAAGGCGAACATGCCGCGCAAGTGCTTGACCACGTCTGCGCCCCAGTGGTGGTAGCCGACCACGATGGTTTCGGAATCGCCCTCTGTGTCGAAGCTGAGACCAGCGGCGGTGAGCTCTTCGCGGAGTTCGACGTAGTTATAGATCTCGCCGTTGAAAGTCAGGGCATAGCGCTCCGGGTTCTCTGCGGGGCCCCAGCGTAGGGGCTGGTGGGAGTGTTCAAGGTCGATGATGGCGAGGCGGTTAAAGCCGAAGAGGGCGCCATCGTCATGCCACGTACCAGCCGCGTCAGGGCCGCGGTGGTGGAAGCACGGGAGAGCGCGTTCGGCGGCGTCCGCAAACTCGGAAGCATTGGACGAGCTTGTCAGCATTGCGAGAAGACCGCACATGGGAATGACTCCTTAGATGGTCATTTAAGGATTATGAGTTCAGCTCTACCAACAATAAAGCCCGGATGAACCACTGCCGGAATTGGCGGGCATCCGCGTGGCGTGAACGGGTGTTGTGAAATCCGGGCGAAAGAGAGAGGCCCACCTTTAGCCCGTCCCCAATAGGGGTGCAACTTCCGGATGATATTTCTACGGATGGATGTGACCGCGGACACATGAATGGCTGGGGTGAAAAAGTGCGAGAACGAGAGTCGGCCGGTTACCAGCGGGTAAACCGGCTTGGGGGAAGAGCTGACGCGAAGGCCTTCTGCCGTGGCTGAACATGTGGCGCCGAGCAGCTTAGGAACCGCGTCCAGATAATCTATTCTGACTGGGTAGGAATATTCTGCTTTGCTCTCCTTCGGCTGGGTCTCAGTCGGAGTGGAGAATCGGAGGGTATTCACAGCTTTTTCGTTAGTGTGGACAGGAAGGCAGACACACGTGGATACGGCAAAGAACCGTGGCCTGGCCAAGAAGATCGGAGTCGCAGGCGTACTCGCACTCAGCGGCTTCGGTCTCGCCGGCTGTGAGGCTGAACCGCCGAGCGCATTGTCGAACTTGATCGACATGGGCTGGCCAGACCCCGTCACCCCTGAAGGTGCAAGCATGTACAACTTCTGGGTCTGGGTCTGGCTTGCCGCCTGGATTATCGGCATCATTATGTGGGGCATCTTCCTCTACGCGATTTTCGCGTGGGGTGGGAAGCGCCGCCAGAAGCAGGGTGCCGGGGAATTCCCGAAGCAGCTGCAGTACAACGTCCCTCTGGAGCTGGGGCTTACTATTCTCCCGATCATTATCGTGATGGTGCTGTTCTTCTTCACGGTCCAGGCGCAGACCAAGGTCGTTGCCCTGGATAAGGAGCCGGAGGTCACCGTCGATGTCACCGGTTTCCAGTGGAACTGGAAGTTCGGTTACGCACAGGTCGGTGCAAACCTGTCTCCGACGGGCTCCGACTACGACGGTGCGGACCAGGAGCGCCAGAAGCTCGCTGATGGGTCCAAGTACGACGATGAGGATCTCCACAACGCGAACCCGATTCACGGTCGTTCCATGTCGGACAAGTCCTACTTGAACTACAACAAGATCGAGACTGAGGGCACCACCGAGGAGGTCCCGGTTCTGGTCCTCCCGACCAACACTCCGATCGAGTTCCGTCTGGCATCCGGTGACGTGTCCCACGCGTTCTGGGTCCCGGAGTTCCTGTTCAAGCGCGATGTGTACTCCCACCCGGAGGCAAACCAGCAGGAGCGCCGTTTCCAGATCGAGGAGATCAACCAGGAAGGTGCATTCGTTGGCCGTTGTGCCGAGATGTGCGGTACCTACCACGCCATGATGAACTTTGAGATCCGCGCGGTCTCCCCGGAGAAGTTCCGCGACTACATGCGCTTCCGTGAGCAGAACCCGGATGCAGCTAACTCTGAGGCCCTCGCGTCCATCGGCGAAGAGCCGTTTGCAACGTCCACCCGTCCGTTCAACTCCGACCGAACCGGAACCCGCGGCGGCGACAACGCCGTGCAGAACGTCTAAGAGAGGCTAGGAAAAGCAATGGGAGCTGGAGCAAAAGTTTTCTACGCCAACGGCGTCTTTCTGACGATCATGGCGGTCCTCTACGCATTCGCCACAAACTTCGTCGGTGATGATGCGTACCTGTACGGCTACGAATGGGCCGGCGGTGTCGCGCTTATCCTGGCCGCGGCATTCTCGTTCATGCTCGGCGGTTACCTGAACTTCACCGAGAAGCGCAGCGATGTGCTCCCGGAGGATTGGGAAGAGGCTGAGGTTGAGGACGGCGCAGGCGTTCTGGGCTTCTTCTCACCGGGATCGATCTGGCCGCTCGCCATGACCGGAGGTATCTGCTTGATGGCCTTCGGGATTGCGTTCTGGCAGCTCTGGCTGTTGGCCATCGGTGCTGTCATCCTGATCTGGGCGACGACGAAACTGAACCTGCAGTACGGCATTCCGCGCGAAAAGCACTAAGAGCCTTCCGCTACAAGCGCGAGCCCCCGCACTTCACCGGTGCGGGGGCGTTTTTGCGTGCCGGCGCAGATTGGGAGTGGAGCTGAATGGGTACTGGCTACGAGGGGGTCAAACGAAAGTAGGGGAGTTCCGACGTTTACGCAGGGGTAAAGTGTGAATCCCATCACAGTTGGGAACTGAACGAAATTCGGTGGAACCACCGCGGATGTGATGTTCGGCGAATTCGATGCGGGCCGAGCCAGGGGCCTTAGCGGGCGTGGAGCGGTGACCTGCAGCGATGAACGTCGTAAAGCGGGGCCCAATAGTTCCCGAAAGTTTCATGTGTTCCGACACGCGGAAATGCCTGAAATAAAAGGGCAGGTCCGCGTTGCGCTCACATGAAAAATCCGGGGGTGAACAAGGTGACTTTATGGTTGAAAAGGGCGATACTGTAACGCGTGACGACTGCAACAACGAACCCAGGTATGGCGACAACGCCCGACCGTCTCCCAGTGCTGAACCGGCCGAACATGGTCAGCGTGGGAACGATCGTGTTCCTCGCCCAAGAATTGATGTTCTTCGCCGGCTTGTTCGCGATGTACTTCACATCGCGCGCGAACGGCATGTCCAACGGCGATTGGTCGAACCAAACGGACCATCTCAACGTGGTCTTCGGCACGATCATCACCGTCGTCCTGGTGACCTCCTCGGTCACGTCTCAGCTTGGCGTCTTTGCCGCTGAAAAGGGCGACGTGTTTGGTCTGCGTAAATGGTTCACGGTGACCATCGTGCTCGGCGTGGTCTTCTTGGGCCTTGTCGCTTTCGAGTGGACCGAGATGGCGACTGCCGGTGTCACGCCGCAGGCCAGCGTGTACGGCTCGGTGTTCTACATCATCACCGGCTTCCACATGGCGCACGTGACCGCGGGCATTCTCGCATTCGTCGTGGTCATGCTCCGTGTGGCTAAGTCGAAGTTCACCCCGGCTCAGGCAACCGCCGCCATGGTGACCTCCTACTACTGGCACTTCGTCGACGTCGTGTGGATCGGCGTGTTCGTTACTCTCTACTTGGTTCAATAGCCCGTCTCTCACAGCGACGTAAGCACGAACCACCGATTTTCGCTTAAGGGAACAACATGGATAACACCCCAAAGAAGGCGCGGAACCACCGCAGGATGCGCCGCACCGCCGCGGGCGCACTGGCGCTCGGTATCGGTCTGTCGGGTGCCGGCCTGCTGGCTACGGCCCTGACACCGGATGCGCAGGTGGCCACCGCCCAACGCGATGACCAAGCGCTGATCCAGGAAGGCAAAGACCTCTACGAGCAGGCGTGTATCACCTGCCACGGTGCTAACCTGCAGGGCGTTAAGGACCGCGGTCCGTCGCTCATCGGTACCGGTGAGGGCGCCGTCTACTTCCAGGTCAACTCCGGTCGTATGCCGATGATGTCTAACGACGCGCAGGCTGAG
This sequence comes from Corynebacterium urinipleomorphum, assembly GCF_900155535.1. GTDB lineage: Bacteria > Actinomycetota > Actinomycetes > Mycobacteriales > Mycobacteriaceae > Corynebacterium > Corynebacterium urinipleomorphum. Next base: position 252,369 of record NZ_LT706965.1, read on the forward strand.
CGTAAGAAGCCGCGTTACTCCGAGGCTCAAGCGCTGGCTATGGCCGCGTATGTCGCGGCTAACGGTGGCGGCCCAGAACTCGTTTACAACGAGGATGGCTCGATCGCTATGGAGGAGCTCCGTGGCAAGAATTACGACGGTAATCTGCAGGCTGCGGATGTCGCGCGAGGCTCCGAGCTCTTCCGCTTGAACTGCGCTTCGTGCCACAACTTCACGGGTCGTGGAGGCGCGCTGTCTTCCGGCAAGTACGCCCCGGTTCTGGATCCTGCCAACGAGCAGGAGATTTACCAGGCAATGCTGACCGGCCCGCAGAATATGCCGAAGTTCTCCGACCGTCAGCTGACTGCTGACGAGAAGCGCGACATCATCGCCTTCATCAAGTCGTCCAAGGAGACCCCGAGCCCCGCAGGTTGGGCGCTGGGCGGCATCGGCCCCGTCGCTGAGGGTCTGGCTATGTGGATCATCGGTGTCACCCTCGTCGGTGCAGCCGCTATGTGGATTGGATCGCGCTCATGAGCAATGAAGTGAAGAAGAATTACACCAGCGAAGAGCTGGACAAGATGAGCAACGCCGAGCTCGCTGCACTGGGCACCGAGCTTGATGACGTCACGGTAGCGTACCGCAAGGAGCGCTTCCCGCTCGAGAATGACCCGGCTGAAAAGCGTGCGCAAACCGGCATCAATGTTTGGCTCGCGGTTTCGATCATTGCTGGCCTCGCCTTCTTGGGCGTCTACTTGTTCTGGCCGTGGGAGGCGAAATTCCACGGCCAGGAGGGTCTGTGGCAGTACAGTCTGTACACTCCGCTGCTCGGTCTGACCTCCGGTCTGTCGCTCGTCTCGCTGGGCGTTGCGATCGTGCAGTACGTCAAGAAGTTCGTGCCGGAGGAGATCGCGGTTCAGCGTCGTCACGACGGTCGCTCCTCCGAGCTCGATCGCCGCACCACGACTGCTTTGCTGAACGACGCGTGGCAGACGTCCACTCTTGGTCGCCGAAACGTCATGAAGGGTCTGCTGGGTGGCGCGGGTCTGATGGCCGGCCTGGTCATCATCGCTCCGCTCGGTGGCATCATTAAGAATCCGTGGCGTGTCCGCCACGAGATGAACTACAACGGCGACGGCACGTTGTGGACTCAGGGATGGTCTCTGGCCCGCGAGGGCAAGAAGCTGTACTTGGGCCGCGACACCTCTGCCATTGCGGAACTTCACGAAACGGGTGCCGGCAAGCACTACAGCACCGCCGGTGTGTCCCGACTGGTCCGCATGCGTCCGGAGGATCTGGATGCTGCTGCCATGGAAACGGTCTTCCCGCTCTTGGCGGAGGACGTCAACGATGGCGACAAGTATGACCCGGAGCGCGACGTGTACGAGAACCACATGCATTCCATTCACGGTCCGCGTAACGCTGTCATGCTGATCCGTCTGCGCTCGGCCGACGCCGAGAAAGTCATCGAGCGTGAGGGGCAGGAAGACTTCCACTACGGCGATTACTACGCCTACTCCAAGATCTGCACGCACATCGGTTGTCCGACGTCTCTGTACGAGGCTCAGACCAACCGCATCCTGTGCCCGTGCCACCAGTCGCAGTTCGATGCGCTGCAGCACGGCAAGCCTGTCTTCGGTCCGGCAGCCCGCGCTCTGCCGCAGCTGCCTATTGAAATTGATGAAGAGGGTTACCTCATCGCCCGCGGGGACTTCATTGAGCCCGTCGGCCCGGCCTTCTGGGAGCGTAAGTCATAATGAGCACGAAACTGGAACAAGCCGCGGACAACATTGACTCGCGGTACACGATCTCGGGCATTCTCCGCCCGCAGCTGAACAAGGTTTTTCCGACCCACTGGTCCTTCATGCTGGGTGAGATGGCGCTGTACAGCTTCATCATTCTCCTGCTGACCGGTGTGTACCTCGCCCTGTTCTTCGACCCGTCGATTACCAAGGTGATCTACGACGGCGGCTACCTGCCGCTCAACGGTGTCGAGATGTCGCGCGCGTACGCAACGGCATTGGACATCTCTTTCGAGGTGCGCGGTGGCCTCTTCGTCCGCCAGATGCACCACTGGGCAGCCCTCATGTTCATGATGGCCATGTTCGCCCACATGCTCCGCATTTTCTTCACCGGTGCTTTCCGTCGCCCGCGTGAAGCTAACTGGATCATCGGTGTCACCCTGATCCTGCTCGGTATGGCCGAGGGCTTCATGGGTTACTCCCTCCCGGACGACCTGCTCTCCGGTGTGGGTCTGCGAATCATGTCCGCCATCATCGTGGGTCTGCCGATCATCGGCACCTGGCTCCACTGGGCAATGTTCGGCGGAGACTTCCCGTCGGACCTGATGTTGGACCGCTTCTACATCCTCCACGTTCTGATCCTGCCGGGCATCATCCTCGCGCTCATCGCGGCGCACCTGTTGCTCGTCTGGTTCCAGAAGCACACCCAGTTCCCGGGTCCGGGTCGCTCCGAGAACAACGTCGTCGGCATCCGAATCATGCCGGTCTTCGCGGTCAAGGCGATGGGCTTCGGCATGCTGGTCTTCGGTGTGCTGGCCCTGATGGCTGGTTTGACCACCATCAACGCCATCTGGAACATCGGCCCCTACAACCCGTCTCAGGTCTCCGCTGGTTCCCAGCCGGATATCTACATGCTCTGGACAGACGGTGCTGCCCGTGTCATGCCGGCATGGGAGCTCTACCTGGGTAACTACACCATCCCGGGCGTGTTCTGGGTCGCTCTGCTTGCCGGCCTGATGGTTGTCCTGCTGCTTACCTACCCGTTCATCGAGAAGAAGGTCACCGGCGACGACGCCCACCACAACCTCTTGCAGCGGCCGCGCGACGTGCCTGTCCGCACCGGTATCGGCGTCATGGGCCTGGTCTTCTTCCTGCTGCTGACGCTGTCCGGCGGTAACGACCTTTTCGCTTACCACTTCCAGATCTCGCTCAACGCGATGACTTGGGTAGGCCGTATCGGCCTGATCGTGCTGCCTCCGTTGGCCTACTTCATCACCTACCGCATCTGTGTTGGTCTGCAGCGCAGCGACCGTGAGGTGCTGGAGCACGGTCTGGAGACCGGCGTGATTCAGAAGCTTCCGAACGGTGCATTCGTTGGTGTCCACCAGCCGCTCGGCCCGGTTGACCACCATGGCCACCAGCTGCCGCTGGAATACGCAGGTGCCCGCGTGCCGAAGCAAATGAACGAGCTCGGCTACGCAGACTCCGAGACCTCCGGCATCTTCTCGCCGGATGATCCTTCGATCACCGCGAAGCGCAACGAGATTAAGCGCGCCAACCACCACGAGGAGATTGCGACCCTCCGTGCCCTCGAGGCTGAGAAGGAAGTCTCTGACCGTGATGCTGGTGAACTCCCCCGCAAACGCAAGTAAGCGGACATAGTTCAGCACAAAGCCCCTTCCCAACTGTCCCCGTAGCCCGGGGTAGGGAAGGGGCTTTCGGCATGTGTATAGCGATTCGGTAACGGTGTGACGAGTGTCACATTTAAACTTTTACACGCCTGTGGTCTCTGTTGAATATTTTCGGAGGATGCATAAAGCTCCATATTTGCGCAGGTAAAAGGGGGTAGGTTCGTTGTGCGGATAATTCTCAGCGCTTATCCAAATATCAGTGCAGAAGCGCAATTTGGCCCGTTTTGGAAAATTACGAATTGATAACGGGCGCGTCGCTAGACAACGACCGTGTCCATTTCGTAACCTATTCGAGACCTTGCGGCCGCAGAGGCGCAAGCGATAAGACATCTGAACACTAAGCCGAGTCCCTTCTCCGCGCAGAGGAGATGGGAGCCGGGGAACCGAATACGTTTCCTGGGGTGAAAGAAGGACGAGGAGCTTTCATTCGAAAGCCGGGGTCCCTCAAGGTGAATTCCTGCACCGAACCCGTCAGCTAACCCGGTAGGCGACACTGGAAGATATTGGAGATTGTTCATGGCTAAGCACCGCCGCCAGACCGCCGCTGTTAAGCGCAGCATCGCTACCGCCTCCGCGATCGTCGCGGGTGCGACCCTCGTCGCCCCGGCCACCGCTGACGCGGCTCAGGTCAAGGTTCCTAACACCGGTATCGCAACCGAGATTCCGGGTATTGAGAATGTTCCGGGCATTGCGAATGTCCCGGGGATCGATCAGTGGATTCCGTCCCTGGCAGGTAAAGCAGATAAGAACGCTGATGTCCGTAGCGCCATCGCTGCCGTGAAGAACGTTCCGGGCATCCAGAACGTGCCGGGCTTCAACGACTGGATTAAGGGCGTGGAAGCGAAGTACGCTCCCGCCGCTGCGACCGAGTACCGCGCCGCAACCAAGGCCGCCGCTGTGGCTCCCGCCCCGCAGCAGTCCCAGGGTGAGCGCATCGTCGCCATCGCCAAGTCCAAGATCGGTTCCCCGTACGTGTACGGCGCTGCTGGCCCGAACGCCTTTGACTGCTCCGGTTTCACCTCCTGGGTGTACGCACAGGCTGGCAAGCAGATCCCGCGCACTTCTGGCGCTCAGGCCTCCGCAGGCCGCAAGGTGGCCATTTCCGACCTGCAGCCGGGTGACATTGTCGCGTACTACGGTGGCGCTTCCCACGTTGCTATCTACGCTGGTAACGGCCAGATTATCGACGCTTTGAACTCCGGCACCCCTGTGGGTTACCGTCCGCTGAACTACATGCCGATCCACTCGGCAGTGCGCTTCTAGGTATTGGCACTTCAGCGCATTTTGCCGGTCGTCTTCTCCCGGGTAGTGGGGGGAGCGGCCGGCTTTTGCTTTCAATTTTCACTCGAGTATCGGTGGTATCGGACAAGACGAAGAATTCCGCGTCAGTGTTTGACCAGCGGGCTTAGTCGGATTACCTTTGTTACAAGTTTGTAATCCTCCTCCGTTTCCTTGTGGCCCATTCATGGGCTCTTCTCTGTTTGTGAAAGAGGTTTCCCCGTGGGTAAGCACAGCGCTTCTTCTCGTTTGAGCGTCCGTAAGGCTCTGACCTCAACGGGTCTCGCGACCGTCATTGCGGTTTCTGGCACCACGGTTCCGGCGCAGGCGGATGAGATCGACGATCTGATCAAGCAGATGAGCGAAACATCCGACAAGGCGACTGCGAAGGCTGAGGAAGTCAAGCAGATTGAGTCGGATATCAAAAAGGGGGAACGTGAGGTCGCTGCGCTGAGGAAGACAGCTGAGACGGCTCAGCGGGATGCCCGTCAAGCCGCGACGGCGCAGAATGGCGCACAGGGCGCGGTGAATAACCACGCTCGCGCGCAGTACCGCAACCTGTCTAGTGACGCTAACGTCAATGCTCTTGAGTCCGCTAACCCGCAGGAGGCGATTGACCGAGCTGCGTATTTGGGATCGCTGTCGCGTTCGGCTCAGCGCACGTTGGACGAGTCGCAGCGGCTCAACCGCCAAGCTGCGCAGCGTGCGACAGACGCGAATATCGCTGTCGCTGTAGCGAATTTCCGCCAGGCGGAGCTGGAGGGCAAGCGCAAGAAGCTGGACACCGAGCGCCGTGAGCTCGAAGGCCAGGTCAAGGAAGTGGAGCGTCGTGTGGACTCCTTCACTCCGGAGCAGCGTTCCCGCTGGGAGTCCAAGAACGGTCCGGTGAGCCTCAACGTGCCTCCGTCCGCATCCGCGAACGGTGTTGTCGGTGCCGCGCTGTCGAAGATCGGTTCGCCGTACGGATGGGGGGCTGCGGGTCCGAGCCAATTCGACTGCTCCGGTTTGATGTACTGGGCTTACCAGCAGAATGGCAAGTCCATTCCGCGCACTTCGCAGGCCCAGCTGGCAGGTGGAACACCTGTGTCTATGTCTGAGCTGCAGCCGGGCGACATCATCGGCTATTACCCGGGCGTCACGCACGTGGCCATGTATGTGGGTAACGGCCAGGTCGTTCATGCTTCGGATTACGGTATTCCGGTTCAGGTCGTTCCGGTCAATTCCATGCCGGCGCAGGGCGCTGTCCGCTACTAGCGGTGCATGACGGCGCTTCTGGTCACGAATGATTTCCCGCCCACCGTGGGCGGGATTCAGTCGTATCTGCGCGATTTCGCGGACGAATACGTGCGCCTCCGGGGGCCGGAGTCGCTCGTCGTCTTCGCGTCGACGCAGGACAAGAAGGAAGCAGCGCTTTTCGACGCCTCCGTGCCCTATCCCGTCCACCGCTTGCCCGTCCCGGTGATGTTGCCGAGCCCGGCGACAGCACACCGCATGATCGAGCTGATCCACGAGCACGGCATCACCACGGTGTGGTTTGGTGCGGCTGCCCCGTTAGCGTTGTTGGCACCGGCGGCGCGCAGGGCGGGTGCCTCGAGGATCGTCGCCTCAACCCACGGGCACGAAGTCGGCTGGTCGATGGTTCCGGGTGCTCGTCAATCGCTACGCCGTATCGGAGAGTGTGCCGATACGGTCACGTACATCTCTGAGTACACTCTGAACCGTTTTGGGCGGGCATTCGGTGACAGTCCGGACTTTGTCCGTCTGCCCTCAGGCGTAGACACGGATTTCTTCCGGCCCGCCACCGAAGGCGAGAAGAGGGCGGCACGGGTCCGGCACGGCCTGGGGGAGGGACCGCTCGTCGTTGTCGCATCCCGCCTCGTCGCGCGGAAAGGCCAGGACCGGTTGATCGAATGTTGGCCAGCAGTGCTCGAGGCAGTCCCCGGTGCACGTCTGGTTGTCGTGGGCGAGGGCCGCTACGGAAAGAAGCTGAGGCGCCTGGCCGGGCGCCACGGTGTTGAAGATGCCGTCCTGTTCCTGGGCCGCCTGCCACGGGAAGAAATGCGCGACATCGTGGCTGCCGCCGACATCATGGCCATGCCGGCGCGTACGCGGGGAGGAGGGCTGGACGTGGAGGGGCTCGGCATTGTGTACCTCGAGGCGCAAGCGTGCGGCGTGCCCGTCATCGCGGGGAGGTCCGGCGGGGCACCCGAGACAGTCACCGCTGAAACGGGCATTGTGGTGGACGGAAACGACCGTGGCGAGATCGTGCATGCGGTGTGCTCGCTGCTGGGGGCTCCGGAGCGGAGACAAGCAATGGGGGAAGCGGGGCGCGCGATGGTGCGCGAACGCTTCTCGTGGACTGTGTTGGGCAACCGGCTAGCGCAGTGCCTTGAACCTGGTGCGCGTCCCTGACGGAAAGAAGAGCGAATATTGGTCTGCCGGTAGCGGAGCTAGAATGTTGACTCATGCCTACACACGACAGTGCTGCACCGCTCACCATTGGTTTCGATATCGGTGGCACGAACACCCGGGCGGGAGTCGTGGATGCATCGGGCACCGTTGTGGACACGGTGTCCACAACTACCCCGGAGGATGAGGACGGTCTCGTCCACGCGATCGTGGAGTTGGTGGAGCAGCTGCGGCGCCGCCACCACCCGGTCGCGGCCGTCGGTGTCGCTGTCGCGGGCTTTCTGGACCCGGCGTGCGAAGTAGTCCGTTTCGCGCCTCACCTGCCGTGGCGGGACAACGAGCCGGTGCGCGATATTTTGCAGGAAGAACTGGAGTTGCCGGTGCGTCTGGAGCACGACGCAAACTCGGCAGCATGGGGTGAATACCGGTTCGGCGCAGCGAAGGACACAGACACGTGGGTGCTCTTCGCAATTGGCACGGGGATTGGAGCCACGCTCATGCACCACGGGGAGATCTACCGTGGCTCGTTCGGCACTGCACCCGAATTCGGCCACCTCACCGTTGTTCCAGAGGGACGGGCGTGTTCATGCGGTAAACGCGGATGCCTGGAACGCTACGCCTCGGGCACCGCTCTCGTGGACACCGCTGTGGAGATAGCAGAACGAGGCGGGTTCGAGGGCTGCGGGCTGTACCGTCGCGTCGTCGATAAGCGTGCGTCTGGCAACAGTGTTGTCGCGGCGGCGCGCAACGGCGACGCTCTGGCGTTGGCCACCATGGACCACTTCGCACAATGGCTCGGGCAGGGCCTGTCCATCGTGTGCGACGTACTGGACCCGGAGCTTATCGTGCTCGGCGGGGGAGTGAGCCAAGATGCGGACCTGTTCCTGGATACAGCCCGCACGAAGATGGAAGCTGGTGTCGTCGGCTCGGGATTCCGTCCCACGCCGCGCCTGGAAACCGCTGAACTCGGGGCGCAGGCGGGTATGATTGGCGTTGCTGATTTGGCCCGAGACCTGGCTTAGGGGAAGCATGAACAACAAGTGGTACAAGTTTTTCAAGTACATCCTGATCGGGCCGTGGCTGCGGATCTGGAATCGCCCCGAGACAGAGGGGCTGGACAACATCCCGCCGGAAGGAACCCCGGCGCTCATGGTGTCCAACCACCAGGCGGTCATGGATTCCTTCTACTTCCCGCTGGTCTGCCCGCGTCAGCTTGTGCACCCAGCGAAGAAGGAGTACTTCACCTCCCCGGGCCTGTCCGGCGCGATCCAGAAGTTCTTCATGACGTCGGTGGGGCAGGTCCCCATCGACCGTGAAGCGAAGGATGCGGGCGAAAACCTGCTCAAGGTCACCCAGGAAGTCTTCGATAACGGCGACCTGTTCTGCATCTACCCGGAGGGCACGCGCTCCCCAGACGGGCGCATCTACAAAGGTAAGACCGGAATGGCGCGTGTGGCCATGAACTCGGGTGTGCCGTGCATTCCCGTCGCTATGATCGGTACCCGCAATGCCAACCCGATCGGCACCTGGATCCCGCGCCCCGCGAAGGTGCGTGTGAAGATCGGCGAGCCCGTCGACCCGCACCAGTGGGCGCGCGACAACGGCTACGACCCGCACGATTCCGCAGTCTGGCGCCCGTTCACCGATTTCTTTGCCCAGCAGCTCGTTGAGCTGTCCGGCTACGATTACGTGGACGCGTACGCGGCGGATGTGAAGAAGTCGCTCGAGGCGGGCAACGGCTACCCGGAGGGCACGGAGCCTGACTGGCAGAAAATGCAGTGAGGTACTTCTACGACACTGAGTTCATCGAGGACGGGACGACGATCGAGCTGATCTCGATCGGGATCGTCGCCGAGGACGGGCGCGAGTACTACGCGGTGTCCACGGACTTCGATGCGTCCCGGGCGAATCCGTGGGTGCGCGAGAACGTGCTGGAGAAACTCCCCAACCCGCAGCGCCCCGAATGGAAGCCGAAACTGAAGATCCGGGACGAGGTCTTTGCGTTCCTCACTGCCGCGGACTCTAAGCCGGAACTGTGGGCGTGGGTCGGAGCCTACGACCATGTCGTTCTCGCCCAGCTGTGGGGTGATATGGCCAAGTTGCCAAAAGAACTGCCGCGCTACACGCGTGAGCTGCGCCAATACTGGGACATGGCGGGTCGCCCGACGCTGCCGCCCGCACCGCATGGCAACCATGACGCGCTTGTCGACGCCCGCCATAATCTCCTTAAATTCAAGATTTGCGCCCGTTCTCTGCCGTTGGATCGGCGCGGTCACGCCACTGGCCGACCCCAATAACCCGAGCTCAATTCGACCTTCAACTACGTCCGTCGCAGCGGACGTGATAGAAGTAAAGGCGTGAGTTGGACAGTAGACATCCCCAAAGAAGTGTTGCCCGATCTGCCGCCGCTTCCCGGCGACATCAATGAGGCGTTCCAGGACGCCGTTTCCCGCGAGGCGAAGCAGCAGCCGACATGGGATGAGAACGCGTCCCTGTACGTGCGCAAGATTCTCGAATCAGTTCCGCCCGTTGTGGTGGCCCCCGAGGTGCACAAGCTGAAGAAGCAGTTGGCAGAGGTCGCCAACGGTGAGGCTTTCTTGCTCCAGGGCGGTGACTGTGCAGAGACCTTCGAGTCCAACACCGAGCCGCACATCCGGGCCAATATCAAGACGCTTCTGCAGATGGCTGTGGTGCTCACCTACGGTGCATCCACCCCGGTGGTGAAACTAGCCCGTATCGCTGGCCAGTACGCCAAGCCGCGCTCGTCCGACTTGGATGAGAATGGTCTGCCGAACTACCGCGGCGACATTGTCAACGGTGTGGAGCCGACTGAGGAGTCCCGTCGCCACGACCCGGCCCGTATGGTCCGCGCGTACGCGAACTCTTCTGCTGCGATGAACCTCGTGCGTGCACTAACGACCTCTGGAACGGCCGACCTGTACCGCGTCGAGGCGTGGAACCGTGAGTTCGTGGCCAATTCCGCTGCCGGTGCGCGTTACGAGGCGCTGTCCCGCGAGATCACCCGCTCCCTGCACTTCATGGATGCCTGTGGTGTGAACGACCGTGAGCTGCGCACTTCCGAGATCTACGCCTCCCACGAGGCTCTCCTGGTGGACTACGAGCGCGCGATGCTGCGTCTGGCGGAGAATGAGAAGGGCGAAACGAAGCTCTACGACCTGTCCGCTCACCAGCTGTGGATCGGCGAGCGCACCCGCGGCCTAGAGGACTTCCACGTCAACTTCGCCGCCCTGATCGACAACCCGATCGGCATCAAGCTCGGCCCGTCCGTCACCCCGGAAGAGGCCGTTGCGTACGCGGACAAGCTCGACCCGAACCGCGAGCCGGGCCGCCTGACCATGGTGGCGCGCATGGGCCACGACAAGGTCCGCGATGTGCTTCCGGGCATTATCGACGCTGTGGAGCGCTCCGGCCACAAGGTGGTCTGGCAGTCGGACCCGATGCACGGCAACACCTTCACCGCCTCCAACGGGTACAAGACCCGCCACTTCGACAAGATCATCGACGAGGTGCAGGGCTTCTTCGAGGTGCACCGCCACTTGGGCACCCACCCGGGCGGCATCCACATCGAGTTGACCGGCGAGCACGTCACGGAGTGCCTCGGCGGCGCCCAAGACATCACGGACATCGATCTGCCGGGCCGCTATGAGTCCGCGTGCGACCCGCGCCTGAACACCGAGCAGGCTCTGGAGCTCGCGTTCCTCGTTGCGGAGATGCTCCGCAACTAATGCAGGCACCAGCCCCGGGCCGCTGAGCTCGGGGCTAATCCGGCATCCGGAGGATCTCCGGGATCTCCCCGTAAGCTCCGGAGCCGAACCACCAGCCACCGACAGCGACAGCTGCGGTGGCTGCTGCTATGAGCAGTAGCACCAGCGTTAGGGCCACACCTGAGCGGTTTGATTCCACCGGGGGAAGTTCCGGTTCCGGCTGCGGACACCGGTCCACGGGCGCGTTACTGCGCTCTAGTGGGGGCACGTGCCGTTCGTACGGTGCGGGATGCGCTATTGGTTGCGCTGGTAGTGGAGCGGGAGGGGCAGCAGGCCTGTATTCCGCAGCTGGAGGTTCGTGCGCAGTCTCCGATCCCGCATGCTCTACCGGGGCGCTCATCTGCGTGATGCTTGTCGGGATGGCTGCCACGCGGTGTGCGGCCGATTGCGTCGGTGCTGGCACAGTGAAATCGGGCAGGCCCAACTCGGCTGCCACGTCGTCGAGGGCAGCGAGGAATTCTTCGGCATCGGCGAAGCGTTCGCGGGGATCACGGGCGGTGGCGGTGGCCACGAGCTCGTCGAAAAGCTTGGGTACACCCTGCATGCGGGAGGACGGCGCGGGGACGTCGAGACGCAGGCGCGAGAGCGCGTGAGATAGAGAAGTGTCGCCGTTGAACGGTACGGTCCCAGTGAGGAGCTCGAACAAGACGATGCCTGCGGAATACACGTCCGAGGCTTGGGTGATTTCGCTGCCGTCGACTTGTTCGGGGGAGAGGTACACCACCGTTCCCACTATTTGGTCGGTGGAGTGGCGCGCATCGCTCGTCGCGCGGACGAGCCCGAAGTCGGCGAGCTTCACCGTATTGTCGCCATTGATGAGGATATTGTCCGGCTTGATGTCGCGGTGCACCAGCCCGCGGCGGTGGGCGACGGACAGGCCCGTGAGCATTGCGCGCATAACGGCCGCAGCGGCGTGGGGCGGCATGGGGCCGCGCTCGGCCAGAAGTTCCCGCAGCGTGCCACCCGTGATCAGCTCCATGATGAGGAAGACGTCCTCGCCGTCGGCCGAGAAGTCGTACACGTTGACCAAGTTCGGGTGGCTCAGCTGCGCCATCGCGCGGGCTTCACGGGCGAAACGATCGAGGAAGACATCGTCGTTCATGTAACGCTCGTCCATCACCTTCGCGGCGACCTCGCGGCCCAGCCGCGTGTCCAAACAGCGGTACACGGTGGACATGCCGCCACGCGCAATGGGGCGGTCGATGAGGTACCGGCCTTCCAGCACATCGCCGGCTGCGAGGTGAGTCATGCCGTCCAGTATGGTGCACAAGCCGCGTCGACAGGTAGCAACCCCCGCTACGCGTAGAGTGGCGGGCGTGAGTTTTTCAGAGCACGACACTAACGCCCACGACATCGACGCGCTTCTGAGCGGTGAAACACTATTGACGTTCCCCGAGGTTGCGGATCGCCTCGGGGTGCCCGTGACCAAGGTTCACGACTACGTGAACGCCGGCAAGCTCGTCGCGCACAAGCAGGGCGGCACGAAGCTGATTCCCGAGCTCATGCTCGATGAAGGCACAGAATTGTCCAAGTTCGTCGCGGGCGCGATCACCGTGCTTCTCGACGGCGGCTTCAACCACCAAGAGATCCTGTCCTACCTGTTCACTGAGGATGACAGTCTGCCGGGCCGGCCGATCGACGCTCTGCACGGCCACGGTGCACGCGAAGTGATCAGGCGCGCGCAGGCAATGGCTTTTTAGCCCCGGGCACGATCTCCACTGATTCCTGGTTGCGTGTACGTGGTAGCACGTACGCTGCGGCGCCCCATCCCGCAACCAGGGCCATGAGCATCCAGGCCCCGTTGTAGAAATTGTGGTTGCCGCTGCCACTGAAAGCTAGGGCCACGATGACGGAAGCGCCGATGGTGAGACGCACCAGCCACTGCGGCGGGTTGAATGTCCCGGCTACTGAGACGGCGGAGGCGAAGTACCACGGCAGTGTCACCGCGTTGAAGACAAATGCGACCATGTAGGCGAGCGCCATGCCCGCCACATTGCGGCGGTCTGTTTGCCTGAACATCCACCAAACGGTTACGAGTCCCGCGAGCATCAATACGGAGCCCACAGTTCGGGTCGCGCTGAGAACGGTGTTGTAGGGAAATTCTTCGTCGAAAAGCTGAAGGAACGGTGTCACGGCATCCGCAGCGAGTGTCGCGCCCGACAGCGGGTTGACTACTTTCGAATTGCCCGAGATCTGCGCGAGCCACCCCCACGACGTACCCGATGCCACGGTCACGGCAGCGACAGAGGCTACGGCTACGGCAACCACTGTTAGCCCCGAAACGAGAAAGGAACCCAGGCGCCGAGCAGGCCGGCTCCCAGAGGGAGCGTAGTGGTGCGCCGCCATCCACACGATGAACGGCAATGTCACTGCCGCTGTCGCCTTGAGAGAGACAGCAACACCGACGAGAAGGGTGCCCAGTAAAAAGCGACGTTCCAAGCACGCCACCAACCCGAGGCTGACCAAGCCGACCATAACGGACTCGTTGTGCATTCCCCCGACCATGTGGATGAGCATTACCGGATTGGCCACACCGAGCCACAGAGCGAGTGCGGGGTCGCCGCCCAAACGACGGGCAATGCGTGGAACTGCCCACGCGACGGCGGCGAAACCGGCGAGCGAAATGAACTTGTAGCAAATGATTCCGGCCATCACGTTCTCGCCCACAAAGCTGGTCACACCGTTGCCGATCCAAAGGTGAAGTGGCCCGTAGGGGGTTGTCGTGTTGCGCCAGTCGTGTGAGACCTCGAGGAGGTAGGGGCCGGGGTTAATGGCGGCACCTTCGGAGTAGGGGTCGAATCCGTCGCGGACCATGGCCCCCTGCATGAGGTAGGAGTACACATCCCGGGACATGAGCGGGGCGGCGAGAAGCAGTGGAGCGGTCGCAGACCACAATGCGGACTTGGTGTACGACAACCGGTCCCGCAGACTCGATTCGCGGCGGGCAGCCACTGCATAGCGTCCAGCGGCAACCCACCCGGCTACGAGTAGGAGGAGACCGACTGTGAGCGCAATGTTGAGCAGGCCCCGCGCGTGGCCGTAGGCCAAGAACTCCATCCCCAGGTAGTCGAGCATCCCACCGCGGTTGCGGGTCGCGCCCGCACCGAAGGATCCCACTGCGAGCAACGTGGAACCGACCACGCCGAGCCACAGGGCGGTTGTCGGGGACGGTCGTCGTGTCATCGTGCCGGAACCCCCTATTTGCGGCGGGAAGTGGCCTTGATGGCCAGAGCTGTAAGCGTCTCCACCGCGTCCGAGCTGATGGAGGCGCCGCTCAAGTGATTCAGTCCCATGCGTGTCAACTGGTCGATGCGTTCTTCAACGATATCCACCGCACCAGTGTTTTCGATGATGCGAGCGAGCTCAGCGATGTCATCGTTCCTGGTGGCACTACCAATCCCATCTCGGAGTGTTTTCGCCGCGGCCGGGTCTGAGGCATCCGCCGCCTTGAGCGCGAGCGCGTACAACACAGTCCTCTTGCCTTCGCGGAGGTCGTCGCCGGCTGGTTTGCCGGTGACAGCCGGATCGCCGAAGACTCCGAGGAGATCGTCACGGAGCTGGAACGCGATGCCGATGTCGTGGCCGTACCCTCGTAACGCAGCGATGGTGGCGTTGTCCGCGCCTGCGATTGCGGCACCGAGGTGAAGCGGCCTCTCGACCGTGTACGCGGCAGTTTTGTACCGGTTGACGGCATTGGCCATGTCTTCGCTCTCGCTATTCGACGCTTCCAGCGAGATGTCCAGGATCTGCCCACCGATCACTTCGGAGCGCATTCCACGCCACGGTTCGGCAGCGCGTTGCAGAGCCTTTTCACTCACACCCGAGTAGTGCCACATGTCGTCGGCCCACGCGAGTGCAAGGTCGCCGAGAAGAATGGCGACGTTCTCCCCGTATGCGTCCGAATTCCCGTGCCACCTGCTCCGGGAATGCTCGGCCGCGATTGCTCGATGCACGGTCGGTTTACCGCGCCGGGTGTCGGAGGCGTCGATGATGTCGTCGTGGATGAGTGCACAGGCTTGGATCAGTTCAAGAGAGCTCACAGCGCGCAGTACCGCGGCGGGATCTTCGGTCTGGTCGGCCGCCCTCACTGTTGCCGTGTAGCCCACCCAGCCGTATGTCGGGCGAATGCGTTTACCCCCACCGAGCACAAAGTCGCGCAAATGCTCCACGGCATCGGCGACAGGAGCGCCGATTTCGCTTATCGACGCCGCGTTAGCCTCAAGGAAATCCCGCAACTCGGCTTCCACTGCGCCCGGAACGTCAGCTGCCGAGAGGTAAGAGGTGCGCTCGCTCAAAAGTGGTGGCTCCTTCTAACCGGGAGGTGAATCAACACCGCTCACTCTACCGGTCGGCGTTTTCATAGCGGTAAGGTCCGTCCGAGTACCGCGAAGGGGCGGGGATCTCCGGCGTACTGGAAGTTGCGCAATACATCCTCAAACCCAAGCGAGCGGTACAGCCCGAACGCAGCATTCGATTCTTGGGGCACTTCCGGGGTGGACAGCAAGACGTGCCGCTGGGGTGCGCGTTGGAGCAGACGGTGGATCAATGTTCGGCCAATCCCGCTGCCCTGGCGCTGCGGGGATACATGAATTTCCGCGAGCTCGAAATAGTTGTCGACGACTTCCAGCATGTGCTCTGTCATGGCGTGGTTATCTGCGAGGCCCCGCCGCAACTGCTGGTCCCACCAACGGCCCGGCGAACCGCGGAAACCGTAGGCGATCCCTGCGAGCTCGTCGCCGTCGAATGCGGCGACAGATGTGAAATCCCGCTCGGTGGAATCGCGGCGCCAGATATTCACTCGTTGTTCGCGGATGGTTACGGGGTAGTGCATCGCTTTGATGTAGAGGTCCACCAATGTGGGCGCCAAGGCGGAGAACTCGTGTGGGGATAACTCGCGGATGGTGACGGACACGAGTCCATCGAACCATGTCGCTCGGCGAATTGGGTGAGGTTCGTAGTTTCCGTGACGCGTAGCTGTGCTCAGAGGCTGTTTCCGAACCTGATATCGAATACATGTTCGAGGGCTGCGAGGGTGTGTCCAGGCTGTTTTCTAGTGTGAGGGCCACAAAGTAGTTCGACATCGACGGCAGTAAATGAGCAGTCAAGGAGGAAGCCGAAATGTCTAGCGTGGTTTCAGCAACAACCGGTTCGGTCTACGGGGCAACTCCTGTCACGTCCCGCCACGATGAATTCTTGGATTCGGCACGGCTGCTTTTGGGCGATGCTCAGCGTCAATTGGCGGCAGGCGCTGGTGACCTGGCGGTGGAGAGCGCATACCGGTCTGCTCTTCGCACTGCCGGCGCGGTGATCTCTCAGTCGGCAACGGTGGCGAAACGTAAGCGGCTGCCTACGAGCGCGTGGGAGAAATTGGCGCTCACTGGACCGCGGGGTGCGTACTGGGCTGAGAACTTATCTAAGTTCTCGCGGATGAGGGGTCGGGTCGCCTCCGGTATTGAGTTGCATCCGAGGGTGGAGGATGTTGAGCGTCTCGTAGGACTAGCTGCGTCCTTCTACGCGGAAACTGCTGGCGAGGCGGACGGCGTGTTCGCGGCCTAGTTTTTCATGACTATTTGCTCGGCCTCGAGGGCGGTATGATGAGGGGAACAAACCGTCTTCAATGGACGTTGTAGTTCAGAGAAGACAGCGACCAAACCAGGCTGGGAGTGAAAGTGGCTTTATCTGAGCAGGAACAGAAGTTGCTCCGCGAAATCGAGGAGTCGCTGATGGCCGATGACCCGAAGTTCGGGTCCTCCGTGTCTTCCGTGCCTGCGCGCAGCTCCGCAGGTACTGGATTCCGCCCCACCATGCGTTCGGTCGCACTCATCGTCCTCGGTCTTGTGCTGCTCATCGCTGGCGTGGCCTTGGCAGCCGAGAGTTTGTGGTTCATCGCTTTAAGCGTTCTTGGCTTCGTGGTCATGTTCATCGGCGGGGTGTGGGCACTCAATGCGCCCACTGAGCACGTTCCGGTTCGGCCACAGCGCAGTGCGGGTCCGCAGCTGCAACGTGACGGTATGAGCTCCCGGATGGAGGAAAATTTCCGGCGCCGGTTCGAGGGGCAGTAGTGCCGGGCCTCTAACGCACTGTCTTGGATGCGTGTCCGAGACAGCTTTATTCCCTTCACGGAAGTGAGGGGAATTTTTTGTGCCCCACCATGCCCCACTTTTGTGCCCCACTTTCACCCACTGCCGCCAATCGGGAGCATGTATAGGCGGATTATTTGGGCCAATAGGTGTCTCGCTCCAGGTTTTCCTGATGTCCAAAGGTGCAATAGAGGTGTTCTTGTGTCAGTGGGACGTGATTGCCCTTAAGGGGCTGGGTGGGCGCCCCACCGGACGGATGGGTGTTGAACTGTGTGTTCATGACACGCAAAAGGAATTTAGTGTTCCAATGTGGCGTGTGTGGGGGAGAGTGGGTTAAAGTGGGGGCTAGTGAAGGGCCGGTGTGACGATGCCGGGTCGGATCTGACAAAAGTTCACAGCCGGAGTTGTCGAGCGAAGGAAGGTAGGGCGCCGGATGTTTCTTGGCACCTATACCCCCAAGCTGGACGACAAGGGGCGCCTGACGCTGCCCGCCAAGTTCCGTGAGGGTCTGGCGGACGGGCTGATGGTGACCAAGGGGCAGGACCACTCTTTGGCGGTCTATCCCCGTGAGGGATTCGCGGCTCGCGCACGAAAAGCGGCCGCGGTGTCCCGCACGAACCCGAAGGCGCGCGCATTCATTCGAAACTTGGCGGCAAGCGCGGATGAGCAGACGCTCGACGGTTCTGGTCGCATCACGTTGTCGCCGGCGCACCGGGATTACGCGAACCTGTCCAAGGAATGCGTAGTCATCGGTTCAGTGGATTTCTTGGAAATCTGGGATGCCGAGTCCTGGGCGAAATACCAAGAAAATACCGAGGCCGCTTTCTCGGCGGCCGATGAGGACGACATTCTCTCGGGCCTGCTTTAAGCAAGCGGGCGGAGAGCGTGTACGAACTCTGCTCGGGGCGCGAGTCGTTCTGGTGTACTTCCCCGATATCAGAATGACCGCCCCGAGCAGGGCTCTACATGTTCCCCGTGGGTACCAAGGGACAGTTTCAGTCAGACCTAATCCGCAGCACAACACGTCAGTCGCACACAAAGGGGGGTGGACATGGTGGTACACGAAACTGCCGGGAAATCCGACATGGATTTCGGCATCGATGTCAACCACGGCCATGTCCCTGTCATGCGCGACCGTATGGGCGAGCTGCTGCGCCCGGCGGTGGAGAAATTCGGCCCGGATGCAGTGATTGTCGACGGTACGTTGGGGGCAGGGGGGCACACCGAGTACTTCCTCGCCGAGTTCCCGGACGCTGCTGTTATCGGCATCGACCGCGATGCCTCCGCGCTCGAACAGGCTACGCAGCGTCTGAAGAGGTTCGGCGACAGGTTCGTCCCGGTCCGGGGACGCTTCGACTGCTTCGCCGATGAGCTGGAGGCCAACACTCACGAGGTATTCCAGCGCGCCCGCTCCGCCGGGTTGGCGGGCGCGTTTTTCGACTTGGGTGTGTCCTCGATGCAGTTGGATCAGGAGGAACGGGGCTTCGCATACCGGGTCGACGCACCCCTGGACATGCGAATGGATCCGAGTGCGGGGATGACAGCGGCGGACGTGTTGAACACGTACAGCCACGGAGACTTGGCTCGCGTGCTCAAGACATATGGTGATGAGCGCTTCGCAGGAAAGATCGCGTCGGCCGTCATCGCCGAAAGGGAGAAGGAACCATTCGAGCGTTCGGGGCGTCTCGTCGAGCTTTTGTACAGCGTCATTCCGGCTGCGACCCGTCGCACTGGGGGCCATCCGGCGAAACGTACGTTTCAGGCGCTACGGGTGGAGGTCAACCGGGAACTCGATGCCCTGTCAAATGTCATCCCGATGGTCGCAGACGCGCTCGGTTCCGGGGGTCGCGCAGTCTTCATGAGCTACCAGTCTCATGAAGACAAGCTGGTCAAGCGTGCTTTCGCGGAAATGACCGAATCGAAGACCCCGGTGGGTCTGCCCACTGAGCTGCCCGACATGGCACCGAGGTTCCGTCTTGTCACCCGAGGCGCTGAACAAGCCTCGGAAGCGGAGATTGAGGTGAACCGCAGGGCGGCTTCGGTGAGGGTCCGGGCCGTCGAAAAGCTGGGCGGCGATCCTAGCGGAGGACCCCGATGACTACTCACGCGTCACGTTCGAAGACAACACGTCCACAAGCGAAGGGAACTAGGACCATGGGAGCAAGCCGAGACCTCACAGCCGGGAACACTACCGGCGGCTCGACCGCGCTGCTTGAACGCACCCCGCGACGCACAGTGCGTACGACGGATGCACCGCGCACAGCTACCATGCCTTCGGGGTTGAAGCCGCGCGTTGCACCGCATGTGCCGCGCGGCCCGCGTCGCTTGGGCTCCAAGCAGGTTGTTTCTGTCCGCGGCCGCCGTGTTTCGACGACAGAGGCGAAGCGGAAGTTCTCCAAGATGTCGCTATTGGCGCTACCTCTACTCGTCCTCGGCATATTCGGGGCAATGCTCTTGTCGGCGCTGTCTACCCAGCAGACATTCACAATCCAGCAACTTCAGAGCCAAGAGCGCGCGCTTAACAACGAGATTGAGACTCTCAACCGGAATGTCGAGGACAGCCGGGCCGCGGCTGAAGTCGCGGCAAAGGCCGACGCAGCTGGAATGGTCATCCCGGTTCAACCCGGCATCATCAATGTCGATGCCGAGGGCAAAGCCCACGAGACGCGTGAGTCTGACGCGTCTAAAACGGTGCGTGTTGTGGATGTGAACCAAGAAACGATCCGTACTGATCACGCCACCAGCGACCAGAAAGCCACCCGCGACATCGCAGACAACCTTTCCGCTCTGCCGCAGAACACCCTGCGGGCAGGTCGAGGTGCTGCTCCGTCGTTACCGGCCATGGGAGAGCAGGCCGCTCCCTCAGCGCCGGCGGGTCAGGAGCTTGACAACCGTGACGCCGCTCCCGTTGCTCCGGCGGCACCGATTGCTCCCGCCGCGGATGCCCCAGCTGATGTGCCGGCTGCACCGGCTGGTGCGCTCCCGGCGCTGCCCGGTGGCTTTTAAGACCGTCATTTAAGGCCCCGGTTGGCGTGTGGCGGTCACAACCCCGCCCGGTGATCGGGGCAAGATGAAGGCAATCGTTGGGCGCTACGGCACAAGAGGAGTAGGTGAGACTGCGACGTGAGCAGGATGGATCCGCGGAAGCGGCAGGCGCAGCCGCAGGGTATGTCTGCGCAAAAAGTCATCACTGCCCGCCGCATGCGCATCCTCACAGCAGTATTCCTCGTTGTCGCTCTTGTGCTCGTGGGGCGACTGGCGTGGGTTCAGTTGAAATGGGGCCCGCAGTTGCAGACTGTGGCGGCCGAACAACGTGAACGCGAATTTGTGGACCCAGCACGGAGGGGTGCCATCGTCGACAGGGAGGGCAATTTCCTGGCGTACACGATGAAGGCGCGTTCGTTGACCGTGTCCCCAGTGACGCTGCGGCGGGAACTTGGCGAGCTCGCACGCAACGAGATGTACGAAGAAGGCGCTACCCGGGCTGAGGCAGAGGCACAGCAGGAGGCACGCGTCGAAGACATGCTGCGCCAGATGGCCAACGAGATTCCGACGATGATCAAGGCCGACGACGTCGAAGAATCCGATAAGGGCGAAAATAAAGAAAAGAATAAGGATGGCGATAAGGGGGAGAAGGACAAACTTCCTACCCCGAAGGTGAACTCGAAGGACATTCTGGAAAAACTCCACGCAGACTCTGACTACGAGGTGCTCGTCCGGAACGTCGACCCCGATGTGGCGGCACAGGTCGCGGAGAAATTCCACGGCGTGGCAGCCGACCGTCAGGACATCAGGGAGTACCCGAATGGTGCTATCGCGGAAAATATCGTCGGTCGTGTGTCGATGGACGGCCAAGGGCAGTTCGGCCTCGAAGCTTCTAGTGACTCCATTCTCACTGGTATTGACGGTCGCTCCACGGAGGACGTGTCCGCGAACGGGCAGGCGATTCCGGGGACGCTTCGCGACGTTGTCCCGGTCGTAGATGGTGCCCGAGTGGAACTCACTATCGATCTTGATCTGCAAGCCTATGTCCAGCAGCTGCTCGAGCAAGCGAAAGTCAACTCCAAGGCGAAGGACGCAGAGGCGGTAGTACTGGACGCTAAGAGCGGTGAAGTGCTGGCCATGGCGAATACCAGCACGATCGACCCCAACGGCGACTTGGAACGTCAGCTGTCGGCTGGACGCAGTTTTGAGAACCCGTCGATTTCGCACCCGTACGAGCCGGGGTCGGTGGCCAAGATCATCACCGCATCCGCTGCGATCGAGGAGGGTTTGACCACCCCGGACGAGGTGCACCAGGTGCCCGGAAATATCGAGATGGCGGGGGTGAATGTTGCCGACGCATGGCAGCACGACGTCGCACCGTACACGACCGCAGGAATCTTCGGTAAGTCCTCGAACGTGGGCACGCTCATGCTCGCACAAAAGGTGGGAGAGGAGCGTTTCGACGACTACTTGAATCGTTTCGGCATCGGCCAGTCCACCGGGATCGAGCTGCCTAATGAGTCATCTGGTCTTGTCCCAGCACGCGAGCAGTGGTCGGGAGGCACATTTGCCAACCTGCCGATCGGCCAGGGAATGTCGGTGACGACGTTGCAGTTGGCTAGTGTCTACCAAGCCCTCGCTAACGGTGGCGAACGGATCGAACCGCGAGTGGTCAAGAGTGTCACTCAGCCCTCCGGCGAGCAGCTGCCGCAGGAAGACCCCCGTCGCACACGCGTTGTCAGCGAGAAAACCGCCAAGACAGTGGTGAACATGTTCCGCGCTGCGTTCCAGGATGATCCTAACGGGGTGAACAGCGGCACGGCCCAAGGCAACAGTGTTCCCGGCTACCAGCTTTCGGGCAAGACGGGTACCGCGCAACAGGTCAACCCGGACACCGGTGCGTACTCCAACTCGGACTACTGGATCACGTTCGCCGGCATCGCGCCCGCCGATGACCCCCGGTTCGTGGTCGCAATCATGCTCGACGACCCGGAGCGTGGCCCGCTTGAAGGAGGAGGCGGTGGACAGTCTTCCGCCCCCGTCTTCACCGAGATCGCCAACTGGTTGATTAACCGTGAAAACATTCCGCAGAGTCCGGACCCGGGTGAGCCCATGGTCCTGCAGGCCCAGTAGAGAAAGCGAGGAATGGTCATGAACAACACGGACACGAATCTTGCGGCCGCCGTCGCACTGGACACTGTGGCGGACATTGCCGCAGCAAGGATGGAAAATCCCCCTGCCCAATCACTGATTGTGTCAGGCATCAGTCTCGACTCCAGTGCTGTCCGGCCTGGTGAGATATTCGCGGCGTTGCCCGGTACCCGCGCGCACGGCGCGACGTTTGCGGCGTCATCGACGGCATCCGCTGTTTTAACGGATAACGACGGCTGGGAGATTCTCACGGCGGCGGGGGAGAAACGCCCCGTCCTCGTTGTCGACGATGTTCGTGCAGTGCTGGGCCTCGTTTCCTCTGAGATCTACGGGAACCCGTCGGAAAAGCTCACCGTGATCGGCGTGACGGGCACATCGGGTAAGACCACCACGACCTACATGCTTGAAGCGGGGCTCGCCGCTACGGGATGCGCGGTGGGGCTGATCGGTACGACTGGCACACGTATCAAGGGTGAGGATGTCCCGACATCCCTGACCACCCCTGAAGCACCGAAGCTCCAGGAGCTCTTCGCGCTCATGGTTGAGCGTGGTGTCACGCACGTGGTCATGGAGGTTTCCTCCCACGCCCTTGTCTTGGGACGTGTCACGGGTACGCGGTTTGACGTAGCCGGGTTCACTAACCTCTCGCAAGATCACCTAGATTTCCATCCGACCATGGAGGACTACTTCAACGCCAAAGCGATGCTGTTTGACCGTGAGTCCCCGGTAGCAGCCACGACCAGCGTGATCTGCGTTGACGATGACTGGGGCGAGAAGATGGTGGGCCGCGTCAAGCATAGAGCAGACGAGGGAGCCGCGAACGAGACAACTGTGATCACCGTGGGCACGCGCGGCCAAGAAGATTTGGACTGCGAAGCGACGCTCAACGGGACCACCGACAGCGGGGCACAGGACATCACCGTGCGGTTGCACGGCGCAACCATCGCAACACGCCTACCGCTGCCGGGCGCTTTCAACGTGGCAAACGCGGCTTTGGCAACTGCTATCGCGGACGTGGCTGGCATCGACGCTGAAGAGTTCTTGCGCGGCTTGAGCACAGCCGCTGTACCGGGGCGCATGGAGCGCGTCGATGCCGGACAGGAATTCGTCGCGGTCGTGGATTACGCCCACAAGCCTGCCGCGGTCGCCGCGGCGTTGGACACTCTTCGGGAGCAGGTCGACGGCCGTGTCGGAATTGTTGTGGGTGCGGGTGGGGACCGTGACCAGTCCAAGCGTCCCATCATGGGAGCTGAGTCCGCGCGGAGGGCAGATTTGGTGATCATCACAGACGACAATCCGCGCAACGAGAACCCCGCGGACATTCGCGCGGCCGTGCGAAGAGGCGCCGAAGAAGCCCGCGAGACCAACAGCGGGGTGGAAATCCGTGAAAGCGATTCGCGTGCCAGTGCCATCAGGCAGTTGGTGGCATGGGCACAGCCTGGCGACGCGGTTATCGTCGTGGGTAAGGGCCATGAAGTGGGCCAGATCATCGGCGATGTCACGCACCATTTCGACGACAGGGAAGAGATGCGCGCGGCGTTGGCTGAGGCCGGTTTCGGCGGAGAGAGCACAGGTAAGGAGGACCGGGCATGATTCCGATGACGCTGGCGGACATCGCACGGGTCACAGGGGGCAGGCTCAGCGAGTCGGCTGACCCCGACGCGACAGTGACTAGCTACGTGGAGTTCGATAGCCGGAAGATCACCCCAGGCGGTCTCTTCGTGGCATTGCCGGGAAGCAACGTCGACGGGCATGATTTTGCGGAGTCAGCGATCACCCGCGGCGCTGTGGGGGCTCTCGTCGCACGCGATGTCGGAGTTCCTGCCGTCATTCTTCCACCCGTCGAACGGATCGAGGGCGATAATTCGGATCTCGCCGCAGGCGATCCAGACGGTACAGCCCGTGCTGTGGTGGCCGGGATGGCAAAACTGGCGGCGTATGTGGCGCGCACGCTCGTCGATAAGCACGGCCTGCGCATTACTGGCGTGACTGGATCTGCGGGCAAGACGTCCACGAAGGACCTCATCGCGTACGTTCTCGGTCGCGGCGGGGAGACCGTTGCGCCGCCGGGATCGTTCAACAACGAGATCGGCCTGCCGTACACCGTGTTGCGCTGCACGGAGAACACAGAATTCCTCGTAGCGGAGATGTCCGCACGCAATGTCGGGCACATCGCTCAGCTGGCCAGCATCGCCCCGCCGCACATCGGCGTGGTGCTCAATGTGGGCAGCGCGCACCTCGGCGAATTCGGTTCGCGGGAAAATATCGCCCAGGCGAAGGGCGAGCTCGTCGAAGCCTTGCCGGCAGGGGGCGTTGCCATCCTCAATGCGGACGACGGCCTCGTCGCGGGCATGGCGCCGCGCACTCAGGCACGCGTCGTGCGTTTCTCCGCGGACAACTCCGCGACAGAGCAAGGGGACGCGGCGGAGTACTACGCCACGGACATCCAGCTTGACGACGTTGCACGTGCCACCTTCACCATGCATTCCCCTGCGGGGGACCCGCAGCGGGTGGGTCTTAAAGTCTTCGGTGCCCACCAGGTGTCGAATGCGCTGGCCGCTGCTGCCGTGGGGATTGAAGCGGGATTGGATGCGGCGACGGTCGCCGATGCGTTGTCCAACGCGCACAGCGTTTCGGTCAACCGTATGGATGTGAACACACGCGCTGACGGCCTGACGGTGATCAACGACGCCTACAACGCCAATCCGGATTCGATGCGCGCAGGTATTGCCGCTCTCGGCTTCACCGCTGCGGCGCGGCCAGGGGTCCGCTCTATCGCAGTCTTAGGTGAGATGGGTGAACTCGGTTCTGATTCGGTCGAGGCACACCGTGCGCTCGGCGATGAGCTTGCTCGGTACCGCATCACGCATCTGGTAGTGGTGGGGGAGAGCGAGGAGACTCGCGCTCTCGCCGAGCGGGCGGCGGAGCGCGGCATTGACACCCGGTCCGCCGACGGAGTCGAGCGAGCCGCCGGCATCGTGGGTGAGATAGTGAGCACCGCTCCGCCAGGAGAAGAAGAGTGGCGCACCCGGACGGACCGTGACGTGGTACTCGTCAAAGCATCGAATGCCGTGGGGCTCTGGCGGGTAGCCGAGACCCTGCTCGCCGACGGGAATGCACACCCGCGCAACATCAACCAGGAAGATCCGAGGTAGCCAATCATGACCCAGATCATCATGTCGGGGGCGATCAGCTTCCTCGTCGCCATCTTCACCACACCGCTGCTCATCCGTTATTTCACCTCGGCTGGTAAGGGCCAGGAGATCCGTGAGGACGGACCCGCATCGCACATCCGCAAACGCGGCACCCCGACGATGGGCGGCATTGCTATCCTTTTGGGCATTCTCGTCGCCTACCTAGTCGTCGGTTTTTGGGGCATGGCCACAGGAAATGGTGGATTCACTGCCTCCGGTCTACTCGTGCTGGGACTCACCATGGGCCTCGGTCTGCTCGGCTTCGCCGACGACGGCTTGAAGCTCTTTTTCAACCGCAACCTCGGTCTGAACAAGACAGCTAAGTTGGTCGGGCAGCTCGCCATTGCGCTGATCTTCGGCTTCCTGCTGCTCCAATTCCCCCAGGACGGCACAGGTCTCACCCCGGGCTCAACGCACTTGAGTTTCATTCGGGACATCGAGACGTTCGACATCGCCGTCGGAGGCGCGGTGCTGGGCACGATCTTCTTCCTTATCTTCGTGTACTTCCTGATCGCCGCATGGTCGAACGCGGTGAACCTCACCGACGGCCTCGACGGTCTCGCTGGCGGCTCGACTGCGTTGGTGATGTTCGGGTACACCCTGATTACGTTCTGGCAGTTCCGGAACTCCTGCGCCCAGGCACCGGGCGCCGGCTGCTACGACGTGCGCGACCCGCTGGATCTGGCGGTGCTGTGCTCCGCCGGAATGGGCGCGTGCATCGGGTTCCTCTGGTGGAACGCTGCCCCGGCAAAGATCTTCATGGGCGACACCGGCTCGCTGGCGCTCGGCGGTCTCGTCGCAGGTGTGTCCATTGCTAGCCGCACCGAAGTACTCATGGTGGTCATTGGCGCGCTCTTCGTCATGGAGGCCGCATCGGTCGTCATCCAGGTGGCCGCATTCAAGACAACAGGAAAGCGCGTGTTCCGCATGGCCCCGTTCCACCACCACTTCGAAAACGGTGGATGGGCTGAGACCACGGTAGTCATTCGATTCTGGGTCATCTGCGCCATCGCGGTCGTTCTGGGCCTGGCCATCTTCTACACCGAATGGCTCTCCACCACCGGGGTGAGTTTGACATGACGACGACTGATTTCCCTGTGTCCGGACCGGTGCTGGTTGCCGGGGCCGGCGTTTCCGGATTGGGTGCGGCGCAACTTCTAGCCCGGACAGAGCTTGCTTTCGCCGTCGCGGACGATAACGGAGAAAAGCTCGCCCAGATCGCGGAGATCGCCGGGCCGCATTACCTCGGCGGCGTGTCCACGGCTGACGCGGAGCGCAAAATTGGTGATTACCAGACAGTGGTCACCTCCCCGGGCTGGCGGCCCGACTCGCCCTTGCTCGTTGCGGCGGCGGACGCCGGATGCGACGTGATCGGCGACGTGGAGCTGTGCTTCCGCCTCGACCGCGCCGGCGTGTTCGGGCCGCCGCGGGACTGGCTCGTGGTCACCGGCACAAACGGAAAAACCACCACGACCGGAATGCTCGCCGCCATCATGCAGGAAGCAGGGGCCTACACAGGCAAACATGCCGTCGCGTGCGGGAATATCGGTGTGGCTGTCGGGGATGCACTGACCGCCCCGGAGCGTGTCGATGTTCTAGTGGTGGAGCTCTCCAGCTTCCAGCTGCACTGGTCGGATACTCTCACCCCGGACGCCGGGGTGCTGCTCAACCTTGCTGAGGACCACATCGACTGGCATGGGTCCTTCGACGCGTACGCCAGCGCGAAGGCGAAGGTCTTCGGCAGTTCCGTCGCAGTCGCGGGTATCGACGATTCCCAGGTACACGCATATGCGGACCGGTCCGAACGCGACGGAATCATCGGATTCACGTTGAACGAGCCGCAAGCGGGGCAGGTCGGAATTATCGGCGGGACCATTGTCAGCCGCATTGGAGAAAGCGCCGACGGGGCAGCCTCCCCGGTGGAGATCACCCCGCTCGACGGCATTGAACCTGCCGGTCAAGCGGGAGTGCTCGATGCTCTTGCGGCAGCCGCAGTCGCCATCACCCAGGGTGCTTCGCCCGAACACATTCACCGCGGTCTGCACGGATACCAGGTGTCCGGGCACCGCGGGGCAGTGGTGCACACCGGCGGTGGGGTGACGTGGGTGGATAATTCGAAAGCCACCAACCCCCATGCCGCGGATTCAGCTCTGCGCGGTGCTGCGACCGGAAACGGGAGCAACCAATCCAAAGTCGTATGGGTCGCCGGGGGTCAGCTCAAAGGCGCTGAAGTGGATGAGCTCGTTGCAAAGCACGCTCACCGTTTCCGGGCAGTCGCACTGCTGGGGGTGGACAGGGAACAGATTGCGCGTGCCGTCGATAAGCATGCCCCCGGAATTCCCGTCTTCCTGACGGAGAGCACCGACCCCGAGGACGCGATGCGAGCAGCTGTTGAATTCGCCGCGCAACAGGCGCGCCAAGGTGACTCGGTGATTCTCGCCCCTGCCGCCGCGAGCCTGGATATGTATTCCGGAATGGCTGAGCGGGGAAATATCTTCGCCTCGTCCGCGCGCGCCCTCGACGGAAACCTCGACGCGTAAGGCAATGTGAAACACAATGACCACATCAGCACCACGCCAACCACGGCCACCACAGCCCCGTACGCCGCACGTGAAACAAGCGTCGCGGCCCGCTCAACCGCGCCAGCGGAACGCGGGCCAATACTCGTCCGGCATGGCGCGGGCATTGTCACGCATGAACGCGTGGATGGATTCCCGCCCGTTGCTGGATTACACGATGGTGCGCACGATCGTTCTCGTGCTCGCGGGTCTCGGCGTGGTGATGGTGACCAGCTCCTCGATGACATGGTCCGCTTTGAACGACTCCTCCGTGTGGGCGCAGCCCCTCAAGCAGGTCATTGTCGTGTCCATGGGCCTGTTCATGTTCTGGCTCGCGCTGCAGATTCCGCCGGAAAGGATTAGGAAGATCGCCTGGATCCTGATGGGCATTTCGATCGTTCTGCTCATCGCGGTGCTCATTCCCGGTATCGGTACCGGGCGCGCGGAGGTCGGCTCTCAGTCCTGGATCTACATCGGAGGTTTCCAGCTGCAGCCGTCCGAGGTGGCCAGGGTGGCCATCTGCGTGTGGGGTGCCTCGATCCTGGCTAATAAGGATCCGCGCCGTATGTTCGACATGACCAACGGTTTCGTCCCGTTCGCTGTCGTGGCTGTCGCTTGTGTGGTTCTCATCGCGGCGCAGGGCGATCTCGGCATGGCTGTGTCCTTGTGCATCGCCGTCGCATTCATCCTTGTGTTCGCGGGCATTTCCTGGAAATTCATCGGGGTTGTCGCTGCCTTCGGCGCCCTTCTTTTCGCTGGTGTCATGGCAGCTGGAGGATTCCGTTCCCAGCGTTTCCATGTTTATTTCGACGCGCTCTTCGGGCATTTCGAAGACACCCGTGGCGTGGCGTTCCAGTCCTACCAGGGCTTCCTCTCCCTGGCGGATGGCTCGATCTTCGGTGTGGGCCTGGGGCAATCCCGTGCGAAATGGTTCTACTTGCCGGAAGCGAAGAACGACTTCATCTTCGCCGTCATCGGTGAGGAGCTTGGACTATGGGGCGGAGCATTGGTGATCATTTTGTTCACCATGCTGCTCTTCTTCGGTCTGCGGACCGCACGCCTTGCCGCTAACCAGTACCAGGCGCTGCTCGCGGCCTCGATCACCACCGGAATCGTCTCCCAGGCGTTCATCAACATCGGCTACGTCATTGGCCTCCTGCCGGTGACGGGTATCCAGCTTCCCATGATCTCTGCCGGCGGCACATCCGCCGTGATCACTCTTGGCGCGATGGGCTTGGTCGCCTCCGTTGCGCGGCACGAGCCGGGGGCAGTGTCGTCGATGCAGAATTACGGTCGCCCGTTGTTCGACCGCCTCTTCTTCTTGCGGGAGCCCAGTTCCTCCGAACCTCGACAGCGTACGGCACGCCCCGCGAAGAAAGAACAAGCGAACCGTTACGGCGTTCCCGTCACCGCGCGGCGTAGCCCGGTGCCGGAGAACCGGCGCCAAGAGCCGGTGCCGGCGACTTTCGCACGGGGGCGCGCCGATGCACGTTCTGGGCGCGCAGATTCCCGCGGCGGTGCGCGCCCCGGCTCCCGCACCGGAGAACGCTCTGCTCAGCGAACGCGTTACGATAACCAAGGCGCGCACCGGGATCACCGGAACCACCGGAGCAACAGCGAAACCCGCCGCGCCGGATAGAAAAGGCGGTTGATTCACCCGTGACAGCACGACACATCGTGGTGGCCGGCGGCGGCACTGCCGGCCACATCGAACCAGCATTGGCGGTGGCCGAGGTCCTGCGCGACACGTACGGCGCGGAGGTCACTGCTCTGGGCACCGAGAAGGGCTTGGAAACGACGATCGTTCCTGCCCGTGGCTTTCCGCTCGAGCTAATTCAGCCGGTCCCCATCCCACGCAAGAAGCCTCTAAAGCTGCTCGGCGTGCCGGCGAAGCTGGTGCGCTCCGTCTCCCAGACCCGCGCAGCACTGAAGAAGGCGCAGGCGGACGCAGTCTTCGGTACAGGCGGCTACGTCTCAGCGTCGGCCTATCTGGCGGCGAAGTCCATGCGCATCCCGTTCTACGTTCTTGAGACCAATGCCTTAGCCGGAATGGCCAACAAGCTCGGCGTGAAACTGGGCGGCACAGGTTTCAACGCAGTGCCCAGCTCCGGCATGCCCGGCGAGGTGCTCGGTGTTCCTGTGCGACCCGGAGTGGGAGTGGACGCAGACGGCGTGAAAGCCGAGCGCGGGTACAAAATGTGGAACCTCGACCCGCAACGTCCGACCGTTCTGGTCACCGGCGGTTCCCAGGGGGCCCGAAGCATCAACACCGCGCTTGCGGGGGCTGTCGGTCGCCTCACCGCCGCCGGCTACCAGGTCCTGCACGCCTACGGCCGCAAGAACGACGCGCCGGAGCCGCACGAGCACTACACCGCTGTGCCGTACATCGAGGACATGGAAGCTGCGTACGCGGTCGCAGATGTAGTGATTTGCCGGTCTGGCGCGATGACGGTAGCGGAGAATTCCGCGGCCGGCGTGCCCGCAATCTACATTCCGCTGCCCCACGGCAACGGCGAGCAGGGCTTGAACTCCGCGCACCTCGTCGAGGCGGGTGCGGCGTTGCGTATCGACGATGCCGCGCTGACCCCCGACGCCCTTGTCGACGCCGTTACGGGCATTCTCCAGCCCGGCGGCACAGCTGAGGCCATGCGCTCTGCGCTGGCCGGTTCGGGGGCAGGCAACGCCGTGGAGGAAATCGCTCGGCGCATCATCGGCGAAAGGACATCATGACTTCTCCCATCGATCTCTCCCGCGTCCACCTGATTGGTATCGGCGGCTCGGGCATGTCCGGGGTCGCCCGCATTCTGCTGGACCGCGGTGCTGTGGTCACCGGTTCCGATCTGAAGGATTCTCGTCCTGTGCGGGCCCTGCGCGCCCAGGGTGCGAACATCGCTGTGGGCCACGCCGCCGAGAACCTCGACCTCGCGGGTGAGCCGCCGACAGTCGTGGTGACCAGCTTCGCCGCTATCCCCAAGGACAACCCAGAGCTCGTGTCCGCCGCTGAGCGGGGCATTCCCGTCATCCGCCGGTCGGACCTGTTGGGCGAGCTCATGGAGGGCTACACGCAGGTGCTTTTCGCCGGCACCCACGGCAAGACGTCGACGACATCGATGTCCGTCGTCGCACTCCAAGCGGCGGGGGAGGACCCGTCGTTCGCGGTGGGCGGCCAGCTCAACCGCGCGGGCACTAATGCCCACCACGGCAGCGGGCACATCTTCGTCGCGGAGGCCGACGAGTCGGATGGGTCGTTGCTGCGCTACAAGCCGACGGTCGCCGTGATCACGAATATCGAGCCGGACCACCTGGATTATTTCGGTAGCGAGGAGAGCTATTACCAGGTCTTCGACGAGTTCGCGGACCGCGTCGCGGCTGGTGGCACGCTCGTCGTGTGCCTCGACGACGACGCGTCCGTGCGCTGCGGCGTCCGCGCGGCCGAGCGCGGCATCACAGTGCTCGGTTACGGCACGGCGGAAGCGGCCGCGCGCCACCCGGAGATCACCGCCGGCGCGGTTGTGACCGACGAGGTGGTCGAAGGCCACGTCACCGAAGTCGCAGTGGAGCTGAACAGTGCGGCGCAGGGGGGTATCGACGGGGCGGTCGCCTACCACCTCGCGGTCCCGGGCCGACACATGGTTCTCAATTCCGCCGCGGCGCTGTTGGCCTGCGCTGTCGCAGGTGCTGACGCGCGCAAGCTGGCCGAGGGGCTGAGCAGCTTCACGGGGGTGCGCCGCCGCTTCGAACTTCGTGGCGAGATCACTGCCGGGCCGAAGGCTGGTACGCGGGTCTACGACGATTACGCCCATCACCCGACCGAGGTCGAGGCAGTTCTCTCCGCGGCACGCGGGAAGGTCGAATCCGAAGGCAATGGAGCTCGCGTTGTCGTGTGCTTCCAACCGCACCTCTACTCGCGCACGCAAGCATTCTCGAAGGAATTCGCGGACGCGCTTTCGCTTGCCGACGCCGCCGTGGTCCTCGACATCTTCGGCGCCCGTGAAGCCCCTGTGGAAGGCGTGGACTCACGCATCATCACCGAGCACATCGCGGAGTCGACCGAAACTGTCTACCAGCCGGACTATTCCCGCGCGCCGGCCACTGTTGCGGGATTGACGCAACCTGGAGATGTGGTGATCACCATGGGTGCCGGCACTGTGACTATGCTGGCTGATCCGATTCTTGAGGCATTGGCTACGGCCGAGGAAGAGAACTAGCCGTCATGTCCACTGCTGTGTCGTCCGCCGGCCGCCCAGGAAGCCGGAACAAGAACCGTCGTGATCGGAGACGCGCCCAGACGCGTTCAGGGAAGAAAGACTCTGGCCGTCGCGGCATTCCGTGGCGCCGCATTCTCGGGATCGGTGCTATTGGCCTGGTTCTGTTGGCGATCGTGTGGGCTGTGGTCTATTTCACTCCGCTGTTCGCGGTGAAAAATGTCGAGGTTGAGGGGAATCAGCAGCTGGATGAGGAGACGGTTGTCGCCGCTGCCGGTGTCGCAGAGGGCACTCCGTTAGCGCGGGTGAATATGCGGGAGACTGCATCTAACGTGGTCTCCTTGCCGTGGGCGAAGACTGCGACGGCATCGAGGAAGTGGCCGTCAACCGTTCTGGTCGAGGTGCAGGAAAATAAGGCAGTCGCGTTCGTCGGGAGCTCAGACGGTGCTCACCTCATTGACCCCGAGGGCCAAGAATTCGCGGTGGATACCCCGCCCGAGAATGCTGTGGAGCTCACGGGAACGGCAGGATCGGACGATGCCGCTCGAAAGGGTGCAGTCGACATCGCCGCGTCTCTCAGCGACGCTGGGCGGGGAGCTGTGGCGTCGATAGAAGCGAAGTCGAAATATGAGTTCGTGCTCAATCTCAAGGATGACAGGACTGTCGTGTGGGGAGCGAGCGAGGACAACGCGAATAAAGCCCTCGCCCTCGATACTGTCGTGCAGCGCGAAGGCCAGGAATTCAACGTGACCAATCCGCGGCAAGTCACCGTGAAGTAATTGTTCTCTCCTGAAATCCCCAGGTCACGAACCCTAAAGTTGAGGTTGAGGGTACCGACACGCCGGAAATATTCGCCGAAATGCCGCCGCAGTTGGTCATGATGGGAGGCGTCTTTGAATCACACGTCCCCGTTATCTGAAAGGCGAGCACACACCCATGACCTCACCTAGCAACTACCTCGCCATGATCCGCGTTGTCGGTGTCGGCGGCGGCGGTGTCAACGCAGTGAACCGCATGATCGAAGAGGGCCTGAAGGGTGTCGAGTTCGTCGCCATCAACACGGACTCCCAGGCGCTCCTGTTCACCGACGCTGACACCAAGCTCGACATCGGCCGCGAGGCAACGCGCGGTCTCGGTGCTGGTGCGAACCCGGAGGTCGGCCGCACCTCCGCAGAGGACCACAAGCAGGAGATCGAGGAGTCCCTCAAGGGCTCCGACATGGTCTTTGTCACCGCTGGCGAGGGCGGCGGCACGGGTACGGGCGCGGCGCCGGTCGTCGCCGGCATCGCCAAGAAGATGGGCGCTCTTACCATCGGCGTGGTCACCCGCCCGTTCTCCTTCGAGGGCAAGCGCCGCACCCGCCAGGCGCTCGAGGGCATCGACGCGTTGAAGGAAGTCTGCGACACCGTCATCGTCATCCCGAACGACCGTCTGCTTCAGCTGGGCGACGCCGAGCTGTCCATGATGGAAGCCTTCCGCGCGGCGGATGAAGTGCTCTACAACGGTGTCCAGGGCATCACCAACCTGATCACCATCCCGGGCATGATCAATGTCGACTTCGCGGACGTCCGTTCCGTCATGGCAGACGCCGGCTCAGCACTCATGGGCGTGGGCTCCGCCCGCGGCGAGAACCGTGTCATGGCCGCCACAGAACAGGCCATCAACTCGCCGCTGCTGGAGACCACGATGGAAGGTGCGAAGGGCGTGCTCATCTCCGTCGCCGGTGGATCGGACCTGGGCCTCATGGAAGTCAACAACGCTGCTTCCATCGTCGAAGAGAAGGCCGACGAAGACGCCAACATCATCTTCGGCACGATTATTGACGACAACCTGGGTGACGAGGTCCGCGTGACCATCATCGCCACCGGTTTCGACGAGAAGGCCAACGCCCGTCCGCAGGCCCCCGGCCAGGAGCAGGCTGCAGACCAGTCCGGCGCCGCAGGCTCCAGCCAGCCGGTGGAGCCCCAGCAGGTGAAGGTTGAGCCTGCAGCCGCCGGTGAGACTCCGACCCCGGCACCGTCCTCCAGCTCCCTCTTCGAGCCGGCTGGGCGCGAGGAAGCCCAGGACGAGGAATACACGCCGCGCCACCGCTACGACGATTCTCGCGGCGGCCTGTTCACCAACCAGGACCGCGACCACGACCGCGAGCGCGAGTACCGCCCGTCCCGCCGCTACGAGGAGCCGCGCGGCGGCGACGATGACCTCGATGTGCCGGACTTCCTCCGGTAGTAGCCTTGGGTGTCATGATTGACACCACCGGCCGCCCCGTCCGCATGCTGTTCACCAGCCGTGCGGGCGGGGTTTCTGCATCCCCGTACGATTCGTTCAACCTCGGCGACCATGTCGGCGACGCTCCGGATTCGGTCGCGGCTAACCGGAAGCGCCTCGCAGATGTCGCTGGTCTTGATCCCGATCGATTCGTGTGGATGGAGCAGCTTCACACCAACACGGTCACGGTGGTCGACGGCCCGCAGAATGGTCCGGTCGAGGCGACTGACGCGCTCGTGACCACAAGCAAGCGGCTCGCTCTGTGCGTGCTCGTTGCCGATTGCGTACCAGTGCTGCTGGCGGACCACAATGCGGGGGTCGTCGCGGCCGCGCACGCCGGCCGTCTCGGCGCCCGCAACGGCATTGTTTCCCGAACTGTGGAGACAATGCGCGAGCTGGGGGCTGAACCCGCTAATATCCAAGCGCTGCTGGGTCCGGCAGCGGCGGGAGAGTCCTACGAAGTGCCCCAAGAGATGGCCGACGATGTGGAAACGCACCTGCCAGGCTCGCGCATGCGCACCAAGAAGGGCACACCTGGACTGGATATCCGTGCAGGTCTGGTCCGCCAGTTGCTCAGTCTTGGGGTCACTCACATCGACGCTGATCCGCGCGATACCGTGACCGACGAGTCGTTCTTCTCCTACCGCCGGGAGAAGACCACGGGACGTCAAGCAGGTGTGGTGTGGTTGACGGGAGAGGGCAATTGATGGAGATTTCAGAGGAACGTCGCAAAGAAATCGCGGAGAAGCTCGACGAGCTCCGTGCTGCCGTTGCTTCGGCTGAAGAACACGCCGGCCGTGAGCCGGGCAGCGTGGACATTCTGCCCGTGACGAAGTTTCACCCCGTTTCGGACGTGGCTATTCTCGCTGAGCTGGGTGTCGGCCTTGTCGGCGAGAACCGTGAGCAGGAAGCACGCGCGAAGTCGGAGGAGCTCGCAGAAGCGGGTGTGAACGTAGCGTTCGCCATGATCGGTCAGATCCAGTCGAAGAAGGCCAATGCCGTTGCGCGCTGGGCGAGCGAAGTTCACTCAGTCGACTCGGTGAAGCTCGCGGAAGGGCTGAACCGCGGAATGGCGCTTGCTCTGGAGCGCGGCGACCGCTCCACAGACACTTTGCCGTGCCTGATCCAGCTCTCCTTCGACGACGACGCATCCCGCGGTGGAGTGCCGCACGACGATGGGGAGCTCGTGAGAGACGTCGTTGCCGCAGTCGAAAAAGCGGAGCATCTGCTTTTCGACGGCTTCATGGTCGTCCCGCCCCGGGGCGTGGATGCGGGGGAGGTGTTCGCGGCGTCGAAAAGCATCCGCGATTCCTACGCGGAAGAGCTCGGCCGGGACCTGCGTCTCTCGGCGGGAATGTCGGGCGATTTCGAGGAAGCAATTGCGCACGGATCCACCGTCGTGCGTGTCGGAACCGGGCTGTTAGGAACACGGCCCGTAGGCT
Source organism: Corynebacterium urinipleomorphum (assembly GCF_900155535.1). Lineage (GTDB taxonomy): Bacteria > Actinomycetota > Actinomycetes > Mycobacteriales > Mycobacteriaceae > Corynebacterium > Corynebacterium urinipleomorphum. The sequence goes on from NZ_LT706965.1 coordinate 288,136, forward strand.
GACGAACAACGCTAGACCGACTGCCTAAAACCGCCCGCGAACAGGAGACTTACGCGCATGTCCTTCTCGAACAGCCTCAAGGAATTCTTCGGCCTCGGCCAGTACGACCCGGCCGTCGACCCGTACTACGACGACCCCGCCTACGAAGAAGCCGGCTCGACCGCGTACTCCCGTTCCAGCGCCGCGGCTGAGCCGCGCACCCGCGACCGCGACTACGGCTATGAGGCGCGCGACTACTCCGCAGCCATCATCAGCGTCCGTCCGCGCAACTACAACGACGCCAAGGAGATCGGCGAACCGTTCCGCGACGGCGATGCAGTGGTTATGGACCTGTCCAACGTGGACAAGCCAACCGCAATGCGCCTGATCGACTTCGCCGCAGGCCTCTGCTTCGCCGCGCGCGGCAAGATGCACAAGCTCTCCCGCACGGGCGACGAGCACCTCGTCTTCGCCATCGTTCCGGAGAACGCCCGCACCACCGTCAGCGAGCTCGAGCGCGCCGCGCACCTCCGTTAATTCAGTTGGCGCACGCGCCTAGGTAGGGTGGGGTCCCGTGAATATGCTCGGTGCCGTTCTCTATTCCCTTGTCGGTCTGTACACGCTCTTCGTGATCATCAGGCTGATCATCGAGATGATCCAGTCTTTTTCGAAGCACTTCGCCCCGCCACGTTGGTTCATGGTGGTTGGAGAGTTCTTCTTTGTGGTCACGGATCCGCCGATCAAGTTTCTCCGCCGCTTCATCCCACCGCTGCCTCTTGGCGCGGTCGCGCTGGATGTCAGCGTGATCGTGTTGTTTCTCGTTCTCGCTGTTCTGCAAACGGTCATCCGAAGCGTGATGCTGTAGCGGTGCAGAACTTTGAACTGCGGCGAATTTTCTAGGCGGCCCCGCATTTTGATTGGCAAAACGGGCCCGTTGAAACTCACCCTCGGGTAAACGTTGAGGGTATAACTACTGTCAGCTAGGCTTTATGCCTAGACCGTGCCACTGGCCTCTAAGGGGCTGGCAAAAAACGTCATTACTTGAAGGGAACGCAAATGCCGCTGACACCAGCTGACGTGCACAATGTCGCTTTCAGCAAGCCGCCGATTGGCAAGCGTGGCTACAACGAAGACGAGGTCGACCAGTTCCTCGACCTCGTTGAAGACACTCTCGCCCAGCTGCAGGATGAGAACGACGATCTCCGTGCCCGCGTGGAGGAGCTCGGCTCTGGCGCGAGTGCACCGGCTGCAGCGGCACCGGCGGGCCAGCCTGCCAACCAGGTGGACGAGCGGGCTATCCGCCAGGACATCGAGACGAAGCTACGCAAGGAATACGAGGCTCGCTTGAGCGATGCTGAGAACGAGGCAAAGGCTGCCCGTTCCCGCGCTGAGGCTGCGGACGCCGAGATCCGCTCCGCCCGCGAAGAAGCCGCCCAGGCACGCAAGCAGGCAGAGGCACTCAAGAACGAGGCATCCCAGGCGCAGGCTCAGGGCATTTCCCGCCCGGTCGCCCAGCAGCAGCCGCAGTCGACCGGTGACGCACACGTCCAGGCCGCACGTGTTCTGGAGCTGGCGCAGGAGACCGCGGACCGTCTCACCCGCGAGGCGGCGGAAGAGTCCCAGCGCGTGACCGAAGAGGCACGTTCCAAGGCCACCACGCAGGTGTCCGACGCGGAGAAGAAGGCCGCCGAGACCACCCAGGCCGCCGAGCAGCGCGCTAACCAGCTCGTCGGTGAAGCAGAGCGCAAGGCCGAAGAGACCACCAACGACGCCAACTCCCGCGCCGAGGCCCAGATCCGCCAGGCGGAGGAGCAGGCAGCCAAGCTGAAGGCTGATGCAGAGCGCAAGCACACCGAGATCATGAACACGGTCAAGCAGCAGCAGACCGCTCTCGAGTCCCGCATCGCTGAGCTCCGCACCTTCGAACGCGAGTACCGCACCCGCCTGAAGACCCTGCTGGAGTCCCAGCTCGAGGAGCTGGAGACCCGTGGCTCTTCCGCTCCGAGCGGCGACGTGAACAACAAGTAAGCGCTTCAGCACCGCGCTCAACCGATGAGATCCGCCCCCTGTGGGGCGGGTCTTTTTGTTTGGGGCTACACTTAGGCCTTGTCACAACCAGACACGCGTTGATCCGGCCATCACCGGGGAGCGTTTCCGGAAGAACAGCCGCTTCCAGCCTGTGCGCTCCGCGCGGCCCAGTAGAACCGGACGTGCCTAGGGATACGTCAATCCTTCACCACAATGAAGTGGGGATTCACCTGGTGGATCCCAAGCGGGGTGGTACCGCGCAGACGATCTGCGTCCCCGCACAACGATGTGCGCGGAGGAAACATGGCAGACAATCAGCAAGGTGTCGGGCACGTCTACCCGAAGGTGGACATGACCGGGGGATCGTCGAAATTCCCCGACATGGAGCGCATTGTCCTGGATTTCTGGAATGAGGACGGCACCTTCCAGGCCAGCTTGGACAACCGCGAGGGCTGCGAGGAATACGTCTTCAACGACGGCCCGCCGTTCGCTAACGGCCTGCCGCACTACGGCCACCTGCTCACCGGCTACGTGAAGGACATCGTCCCACGCTTCCGCACCATGACCGGGTACCGCGTGCCCCGCGTCTTCGGCTGGGACTGCCACGGCCTGCCGGCGGAGCTCGAGGCGGAGAAGCAGCTGGGCATCACTGACAAGTCCCAGATCGAGGACATGGGCCTGGCCAAATTCAACGAGTACTGCGGCACCTCGGTGATGCACTACGCCGACGAGTGGGAGAACTACGTCACCCGCCAGGCGCGCTGGGTCGATTTCGAGAACGGCTACAAGACGATGGACCTCGAGTACATGGAGTCCGTCATGTGGGCGTTCAAGGAGCTCTACGACAAGGGCCTCATCTATCAGGGCTTCCGCGTTCTGCCGTACTCCTGGGCCGAGCACACGCCGTTGTCGAACCAGGAGACGCGCCTCGACGACGCGTACAAGGAGCGCCAGGACCCGACGGTCACCGTCACGTTCCCCATCAAGGACACCAAGGGGCACGACGAGCTTGTCGACGCCGCCTTTATCGCCTGGACCACCACCCCCTGGACCACTCCGTCGAACCAGGCTCTGGCTGTGGGCCCGGAGGTGGAGTACTCGCTCGTCCGCGTGGGTGAGGACACCTCGGTACCGGAATTCGCCGGCACCAAGCTAGTTTTGGCCACCGACCTGATCACGTCCTACGCCAAGGAGCTGGGTGAGAACCCGGAGGTGCTGGCCACCTACCGGGGTGCGGATCTGGAGGGCATCACTTACGAGCCGCTCTTCGAGTACTTCGCCGACCAGCCGAATTCCTTCCAGGTGCTGCTCGCCGACTACGTCACCACCGAGGACGGCACCGGTGTCGTCCACCAGGCTCCTGCTTTCGGTGAGGACGATATGCTCACCTGCCAGAAGTACGACATCGACTTGGTCATCCCGGTCGACGCCGACGGCAAGTTCACCTCCCTCGTTCCGGATTACGAGGGCAAGCTCGTCTTCGATGCCAACCGCGACATCATCCGCGACCTGCGCGCAAAGGGCCGTGTTGTCCGCGACCAGACCATCGTCCACTCCTACCCGCACTCCTGGCGCTCCGGTGAGCCGCTTATCTACATGGCGCTGCCCGCGTGGTTTGTGAAGGTCGTGGACGTCCGTGACCGGATGGTGGAGCTGAACCAGGAGATCGAGTGGATCCCGGGTCACATCCGCGACGGCCAGTTCGGCAAATGGCTCGAAGGCGCGCGCGACTGGAATATCTCCCGCACCCGCTACTGGGGCTCCCCGGTGCCGGCGTGGGTGTCCGACAACCCGGAGTACCCGCGCGTGGATGTCTACGGCTCCCTCGACGAGCTGGAAGCAGACTTCGGCGTTCGCCCCGAATCGCTGCACCGCCCGTACATCGATGAGCTGACCCGCCCCAACCCGGACGACCCGACCGGCAAGTCCACCATGCGCCGCGTTCCGGACGTTCTGGACTGCTGGTTCGAGTCCGGCTCGATGCCGTTCGCCCAGTACCACTACCCGTTCGAGAACAACGACGAGTTTGAGACCCGCCAGCCGGCCGACTTCATTGTCGAGTACTCCGGCCAGACCCGCGGCTGGTTCTATGTCCAGCACGTGCTTTCAACCGCTTTGTTCGACCGTGTCGCCTTCAATCAGGTCGTCGCCCATGGCATTGTTCTGGGTTCCGATGGGCAGAAGATGTCCAAGTCCAAGGGAAACTACCCGAATGTCAACGAGGTCTTCGACCGTGACGGCTCCGACGCCATGCGCTGGTTCCTCATGTCCAGCCCGATCCTCCGCGGAGGTAACCTGATCGTCACCGAGCAGGGCATCCGCGACGGTGTGCGCCAGGCGATCCTGCCTATCTGGAACGCCTACTCATTCCTGCAGCTGTACGCGGACCGCGAGGCCACCTGGGACACCAGCTCCGACAACGTTCTTGACCGGTACATCCTGGCTAAATTGCACGACACCGTCGAGCGCACCAGCGCGGCGCTCGAGGCGACGGACATCTCCGGCGCGTGCGAAGAGGTCCGTCTCTTCGCCGACACCCTGACCAACTGGTACGTCCGCCGCTCCCGCGACCGTTTCTGGGCGGGCCAGGAGCAGCACCCGGAGGCGTTCAACACCCTTTACACGGTGTTGGAGGTGCTCGCTCGTACCGTGGCTCCGCTTCTGCCATTCATCAGCGAGGTCATGTGGCGCGGTCTCACCGGCGGCCGTTCGGTGCACCTGGCTGACTACCCGAAGGCCGCAGAGTTCCCGGCCGACGACGAGCTCGTCGCCGCCATGGACGCCACCCGCGCCGTGTGTTCGGCGGCATCCTCGTTGCGTAAGGCGAAGAAGCTGCGCAACCGTCTGCCGCTGCCGGCGCTCAAGGTCGCACTGCCTGAGGCTGACACGCTCGCACCATTCGAGTCGGTCATCCGCGACGAGGTCAACGTGAAGAACGTGGAACTGACCAGCGACGTAGACTCCGCTGGCACCTTCGAGGTCGTCGTCAATGCCAAGGTCGCCGGGCCGAAGCTGGGCAAGGACGTCCAGCGCGCGATCAAGAACGTCAAGGCCGGCAACTACGTGCACGACGGTGAGAACGTCGTGGTCGACGGCGACCTGGTGCTCACCCCGGACCTGTACACCGAGCGCCTTGTCGCCGCTGATCCGGATTCCACCGCCCGTGTGGAGGGCATGGATGGCCTCGTCGTGCTGGACACCACCCTGACCGAGGAGCTCGAGGCGGAGGGTTGGGCAGCCGACGTGATCCGCGGCCTGCAGGATGCCCGCAAGAATGAGGGCTTCGAAGTCACCGACCGCATCAGCGTCACCCTCCATGTCCCGGAGGACAAGGAGGAGTGGGCGAACCGTCACGCCGACCACATCGCCGCCGAGACCCTGGCCACGTCGTTCACCGTCACCACCGACGCCGAAGCCGACGCCAACGGCCACCAGGTCCTTGACGGCGTCACCGCTGAGGTGGCCAAGAACGGCTAGCCCCACCTGCCCTAGCTAGACACCTATCCCAGGGTTCCTATTCACAAGGTCACGAAATTTCCGGCCGCTACAGCCACCTTGTGAACAGGCATCCTGGGATAGTTTTGTGGATGAGGCAGGGCAGCGGGGTGTTTCTACACAGCCACAATCCGTACGAGGTCTTCGATTCCTTTGAAGTCCTCTGGGTTTCGAGTAAATAGCCGTAGGTCTTCTGCAAGCGCACAACTAGCAATCAACAGGTCAGCAAGACGGCGTCGCGGTGAACGCCCGGATTCGACGATCGAGGCATAAATCAATCCGTACGCTCGGGCGGCTCGTGCATCGAAGGGAATGCACTCAAACAAAGACTCGATGCGTTGGAGTTGCGATGTTCTTCTTGCCCGCTCCATATTGTCGGAGGTGGCTGAGGGACCAGCGGCAAGCTCGGCCAAGGTGATGCTGGAGATAGCGAATTCGTCGGGCAACACATCAGGATCGATTTCGCCCAGATCCAGGACTACGGACGTGTCCAGTAATCCCCGGTCATACGCGTACCTCAACCCCCTGGTTGAGGTACGCGTCTACGTCGATCCGGAATTGTTGAGAATCGATTTTCGGCGCTCCCCGGAAAGCATCAAGGACATCCTGCTTGCGGGCAAAACGGGAGCGGCGCAATGGTCGAAGTTCTCCGATGGGCTGAGCGTTACGTGTCACAACGAAACTCCGCCCCGCATCCAGCTCACGCATGATTCGGGCACTTTCGTTGCGCAACTCCCTTTGGCTAACGATGTCCGTCATGCCTTGAGCGTAGCACCGATTGCTACGGGCGCATTGGGTTCGAGGAGACCAAGGCGCGGCCCTTAGCTGGGTTCAGTCGCGGCATCGGCCTACGCTGGAGTGGCTATGACTCGCTGGGTGCTGCACATCGACATGGACGCGTTCTACGCGTCCTGCGAGCAGCTGACCCGTCCCACGTTGAAGGGGCGCCCGGTGCTCGTCGCCGGGGTGACAGGCCGCGGAGTGGTCGCCGGCGCCAGCTACGAGGCGCGGACATACGGCGCGCACTCGGCGATGCCGACCTACCGCGCGGTTCAGCTCGTCGGGCCGAAAGCAGTGCTGGTCTCACCGCGGCGGCCGGTGTACACCACGGCATCGCGCCGGGTGTTCGAGATCATTAGCCGCCGCGTGGACGTTGTGGAGCAGCTCTCCATCGACGAGGCTTTTCTCGAGCCGCGGGAGTTGGCGGGGGCATCGCCCGAGGACGTGGAGTCATGGGCGAACGAACTGCGCGAGGAGATTCGCCAGGAGACCGGGTTGCCCAGCTCCATCGGCGCGGGCACCGGCAAGCAGTACGCGAAGATCGGTTCCGGCCTGGCTAAGCCAGACGGCACGTTCATCATTCCGCGGGACAAACAGACGGAGATTCTCCACCCGCTGCCCGTGGGCGAGCTGTGGGGAGTCGGTCCCGTCACGGCCGCGAAGCTCACGGGCATCGGTGTGGAGACCATCGGCGATTTCGCGGCCATGAGCGAGCGCGAGGTGGAGGTCGCGCTCGGCGGGGTGGTGGCCAAACAGCTGTGGACGCTCGCTCGCGGCATCGACGAACGCGAGGTCGCGCCCCGAGCGGAATCGAAGCAGATTTCCGCCGAACACACGTATCCGCGCGACCTCACCACAAAAGGAGAGGTGGAAGCCGCCATCAAGCGCGCAGCGGAGGGAGCGCACAAACGCCTGCTTATCGACGGCCGAGGTGCCCGCACCGTCACCGTCAAACTCAAGATGGCTGATTTCCACATCGAGTCGCGCTCCAGCACGTTGACGTACGCCACCGATGACTTGGACACGCTCACGGCCGCGGCGTTCCGGATTGCCCGCTACCCAGACGAATTGGGGCCGATCCGCCTCGTCGGCGTGGGGTTCTCCGGACTTGAAACAGTCATGCAGGAGGTGCTGTTCCCGGAGTTGGACCGCGCGAACCTGCCCGAGCCGCAGGAGGGGGAGGTGCTTCCCGTCATTCCTGCAGGGACTCGGGCGTGGACAGCCACGCAGGACGTCCACCACACTGAGTTCGGCCACGGCTGGATTCAAGGTGCCGGCCACGGGTTCGTCACCGTCCGGTTTGAGACCCGCGCAAGCGGGCCGGGCCCCGTAAAGAATTTGCGTGCCGACGATCCCGAGCTGCAGCCCGCTGACCCCGTTGCATCGCTGGCGTGGGAGGACTGGGAACCGTCTACCGCGGCTGCGGCCCCGTTGGAGGTAGAGACGCCTGTGGGAGAGGAGAGCGAGGGAGACTGAGGCGCGCGATGACCCCTCCGCCGGGCTTCGGTTCCAAGTGGAGCTGGCCGTGGTGGGAGGAGGCGATGGCGTCCACAAGAGCGAGGCCCAGCCCATGTCCCGGACCCGTGACGCGAGCGGCGCCGCGGGCGAAGGGCTCTTTGAGTTCGTTGAGCTGTTCCGCCGACATGATCGGACCGTCGTTAGAGACCTCGACGGTGACCGCGCCGTCGCCCTCGAGCAGCTTCACCTGGGTCGAGCCGTCCGCACCGTGAATCTCCGCGTTGCGGACGAGATTGTCTACGGCCTGTCGGATGAGCACCGGATCGCCGGTGACCATGACCGGTGTGGGGTGCACGCCGGGGCAGACCGAAGTTATGTCGAAGGAGGACATCGCCGGTGTCTGGGCGCGTGCGAGGTCGAGCAGAGCGGCGACTGTTTCGGCGCTGCGGCTGTTCACCGTCCGGATCTGGGAGAGGGCTTCGCTCATCTCGGCGGAGGTGGCGTTCGGCGCGAGCGCCACATCGGCGACCGTCTGGATGGTGGCGATCGGTGTCTTCAGTTCGTGCGAGGCGTTGGCGGAGAACCGCTGCTGGCTGGCAATTGATGCTGCCAGGGAGTCCAGCATGGTGTCGAGGGCGTTGGCCAAATCCCCGACCTCGTCGGCGGCGCCGGTGTACCCGGTGCGCTGGCTCAAGTCGCCGGCGGTGACATCACGGGCGGACTGCGCGATGCCGGAGAGGGGAGTGAGCACCCATCCGGCGACGAACCAGCCGATCGCGCCGGCGAGCACGGTGAGGACAGCCAGCGTGGTCAAAGAGACCGTGAGCACCACGCGGAGGATGTCGTCCGTGACGGGAACGGCGCCGCTGATCGCCGCTTCGTCGGGGAACACCGCCTCAAACGGCACGGGGGTGAGTTTGAGGTAGGCGTACATCACCGCAATGAGAATGCCACCGACCCCGGCGACGGTGAGCACGAACAGCAGCGTGATCCGCGCGCGGAGACTCATCGCGGCTTTCACGAGCTCAACTCCGCTGGGTCAGCCGCGAAATATCCCTCGCCAGGGCGGGTGTGGATGATCCACGGCTCACCCAACTTTCGGCGCAAATACGAGATGGTCACGCGGGGCGAATTGGTGAAGGGATCGGCGTTGGCGTCCCACGCCTCCTCCAGGAGTTCCTCGGCGGAGATCACGGCGCCGCCGGCCTCCAACAGAACCTGTAGGACAGCGAATTCTTTCGGGGAGAGGCGGATTTCGGTCTCGCCGCGCATGACGCGTTTGCGGTTGACGTCTACGCGCACGTCGCCGCAGACGAGAACCGAATTGCGCTGCGGTGAGGAACGGCGTGCCAGAGCCGAGACGCGGGCGATGAGCTCGGGGAGCTCGAAAGGCTTAGGCAGGTAATCGTCGGCGCCGAGTTCGAAGCCGCTCAAACGGTCGTCAAGGGTTCCGGCGGCGGTGAGCATGAGCACCCGGATGTGCGGGTAGTCGGCCACGATCCGGGCGCAGATCTCGTCGCCGTGCACGCCGGGCAGGTCGCGGTCGAGCACCACCACGTCCACATTGCCGGCGTGGGAGGTGAGGTGGGACAGGGCGGACGTGCCGTCGTAAAGCGCGTGCGTGCGAAAGTCCTCCCTGCTCAACGCGGTGGAAATCGCGTCGGCGAGGAACTTCTCGTCTTCGACGATGAGTACGCGCGCGGTCATGGTTGCTGATCTTAACGCCCTCGCAACATCGCCCTGAATAGCGTGCGGAGCATGCCAAAACGGATTGTAGGAATCGACGTGTGCCGGGCTGTCGCGCTCATTGCGATGATGGCCGCGCACCTGACCACGACGGGCGCGAACACCCTCGGCGTGGCGGGGCAGTTGCTGTACGGGTTTCCCGCGGCGCTGTTCGCGGTGCTAGCCGGGGTGTCCATGATGCTCATGAGCCGCACTGCCGGGCCGCTCCAGTTCACCGTGCGCGGCGTGCTGCTGATCGTGCTCCACAGGGCGCTCGTGCCGTTCGCCGGCGACATCAGTGTCGTCCTGCTCCCTATTGGCATGTCCATGATCGCGCTCGGATGGATCACGCACTGGGACGTGCGGGCGAAGCTCGCTCTGTTCATGGTGTTGACGGCCGCCTCCGGGCTGATCTACCAGTACGGGCTCAAACCGTGGTCCCTGTTCGGCCCGCCGTACCCGCTGGTCATGTGGGCGGCGCTGATGGTGGCCGGAATGGTGGCGGAAGAAGCGGTGCTGCGCACCCATGCCGCCACCGCGTCCGCAGCCATTGCCGGTGCGGTCGTCGCCGCGGTGATCGTGGTGGTGCGCATGAATTACGTCGTCCCGTTCGCATGGCTGGAACCCAACGGGCACACCGGTGGCGTGCTGGACATCGCGGGCTCCGTCGGGATGTCGCTCGCGGTGTTGGGGCTATGCAGCCTCATCCCGCGCTCGTACGTGCTCCAGCCCCTCGGATCAATGTCGCTGACCATCTACTGCCTGCACATCCTCACCGCGCAGTGGCTGAACTTCCCCGTCAGCGTCGTGTTGTCGGCGGTGTTCGCAGTCGCCTGGTCGGCTGTGTTCCGTCGCGGCCCGATGGAAGCTGCCGTGCGCTGGTGCATCGACCGGACCACGGAGGCGGCCGCGGCAGCGGCTGCAACAAAGACTCCCACTACAACCTCGTAGACCCCTGAAAGAAGGAGAATCATGAAACTCACTCGGATCCCCGCAATCGCACTGGCAGCCTTGCTGGTCGCGCCGGCTCCCGCGTTTGCGCTGGACAGTAGCGACATGGCTGGCTCGAACCCGGAAGCCGATACTGTCGTCTCCCTGCGCATGGAGGATCTCGAACCCGATGACGGCAGCTGCACCGGCACAGCGATCGCCCCGCACTGGGTGGTCACGGCGCGCCACTGCATGGAGATGTTCAACAAACCCGGCGGTACCGTCCGCACCGGCCAGGGCGAGTATCAGCGCATGCACAAGGTGGACCGCTGGGAGAAAGCCCCGCGCGGCGACATTGGCTTGGTGCACACCGTCGACGATATGCAGCTCGACCACTACGCGGAGATCTCCCATGAAGACCTGAAGAATGGAGAGGTGACCGTCTACGGCTGGTCCTCGGAGGGCACCGGCGGAGTCGAGAAACTCCCCGTAGCCACGGGCGACGCGGACACCTCCGCAGGGGCTGACGCCCCAGCGCTTTTCGGCGCCCCTTCGGCCGCCGTCGTCTCCCTCAAGAACGGCGCGCGTATCCAGGGCGGCGATTCCGGCGGCCCGATTTTCGCCTACGGAAAGGTGTCGGCCGTGATGTCCGCGGGTCTTTTCGACGATCCGGACAACCCCTCCGAAGAAGACCTGCTGAGCAACCCGAAGGTGGCAGTCTCCCCGGTGGCGGACCAGGCGGAGTGGATTGAAAAGACTGTCGCGGGTGACAGTGCAGGCTCCGAATCTGATGCCGTTGCGGATTCCGCTGAGATGATGGCGGAGGAAAACGGCGGACAGATGCCGGTCAGCCTGTGGTTGATTCTCGGCAGCGCTGTGGTCCTCGCTTGCGCAGTGGTGTGGCGTCTTAGCCGCCGATAAGTGTCCGCGGGTCCACGCCGGCAGAGACAGCGGCGGCCAGAGCGATGCGCGCTTGTCCCGCGCGCAGCCACCCGCCGGGGATGGCGCCGCGGCTGCCCAAGGTGGCGCCGCCGCCGGCACCGCCGTAAGCGAATTCGACTTTTCCGCCCGGAACGACGGTGGTGATTACCACGGGGATCCCAGCATCGATCGCGCGGTGGAGCGCCTGGCCCATCTCGTCCGACACGTTGCCGGAGCCCAATCCTTCGACGACAATGCCGTCGGGCTTCAAGGCGGCGACAGCGTCGACGATGGAACCGTCCGCGCCCGCCCATGCAGCCACGACCGGGATAGTGGCACCGGCCAGAGCCACGGGGGCGATCGGGTCAGGGCGGACGGGGGCGACCGCGCCGTTGCCCACCGTGGGGCGGAACGCGTCGAGGGCGTGCGTGTCGGCTTTGACCAGACCCCGCGCCGGGTGAATCTGCCCGCCGAACGCGACGACGACACCCTTGCTCAAATCGCCGCCGGAGACGATGTGCTCCATCGCCGCGCGCACGTTACCGGGCCCATCGGGCTCTTCCGCATCGGCGGCGCGCTGCGCACCCGTGACCACGACCGGCCGGGGATCGGAATGGAAGAGGTCGAGGGCGAACGCCGTCTCCGCTAGAGAGTCGGTTCCGTGGGTGACCACGACACCCGCGACGGACGGGTCCGCAAGCTGCTCGTGCACCACGGCGATCAAGGCATCAACATCCGCCAGGGTCATCGACGACGAATCCACGGCGCGCACGTCAACCGGGCGGCAGGGAACGTCCACCCCCGCGGATTCAATGAGTTCCGCGGCGGTGCGGCGGGGAACCAGCGCGCCGGTCGCATCGGCCTCGCACGCGATCGTTCCGCCGGTGGCCACCAGAGCGATTTCTGAAGCGTTCATGATCATCAGATTAGGCGTGCCGATTGGTACAGCACTAGCAACCCGGTAACGTTGAGCCAGTTAGCGGAAATCAAGGAGAGATATATGAACGCACCGACCACAGCACGGAAATTCGCGGCCCTCGCGGCTGCGTTCGGCGCCGCGGTGTCGCTCGCGGCGTGCTCGAACGACGAGACCGAGACTGAGACGAAGACGGCAACCGAAACGAGCACCGCTTCCGAGCAGGCTGCGCCGGTCGCCGAGAAGCCGACCGCTGCACAACTCAACGAAGTCCTGGCGCGCGCCACGAACTCGCAGCTGCCGATGGAAGAGCGTGTGAAGACGGTTCAGGGCGGCGAGAACGCACGCGAGCTTTTCGACGTGATGACGCAGGCCAAGCAGGAGTCCGGTGCCGACTTCCAGGTTGTCGAGCCGATCCTGCCTGGTTATACCCCGAACGAGGTTCTCGCCGCCGTGAACTTCACGCAGCCGAACCAGGGTCCGTCTGTGGCCGAGAACGTCTCGTTCATTTTCGAGGACAACACGTGGAAGCTGTCCCAGTCCTGGGCCTGCACGCTGATCACCAACACCGTGACTCCGGACCAGGTCCCGGCAATGTGCAACGCCCCGAGCGGAGCTGACGCACAGGCTCCGGGCCAGGGCGCTCAGGCTCCGGCGCAGGGCGGCGCGGCCACCCCGGTCCCGGGCGCTGAAGCTCCGGCGCAGGGCGGCCAGGGGGCTGCTCCAGCAGGCGGTCAGGGTGCTCAGGCACCGGCACAGGGTGGTGCTCAGGCATCGGCTCTGTAAGACTCCTTAGTCTTCTTCGCGCCACACCTCATCAGTCCACAATGTGGACAGGGTGAGTAGTGTGGCGCGTCCGTCTTTCTGGGCGATGCGCTGGCGCCACCGGCGGCGAATCCACCGGTCGTGGCTAGTCATAATCACGGTGCCGGGGAAATCCACCAGAGCAGCCTCGAGCTCCTCCGCGAGGGCGAGGGAGAGGTGGTTGGTGGGCTCATCCAGAAGCAGCAGGTCGGGTGGGGACGACAGAATCATGCCCAGAGACACGCGGCGGCGCTGGCCCAAAGACAAGTCCGCTAGTGGTTTCGCGGCCTGTTCCGGAGTCATCAACCCCATGTCCACAATGCCGGTCACGAGTTCCGCGCCAGTGACCGAAAGATCGGTCCAGGAATCATCCTGCTCCAAACGCGCAACAGTCATTTCTTCCGGCATGATGATCTCGCCTGAATAGTCGGTGAGCTCCCCGTCGATGATCTTCAACAACGTCGACTTGCCGGAGCCGTTCGGGCCCTCCACCAGCAGCTGCTCGCCGGGCTGGACCTTGAGGTTCAGTGGCGCCAGCCGGTCCGGGACCGCGAGGTCGCGGGCGATCACGGCGGGCACCCCCAGCGAGGTGGCGGTGTGCTCGGGGATGCCCACGAACCGCAGCGGTTTCGGTGGAGCGGGGATCTGGTTGCGTTCGAGAGCCTCCAGCCGGTTCTCCGCCGCGCGGCGGCGGTTGCCCACCGTCTTCGCGGCGCGGTCGGCGTAGAACTTCGCAGCGGCACGAGTCTCCGTCTTGTTTTCCTGCGAGTGGAAAATCTCGTCCGCGGATTGCTCGGCGGCTTTCTCCAGCCGCTCGCGCTCGTGCTCTTGGGCGGCGTAGTCGGAGGCCCAGCGCTGCCGGCGCTGCTCGCGGGCGCGGAGGTAATCGCTGAAGGAGCCGGTGAAACGGGCACCCTGGCGTGTCTCTTCGCCCATACCACCTTCCGCACCCAGGCCCGGGTCGAGGTCTATGAGACCGTCGCACACCGCGTCGAGGAAATAGCGGTCGTGGGAGGCGGCCAGCACAGGCCCACTGAAGGACTCGAGTTCACCGACGAGGAAGTCCACGGCTTCGTCGTCGAGGTGGTTCGTCGGCTCATCCAGCACCATCGCGTCCACCGGGCGGAGCAGGAGAGTGGCCAGAGCAAAGCGGCGGCGCTGCCCGCCGGACATTTCGCCAAGCGGAGTGGACAGATCCACATTGGCAAGGCCGAGGCCGGCGAGAACGGTGGCGATGCGTGCGTCGAGCTCCCACACCCCTGAATTCTCTGCGCGGGCCAGGGCGAGGTCGAAGTCATCGGCCAGGCGGGAATTCTCCGGGTCCTCAGCCATCCGGCCGGAGAGATCGGCGATGGCGCGCTCGACGCCGCGGAGCTCGTCCACGGCGCCGTCGATAAGCATGCGTGCCGGCTCGGTGAACGGCAGCGACGTCTCCTGGGCGATGAAGCCGTTGACGGGCGGGGTGACAAGGGTTCCGGACGTCGGCGTGAGGTCCCCGGAAATGACGCCCAGCAGCGTGGACTTGCCCGCACCGTTCTCGCCGATCAGGCCGGTGACGGAACCGGATGGGACGGCGAACGAGATGTCCGTGAGCACGCGGTGCCCGTCGGGGTAGGTGAAGGAGATTCCGTCGAGTCCGATGTGCAGCGGGGCAGGCATGGTGCGTTATTTTCCGTATCTCGTCGCGGTGGTCACGTCCTGGACCACCTTGAAGTCTTGGTTGGGGCCGGAGTACACCACGCGCGTTGTCGCGGAATTCTGGCCGCTCACCGGGATGGGCTGGGCGAGGTCGACAGTGATCTCCGCCTGGGAGGACGTGCGTGCGCTCTCCGCAGTGAGCTTCTCGCGAGCTGCGCCTGGGGCGGTGCCGAGGTCGAGCTCTTTCTCCGTCGGCTCCTCCGCGATATCGAGGTTCAGGGTGACCGTCGATCCCTCGATCTTGGTCACGGTGTACGTGGTCGTGCGGCGCATGGATGTCTGGCCCGTCGTGCGCGCCGACGCTGTCCACGACGCGCCTTCGCCCACGGCTTCGCGCGGGAAGACAGGCATCGTGGACAGAATCTGTAGCAGCGCGCGTTCGAGCCGTTCGCGGTCCTCGTCGCTGCTCTCCTCGGCGGGGAGAAGTTTCACGTCGCTGATCTGGCCGGACGGATCCGCCGTCCAGCGCATGCGGAATCCCTCTGCAATCACATCGGTGGTCTCGCCGGTGCTGGTGGCCTCTAGCTGCAGTGTCTGCTCGTCCACGTCGCTGGCCTCCGGCGCTTCCGGATTGACCTTGTCTGAAGCGACGGCACCCTGGAACACCCCGGTAGCTACCTCGACGCCAGTGTTCTGCTGCGCACCGTCAGTGGCGTAGGTCAGGACTGACTTCTCGCCCTCGCCGTCTTCGACCAGTGTTACCTGGCCCGGGTCGACATCGAAAGCCGGAATTCCTTCCAGCGGGTCCGAATCCTGCTGGGAGCATGCGGCGAGTGTTCCAGCGAGACTCGCCGCGCATGCGACGGCGAGGGCGGTCCGGGCCGAAGCTGCCCGAGATTTTCGGGGTGCCGGTGGTGCATAAAACGCTGGGAAATGCCTAAAGCTCACACATTGAACCTACCGCACGCCGGACCGACTACAGTAAGGCCACGATGAGCACCACTATCTCTCACGGATCTCACGGGTCCGGCGGACACGGCGAGCCTGCGGGTCCCGGTCGCCCTGCCCGCCGCCCCTACGTGGCATTGATCGTAGGAGTGATGGTGGCCGTGGGGATCGTGGACCAAGTGGTCAAGCAGATCATGGTGTCCACGCTCAATCCAGGCGAAGCTGTGCCGGTGTTCGGCGACTGGTTCCGCTGGCTGCTGGTGTTCAATTCGGGTGCGGCGTTTTCCATGGGGCAGAACCTCACGTGGTTGATCACCGCCATCCAGATGGCGTTCGTTGTGGGCACGCTCATTGCCGCGCCCCGTATCAGCCACCGCTGGGAGGCTGTCGGCCTTGCGCTCATCGCCGGCGGCGCGCTGGGTAACCTCATCGACCGGCTCTTCCGCCCGCCGGGCTTCTGGTTCGGTCACGTGGTGGATTACATTTCCGTGGGTGATTTCGCGGTGTTCAACCTGGCGGATGTGGCCATCAATATCGGCGTGGCCGTGTTCGTCATTGCTCTGTTTTCCAACATCGACGACGGAACTGCCGTACCGGACGAGGGCAAGCAATGATCAGCGGATACAGGTCGATCACAGTTCCAGAGGGGCTCGACGGCATGCGCGTCGATGCCGCTGTGGCCAAGGTCTTTGGTATCTCGCGGTCTGTCGCAGCTGAGCTCGAGGTGCTTATCGACGGCACCGTCGCCCCCAAATCCACCCGCCTCACACCGGGGCAGACCCTCGAGGTGACGCTGCCCGAGCCCAAGACGGTGCCCATGCCCACAGAGGAACCGGTGGAGGGCTTGGACATCCTGTACGACGACGAGGATGTCATCGTCGTGGACAAGCCGGTCGGAGTGGCTGCCCACCCGACTCTCGGCTGGGAAGGTCCCACCGTAGTCGGCGGTTTGGTGGCCATGGGCTTCCAGCTGCCGGACGCCGGCCCGCCGGAGCGTAAGGGCATTGTCCAGCGTCTCGACGTCGGCACTTCCGGTGTCATGGTGGTGGCTAATTCCATCCCGGGTTATTCAGTGCTCAAGCGCGCATTCAAGGAGCGCACAGTGGAAAAGACCTATAACGCGGTGGTGCAGGGGCTGCCCGACCCGATCGTGGGCACAATCGATGCGCCGATCGGCCGCCACCCGTCCTCCGGCTGGAAATTCGCGGTGACCCAGGACGGACGCCATTCCGTCACCCACTACGAGGTGGTTGAGGCATTCCGGGAGGCGAGCCTGCTCGAGGTGCACTTGGAAACCGGCCGCACCCACCAGATCCGTGTGCACATGTCCTCGGTCGGCCATCCGTGCGTCGGTGATCCGATGTACGGTTCAGACCCGAACCTGACCAAGCGCCTGGGGTTGAAGCGCCAGTGGCTGCACGCCACAACTCTCGGCTTCACCCACCCGGGAACCGGAAAGTGGATGGAAGTCTCTTCCCCGTACCCGGAGGACTTGCAGCAGGCCGTGGACACGTTGCGCGGATGAGCCGACGCGAAGTCACTGCCGGGGTGGTGATCATTGCCGTGGCCGTTCTCACGGGTGTTCTCGCCGCTGGTATCTCGTGGCTCGGCGCCGCTACAGCATTCGAGCCCGTTCCGCGTGGCGATCAACTGGGGCAGGAGACCGGGGAGGACTTCAACGACTACGCTGCCCGCGCCACTGACTCTCTTGCGGCCGCCCCAGCAGAGGTGCCGGTCTACGCTCTGCTGACATTCACCGGCGTTCTCAGTTCTGCGCAAGCATCCGAGGCGCTGGGTTCTATCAACCGTGTCAGTGCTGTCATTCCTGACGGTTCCGCTGCACAGCCGGTAGGTGAGCCTAAAGCAAGCCGCGACCGATCAGAACAATTCCGCTTCGCGGCAGGTGACCGGATCGCCGGTGCGGTTGTGCGCGACACTGGGGATGTCCTGCGCGTGGTTGCGCAGGACCCGCTGATAGCCGCCGCCGAGACGCTTCCGCCGGATGCTGTCTGGGGAGCATTCGGCGTGCGTCAGGTCGAGGTCTTACCCCGATAGTCGCCCTATCGGCCCGGCCTATGAACGGTGTAAGGTCATGGGAACGGTGTAAGGTCATGGACGGTTATTTTTCGGTCCTGAATGAGGAGATGAGACGTGTCAGCTATCCGTAAAACCGGGGCATCGCTCGCTGTAGCTTCGACCCTGTTCTTTGCAACGGCGTGCGGTATCGGGGGTGACGGTGGCAGCGACAACGGCAATTCCCTCAATGCGGGTGAATACGATGTGGTGGCCAAGGAAGACGTGGTCAACAGCATCATCGTCGACGGTACGGTTGCCCCCATCCGCCAGGCCGGTATCTCGACGACACTGACCGTGCCAGTGGAAAAAGTGCACGTTGGTGTCGGGGACAAGGTGAAGCAGGGGCAGCTGCTGGTCACCATGGACACCTCGTCGATTGAGCGGGAACTCGATGTGCAGCGCCAGGCAAACCAGCAATTGATGAGCCAAGGGCTGACAGGTGAACCGGTGCACATGACCGCCGCCAGCGACCTGAAGAAGGTCGTGGCGGACGCCAGCAGCACAATCGAGGATTGCCTCAAGCGAATTCTCCCGGGTAAGGCTCCTGCCCCGCAGCCTGCGCCCGCGCCCGCTCCCGCCCCGCAGGGCCCGTCGCGCGAGCAGATTGAGCAAGCGTTGAACGAGGCGCACGCACAGGGCCGTGCCCAAGGTGCGCAGGAAGCGCAGCAAGCCTTCCAGCAGCAGGCTGAGATGGCCGGTGACGTTGGCGTCGGAATGCCGACGGGCGCTGCTGATGCCATGGCGCAACAAGAAGCAATGGCGCAGCAGCAGGCCCTCGCCCAGCAAGAGGAAATGGCTCAGCAGCAGGCACTGGCTCAACAGGAAGCAATGGCTCAGGGCGGCGGGGCAGACACCAGCATGCTCGAGTACCAGATGCAGGAGCGAGAAATCACGTCTCCGATCAACGGGGTTGTGACCAAGATTGAGGCTGAAGAAGGTTCGCCTGCGGGTGGCGCGCTGATGACTATCTCCGACACTTCGCGCTACCTGATCAAGGCATCGGTGCGTGAGACCGATGTTGCTGACGTGAAGGAAGGCAACCGAGTCACTTTCACGACCCCGATCACAGGCGATAAGAAGTTTGAGGGCAAGGTGCGCCGCATCGCCCCAATGGCGGATGGTGCGGACGAGGGTGCGGGTATGGGTGCGGCCGCGGCTGCACGCGCCATGCAGGGCGGCGGACAAGGCAACAGCAAGAAGGACACCGGCGTGATCTTCCCGGTGGAGATTGAGGCCACCGGCGACACCAAGGGCCTGCGCTTGGGCGGTTCCGCCCGCGTGGAAATCATCACCGAGGAAGACCGCGGCCACCTGAGCATTCCGCGTGATGCTGTGTACGACGAGAACAAGGTGCTTGTCCTGAGCCGCGAGAATAAGGACGCCACCGAGGGCACGATCGAAGAACGCACGGTGACAACCGGTGTGAAGAACGACACCGATATCGCTGTCACCAGCGGCGAACTCAAAGAGGGCGACGTTGTCATCGCGTGGCCGGATGATTTCCGGGACCGGGTGGGGGAGACCATCTCGATCTCCGACGAAAACTTCGACCCCTCCGGTAAGGGCAACAAGGACGAGAAGACCGAGAAGGCTTCGAAGGACGACAAGGCCGGTAAGGACGATAAAGCTGAGAAGTCCGGCGCTTCGAATGAGTCGGATAAGTAAGGGGAGAGTAGCCCTGTGAGCACTGCCATCAACGGCGGCGAACAGCCGGCCATGGTCAAAATCGATCCCGACAAGCTGATCTTCATGCGCGGGATCGTCAAAACTTACAACGAAGGCAAAGACACTGAGCTGACGGTTCTGCACGGCATCGACTTCGACACCGAGCACGGAGAGTTCGTGTCCATTGTCGGGCCGTCCGGTTGCGGAAAGTCCACCCTGATGAACCTGATCGGGATGCTGGATAAGCCAACCCACGGCGGGTACGCGTTCAACGGCGAGGACGTCTTCCAGAAAGTGGATAACGAGCTCGCCGCGTACCGTTCGCAAAACATCGGCTTCATTTTCCAGAACTTCAATCTCGTCGGCCGCATCAACGCGCTGCAAAACGTGGCTATGCCGATGATGTACGCGGGCGTCGGCAAGCGCGAGCGCGAAGAGCGCGCGGCTGACTTGCTGGACATCGTGGGCATGGGCGACCGTCTCACGCACGCGCCGAACGAGCTGTCCGGCGGGCAGAAGCAGCGCGTGGCCATCGCGCGCAGCCTCGCCAACGACCCGGATCTGCTGCTTGCCGACGAACCGACGGGTGCTCTCGACTCCGAGACCGGGCGCATGGTCATGGACCTGTTTCACCGTCTCAACCAGGAGTACGGCAAGGCCATCGTGTTCATCACCCACAACCCGGATCTGGCTCAAGAAACGAGCCGGATCGTCGAGATGAAGGACGGCCGCGTCATCGATGTGCGTGCGGGAGGTGCAGCCTAAACCATGGAATTTCGTGAATCAGTCAATCTAGCGTTAGGCAGCCTGCGGACGAACAAGATGCGTTCGATCCTCACACTTTTGGGCATCATCATCGGAATCATGGCCGTGGTGATCATCATGACTCTCGGTCGCGGCTTGCAAAACAGTGTGACGAGCGGTCTCGAGGACATCGGTGCGTCGAAGTACGCTGTGTTCATCACGGAAAAGCCGGATGAGGAGGAGGGCAGCGACGAGAACGCGGGCGGGTTCAACCCTCCCATCACGGACGAGTCCGACCAAGTCACCCTCGATCAGCTGGACGAGCTGAAGCAGCACTTCGGCGACCGCATCGTCGGCGTGGACATTCAGGACACCTACGGCGGCGATGCGACGTACGAGGACAAGGATGCCGCTGTCGACATCGCGCCCGTTTTGGGCGATTCCATGGACGTGCGCAATGTCGAGGTAGCATTCGGCCGCGCCATCGAGCAGCAGGACATCGACAGCCAGCGCCCGGTCGCGGTGGTTTCGCAAGAGCTTGTCGACGCCTTCTTTGACGGCGATAGCTCCGCCGCCCTGGGCAAGCGCATCGACCTGAACGTCGAATCCACCGGCGTGTACACTATCATCGGTGTGGCCGAGGCAAAAGAGAAGGACGCCAGCAACTTCGGCCAAGAGACTGCCACCGGTCAAGCCTTCGTCCCGTTGAGCTCCATCGACCGCATCTCGGAGCCGATCGAGGGCACAGACGGATTCCTCGTGCAGGCCAAGGGCGACGAGGACTCGACCGCGTTCCGCGACGAGCTGCAGAACTACGTGGACCGCTGGTACTCCAAGAGTGAGACCGCGCAGGCTGAAGTCCTCGATATGCAGGCGGAGCTCGCCTCCTTCACCAAGGTCTTCGGCGCGATCAGCGCCGTGATCGCTTCCATTGCCGGCATCTCCTTGCTCGTCGGTGGAATTGGTGTCATGAACGTCATGCTCATTACCGTCACCGAGCGCACCCGCGAAATCGGCGTGCGTAAGGCGCTCGGCGCAACACGCCGTGACATCCGCACCCAATTCATCGTCGAAGCTGTCATGGTCTGCCTTTTGGGCGGCATTATCGGTGTGGTGCTGGGCGGCATTATCGGCACTATCAGCAGCGGCTTCATCGGCATGGTCGGCGGCGGGGAATACGGCCCTATCGCGTGGCCACCGCTGAGTGCAGTGCTGTTCTCGCTGCTCTTCTCCATGGCGATCGGCGTTTTCTTCGGCGCGTACCCGGCGAACAGGGCCGCCAAGATGCAGCCGATCGACGCTTTGCGCTACGAGTAAACTGTCCGCCATGGCCAAAAACTCCTCGTTCGTCCACCTGCACAACCACACCGAGTTCTCCATGCTCGACGGGATGGCCAAGGTGGACCTTCTGGCCGAGGAAGTGGTGCGCCAAGGCATGCCGGCTGTGGGCATGACCGATCACGGCAACATGTTCGGCTCCAACGCGTTCTACCGCCGCATGGTGGACGCAGGAGTGAAACCGATCATCGGCATTGAGGCGTACATGGCGCCCGAGTCCCGCTTCAACAAAAAGCGTGTCCTGTGGGGCACGCCGGACCAGAAGGGCGACGACGTCTCCGCGTCCGGTGCCTACCTGCACCAGACCATGCTGGCGGAGAACGCCACCGGCCTCCACAACCTTTTCCGTTTGTCGTCCCTGGCGTCCTACGAAGGACAGCTGGGTAAATGGCCGCGCATGGACGCGGAACTCGTCGCCGAGCACGCTGACGGCATTATCGCCACCACCGGCTGCCCGTCCGGCGATGTGCAGACCCGCCTGCGCCTGGGCCAGTACGACCAAGCGCTGGAAGCAGCCGCGATGTGGCAGGACATCTACGGCAAGGACAACTACTTCCTGGAGCTGATGGACCACGGGCTGCACATCGAGCGCCGGGTGCGCGAGGATTTGCTGCGGATCGGCCAGGCACTTGACCTTCCGCCGCTGGTGACCAACGACTGCCACTACGTGCTTGAATCCCAGGCTCCGGCGCATGAGGCGATGCTCTGCGTCCAGACCGGAAAGACCCTGTTGGATCCGGACCGCTTCAAGTTCGACGCCACGGACTTCTACATCAAATCCGCAGAACAGATGCGCGCGACCTGGGATGACATGGTTCCGGACGGTTGCGACAACACGCTCTGGATCGCCGAACGTGTCGGCGACTACGGCGAACTGTGGGAGGAACACCCGCACGACCGCATGCCTATTGCCACGGTGCCGGAGGGGGAGACCCCGACGACGTGGTTGCGCAAGGAAGTGCACCGCGGACTGGAAGACCGCTTCGAAGGCAAGGACGTGCCGGAGGAGTACCTGAAGCGCGCGGACTACGAGATCGACGTCATCGACATGAAGGGCTACCCGTCCTACTTCCTCATCGTCGCCGAGTTGATCAAGCACGCCCGTTCCGTGGGTATCCGCGTCGGCCCCGGCCGTGGTTCGGCCGCGGGTTCGCTCGTCGCCTACGCGCTGACGATCACGAATATCGACCCGATGGAACACGGTCTCCTCTTCGAGAGGTTCCTCAACCCTGAGCGCCCCTCCGCACCCGATATCGATATCGACTTCGACGATCGCCGCCGCGGTGAGATGCTCACCTACGCGGCGGAGAACTGGGGTGAGGACAAGATCGCCCAGGTGATCACCTTCGGTACGGTGAAGACGAAGCAAGCCATCAAGGACTCGGCCAAGGTCAATTTCGGCCAGCCCGGTTTCCAGATGGCGGACCGGATCAACGCCGCCTTGCCGCCGGCGATCATGGCGAAGGACATCCCGCTGTCGGGCATCACAGATCCGGACCACGCGCGGTACTCCGAGGCCGCCGAGGTTCGCTCGATGATCGAGACCGACCCCGACGTGGCCAAGATTTACGAGACTGCCCGCGGTCTGGAGGGCGTGGTCCGTCAAGCTGGCGTGCACGCCTGCGCGGTGATCATGGCATCTGTGCCGCTCATGGACCACATCCCGATGTGGAAGCGGCCCGCCGACGGTGCGCTCATCACTGGTTGGGACTACCCGGCGTGCGAGGCCATCGGCCTGTTGAAAATGGACTTCCTGGGTCTGCGCAACCTCACTGTCATCGGCGACGCGATCGAGAACATCAAAAAGAACCGCGGCGAGACACTTGATCTGGAAGGCTTGGATACCGACGATCCGGCCGTGTATGAGCTGTTGTCCCGCGGCGACACCCTCGGTGTCTTCCAGCTCGACTCCGGCGGCATGCAGGAGTTGCTGAAGCGCATGAAGCCGACCGGCTTCAACGATATCGTCGCGTCGCTGGCCCTCTATCGACCGGGCCCGATGGGTGTCAACGCCCACTGGGACTACGCGGACCGCAAGAATGGCCGCAAGCCGATCACGCCGATCCACCCGGAACTGGAGGAGCCGCTGAGGGAAATCCTGGATGAGACGTACGGCCTCATCGTCTACCAGGAGCAGATCATGAGGATCTCCCAGAAGGTGGCCAACTACACGGCTGGTGAGGCAGACGGCTTCCGCAAAGCGATGGGTAAGAAGAAACCTGAGGTGCTCGCCCAGCAGTACGAGAAGTTCTCGCAGGGCATGTTCGACAACGGTTACACAAAATCGGCTGTCGACGCGCTGTGGGGAACGATCGAGCCGTTCGCCTCCTACGCGTTCAACAAATCGCACGCCGCCGGGTACGCGCTGGTGTCTTATTGGACCGCCTATTTGAAGGCGAACTACGCGTCGGAGTACATGGCCGCGCTTCTCACTTCAGTCGGCGACAAGAAGGACAAGTCGGCCATCTACCTCGCTGACTGCCGTCACTTGGGCATCTCAGTTCTGCCTCCGGACATCAACGAGTCGGAGGAGAACTTCCTGGCTGTGGACGAAGACATCCGCTATGGTTTGGCCGCCATTCGCAATGTCGGTGTGGAGGTGGTGGAGTCCATCATGGAGACCCGCCGCACCAAGGGCGCTTTCACGAGCTTCTCGGATTACCTAGACAAGATCGACCTGCTGCCGTGCAACAAGCGAATTACTGAATCGCTGATCAAGGGCGGCGCGTTCGATTCCCTCGGCCACCCGCGAAAGGGCTTGCTCCTGGTGTCCGATAGCGCGGTCGATTCGGTTCTGACCACCAAGAAAGCTGCTGACAAGGGCCAATTCGATCTCTTCTCCGCGTTCGGCGGAGGCGAGGGCGAGGACAATGCGGGAAGCGCGTTCAGCATTGACGTCCCCGACGACGAGTGGGAGAAGAAGCACAAGCTCGCTCTCGAGCGCGAGATGCTGGGTCTGTACGTTTCCGGTCACCCGTTGGATGGATTCGAGGAAGCTCTCGAAGCCCAGACGGACACGCCGATGCCGAAGATTCTCGGCGGTGAGATGCGGCATGGCGACGAAGTCACCATCGGCGGAATCATCTCGAGTGTGGACAGGCGCTACTCCAAAAAGGATGGCTCGCCGTGGGCGATTGTCACCCTTGAGGACCACAACGGTGCACAAGTCGAGGTCCTCCTGTTCAACAAGGTCTACGCGCTGGTCGCTCCCCAGATCGTGGAAGACAACATCATTTTGGTCAAAGCCCACGTATCTATTCGCGATGAACGCATGAGCTTGTTTGGCGATGATGTGAAAGTGCCGGAACTCGGCCCCGGCAACGGCGCGGGTCTCCCGCTGCGTCTCACGCTGCGCACGGAACAGTGCACGGTGGACAATATCCGAAAGCTCAAGCAGGTACTGGTGAATAACCCGGGCGATTCCGACGTGTACCTGAACCTGGTGAACGGCGAGCAGTCCCAGTTGATGGTGCTGGGCGACCACCTCCGGGTTGAGCGCTCCGGCAGTCTCATGGGCGACCTGAAGGCCGCCATGGGTGCCGGCGTGCTGGGTTAGGAGAATTTACCGGGGCGATTCTTTCAACCGGGATGGGCTCCCAGGAGCGAAGGTTCGGTGAATATCGGTGCCGCAGTCAGTGAGTCTATGATTGCGAGGTATGACACTTTCGCCTGACTTTTCTCCCGTTCATGCAGCAGATATTCAAGGGGCTCAGGCGAGTATCTCCAGCATCATTGCGCCGACACCGCTGCAATACTGCCCGCGCTTGTCCCAGGCCTATGGTGTGGAGGTGTACCTCAAGCGCGAGGACCTTCAGGATGTTCGCTCGTACAAGATCCGCGGCGCGTACTACAACATCAGCAACCTGTCCGAGGAAGAGAAAGCTGCCGGCGTTGTGGCTGCGTCTGCCGGCAACCACGCGCAGGGGGTCGCGTACGCGTGCCGCTCCATGGGGATCGACGGCAAGATCTTCGTGCCCAAGCGCACCCCGAAGCAGAAGCGCGACCGGATCAAGGTGCACGGGGGCAACAAAGTGGAACTCGTCCTCGTCGGCGACACTTTCGACGAGGCTGCTGAGGCCGCCCGAGCGGACGCAGAGGCCCGTGGTGCCACAATCGTCGAACCGTTCAACGCACGCAACACGGTGATCGGGCAGGGCACCGTTGGCGCGGAGATCGTGTCCCAGCTTTCGGGATTGGGTAAATCGCTCGACTCTATCGTGGTGCCTGTCGGAGGGGGCGGCCTCATCGCCGGCATTACCGCCTACTTGGCGGACATGTCCCCGCGGACCGCCGTGGTGGGCGTGGAACCGGCCGGCGGTCGTTCCCTCCAGGCGGCGCTCGATGCAGGGGAGCCTGTCACCTTGGAAACGGTCGATCCTTTCGTGGACGGTGCGGCAGTCAAGCGTATCGGTGACGTGAATTACCGCATTATCGACGAGAATCTGGGACGCCTGCACGTTGTCGCCACAGACGAAGGAGCAGTGTGCACGAGCATGCTCGCGCTCTACCAAAACGAAGGCATTATCGCCGAACCTGCCGGTGCGCTGTCGGTCGCTGCGCTCGGGGAAGTGAACTTGGCTCCGGGCAGCACTGTGGTGTGCGTCATCTCCGGCGGCAACAATGACGTTCTTCGCTACGCGGAGATCATGGAGCGCTCGCTGGTGCACCGCGGTCTCAAGCACTACTTCCTCGTGAATTTCGCTCAGGAACCGGGGCAGTTGCGCCGTTTCCTCAATGACGTGCTTGGTCCCGACGACGACATCGCCCTATTCGAATACCTGAAGAAGAACAACCGAGAAACTGGTGCGGCGCTCGTCGGCATTGAGCTCGCGCGGGCATCGGATTTGGAACCACTGCTCGAGCGCATGGAGGAGGCCTCCTTCGATTGCCGCCGTCTCATGCCGGGCACACCGGAATACGAGTTCATCGTCACCGGTTAGCCAGCTGAGTGCGTCTGCCGGCAGCGTTGCTCGGCGCGGTGAATCACTTTCTGATGATGGCGAATCCCCATGGCTCCAGCTGGGTCTCCGTCGGGGTGACGGTGGGGGAACTGAAGGAGTAAACGAGTTCGCCGCCGGCCGGCACCGTAGCGGGGCGGTCAGAGAAATTCGCGGCGAGGAAGACATCGTCGTACCCCATGGTCAACCATTCATCAGAGTGATCGACCTGCAACTCGCGCAGATCTTCGCGCGCCAGATCCAGATCCCGGCGCAAAGTGAGCAAGGTCTTGTACGTCTCCTGCATGGTCGCCGCATCAGAGCCGAAATCCCAGACCAGCTTCGCCGACTCGAACGTCGCGGGATCCGCAGGGTCGGGCACCTCATTGAAATCCCAGCCGTAGCGCGCGAACTCGTGGGCGCGACCCTCGCGCGTTAGCCTCATCAGCTCGTCGTCGGTGTGCGAGACGAAGAACGGGAAGGGCGTCTGGGCGAAGGATTCCTCGCCCATGAAGATCATGGGGGTGAACGGACTGAAGAAAATCACCGCGGCTTTCAAGGCGTGCTGCGCGAGTGTGAGGTTTTGCGACGGGCGGTCGCCTTGTGCACGGTTGCCCACCTGGTCATGGGTGGTGGTGTAGGTGATCAGTTTCCACGGCGGTATCGCGGCCAGGTCCAGCGCGCGGCCGTGGGTGCGGCCGCGGTAATTGGAATAGTCGTTCCGGAACCTGTACCCGTGGCGCAGCGTGTCCGCGAGAATCTCCACTGTCCCGAAATCTTCGTAGTATGCAGTGTTCTCGCCTGTGACAACCGTGTGGAGGGCATGGTGGACGTCGTCAAGCCATTGCGCGTCGAGACCGTACCCGCCGACCGAATAGTCGGCAATGATGCGCGGATCGTTCAGGTCGCTCTCCGCAATGATGATCGGGTTAGGCCCTAACTCTGCCTCCACCTCGTCGGCGAGCATGTTGATTTGCTCCATGATCGAATACGCCGCGCGGTCGTCGTAAGAATGCACCGCGTCGAGGCGCAGACCGTCGATGTGGAACTCCGTGAGCCAGCGGCGCACAGCGTCGAGCACGTAGGCCCGGACCTCGTCCGAGTTCGCGCCGGAGAAATTCACCACATCGCCCCAACCCGTGGTGCCCGCGGTGGTGTAGGGCCCGAACTGGCCGTTGTAGTTGCCGTCGGGGCCGAAGTGGTTGAACACCACATCCAGATACACCCCGACACCCTTGTGGTGAGCGGCATCGACGAGGCGCTTCAAACCTTCCGGGCCACCGTAGCTCTCCTGTACGGCGAACCAGTCGACGCCGTCGTATCCCCAGTTGCGCTCGCCGCCGAAGGGCTGGACGGGCATCAGCTCGATCGTGGTCACACCTAGGTCCACGAGATAGTCCAGCTTGTCCGCGACAGCATCGAACGTTCCCTCTTCCGTGAACGTCCCAACGTGGAGCTCGTAGATGACCTGGCCCTTGAGTTCGTAGTTGGTCCAGTGCTGGTCAGTCCACGCGAACTCCGGGTCCGTGACCTGAGACAGACCGTGTACCCCATCGGGTTGTCGGGTGGAACGAGGATCGGGGAGGGGAGGGGACCAGGACGCGCCGTCGAAAAGCGAAAAACCGTACTTCTGACCTGCGACCTTGTCCACGTCGCTAATCCACCATGCTCTACGCTCCTCGTCGCGCCGCATCTGGTGCTCGGTGTCGTCGACGACGACTTTCACGTCGTGCGCGTAAGGGGCCCATACCTCGAACTTCATGCCTCTAACCCTAAGTAAAATGGTCCGGCGATGGTGACAACGTATTCATTGCCAGCTGAAGGCGAGCCGACGGTCAACGAGATTGAAATCAAGCGCTCCCGATTCATCACATGGATCGCGCGCGCTGAAACCGAGCAGGAAGCGCGGGACGTCGTGGCGCGAGCCCGGCACGAATTCCCCGACGCACGGCACCATTGCTCGGCGTTCATCGTGCATGTCGACGGCGCGGTGCCGGTCGAGCGCTCCAGCGACGACGGGGAACCGGCGGGAACTGCCGGCAAGCCGATGCTCGACGCGCTGCGTGGGTCGGGGCTGGAATCGGCGGTGGCTGTGGTGACCCGTTATTTCGGCGGCATCAAGCTCGGCGCGGGCGGACTTGTGCACGCCTACTCCGAATCTGTCTCCCAGGCCTTGGAAGCGGTGCCTCGCGCTGAGAAGTCTCTGCGCGAATTGGTCGACGTCGACCTTCCGCACACCGATGCCGGGCGGATTGAAGCTGAGCTTCGAAGACACGGAGTCGATGTCGTCGACGTCTCCTACGATGCCCGTGCGCGCTACACTTTTGCGATCAACCCGGGCGGAAGGGAGGAATTCGACGCACTGCTCGCCGCGGTGACCCAAGGTTCCGCCGCGGCACGCGAGGCGGGCACGATGTGGGTGGAACGGCACCGCTAAACTTGAGGCCATGACTCTACAGCCCCGCCCGAACAACCCCATTGAAGCTCGTAAACAGGCTGTACGCCGTTACTCCCGCAACGGCGTGGCATGCGTCGGTGGAGGCATCCTCGGCGGCGTGGCGCTGGGCGTGCTCTTTTCTTCCTTCTGGTTCTGGATGTCCCTCGGCATGGTCGTTGCTGTGGCCGGCGGGTTGTACAACTACAGCAAGGTGCAAAAGATCATCAACCACCAAGACCGCTTCTAGTGGCGGGTTCGAACACGGGCGCTGAGCCGGGCGGTGGCCCCGTACGCATCGACGTGTGGGTGTGGGCTGTGCGCATGTACAAGACGCGCTCTGAGGCGGCGAACGCGGTTCGCGCCGGGCACGTCAAGCTCAATGGAGCGGCAGTGAAGCCGTCCACCCAGGTCGTCCCCGGCGACCGGGTCAAAGCCTGGAAAGACTACCGCGACTTGGAGTATGAAGTGGTGCAGACACTGCGCAAACGGGTTGGCGCTCCCATTGCCCGCCAGTGCTACATCGACCACTCGCCACCCCCTCCGCCGAAGGAGTACTTCTACTCCATGCCCAAGCGCGACCGCGGTGCCGGGCGACCGACCAAAAAAGAGCGCAGGGAGATTGACCGGCTGCAGGGGCGGAGATGACTTTCTAGTTCAAGTTGAACGGAGCTGCTTAAACCTCGACGTGATCGGCGACGAGCAGGGCAGTGGGCAAAACATCGAGAACCTCGCGTACCGCAACCGTTCCTTCGAACGTCTTTCCGGTGAGACGGTCGGTCCACCGGCCCTCTGGCAACGTCACGGTCGTCTCGCCCCACCCGCCGCGATCTTCCAAAAGCAGCGGCCGGCGGGTAGCTAGCGCGACCACATCTAGCCCGGAAACGCCACGCGCCATGCCGATGAGATGGCTGGCAGCATCGCCCACGGCGAAGACCGCCTGGTACTCGCCCGACAGAAACACGTCTGGGTGCTGGCGGCGCAGATACACACCCTCGTGCACCACGGCTTGCTTCGCGCGGTCTGCAATCTCCTCTAGGTGCGGGTAAAGACCCGGGTGGCCGTCAGCGGATGCAGTGTCCCGAGCTTGGATGAGTTCACCGTGGATCCGGCCGGACAGCGCTGATTCCTTGAATTGGTCGAGAGCCTGGGCACGGTTGACGTAGTCGACGAAACGGCGGTTGTCTGGGTCGACGAGGGAAAGATCCACGAACTCTTGGCCCTGGTAGGTGTCCGGGATACCTGGGCCGATGAGCTGCAGCATCTTGCGGCCGAGGGATACCTGCACAGCGCCACGGTGAATCTCCCGGACGAAGTCGTCGATCATGGGGGACGCGGGGCCTTCAATGAGCGCGTCAACCCAGTCCGTGACTGCTTTTTCAAAGTGCGTGTCATTGTCGAACCAGGATGTGTGCACACCCGCTTCACGGACCGCTTTGATTGCGTAGTCCTGGAGACGATCCCGGACTGCGTCGGTGGTGCCGCCGTCCACAGGCCACACACCGATGACGTTCTGGAGCAGAAAGTGCGCGGTCGCTTCATCGGGTGCGGGCACGAGCGCACTGACCTGCTGCGCCAATTCGACGAAGTCCTTGTGGCGCTCGGTGATCTCGATGATCCGGGCTCGAGTGTCCTCGCTGCGCTTTGTGTCGTGGGTGGTCAGCGTGGTCATCGCGTGCGGCCAGAGCATGGCGCGTTCCTGCTGGAGCAGATGGAATTCCGCGGCGGACACTCCGAAACGGCCCGGTGCGCCTCCGACCTCCTGGAGGGCGACGAGCCGGCACGCGCGGTAAAAGAGAGTGTCCTCCACGCCCTTCGCCATCACCGCACCGCAGACCTGGGCAAAGCGAGTCTTTGCTTCACCATTGGCGAGGAATGCTGCGGAAATCAGGTCGAGGGCAGCCCGGCGCGACGGGAAGCGCCGCACCATGTCGGCCACGATCGTCGAGGTCTGACGGGACAGCGAGATGTAGTCGGCGCGGTAGACCGGCATGGCGGCCACCAGGTCGATCACTGTGCGCTCCAAGTCCTCGTCGGAGACATCGGCGCCGGCGGTGGAGAAGTTATCGCGCCGGATTGCACGCGTCAGGCGGCGGATTTCCGCGGCGAGTTCGGATTGGGCCACGTCCCTTTTCAAAGTGTGTTCCGCAGCGGCGATTGCTGCCTCGTCCCAGGTGGATCCGGATTGCTGGAGGGATAGCATGCTCAACGAATCTTCAGCTTCGCGGGAGACGAAGATACCGTCGAGTTCCCTCAGTGCGTCGTAGCCGGTGGTTCCGTCGACGGCGAGGCGGGGGTCCAACGGTTCGGTGACACCGAGAATCTTCTCTGCGACCAACCAACGGTCTTCGCCGATCAAGTCGCGCAGACGGTTGAGGTACGTGAACGGGTCTGCGAGACCGTCCGGGTGGTCGACGCGCACTCCGTCGATAAGATCCTCCGCGATGAGTTGCCGCAGGGTCCTGTGTGTGTGCTCGAAGATGAGCGGATCCTCTTGGCGGATGCCGGCGAGACCGTTGACCGAGAAGAATCGGCGGTACGAGATCACCCCGTCACGCCAGAACATCAGCCGGTAGCTCTGGCGCTCGTACACCTCGCGCGGGTCGTCGTCGAGGCTTTCGAAGGAGCCCGGTGCAAGGGGAAAGTAGTTCTCGTAGTACGCGAGAACCGGCTCGTCGATCTCGTCGAGATGCGTGAGCGTGAATTTGTCTTCGTCTCCCGGTTCACCGAGGACAGGCAGACCGAGCTTTCCTCCGGCACCGTTGTCCTTGTGCCAGTCGATGTCGAAGTAGCTTTCAAACTCGGAATCCTGGCCGTTTTTGAGCACATCCCACCACCACTTATTCAGTTGCGGTGTTTCCACTCCCAAGTGGTTCGGCACTATGTCCAGAATGAGCCCCAGCCCAGCCTCGTGTGCCACGGTGGCGAGACGGCGCAACCCTTCTAGGCCGCCGAGCTCAGGGTTCACCACAGTCGGATCCGTGACGTCGTAGTTATGGTTCGACTCCGGGTAGGAGCTGAAAATAGGGGACAGGTACAAGTGGGAGATGCCCAGGGATTTCAGGTACGGCACGAGGTCGGCGGCATCGTCGAACCCGAAGCTTCTTCCCGCAGGGTCCGCTTTCGCTCCCCTCAGCTGAAGGCGGTAGGTCGAGGTGATGGGGCGGAACATGCGCGGGCACTCCTTTTCGTCGCCACTGGTACTCCCTCATACCCTAGTGAGGCGTAAGCGGGCTTTCACTGCGTCTGGCCGGGGTGGCTGACGGGAAAGCCCAAAGAATAAGTGAACACCGTCGCACGTGGGAACAACGCACACACGGTGTGCACGTCCGAGTCCAATACAAAGAGATCTCTGTGGTCGCGGGAGACGAACACCAAATCTTCTCGGGGCGATAGAACTGAGGAGAAATGGGCGTGGAGCATGGTGAACGTCCATGGATGCGCCAGCCACGCGGCAGGTGGGTGTACACCGCCTCTCACCTCGAGCCCACGGGGCGAAAAGTCTCCGAGAGCGAATGACGCATTCCTGACCGTGAACTCAATTCGACCCGCTTGAGTGCGGAGCAACGTGTCCGCCGCAGAGTCCCACGCCTGACGGGTGCTCAGCTCCATCTGGCCCAGATCGATGGGGGTGAGCAGTCGACCGTCGGGCGCTCTTAACAGCGCCACGTGGTCCCGCGAGAGGGAGATGTATGCCGGAGAGGTGGACGAACCCGGGCTGGCCCAGCCGTGTTTCTTCACCACTCGGGCACGGGGCGCGGGAACAGCGTGCAGGGCAGCGCTCGTGTCAGTGGCGGCGGAGATGGCGGGGCGGTGAGTAGCGCTTACAGGTACGGGCAGAGGGTTCAGGGCAATTCTCATGTCCTCTTAGACTGCACTTCAGGCCATCTGGTTCCCTCTTAGAGGCAGCCCGCCTCTGTTTTTAGAACGGAGGCTGCTCGCTCAACCCCAGCACATCCAGGAACTTGTCGGCCGGCCAGATCTCGATTTTCTGGCCTTTGTCCATCAATTCGCGGGCGCGTTTTTCTTTCGAAGTCATGTTGGCCCACTCACCGACGACGAGAATCGTCGTCTTCTTCGTCACGTTCTTGCCTACCTGCCCGCCGCGGGCAGCGATGCCGTTCCAGAGCTGACCCTTATCAAAAGGCTCGAACTCGCCCGTCAGCGTCACATGCTGTTCGTAGAGCGGTGAATCCGGATCCGCGTCAACGGCGGGCTCGGGGATGGTGTCCGGAGTAGCCACGGATTGCCACGGTGCGGGGCCACGCCCAGCGCCGGATTTGCCAGATACTCCGGAACCGCCGGATTGCTCTCCACTCGTCTCGGCTGGTTGACCCACCTGTAGCGCCGTCTGCGCGCCGGAGAGATCCTTGAGCACCGGAGTGACCCGGGAATCTCCGACAGATCCGAGCGCGAAGCCCGAGGCGTGCACAAAATCAGCCAGGGTGCCGGTGTGTTCGGCGCGACGCGCGAGACTGACCATCACTTCTGCGCACGCTTCAGCATCCGCACCCGCGTCGTGGTGGTTTTCCAACGCGACACCGAAGTACCGCGCGACAGTGGGGAGGCGGTGGTTGGCCACGTCGAGGTTAGAGGCACGGGACTGGGCAAGGGTGCACCCGAACGTGATTTTCGGTATGTCACGCCCCGAAGCCAATGCCGCGTAACGCAGGGCAGAGGCATCGAAATACGCGTTGTGCGCGACAATGGGCAGGTCGCCCACGAAATCGGAGAACCACTCGAAGAGCTCACCGACGGCCGGTTGGTCGGCGACCGCCTCAGCTGTGATGCCGTGGCAATCGATGTTGAACGGGTCGAATTCATCGATCCCTGCCGGGGGGCGGCACAGCCACGACGCGCGTTCGGTGATCTCCCCGTCAACAACACGCACGAGGCCCATCTGGCAGATCGAACCCCAATTCTGGTTCGCTGTCTCCACGTCGAAAGCGACGAAGCTGAAACCGGGGATACTGTCGGTGCTGATTTTCTTGCCCGACCGTGCAGCCTCCACGATGGAGCGCAGCTGCTCCGGGCCTTTATCGTCCCCCGGCGCAAAACGGATCACGGTCTCGTTCTCACCGGCAGAGACGATCACGCACGCAGCATCCCACGCATCGCCGGGGCGCACGCTTATCGACGCCACTTCGGCCAGCGCCAGAACCGCAGGCTCCGAGCTACCGGTCAACGCGGCTTCGAGGGGATCCGGGTGGATCTCGAGGGCGGTGTCTGTGACCAGGATTGTCGATCCGTGAGCATTAATCATCTGTGGAGCGTGCCTCCGCATCCCCGCCGGTTTGCTGGGCCTCGTCCTTACCAGGGGCCGTCAACGATTCGATCGTTGCTTTGGTGCTGCCTGATTGCTCGCTGCGTTCCGGGTTCTCGGTCTCTGCGTCGTCGAAGATTGGCGGTTCAATTTGCCGCAGGACGATCGTCGAGCGTGCGGCGACATTCTTTGTTCCTCCTGCTTCGATCTCATCCGTCTCAGCTGGGTAACCAAGAGGCTCAGTGGTGTCGATGAGGACTTCCCATTTTGCACCGAGGCTCTTCGGGGGCAGGGTGAATTCGATGTCTTCGTGGTAGGCGTTGAACAGCAGCAAGAAGGAGTCGTCGGTAACCTGCTGGCCACGTGCGTCAGGTTCCGCGATCTGGTTGCCGTTCACGTATGCCTGAAGAGCTTTGCCGAAGGCGAAGTCCCAGTCGTCCTGAGTCATCATTTTGCCGTCGGGCGTGAGCCACGCTACGTCCCGGTCCTGCGCGTCCGTGCCCAAGGGGCCGCCGGCCAAGAAGCGGCGCCGACGGAAGACTGGGTGCTCCTTGCGGATAGCTATGAGGCGTTTGGTGAAGTCGTGCAGGCCATCGCCCACTTCAAGGCGGTCCCAGTTCATCCAGGAAGTCTCGTTGTCCTGGCAGTACACGTTGTTGTTTCCGCCCTGGGTTCGTGCGAATTCGTCGCCGTGGGCGATCATCGGGGTACCCAGGGACAGCAACAGTGTGGTCAGGAAGTTACGGCGCTGCTGCGCGCGCATCGTGAGTACCTCGGGGTCATCGGTCGGACCCTCCACACCGCAGTTCCAGGAGCGGTTGTGGCTTTCACCGTCGCGGCCGTCTTCCTGGTTCGCCTCGTTGTGCTTCTCGTTGTAGCTGACCAAGTCATTGAGCGTAAAGCCGTCGTGGGCCGTGATGAAGTTGATCGAGGCGGTCGGGCGTCGGCCGTTGTGGTTGTACAGGTCGGATGAGCCAGTCAGGCGGGAAGCGAATTCGCCGAGTGTGGACGGCTCACCGCGCCAGAAATCGCGCACCGTGTCGCGGTACTTACCGTTCCACTCGCTCCACAGCGGCGGGAAATTACCCACCTGGTAGCCGTTCTCGCCGACGTCCCACGGCTCAGCGATGAGCTTGACCTGTGAGACGACAGGATCTTGCTGCACGAGGTCGAAGAACGTGGCTAGCCGGTCCACGTCGGAGAATTCGCGGGCCAGGGTGGAGGCCAAGTCGAAACGGAAACCGTCGACGTGCATCTCGGAGACCCAGTAGCGAAGGGAATCCATGATCAACTGCAGGGAGTGGGGGTCGCGGACGTTGAGCGAGTTACCCGTTCCGGTGTAGTCCATGTAGTGGAACCGGTCGCCGTCGACAAGCCTGTAGTAGGCCTCGTTGTCGATCCCCCGGAAGGCGATAGTGGGGCCCAGGTGGTTGCCCTCGGCCGTGTGGTTGTAGACGACGTCGAGGATGACCTCCATGCCCGCCTCGTGGTAGGCGCGAACCATGCCCTTGAACTCGGAGACAGCATCACCGGGCTTCTTGCTGGCGGCGTAATCCTGGTGCGGGGCGAAGAACCCGAAGGTGTTGTAGCCCCAGTAGTTGCGCAGGCCGAGGTCGCGCAGACGGTCGTCTTGGAGGAACTGGTGGACCGGCATGAGCTCCACCGAGGTCACACCGAGGTCCTGCAGGTAGGAAATGACGCTGGGGTGCGCCAAGCCGGCATACGTGCCGCGCAGTTCATCGGGGACATCGGGGTGCAGCTGGGTCATGCCTTTGACGTGCATCTCGTAGATGATCGTGTCATTGTCCGGGATGCGCGGGGAACGGTCGTCTCCCCAGTCGAAGAACGGGTTGATCACCACGGACTTCATGGTGTGGCCGAGCGAGTCTTCCTCGTTACGGCCGGTTCCCGCAGGCTCGGCGTGAATATCGTATGAGAAAAGTGACGAGTCCCCGTCGAATTCACCGTCGAACGCCCGCGCGTACGGGTCAACCAGCAGCTTCGAAGGGTCGCACCGCTTGCCGTTCTCCGGATCCCACGGCCCGTGCACGCGGTAGCCGTAGCGCTGGCCCGGCAACACTCCCGGCAGGTAGGCGTGCCAGACGTGGTTATCCACTTCCTCGAGGTTGACGCGGACCTCGTTGTCTTCGCGATCGATGAGGCAGAGCTCCACCTTCTCGGCGACATTGGAAAAGATCGCGAAATTGGTGCCGGCACCGTCATACGTGGATCCCAGGGGGTATGCGGATCCAGGCCACACCTGGATGTTCTGCTCGTTCGCGCTCGGTTTTGTCATGAGACCCGATGGTAATAGATAACGCACTCCGCGATGCCGCTAGTGGGTCTTCGCGTCGAGCCCTGCGAGAAGCAGGTCAATTGCTTGTCCGAGTTCGCTCTCCGAGCCGTACTTCACATTGCCGCTGCCATCGGTCAACTCCTTCAATTGGGTTCCCGCTTGGTGCAAGTTCGCGGCCCCCAGAGTCAGATAGAGCAATCCTGCGGCCGCGGCTTCGGCGGTGTCAGCGGAGTCGGGAAAGCTGGACCGGATACCGGACATCAACGCGGGAAAGACAGGGGAGTCGGGCTGGGCTGCCGCGGCGGAGACCACATCGGCTCCGTCGGTGTGCGACAGGAGGGCCTCGCGCAGCGCGGCGCAAAACGCCTTTGGGTCTTCGTGCGTTTCTGCCAATACCGGCGAGACGATCTCATCCGCCATCGCCGCTATGAGCGCCTGTTTGCTGTCGATGTGCCAGTACAGCGCTCCCGGGGCCACGTCGAGAGAGGCAGCGACGCGCCGCATGGACACATCCGCGAGCCCGTAGGCATCCAGAATCTCCACGGCGGCTCGTGCGATCACCGGACGGGACAGCTGCATGGTGTATCAGCGTACATGCAGATCGACGGCTATCCTCACAGCGTCTTCACTGCATCTTCACTGTCCCGCGGTTGAAAAGGCTGATGTGCCCGTTGTTATGATCTGATGTGCACTGAAAGCAACACAAAGCAATTTGCGTTATCAATGATGCTCCCATGTCACGTGGCGAGGGAGCTGGGCTTCGCCCAGCCCTGTAGCGGTTTTAGAGGGCTTTCGATAGCGGATCAGTTTGAGGAGACTTCTGTTATGACGTTGACCATCACTCCGAAAAAGACGGTCGCGGCCGCTCTACTCGTTGCTCCGTTAGCTCTTTCGGCTTGCGGTTCGGACGAGGAAGTCGTGTCGGGGATGGCCACGGAGACCAATGTGGTCACTGTCGCACCGGATGCAGGCAAGCCTGAGGACGAGAAGAAGGACGAAGACAAGGACAAAGCGAAGGATCCGGAGAAGAAGGACGAGGCGAAGCCGGAGGATCAGCCGAATCCGGATGACCCGCAAGCTCAGGGTGCGCCGAACGAGGGTGCTGCCGGCGTGGTCAACCCGTTCGAGGACGGCACACTGCCCAGTGTCGAGGTGAAGCCCGTGGAAGGCGGCCAGGCAGGTACGGACGCTGACGTGCAGAAGATGACCGAGACGATGAACCGGATCTACAACCCGAAGGATCTGGTGTCGTGGTCGCGCGTGATCATGGACAACTCGTGCAAGAAGGTCGTCGACCAGACCAACCAGGAGCTCGCTAGCCGCGGCACGTCCCTGGAGCAGACGGAACGTGAGATGCAGCAGGCGCTCGACGCGGCGCGCGCAGCGGGACGTCCCGCACCGGCCGTGCCGAAGACTAACGCGCAGCTTAGCGACGTCCGCGTGAACGGCAACACCGCATCCGCCACCGTGACCGTCAACACCGGCGGTCAGACCGAGTCTGGTGTCCAGCGCTTCGAGCGTGAGGGCGACCAGTGGAAGGTGTGCAACTAAAGGCTTCCCCGCGTTCTTCCCAGCCTCTTGGCTGGGGCGCGGGGATTCTTGCGCTCTCAGTCGGTCTCGCTGTGGTCGCCGGCGCTCTCTGGGGGTTGACCCGTCCCGGATATATCGCCTCATTCGATGAAGGCAATGCGCGCATAGACCCGTTAGCTAGCCCCGATAATGTCGAGTTCATCTCGTTCGCTGGCTTCGCCGTGCTCACTGCTTGCATTGGTGTGGTCGTGGGCGTGACTGCATTCGGGTCGGCGCAGCGGCGCGCGAGCGTGGGACGAATGCTGTTCGCAGTCGCTGTCGCCGCCTTTGCCAGTTGGACGTTCTATATTCTCGGCACAACGTCGGCGGAGTGGCGTCATGGGGTTCCGGACCCTCACGACCTGTCGCAAGGTGACAGGTTCACCTTGGTGCCGCTGCTGCGCCCTGGCCCCGCATGGCTAGCGGGGCCGTTCACGGCAGCGTTGACGTACTGGCTCGGGCTTGTTTCATCGGTGGGATGTGACCCGGCACCGGGCGACGCCGAATATGATGAGCGCCATGCTGAATCTGATTGATCTCCGAGGCCGTACTCCCTCGACATCCGAGCTTCGCCGCGCACTGCCCCGCGGGGGCATGGATGTCGCGTCGGTGGTTCCCACTGTCACTCCGATCATCCAGGACGTGAAAAACGGCGGGGCTGCCGCGGCACTCGATTACGGAGAGAAATTCGATTCGGTTCGCCCCGAGTCCGTCCGTGTCCCCGACGAGGTGATCGAGCAGTGCGTCGAGGAACTCGATGCGGACCTGCGGTCAGCACTGGAAGAAGCGATTGCTCGCATCCGTGCGGTCCACGCCGATCAGAAACCATCGGAGCACACGACGGAGCTCGCGTCCGGTGCCCGGGTCACAGAGGTCTTCCTGCCCGTCGAACGCGTCGGCCTATACGTTCCGGGTGGTAAGGCGGTGTACCCGTCGTCGGTGCTCATGAACGCTATCCCGGCTCAAGAGGCAGGTGCCGGTGCCCTCGTTGTGTGCAGTCCGCCGCAGGCTGAGCACGGCGGATGGCCGCACCCGACGATCCTGGCGGCTTGCGCCATGCTGGGGGTCGACGAAGTATGGGCGGTCGGCGGCGCGCAAGCTGTCGCCCTCATGGCCTACGGCGATGATTCCGGGGACGCTGGCGAACTCTTGGAGCCCGTGGACATGGTCACCGGCCCGGGCAACGTCTTTGTGGCTGCCGCGAAACGTGTGGTCAACGGCATCGTGGGCATTGACGCGGAAGCAGGACCGTCCGAGATCGCGGTCCTCGCGGACGATTCAGCCGATCCCACCTTGGTCGCCGTCGACCTCATCTCTCAGGCCGAGCACGATGAGAACGCTGCTTCGGTCTTGATCACGGATTCGCCGGAGCTGGCTGAGGCAGTGGACAAAGAGATCGGCACACGTGCCGCCACGACCCTCAACGCCGATCGCGCGGCGACCGCACTCGGCGGGCAGCAGTCGGGCATCGTCTTGGTGGACGACCTCGAAGCCGGGATCGCGGTGGCTGACGCCTACGCCGCTGAGCACTTGGAGATCCACACGCGCAACGCCGCCGATGTCGCACGGCGGATCACTCACGCCGGCGCGATCTTCGTGGGGCCGTTCTCGCCGGTGCCCCTGGGGGATTACATCGCAGGATCCAACCACGTGCTCCCCACGTCCGGTACCGCGAGGTTCACGCCGGGGCTATCCACGCACACCTTCCTGCGCCCTGTGAACATCATCGAATACGACGAGAACGCACTTGCCGAGGTGGGCCCGCACATCATCACTCTCGCCACCGATGAGCAGCTTCCCGCCCACGGGGAGGCGATCAAGGCCCGCACGGAACGCGCGGATGGGGCAGCAGCACACGAAGAAATAGGAGAGGAGAACTAGCCGCATGACAGAGACCAACGAGCACAACCGCACCACGCTCGCCGATCTGCCTTTGCGTGAGGAGCTGCGCGGGCAATCCCCGTACGGTGCACCGCAGCTGACCGTGCCGGTGGCGCTGAACACCAACGAGAACCCGTACCCGCCGTCCCAAGAACTTATCGCCGACCTCGTGCAGGAGATCCAGGAGGCGGCGCACGGTCTGAACCGCTACCCGGAGCGCGACGCAGTGGAGCTGCGTGATGATCTCGCCGCGTACGTGACGAAGCAGACGGGCGTCACCGTAACCCGCGATCAGGTGTGGGCCGCGAACGGTTCCAACGAGGTGCTGCAGCAGCTGCTCCAGGCTTTCGGCGGCCCCGGCCGTTCGGCGATGGGCTTCGTGCCCAGCTACTCCATGCACCCGATCTTGTCCGCCGGGACGCAGACTGAGTTCATCGGCATCCCGCGCGGGGAAGACTTCAGGATCGACATTGACCTCGCTGTCCGGGAAATCAACGAGAAGAAGCCCGATGTCGTGTTCATCACTACCCCGAACAACCCCACGGGCGATGTGACGGATTTGGTCGATATCGAGCGGATTCTCGATGTCGCGCCAGGCATCGTGATCGTGGATGAGGCCTACGCGGAATTCTCCCCGTCGCCGTCTGCCGTGACGCTGCTGGAGAAGTACCCGGCCAAGCTTGTGGTCTCCCGCACCATGTCCAAGGCTTTCGATTTCGCGGGCGGCCGTCTCGGCTATTTCGTTGCCGAGCAGGCTTTCATCGAGGCAGTCATGCTCGTCCGCCTGCCGTACCACCTTTCCATCTTGTCCCAGGCGGCGGCTCGGGTGGCGCTGCGGCATGCGGGGGAGACGCTGGGGGACGTCGATAAGCTCGCGTCAGAGCGTGAGCGCGTTCAAGCTGCGCTGCTGGAGCTGGGGTACAAGGTGGTGCCCAGCGAGTCGAACTTCCTCTTCTTCGGCGACTTCGACGATGCCGCGGCCGTGTGGCAGAAATTCCTCGACCGCGGAGTGCTCATCCGCGATGTGGGCGTGCCCGGGCACCTGCGTGTGACCATTGGGTTGGACGAAGAAAACGACGCGTTCTTGGCCGCAGCAAAGGAGATTAGAAGCAATGACTGACCGGATCGGCACAGCGACCCGCACGACGAGCGAGTCCGACATCTCAGTGGAGATCAACCTCGACGGAACAGGAAAAGTCGAGGTGGACACGGGGCTGCCGTTTTTTGACCACATGCTCACGGCATTCGGCACCCACGGCAGCTTCGACCTGAAGATCAAGGCGCAGGGCGACACACACATCGACGCACACCACACCGTCGAGGACACCGCGATCACGCTCGGCTGGGCACTCATCGACGCGGTAGGCGACAAGAAGGGCATCCGCCGTTTCGGCTCCATGGCGTTGCCCATGGACGAGACGCTCGTGGATGCCGTCGTGGATATTTCCAACCGCCCGTACTTTGTCATGAACGGGGAGCCGGAGAACATGGAATGGCAGATCATCGGTGGCCATTACGCCACCGTGATCAACCGTCACTTCTTCGAGACATTGGCGTACAACGCGCGCATCACACTCCACGTCAACGTCCAGTACGGCCGCGACCCGCACCACATCACGGAGGCCGAGTACAAG
This sequence comes from Corynebacterium urinipleomorphum, assembly GCF_900155535.1. GTDB lineage: Bacteria > Actinomycetota > Actinomycetes > Mycobacteriales > Mycobacteriaceae > Corynebacterium > Corynebacterium urinipleomorphum. The sequence goes on from NZ_LT706965.1 coordinate 329,595, forward strand.
GCCGTGGCGCGCGCACTGCGTCAGGCGTACGAGCGCGATCCGCGCGTCACGGGCGTACCCTCTACGAAGGGCGCGCTCTAAAAGCACGCTTATCGACGTCAGCGTTGAGCGGTCTTCCCGCCCAACGCTGAATTTTCGGGCTGACTCAAACTGCATGGCGCATGCAGCTGAGTAAGCCTGATTTTTCTGTTTGAACGATTATTCAACCTGTAGTCGATCTGAGTCGTGGGAGGTTTTCATCGTGGGTTCCCCGCGCGGGGCTGGTCAGGCAGACAAGGGCTCGGTTTGGACAGCCCCTGGATTTGTTCCGACACTGGTGGCGGTCGCTGCCGCATTCGGCTCGTGGGCGTTATTGCTGCCGGTCGTTCCGGTGGCGGTCCTGGATGCGGGCGGCTCACACGCGCTGGCGGGCGCATCCACTGGCGTGTTCATGGTGGCGACCGTGCTCACGCAGGTGTTCATGCCGCGTCTGCTGCGCAAATTCAGTTACCGCTCGGCGATCGCGTTCTCTGCCGTTCTCCTCGGTGTGCCGGCGCTGGCCTTCATCTGGAACATGGACCCGTCGGTCGTGCTGGCGGTCAGCGTTTTGCGCGGCATCGGTTTCGGCGCGATGACCGTATCCGAGGCAGCTATCATCGCCGAGCTCGTGCCCCGCTCACTGCTAGGTAAGGCGTCAGGTGTGTTCGGTGCATCCAGCGGTTCCGCGCAGATGATTGCCTTGCCGTTGGGCTTGTTCCTCAGCGAGCGCATCGGATACGGGCCAGTCTGGGTTCTCGCCTTGGCCATCGCCGCCGTCGGTGGTGTGGCATGCGCCGGCATCCCGCCGATCAAGGGTGCCCAGCCTGACCCGGTTGCCAACGGTGCAGTGTCCGCGCCGACGTGGAAGCTCGTGCTGGTGCCCACGATGGCGTTGGCCATTGCGGCTATCGCGTACAGCTTGATCGCCAACTTCCTGCCGGCCGCGGCACGTGACACAGGAATTACCTCCGGCACTGCGCTGGGCGGCCTGATTCTGGCCGTGGTCAACCTCGCCGTCATGGGTGCACGCATCTTCACCGGCGTGGTCGCGGATCGCCGCGGCGAGCCCGGCACGCTCATGATCCCGTTCCAGATCGCCGCCGCGGTGGGCATGTTCGGCTTCGCCGCCTGCCTCGCTGCAAGCGCGCACCCGGTCTGGCTGGTCGTCTCCGCCGTCTGCTTCGGTGCCGGCTTCGGCGCGGTGCAAAACGAGTCTCTGCTGAGCATGTTCTACCGCCTGCCCCAGTCCAAGGTTAGCCACGCGTCCGCGGTGTGGAATGTGGGCTTTGACGGCGGCCAGGGCATCGGCTCGTTCCTGTTCGGCGGTATCATCGCCGGACTCGGTGCGGCGTGGGCGTTCGCCGTCTCCGGCATGCTCGTCGTCGCGGGAATCGTGATGACGACGGCCGACTGGATCGTCGGCAAACGCCGCCTCGGGCGGTAGTCCGGCCGCCCCTACAACGCGAACGGTAACAATCGAACGGTAACCCCGGTCTTTTATGACCGGCGTGAACGACGTAAAGGCCGCGGCGGGATCATTGTTACCGAACGATTGTTTCCGTTCGCCAAATCTGGGCGATGAAGGGGACAGAGGGGCGCTATGGGGTGGCGCTGTGGGGTGGCACCCTGCCCGGCGGGTTACACTTCCCAGCTATGAGCAACGTGGTGGCCTTTCTAGATTACGGTGCAGGCAATCTCCGTTCGGCGCAGCGCGCGCTGGAGCATGTCGGGGCGGATGTGGTGGTGACCCGGGATCCGATGATCGCGGTGGAAGCCGACGGTCTGGTCGTGCCGGGGGTCGGCGCGTTCGACGCGTGCATGCGGGGGTTGCGGGAGGTCGCGGGGCCGCGGCTGATCGGCCAGCGTCTGGCAGGGGACCGTCCGGTGCTGGGGATCTGCGTGGGGCTGCAGGTGATGTTCGACAAGGGAGTCGAGCACGGAATTGAGGCGCAGGGGTGCGGGGAGTGGCCGGGGGTCGTCGATAAGCTGGATGCCCCCGTGTTGCCGCATATGGGCTGGAACACCGTCGACGTTGCGGATGGTTCGGAAATGTTCGCCGGATTAGACGCGGATACGCGGTTCTACTTCGTGCACTCTTACGGCGTGCAGAAGTGGGAGATGCAGGAGGACGAGTTCATCGCGGCCCCGAAGGTCTCCTGGTCCGCGCACGGCAATTCGCGCTTTGTCGCGGCTGTGGAGAATGGGCCGCTGTGGGCCACCCAGTTCCACCCGGAGAAATCCGGCGAGGCCGGGTTGGCGCTGTTGCGGAATTGGGTCGGCCATCTGAATTAGACTGCGGATATGAGTTTCACTGTTCTGCCCGCAGTAGACGTTGTCGACAGTCAGGCCGTGCGCCTCGACCAGGGGGAGGCCGGCACCGAGAAGAACTACGGTGCTCCTTTGGAGGCGGCGCTGCAGTGGCAGCGCGAAGGGGCTGATTGGCTGCATTTCGTCGACTTGGATGCGGCGTTCGGGCGCGGCTCCAACCACGAACTGATGGCGGAAATCACCCGCGAACTGTCCATCAACGTGGAGCTGACCGGAGGCATCCGCGACGACGCGACGTTGGAACGCGCCCTGGCAACCGGGGCGAAGCGCGTGAACATCGGCACCGCAGCCCTGGAGAACCCGGAGTGGGCGGCGGCGGCAATCGGCAAGCACGGTGAAGCCATTGCGGTGGACATCGCGGTGCGAAATGAAGACGGTCAGTGGCGCACGAAAGGTCGCGGCTGGACCTCCGACGGAGGTGACCTGTGGGAGGTCCTGGAGTTTTTCGACGCTGCCGGGTGTTCCCGTTTCGTGGTCACCGATGTGAGCAAAGACGGCACGCTTGCTGGGCCTAACGTGGAATTGCTGCGAGAGGTATCTGCCGCCACGGACGCAGCGGTGACAGCATCTGGCGGGGTGTCCTCCCTGGCAGACATCGCGGAGATCGCGCGTTACGCCGACGAAGGAATCGACAGCGTTATCGTGGGCAAAGCACTCTACGAAAAGCGTTTCGCGCTGCGCGAGGCGTTAGAGACCGCGGCGGCACCGAGGGGCGAGTGAGTTCTCGTGCAGCCAGACGAGTTGAACAGGTACCTCGCGGTCGCGGAAGAAGCCACAGACATCGCGCGTCGGCAGTTCGTTGAGGGCATCGGTGCAGCCCCCGCGCTGTACAAGGGGTGCAACGACTTCGCTACAGAGGTGGACCTGCAGATCGAGACCACCCTGCGCGAGCACCTCACCGGATCCACAGGCATTCCGGTTCTCGGGGAAGAAGAAGGTGGGCAGGAGCGTGACCGTGCCCTCTGGGTCGTCGACCCGATCGACGGCACCGCCAACTTCTCCTCCGGGAACCCGAACTGCGCTGTTCTAATCTCGCTCGTGGTAGACAGACAGCCGGTCGCATCAGTGACCGACGTGCCCATGCTCAACATGCGTCTGACCGGTGTCGAGGGTTCGCCTGTGACGCTGAACGGCGCTGAGCTGCCGCGTATCAGCGACGTGACCCCGGCGAGCAACCAGGTGGGAGTGGGCGCTGTGGGCACCGACGACAGCAGCCGCGTTCCGCCCGACAGCCGTCTTCGCTTGATCAAAGCCCTCGAGTACTCCAACATGCGCCCTCGGATTAGCGGTTCGGTGGGGCTTGACTTGGCGTTTGTCGCCCAGGGCATCTACGAGGCAGCAGTGAGTTTCTCCCCGTTCCCGTGGGACAACGCTTCCGGTGTCTTGTTGGCTCGCTGCGCCGGTGCCGTAGTCACTGACGTGGATGGCGAACCGTGGTCCATGGGCTCCCTTGGCGTGATCGCCGGGTCCCCGGAGGTCCATGAATCGGTGCTGCGTACCATGAAGTCGATTCAGCGCGATGCCGGAAGGAAGTGATGGTGAAGTGACCGTAGCAACACGGGTCATTCCCTGCCTTGACGTGGATAACGGCAGGGTGGTCAAGGGCGTCAATTTCGAGAATCTTCGCGATGCCGGCGACCCAGTTGAGCTGGCCAAACTCTACGGCGAGCGGGGTGCCGACGAACTGACATTCCTCGACGTGACAGCATCGAAGCAGGACCGGGGAACAATGCTCGAGGTGGTCCGCCGTACGGCAGATCAGGTCTTCATTCCCCTCACAGTGGGTGGCGGTGTACGCTCGGAGGAAGATGTTCGGGAACTGTTGCGAGCTGGCGCCGATAAGGTTTCCGTGAACACGGCAGCGATCGCGCGCCCTGAGCTCCTGCGCGAGCTCTCCCAGATCTTCGGTGCCCAATGCATCGTGCTCTCCGTCGACGCGCGGCGTGTACCCGCAGGAGGCACCCCGCAGCCGTCCGGTTTCGAGGTGACAACTCACGGCGGAACCCGGTCAGCTGAACTGGACGCGGTCGAGTGGGCTGTCACCGGAGAAAAGCTCGGTGTGGGCGAGATCCTGCTCAATTCGATGGACGGTGACGGGACGAAGGAGGGCTTCGACATCGAGCTGATCAAGCGCGTGCGCGAAGCAGTATCCATCCCTGTGATCGCATCCGGTGGTGCAGGTAAAGCGGAGCACTTCCCGCCAGCTGTGGAAGCAGGTGCAGACGCTGTGCTCGCGGCATCCATTTTCCACTTCCGTGAGGTGGAAATCAGCGAGGTCAAGCAGGCGCTCGCCGACGCAGGTTGCGAGGTGCGGCTCTAAATGCCACACCAGATTCAAGAACACCAGTGGGACCTACGTCCCGAGGACGCTGAACTTTCCTCCGACGTTGCAGCACGCGTCCGGTTCAACGATGCAGGTCTTGTGCCCGCCATCGTCCAGGCAGCAGATACCGGCGATGTCCTCATGATGGCGTGGATGGATCACCGCGCGCTGGCCTACACTCTGGCCACCCGCCGGGGTACGTACTATTCGCGGTCGCGTCAGGAGTACTGGATCAAGGGTCTCACGAGTGGGAACACCCAACATGTCACCGAAGTTCGCCTCGATTGCGACGGTGACACGGTGTTGATGAAGGTGGAGCAGTGCGGCGGTGCGTGCCACACCGGCGACCGCACCTGTTTTGACAGCGACGTGCTTCTTGCCCCGGGCGAGGGGGAGAAGTGAGCGTGTCGCACGAGCCCAGCGCGGACCTCTCCGGCGGCGCGGAGTCTTCGAAGCGTCTTGCCCGCGTGGGCGCGGTGCTCATGGGGGCCGGTGCGCTGGTGCTGTGGCTCGCGTCGCGGGCGACATGGATGACGGTTGAGTATACGGACGACCGGACGGGCAGCGGGGCAGTGGATGTCAACGGTGCCACGTGGTCGACGGAGGTCACCGCGGTGGTCCTGCTACTGCTCGCTGCCACCGTTGCGGGTCTTGCCCTGCGTCGCTGGGGCCGACGCATCGTCGGTGCCGTCGGTTCCGTCGCCGCTCTGGCGGTAGTCGTCCCGCCTGTCAGCCTCCTCGCTGGAACGCCAGATCCGGAGCGAGCTAAAGCGCTTCTGACTTTGGGCGGTGAGGAGACAACGATTGGCAGCACTACCGGTCAAGCTGCCATTCCGGAGTGGGCCAGTATCTCGACGATCGATGTGTCCGCCCTTGGACCTGTGGCAGGTGTGATCGGCGCACTTCTCGCGTGTACCGGAGGTCTGCTTCTCGCTTTCCGTCCGGGTGGAGATGCGGCCACCGTGAACAAGTACGAGAAGACCTCCCAACGCCGAGAGAAGATCGAGCAGGATCTGGAGGCTGAGCCAGATTCAGGTCGTGTGCTGTGGGATGCCATCGACGCGGATTTGGATCCGACGGATCCCCGGACGAATCCTGCTTCTCGGCGCGAACGGTGATCTGGGTGGGGTCCGGCCCTCGCCATCCGTGTCTTTCTCTCCCCCGAAAACCGCATGATTTCGTGGTCTGCGTGTAACCCGATAATCTCGGTACCATGACCGCGGCGCAGGGGAAACGGCAGCTGGTCACCGACGCGACCCTCAATCCTGTAGTCGCCGGGGTGCTGGAGGATGTCGCCGCGCGTGAAGCGCTCATCCCCTTTAAGGAAATCAAGGCACGTTCGCGTTGTATGCCGGACACGAGGGATGTCCGCGCCGCTTTACTGGGACCCGGGTGCGGGGTCATCGTGGAGATCAAACGTACCTCACCCGTCTTCGGTCCGACCGGGGTGATCGATTCCATGGCGCAGCTGGCTTCCGAGATTGAGGCTGGGGGAGCCGCGCTCATTGCGTGCCAGACGGAGCGCCTGCGTTTTGACGGCTCCTTGAACGACATGGAACAGGCTCGCAATGCCACCACCTTGCCCATGGTGTGCCGCGACGTGATTGTGGATCCGTATCAGATCCACGAGGCACGCTGCTACGGCGCCGACATGGTGCCACTGCAGGTGGGGTTGCTGGAACAGGCGCGTCTGGAAAGCCTTCTCGACCGTGTGGAGTCCCTCGGCATGGTCGGCATGGCGGAGGTGCGCACGGTGGAGGAAGCGGACCGTGCTCTGCGCGCCGGGGCATCTGTCATCGGCGTGAATTCCTGGACCTTCGACACCAACGACCTCAACCGGGAGGCCTTCGGCGAGATCGAACCGGGGTTGCCTGAAAGCGTATTGCGGATCAGTCTTGGCGGTGTGCGCAATGCCCGCGATCTGATTTCCGCCGCGTCTATCGGTGCGGATGCGGTGCTCACAGGTGAAGCTGTGATGTCCAGCACCAATGTCACGGCCGCGACGCGCCGCCTCGTGGCGGCTGGGCAGCACCCGGCGTGCCCGTCGCGCTAAGGGCGTGTTCACCTCAGCGTCCCGCGGCGCATGATCACGGATGACCCCGGCGTGCTCTATCGCGCTCGTGCAATCGATCGGGCAAACTGTTCTGCGTGGTAACTGAGATTCTGGCTAATATTCCGTCGCCGCCGCAGGGCGTGTGGTACCTCGGTCCAATCCCGATCCGGGCCTACGCGCTTTGCATCATCACCGGCATTATCGTGGCTTTGACACTCACGTTGCGCCGGTACAAGGCTCGTGGCGGCGACACGGACATGGTGTGGGACGCGGCGATCGTGGCTATTCCCGCCGGCATCATCGGCGGCCGCATGTACCACGTGATCACAGACCACGACAGCTACTTTGGTCCTGGAAAAGACCCGTGGCAGGTGTTCAATTTCTCCGCTGGAGGTCTGGGCATCATGGGTGCGGTGGCCTTGGGCACGCTGGCTGTGTGGGGGTTGTTCAAGTACCGCAATGTGCCGCTGGCGCCGTTCGCTGATTCGGTTGGTCCAACGATCATTCTCGCCCAGGCAATCGGCCGGTTGGGCAACTACTTCAATCAGGAGCTGTACGGCCGTCCAACGGATGTGCCGTGGGCGCTGGACATTTTCTACAGGGTGGATGAGAACGGCAATTTCGCACCGCTGACGGGGCGCTCCACCGGTGAGATTGTCACCAGCGTGCACCCGACGTTTCTTTACGAGATGATCTGGAACGTCGCCGCGTTTGCGTTTCTGCTGTGGGCGGAGCGCCGTTTCCGGCTCGGTCACGGCCGAGTATTCGTGCTCTATATTGCCTCGTATACGCTCGGCCGCATTTTCATGGAGCTCATGCGCGACGATGCCGCGAACACGATCTTCGGCTTGAGGGTGAACCTCGTTGTGTCATCGGTGATTTTCATCGCATCCACGGTCGCTTTCTTCCTCATGCGCCGCGGCCGCGAAAATCCGGGGGAAGTCGATCCGCGAGGCATTGCCGAAAAGAGAAAACCGGAAGCAGACGGGCATGCAGCTGACGCTGACATGCAGGATGTCGACCCCGGCACCAACGCACCAGCGCGCGGCGATGTGAAAAACCCACACAAGCAAAAACGTTAGCGTTTCGGTAGCGTGGGGTGCGTATCCAATCCTTACCCGGCCAGCTGACACAACAAGCTGACCGCACAGAGTAGAAGAAGGAAGCTGTGGATAGACGCACCAAGATTGTTTGTACTCTCGGACCTGCAGTAGCCAGCAAGGACGCAATCCTCGGACTCGTGCGTGACGGCATGGATGTCGCCCGCCTGAACTTTTCGCACGGTGATTACCCGGACCACGAACAGAACTACAAGTGGGTGCGAGAAGCAACGGACGAGACCGGACACGCGGTAGGTATCCTCGCCGACCTTCAGGGGCCGAAGATCCGTCTCGGCCGCTTCGGGGGCGACGGTAAGACCTATTGGGAGACCGGTGAAACGGTCCGCATCACAGTCGACGACATCGAGGGCACACATGACCGCGTGTCCACGACGTACAAGAACCTCGCGCAAGATGCGAAGCCGGGGGACCGCCTGCTTGTCGACGACGGCAAGGTCGCCCTCGTCTGCAAAGAAGTGGACGGCAATGACGTGGTGTGCGAGGTCACCGAGGGTGGCCCCGTCTCCAACAACAAGGGCGTGTCGCTGCCGGGCATGGATATCTCCGTGCCGGCGCTCTCCGAGAAGGATAAAGCGGACCTGCGTTTCGCGCTGAACCTCGGCGTGGACTTCATCGCCCTGTCCTTCGTGCGCTCCCCGTCCGATGTGGACCTGGTCCACGAGATCATGGACGAAGAGGGCCGCCGCGTCCCCGTCATTGCGAAGCTGGAGAAGCCGGAGGCTGTCGATGCACTCGAGTCCATCGTGCTCGCGTTCGACGCTGTAATGGTCGCCCGTGGCGACTTGGGTGTGGAGATCGCGCTCGAGCAGGTGCCCCTGGTTCAAAAGCGCGTGATCCAGATTGCGCGCGAGAACGCCAAGCCGGTGATCGTGGCAACGCAGATGCTCGACTCCATGATCGACAATTCCCGCCCGACACGCGCGGAGGCCTCTGACGTGGCCAACGCTGTGCTCGACGGCACCGACGCTGTCATGCTGTCCGGCGAGACCTCGGTCGGTGTGGACCCGCACAATGTCGTGCGCACCATGGACCGCATCGTCCGCGTGGCGGAGTCGATGGGCGATGTCCCTCCGCTCAACCACATCCCGCGGACGAAGCGCGGCGTGATTTCGTACTCCGCTCGAGACATCGCTGAGCGCCTCAATTCCCGCGCGCTCGTGGCGTTCACCAGTTCCGGTGAGACTGCCCGCCGAATGGCACGCCTCCACTCCCACCTGCCTCTGCTTGTGTTCACCCCGAACCAGGAGGTGCGTTCGCAGCTGGCTCTGACGTGGGGCGCGGAGACATTCCTGTGCCAAAAGGTGGACAACACCGACGAGATGATGAGTGTTGTCGATCAGTCGCTGCTGTCGCTGGAGAAGTACAAGGAAGGCGACACGATGGTCGTCGTGGCCGGCACCCCGCCTGGGGTCGCAGGCACGACCAACATGATTCACGTGCACCAGTTGGGCGAGGACACACGCCGCCCGCAGTAACGTCCAGTTCTGGTTACCCTGGTGGGCATGTCAGAAACACCTGAGTTGACCGCCGGAATCGAAGTCAGGGATGCTCACCTGCACAACTTGAGGAATGTGGATGTCGACATTCCGCGGGGCACTCTCGTCGCCGTGACGGGTGTGTCCGGTTCCGGCAAATCCTCCCTCGCCTTCGGCACCATTCACGGCGAGGGGCAACGGCGCTACCTTGAATCGGTGGCGCCTTTTGCGCGCCGTCTGATCGGATCAGCGGTCGATCCGCAAGTCAGTGAGGTCAACGGTCTTCCGCCGACCGTAGCCCTCCAACAGTCCATGTCCGGTGGCGGGGCGCGCTCCACAGTCGGTACGGTCTCCGCGCTGTCCAACAGCATCCGATTGCTCTATTCACGCGCCGGGAACAACCCGGAGGGGCTGTATTCCGATTCGTTCTCACCGAATACTCCTGAGGGCATGTGCCCGACATGCCAGGGGACAGGTGTGGTCCACGAGCCCACCGAGCATTCAATGGTGCCGGATCCGACGCTGTCGATTGAGGACGGCGCGATTCAGGCCTGGCCGGGAGCATGGGCGGGAAAGAACTTCCACGACATCCTGGCCAATCTCGGTTACGACCTCGATTCACCGTGGCAGGACCTGCCACAGAAGGACCGGGACTGGATCCTGTTCACCGAGGAACGCCCAGTTGTGACCGTGAAGCCGCTGCGCGGTGAGACACAGATTCAGCGCAATTACAAGGGCACATGGCGGTCGGTGGCCAGCTACCTCACCAACACCCTCGCGGAGACCCAGTCCGACACGCTGCGCAAGCGCGTCCTGTCCTACATGGAGTCCCGGACTTGCGAGACATGCGACGGCCGCCGCCTCAACCCGGAAGCACTCAAAGTCACCTATGCGGGCATGCCTATCGACGAGCTCGGTGCCCTGCCCCTCGACCGCGTCCACGCCATTCTGTCTGAGCAGGAACCGGAAGAGAATTCGGCCGAAGACCTGCTGCTCAAGCAGATTCTGCCTGCGCTTCAGTCGGCGCTCGACCTCGGTCTCGCGCACTTGAGTCTGGATCGCCCCGCACCGACACTGTCTGCGGGCGAGCTGCAGCGCATCCGGCTCGCTGCCCAACTGCGCTCGGGACTTTTCGGCGTCGCATACGTGCTCGATGAGCCGTCGGCAGGCCTGCACCCGGCGGAGCGCGATGCTGTACTGGACATTTGCCGCCGCTTCATCGCCGCGGGCAATTCCGTCTTACTCGTGGAACACGACATGGAGTTGGTCGCGCAGACCGACTGGCTCGTCGACGTCGGCCCGCTCGCCGGCGAACAAGGCGGAAAGGTGGTCTACTCCGGCCCCACGAAAGACTACGACGCGGACACCCCAACCGCCCGCGCACTTAACAACCGCACGCTCACGCTTAACGACGCACCACGCGACGCCACAGGAACGCTCGCACTGAACGGAGTGAACGCCCGGTCCATCGAAGGGCTCGATGTGGAATTCGGTTTGGGCCAGTTCACTGCCGTTGCGGGCGTGTCCGGGTCCGGAAAGTCCACGTTGGTCAGCAACGTTCTCGCCGGTGTTTTGTGCGAGGCGGCATCAGCTGTCACCGATGACGAGGACGAGGACGGGGAGCAAGAGGCGGGGGACTGGTACGTCGATAAGCGTTCCGGTTTCGATGCAGTGAGCCGCGTCGTGCAGATCACCCAGAAGCCGATCGGCCGTACGCCACGCTCGACGCTTGCCACATACACCGGGCTTTTCGACGGTGTGCGAAAGCTCTTCGCCTCCACCGACGAATCCAAGAAGCGGACGTGGACGGTTTCGCGTTTCTCCTACAACGTGAAGCAGGGGCAGTGCCCGACGTGCGGCGGTGCCGGAAAGATCGAGGTGGAGCTGGTGTTCCTCCCCGGCTCTTACACCACCTGCCCGGACTGCCACGGAGCGCGCTACAACGACGAGACCCTCGAGGTGACATGGCAGGGTCGCACTATCGCGGACGTTTTGGACCTCACTGTCGACGAGGCTGCCGAAGTATTCGCCGACGAACCGAAGATCCTGCGGGCCGTGGAGACACTGCAGGCGGTCGGACTCGGATACCTGCGCCTAGGTCAGGGCGCCCCGGAGCTCTCTGGTGGTGAGGCTCAGCGCATCAAACTCGCCACAGAGTTGCAGCGGTCCCGCAATTCGCGCCGGGGCCACACGGTGTACCTCCTCGATGAGCCGACCACTGGGCTGCACCCTGCCGACATCCAGCTCCTGGTCACCGAGCTGAATAGCCTCGTTGACGCTGGCCAGACCGTCATCGTTGTCGAACACGACCTCTCGGTCATCGCGCAGGCTGACCGGGTCATCGAGATGGGGCCGGGTGCGGGTGCGGAAGGCGGGCAGATCGTCGCCGACGGCACGCCCGCTGAGCTGGCGAGCCAGGACACCGCGACGGGACATGTTCTGAAAGCACGCAGCGCGGGGAGATAAAGGTGGCAGACACCACTGCCTCCACAACGGTCTCCCAACTGCCTCCACACACAAATGCAGCTACCAAGACGCAGCTAAACGCCGAAAAGGGGATGCGGACGTTTTGTTGGAGTGTTTCCGAGGATTTTGTTCTCGTAGTTACGCGCTTAGTAGTTGTCGGTGTTGGGCGATTGTCGTGTAGCCCGCACCGAGTGTCGACTTAAACCGTTTGTGGATGTAGAAGTCGATGTAGTCGTTAATGTAATCGATCATTTCGGCCTTCGTCATCTGTTTGGTTTGGGGCCGGCCGATGAGTCGTTCTTGTTTCATCGTCCCGAAAAAGCCCTCGACCCGGGCGTTGTCCCCGCTGTTTCCTCGCCGCGACAACGACGGGATATACCGCCAAGACTGAGCGCACCGCCCGTCTGGGGTGCACTGGGGGCATGCGTTTGTGTCGTGTGCTGGGTCTGTGATCATCTCGACCCATTTCGTGCTGCGGTACAACCCGCCGCGATCGGAATGGATAATCGGCCGGGCACCGGCAGGTTTTTGTGCTTCGATAGCGCTGATCATCTCGGCGACAAGATCGTGGTTGGGTGAATCCGACATCGTCACTGCCACGGGCATCCCGTCGTAGAAGTCGATNGCGCGGAAGAGGGCGTCGCGCGTGACGTCGTCGTAGTCGTGCGCGGCGGCCGCGATCGCATCGGTGTCGCTGAGGAAATCAGCCAGAACAGTGGGGGCGTCGAGCTCGGGGAAATGCCTATCGACGATCCCCTCAACCTGCCCGTCCTCCGCCAGATCGTCGTGCAGCTGGTCGATGTCGGCCTCGGAGAGCAGGTTCTGTCCGCCAAGGGGGTCCGCGCCGATCTTCTCGGCGAGCGCCTCGGCGATGAGCTGGGTGAGGTGATCCGCGAAGATGGGGCGGGCCTCGTTATGTGGTTTGCGCGAGCGCCGTGCGCGAGTTCGGGCACCGGCAACCATGGCGGGAGTGACAGCGAGGTCAATGCCGTCGATGCTCAGTGCGATGTCCTCGTCGGGCACCGTCTGCAGGTTGCGCACGGCACGCTTGAGAATCAGCGCCATGTCTTCGGACCCCTTCACCTCGCGTGCGACCAACGATTCCGTGGCCGTCGGCGCAATTCCGGGGACGAGGTCGCCCACGGTGCTCAGCACCACGCCCGTCTCGCCGAGCTCCGGCAGGACCCTCGAAATGTAGTCGAGGAACGTGCGGTTCGGCCCGACAACGAGCACACCGGTGCGCGCGAGCTGGTCGCGCCAGGTGTACAGAAGGTAGGCGACGCGGTGCAGCGCCACAGCCGTCTTACCGGTCCCGGGGCCGCCGCCGACGACGAGGACGCCGCGCGTGGGATCCCGGATGATCTCGTCCTGCTCGCGCTGGATCGTCTCCACGATGGACTGCATGTGGCCCGTGCGCGGGGAGTTCATGGCGCGCAGCAGGGCAGCCTCGCTGCCCACGTCGCTCGCGGCCGAATCGTCGTCGGCGGCATGGTCGCCGGAGAGAACCTCGTCGTCCACAGCGGCGACAGTGCGCCCCCGCATGCGGATGTTGCGGCGGGTCTCCACACCCTCCGGGTGCGCGGTGGTGGCCAGGTAGTAGGGGCGGGCCATCGGCGCGCGCCAGTCGAGCAGGAGCGTCCGGTAGTTATCCGCTCGGTCGTCCATACCCATGCGGCCGATATAGCGGCGGTCAAGGTCGCCGCGGCCCGGCACCGGGTTCTCCGGATCTTCGTCGGCGATGTCGATCCGTCCGAATACCAGGCCCGTCTCGGCGATGTTCAGATCGTCCAGCTTGGCGTTCAGTGCGTGGTACTCCGTCTCGCGGCGCACCAGAGCGTCGGCGTCCGGATTGTCCGGGTCGACGGCCCGCTGCACCTCCTCGAGGCGCTCGCTGGCGGCTGCGACCTCCTGGTCCAGATGCGTGAACAGCGTATCCACGTGGAGCTGTTCCTCTGCGCGCTGCACATCTGCGCGGGTGTTCGACACTCCTGCCACCGGTGCGTTCTCCTTTCGCCGCGGAATATTCTGCTCGGGTTCCGAATAAACGAACGACCCCGGGGCGGGGAGTATTCCCTGCCGCGGGGCCGGACGTGAATGTCGGCGTTGAAGCGAATTACTTCAGCTTCTTCTCCGCCTTCTTCACCAGCTTGTTGGCCTTCTTCTCGGCCTTCTTAGCCTTCTTCTTCCACTTGCGCTTCTGCCACCAGGACGGGGAAGCGTCGAGCTTTTCAAACGCGTCCTGCAGGGAATCGATGGCGTCCTGAGCCTTGTCCTGTGCCTTGGAGGTAGCCTTGTTCACCTTGCGCTTGCCCTTGAACTTCTCCCACTCAGACGGGCCAAGGTCATCCAGGTTGGACTGCAGGTCGCTGACAACGCCGTTGACCTTGCGCTTTGCCTTGAACTTCTGCCACTCGGACGGGCGGATGTCCTCGATGCCGTCGGACAGGTTGTCCTGCAGGTCACCGACGAGGCCCTTCACCTTGCGCTTTGCCTTGAACTGCTCGACCTTGCCCGGCTTGAGGTCCTTGTAGGTGTCCTCGGCCCAGTCGGTGGCGTCATCGGCGAAGGAGGAAGCGCGGTCCGCTGCCTTGTCGGCGAACTTGGAGGCGGTCTTCTTCCAGTCGTCCTTGTTGTCGTCGACGTAATCGGTCACCTGCTCGGCGACTTCCTGAGCTCGCTCGGAGACGGTCTCAGCGGTGTTCTGGAACCACTCGCCGGCCTTCTTCTTGGCCTTCTCGGTCTCGGACTGGGTCGGCAGCGCCTGCTGGATATTCTTGTTGGCGCGCTTTGCGGCATCCTGTGCACGCCAAGCCAGACCCGGCTTGCCCTCGGTGTCTGCGCTAGCCAGCAGCACACCGCCGAGGAGAGCGACGTTGGTCATCGCGCCGTTGCGGCGGCGAGCCTGGTCGTCTGCGTCCTTGGCCTCCCAGAAGGCGTTGCGGCCCAGCAGGGTGCCCACGGTGGAAGCGGCGAGCAGGCCGGCGGACAGGCGCGGGGCCTTGCCCAGGGCGAAGGTGCTGCCGGCACCGATCTTCACGCCGCCGTTGATCTTGGCCACAGTCGCCGGGTCGGACGGGATGAACTGGGCGTACTGGCTCGGCAGCACGGACTTAATGGTCTTGACAACGCGCTCGGCGTCGTTCGCGTGCTCGGACGCGTTCTTGACCGTGTTAACGCCGTCTGCGATGTACACAGAGGCGAGCATCGGACGAGCAAGTTTGCGGATCATACTCACTTATTCCTTACCTCAATTAGCGGATGTTCCCCTCCCACTGTAGACATGTGTCGCCTACGAGAGGGCGGGCTGCACCGGATTTTTCACCAGCGGCGCTCCCACCACTCGTCCAGTTTCGGGCGTTCCGCACCGAGAGTGGTGGAGTCGCCGTGGCCGGGGCGGACGATGGCGGAGTCGGGGTAGGCGTCGAAGAGCCTCTTCTTCACGTCGTTGAAGAGACGCACGAAATCGCCCTCGCTGTGGGTCTTGCCCACGCCGCCGGGGAAGAGGGAGTCGCCGACGAAAAGGTTGATCTCCCCGTCGATTTCAACTGCGATGGCGGCGCCGCCCGGGGTGTGGCCGCGCAGGATGTGGACGGGGAAGTCGTGACCCGCGAAGGTCAACGTGTCCCCCTCGTTCAGCTCAACATCGGGCGCGGCAGGCAGGGCAGGAGCGTCCAGGTGGGAGGCCCAGTGCGTCGCGCCGGTCTGCTCCAGCACCTCCTCCAAAGCGCCGACGTGGTCCCAGTGGCGGTGCGTGGTCAGCACGTCGGTAATGCGTACGCCTGCGGTTTCGGCCATGGAAAGGAGGGTGGAGGGCTCGGCGGCGGCGTCGATAAGCAGGCCCTGGTCGCCGGAGCTGATCAGGTAGCAATTGTTGTCCATGCCGGACACGGACACGTGGTCGAGTTTGAGGGAATTCATAGCGCCCAAGAGTAGTTGGGTATGTGTTGGTAGGTTTGTTCGAAGGAAACGCCGTGGGAAGGGATGAACGTGGCTGAGAAACTGACGGTGCGCGGGGCACGCGAGCACAACCTCAAAGGTGTCGACGTGGAGCTGCCGCGCGACAAGATGGTGGTGTTCACCGGGCTGTCGGGCTCCGGCAAGTCCTCCCTGGCGTTCGACACGATCTTCGCCGAGGGGCAGCGGCGCTACGTCGAGTCCCTGAGCTCGTACGCCCGCATGTTCCTCGGTCAAATGGACAAGCCTGACGTCGAGTACATCGATGGGTTGAGTCCAGCCGTCTCCATTGACCAGAAGTCGACGAACCGCAACCCGCGCTCGACAGTGGGCACGATCACGGAGATCTACGACTACCTGCGTCTGCTCTACTCGCGCGCCGGCACCCCGCACTGCCCGGTCTGCGACGCGGTGATTCAGCGGCAGACGCCGCAGCAGATCGTCGACCGTGTCATGGCGCAGCCGGAGCGTACGAAGTTCCAGGTGCTCGCGCCCATTGTGCGCAAACGCAAGGGGGAGTTCGTGGACCTCTTCGCGGACCTGTCGGCGCAGGGTTACGCGCGAGTCACCGTCGACGGCGAGACGTACCAGCTTTCGGACCCGCCGAAGTTGGAGAAGCAGGTCAAGCACGACATCGACGTCGTCGTCGACCGCTTGACGGTTAAGGAGAGCCAGAAGCAGCGCCTGACGGATTCGGTGGAGACGGCGCTGAAGCTCGCCGACGGGCTCGTGGCCTTCGACTGGGTCGAGCGCGAGCAGGACGATCCGACTCGCGTGGAGGTCTTCTCCGAGAAGACCGCGTGCCCGAACGGCCACAAGCTGTCGGTCGAGGAATACGAGCCGCGCGCGTTCTCCTTCAACTCGCCGTTCGGCGCGTGCCCCGCCTGCGACGGGCTGGGCACCCGCTCGGAGATCGACGAGGACCTGGTCATTCCCGACCCCGACGCGCCTGCAGTCGACGCGTTCCAGCCATGGAACTCGTCGCCGAACAAGGGCTATTTTGAAAAGCTCGTCGTCGCGCTAGCCAAGGCAGAAGGGTTCGACGCGTATGCGCCGTTGTCGTCTTTGAGCGCGAAGCACCGCAAGGCGCTTATCGACGGCACGTCGACCAAAGTCTCCGTCCGCTACAAGAACCGCTACGGCCGGCAGCGTTCCTTCTCCTCCGCCTTCGAGGGCGTGAAAGGGTACCTGAACCGGAAGATCGAGCAGTCCGAGTCCGAGCACGCGAAGGAGCGCTACCTGGCGTACACCCGCGAGGTGGCTTGCCCTACCTGCAAGGGGACCCGACTGAAGCCGGAGATTCTCGCGGTGCGCCTGGATTCCACCACGCACGGCGAGAAGTCCATCGCTGGCCTGACGGAGATGTCCATCGAGGACGCGTCCGAGTACCTGGACAACCTGGTGCTGGGCTACCGCGAGGAGATGATCGCTGGCGCCGTGCTGCGTGAGATCCAGGCGCGTCTGCACTTCCTGCTCGACGTGGGCTTGAATTACCTGACGCTGGCGCGCTCCGCGGGGACGCTGTCCGGCGGCGAAGCCCAGCGCATCCGCCTGGCCACGCAGATCGGTTCGGGTCTGGCGGGCGTGCTGTACGTGCTCGACGAGCCATCGATCGGCCTGCACCAGCGCGATAACCAGCGCCTGATCGCCACACTGCAGAAGCTGCGCGACATCGGCAACACCCTCGTCGTAGTCGAGCACGACGAGGACACCATCCGAGCGTCCGACTGGCTTGTCGATGTCGGACCGCTCGCCGGCGAGTACGGCGGCGAGATCGTCTACCAGGGCAAGCCGGCCGGGATCGAGAAGGCCAAGGACTCGCTGACCGGCGACTACTTGTCCGGCCGGAAGGTGATCGAGGTGCCGCAGGAACGCCGCGGGGTGGACAAGCAGCGGATGCTCAAAGTGGTCGGCGCGCGCGAGAACAACCTCGACAATGTCTCAGTGAACGTGCCTCTCGGTGTGCTCACGGCTGTGACGGGCGTGTCCGGTTCCGGTAAGTCAACGCTGGTGAACCAGATTCTGGCCAAAACGCTCCAGAACCGGCTCAACGGCGCCCGCCAGGTGCCCGGCCGGGTGAAGAAGGTCGAGGGACTTGAGCACTTGGACAAGCTCGTGCAGGTGGACCAGTCGCCGATCGGACGCACGCCGCGCTCGAACCCGGCGACGTACACCGGTGTCTTCGACAAAATCCGCAACCTCTTTGCCGAGACGCAGGAGGCGAAAGTCCGCGGATACAAGGCCGGGCGCTTCTCCTTCAACGTCAAGGGCGGCCGCTGCGAGGCGTGCCGCGGCGACGGCACCATCAAGATTGAGATGAACTTCCTGCCGGATGTCTACGTCCCGTGCGAGGTGTGCGGGGGCGCGCGCTACAACCGCGAGACCCTCGAGGTGCGCTACAAGGGCAAGAACATCGCCGAGGTGCTGGACATGCCCATCAGCGAGGCCACGGAGTTCTTCGAGCCGATCACCTCGATCCACCGCTACCTGCAGACTCTGTGCGATGTCGGCCTGGGCTACGTGCGCCTCGGCCAGTCCGCCACGACGCTGTCCGGCGGCGAGGCGCAGCGTGTGAAGCTCGCTGCGGAGCTGCAGAAGCGCTCCAACGGACGCACTATCTACATTCTCGATGAGCCCACGACCGGCCTGCACTTCGAGGACATCCGCAAGCTCATGCTGGTTCTCAACGGCCTTGTGGACAAGGGCAACTCCGTCCTGGTCATCGAGCACAACCTCGACGTGATCAAGAGCGCCGACTGGATCATCGACATGGGACCCGAAGGCGGCTCCGGCGGCGGCACTGTTGTCGCGCAGGGCACCCCGGAGGAAGTGGCCAAGGTGAAGGGCTCGTTCACCGGCAAGTTCCTGAAGGACGTTCTGCCGGGCTAGTTTTCCCCGCTGTGTCGGGCTGAGCAGGGTTCACGGGGTTCCTCCTCTGGGCGCCCAGTACCGACACCGCAATGAGCAGCAGCCCGCACACGATGAACGTGATCACCCGGGGAATTCCGCTCAGCGACGCCATGTCGAACAGCACGAGCTTGCCCGTTGCCACGACAGCGATGACCAGTCCCGCTACCCGCGTGGCCCGGTCATCGACCCCGCTGACGCCGTAGCCGATCCTGGCAGGCCACCTCAGAAGCAACCACGTTGCCAGCGCCATCCAGGCGATGGACACGAGCATGTGGCCGATGAAGAACCCGACTTCCGCTCCCGGGCTGGTCACATACCGCGGGCTCGCACTCGGCGCGATCAGTCCTCCCAGTGACGCGCACACGGTCACCACCGCAACCATTCCCAGAACCATTGCCGCGCCCGCGAAGAGTCCGCGCACCGGGGAGGGCATGGGCCGCCACAGGTGGAATCGGGTGCCCGCAAAGAGGATGAGTGCCCCCAGAGCAACGCCCTGCGCGAGGTCGTACGCGGCGCCGGGTCTGATCAAGGTGCTGTCGAGGACGCTGAACAGAAGCGGCAGCATGATCGAGAACAACGCAAGTGTCCACGCTGCAAGGACGGCCACCCGGCTGGCGGGGGTGAACCGCAGCACTATCACGACTGCTGCGCTCGCCGCGATAAAGACGAGCACGGGCAGAGCCTCCGCGAATGGTTCCCTCAACGTGCGGGATTGAGCTTCGAATGCGACGGGGAGGAGAGTGAACGGAGTGACAATCAACCATCCAGTGAGGCGGTCAGAATTGCTCGTCGCCCCGCGCGAGAGGAGACCGGCTGTCAGCGCTGCGGCTGCGCTAACCGCTGGGGGAAACCACAGCAAGCCTCCTTCCAGGAGCCCGAACGAGGCGAGCACCACCACAGCGGGCGCCGCGACCGCAGCGAGAATGTCGGCGGCGCGGTCGTCCTCATGAGAGGGGAAGTAACGTTCTCCCGCGATCAACATGAAGACTCCGGCGTAGCCGACGGCGACGGCAGGCAGTAGAGCCGTGACCACCAGTACAGACATGATTCCGGCGAAAGCGAGCTGCCATGCTAGGAGAGCGCCGGCAAGAAGCCTGACCGCCAAGGTGAGGCGTGGCTTTGCCCCCGAAGAGCGCGTCGAGACGACCCACGTGCAGGTCAAAACCAAAAGAGGCGCAGCCATAGTGAGCGCACACGACATGGCGGTGTCCGGCCAAAGCACGATCTGGTACGGAAATACGGCTGCGCACATGCATACGACGAGCCACAAATTGCGGCGCCAGGATGCGACCGCAAGAAATAGTGCCCAGGCGAGTAGAAACAGCCCGACCGTCCCCAGGGTGCCGACCCATTCTTTCGTGGGGCCCGCGTAGACGAGGTCAGCGAGAAGCACCAAGAACGACGTGGCGTAGAGCGCTGTCACACCCGGCGAGGGGCCACGGCGGAGATCCACTGCACACCCCACTCCTAGCAGCAATAGTGCGAAGAGCAGGGCGCCGACCGCGCGGCCCACAGGTCCGAGCAGTCCGGTCTGAATGGCCAGCGCGACGCCGAAGCAGGCGCCGATGAAGGTGATCAGGGATCCGAGAACCGCAGCCGCCCGGATCACTTTCTGCTCAGTCGAAAGACGCGGGCCCGGTGACGCCGCGACCCAGTCTTGCATAGGCGGCGGTGGACCCGGATAGCCCGGAAGTGAAACGGGCGGTTGGGCGGAGACGGGTGGCTGTGTGGGCTGATTTGGCTGCGGAGGCGTAGCAACCGCGGCCGCAGCGGGTTGAACGGGGGTGATGACTGGCTCGGCATCGGGAGGAGCATGGCCGGCGGGATCAACGGACGGCGGGGTGAGGGAGTCGAGGGTGTGGGAGAGATCGTCGATAAGCTGCTGCGCGCGCGCAGTAGTTGCGCGGAGCTCGCCAAGTGTCTGTCTCGATTGGGCGATGAGTTGGTCGTGCCGGTTCATGGGTCCTCCTCGCGGTAACGTATTCACTTGTTAGACCGCAGCTTAAGCGCCTATGGTTCCTAAACACCGGAAAAATTGCGGGGAATTTTGTGTGATGGCACTTCGGTGCTACTCTTTACCCACTACCGCCTGGCGCGCCTAAAGCGCGCGGGTTGCAAGTGGAGTTTCTCCCACCTGATGCCGCCGGTCACCGGAAGGCTAAGGGTCAAAACAACGGTACAGATACGCACCCCTGGTGTGCGACTTACTGTGTTGAGGATGAACTCCCACGCACCACAGCCACAAATGGTTGAGGAGCGTGGGTTTTTGTCGTGGGGAGCGCTGCACGCGCAATTCGGTAGCGAACAGCACACGTCTTTCTCACCACTAGGAGTTCTCATCAGCGCTGAAGCTCGGATCAACGAACGCATCCGCGTTCCGGAAGTTCGTCTCGTCGGCCCGTCCGGCGAGCAGGTTGGAATTGTCCGTACCGATGACGCACGCAAGCTCGCGTACGAAGCCGACCTCGATCTGGTCGAGGTCGCTCCGAACGCAAAGCCGCCCGTGTGCAAGATCATGGATTACGGCAAGTACAAGTACGAGCAGGCCCAGAAGGCCCGCGAGTCCCGTAAGAACCAGCAGCAGACAGTGGTCAAGGAACAGAAGTTCCGGCCCAAGATCGATGAGCACGACTACCAGACGAAGAAGAGCAACGTCGAGCGCTTCTTGGAGAAGGGCAACAAGGTCAAGGTGACCATCATGTTCCGCGGCCGCGAGCAGTCGCGTCCGGAGCTGGGGTACCGCCTGCTGGAGCGCCTCGCCGAGGACATCCAGGAGGTCGGCCAGGTCGAGTCCCGTCCGAAGCAGGACGGCCGCAACATGACCATGGTTCTCGGGCCTGTTCGCAAGGGTAAGAAGTAGAGTTCCGCAGGCTGCACAGCCCGCGAAACGATAGAACGCTAAAGGATTTGCCACTATGAAGCAGAAGACCCACAAGGGCACCGCCAAGCGCATCAAGGTCACCGGCTCCGGCAAGCTGCGCCGCGAGCAGGCTGGTAAGCGCCACCTGAACGAGAAGCTGTCGGCTAAGCGCCGCCGCAAGCTCTCCGGCACCACCGACGTGGCTAAGGGCGACGTCAAGCGCACGAAGCGCCTCCTCGGCAAGGCTTAATAGAGCACCTGCCTCCAGAAATAACCGACTACATCTTGAACAAGTAAGGAAGTATCACTGTGGCACGTGTCAAGCGCTCAGTTAACGCCAAGAAGAAGCGTCGCGCCATCCTCAAGTCCGCGAAGGGCTACCGCGGCCAGCGCTCCCGTCTGTACCGCAAGGCTAAGGAGCAGTGGCTGCACTCTCAGACCTACGCGTACCGCGACCGCCGCGCCCGCAAGTCTGAGTTCCGCAAGCTGTGGATCCAGCGCATCAACGCCGCTGCACGCATGAACGACATCACCTACAACCGCCTCATCCACGGCCTGAAGCTGGCTGAGGTCGAGGTTGACCGCAAGATCCTCGCGGACCTGGCTGTCAACGACTTCGCTGCCTTCTCCGCCATCTGCGAGGTTGCCAAGAACGCTCTGCCGGAGGACGTCAACGCTCCCAAGGCTGCCTAAGAGCTTCTCGCTTATCGACGCCCCGTTGCCCCGGTTCCACTCCCGGGACAGCGGGGCGTTGTGTCGTATCTAGGGTGTGGCGGCTGTGGGCGTGAGGCGGCAACGCGAAGACCCGCCCTGGTGAGGGGCGGGTCGCGTGTTTAGGGTGTGCTCGGTTTAGAACAGACCGTTGTGCGGTTTGCCGAAGTCGTTGACGGTGGCAGTGCGCGAATCGACGTTCTGGTCGTTGGCGGTGGAGGTGTCGCCGGCGAGACGGCCGGTCTGGGTGACCGTCATGTAGTTGGTCAGGCGGCCTTCCTTTGTGTCGCCGTCGCCGAAGGAGAATGCGCCGAGCAGGACATCATCGCCCGCGTTGACCGGGTTGGACAACGTCACCTCGAAGGTGCGCACGCCCTTGTCGTGGTTGTAGCCCAGGTCGCGGACGTGCGCGCCGTTGTACTTGGTGGTGGTGATGAGGCGGTCCACGCCCTTGGGGCCGTCTTCGGTGCGGATCTCCACACGGAAGGTCACTGCCGGGAACTCGCCCCAGTAGCGGTCGGTGCCGGTGTTTTTCACGCGCAGCGCAACGGAGCCCGCGAAGCCCTTGGCCTTGGCGGACGAGGTGGTGAAGTAGGGCTGGAGGTCGAGCTTTGGTGCATCAGCCGCCGGTGTGACTTCCTTGGTCTCCGTCTCGGCCACGGCTTCGACCTTGTCCTTGCCCTTATCGCCTTTGTCGCCCTTGTTATCCGTGTCCTGGGGCTTCGGGGCGGTGAGGTCGATCTCCTTGTTCGTCACAGTGGCGGCGTCGGTGTCTGCGACCTTGGTGACGTCGGCAAGCGACTCGCCCTCGTTCATGGCCGCGACGTCCTCGTTGTACGCCGGGTTCGGGTTATCCACGGGCGTGGTCACTTGCGCGCCCTTGTTCGGAGCCCAGGAGCCTGCGGGCGTGGCGTAGTTCTTTACACGCACCTCGTTCTTGACCGGCATGTTGGCCACCCACGCGGTGGGGGTCGCCCAGGTGCCGTTCGGCTTGCAACGCTGCTGGGTGCCGGTCATGGTGATGGTGCGGAAACCGTAGGATGCCTCGCCGGTGTTGCCGGCCGGGACCTGGTACGGGCCGATCTTCTGGCCGACAGTCCAGCTGAGCGTTCCGGAGACCTCCCAGCCGAGGGATTTGGCGATGGAGTAGCCGATGTTGCCCTGCATTCCGTCCTTGGAACCGGAGCCGCCCAGGTTGAGAGTCTCGGTCTTGGAGCCGTTGATCTTGGCGGAAATGGACTGGGTGCGGGACAGGTCCTGCTGGAGCGGGATCTCCTTGTCCGACAGGTTGGTGGTGGAGATCGTGCCCACGGGGAGGAAGTTGTCGGTCACCTTGTACACGACGGTGCGGTAGTCCTCGGTGGAGTTGCACACCGGGCGTGGGTTGAGCACGTTGGCCTTCAGGTGATCGCTGCCGCGGTAGGTGTGGATGATCGGCAGAGCGCTGTTGGTCGCTGGGGTCTCCGGTGCTGATTCCTCGAGGGTCTGCGCGTTAGCGGCCGAGGTAGCTGCGGAAACGGTGAGAAGCGCTGCGAGTGCGGCTGCCGCGGCGCGGCGGCCGGATCGGTGGTGGCGGGTCATGACAGGTCGTTCCTTTCTGGAAGCTCGGGTGCAGCGTGCGCCGGGGCTTCTCCCCGGCGGCATGATTTGGGGGACGCTGATGAGCATCAACCTAAGAGCCGCACAGGCGGTGAACAAGGAAAAACCAGGTTCTCGAGCCGTAAGTTCGCAGGTCAGAGACTTTCGTCTATGGCCTAGGAAGCGCGTCCAGCGGAAAGGAACGAAAGTAGAAAGGGCGGGGGATGACCCCGCCCTCGTGCCCGCGAGGGGCGCTATTTTCCGTTGAGGACCGTCACCACGAGGTCAAGGCGGGAGGACACTCCATAGAGCGCCAACAGGTGCGAGACGTGCTTTTTCACCGTCGACTCCGAGTAGTTCAACCGCCGCGCGATGTCGGCGTTGCTCAAGCCTTCGCAGAGGAGATCCAAGACATCGATCTCCCCGTCGGTGATTCCTTCGGGGTACGTGCGCGCGGGCGAGACCACCGCCGGTTGCTCGGTCGGGGAGAGGTAGCGCACGAGATTCGTCATCGCGGCGGGGGAGACCACCGTCCCGCCGGTGACGGCCTGTCGCACGGACAGAATGATTTCTTCCGGCGGCTGGCTCTTCAGAATGTATCCCCGGCCGCCCTGGGCGAGGATGTCCAGCATCTTCTTGTCGTTTTCCAGCGATGTGATGGCCAGAAACGCCGGGGTGTCCGACCGCTCGTTGAGGTGGCCTAACAGCGTGGCACCGTCCATGCCCGGCATGTATACATCCGACAGGACGAGATCCACGGCCGCAGGCTCAATGCGTTCGAGGGCTTCAAAGCCGCTCGACGCGGTGCCGACGACCTCAATGTCGCCGGCGGAGGTGAGGTAGCGGTTGAGCACATCGCGCACGAGCGGATCGTCGTCGACGAGAAAGACACGGATGCGCTGAGAATTGCCGCTGCTCATGAGTTCCTATCTAGTCGGCTTATGGACGGGGCCTACTTCTTGCACCACAGTTTGCCGAAGGAGCCGCCGCACTTGAACATGTTCCCCATGGCGCTCCGGTAAAAGGAAATGGTCGGGGTCTCATCCGCTTCGTTGGCGGCGTCCAGATCCGTCGAGACGGCGCTTTCGTGTGTTCGCGAGGAATAAGAGGAAGACGTCGTTGCGGCATCGGCCGCCGGGGCGGCAGTGATCGCGGCGGCTGCGAGAAGGGCGGCGGTGACTGTGGAGAGCTTCTTCACGGTGGGGGTGATCCTTTCGGGTAATGACAGGGCAGTGGTCAGGCCAGGGGACAGGTGGCCGTACATGCAATCCGCCCTAGATTATCGGCTGGTGGTCAAGGGAGAACAAGCATTTCGGGGTATTGCGGGAAAGTCGGTACAAAAGTCTCCGGCCGCGAACTGGGAAAAGATACTTTCGTTCCGCGGGTGTGGGAGTGGGCTCGGGCTTCAGCTGTGCGCGCGTGACGGGAAAGCGAGTTCGCACCGCCAGGTGGTTCCGTCGGAGGTGAAGCTGAGGGCACCGCCGTCGCTCTCGACGAGTTCCGCCGCGTCTTTGAGGCCGATCTCGGTGGTCATGTGCACTCCTGGTTCGCCTCCGGCAATGGTGTTCTGTATGGCCACGGTGAGAGTGTCGTCTTCGTTGACCACAGCGACGATGACGGGCTTGCTGCGGTCGGCGTATTTGAGGATGTTCGTTTTCAATTCCCGGAACACGGTGTATCCGTGTGCGAGCTGGATGCAGCTGAGTGTTTCTTCGTTGACTCCAGAGTCGACGACGGTGAAACCGTGGCTGCGCAGTTTTCCCGTGATCGTGGTGAGGTTCTCGTAGAGCGTGTAGGGCTCCCGCATAGCGGAGCTCTCGAAGGCGGACTCGCTGTCTGTCCGCATGTAGTGGATGAGTTCCCGGACTTCGCGCATCGCCCGGCGGGCGTCCTCTGCAATAAGGAGGGATTCTTCACGCGACGAGTCCTCTGCTTTCATGGCCATCGACTCGCTGCGCAGCACCACTGATGTCAGGGAGGCTGCAACGGAACCGTGCAGGGCCTTGACCGTTCTCTCCCGTTCGTCCTCCAGCCGCCTCGTGAACTGCGTTGATTCTTGGCGGCGTTTGATCAGAGTTTCGCGCAGAACAAGAGCGCCCGCCCAGCCTGCGAGGAGGAGCGCGCCGAGGATGGCAGCGGTTTCACCGTCGTCAGGGAAGAAGTCTTTGGACGTGACACTGGTTAGAGCCAAGTACCAGAGGGCCACCGCGCACACAGCGCTGACCGCGGGCGCCGACCTCAACGCGACGAGGACGACAGTGGTGAGCACCCCGAAGACCATGATGGGGCTCTGCAATTCCGGGTAGGTGGCGCTGAGTTGGAGCAAGACGCCCATTGTGGCCGCGGCGGGAACCGGGCACAGGAGCGCGCTGAGTGCGCCAAGCACGACAACCAAATGGAATGCGAACGCCAGTCCGTCACCGTGGCCAGCCCCGAGCAGCAGAACAACGACAAGAGCGACAGCGCACACGACGATGGAAGTTCCCGCGAGGAACCACCGGCGGGGTGCCGGCGCTTCGGGGAATCCCTCGATCCACTGCCGCAACGTTGCCACACGGATAGCGTAATAGCGTGCCGGGGGATCCTGCTTATACGCTGGGTGAGCATGAGCCTTGATTTCTCGCAGCCTTTCACCGAACGCACTCCGCGCGTGGTCAACGCGGGGAAGTTGAACCGTGCGGCGGGGCGTCGTAAAGCCAAAGCTTTTCTTGCGGAGGGGGAGAATTCCGTTGAGGCGGCGGTGGCCACGGGCGCGGCGACGGACCTGTTCGTGACGGAAGCGGCCGCGGACCGGTTCGCGGACATCGTGACGGCGGCGGGGTACATGGACGTGTTCACGCACGCGATCACGGACAAGGCCGCGCAAACGCTGACCGACACGGTGAAGACGACCGGGATTTTCGCCGTGTGCAAGCCGGTGACGTGGACGCTCGGCGCGATTCTCAAGGGCCGCCCGAAGCTCGTCGCCGTGTGCGTGGAGACGAACGACCCGGGCAACGCCGGCACCATCATCCGGCTCGTTGACGCTCTCGGCGCCGACGCCGTCGTCTTCGCCGGCGACACCGTCGACCCGGAATCCCCGAAGGTCGTGCGCTCGTCTGCGGGCTCGCTCTTCCACGTGCCCGTCGCCCGCGAACGCGACATCAAGGGAGTCCTCGGCCAACTCAGAGCAGCAGGCTTATCGACGTTCGCCACCACCATGCACGGCGTCATCGACCTGACCGCCCCCGGCGATGTGTTGGACCAACCGACCGCGTGGCTGTTCGGCAACGAAGCCCACGGCCTGCCTGAGGAGGTCCTCGGCGCCGCCGACCACACCGTCTCCATCCCCATCCAAGGATCCGCCGAGTCCCTGAACCTGTCCACAGCCGCGTCGATCTGCTTGTGGGAGTCGGCGAAGGCGCTGGGCAGTTAGAACATATCGGCGGGAGAGTTAGGCGATTACCCCTGCGAGAACGGCGGTGGACCGGAGGGGCGCTCCCCATTCGGCGGCTCCGGCATTCCTTGCAGGGGTTGGCCTCCAGGGCCGCCGGGCCCGGCACTTTCTCCCGGGCCACCACCGCTATTGGGAGCGGCGTTGCCGCCGGAGTTCGGAGTCGTGGTGTCGATAGCTACGTTCAGTTCCATGTCGTAACCGCCCTCGACGCTGCCGGTGAAACTCGGTAACTGCTCGTCCCAGCCATCGTGGAAGACGTTGTCGGAGTCCAAAGAAATGCGCGAGTACGGTGTTCGCGACTGTTCATAGTTGTCCGTTTCGTAAACGGGGTCGCACACCTCCGCCGGGATGGCAATCTGGGACGTGAGGATGGCGTTCGATGCAACAGAGATGTCGTCCACAGAAGGGAAGACCTCGAAGTGAATGTGGGGATACCGCCCTTCGTAACACCCCGGCACGATCGTGGTGAACTCGACAGAACCGTCTTCACCAGTGACCTGCACACCGCGTAGATAGGTCTCGTCCTCGAGGCCGGATGAGTACATCGAATATCCGCCCGCTGAGTCGCAGTGCCAGATGTACACCGCTGCACCTGCCATCGGCGCGTTACTGTTGACCATGTCTATGATGTTCATCTTCAACGTCATCGACACACCGCTCGCCGTGGCGCCTCCACCGATCGAACCGCGGATGTCCCGCCGCTCGACACCGACTTTCTCGAGCACGTCCGGTCCGTTCGACCCGTCGCCAGGGTACGGGCCCGCAGTTTCCGTTTTGGTTTCAGTGAGGTCGGCAGCGGAAGTGCTGCCGGTAGTCGACGGAGCGCCACTTGTTGCGGTCGAACTTGAGCCGCGCCCATCACTTTGGCCGCCAGGCGCGCACGCAGCCAAGGCAGCGGAACCCGCCCCGATTCCCAGAAACCCCAGCAGCTTGCGCCGGGAGAGTCGGCTTTCAATGGTCTTCATGTCAAAGGCCAGACCCTGGTCTTCGACGTCTTCGTCCTGCCTGTCGAGGACTCGACCCTCGAATGTTTTCAAGCGCGGCTGCGGAAACAGCTCGTTGGACATTGTTCAGTTTTCCTTTCCAGATAGACCCGCCCCGTGGAGATGTCTCTGGATCCTCGGCGCGTGGCCGTTGAGGAATAGTAAGAACTGGAACTGGGGTGCAGCTCTCGTTGAGCTGTCAACAAAATCCGGATGTGTCGTGCATTGGCTCGGGAGATGCGGCGATTTACATTTGGCAGCCTCCGCGCACCGGTGTCGAGGGGCACGGGTAAGCTAGTCACCGTTTTGGAATCGAATGTCTCGAAAGGCGCGGGTGAACGGCAGCGTGGCTGATCAGAGCACTCCCACACAGGAAATCGAACTGACCGAAGAGAACCTGAACGCGGCGGCGGACGCCGCGATCGCGGCCTTTGAGGCGGCGCCGGACTTGGCGTCGTTGGAGGAAGCGAAGCGGGCGCATCTAGGCGAGCAGTCGCCGATCATGCAGGCCCGGAAATCGCTCGGTTCGATTCCGAAGGACCAGCGCAAGGATGCCGGCCGGTTCGTGAACATGGCCCGCGGCCGTGCGGAGAAGCGCTACAGCGAGCTGCACGCCGAGCGTGAGGCGGAGCACCGCGAGCAGCAGCTGCGCGAGGAAAAGGTCGACGTGACGCTGCCGACGTCGCGGGCACAGGCGGGCGCGATGCACCCGATCACGACGCTGAGCGAGCAGATCGCCGATATCTTCGTGGGCATGGGCTGGGAGGTCGCCGAAGGCCCGGAGGTTGAAGCGGAGTACTTCAACTTCGATGCGCTGAACTTCATCCCGGACCACCCGGCACGTACCCTGCAGGACACGTTCTACGTCGGCGAGGAGGGCTCCCGCCAGGTCATGCGCACGCACACCTCCCCGGTGCAGGTGCGCACGATGTTGGAGCGCGACCTGCCCATCTACATCGCCTGCCCGGGCCGTGTGTTCCGCACCGACGAGCTCGACGCCACGCACACCCCAGTCTTCCACCAGGTGGAGGGTCTCGCGGTGGACAAGGGGCTGACCATGGCCCACCTGCGCGGCACCCTCGACCATCTGGCAAAGGTGCTGTTCGGCCCGGAGACTAAGACGCGCATCCGCACCAACTACTTCCCGTTCACCGAGCCGTCCGCTGAGGTGGACGTGTGGTTCCCGAACAAGAAGGGCGGCGCCGGTTGGATCGAGTGGGGCGGCTGCGGCATGGTCAACCCGAACGTGCTCCGCGCGGTGGGCATCGACCCGGAGGAGTACTCCGGCTTCGCGTTCGGCATGGGCATTGAGCGCACGCTGCAGTTCCGCAACGGTCTGACGGACATGCGCGACATGGTGGAAGGCGACGTGCGCTTCACGTTGCCATTCGGTGTTCAGGCGTAACAGGGAAGAGAAGTAGGAGAGAAGATAATGCTGATTTCCCAGAAATGGTTGACGTCCCTGTTGAACAGCGCCGGTAACCCCGGCTGGTCGGTGAGCCCGGAGGAGCTTGACGCAGGCTTCGTGCGCGTCGGGTTCGAGACCGAGGGCTACGAGCCGCTGCCCGAAACGACGGGTCCGCTGGTGGTGGGCCGTGTCGAGGAGATTGAGGAGCTCACCGACTTCAAGAAGCCGATCCGCTACTGCCAGGTCAACGTCGGCGACGCGAACGGCACGGGCGAGCTGCAGGGCATCATCTGCGGCGCCCGCAATTTCAAGCTGAACGATCTCGTCGTCGTGTCCCTGCCGGGCGCAGTCCTGCCGGGCGGATTCGAGATCGCCGCGCGCAAGACCTACGACCACATCTCCAACGGCATGATGGCCTCCGAAGCGGAGCTAGGCTTCACCTCCAAGAGTGACGGCATCATCATTCTGCCGGAGGGCGCGGGCGAGCCGGGCCAGGATGCGCGCGAGGTCCTCGGCGGCTTCGACGACACCATTTTCGAGGTCAACGTCACCCCGGACCGCGGTTACGCTCTTTCGGCCCGCGGCCTGGGCAGGGAAGTGGCTTCGGCTTTCGGGTTGGAGTACAAGGATGTGGCAGAGGAGCCGCAAATAAGCGGCGTCGATCTCTCTGTCGTGCCGGAACCGACGGGAGACGCTCTGCCCATGACCGTCGAGGAATCGACGAAGGCCGTGCGCTTCGGCCTGCGCAAGGTCGAGGGGATCGATCCCTCCGCGCAGGCTCCGTTCTGGATGAAGCGCGCGCTGATGCTCGCTGGGGTGCGCTCAATCAACGCGGCGACGGACGTGACCAACTACATCATGCTGCTGCTCGGCCAGCCGATGCACGCCTTCGACGCGAACAAGATCGCTGGCGGGCTGCGCGTGCACAACGCCGAAGGCGGCGAGGTATTCGAGACCCTCGACCATGTGAAGCGCACGCTGACCCCGGGCGACGTGGTCATTTCCGATGACAACGGTATCCAGTCCCTCGCCGCGATCATGGGCGGCACGACCTCCGAGATCGCCGACGACACCACCGACGTCTACTTCGAAGCCGCATCGTGGGACCCGCTCACCGTTGCGCGCTCCGCACGGCACCACAAACTGAGCTCCGAGGCTTCTCGACGTTTCGAGCGCGGCGTCGACCCCGCCATCATCGAGGTGGCTCTTGACATGGCGTGCGCACTGCTCGTGTCCATTGCCGGTGGCACTGTCGTGGACAAGCGCACATTGATCGGTGATGCGCCGGAGCGCGAGGCGATCCGTTTGCGCGCGTCCCGTCCGTCGGAGCTGATCGGTGTCGACTACTCGGTCGAGACCGTGGTGAAGCGCCTCGAAGAGGTCGGCTGCGTGGTCGAGCAGGCCGAGGAGGACGGCGAGACCGTCTTGTCCGTCACCCCGCCGACGTGGCGCACCGACCTGAACGAGCCGGTGGAGCTCATCGAGGAGATCGTCCGTCTCGAGGGGCTCGACGATATTCCGCTCGAGCTGCCCACCCCGCGCGGCGGCCGCGGACTATCGCCGCTGCAGCGCCGTCGCCGTGCCGTGACGCACGCGCTGGCGTACTCCGGTTACGCGGAAGTCATCCCGACCCCGTTCATGTCTAACACCGTCCTGGACACGTGGGGGCTCGACGCCGACGACGCCCGCCGCCGTGTGGTCAAGGTGCAGAACCCGCTCGACAATGACTACGCCGTCCTGGCAACGACCCTGCTTCCTGCAATGCTCGAAGCCGTCGGCCGAAATGTCGCGCGCGGCCGGAACGACCTCGCGCTGTTCTCTGTCGCGCAGGTGTCATTCAAGACCGCTGACTCCTCGCCGATGCCGAGCGTGGCCGCACGCCCCGAGGATTCTGTCATCGAGGAGCTCATTGCATCGCTGCCGGAGCAGCACCTGCACGCGGCGACCGTGGCTATCGGCAACACCGAGCTGGCCGGGCCGTGGGGTGAGGGCCGCGCGTACAGCTGGGCCGACGCCATCGAGTCCGCGCAGATCGTGGCCAAGTCCGCCGGCGTGGAGCTCCAGGTCGCATCTGCCGAAGAACTATCGTGGCACCCGGGCCGTTGCGCCGAGCTGTCCGTCGATGTCGAGGGCGTGTCCCATGTGGTGGGTTACGCCGGCGAGCTGCACCCGCAGGTGCTCGAAGCTCTCGGTCTGCCGGCGCGCACGTGCGCGATGGAGCTCGACCTGACTGCCCTTCCGCTGGGCACCGCGCTCCCGGCGCCGGTGCTGTCGTCCTTCCCGGCGCTGCACCAGGATGTCGCGCTCGTGGTGGACGAGGACGTTCCGGCCGAGTCTGTGCGCCGCACGCTCGAGGAGTCCGCAGGCGAGCTCATCGAAGAGGTCACGCTTTTCGACGTCTACCGTTCCGATTCCCTCGGCGACGGCAAGAAATCGCTCGCCTTCGGTCTGGTGTTCCGTGCCCCGGACCGCACCTTGACGGAGGACGAGGCGTCTGAGGGTCGCCTGGCCGCCGCCGAGGCCGCAAAGGCCAAGTTCGGGGCCCAGATGCGCGCATAGTCGCGGCGGCACAGCCGCCTTGGTGTGTGCCCTGGTGTGTTTGCCCTGGGTCAAGTGCTCTTGGCGCGCCCCGCTGCCGGATGCGCCCGGCGCTATGCACCTCTGGGGCCAAAACGCCTGGCGCTACGCACCCTGGGGCCAAATGCAGCTACCTACTTGCAGCTGAACCCGGTTTTGGGGATGCGGACGTTTTGTTGGAGTGTTTCCGAGGATTTTGTTCTCGTAGTTACGCGCTTAGTAGTTGTCGGTGTTGGGCGATTGTCGTGTAGCCCGCACCGAGTGTCGACTTAAACCGTTTGTGGATGTAGAAGTCGATGTAGTCGTTAATGTAATCGATCATTTCGGCCTTCGTCATCTGTTTGGTTTGGGGCCGGCCGATGAGTCGTTCTTGTTTCATCGTCCCGAAAAAGCCCTCGACCCGGGCGTTGTCCCCGCTGTTTCCTCGCCGCGACAACGACGGGATATACCGCCAAGACTGAGCGCACCGCCCGTCTGGGGTGCACTGGGGGCATGCGTTTGTGTCGTGTGCAGGGTCCGTGATCATCTCGACCCATTTCGTGCTGCGGTACAACCCGCCGCGATCGGAATGGATAATCGGCCGGGCACCGGCAGGTTTTTGTGCTTCGATAGCGCTGATCATCTCGGCGACAAGATCGTGGTTGGGTGAATCCGACATCGTCACTGCCACGGGCATCCCGTCGTAGAAGTCGATCGCGGCAGAGACGTAGAGCCTGCCGTCGGCGCAGGCGATTTCTGTCACGTCGGTGCCGATCTTTTCCCACGGGGCGTCAGCGTGGAAGTCGTGGGTGAGCCCTAACCGATCGGCATTGCTGGTGAAATAACCCGATACAGCAACCTGGCGTGCCCTATCTGCTGTGTCGGCGGTAACGAGAAGGAGATTGTCCGGCCGGTGAGCTGTTTCCCCGGTGTAGGACGAGTACTTCGAAAACGTTCTTGCCGGCGGGTGCAGCCCAAGTTCTGTCATGCATGCGCGCACGATCTTTTCTGACACCGTGTGCCCGGCACAGGCCAGCCAGTGGTGGATCCTGCGGTAGCCGTAGCTGCGGCCGGTTTCTTCTACCGCTTGAGTGATCAAAACTTTCAACTCCTCGCGGCGTGCTGCGCGCTGTGTGGCCGATGCCGCTCGTCGGCGCTGGTAGTAGTAGGTCGATTCCGGCATCCCGACCTGCCTGCACGCTTTGGCGGTGCTGATGCCAGTAGCGTCCACGAGGGCATCAACAGCGGCAGCTTGCACCGCCGCTGCGGTTTTACCGTCGTGGACGAGGCCTTTTCCCGCCGTGCTGGCCTCCCCGGTGTCCATCAAGGCTTGGATCACGGCGTTTTTGACTTCGTTGCGGTCAAGCTCTTGCCGCAGGAGCCGTTTCAACGCTTCCGGGTCATCGGGAAGATGATCCTTATCCGGCACAGGGCCCGGTCCTGGGATCCACTCGTCGACAGGCCCCACCGGACGCGGAACCGGCTTGGGAGCACTTGAGCGTTGTGCTTCTTTGTCGCGTTTTGCTCTGCGCTGTTTTCTCACAGCATCCATTGTCGCCTCATAAACCTGCTCGAAGGTCATAGACGCAGCATCAGCAGGATCCGGGCCGAAGCGATCAACCCATTTGAGAATCGACCCTGCACGCACGCTGCATTCTGCTTCGATAGCGCGCAATGTCCACTCAGACGACATGCGCAACGCCACAGCACGCGCGACAGTCTCAGGCGGATGAGTCTGCGGCACCTCGGCGATGACGATGCCTCGTCGGATGTCGTCATTCCATTTGCATACCGTCAATGGGCTTGGGCGGCGGCCGCATTGCCGCTCAACCCAATCGCAGACCTCTTTGGCAGCAGAACCGTCCCGAAACCGCTTCACAGCGGCCTGACGGATATCGGTAGGAAACCTCGCGGCCATTATGGCCCCTCCCACCCCAGAACACTCCAACCTTTTGTCCGCGCTCCCAAAANAGAACACTCCAACCTTTTGTCCGCGCTCCCTTTTCGGCCTTTAGCTGCAAGCTGAAAGCTGCATTTGGGGTGTGATGTTGCCGAGGCAGCGGCTGGGTTTCACTGCGGGACGCCATTGTCCGCATAAAATTATTCCTTCGGAATAAATTGCATAACGGGGTGCCGGCTGTGTAGCCTGTCGCTATGAGCTACACAGTCGCAATCGCGGGTGCCACCGGATACGCCGGAGGGGAGATCCTCCGGTTGCTGGTCGGTCACCCGCGTTTTCTCGATGGGACGCTGGAAATCGGAGCGTTGACCGGCAACTCGAATGCCGGCCAGTCCGCCGCTGACGTGCTGCCGCACGTTCCGCAGCTCGCGGACCGCGTCATCGAGGACACCACGGTGGATGTGCTGGCGAAGCACGATGTGGTGTTCCTTGGTCTCCCGCACGGCTTTTCCGCCGAGATCGGCGCGGCGTTGCCGGAGAGCACGCTGGTGCTCGACTGCGCAGCAGATTTCCGCCTCCGCAACGCTGAGGATTGGACTGCATATTACGGGTCTGAGCATGCCGGTTATTGGCCGTACGGCATTCCTGAAATGCCGGGGCACCGGGAGGAGATCGCGGCGGCCAAGCGCATCGCCGTGCCGGGATGCTTCCCCACGGGGGCGACGCTCGCCGCACTGCCGGCGGCTGCCCGCGGCCTGGTCGAGCCGTCCTTCAACGTCGTCTCGGTCACCGGAGTGTCCGGTGCAGGGAAGAAAGCGAACGCGGATCTGCTCGGCGCGGAAACTATGGGGTCGCTGAAGGCGTACAACACCGCCGGTAAACACCGCCACACACCGGAAATGGTGCAAAACCTCTCCGAGGTGACCGATGAGAAAGTCACGGTCAGCTTCACCCCGGTGCTGGCACCGCTTCCGCGCGGCATTCTGTCTACAGTGACAGCGCCGCTCAGGGACGGTGTCACAGAGGAGCAGGCCCGGGCCGCCTATGCGGACTTCTACGCGGGCGAGCCGTTCGTGCGCGTGCTGCCCGCGGGCCGGCAGCCGCAGACCCAGCACGTGGGGGGCAGCAATATGTGCCTCATGCAGGTGGAAGTCGACGAGGGGGCCGGAGTACTTCTTGCTACCTCGGTGATCGACAACCTGACCAAGGGGACCGGCGGAGCCGCGGTTCAGTGCATGAATCTCGCGCTCGGGTTCGAGGAGACCGACGGACTGCCGCAGGCGGCGGTCGCGCCATAAGCTTTTGAGGAAGGTGAGGAACGAAGAATGTCTACAACAGGTGTGACAGCTCCTGCAGGATTCACCGCTGCGGGCGTCACCGCAGGAATCAAGCAGTCGGGCAAGCCGGACATGGCTCTGGTGGTCAACAACGGCCCACGTTTTGACGCGGCTGCGGTGACCACACGCAACAAGGTCGTCGCGGCACCCGTGAAGGTGACGCGTGAGGCTTTGGCGACCGGCTCGCTCGCTGCTGTGGTGTACAACTCCGGCAACGCGAACGCCTGCAACGGCCGCCAGGGAGATGTGGACGCTGTGGAAATGCAGGCGCTGACGGCGCGGCAACTCGGAGTGGATGCGCAGGATGTCGCAGTGTGCTCGACGGGTCTCATCGGCGATCTGCTGCCGATGGACGTGATCCGCGGCGGAATCGAGAAACTCGGCGCCGACCTCGGCGACAACGGCAGCGCGGCCGCAGAGGCGATCCTGACCACTGACCTTGTGTCCAAGGAAGCTGTCGTCCAGCGCGACGGGTGGAGCATCGGCGGCATGGCGAAGGGCGTGGGCATGATGGCTCCGTCGCTGGCGACGATGCTGGTGTGCATCACCACCGATGCCGTGGTGAGCTCTGCTGTGCTGGATTCCGCTCTGCGCGACGCATCCGGCACGACGTTCAACACCCTCGACATTGATGGTGCGACCTCCACCAACGACACTGTCGTGGCCATGGCGTCGGGCGCCTCGGGCGTGGAGCCGTCGGCGGAGGATTTCGCCGCGGCGGTCGCCGAGCTGTGCGAGGAGCTTTCCCGCCAACTGCAAGCGGATGCGGAAGGTGTGACCAAACGAGTAGTCATCACCGTCGAAGGCACGGGTGACAACGAGCAGGCGCTCAACGCCGCGCGCACCATCGGCCGGGACAACCTGGTCAAGTGCGCGATGTTCGGTTCCGATCCGAACTGGGGCCGAGTCCTCGCCGCTGTCGGCATGGCGGATGCGGAAATGGACCCGGAGAAGATCACGGTGTCCTTCAACGGCACCCCGGTGTGCGTGGACAGCACGGGCGCACCGGGCGCACGCGAGGTGGACCTGAGTGGCGCGGACGTGGAGGTCCTCGTGGACCTAGGCACCGGCGGACCGGGCCGGGCCAGCGTACGCACAACGGACCTGTCCTACTCGTACGTGGAAATCAACTCCGAGTACTCGACGTAGGAGCGACGCACATGAAACTAACTAACCAGGACCGGGCGCACGTTCTCGCCGAGGCGCTGCCGTGGCTGCAGCACTACCGCGACAAGATCGTGGTGGTGAAGTACGGCGGCAACGCCATGATCGACGACGACCTGAAATCCGCGTTCGCCGCAGACATGGTCTTCCTGCGCACAGTCGGCGCGAAGCCGGTCGTCGTGCACGGCGGAGGACCGCAGATCACCGCCATGCTGCGGCAGCTCGATCTCGACGGCGGCGAGTTCGTCGGCGGGTTCCGCGTGACTACGCCGGAGATTCTCGACGTCGTACGTATGGTGCTCTTCGGCCAGGTCGGCCGAGACCTGCTCGGGCGCATCAACTCTCACGGCCCGTACGCGGTGGGCACCTCCGGTGAAGATGCTGGGCTGTTCACTGCCCAGAAGCGCTACGTCGAGGTCGACGGGGAGAAGAAGGACATCGGTCTTGTCGGCGAGATTGTCGACGTGAACCCGTCCGCAGTCATGGACATCATCGAGGCTGGCCGGATTCCGGTGGTGTCCAGCATCGCTCCGGGAACGGACGGGGACGTCTACAACGTGAACGCGGACTCCGCAGCGGGCGCTCTCGCCTCGGCGCTCGGCGCTGAACGCCTCGTCGTGCTCACCAACGTCGAAGGCCTCTATACCGATTGGCCGAACAAGGATTCCCTGCTGTCCAAGATCACCCTCAGCGAGCTCGAACGCATGCTGCCGGGGCTGGACTCCGGAATGATCCCGAAGATGGAAGCATGCATGACGGCTGTGCGCGGGGGAGTCAGTGCATCCCACGTTATCGACGGACGTATCCCGCACGCTGTTCTGCTCGAGCTGCTCACCATGGGCGGCGTGGGCACGATGGTGTTGCCGGACGACTACGAGCAATCGAACTATCCCGAAGGAACCGTGTTCAGGAAGGATGATCCGCAGTGACCGACGCATCGACGACGACTCCGTCCGCAACCTCGATCTCTGACGCCCCCGCAAGCAACGCCGAAGCGCTGGAGCAGTGGTCGCAGGTGTTCATGAACACCTACGGCACGCCGCAACTCCACCTCGTCAAAGGTGAGGGCGCGACAGTGACGGACGCGGACGGCAACACCTACGTGGACATGCTCGCCGGGATCGCGGTGAACTCGCTGGGGCACGCGCACCCGGAACTGATCCGCGCAGTGACGGACCAAGCATCCGCACTCGGACACATTTCCAATTTCTTCGGCTCCAACGCAGCCCTGCAGGCAGCGAACACGCTGCGGGAGAAGATCGGCGATGACGACGCGAAGGTCTTCTTTTGCAACTCCGGTGCCGAGGCGAATGAGGCCGCGTTCAAGCTCGCCCGCTTGACCGGGCGCACGAAAGTGCTGACGGCCATCAACGGCTTCCACGGCAGGACCATGGGCGCGCTGTCGCTGACCGGCCAGCCCGGCAAACGCGAGCCGTTCGCGCCGCTGGTCCCGGGCGTGGACTACTACCGCTACGGCGACATCGACCACCTGCGCGAGCTGGTCGAGCAGGACCCGGAGGACGTGGCCGCAATCTTCCTCGAGCCCATCCAGGGCGAGGTCGGCGTCGTTCCCGCCCCCGAGGGCTTCCTCTTGGCCGTCCGCGAGCTGTGCGATGAGCACGGCATTCTCATGGTGGTCGACGAGGTGCAGACCGGTGTCGGCCGCACCGGAGCATTCTTCGCGCACACGGAATCGGGTGTGCGGCCCGACATTGTCACCATGGCCAAAGGGCTGGCGGGTGGTATGCCGATCGGCGCCGTGATTGCCACTAAGGAGACCGCCGCACTGTTCACCCCGGGGGCCCACGGAACGACTTTCGGCGGAAACCCGATCGCCTGCGCCGCTGCCAACGCTGTGCTGAGTATCGTCGACGACGCATTCTGCGCTGAGGTGAAGGAGAAGGGCGAGGGGCTGGCACGGGACGTCGATAAGCTGGCTGGCGTCGACCATGTGCGCGGCCGCGGGCTCATGCTCGGCGTTGTTCTCACGGAACCTGTGGCGAAGGACGCTGTGCGCGTGGGACTGACGCACGGTGTCATCTTGAACGCGCCGACGGATAACGTCATCCGTCTCACCCCGCCGCTGGTGATCACGGACGCCGAGCTCGCGCGTGCCGTCGACGCGATCGAAGCGACGCTGAACGAATGCCTTGGGGAGAAGCGATGACCGCACCGAATTCGCGCACAGTGCGCCAGGCGAAGATCCTGTCCATTCTGGATCACACCCGTGTGTCGTCGCAGGTGCAGCTCTCCGAGTTGCTTCTCGACGAGGGCATCGACATCACACAGGCGACCCTGTCGCGCGACCTGGATGAGCTCGGTGCCCGGAAGGTACGCCCCACCGGCGGCGGGCGTTCCTACTATGCCGTGGGAGAGGAAGCCCAATCCTTCCAGGCTTCCCCGAAGGGGCCCCGCGACAAGCTGCGCCGCATGCTGGCGGAACTCGTCGTGTCCATCGACCACACCGGCAACATCGCCGTGCTGCGCACCCCTGCGGGAGCGGCCCAGTACCTGGCAAGCTACATTGACCGGGTGGCACTGGAAAAAGTGGTGGGCACCATCGCGGGCGACGACACTGTGTTCGTCCTCGCGCGCGAACCGCTCACGGGCGCGGACCTCGCCGCTGAATTCATGGGTGAAGTGCAAAACGAGCCCAGTGACGACTGACCGAATAGCTGAATAACCCCAGTACAAACACTGATTGCTGATTGAAGGAGCATTGACTGACATGACTAACCGCGTTGTACTCGCATACTCCGGCGGCCTGGACACCTCTGTGGCCATCCCGTACCTGGCTGAAATGACCGGCGGCGAGGTCGTCGCCGTGTCCCTCGACCTAGGCCAGGGCGGCGAGGACCTGGAGTCCGTGCGCCAGCGCGCTCTCGACTGCGGCGCTGTCGAGTCCATCGTCGTCGACGCGCGCGACGAGTTCGCCGAGGAGTACTGCCTGCCCACCATCAAGGCGAACGGCATGTACATGAAGCAGTACCCGCTGGTATCCGCGATCTCCCGCCCGCTGATTGTCAAGCACCTCGTCGAGGCGGCCAAGGAGCACGGCGGCACCCACGTGGCGCACGGCTGCACCGGCAAGGGCAACGACCAGGTGCGCTTCGAGGTCGGCTTTGTCAACCAGGACCCGGACCTGGAGATCATCGCCCCGGCCCGCGATTACGCGTGGACCCGCGACAAGGCCATCGAGTACGCCGAGGGCAAGGACCTACCTATCGAGCAGTCCGCTTCCTCCCCGTTCTCCATCGACCAGAACGTGTGGGGCCGCGCCGTTGAGACCGGATTCCTCGAGGACCTGTGGAACCCGCCGACAAAAGACCTCTACGCCTACACCGAGGACCCGGCGCTGGGTAACGCGCCAGACGAGGTGATCATCTCCTTTGAGGCCGGCAAGCCCGTCGCCATCGACGGCCGCAAGGTCACCGTCCTCGAGGCCATCGAGGAGATGAACCGCCGCGCTGGCGCACAGGGCGTCGGCCGTCTGGACATGGTCGAGGACCGCCTGGTGGGCATCAAGTCCCGCGAGGTCTACGAGGCACCGGGCGCCGTCGCGCTCATCACCGCGCACGAGGCGCTCGAGGACGTCACGGTCGAGCGCGAGCTCGCACGCTACAAGCGGCTTATCGACGCCCGCTGGTCCGAGGAAGTCTACGACGGCCTCTGGTTCGCTCCGCTGAAGCGCTCCCTGGACGCGTTTATCGAGTCCACCCAGGAGCACGTCACCGGTGACATCCGCATGGTGCTGCACGCCGGCTCCATCACCGTCAACGGCCGCCGCTCCAACCACTCGCTGTACGACTTCAACCTGGCCACCTACGACACCGGCGACACCTTCGACCAGTCCCACGCCAAGGGCTTTGTCAAGCTCCACGGCCTGTCCTCCCAGATCGCCAACAAGCGCGACCGCGAGGCCGGCAAGTAATGGAACAGCACGGCACCAACGAAGGGGCGCTGTGGGGCGGACGTTTCTCCGGCGGACCGTCGGAAGCGATGTTCGCGCTGAGCGTGTCCACGCATTTCGACTGGATCCTCGCGCCGTATGACGTCCTCGCGTCGAAGGCGCACGCCCGGGTTCTCAACCGCGCTGGCTTGCTGACGGACTCCGACCTGGAAGCGATGCTAAACGGCCTGGATCAGCTCGGGCGCGATGTGGCTGACGGGTCCTTCGGGCCGCTGCCGACGGACGAGGATGTCCACGGCGCAATGGAGCGGGGCCTCATTGACCGCGTCGGGCCGGAGCTCGGCGGACGCCTGCGCGCAGGCCGTTCCCGCAACGACCAGGTGGCGGCGATGTTCCGCATGTGGCTGCGCGACGCTCTTCGCGACGTGGCCGCGGATGTGACTGACCTGGTCGAGGCTCTTTCGAACCAGGCGGCGGCGCACCCGGACGCGATCATGCCGGGCAAGACCCACTTCCAGGCGGCACAACCGATCCTGCTCGCGCACTCGCTTCTGGCGCACGCCCAGCCGCTGCTGCGCGATCTTGAGCGCATCCGGGACTTGGACAAGCGCGTCGCGGTGTCGCCCTATGGTTCGGGCGCGCTCGCGGGTTCCTCTCTGAAGCTCGACCCTGAGGCAATCGCCGAGGAGCTCGGCTTCAACGAGGCCGCGGACAACTCCCTCGACGGCACCTCTTCGCGCGACTTCGTGTCCGAGGGCGCTTTCGTCCTCGCTCAGATCGCCGTTGACATTTCCCGCCTGTCGGAGGAGATCATCGCGTGGTCCACGCCGGAATTCGGCTACGTCACGCTTGACGACGCCTGGTCAACCGGTTCTTCGATCATGCCGCAGAAGAAGAACCCGGACGTGCCGGAGCTCGCCCGCGGCAAGACGGGCCGCCTCATCGGCAACCTGGCCGGCCTGATGGCCACGTTCAAGGCACTGCCGCTGGCGTACAACCGGGACCTGCAGGAGGACAAGGAGCCGATCGTCGATTCGGTGAACCAGCTCCGCATCCTCCTGCCGGCGATGACAGGCCTGGTGTCCACGCTGACCTTCCACGAGGACCGCATGCGGGAGCTCGCACCGGCCGGATTCACCTTGGCTACGGATCTGGCTGAGTGGATGGTCCGGCAGGGCGTCCCGTTCCGCGAGGCGCACGAGGCATCCGGCGCATGCGTCCGTATCGCGGAGGCACGCGGAGTGGATCTCGTGGATCTGACGGATGAGGAGCTCGCGGACGTGGATGAGCGGCTCACACCTGAGGTGCGCGAGGTGCTCACCATCGACGGTGCCGTGGCTTCCCGCGCCACCCGCGGTGGAACCGCCGCCGTGCGGGTCGCCGAACAGCGCGCGCGTGTCGATGAAGCGAATGCCGCTGCGCGCGCGTGGGCGCAGACCCCGGTGCGCGGGGCGTAAAACCCGGCTGTTTCCCCGGTGTTGTCACTGGCTGCTTGAGCTTGGCTCAGCAGCCAGTTTCTCTGCGCGCACCCTGTGCGCACCATAAACTGTGCGCATGACCACAAAACAAGCCACTGGTGGGTCCGGTAGGGGACGCGGATGCTCAGTCATCGTCGGCATTCTCCTAGCGGTGCTGGCTGTCGTTGCCGTGCTCGCAGGCCGGGGTGTGCTTCCGGGCTTCGGGGGCGACGGCAGTGACGGGAAGGGAAACGGCGCCGGCGGCTTCCGCGCCGGCACCAAGGAAATCCACGGTGTGATCGGATCGGAGAAACGCGAATACTTCGAGGACCCCGCAGTGGTGGACCGGTTGAGGGAGCTCGGTTACACGGTGTCCGTGAATACCGCCGGGTCCCGCCGCATTGCCACGGAGGTGGATCTGGACCAGCAGGACTTCGTGTTCCCGTCCTCGAGTCCGGCCACGCAGAAGGTCACCGACCAGGGCTCGGACTATTCGGTGGACTACCCGTTCTTCTCGCCGATGGCGGTGGCCACGTTCCAGCCGATTGTCGACCTGCTTGAGGGCGCTGGGGTGGTGCGCAAGGAGGGGGAGAGCTACGTCCTCGACGTGAACGCGTACATCGATATGGCTCAATCCGGGAAGCGTTGGCGCGATCTGGGAACTGCGTTCCCGTCGCCGCGCAACGTGCAGATTTCCACGACGGACATCCGCACCTCCAACTCGGCTGCGATGTTCCTGTCCATCCTCGCCTGGCAATTCGGTGAGCGGGAGCCGGACAAGGCCAACGACGTCGGGTGGCTGACCGAGCAGCTCTCACCTTTCTTCACCGGTCAGGGCTACACCCAGTCCTCCTCGGCAGGGCCGTTCAACGACTACTTGAGCCAAGGCATGGGCTCCGCCCCAATGGTGATGGTCTATGAGGCCCAGTTCCTCGGCGAGAAGATGAAGCCGAATTCGAGGATCAAGGACGACATGGTTCTGGTCCAACTTGACCCGACGGTTCTGGCCAACCACGGCCTTGTGGGCATCAGTGCGGACGGCAAGGAGCTCGGACGGTTGCTCTCCACCGACGAGACGCTGCAGAAACTCGCCGCGGAGCACGGCTTCCGTCCGTCGAGTAATGACTACCTGACGCAGGCCCTGCAGGACAAAGGATTCCCGCCGCCGTCGAGCTACGTGTCGTCGGTGGACCCGCCGAACTACGACAGGCTGGAAGCACTTATCGACGGCGTGGGAATGCGCTACGGCACTGTACCGCCCCGCAACCAGGAGGAGCAGGAGAAATGAACAGACTAATTGCGGTTCTGCTGACCTTGTTGGCCGGTGCCGCCCTGACCGCCTGCGGGACGGACGGCGAAAACGGAGGTTCCGGAAAAGGCGGGGTTTCGGG
The DNA here is from genome assembly GCF_900155535.1 of Corynebacterium urinipleomorphum. Lineage (GTDB taxonomy): Bacteria > Actinomycetota > Actinomycetes > Mycobacteriales > Mycobacteriaceae > Corynebacterium > Corynebacterium urinipleomorphum. The sequence goes on from NZ_LT706965.1 coordinate 372,934, forward strand.
CTCAGGCGACGCGCTTAATATCGTCGCCGCCACCGAGCTCAAAGACCTCGAGCCGCTGGTGCAGCAGGCGTCGGAGGAGCTCGGATTCCCCATCAACCTCGAATTCCCCGGTGGCACCCTGCAGAACTCACAGGACCTCAAGCACGGGCGTTTCGACGGCACGATCGACGCCACCTGGCTGGCAACTAACCGCTACATCGACTTGATCGGTGCGCGAAACGCTCTGGCCGATGAGACGAAAGTGGCCACCAGTCCGGTCGCCTTCGGTGTTCAAGAGGCGAAGGCGCGTGAGCTCGGATGGGAGACGACGCAGCCGACGTGGGGCGACTTCGCCGACGCGGCCCGGGAAGGCAAGTTCACGTTCGGCATGACCGACCCTTCCGTGTCCAACTCCGGTTTCTCGGCCCTGGTGTCGGTGGCCACCGCAATGGCGGACACCGGCTCAGCGCTCACCGACGAGGACATTGAGAAAGTCGGGCCGCGTCTGCACGAGCTCTTCCAAGCGCAGTCGATGGTTTCGGGCTCCTCCGGCTGGCTCGCGGATGCCTTCCAGCAGGATCCGGAGAAAGCCGACGCGATTGTCAATTATGAGTCCACCCTGCAGCAGATGCGGAAGGACGGTGCCGCGATCGCCATCATCGTGCCGGCCGACGGCGTGATCTCCGCCGACTACCCGCTGTCCACGCTTGCGAACCCGGCCCACAAGGATGCACCTGAGCAAGTGAAGGCTTTGGCGGATTGGCTGCTCGACCACCAGCAGGAAATGGCTGATTCTTTCCGCCGGCCGGTCGCAGATGTATCGAACATGCCCGCGGAGCTGTCCGGCCAAACCGTGATCGAGCTGCCGTTCCCCGCCAATTACGACACGGTCAATGCTCTCGTCGACCGATACAACAACGAGTTCCGTAAACGCGGATCAACAACGTTTGCTTTGGACACATCCGGGTCGATGCAGGGGGAGCGTCTGGAATCGTTGAAGCAGATTATGACATCCTTCGTCGACGGCACTGCGTCCACTGACATCGGCAACGTCGCTCTCCGCGACGGCGAGCAAGTGACTCTCCAGTCCTTCTCCTCCAAGCCGCACGAGCCGTTCACCGGAACTTTCAGCAAGAGTGACCCTGGAGTGCAGCAGCAGTTCCAAGGGTATATCGATGGTCTCGTCGCAGGAGGCAAGACAAATATCTACGACACGCTGCTGGAAGCGACAGAGAAGAGCGACCCGGCCAGCGGCATCAGTTCGATCGTCCTCCTGAGCGATGGAGCGGTCACCGCAGGTAGAAGCTTGGAGCAATTCAAGCGTGAGTACACGGCGGCCACCGCCACGAAAGGAAGGATTCCCGTCTTCGTCATCTTGTACGGCGAAGCGAGTGAGAAGGACATGAAGGAGGTCGCCGACCTGACCGGCGGCGCGGTCTTCGATGCGTTGAACGGGGACCTCAGTGAAGCATTCAAGGAGATCCGTGGCTACCAGTAATCCTTCCAGCCTGACCCCGTCGAAAAGCGGGGGAGGCGGTAACGGCAATTTCTTCACCTCCCGCAAGAACCTCGTTGGAATGATCCTGGCGGTGCTAGTGATCGCGCTGCACTTGGCTGTTGGTCTCGGCTTCCTGTGGCCCGTCGCCGCGGTCGCCGCGTGGGGCGCGGGCGTGGCGCTCACACCCGCTCCACGCAACGCGGAGCTGGAAGCACGCAAGCAGCCAATGCTCCCTGCGCCGATCGATTTGGGGCAAAAGCTCGATGCCTCGCTGGACACATTGAACGGTGCTCACCCGCCCAAGCCCGTCCGTGCACAGGCGAAGGAGATGGAAAATAACCTCCGGTTCGTGCTGGCTAACTGGGACGATTTGGAAGCTGCCCCGCAACACCAGCAGACGATTTGGGACATCGTGACCATTTATTTCCCGGATGTGGTGAAGACGTACTTGGATGCTCCGCAGTACCGCAGCCCGGAAGCCGTTGAGGTGATGACCGGTTCACTGAGCACGCTGACGTCGGCGGCGGAAAAGGTGAAGCGCGGAATTCTCGACCAGAATTTGCGCGCTATGGACTCGCAGGCTCGCACGCTGCGGGAAGCGTTCGGCGACCTGCCTGGGTTGGACAACACCTGAACAAGGTACGATGAACGACCATGACGGCCGACACACCGACGCTTGACCCGCAGCTTCTGGATATTCTCGCCTGCCCGCAGGACAAGGGGCCGCTCGAGTATCTGCACGACGAGCAGCTGCTGCTCAACCGCAGGCTCGGCGTCGCGTACCGCATCGACGACGGCATTCCTGTCCTGCTTATCGACGAAGCCGAGCCGTACCCCAACGCCTAGCCCCCCGGCTGGAGCATTGGCCCGGGCGAATTTCCTAACCATCTACGTGAACGAGGCTTGAAAGAACTGCTTTATGGCTGACAGCGCAACGATCATCGACGAACTGCAGTGGCGCGGACTGATCAACCAGTCCACCGACTTGGACGCGCTCAAGGAAGCGACCAAGGAGCCGATCACGCTGTATGCCGGCTTCGACCCGACGGGGCCGTCGCTGCATGCGGGCCACCTCGTTCCTCTGCTGATGCTGCGCCGGTTCCAGGAAGCGGGCCACCGGCCGATCGTGCTGGCAGGCGGTGCGACCGGCATGATCGGTGACCCGCGCGATGTGGGCGAGCGCACCATGAACACTGCGGACACGGTGAGCGACTGGGCGGAGCGCATCTCCGGCCAGCTGAAGCGCTTCGTCTCCTTCGAGGGAGAGAATGCGGCGATCCTGGCCAATAACGCAGAGTGGACCAACGAGATGTCCGCGGTGGACTTCCTGCGCGACGTGGGCAAGCACTTCTCGCTCGCGACGATGCTGTCGCGCGAAACGGTGAAGCGCCGTCTGGACAACGACGGCATTTCCTACACCGAGTTCTCCTACATGCTGCTCCAGGCGAATGACTTTGTTCAGCTGCGCCGCCGCCTCGATTGCACGCTGCAGGTCGGCGGCTCCGACCAGTGGGGCAACCTCGTTGCCGGTGTCGACTTGAACCGCCGCATGGACGGGGAGTCCGTGCACGCTTTGACGGTGCCGTTGGTCACGGACTCTGAAGGCAAGAAATTCGGTAAATCCACCGGCGGCGGCTCGCTGTGGCTCGATCCGGAGATGACCAGCCCGTACCGCTGGTACCAGTACTTCGTCAATACCGCCGATGCCGACGTGATCCGTTACTTGCGCTGGTTCACCTTCCTGACCAAGGAGGAGCTGGACGAGCTAGAGACCGAGGTGGAGGAGCGCCCGTTCAAGCGCGAGGCCCAGAAGCGCCTCGCACGCGAGATGACGGACCTCGTCCACGGCCCCGACGCCACCAAGGCAGTGGAGCTGGCATCCCAGGCATTGTTCGGCCGCGCGGAACTGACCGAATTGGATGAGCCGACGCTCGCCGCGGCCGTCTCCGAGACGGAGGTCTTCACCGTGGAGCCGGGTGCTCCGCGCACGATTGTCGATTTGCTGGTGGGCACCGGTCTGGTCGATTCCAAGGGTGCGGCGCGCCGCGCCATCAAGGAGGGCGGCGCTTACGCCAACAACGAGCGCATCGAGTCGGAGGACTGGGAGCCGGCCGAGGAGGATCTGCTGCACGGAAAGTGGATCGTGCTGCGCCGCGGCAAGAAGAATTTCGCCGGCGTGAAAATAGCCAACTAATCATCCGGTAGGCAACAGGGAGGACGTGGAGCATGAGCTACGACAACCGCAACAACGACCGCCGGAACGGTGGCGGAGGCAACCGGGGTAACCGCAACCAGGGCGGCGGATACGGCCGCAGGAACGACGACCGGCGCGGCAATGAGCGACGCGGCGACGACCGGCGCGACGGTGAGCGCCGCTACAACGATGACCACCGGGGCGGAAACCGCGAGCAGCGGCGCGGCGGGAACGACCGGCGGGGTGGCGGCGGGTACGACCGCGGTGACCGCCGTGGGGGCAATAAGGTCCGCCACGACCGGTCGAACCCGTACCGCCAGGGCTACCGCGAAGACCGCATGGCCCAGAAGGAGAATGAACCGGCGATTCCGGACGACATCGATGTCGCCGACCTCGACCCGTCGGTTCTTCAGGATTTGCGGGTGCTGTCCAAGGACAACGCGGACCGTGTGGCCAAGCACATGATCATGGCTGCCACATGGATGGCGGATGACCCGCAACTGGCGCTCACCCACGCCCGGGCGGCGAAAAACCGTGCGGGCCGCGTCGGGGTCGTGCGCGAGGCTGCCGGCATCGCCGCATACCACGCTGGCGAATGGAAGGAAGCGCTCTCCGAACTGCGCGCCGCTCGCCGTATTAGCGGCGGCCCGGGTCTTCTTGCTGTTATGGCGGATGCGGAACGCGGTCTCGGACGTCCGGAGAAGGCGCTCGAGATCGGGCGTAGCCCGGAGGCACGGGACCTGGACGAGGACTCCCGAATCGAGCTTTCCATCGTCATGGCCGGCGCACGCCATGACATGGGCCAGCACGAGTCCGCGTTGGCGACATTGCAGCAACTCAACCCGACGATGAAGGGCGACGGGTTTGAACACATCCGTCTCGCGTACGCCTACGGCGATGCGCTCGCCCAGGTCGGCCGCACGGACGAGGCGCGCCAGTGGTTCGAGCATGTGTCCAAGGCGGACACAGACGAGCTGACGGATGCCGCGGAGCGGCTCAAGGAATTGAAGTAGCGGGGGTCACTGTGGGCATGACTGAGCTTTTCGACGCCTTGTTGCTCGACCTTGACGGCACCGTGTGGGCTGGCGATACCGCTATCCCGCACGCGGTGGATGCGATCACCGCAGCGCAGCAAGAGGGAGTGGCACCGGCGTTCATCACCAACAACGCGTCGAAGTCGCCCGATGATGTCGCCGCCAAGCTGCGCGGGATCGGTTTGGATGTCGAGTCCGACGCTGTGATGACATCTGCCCAGGCTGCTGTGCAGCTCGCGGCGCAGCATGCGGAACCAGGCTCGGCGATCTTGGTGGTCGGAGCCCCGTCTTTTGTCGACCTTGTCCGCGAAGCCGGCTTCGTCCCCGTCACTTCCGCAGACGACAACCCGGTGGCTGTTCTGCACGGGCACTCGCCGGACAACGGCTGGAAGCAGCTCTCCGAAGCTGCTCTAGCCATCCAGCGGGGTGCCACCTACATAGCCAGCAACCTGGATTCGACACTGCCGATGGACCGCGGGTTCATGGTGGGCAACGGCTCGATGGTCGCGGCCGTGACCAATGCGACGGGCGTGATCCCGGAAGCCGCGGGCAAGCCAGGGCCAGCCATGTTCGAACTGGCGAAGAAGAACCTCGGTGTAAAGAGGCCGCTCGTTGTCGGAGACCGACTGGACACCGATATCGCAGGTGGAGTAGCTGCGGGAATGGACACGCTGCACGTCCTGACGGGCGTGTCAGGTCCGCACGCGCTCATCGATGCCCCGGCAGAGCAGCGTCCGACGTTCATTGCGCAGGACATGAGTGTGCTGCTCGACGCCGAGCTTGATCCGGACACTCTACGTCCCAGTGCACAGGGCGGGTTCACGGCTGTCCGCGAGGGCGGTGCGATTGTCCTCGACGGCGGCGATGAGTCCTCGACTCCGCTGCAGGCACTGCGCACGGTTCTCTCGGTGGCGTGGGCAGACGGGGGAGAGCGCGGAGACGTCGTCAAGCCTGCGTCGGACGCGGCTCGTGCCGCAACGCAAGCGTGGTGGTGAGCGCGATGATGCCGGCCCCGAAACCGCACGATCCCCGCACGCCGCAGATCAGCGTCGACGACCTGCGGGAACAGTACGAGCACGCGCTTGTCTCTTCGACAGAGGAGGACAACGGGGACGAGTTGGCAGGGGAGCTCGCTAGGTTCGAAGCCGCCTACGGTGTCCTCGCGTCCGCTCTGCAGGACGGGGAGTAGCTCATGCCGCCTTCGAGAAGACGGCTCGACGCCGAGCTGGTGCGCCGCAAGATCGCGCGGTCGCGGGAGCAGGCCGTGGAGTGGATCAAGGCGGGCCGCGTCGAAGTCGGCGGCTTTGTGGCAAAGAAGCCGGCGACCATCGTGGAACCGGATGTGTCCATCAAGGTCGCGCACGCCGACGAGGACGACTGGGCGTCGCGCGGCGCGCACAAACTGCTCGGTGCTTTGGAGGCCTTCGAACCTCTCGGCCTGAGCGTGGACGGTAAGCGTGCGCTGGACGCCGGGGCATCCACTGGGGGCTTCACCGATGTGCTGCTGCGCCGCGGCGCCCGAGAGGTCGTTGCCGTGGACGTCGGCTACGGGCAACTCGTGTGGCGCCTGCAGAACGACGAACGCGTGACCGTGCTCGACCGCACCAATGTCCGCCACCTCACCCCGGCACTCATGGACGGGCCAGCGGACCTCATGGTGGGCGACCTGTCATTCATCTCCCTCGAACTCGTGCTGCCCGCTATCACGGAATGCATGTCTGACGGCGCCGACCTGCTTCCTATGGTCAAACCGCAATTCGAGGTGGGCAAAGATCGTTTGGGAAGCGGCGGCGTGGTGCGCTCACCGGAGTTGCGGGAAGAAGTCACGCTCGATGTGGCGCGGAAATCGCTCGAGCTCGGGCTGAGTTGTAAGGCCGCCACCGCATCTCCGCTTCCGGGTCCGAGCGGAAACGTAGAATACTTCCTATGGCTTGTCCGCGACGGAGGTGCGAGCGCCCCGAGCGATGATGAACTAGTCCGGATGATTCACCGGGCGGTAGAGGAAGGACCGGAGAACTGATGTCCGCAGATGACGCCCACGACGTAGGCGGTGCTGAGGTAGCAGGTGCCGCAGACAACAGCGACCGCGTTGTTCTCCTGGTCCCGCACACCCGCCGCGAAGGCAATATCGCGTCCGCCGCGCGTGCGACCGAGCTGCTCTTGGAGGCTGGGCTGACCGTCCGCCTGCTCGGCGACCGGGATGTCCCGTTCACCGACAACTACCCGTCGCTTGCCGGGTTGGACACGGTGGACCCGGGCCCGGAAGCGGCGAAGGGCTGCGAGCTCGTGCTCGTCCTCGGCGGTGACGGTACGTTTCTGGGTGCTGCGGGCATGGCGCGCGAGCAGGACGTCCCCGTACTAGGCATCAACTTGGGCCACATCGGCTTCTTGGCTGAGTGGGAGGAAGACAGCCTGGAAACGGCGATCCGCCGTGTCATTGACCGCAATTACCGCGTCGTCGACCGCATGACAATCGACATCACGGTCCACGACTCGAATAATGAACTCGTGGGGGAGAGCTGGGCTCTTAACGAGGCCAGCCTGGAAAATATCGACCGTAGCGGTGTCCTCGATGCGATCCTCGAAGTGGATTTCCGTCCGGTGAGCTCCTTTGGCTGCGACGGCGTGCTCATCTCCACACCCACCGGCTCCACCGCTTACGCGTTCTCCGCCGGCGGGCCGATTCTGTGGCCGGAGCTCGACGCTATTCTCGTCGTCCCGAACAACGCACACGCCTTGTTCACCACCCCGCTCGTGGTCGCGCCGACCTCCACAGTCGCTGTCGAGTCGTTGATCACCACCACCCACGGCAAGGTGGTTCTCGACGGTCTGCGGCAGGTGGACATGCCGCCGGGCTCGCGCCTTGAAGTCGTGCACGGTAGCCGCCCGGTGCGGTTGGTGCGCCTTGACGACAGCCCCTTCACCGACCGCCTCGTGCGCAAGCTCCATCTTCCGGTCAATGGCTGGCGCGGTCCGGTGGTGGACGACAACAACTCCTATTCCGATTCCGTGACGCGCCGTTAAGCTCGTTCACGTCAGCCGCGTCAACAACGGTTCATCAACGTCGTTCTAAGGTCCGCATGCTCGTAGAAATCTCCATTGACAACCTCGGTGTCATCCCGCATTCGCACGTCGAATTCGCCCCCGGGCTCAACGTGCTCACCGGCGAGACGGGCGCAGGTAAAACAATGGTGGTTACGGGTCTTCGTCTACTCACCGGGGGCCGCGCGGATGCCTCCAAGGTGCGCACCGGAGCCGAACAAGCGAGCGTCGAGGGTGTCTTCAACGCAGATGCTCTGGACAGCGAGGCGCAAGAACGCATCGCAGAGCTTATCGACGACACTGGGGCATCCACCGACGAGAACGGGGAATACCTTGCTGCCCGTACCGTGAAGTCCACTGGCCGCTCGCGGGCACACCTCGGTGGACGAACCGTGCCCGCGGCGACGTTGAGCGCGTTCACTGGAGAACTGCTCACCATTCACGGCCAGAATGACCAGCTCCGTCTTCTCTCGCCGACCGAGCAACTCACTGCTTTGGACTCCTTCGACCCGGCGATCACACCGTTGAAAGAGAGCTACCGTGAGGCGTTCATTGCGTGGCGGAAAACCAGCAAAGATCTCGAGGAGCGGGTGAATAAGCGCCGCGAGCTGGCCCAAGAGGTGGACCGGCTTACGTTTGCTGTGGGCGAGATCGATGAGGTCGCGCCCGAGGTCGGGGAAGACACCGAACTGGTCGCAGCTGTCAACCGCCTGCAGGACGTGGACGCTCTGCGCGAGGCGGCGCAGGACGCAGTCGTCGCCATTGACGGAGCGGCAGCGGTCGGTGAATTCGGGGCGGAAGATGAGTCCGCGTCGGACCTGGTTGGACGTGCGGCTTCTGCGCTTAGCGGTTCGAGCGACGAGCAGCTCCGCGCTCTCGGCGGGCAACTGAACGACGTCGCCTCTGTGCTCTCCGATGTCTCGGGCGAGCTGGGGATGTACCTTTCGGAACTACCCAGTGACCCGGAAGAACTCGAACGCCTCCTGCAACGCCAACAGGAGCTCAAAGGGCTCACACGCAAATACGCCCCGGACATTGCGGGCGTGCTGAAGTGGCGCGACAAAGCTCAGGCCCGTCTGGAATCCATCGACACATCGGCCGAGGCCCTGGACAAGCTGAAAAAGCAGGTGGCCGAGCACAACAAGGCAATGGTGTCGCGGGCCAAGAAGCTGACCAAGGCCCGAACAGCTGCAGCGGAAAAACTCCAGGAAGCTGTGACGGAGGAGCTGCGCGGATTGGCTATGCCCAAGGCCAGGTTGACCGTGAACGTGGATACGCAGGATTACGACCGCGACGGCGCCGATGCTGTGGAACTGCGCTTGGCTCCGAACGACGCACTCGAACCCCAGCCGCTGGCATCCAGCGCTTCGGGCGGCGAGCTCTCCCGTGTCATGCTCGCGTTAGAAGTGATCCTTTCGGCGCGCCGCGGAGGTGCGACCCTCGTGTTCGACGAGGTGGACGCAGGCGTCGGAGGCCGCGCCGCCGTCGAGATCGGGCGACGCCTTGCGCGGCTGGCTCTTAACAATCAGGTCATTGTGGTCACACACCTGCCGCAGGTCGCGGCTTATGCCGACAATCACCTGCACGTGTCCAAGAACGTCGGGGACGAGTCCGTGACCTCTGGTGTACGCCAGCTTTCCCATGATGAGCGAGTGGACGAGCTCGCTCGCATGCTTGCCGGGATGGACGATTCCGAGTCAGGCCGTGCGCATGCCGCTGAATTGCTTGAGAAAGCAGGGGAGGACGTGGACAGCTTCCGCGCTTAAGCCGCCACCGACACTCGTGCCGCGTTCTCGTGTTTTCTGTTGCCGGTTCCGCGCGCCTTCACCGATTGTCCTGCGCCGATTGGCAGAATCGTGAGCCATGAGCTCAACTTCCCGTACCTCCTCCGCCGAGAAGAGCGGCACGAAGGCTTCAACATCCAGTAGCACTAAGGTGACGGCCGGCACCGAGAAGAAGTCTTCCGACAAGACAGTCACACCCAGTGAGAAAACAGTGGAGAAGTCTGCGAAGAAGCAGGCCGCTTCGGCGATCGCTGAGACGATCACTGGTTCACTGCGTGACTGCACGCCACAGGGCAAGGGGTTGCGCAAGTTCAACGCTGGTGACATCGCCATTGTCGATTCTCCGGATATGACCCGCCGTGAAGCGCAAGCGTTGGCGGATCGGCGTCCCGGCGCGGTGGTCAATATCGCTCAGTTCTCCTCCGGCAATGTGCCTAATTACGGGCCGCAATTGCTCCTGGACGAGGGAATTCCGTTGCTAGAGAACGCCGGTGCCGCCACCCGCGGTGCTTTCCGCGACGGCAAGAAGGGCTCCGTCACCCCAGACGGTGAGATCATCGCCGGGAAGAAGGCGATCGCCCAAGCCGATTCGCTGGACCGTACCGCGGCGGACGCGGTTTTCGATGAGTCGCAGCAGCACCTCGTCGACCACATGGAAGCGTATTTTGGCAACACCATCGAGTTCATCCATACGGAATCGCCTCTGCTTGTCGACGGTGTCGGTGTCCCCGAACTCGGAGATGCCATGGATGGGCGCAAGGTCCTGGTTGTCAGTCCGAACACGGACACCCGTGACCGGGTTGAGCACATGAGGAATTTCATCCGTGAGTTCCAGCCCGTCATCATCGGTGTTGGCAGTGCGGCGGACACGCTGTTGGACCTCGGGTATTCGTGCGATTTCATCGTCGGTGACCCGGCCGATATCTCAGCTGACAACCTGCGCGGCGATGCTCGTGTGATTCTTCCGGCCGACCCGGACGGCCACGCGGCGGGCTTGGAGCGCATCCAAGATCTCGGTGTGGGTGCTGTGACATTCCCGGCTGCGACAGATTCCCCGACTGATCTTGCGATCCTGCTCGCCGTCTTCCACAACGCGGAGACCATTGTCACCATCGGCGACGACGTGGACTTAGACCGCATCTTCGCCGGGTCCGCCGAAGCGACACCTGCCGCGATGCTCACCCGCCTCAAGGCCGGCAACCGGATCGTTGACTCCCGCGTGATTGAGAACCTCTACGATAAGTCGTCCTCAGGCGCCGGGATCGCGTGGGCGTGGGCGATCCTCGGGCTGCTTGTCGCGGTCGCCACAGTGATCCTCATCGTCGGCCTCATGGGTAACGGTTCCTTCGTGGACAACTTGATCGACACGTGGAACAACTTCGCCCTGACCGTCCAGAACCTGTTTGCACGCTAAAGGAGGAATCGCTTCACCATGCCTAAGAAGAAGACCGGAGCACCGGGGTGGGTTGCAAGCGGCCTCGCGTGGGGTATCGCAGGCGGCATTGCGTTGGGTGCCCTTGTGCTTGCACCGTCCATGGCCCCGATTGCCGATAACAGCTTCAACCAGATTGAGGGCAGCTCATCCGAGAACGGTGGCGGCGCCAAGGGCGCGAAGGCGAATGAAGAGAGCCAGCGCCAGGTGAACTCCGCGAATGCATTGCTGGCAAATTCGTCGACGGCGATTGTCCAGGGTGCGTTGGATCAGCGCCCGTTCATGATTATCCGCACGCCGGATGCGGATCCTGAGGACGTGGAGGTGACTGGTTGGCTGGCCAAGCAGGCCGGTGGTGTCGCCTCGGGCCAGATCACTCTCACCGACAAATTCCTGTCTTCGGATGGGGCTGACGAGCTTCGCTCGATCATTGCGACTACGCTACCGGCCGGTGCACAACTTTCCGTGAACAACCAAGAACCGGGTGTTCACGCCGGTGAATCCCTCGGAGCTGCTTTGATGTTCGACCCGAAGGGAGATCAGCCGCTGGCTACCGTCGAAGACCGTACGGTAGTGCTCCAAGCGCTTCGTGATGCCGGATTCATTGAGTACGCTGACGGAACCATCACGCCGGCACAGGGAATCATCATCGTCACCGGAGGTGCCGCTGACGAGGAGGAAGCGAAGGGAACCAAGGACGAGAGCAACGCGTACTCTGCGACGGTTCTCGCCGATTTCGCCCGTGCACTCGACTCCAAGGGTGACGCAGTAGTGCTCGCCGGCCGCCGTGGGGCGGCGGCAAATAATGGTTCTCTTGCGGTGATTCGTGCGGACGAGAAGTCCAGGGTCTCTACCGTGGACTCCCTCGATTCGGAGACCGGCCGCATTTCCACGGTGCTCGCGCTCGCCGAGCAGATCGGCGGCGGTTCCGGGGCATACGGCTCAGCATCCAACGCGAACGCGGACATGCCGGCACCGAAACCGGCACCCCGCCGCGCGGGTTAAGCCTGGGGCTATCGTGGGCACCATGTCTGAGACCGAAACCTCATCCAGCAGCGCAGGCCAGCAGCGGCACGAGTTCGAGGTCGTCGACTCGCAGCTGCTTGTCGACGCCCCGATTCTCGCCCTCCGCCGCGACACCGTCACCATGCCGGGCGGGACAACTGCGGACCGTGAGGTTGTCGAGCACTTCGGTGCCGTCGCCGTAGTCGCTGTGGACGGCGACGGACGCATCGCCATGGTTGAGCAGTACCGCCACACCGTCGGGCGACGCCTTTGGGAACTGCCGGCGGGCCTTCTCGATGTCGCCGGTGAGGATGAGTTGAACACGGCCAAGCGCGAGCTCGTGGAAGAAGCAGGGCTCGAGGCGCAGGACTGGTCTGTCCTCGTCGATTTGGTCACCTCGCCCGGTTTCGCGGAGGAGGCGGTCCGGGTCTTCCTGGCTACCGGTATCAGCGAAACGGAGCGGCCGGAAGCCGTGGATGAGGAAGCCGACATGGACTTCGCGTGGGTGCCGTTAGAGGAGGCCCGGAGAGGCGTCATGTCAGGACGCATCGCCAACTCCATCGCCATTGCGGGCATTCTCGCGGCATCGGAGGTGCTTGCAGGTCGCGCGGAAGCACGCAGTACCGCCACGCCGTTCGACCTGCGGCCGACGCACATGGCGGACAGACGGCGTGAGCAGGGTGTCGCACCCGACATGAAGAAGATCAAGAAGTAAGTCCGTGGACGCACGAACGGTCGGCCAGCTGTGGCTCGACCACCTCGCTGTCGAGCGCGGCGTCTCCGCGAACACGCTGAGTAATTACTGTCGCGACGTGGAGCGGTACCTCAACTGGCTGGAAGCCGCGGGCACAACGGAGCTGGGCGAGGTCACCTCGACAGATCTCGAGGACTATGTGGCGGATCTGCGCCGCGGGGATAAGGGGCGGAAAGGTCTTGCGGCGTCGTCGGCAAGCCGGGCTCTGGTCGTCGCGCGCGGATTGCACAAATTCGCGGTGAGCGAAGGCGTGGTCGCGGCAGATGTCGCCGCCGCGGTGTCGCCGCCGAAACTCGGGGAGAAGCTGCCGGACACGCTCAGCATCGAGGAAGTGGGCATGCTTCTCGACGCCTGCCCGGACGATACCCCCACCCACCTGCGCGACAAGGCGCTCCTCGAGGTGCTCTACGCCACCGGAGCGCGTATCTCGGAGGTTCTCGCACTGGTTGTCGACGATATTGCGGAGACCCGCGACTTCATCAAAGTCACCGGCAAGGGCGACAAGCAGCGCATCGTTCCAGTGGGTGGAGCCGCACGGCGGGCACTTGAGGCGTACCTGGTCCGCGGCCGCCCAGCCCTAGCGGCTGGAAAGTCCCACGCCGTCTTTCTGAACAAAAGGGGAGGCGCATTGTCGCGGCAAAGCGCCTGGACGATCATCAAGGACGCGGCATCGCGCGCCGGAATCGACAAAGACATCTCCCCGCACACGATGCGGCACTCGTTTGCCACCCACCTGCTTGAGGGCGGCGCCGACGTCCGCACGGTGCAGGAATTACTGGGACACGCGTCGGTGACGACGACTCAGATATACACCCACGTCACACCAGAAAACTTGCGTGAAGTGTGGAGCACAGCTCATCCCCGTTCGTGAGTGCGGAGGAATCACACCCGTGTAAGATGACCGTCAACAGCGTTCGCGGGACACAAAGGAGTGGCGGTGACGGAGGACGGACTTTTCAGCGCTTCGGAGACGGAGGTCGGGCTGACCGGCCGGCCGGTGCGCACGCTGCCGCAACCCGCGCCCGTCGATAAGCACGGCCCCGCAACGATCATTTCCATGGTCAACCAGAAGGGCGGCGTGGGTAAGACCACCTCGTCGATCAACTTGGGTGCCTGCCTGGCGGAACAGGGCCGGAAGGTCCTGCTGGTGGACCTGGATCCTCAGGGTGCGCTGTCTGCCGGGCTGAATGTCTCGCACGACGAGGAACAGGTGACGGTCTACGACCTCATGCTGGACAACACGTCCTCGATCCACGCGGCGATCAAGCACACCAACGTCAACGGGCTAGACCTGGTGCCGGCGAATATCGATCTGTCAGCGGCGGAGATCCAGCTGGTCAACGAGGTCGGCCGCGAGCAGACGCTCGGCCGCGCTCTGCGCCCGGTGCGCGGGGAGTACGACTTCATCATTATCGATTGCCAGCCGTCGCTGGGCCTGCTCACGGTCAACGCGTTGGCGTGCTCGCAGGGCGTGATCATCCCGATGGAGTGCGAATACTTCTCGCTGCGCGGACTCGCCCTGCTCACGGACACTGTGGAGAAGGTGCGCGACCGCATCAACTTCGACCTGGACATCGTGGGCATCCTGGTGACCATGTTCGACCGCCGCACCACCCACGCGCGCGAGGTCATGGACCGCGTCGTGGAAGTCTTCGGCGACCGCGTCTTCGACACCGTGATCACCCGCACTGTCCGGTTCCCGGAGACCTCCGTGGCCGGCGAGCCGATCATTACCTGGGCCCCCAATTCGCCCGGCGCGGAACAGTACCGCAACCTCGCCCTCGAGGTCATCGAGCGCACCTCCTAGTCGCGCCACCGTGCGTGTGACCGATTCATGAGCGCAGCTAAGCCGATCGATCCCCGTGATGCCGCGTACGCGGGGGAGGGGTACCAGCCGGAGATCACCGGTTTCACCCTCGTGTTGAACAACTTCGAGGGGCCGTACGATCTGCTGCTCAACTTGATCAGCTCCCGCAAGCTGGACATCACCGAGGTGGCGCTGGCGGAGGTGACCGATGAATTCATTGCGTACGTGAAGCAGCTGGGGGAGACCGCGGAGCTGGACGAGATCACTGAGTTCTTGGTTACGGCGGCGACGCTGTTGAATTTGAAGGCGCAGCGCCTGCTTCCGCGGAGCGGGGACGAGGACGAAGAGGACCTTGAGCTGCTGTCCTCGCGCGATCTGCTCTTCGCGCGCTTGCTGCAGTACCGCGCCTACCAGCAGGTGGCCGACCAGTTCGAACGCTGGCAGGCGGGTGCGCGCCGCCGTTACCCGCGGGCAGTGGGAATGGAGGAGGCATTCGCCGAGGTGCTCCCGCCCGTTTCGCTCGGTCACACCCCCGGGTCCTTCGCAGAGCTGGCGGCGTCTGTGTTCCGCCCAAAGCCCCCTGAAGAAGTGGGTGTGGATCACGTTCATGTCCAGGCAGTCTCGGTTCCGGAGCAGGCAGGTAAGCTTCTGGACACTCTTAAACTCGCTGGCCCGGCTCACTGGCTGACGTTCACGGCGCTGACACGGGACTGCACGCGCTCAATGGAAATCGTGGGGCGGTTCCTCGCCGTGCTGGAACTGTACAAGGCCCACGCGATCGACGCGCAGCAGGAAGAAGCCCTTGGCCCGCTGAATATTTCGTGGACGGGCAAGGACGTCGACCCGGCAGTAGTAGCAGCGGCGAACTGGGAATAGCAGGCAGCAAGAGCAAAACGGTAGGGAGACGGATAAATGAGCGAGCAGGCACCGGTGCCGATGGTGAGCCAATTGCGCTCCCAGGTCGAATCGATCCTCCTGGTCATCGACACACCGGCCACAGCCGCCGATATCGCCGGTGCCCTGAACGCCGCCGAGGCGGATATCACCGAGTGCCTGGTGGAGTGGGCCGAAGAACTGAACGAGCGCGGGTCCGGCATCGACTTGCGGGAAACCGCTGAGGGGTGGCGCCTGTACACCCGCCCGGCCAATGCCGACGCTGTCGAGGCGTTCCTGGTTGACGGCACGCACACAAAACTCAGCCGCGCGGCGATGGAGACACTTGCGGTGGTCGCGTACCGCCAGCCGGTGACCCGTGCGCAGGTGGCGGCAGTGCGCGGAGTCAATGTCGACGGAGTAATGCGGACGCTGACACTGCGCGGTCTCATCGCCGAAGTCGACCCTGACGCGGCGACTGGTGCACACCGCTACGTGACCACAGAGCTGTTCTTGGAGCAGCTCGGCATTGATTCGCTCGAGCGTCTGCCGGACTTGGCGCCGCTGCTTCCGGAAGTCGATTCCATCGAAGACGCCTGGTAGCTTGGGGGACTATGACCCCACCCGCTCGCCGAGAAGGCACACCGGACAGGAGCAAGGACGAGAAGTTCTTCCTCTCCAACGCGAAACCCGCAAAGCACCAGAACGTCAGCTTGAGCAAGCGGCGCGAGAACGCCGAGAAGAACGCTGGCACTGCCGACGGCCACGAGGAGCCGCATCCGCTTGCTGATAACTGGTGGGACGAGCGCGAAGACCCCGTCGCACCGCTGGGCAAGGCTGTGGAGGACGGCACGGGTGAGCGCAACAGCAGCCCGAAAAAGAAGTCCAACGAGGGCATTCGCCTCCAGAAAGTTCTGGCCCAGGCTGGCGTGGCATCGCGCCGCCACTCCGAGGTGATGATCGACGAGGGCCGCATCGAGGTCAACGGCAAGATCATCCGCCAGCAGGGCGTGCGCGTGGATCCGAACGTGGACATCATCCGCGTCGACGGCGTGCGCGTGAACGTCAACGAGGAGCACCAGTACTTCGCGCTGAACAAACCCCGCGGCATGCACACCACAATGGAGGACGACCTGGGCCGTCCCTGCGTCGGTGACTTAGTCGCTGACCGCGTGGTGTCCGGCCAGCGTCTGTTCCACGTGGGTCGACTCGACGCGGACACGGAAGGACTGCTTCTGCTCACCAACGACGGCGAGCTGGCAAACCGCCTCATGCACCCGAAGTACGAGGTGTCCAAGACTTACTTAGCCACGGTTCTCGGCGAGGCCAAACCGGCGCTTGTGCGTGAACTGAAGAAGGGCGTGGAGCTGGACGACGGCATTGCCAAGGCCGATTATGCGCAGATCGTGGACACCTACCAGGGCCAGTCGCTCATCCGCCTCGAGATTCACGAGGGCCGCAAGCACGTGGTTCGCCGCATGCTCAAAGCGGCGGGCTTCCCGGTCCAGCGCCTCGTGCGCACGAAAGTTCACACAGTTCAGCTTGGTGAGCTGAAGCCCGGCGCCATGCGCGCGTTGAACGAGTCCGAGATGACTGCGCTGTACAAGGCGGTGGAAATGTAATGAGCACTGAGAACACCAACTCCGACAACGGGAGTCGTACGTTGTCAAACATGCCGGACGGCGGCCTCATCCTGGCTGTCGACGGCCCGTCCGGTACGGGTAAATCAACCACGTGCCGCGCGCTGGCGAAGCAGCTGGACGCCAAGTATGTCGACACCGGCGCCATGTACCGGGTGGCCACGCTCGCTGTGCTGCGCGCGGGCGTCGACCCGCAGGACACCCAAGCAGTGATCGCCGCCACGCGCGACCTTCCGCTGGAGATTTCCGACGACCCAGATTCCACGGATGTCATCCTCGCGGGTGAGAACGTCGCAGGGGAGATCCGCGGGCGCGAAGTCACACAGAATGTCTCGGCGGTTTCCGCGATCCCGGAGGTGCGCACGAACCTCGTGGAATTGCAGCGCAAGCTGGCCAGGGACGCGCACCGAGCGATCGTCGAGGGTCGCGACATCGGTACCGTCGTGCTTATCGACGCCCCAGCGAAAGCCTTCCTCACCGCCTCCCCGGAGGTCCGGGCCACCCGCCGGTACAACCAGGACGTTGCCGCGGGACGCGACGCCGATTACGACACGGTTCTCGCCGACGTGATCCGCCGCGATGAACTTGACTCCTCCCGCGCGACGAGCCCGTTGCGCCCGGCGGATGACGCAGAGATCATCGACACGTCCGACATGGACAAAGATGAGGTGCTAGGCGCATTGATCACGCTCATTGAAAGGAGCGCCCGGTGACCGATCAGCACGACGCAGGGGCTGGACGCCAGAACGGCGAGGACCTCGGCGAGACCCAGTTCGAGTACACCCAGTTCAACCCAGACGACTACGAGGGCGAGGTCGTCTCCGAGTACGAGGCCTACGAGCAGGCGTACGAGGACGACCTCTCAGAAGAGTTCGGCGAAGAGTTCGAGGGCTTCGACGATTCCGAGTTCGGCCCCGCCGACTACGGCGAGCACGATGCCGACGGCGACAGCGACTTCTCTGAGGACTACGAGTACACCGACGAGGAATGGGAGGAGATCGGCGAGGCCTTCGGCATCACACCGGACGGCCACGTCGAAGAGGCTCTACCGACGGTCGCTATCGTCGGTCGCCCAAATGTGGGCAAGTCGACCCTGGTCAACCGCTTCCTTGGACGCCGCGAGGCAGTCGTGGAGGACCACCCGGGTGTGACGCGCGACCGCGTGAGCTACCTCGCCGACTGGAACGGCCAGCGCTTCTGGGTGCAGGACACCGGCGGTTGGGACCCGGACGCGAAGGGCATCCATGCCTCGATCGCGCACCAGTCCGAGGTGGCCATGGAAGACGCCGACGTCATCGTCATGGTCGTCGACGCGCATGTCGGTGTCACGGATTCGGACGCCTTCATGGCGCGCAACCTGCAGCGTTCGCATGTCCCTGTGCTGCTCGTGGCCAACAAATTCGAGTCCGAATCCCAGTGGGGCGACGTTGCCGAGTTCTACTCTCTGGGCTTGGGCGACCCGTGGCCGGTCTCGGCGCTGCACGGGCGCGGCGGCGCGGATGTCCTCGATGAGATCGTCAAAGTCTTCCCGGAAGAGCCGAAAGCGGCTAGCTCGATCACGGAGGGGCCGCGGCGCGTTGCGCTCGTCGGAAAGCCGAACGTGGGTAAGTCCAGCCTGCTGAACAAGCTGTCCAAGTCCGATCGCGCCGTCGTGGACAATGTCGCGGGCACGACAGTCGATCCGGTGGATGAACTGATCCAGCTGGATGAGCGCCTGTGGCGCTTCATCGACACCGCCGGTCTGCGTAAAAAGGTGAAGAACGCGACGGGGCACGAGTACTACGCGTCACTGCGCACCCGCGGAACGATCGAGGCCGCCGAGGTGTGCGTCGTGCTTATCGACGCCTCCCAGGAAATCACCGAGCAGGATCAGCGCGTCATTTCCATGGTGCTCGAAGCCGGCAAGGCGATGGTCATCGCCTTCAACAAGTGGGACCTCATGGACGAGGACCGCCGGTACTACTTTGACCGGGAATTCGACATGCAGCTCAACCAGCTGCCGTGGGTGTCCAAGATCAACATTTCCGCCGAGACAGGCCGCGGCCTGCACCGTCTGGAAAAGGAGATGGTCACCGCCCTGGAGAACTGGGATAAGCGCATTTCCACCGGTCAGCTGAACAACTGGATGCGCGAGGCGATCGCGGCGAACCCGCCGCCGATGAAGAATAACCGCCTGCCGAAGGTCCTGTTCGCCACAATGGTGAACACCCGTCCTCCGACAATCGTGCTCTTCACCACCGGTTTCCTGGATGGCGGGTACCGCCGCTACCTGGAGCGCAAATTCCGCGAACAGTTCGGCTACCACGGCACCCCAGTCCGCTTCGCGGTCCGCGTGCGCGAGCGCAACCCGCGCCGCCGCTAGCGTTTGAGGAAGTCTCCACCCCACGATGAATGAGAGTTCCAGCCGCCGCATTGCCCGCACCGTTACTGTCGACGGTGTCGAGCGCTCCTACCAGTGTTCCGTACCCGCCAACGCGGGTGGAGGCGACCCTTTGCCCGTGATTCTGGCCATCCACGGCAAAGGCGACAACGGGCTGGATTTCCTCATCGGCACGAACCTGGGGTCCGCTAACGCGATTGTCGCCGCCCCCACAGGCCAAGGTCTTGCATGGAGCCCAGCGCCGTACGCCGTCACCACAGTGGAGGAGGACACAGCGCTGATTCATGCCATTCTCGACGACATTGCTGTGACATACCCCTTGGATCCCGATCGTATTTACCTCGCTGGTTTCGCCAACGGGGGCGGATTGGTCACCGTCTTGGCGGTCAATGAACCCGAGAGATACGCCGGCGTGGCTACAGTTGCCGGTGCGATCCGAACGGACCTCGACGAGATCGCCCATGGTGCACCGATCGACTACCTGAACATTCACGGCACGTGGGACGACGTCGTACCGTACGCCGGACAAGACCGAGGATCGCTCGGGCTGATCCTTCCAGCTCAGGAAGTCAGCTCCGCTTTTGGGCAGCGCAACGGCGGTAAGGCCCGCGCCGTCCACATTCCTGTTGAGGGGATGAACCACGAGTGGCCGGCAGGCGTCTGGGCGCGCAACCGCGGAATCGACGTGACGGAGGGGATCCTTGACTTCTTCGGCATCGACACCCTCGAATAGCGCTAACTAATTCTCCCCGCTACGGCGGTACAAGAACGCGTCCGTCCGGTAGGGCAGAGGGATCGGCTGCCCGGGATCGAATCCGAGCCTGTCGTAGAGGTACCAGTTCAAATTGTCGGTGACTTTCTGGCGTGTCGCCTCGTTCGCGCGCAGCCAGTAGGACCGTGTTCGCGCCAAAGCGAAGAGATGCTCCGGAGTCACTGCCTCAAACCAGCGGGTGCGCAATTCCTTTTCTAGCCGCCACGGAGCATCGACAGACGGATAGAAACCTTCACGGTGCACGTCACCAGAATGGCTGATGCGCGACAGGCGAAGCACCCACGGGTGCGAGACATCCAGTGTGTTCCAGCACAGCATCAACGCGCCCCCGGGCTTGACCACCCGGTCAGCTTCCGCGCTGGCAGCGGCGGTATCGACCCAGTGCCACGTTTGCGCGCTGACGTAGGCATCGACACAGCTGTCCGCCACCCCGGTGGCCTCCGCCGTCGCCTGCCAGACGGGTACATCAGGATGGCTGGACCGGAGCACGGAGAGCATGGCTTTAGACGGATCCAGCGCCCCCACAAACCGCCCCGGCCGCACCAAAGTGGAGGTGAGCTTGCCGGTGCCGGCGCCGACGTCGATAAGCGAATCGGCTTCTGCGATGAGCTCCGCGACATCGCGCGGATACGTCGGGCGCACGTCGTGGTACTCATCGGACCCGAAGGTGAATGCACCCGCCGTGAACGTGCGGGCGGCATCATTGGCGAAACCCGGATTCTCCTTGCCGCTCGGCTTGAAATGCCGTGGTTCCGGGTTCCCTGCCATGCCGTGCAATCTACCTGGTTTAGGTGACGCGGTGAATTCACTGTGAACGCTTCCGGCACGCGACGCAAAATGCGCTCGGGACTTATACGATGGCGTAGGTTCGCGTGCGGGCACGTTTCCCGCACTGTTTTGATTGATTGTTCCACCGAAAGATGACTCGTACCCCCGTGAAACGACGTACACGCACGACCGCCGGCTGCGCGGCACTACTGCTCTCAGTCTCAGCGTTGGGAGCGTGCGGGGAACGCGAAGAAGACCTTCAGGTGTCTGACGCGGCGAACGAGGTGCGGGAGGAACTCGCCGAAGTGGAAGCCGATTTCTCCGGAGAATCGAGCACGTTCACCCAGACCATGAAGGTCGCCGGCCGGGAACGCGAATACCTGGTAACAACCCCGCCGAACGTCGAGGAACGCGAGAACCTTCCTCTCATCTTCGCTTTCCACGGGTACAAGATGTCCGATGATTCCATGCGGTCGATGACGGAACTCGACAAGGCCAACGCAGTCGTGGTGTACATGCAAGGCGTGAATGATGCGTGGGCTCCCGCACCGTACGCCGTGACCTCTGGCGACGAGGACCTAGAGTTCTTCGATGCGGTGCGCCAAGAGATGCTGGATAAATACCCGATCAATCCCTCGCGTGTCTTCGCGGCAGGGCACTCAAATGGAGGTGGTTTCGCGGCGTACACAGCTTGCCATCGCGCCCACCAGCTCACCGGGATCGCTACTGTCTCCGCCGCCTTCTATGACGAGGT
Organism: Corynebacterium urinipleomorphum; assembly: GCF_900155535.1. Classification (GTDB taxonomy): domain Bacteria; phylum Actinomycetota; class Actinomycetes; order Mycobacteriales; family Mycobacteriaceae; genus Corynebacterium; species Corynebacterium urinipleomorphum. The sequence goes on from NZ_LT706965.1 coordinate 394,650, forward strand.
CTTCGAGGGATGTTCGCAGATCCCGACTAAGCAGATAGATTTCCACGGCACGAAGGACAGCATCATCGGCTACGACGGCGGATCCCGCCACGGTGCAGAATTCGAGCCTGTCGAGGAAGTGATGAACCAGGCGGCTCAGCGCAACTACTGCGAACCCGACCCGGCCGTGGAGCCCCTGACCCGCCCAGGGGAGGAGTTTGTGTGGGAGGGCTGTGATGCGCAACTACGCCACTACCGCCTCGATGGAAGCGGCCATATTTGGCCCGGGAGCGACAGTGATCAGGGGCCAGGGGAGAACACCGCCGACGACTTGGCCACCCGCGAGATCCTCGATTTCTTCGGCATCTCCTCTCACGGGAACTTGGGCTAACAGCTCGTTCCGTTGCCGCCTCAGCGTTGCTGCCTCCGTTACAGCGGAAGCGCGAGCTGCCACGTTCCGTCGATCTTCTGTTTGTAGCCGTACCGCGTCCGTGCCGGTCCTCGCTCAATCTCCTGAGGCGTGAGTTCATAGTGCCGGGGGAGTCCTTCGCGCCCGTAGGACATCGTGCGGTGGAGCTTCTCAAACGGCCCTGGAATTCCGTGCCGCTCCATGACCCATGCCACGAGCAAGGTCACCAGCCACACACCGGTGGCCAAAGCCATTTGTCCGGCGATGGGGAAGTCGTGCCCGATATTGAGAAGGAAGACGGACGTGAGCGGGAAAAGGATGATGGTTTGCCCTAGGTAACCGGTCATGGACCGTTTACCTAGGGCATTGAAAGCGGCCAGCCAGCCTGGGATCGGTGCACCTTCCGCGATACGGCGCTGTACCGGCCGCATCGCCAGCATCACTGCGGCGAGGATGCCCGGACCAGTCAGTCGACCAAACGCTTGGTTGAGAATGGCGAATGCCGGCTCCCACTCATAGGGGAGCACGCCAATCGACGACAACCCGAACGGGACTCCCACCAAGACGATGACGGCCACCGTCACGGCCACCCACGCCCACAGCCGCACCGCGTACCTGTCCACGTCCTCCATGACCCGTTCACGGCCCCAGACGAACCCGAGCAGAATCATCGGGAGGATCGAGATGATCGGGAATGCGTGCCCCGCGAGAATACCCAGGGCATGACGGATCTGGCCGGTGTAGGTCTGCTCGACGCTGCCGTAGAACAAGTCCATGGTCATCGTCGGGGCACCCGGACCATCGATGAAGATCATGAGCGCCCCCAAAGCGCACCACACGCACCACAGGCCGAGCAGAACACCGGATACGATCCGCAGGATTCTGTCCCCGCATCCGATCAGCAGCGCGAGCACCATCCCGCAGATCCCGTAGGCGGTGAGGATATCGCCGGGAAAGAAGAAGATCAGGTGGACGAGGCCGAAACAGAAGAGGAAGAAGTAGCGTTTCAGCACCACTTTCTTGGCGGCCAGGTTGGTGTAACCGCGCCGCCACAGACTGCCCACGATCATTCCGACGCCCATGCCGAGCAGTACAGAGAACATCGGGAGTCCGCGAACATGCACGAACATCGCTTGGAAAACGATGAGCACTTTCTCGAGGACACTCGGGTCAGGTCCCGTACCACCGAAGAACCCTGAGTGCGCCGCGTCATGTGTTGCCAGCCAGTTCGTCGGCACATTCGCCAACGCGATGCCCAGCAGGGCCATGCCCCGGGCCACGTCAGGTGCGACGTAGCGCACCTTGTTCATTCCAGCGCCCTGCTGCGTCCGGCTAGCCATGTCCCCATCCTTTCCCAGAATCCCCTAAAAAGGGGCGATGAAGTGGTATTTTCAAGCAAAACTATACCGTTTTTCCTCGCGTCGCGGAGCGCCGCGCCATGGCAGCACGGCACGGCATCGAGGTCATCGGGGGCAGCGACGAGGAAGTCGTGGAGAAGCTGCGCGAGCTTACTGACGGCCGCGGGCCCGACTCCGTCGTCGACGCCGTCGGCATGGAAGCGCACGGCTCTCCGGTCGCTGGAACTGCGCAGGCTGCTACCGGTCTGCTACCGTCCTCGCTCGGCCGTGCTGCCATGGAGCACGCGGGTGTGGACCGTCTTAGCGCGCTCTACACCGCCATCGACGCTGTGCGACGCGGTGGCACAATCTCCCTCAGCGGTGTCTACGGCGGTATGAAGGACCCGTTGCCGATGCTCACGCTCTTCGACAAGCAGATCCAGATGCGGATGGGCCAGTGCAACGTGCGCAACTGGACCGATGACATCCTCCCGCTGGTCGACGACCCGTCGGATCCCCTCGGCGTCCTCGATCTGAAAACCCACACCGCGCCGCTCGACGACGCCCCCGAAATGTACGAGAAATTCCAGAAGAAGCAGGACGGCTGCATCAAGGTCGTGCTCAAGCCGTAAAGAGGCTCGCTGCTTCATACGCGCTGGACAAAGCAATCGGCTCTCTGTCCGGCTCTAGTCGGGATTACCGAAAAGATGCTGGACAGAGGGCCGAAACTTTCCAAAAAATGGTCGGGCTGACAGGATTTGAACCTGCGACCCCTACACCCCCAGTGTAGTGCGCTGCCAAACTGCGCCACAGCCCGTTGTTCGTCGTGCGGTGCATGCCGGAGCATGCTCGCGTGGAACTCCGTTAGATTACCGCATGGTCGGGTGATTGCTGTAATCGGCTGGTCACGTAAAGTTGCCCCATGGGCAAGTTTGACTGGTTCTGGAAAGCGATGGGCTCGTCCAGCGAGCGCAACGACAAGAAGTCCAAGGGCATCGTGTCGCAGGCGCACGGCTTAATCGCCGGGTACGAGCAGCGTAGTGACGCGGAATTGGTCGACGCGATCCGGGGGACAGTGGACAACGGCCAGATCACAGATAAGGCGAATTTCTTGGCCGTGCTCACGGTGGCATCCGCCCGCACGTTGGGCATGACACCGTTCGAGGTTCAGAATCAGGCGGTGTTGCGCCTGCTGGAAGGCGATGTCATCCAGATGGCCACCGGCGAGGGCAAGACACTCGTCGGCGCGATGGCGGCGACGGGGTTCGCGCTGACAGGCAAGCGCGTGCATCTCATCACCGTGAACAACTACCTGGCCGCGCGCGACGCGGACTGGATGCGCCCGCTCGTTGAATTCTTCGGGTTGACGGTCGCGGCGGTGACGGAGTCGTCGACACGCGAAGAGCGCGTGCGGGCCTACCGCAGCGACATCGTCTACGCACCGGTAGCGGAAATCGGCTTCGACCACCTGCGCGACAACCAGATCACGCACCGCGACCAAACAGTCCAAGTACCCGCGGACGTCGCGCTCGTCGACGAGGCGGACAGCGTGCTTGTCGACGAAGCCTTGGTTCCCCTCGTCCTCGCCGGCGCCAAGCCGGGGGAGCAGGCGACCGGCCAGATCACGGAGGCGGTCTCCCATCTTGTGGAAGGCACCGACTACACCATTGATTCGGACCGCAGGAACGTCTTCCTCACCGACGCCGGTGCAGCGAAAGTGGAGCGCGCGCTGGGCATCGACTCGTTGTACTCCGACGAGAACATCGGCACGATCCTGGTACGGGTCAACCTTGCGCTACACGCTAAGGCGCTGCTCATCCGCGACGTCCACTACATCGTGCAGGACGGCAAGATCGACCTGGTCGATGCCTCCCGCGGCCGCGTCGCCGAGCTGCAGCGCTGGCCGGACGGCCTTCAAGCCGCGGTGGAGTCGAAGGAGGGATTGGACGTTTCCGAAGGCGGACGCATCCTCGACCAGATCACGCTGCAAGCACTCATGCGCCGCTACCCGATGGTGTGCGGCATGACGGGTACGGCAGTCGAGGCCACCGACCAGCTACGGCAGTTCTACGACCTCCACGTCTCCGTCATTGACCGTGCCAAAGAGCTGCGCCGCTTCGACGAAGCCGACCGCATCTACGCCACGATGGAGGAGAAATTCGCGGCGATTGTCGACGAGATCGCCCACATTCACTCCGCGGGCCAGCCGGTGCTCGTGGGCACCCACGACGTCGCCGAGTCCGAGGCGCTCGCTCAGGCGCTCGAGGAGCGGGGAATCACCGTCAATGTGCTCAACGCGAAGAACGACGCGGAGGAAGCGCGCATTGTCGCGGAAGCGGGTGATCTCGGCCGCGTGACCGTGTCCACCCAGATGGCTGGCCGCGGCACCGACATCCGGCTTGGAGGCGCCGACGAGAGCGACCGGGACGCCGTGGTGGACCTCGGCGGATTGGCCGTCATCGGCACCGCCCGTCACCGCACCGCGCGCCTGGACAACCAGTTGCGTGGACGCGCGGGACGCCAGGGCGACCCTGGTCTGAGCGTGTTCTTCGTCTCCCTCGAGGACGACATTGTCACCGCCGGCGGTGCGGATGAGCGGGTGAGTGCACAACCGGATGCGGACGGCCGGATTGATTCCAAGCGCGTGCAGGACTTCATCGAGCACTGCCAGCGCGTCACCGAGGGGCAGCTGTTGGAGATCCACGCGCAGACCTGGAAGTACAACCAGTTGCTGGCGGACCACAGGGAGATCGTCGATAAGCGGCGTGCGTCGCTGCTGGATACCGATCAAGCGTGGCGGGAACTCGCCGAACGCGATCCCGCGCGCGCCGCTGAGCTGGAGGCTCAGGGGGTCGAGCGCGGAGTGCTCGAGCAGGCTGCACGGGAGATCATGCTGTTCCATCTCGACGACGAATGGTCGGAGCACCTAGCGCTCATGGACGATGTGCGCGAATCGATCCACCTCCGCGCTATCGCCCGCGAGACACCGATCACGGAGTTTCACCGCATTGCCGTGAGGGAATTCAAGGAGCTGGCTAACCGCGCCGTCGAGCGCGCCGTGGAGACTTTCGGCACGGTGCTTATCGACGCCGACGGTGCCCACCTCGCCGACGCCGGCTGGAAACGCCCCAACGCGACGTGGACCTACATGGTCTCCGACAACCCGCTCGCCGGCGGCGGAAACTCCGTAATATCGGGCATAGCCAGCATTTTCCGCTGACGCGGGCGGGCCCCAGAGGTGTCACAACCGCGCGGCGGGGCTAGTTGTCAGTATGATGATCGTGGACTTAAATTTGGATTTGTATCCGTCAAAACGTCAGGAGAAGAGATGAGCGAGAACACCGGTACACCGGAGGCACAGGTAGAGACCACCTCTGTCTTCCGTGCGGATCTTCTGAAAGAGATGGAGACGGGAGCTACCACCGCCTCTGACCACGTCGGCGGAGTCGAGGGCCTGCCAGCTGGCGCGGCCCTGCTGGTGGTCAAGCGCGGCCCGAATGCGGGCGCACGCTTCCTGCTGGACCAGGACACCACCACGGCTGGGCGCCACCCGGAGGCGGACATCTTCCTCGACGATGTCACCGTCTCCCGCCGTCACGCCGAGTTCCGCCGCAACGACGGCGAGTTCGAGGTTGTCGATGTCGGATCCCTCAACGGCACCTACGTCAACCGCGAGCCGCGTAACTCGCAGGCGCTGTCCACCGGCGACGAAATTCAGATCGGTAAATTCCGCCTGGTATTCATCGCAGACGAGGACTAGCCGCAGCGGGCATCAACGATTGATGCCACATCCACCCACCGGTGTCGAGAGGGCACCGGTATTTCTGCCCCGTTCCCCGAAGACTGGAAATGTTTTCAGGGAAACCCGGGCACCGTGAGAACCATTTAGACAGAATTAGACACTGTGAGCGCAATCCGGAAGACGAAGCCGAGCAACCAGGCACCCCGCTCGGGCACAAAGACCATGTCGATCGGCGTGGTGATCAAGTGCCTCAGCGAGGAATTTCCGGATGTCACCGTGTCTAAAATCCGGTTTCTCGAATCGGAAGGGCTGATCAGCCCGGAACGAACGCAGTCAGGTTACCGTCGCTTCACCGAAGCGGACGTGGAGCGGCTGCGCTACATTCTCATCACCCAGCGCGACAATTACTTGCCGCTCAAAGTCATTCGCGAGCAGCTGGAAGCAATGGATTCCGGCAAAGTCACGGCTGTCATGACCAGTCAGAAGACCGCCGAACCGTTGATTGCGCCGGAGCAGTTCGCGGCTCCTGCCGCCACGCGCCTCACCGACGAAGATGTCGCCACCCAAGCTGAGTGCACACCTGACGATGTCGCCCAATGCATCGATGCTGGGTTGATCGTTCCGGACGCTTCCGGTTTGTTCACGGTTGATGATGTTCGTGTTGTCTCCACCGCCGTCTCGCTGACTGAGTTCGGCCTCGACGCCCGGCATCTGAAGCGAATCCGCCAATCCGCGAGCCGGCAGGCCGATTTGATCACCCAGGTCACGGATCCGGTTGCTAAATCAGGTCGCGCAGCCGCAAAGCAAGAAGCTGGCGAGATCAGTCAACAGATGACCGCGCTTGTCGTGTCGCTGCACGCCGCGCTGGTCAAGAACGAGCTACGCCGTGGCCTTGCCTAGAAGCTAACCAGAATCATGAGTACAGTTCCCGTTTCTTTGTGCGGAGTCTTTCCCGTCGGTCCCGAGAATTTCCTGTGCGCAGTACTTCTCTGGGAAGAGCGCCGGCGCTTTCTTCCCATCTGGCTGTCACCCGTGGGCGGAGCCCAGCTCCTCGGCCGGATCGGTGAGTGGGAGCCGACCCGCCCCGATACTCATAACCTGTTAGTAGACATCATTGAGCAGTCCACCGCCGGCGTGTCTGCCATTGAACTGACCGGTTACTACAACGGTGTCTATATGGCGCAAGTGACCATGGACGATGGAGCCGAATTCGACTGCCGCCCAACCGATGCTCTTGTCCTTGCGTTGATGCTGGATATGACCATCGAGGTGGAAGAAGACGTCCTCAACCACGCCTCGCTGTGGCTCAGTGCCGAGGATGCCGCCGACTATTTCGATGTTGAGTTCGACTCTGACTTTGCGGATGGGGCAGAGGCATCATCCGAGGGTAACGGCAACTCCGCTAGTGGGGACAAACAGGCGGACCTGGACTTTGAGAACCTCATGCGCGAATTGGGTGTCGAAGAAGAGGATCTCGGTTTCGGCGGTACCCCTGATGACGTTGATGCTGACGATGATAGTGAGGGAAACTGACCCTAAAGTTAAAGTTGAGGTTAAAACTTCGGCGTGTTGAACGCTGTGGTCTTGACCGCAGCTTAAGCTTGCCTTTAAATAACCACTAGGCACTTTCCTAAACTTCATGGGAGTAATTACGTGACTTCGATCGATAGCGCCACCGCCGCCGACGGTGCCCAAGCACCGGTCCAGGAGACCCTTTTTGACCTGGGCCCGTCTGACGAGGTCGGCTACCGCGTCCCGATCGCCTGCCAAGTCGCCGGCATCACCTACCGCCAGCTGGACTACTGGGCACGCACCGATCTGGTCCGCCCGTCCATCCGCAACGCTACGGGCTCGGGTTCGCAGCGTCTTTACTCCTTCAAGGACATTCTGGTCCTGAAGATTGTCAAGGGTCTGCTGGACACCGGTATCTCCCTGCAAAACATCCGTCTCGCCGTGGACAAATTGCGTGACCGCGGAATCAACGAGATCTCCGAGATCACCCTCGTCTCCGACGGCACCACCGTGTACGAATGCCGCAGCAACGATGAGATCATCGACCTTCTCGGCGGCGGTCAGGGCGTCTTCGGTATCGCGGTACCGCAGATCGTGAAGGAACTGACCGGAACGATTTCCGCGTTCCCGTCGGAGCGCATTGGTGGCATCTCCGGGGATGAAGGCGACAACGTCGTCGCACTCGACGAACTGGCTGACCGCCGTCGCCGCCGTTCCTCCTAAGACTTCTTGGGGCCACCGGTTGAAGGGTGGTCCACTTTGCTCCCTCTATTTCAGGGCGCGGATCCCGATGCGGACCGCGCCCTTTTTCGTGCCCGGGGCGTTGTCACCTCCGCGTGGTAGATCTCAATGACATGAGCGTCTAATTGCTCGATCATGGCCTGCGGTAACAGCGCACGAGCTCAGCACGGGTGTAAGACAAATACACCAATCGTGGACGCGGTAACGCTCTAAGCGAGACCGGATGCCGCACGGATAGCACCCGTGAGTTCGTCCGCAGCGGAGACATTGGTTGAGAATTCAGCAGCCTCGCTCAGACCTCTATCGGCCCCGCCCTGTCCGACATGAACGATAGTCAACGATATTTTCTTGTCCCTTGCGGCAGTGAGTGCCTGGATTGCTGAATCATCGGAGCTGTCGGCGGTGCCCGAGGTAATGAGCACAATCCGGACCGGTGCCTCTCCCGTTGCTTCCGATTCGACGTAATCCACGGCAGCGGTGACAGCCTCGCGCGTCAAAGGCTCGCCGTCGTTGATGAATCGGTGGGCTGTACCGGCGACATCGTCAGCGTTACCGGTGAAAGAGATGTTCGCGCGGTATCCCTGGGTCACGCCAGGAGTGAGTGGGGAAGAGTAATTCCACAGTGCGACGGAGTGACCCGAACTGGTCAAGTCCGCCACTGAGGCATCGATGGCGTCTGCAGCATCATCGTTGAAGGCTGACATAGCGGCGGAAGTGTCCAGAAGGAACAGCGTGTTTGTTGCTTCACTGGGGGCGCTACCGTTTGAGTCGGTACCGGCACTGGTGCCGGCCGTGTCGGAGGCACTCTCGGAGCCGGGGATCCGTCGACCACCTTCTGGTACCGCAGCAGCCCACACCCCGTCGGAGAGTTCGCTCAGGGCTTTTTGGTTCCCGCCGTGAGAGTCCGCAAAGGACGTGCCAGCGTCTTCTGCGAAGTTTTGGGCGGCGCGACTCTGTTCCTCGGTGACATCATCTGTTGTGGTCAGCGGGATAGCAGAATAAAGCAGTTCGGCACCGTCGAGGGGTGCAAAGGCTATTCCCTCTGGAGCAGAATCCTGAGCGGTCGCGACCACCTTTTGCGTGGACGCGGAGGCTTCAGAGACGGTTGTGACGCGCTGTTCTTGGAGCGCCGAGATTGCAGAGTCGTCGGAGTCGGCGATCGCGTCGGCAACGATCGCGGACGCCTCTGGTTGCTCTCCCGTGGGGAAGAGGACATCACTCAAAGCCGGGGTGCCTCCGTCCGTGCTGAGTGATCCACCCGAGACACCGACAACGGTGGAGTACACGGTAGGGGGCTCGTTCGTCGCTGCGCTGCGGCCGGCTTGGGAGAGCTCCTCCTTCGCCACCGGCGAGAACGGGGCGATGTACACGGCGGCGTCGTGGAGGGAATCGACGTATTCCGGCTTCACGCAATAGTCGCGGACGACGGGGTTGGTGGCCACATAGGCGTCGATAAGCTGTTGCCCGACTTTCTTGTTCGCGGCGGCGACGGGAAGAGCGAGATCGCCGGAGACGCACTCGGGCTGGCCGCCAGAGGCTGCATCCGAATCGGAATCATTGTCGCGCATGAAAAACACCGTGACTGCAACGAGCAACAGGGCGAGGGCAGCGATGAGCGCGATCAACCCTTTCGACAGGGAATAGTTGTTCTTTCCGGTGGAGTGCCGTCCCATGACCCAGGCTCCTTTCGAGCAGACAACGTCCCCGATAGCTTAACCGTTGAGAACGTCTTCGAGGATCGCGACAAGGCGGTGTCGCAAGGGTTCTGCGCGTGCGGCAAAGGCGCGTTGTCGTGCGACGTACTGCGCTTTCCCTTCCGCCATTTCAATCGGAACGACCCCATACCCGAGGCCGCGGCAATCGTACGGGGAGGCCTCCATGTCCAGCAGGCGGATATCGCGGGCAAGCTCGAAGCAATCAAGAAGTAACTCGCCCGGCACCAGGGGCCCCATCTTTGCCGCCCACTTGAACAAATCCATGCCTGCGTGAAGGCATCCGCTTTGCTCGTGGTTCGGTCTTGCCGTGTTTTCCAACACCGTCAAATTCAGCGGTTTGGCGGGCGGGGTGAAGAACCGGTAGGCGTCGTAATGCGTGCATTTGATGTCGTGAGCTTCAAGGACGTCGTTGGTGCGATCGGTGCCTAGGCGAAGGGGGAGGTCATGGCGAGTTTGACCCTGGCGGTAGACCATGGCCCACTCGTGCAGGCCAAAGCAATCGAACTGCGTCCGGTTTGTCTGCGTGGCACGTAGCAAGAGCAGGAGATTCTCCATGTCCGTGCGGCGGTGGGAGAGAAACGCGTGCACATCCGCTGTGACGCTGCCATCGGGGCAAAGGCTGTAATCGCGCCACTGTGCGTGCGGTGAGTCAGCAGCGTCATCGAGTACCACTCGCGCGCCTGGGTGCCAGCGCAAGACGTGGGACGGGCGGACCGCGTAATAGTCAAAAAGAAAGTCCCAGATCGGGTGCTTCTCGCCCCGGGAGCGACGTTTCAAGTGCGGGTCGATCCATATGCGGGCGCGCTCTTCGTGTTGGGCGATGCAATCAGACCATTCCTCGCGGGCGAGCCTGGTAGAAGCGTCGGTGGGCATGGTGGAGCCTAATCGTCCTCGTGCGTCCAGTCGGACACAGTGCCAACGTATTCCTCGATCAAGTCCTCCAAGGCGAGCACTCCGACCAGCTCACCGTTATCGCGGACTTGCGCCATGTGGGCGGAGCGGCGGTGCATAGACGTCAGAGCGTCGTCGAGGCTGCCGGAACCGTCGACAATGCTCAACCGGCGAATGCGGTTCTGCGGGATGACCGGGTTGGCCGCCTCGGATTCGAGCAGGTCCAACACGTCCTTCACATGGATGTAGCCCACCAGCGCGCCTGCGGATCCCTCGACGGGAAAGCGGGAGAATCCGGTTTCCTGAACCGCCTTCTCCAACGCCGACAGAGCAATACCGCCGCGGGAATAGGGGATGGTCACGACATCCTCGATCGGAATCATGACCTCCTTGAAGCTGCGGTGTTCGGAGGAAAGGGCGTTGGCCAGGCGTGCGGTCTCCTCCGCATCCAGCAGGCCTTCCTGCCGCGATTCCTGGATCATCGTGGCAAGCTGCTCCTGATCCACCGTGGCATCCAGCTCGTCACGCTGCTCCACGCCGAAGAGGTGAAGCGTGAAGCGGGCGAGCTCGTTCAATGCGTAGATGAGCGGGCGGGTGAGCTTCACCCACACGTCCATCGCCGGGGTGAGCCACACCGCGAGGGTTTCCGGTCCCGCAATGGAGATATTCTTCGGAATCATCTCGCCGAAAATGATGTGCAGCACCGTGATGATCAGCAGAGCGATGACAAACGACAGCGGGTGCAGGAGATTCTCCGGTACTCCGAGGCCCGTGAACGGTGCCTCGAGGAAGTGCGCAATAGCGGGTTCAGCCACTTTGCCCAGGATGAGGGAAGCGATGGTGATACCGAACTGGGCTCCCGCAAGGTAAATGGACAGGTGCTCGGTGGCATTCAATGCCCTGCGGGCCCCCGTCTTGCCCTGCGCCAGCATCGACTCGAGCCGGTCTTTGCGTGAGGAGACCAGCGCGAACTCTGTGGCCACGAAAAAAGCGTTGGCCAGAAGCAAAACGACGATGAGGAGGGAAGCTACCCAGATACTCATGCGGACCACCTCGCAGCCTCTTCATCGGACACGGGCGTGAGGATCGCCTTGTCCAGTCGCCGTCCTTCCATGACGGAGACGCGTGCGAGCCAGCGGCCAGCATTACCGGATTCAAAATCGTCCTGGACTTCATTGTCGGGGAGGGGAAGAAGCACCGAGTCTCCAACCTGGGGGACCCGGCCCAAGGCCGACATGATCAAGCCGCCGAGGGTCTCGTACGGGCCGTCCGGCGCCAGGTAACTCGTCCGCTCCGATAACTCGTCGAGACGGACCAGACCTGAAACTTCCCAGGACGTGCCGAAGCGGTGGAAATCCCGCTCCGACTCGCGGTCGTCGTACTCGTCGTACACTTCGCCGAGAATCTCCTCGACAACATCCTCGATGGTGACCAAGCCCTGGGTGCCGCCGTACTCGTCGGCGACAAGCACCATCTGGGAGCCAGCGGAGCGCACCTGGTTGAGCACGGCGTCGCCATCCAAGGTGCCGGGAACGAAGGAGACAGGTTTGGCCAGCGATCCGAGCAGAGTCGTAGCTCGCTCGTCCCGCGGAACCGAGAAAGCATCCTTGATGTGCACGAGCCCGACTGTGTCATCCAAGTCGCCGCGTCGGACCGGGAAACGGGAGTGGCCGGTCTCAATGGCCAACGCAATGAGGTCGCTGACCGTGTCCTCAACGTCGAGGGAATTGACCGTGGAACGGGGGGACATGACCTCCTCTGCGGTGGTCTCTCCGAATTGGAGCGAGCGGTCAAGCATCTTCGCGGTGGTGGCGTCGAGACCTCCAGCTTCGGCAGAGCTGCGCACCATTGCGCCGAGCTCCGGACCCGATCGGGCCGAGGCCAGCTCATCGGCGGGCTCGATACCCAGCTTGCGCACAAACCAGTTCGCGGATGCGTTCAACGCTTTGATGAACCAGGAGAACACTGTGTTGAATGCGTTGACCGGCGGCACAACGAAGCGGGCAGTTTCCAAGGGTTTGGAAATAGCCACGTTCTTGGGCACCAACTCACCGAACACCATGGACAAGGTCGTGGCCACGATGAGCGCCAGCACGAGCGCCACCGGGCGCGAGGCGGACTCGGAGAGCCCGACGAGCTCCAGCAGCGGGCCGAAGAACCGGGCGAGCACGGGCTCTGCGAGAAAGCCCGTCGCGAGCGTGGTGATGGTGATGCCCAGCTGCGCACCGGACAGTACAAACGAAAGATTGCCGTGGTCGCGCTGAACGGCACGGGCGGTCTTATCGCCTTTTTCTTGCACGTGCGCTTCGATCGTGGAGCGTTCGAGGCCGGTCATGGCGAACTCAATTGCCACGAACAAGCCGGTGGATGCGGTGAGCAGAACGAAGCCGACAAGGGCGAGGATGGAAATCAGTATGTCCATGAGTGGTTACGACTCTTTGCGCCTGGAACTCCTTCTGCGGCGGCGCCCACCGTTACTGTTGGTGCGAGCAGTGCCCTGTTGCCGCCCGCGCCGCGATCCACCCGAACGCTGGTTGCGCTTCTGAGCGGGTGCCGCGGTCTGGCCCGGCGGGGGAAGCGGGTCACCGGACGGTTCCCGCGCTCCCGTGATCTTAGCAAGCTCCGTCGACCCTGCGCTAACCTGGACTTTCTCCGCGTCGACCCCTGCCTTTCGCAGAAGGGTGTCCACGTCTTTCCGTTGCTCGTCCATCACGAGTGTGACAACGGTGCCTTCGGTGCCCGCCCGTGCAGTTCTGCCGGCGCGGTGCAAGTACGCCTTGTGCTCGGCAGGGGGGTCGATGTGCACGACGAGGGAGACATCGCTGATGTCGATGCCGCGTGCGGCGATATCCGTGGCCACGAGCACCGGTAACGACCCGTCGGCAAAGCCCTCGATGGCGCGGGTGCGAGCGCCCTGACCCTTGTCACCGTGGATGCCCTGGGCGTTCACGCCGACGCGGCGCAGCTTCTTCACCTGCCGGTCCACGCCGTGCTTCGTCCGCATGAACATGATGGTCTTTCCCTCGCGGGCGGCGATGAGCGGGACAATCTCATTGCGGGACTCGCGGTCGCCCACCAGAAGTTGGTAGTGCTCCATTGAATCGACGGCAGCAGCTGCGGGCGCAGTCGAGTGCGTCACGGGATCATCGAGATAGCCCCGCACGAGCTTATCGACGTCCCCGTCAAGCGTCGCCGAGAACAGCAGACGCTGGCCGGTGTCCGGTGTGGCGTCGAGAAGCTTGCGCACCTGCGGCAGGAAGCCCATGTCCGCCATCTGGTCCGCTTCGTCGATCGCCGTGATTGCCACGTCGTCGAAGCTCAACTTGCCTTGGTTAATCAGGTCCTGCGCGCGTCCGGGCGTGGCCACGAGAACATCGACGGGTGCGGCGAGAGCACGGATGTGATTGTTGATGTTCACGCCACCGACGACCTCAATGACGCGGAGATTCACGGCGGCGGCCGGTTCGTCGAGGCGTTGGCGGATTTGGGCGGCGAGCTCACGGGTGGGGGCGAGGATGAGGCCCCGTGGACGTCCCGGGCGCGATGGAGCGCCGGCAAGGAGCGCGAGCATAGGCAACCCGAAAGTGAAAGTCTTGCCGGAGCCGGTCGGACCGCGGCCGAGGACATCGCGGCCGCTGAGAACAGCCGGAATAGCAGCCTGCTGGATGGGAAAGGGTTCAGTGATGTTCTGATTGTCCAGCACATCGACGATGGGGCGTGGAAGACCGAGGTCTAAAAAAGAAGGCACCGGGGGAAGTCTACCGACCGCCCCACGGTGCCTGGGTTAACGCAACGCTAGTAGGTGATTTCCTCGCGTTCGCCGGACCAAGTGGTGTGGTACGTGCCTTCCATGTCGACGCGCTTGTAGGTGTGGGCACCGAAGAAGTCGCGCTGGCCCTGGATCAGCGCCGCCGGCAGACGGTCGGAGCGCAGCGAGTCGTAGTAGGAGAGGCTGGAAGCGAAGACCGGGATCGGCAGACCCAGCTGGGTGGCGGTGACCACCACGCGGCGCCAGGAATCGATCAATCCGTTCTCCAGCTCGCCGCGGAAGTACGGGTCAAGCAGCAAGGACGGCAATTCCGGATCGTTGTTGTACGCCTCGGTAATGCGGTTGAGGAATTTCGCGCGGATGATGCAGCCGCCGCGCCAGATGGTGGCCAAGTCCTGCGGTTTGAGGCCCCAGCCGTACTCCTGGGAGCCGGCGTTGATTTCGTCGAAACCCTGAGCGTAGGCCACGAGCTTGGAGGCGTAGAGCGCACGACGGACATCCTCGACGAACTGCTGCTTGTCCACGCCGAGGGACTCGAGCGTGGCCGTTTCGCCTGAAGGCAAGCCAGTCTTCTTGACTGCCTCGCGCTGGGCGAGAGCCGAGGACAACGCACGTGCGAATACCGCCTCGCCGATACCGGTAGTGGGCACTCCCAGATCCAGCGCTTCCTTGACGGTCCAGCGACCGGTGCCCTTCTGGCCGGCCGCGTCGACAATGACGTCGATGAAGGGCTTGCCCGTCTTCGCGTCCACCTGGCGCAGAACCTCGGCCGTGATCTCGATGAGGTAAGAATCGAGGTCGCCCTGGTTCCACTTGGAGAAGATATCCGCAAGTTCAGCTGGCTCGATGCCTGCGGCGTAGCGGAGCAGGTGGTATGCCTCGCCGATGACCTGCATGTCGGCATACTCGATGCCGTTGTGAACCATCTTGACAAAGTGGCCTGCACCGTCCGGTCCGATGTGCGTCACGCAGGGGACACCGTCGACCTTTGCGGAGATGTCCTCCAGCAGGGGACCGAGGGTCTCCCAGGACTCCTTCGGTCCGCCCGGCATGATGGACGGGCCGCGCAGCGCGCCCTCCTCGCCGCCAGAGATACCGGCGCCGACGAAGTGGCGGCCCTTGGCGGCGACTTCCTTCTCGCGGCGGATTGTGTCGGTGAACAGCGAGTTGCCGCCGTCGATGATGATGTCGCCTTCATCCATCGCTTCGACGAGCTGGTCGATAACAGCATCAGTCGCCTTGCCCGCCTGCACCATGATCACGGCCTTGCGCGGGCGCTCCAGGGAGGCGACGAAGTCCTCGATCGTCTCGGACGGAATGAACGACCCTTCGTCGCCGTACTGCTCCATCACCGCGCGGGTCTTTTCAGGCGAGCGGTTGAAGATGGCCACGGTGTGGCCGCGGGACGCGAAGTTGCGGGCCAGGTTGGAGCCCATGACTGCCATGCCGACAACGCCGATTTGAGCGAGATTCTCATTAGTCATGCCCAAAAGCATACGCAGGCCGTCTCGCTGCCCGCAGTGAATATGCCTTGAAATCCAGACTGGTCAATAACCGCACACGGTCTGCTTTTGTTGCTAAAATCACACTTCATGAACGCTAGTGACGTACAGAACATCGATTTAAGTAAACTCCTGGCCACGGTGAAGGAGCGCCAGCTCAACGAGCAGGAACTTGCCCTCCTCAACGCAAACCACGTGGAGTTCGACACATTCATCGGTCTACACTTCACCGACTTCGGTCCGGAGCGCATCGCCGCGACGGTGGAGGCTGACCCGCGCCACCACCAGCCGGCAGGCCAGGTCAACGGCGGCGTGTTCTGTTCCATCGGGGAGAGTATGGGATCCTATGCAGGCTTCGTCGCCGCCGGCGTTCCGGTCGTGGGCATGAACAATAACACCGACCTCATTCGTCCGGTCACCTCCGGCACGATTGAGGCCGAGGCCATTGCCATCCACGTTGGCCGACGTACCCAGATCTGGCGCATCGAAATGAAGCAGGACGGCAAGATCGCGGCTATCACGACCCTGCGCACCATGGTCATGGGGTGACGGCTTAGAGCCAGTGGTTCTTCCGGAACCACCAGTACATGCCCAGGATGGATCCGAACATGACCAGGAGCACAACGGGGTAGGCGTAGTGCCACCCGAGCTCCGGCATGTACTCGAAGTTCATGCCGTACACGCCGGCGATCATGGTCGGTAGCGCCGCCATACCGACAACAGCTGAGATCGTGCGCATGTCGCTGTTCTGCTGCATGGAGACCTTGGCCACCGAGGCGTCGAGAAGCGAAGAAAGCCGCTCGTCGAAGCCAGAGACGTGGTCGCTGACGATCATGGCGTTGTCCTGCACGTCGCGCAGGTAAGAGCGGATCGGCTTGCTCAGCAGGTCCTTGTGCAGCGTCAACCCTGAACGAAGTGCGGGGCCGAGCGGATCGGTGGCGTGGCGCATCTCCAAGACCTCACGTTTGTACATGTAGATCTTGTCGATGTTGATGAGGTGCCGCGGCGTGAATACCTCGTTCTCCAGCTCGTCGACGTCGCTGGAGAGGAAGGTGGTGACCTTCATGTAGTTCTCCACGATGTGATCGGCGACCTTCCATGCCACCGCGGCGGGGCCGAGAGAAGAGATTTCCTGGTCTTCAATGAGTTCCTGCGTGAGGTTCGGCAATTCGGCATTGTGGCGGATGGTGATGACGAAGTTGTCGCCGATGAGCATCTGCACTTCACCGGTAGAAATGATCTCGCGGAGGTCGGTGACTTCCTCGTCGTCGCGGTACACCACTGTGCGGATGACAATGAAGAGCTGCTCGCCGAATCGCTCCACTTTGGGGCGCTGGTGCGCGGCGACAGCGTCCTCGACAATGAGGTCGTGGATGCCGAATTCCTCGGCGACACGCTCCATCTGCTCGGCGGACGGCTCGCGAAGAGAGAGCCACACGTACCCGTTCTCAGCTTCCTTCACTCGCTCCATAGCGGTGGTGTAATGCATCGATCCCGGAAGCGCATTACCTTCGACGAACACCCGGCAGAAGTCCACCGAGCGTTCAACCGGAACCGGCACCGGCCGATCAACCTGTTTCTGCCTAGTCTGCGTTTTGGTCTTGTTACGGGGTAGAGGAAGTTTCGGCGGCATAGCGACCCCCTTTTTTCACAGACTCGGCAAACAACCAGTGAGCCTGCGGGGCCCGCGGGAATAATGCAGGATCCAGACCGACTGGTTTTGAACTAAACAGATCATACGCCCCGCCCGCCGGAAACGCGGTACTGGAAGGGCGGGCCGACTAGCAGTTGGTAGCGAGGGGAACTGATTTCAGTGCATCCTGCTACTGCACATGAAAAACCGGTTGCGGTCCCGAGGTGGGCCGCAACCGGATCGGATTAGTGAGAGGGGAGATGGATTAGTTCTCGCCGTTGGTGTCGCGCAGCTCGGAGTATTTCTCGGTGTTGTCGCCGGACTCCTTGGCAAGGTTGAGCAACGCGGTGCGGGCATGCATCTCCTGGAGGGTCGTGGGCAGGTTGTAGCGCTTCGGGGTGAGCGCGTTGAGGGTCCAGGTGAACATGGACACCACGCGGTTGCGCTTGGACACCAGGAAGGACACGTGGACGAGCAGCCACATGATCCAACCGAGGAAGCCGGCTATCTCGACCTTGCCCATCTTCACCACGGCGTGGAAGCGGGACACGATGGCCATGGAACCCTTGTCAAAGTAGGAGAACGGCTCCCGCTGATCCGGCTCCTGACCATTTTCGACTCCGGCCTTGATCGCCTTAGCGGCGTATTCACCGGACTGGATAGCTACCTGAGCCAAGCCAGGCAGCTTATCCAGGTTCATCATGTCGCCGACGACAAACACGTTGCGGTGGTCGCCGACGGAGAGGTCCTTGTTCACCGGAACCTTGCCGGCACGGTCGACCTCAAGGCCAGCTTGCTCCGCAACCATCTTGCCCAGCGGGGAAGCGGCGACACCGGCGGACCAAATCTTGGTGTACGAGTCGATCGTGGTCTCTTCCTCGGTCTTCATGTCCTTGTAGGTCACCGAGGTCTCGTCGATGTTGGTCACCATCGCGTTCAGGCGCACGGTGACGCCGATGCGCTCCAGCTCGCGCTGAGCCTTGCGGCCGAGGCGTTTGCCGAACGGGGGGAGGACCTGGGGTGCGCCGTCGAGAAGAATGATCTTCGCGCTGGAGGGACGGAAGTTGGAGTATTCGTCGCGGAAGCTGCGGTGCGCCATCTCAGCGACCTGGCCAGCGAGCTCGACACCGGTCGGGCCGGCACCCACGATGACGAAGGTGAGCAGGCGCTCACGCTCTTCGGGATCCTCGGCGACCTCAGCGCGCTCGAAAGCGGTGACAAGGCGCGAGCGAATCTCGAGGGCATTGTCCAGAGTCTTCAGACCCGGGGCGAACTCGGCAAAGTGGTCGTTACCGAAATAAGACTGACCGGCGCCGGCGGCGACAATCAGGGAGTCGTACTCGTAGGTGCGGGTGAAGTCGCCCTCTTCGAACGTGACCGTGTTGTTGTCCAAGTTGATGTCGGTGACATCGCCGCGGACCACATCGGTGTTGTTCTGCTTGTCCAGGATTTGGCGAGTGGAGGAGGCGATCTCGCCTGTGGAGAGAATGCCGGTAGCCACCTGGTAGAGCAACGGCGGGAAAAGGTGGAAGTTGGTGCGGCTAATCAACGTGACGTCCACGTCGGTTCCGTCTAGCTCGCGAGCTGCAAAAAGCCCGCCGAAGCCGGAGCCGATGATGACGACGTGATGGCGGTTTCCTGCGGGGCGGTACGGCTTATCCGACATTTATCTAAACTCCTTGTAGCAATTGCATGCTTATCCGCCATGAGATCATACGCTGGTTTATCTACTCCGCGCGCCGTGGCTCCCATGAGGCGGCTTGCCGTCGGTCTATGGTAGACGGCGTGTCCGACAACCCCGCGATCCCCATGCACTTAGCCACTGTTGACGCCGATCAGTGGCCGAGTATCGCGGTTGTGCCGACAGGACGGTTGCTGGGCTTGCGCGCACGCCGGGCGGAAGCTCAGTTCGCTTCCGCGTGCTCCCGCGCCGAGCTTGATCTGGACCCGGAAGGAGCCCCGGACCTCGTGGTCGACCAAGCTGAGGTCTTCGAACGCATTGTAGTCAACGGTTGGATCGGCCTCGCCGAAGGGTTCATGGCAGGAGAGTGGCGTACGGAGACGCCGGAGGACTTAGTCCACGTCCTGCACAGACTCATCGCCACCGGGTACAGCCCGAAAACACAGTTGAATCAGGGCGCGAGGTTCAGTGGGGGCGAGGTGCCGCCGGAACTCGTGGAGAAATTCTCTGGGGACGGAATGAGCGCGTTCGCCGGCCATTTCGCTACAGGAGTGCCCACGATGGAGCGGGTTAGCGTTCCATCGCATTCGCCGGGCGCAGGGCGTGGAAAAGAACCAAAGAATTATTTCGTTTCCGAGACAAACTATAGCGCTCCGCTTGAAACGGAGAAGCTCGATCTCGGTGACGCCCAAGCACGAAGCGTGGGTATGCTTCTCGACGCCGCGGTGGTCCGCCCCGGCACGCACCTCGCCGAATTGCCCTCATCCGGCGGGGCTGTGGCCATCGGTGCCGCAGCACGCCGTGCGACGGTCGACTCGGTCGTGACCGATCCTGCAGTGGTACACGCCCTGCGGGAGCGTCTCACGTTAGGCGGGGCAGAGGACGCGGTGCACATCAGCGTCGTCGACAATCTTCCGCGCGACATGAGCCGGCGTAAGGCGCGTTATGATGCCGTCGTGTCCGCCGAGCACCTCGAGACCATGCCAGCAGCAATGCAGGGTCACTATTTCGCGCTTATCGACGGCCTCTTGGCCCGCTCCGGCCGCGCCGCCCTCCAGACCGTCGTGTCGACGGGGAAGATGAACCCGGCGGCAGAAGCCGCCCTGGAATCACTGCGCGCGTATGTCTGGCCGGGGCTGAACTATCAGACGGTCGAGCAGATCCGGAAGACCGTAGATACCCGAAGCGGCCTCCGTGTCATCGCGGAGACGCACGCGCCCGCGCACCTCGAGCTCTCGTTGAAGCATCAGCGCACCATGTTCCAGAGCCAGCTCCGTGAAGCGGCTGCCGACGGATTCGACTCCGTGTACCGGCGCCTGTGGATGTGGCAGCTTGCTCTGCGGGAGGCCCTAGCCCGCGAAGGCATGCTCGACGTCGTTCAACTGACGCTCACGCACAGGCATCGTCGGGGCGTCCGCTGACTTATCGGTGGAGTTTCAGTCGCAGCGAGGGGGCAGCAGGGCAATCAGCGGGATTCTCCGCCCTTTGCGTTACTTGACATAATGTACATTATCGGACAAATACCGATATAAGGTGAAGCGCGAGGCTCAATGCTCCCGCGCTTTCATGGCCTCTTCTCGGGCCGTTATTCCTTCTCCAGCTTCAGGCGGATATTCACGTCGCCGTCCTCTGCGATCTTCGCCGCCACGAACTCAGGAGTCTCCACTCCATAGTCGGTCCGTTTGATCGGAATGTCTGCGTGCACGATGACGGTGTCTCCGGTTCGCAGCACATTGAACTCCTGCGTGACGGCATTCGTCTGGCCATGAATGGTCAGATCGCCCGTGAGCGTCACGGTGCCCACGGTGCCGTCCTCCGGGAGCTGAGACACATCGGCAGGTTTGGTCAGAGTGAATGTGGCTTCCGGGTACTGCTCCGCATGAAGAATCTTCCTGCGCACATTTTCGTCACGCACATCCTTGTCCGTGACGATATTGTCCATGCCCACGGTCACCTCGCCGGCGGTCAAAGAGCCGCCTTCAATAGTCATCTGACCTTCGACGTCTTGAGTGGAGCCCGATGTGGTCCGCTCGTCGCCAGGCAACAGCTCATGGAACGTGAAACCGGCGGACGTGACGTTCTTGCCCGGCTTGTGCGAGACGACCCACTGCCCGTCCACGTCTGTCGTCGCGGCCTTAGCCCCGTCCGCGTCGATTCCTTCGGTCTTGATTCCGGGGTGAGACACGATGGAGATGAACAACGGGACCAACGCCAGCAACGCCAGCAGGACGATGACAATGGCACCGCCGATGACAATGAGTTTCTGGTTCCGCGTCCGCATCAGTATCCCTCTCTGCCTGAGTGTCAGCTACCGCGCCGAGGCCACCTCCGGCTCGTGCCGGTTCATTGGAGCCTCTCTAGCTTCTTAGCCATGGTAACCAGCTCATCGCACAGAGACTGAATCTCGTTTGCGTCAGCACCCTCGTTTGTCGCAATGGCGATGTCCTCTGCGGCGCACCGCAGCTCAAAAAGCTTGTCACGCAAGGTATTGTCGGATACCCGTCGTGCACCTTCCCGGCTCGCGGACGCTGGGTGCCGCAGCTCGTACGCGCGCTGTTTGCACGAATCGCTGCAGTACTTGCGTGGACGGCCACGGCCAGGTGTGCGCTGGATTTCCTTGCTGCAGTACTGACATGTCGGCGCCTCAGTAGTCTTCTGGTTCATGATCGCCGTTCATCATATCGACGAAGAATGTGCGTGGTGCGGAACATACCACGCAGTCAGTGCGTTATTGATGGTGGCCGTTATACTTTAGGCTCGCGACTGAATTTTTCAACGAAGGGATAGATGCAGCATGGCTGATCGGGTGCTACGTGGTAGCCGCATGGGCGCAGTGAGCTACGAGACGGATCGTGACCACGACCTGGCCCCGCGCAGGATGGCAAAGTACCGCACCCCGAACGGTGAGGTCTATGAAATCCCGTTCGCCGACGACGCCGAGATCCCCGAAGAGTGGCCGTGCAAGAACGGCCAGGTGGGCACCTTGATCGAGGGCGAAGGCGTCGAGTCTAAGCCGGTCAAGCCCCCGCGCACCCACTGGGACATGCTCCGTGAGCGCCGCAGCCTCGAAGAATTGGATGAGCTGCTGGAAGAGCGCCTTGAGCAGCTGCGCAAGCGCCGTCGCACCGCAGCGCGCATTGCCAAAGAGCAGAAGGAAGCTCAGGAGAACGGGAACTAGGCGCTTCAGTGGCGCTCGCTTGGGCGTCGCTTCCTCACCTCCCTGAGACACACAGAAGGCCGGCAGGAACTCTCCCTGCCGGCCTTTTTCCGTTCGTTCTAGTGGCGGTTGTTCAGCGCGCGCTGGATCTCGTACTTGGCCAACTTGGCGCCTTCCTCAACCAGGTCGCCGGCGACACCGATCGCGTGGGTGACCTTTCCCGGGATCTTGTTCACACCGAGCTCATCAAGCTGGTAGCGGCCGAGTCGTGCTAATTCACCAGCCATCTCGGAAGCCTGAGTCGTGCGGCGCTTCCAACCCCACTTGGTCACCTCGGACAGGGACTCGCCCGCGAAGCTCGCGTCCAGCTTGGATTCGCCGAGTTCGCGGTCGACGAACGTGATCGGCACCTCGCGCACGTCGAAGCCTTCCTGCACGGCGCGGTCCGCCAAGTCCACCTGGAAGATGTATCCCTTGCGGGACAGACCGTCCAGATCAATCGCCTCAAGCACCTCGCGGCGGAACGCGCGGTACCCGGCGGTCATGTCCGCCACATCGTCGCCGAGAGCGACAGAGATGTACAGGTTGCCCAGCTTGGACAGCAGGTAACGGTTCTTCGGCCAGTTCACGGCTTCGCCGCCGTCGACGTAGCGGGAGCCGATGACGAGGTCCGCCCCTTCGTCGATAGCCGAAAGCAAGCGCGGCAGCTGCTCCGGTGCGTGCGAGCCGTCGGCATCCATCTGGCACAGGACGGCGTAATCGCGCTCGAGACCCCAGTTGAAGCCCGCGGTGTAGGCCCCCAGCAGCCCGGTCTTCTCCTCGCGGTGAATCACGTTGATGTGGTTGTCCTCGGCGGCCATCTCGTCGGCCTTGTCGCCGGTGCCGTCCGGAGAGTTGTCGTCGACGACCAGGATGTCCACGTCCGGGTTCGACTCGCGCACACGCCCGATGATGAGGGGAAGGTTCTCCACCTCGTTGTATGTCGGGATGATCACCAGAGTCGAGTCGGTCGGTTTCTCTGCCACAGTGTCTCCGTTTCCTTCAGCTGTGTCGGACATAGCTAATTCTCGTTGTCGGGCAGCCCGGTGCGGGGCGCCGTTTGATTCCTGTTTGAAGCATACCCCCGCCGCGCACCCACGCTCGCGGCAAGCATCACGGCCGCACCGCCCAGCGCCAGAAGCCACTGGATGATCTGCCCGTAGCGCACAGCGAAGGTCGTGGAATCACGCAGCGGAAGATCCTCCACGAGGTAGCCGGGTTCAAAGATCTCCGTGTGCTGGGACACCGAACCGTCCGGGTGAACGATGGCCGACACACCCGAAGTCGCGGCTACCACCACTGCCCTGTCGGTCTCCATCGCGCGGATCCGGCTCATGGCCAACTGCTGGTAGGTCATGTCGGTGAAGCCGAAGGTGGCGTTGTTCGTCGGCGTCGTCAGAATCTGGGCGCCTGCCTTGACTGCGTCGCGGTAAGCAGCATCGAAGGCGACCTCGTAGCACGTGGCTACACCGACGATGTGGTCCCCCATACGCACTGTTCCGTTTCCGTCGCCGGGCTTGAAGTCGCCGGCCATGTCCACGTAAGAGGAGAAAATACGGAAGAAGTCGCGCATGGGCATCCATTCGCCGAAGGGCTGCAGGAAGCGTTTGTGGTGCAGGTCGCCCGCCCCGGTCTCCGGGTCGAAAACGACGGCGGTGTTTCGATCCCCTACCTCGTCTTTAGTGAGCGTGCCCACAAGGACGGGAGCATCCACGGCATCCACTGCTTCAGTGATCAGGTCGCGCGCTTCCCTATCCCGGAACGGGTTCACGTCCGACGAGTTCTCGGGCCAGAAGACCAGATCGGGGTGCTCGCCGCTGGCTCCGAGCTCTTTGGTCACGTTGACGTGGTTTGCCAGAACAGCGCGCCGCTGCGCGTTGAAGTCCAGTCCCATCCGCGGCACGTTGCCCTGAATGGCGGCCACTTTCACTTCCCCCGTGGTGGGCCCTGGTGTGTTGACGGCCAGGCCCGCGAGTAGCGCCAGCCCAATCACGATCCCCGGGACTGTGCCCACCGGCACAGCTTGCCGGGCCTTGTCCGGCTGCCGGCCAATCAGGAGAAGAAGGAGCGCCCCAAACGACGCGGCGAGAAGCACCGCCGCAAAAGTGATCAGGGCGGGCCCACCCCACGGCGCGAAGTTGGCCAACGGGCCGTTGATCTGGCCCCACGCGAGCCGCACCCAGGAAAAGCCCCCGAAGGGGAACGAAGAGAGCAGGAACTCCACCGCGGAATAGACGAAAGCGAACGCGATGAACCCGAATTTCCATCGGGCCACCAGCACACCGAAGATTCCGGTCAGAATCGACCAGAGCGCGAGGGTGATTGAAAGAGCGATCCACGGCAACGCGCCGACGAACTCGCCCACCCACGGCAAGAGCAGAACGTACGCGCAGAAACCGTGGACAAAGCCGAGCAGAGCTCCCTGCTTACCGCTGGGGCGTCCCTTAGCCTTCTCCCCTACGGCCGGCCACGGAGCCAGGGCGAGATAGAACAGGGCGATCCCTGCGACACCGGCGGCAGCCACGCCATGCGGTTCGTACGAGAAGTAGACGAGAATCCCGCCTATACCAGCGAGAAGGATGCGCGCGATCATTGCGGAACGTGTGGCCCCGGCCTGTGCGCGGGCACGGGTACGGCTACGGGTGCCTTGCGCTAGCGCTGTGGTCATTTCTGCGGATCCCCGAAGTCTTCCGGGCGGGCGCTGCGGGACCAGTTCTCAATGTCCTCGTCGCTGGGCTCCGGCTCCGCGTCAATCACGGTGCTGCCATCGCCGAATGTGCCGTAAGAGGTGCTGCGCCGTTTCATGGGAGAGGCGTCGTAGACCTGAACGCCGAAGTCCTCCACGCGTTTGCGCAGCGAGTTGGCCATGGATTTCCGGACCAGTTCGCGTGTCGGGCGGAGCAGGAGCACGAGCCCTGTCAGCGAGGTGACATAGCCGGGAACGATAGCCAGCGCCCAGCCGGCGGCCACAAGAGCGGTGCCACCAGCGAACTGCCCGACCGTGCCGTTGCCGGAGGAGGCCCTCTCAAGTTCAGAGCGCAACGCGGGCGACGCGGCGAGGGCACCGATGAGCATGAGAGCGAAGATGCCCACGAGAGCCCAGCCGACGCCGACGAGCTGGCTCACGCCCCAGAAGGCGAGGGCTTCAATGAGGAAATACGCGAGTATCGGCATGGGGCACAGACTACCTGCCGGTGCGCATCTACCGGGGCATCCGTCGCCAGATGGGTCGTGGCACGCACCGCATCACCCATGCGAGGAGCTGCAGTGAGCGCGGGATCCACACAGTTCGGCTCCCCTTCCCCATTTCCGCGACGACTGCGTCAGCGACGATGTCCGGTGTGACTGACAACGGCGCGGGTTTCATTCCTTCGGTCATGGAGCCGATGACGAATCCCGGGCGGGCGGTGATCAGCGACAGGTTCGTTCCGTGCAGTCGGTCAGCCAGCCCTTGACAGAATGCGTCCAGGCCAGCCTTGGTGGAGCCGTACACGTAGTTCGCGCGTCGTGCGCGCCAACCGGCGATCGAGGAGAAAGCGAAGATGTGGCCGCTCGACATGACGTCTGCAAGCACCGTCAGCATGCTCACCTGAGCTGTGTAGTCGACCATGGCTATCTGGGCCGCATGCGTCTCGTCGTGCTCGGCGCGTTCCTGGTCGCCGAGGATGCCGAAAGCGACGATCGCCGTCGTGATCGGACCCGATTCCGCTGCGCGTTCCACGACGACACGGTGGGACGCGAGGTCTACGGCGTCGAATTCGATTGAGCGCACGCTCGCCGCGCCCGCCTCGAGCATCCGCTTTTCGACGCCTCCCAGCTCCCCCGGCCTCCGTCCCGCCAGCACCACATCGCGGCCGGCGCACAGGCGCACTGCCATTTCCCCGCCGATGTCGCTGGTGCCCCCGAGGAGGAGAAGGGTGCCGCGGTCAGTTTCATTGGGTGTCATGCCGGAAAATTATATGCGCGCGGTGTTCAGGCGGCGTGCGCCGTCGTCCTCGAGCACCACGATGTCCTCGATGCGCATGCCCCACTTTCCGGGTATGTAGATGCCGGGCTCGATGGAGAACGCCATGCCCGTCTGCAGCACCGTTTCGCTGCGCGCGATGATGAACGGCTCTTCGTGCAGTCCGAGTCCGATCCCGTGGCCGAGCCGGTGTGTGAAGTATGTGCCGTATCCGGCTTCGTTGATGCGCCCGCGCGCGACGGCATCGAGGTCCCCCGCCGTCATTCCGGGCCGTGCCGCTGCGACAGCATCGGCTTGGGCGCGCCGAAGAGTCTCGTAGGCACGGGTGAAGCCCCTATCCGCTGCTTCCGCACCGCCGACGACGTAGGTGCGCGTGCAATCGGAGTGGTACCCGGCACCGACGGTGCCGCCGATGTCCACCACCACGGGATCACCCACCTCGAGGACCCGGTCGGAGAAATCGTGGTGGGGGTCAGCGCCGTTCGGCCCCGACCCGACGATGATGAAGTCGGTTCGGGAGTGCTCGCGGAGAATCAATGTGTCGAGTTCCGCAGCGATGTCGCGTTCTGTCCGGCCCGGCTGCAGTAGTTCGGGAACGGCGGCGTGGACACGATCGATCGCGGCACCCGCGAACGACAGCTGCTCGATCTCTTCTTGATCCTTCACCATGAAAGCTGCGGCAAGAACCTCTGTCGCCAGAACGATGTCGCCGCAGACATCCTGCAACCGGAGCACATGATCGGCAGTGAGCGCGCTGCCCACGGCAATGGGGCCGGTGCCGCATGCTCCCTCCACGAGCGCATAGGGGTTCTCACCGTCGCGCCACGTGACCAGTTGGATGCCCGCGGCTTCATTGAGACTGGCCAGCGCAGTCGCATCCGTCGCCGGAGCAATCAATTTCGCATCCCCCACCGGCGGGACCACGAGTGCGGTGAGGCGTTCGTGGGAAGAGGTCCACGAGCCAGTCAGGTACGCCAGTTCTGGCCCGGTGCCGATGACAGCTCCACCCAGCCCGCGTTCCCGAACCTCGTGTTGCACACGTGCGCGGCGGCGAGCGTAGACCCCGGGGGCGAGAATCTCGGGAACGGAAGCAGAGGAATCAGCATGATCGGTCATGTCCTCATGCTAGATCCTCGCCACCTACGATCGGAGCTATGTTTCCCGACGCGCTGGTCCGCCTGTCCGCCCGCCGCGCGTACTGCAGCGGCACCCTTGTAGCGTCGGACACGGTGCTCACCTGCGCCCATTTCTTCCGGCATTACCCGGACGGTGTGACGGTGCGCAGCCACCGCGGGAAGATCCGCACGATCACGAGCGTCGATCTGATCGACGGCTCCGACATCGCGGTCGTGCGGATCCGGCCGTTCCAGCAGCTCCAGGAGGAGGAGCTGCCTACGGTCGGGGACGTTCCTCGTCCGGGGCAACCCACTGTCACTTTCGGCTACGGCGGAAGGGCGAAGCGACTTCAAGCCCGCGACGGAGTGTGGATCACGCGAATGCCGCTGGCGATCTCGCGGACGGGCTCGCTCGTCCGCCCCGCGGGTGTGGTGTTCAACCGGATACCGGCGATCAAGGGCGACTCGGGAGGACCCGTGCTCGCCGGGGGCAGGGTCGCCGGTGTTCAGTCGCTGATCGTGGACCCGCTGGGCCGCAACTCGCACTTCGCTGTGGTCAATCTCGTGCCGGCCGGCCTCCGAGAGCAGCTGTGCCGCTAGTTGCCGATTGCAACCACGCCGCGGCGGATCGCATCCACGGCGCGTCGGGCGTTGTGCTTGATCTCGTCGGAATATCCGGTCTGGACGATCTGCTCGAGCAGGTCGATGACCTGGCGGCACCAGCGCACGAAATCGCCCGGGGTGAGCTCCGCACCGGACTCGGCGGCCGCGGCGAGCGCGTAGCCGAGCGGGGCGCCCGCGGCCCACTGGTGCAGCGACAGCGCGAACCCCGGGTCCGGGATATTCGTCGGTGGAAGGCGGTGGCGCTGCTCGTCGCTAGCTAATTCGCCGTAGATGCGCTGCGTGGCGTTCATCGCATCCGCCATCCGGTCGGTCGTGGCTTCGGGGTATCCGCCGGTCGCTTTCCGGTTCTCAAAGACGCACATGGACGCGACCCCGGCGAGCTCCGCGGGATCAAGCTCGTCCCAGATTCCCCGCTTGAGGCACTGGGCGACAAGCAGGTCGGAGACGTTGTGGATTCGCGCGAGACGTTCGCCTTCCTCGGTGACGGTGGGTTCGCCGTCGATAAGCTCGACGTAGTCCATTTCCGTGAGCAGCCCGATAATGCGCTCGAACATGCGACCCAGGGTGTCGGTCTGTGTGTCCACACTGGCCTGCGCCTTTTGCAGCGCGCGCTCCTCCCGCACGAGGTCCTCGCCGAGGCGGGCGAGCCGCTCGCGCTCGGCCGGGGGCCAGGAGTGGACGGGGTGGGCACGGATGGCGTCGCGAAGCTGGAGCACGCGCTTCGACGTTCTCGTGCGCGCCTTCTCCTTCAAATTCTTCGGCGCGCGGAAATGCCCGCGGCTGAGTTCCTGCACCACCTTGCGCGTGTGCCTGCGGGGTTTGTGCGCGACATCGCGCGGGACCTTGATCTGCCCGACCACAACGGGGACGTTGGCGAAGGAAGCTGCGTCAATGCGCCCCGACCAGCCGCGTTCGGTGGTGATCCAGGGGCGCGGATCGTCCTTCCGCCCCGCGGGCGCGACCACGGCGGCGAGCTCTGGACGGCGCTTCGACGGCAGCGCAATCACCTCACCGACCTGGAGGCGGCCCAGCACCTTCTGTATCTCCTTGTGGCGCTCGTCGATGGAGTTCTTCTTCGCCTTCTTCTCTTCCTCGACAAGATCCCGGCGCAGACGCGTGTACTCGACGAGCTGCGCCGCAATATCCCCGTCGGCGTCGTCGAAGCCGAGCTCCTCCACAGCGGCATCCAGCTCGGCGCGCAGCTTATCGACGCTCCCCCGCTGCCTCTCAATCTTCCGCACCTCCCCGACAACGCTGCGGTCGGTCTGGAACTGGGCGAAAGACTTCTCGATGAGCCGGATCGAGTCCTCGAACCCGTTCATCTGCAGCATGTTGATCGCCATGTTGTACCCGGGAGTGAACAGGGAGATGAGCGGGTATGTGCGCGTGGACGCGAGGCCGGCCACCTGGCGCGGGTCCATCGCCGGTGCCCACTGCACGACAGCGTTACCAATCGAGTCAATCCCGCGGCGGCCCGCGCGTCCCGTCAGCTGCGTGTACTGCCCTGGGGTGAGGTCCACATGGGCGTCGCCGTTGAACTTGACCATCTTCTCCAGCACGACCGTGCGCGCCGGCATGTTAATGCCCAACGCGAGGGTCTCGGTGGCGAAGACGACGCGGACGAGCCCCTCGACGAAGAGCTGTTCGACGATGTGCTTGAACGCCGGCAGCATGCCCGCGTGGTGCGCCGCGAAACCGCGCGACCAGGCAGTCCGAAGCTGCCGGTAGTTGAGCACGTCCAAGTCCTCGTCGGGAATGCCTTCCACGCCCTCGTCGGCGATCTGTTTGATGCGCTCGGCTTCCTTGGGGCTGGTCAGCTCTTTGCGGGAGCGCAGGCATTGGAACAGTGCGCCGTCGCAGCCCGCGCGGGAGAAAATGAAGACGATCGCCGGAAGCATGTCGCGGCCCCGCAACGCCTCCACGACCTCGGGGCGGCCTACCGGGCGGACCCGGTCCTGCGGGCGGCGTTCTCCGCTTCGGCGTCCACCGCTGGACCGGGAGCGGAAACCGCGGCCTTCCTCGAAGTCGCGGCGGCCTTCATCCGCACCCGATTCGAGTCTTTCGATGGTGCGCTCGAGGTCGCGGTTCACTTGGTCGGTGCCGGGCTCGAACAGCGGCATGATTTTGCGCTGCACCATCATGAACTGGTTGAGAGGTACCGGGCGCTTCTCGGAGACGATGACGTCGGTGTCCCCACGGACCTCATCGAGCCATTCACCGAACTCCTCAGAATTGGACACCGTCGCCGACAGCCCGATGATCCGCGCGGATTCATCGAGGTTGAGGATGATCTCCTCCCACACCGCGCCGCGGTCGCGGTCCGCCAGATAGTGGATCTCGTCCATGACCACGTGCGACAAACGGTCTAGCGCCGGCGACTCCGCGTAGATCATGTTGCGCAAGACCTCGGTGGTCATCACGACGATTTCAGCGTTGCCATTGATACTCGTGTCACCAGTGAGCAGACCGACAGCATCTTCGCCGTGCTCGGCGACGAGGTCGTGGTACTTCTGGTTGCTCAACGCCTTGATAGGCGTGGTGTAGAAGCATTTCGTGCCGCGCGACAACGCTAGCGAGACAGCGAACTCACCCACCACCGTTTTGCCGGAGCCTGTGGGCGCGCAGACAAGCACTCCGCGGTCTGCCTCGACGGCCTCGCAGGCCTCGATCTGGAAATCATCGAGAGGAAAAGGCTTGCTCACGCGGAACTCATCGAGGTGCATGCCCACCACCCTAACGCAGGGTTACAGCACGTCGTCGAAGAAGTTCGGTGCCGAAGCGCGAGCGCGAATAGAACGGTCCTCCGCGGTTCGTTGAGTACCGCCCCCATTGGAAATCAACGTGGGGGCTGCTACTGCTCCAGCACCGCTGATCGGGGATGCCCCCGCTACTCCGGTGGCGGCACCGATCGGGGCAGGGGCGGCTATGGGGCCGGACGCTTCGTCGTCGTCAAGCGAAGCCCACTCGTTGTTGCGCTTCGCGTTCCGTTTGTCGTGGATGCGGCAGAACTGGAACGCCATCTCCACGAGCAGACAGAGTGACAAAGCCAGGACGATCATGGAGAACGGGTCCTGGCCCGGTGTGATGAACGCGGCGAAGATGAACAGGACGACGATGATGATGCGCCGCTTGTCCTTGACCTGCTCGTAGCGCAGCAAGCCTGCCAGGTTGAGCATGATGATCACGAGCGGGACCTCGAAGCTCACGCCGAAGATAACGATCAGGGCGAGGACGAAGTTGTAGTACTGCTGGCCCGACAATGCCGCGATCTGATACTCCTGGCCGATCGACATCAGGACATAAAGCCCCTGGTCAACGATGAAGTATGCAATGAGCGCGCCTGCCACGAAAAGGGTGACGGCAAACGTGACAAAGCTAAGTGTCCATCGCCGTTCATTCTTGTGCAGACCGGGTGTGATGAAGGCCCAAATCTGCTGCAGCCACACTGGCGAAGAGACGACAAGGCCTGCGAGGAATCCCACCTTCAGGCGCAACATGAACATCTCAAAGGGCGTCGTGGCGATGAGGCGGCACGCACCGTCTGACGTCAAGTCCGCCCGCAGCTCCTCGGGAAGAGAGCAATACGGCCGGCGGATGATCTCCCCTAAGGGCATGACTGGGCCTGGTGCCCACTGGTACCACACGAAGCCGAAGATAGTCCCGACCACAATGGCCAGCAGCGAGATGATCACGCGGCGGCGCAACTCCTGGAGGTGCTCGGTGAGGGACATGATGCCCTCGGGGTCACGCCTGCTGCGCACTCGCTTCCCCGGCGCCCGCTTCGGGCGCTTTGTAGAAACTGGTTGTCCCACGGGCGCGGTTAAGCGTTAGGGTTCGTGCCCGGCTGGTTCGGCTGCTGCTGCTGGTTCTGCGGCTGGTTCCAGAACCCCTGCTCGACGCTCTGCTGTGCCTGAGTGTTTGCCGGGCCGGAAGTAATTTCGCGCTGCGGTGACGCGGTTTGTGTCGGGTTCTGCTCAGTAACGTTGGCGGCGGTCTGGTCCTGCGGCTTGCCGTCGTTCTGCATCTCGTTGACCTCGGATTTGAAGATGCGGGCGGAACGACCCACCGACCGTGCCAAGTCGGGAAGCTTGGATGCGCCGAAAAGCAGCAGGATGACGAAAACGATGAGGAGGATTTCCATTGGGCCAAGATTCGGCATCGGAGGTCCTTTCAGAAGAATATGAGCACGATTGAGCGTGACCGCGTTATCTAAGCATAACGCCCGAGCGCTGCCGCGCCGCGAGAGGCGATCTCGTCGGCGATGCGTGGGGGTGATACTACTCGCACTCGGTCTCCCTGGCTAAGGCAGAAGCGGATGAGCCAGTCGTCGTTACCGTACGGCATGGTGGCGGGGACCCATTCCGCGTCGGCACCGTCGTCGGGGGTAGCGGACAGTTCAATGTGCCAGTAGTCGGCCAGCCACGTCGCTTCGGTGCGGATTCGTAGTTCGGCGATGTTTGCCTGCCGGAAGCCGAACGGATCGTCCGCGTCGTAGCGGACTGTGGGCGCGGGGGTCGACGGCGTGTCCAGAAGTTCGGCGCCGCGGATTCGATCCAGCCGGAATGTCTTTGCGGAACCGTCCTCGAAGGCGGAGAGGTACGTGTTCCCGTCCCGGTGAAATAGACCCATTGGAGAGACTGTTCGTACCCGTACTGTGTCCGAAGTGGCCGAGTAGTAGGTCAGCTCCAGCATCCGCCGCTGCGCGAGTGCCTGCGACACCACAGCTTCAGGGCCGGTGGTCTGCGGGTGCTCCGCATCAGGCACACCGGCCGAACGCACCACATCACGCAGTTTCTGCGCTGCAGAAGTCACTGCCTGCTGGTCGATGAGGCCCGGCATCGTCTCCAGGGATTCGAGGGTGAGCAGAAGCGCATTCGCCTCCGTCGGAGTCAGTCGCAGCGGAGTGTTCAGCCCTTGGTCGTCGATCACGGTGACCCCGGTCCACTCGGCAGCCAGATCGATGAGTTCGCCGGGGCCGGTGCCCACACCCGACATCTGCAGTCGGCGCAGGTCCTCCATCACCTCGGCGGGCGTGTGGCCTAAGTCGCGGGCGATCTCCATCGGTGTCGCCTGCGGGTGTTGGTGCAGGTACGGGATCAGGTTCAGCGCACGCACGAGTGCGGCGAGCTTCTGCGGGCTGTCCTTACGCTCAGTCATCACTTCCCTTCCGTTCGTGAGCGGAATCCACTGCGGCGCTGAGCAGCGCCACCACGTCGGCGCGCACGTCTTCCGGTTCTTCCACCACGACGTGGGGCGCGAAGCTGGCGGCGGTGCGCACGAGCCAATCGCGCTCGACGGCAGTAAGGCGCACCCGGCCGTCGTCAAGCCTGGTGCCCGCGGCGACGACCTCGTGTGCTGTATCCGGGTCGACAGTGACCACGGCGTCCACAACCGGGCCGCGCAGAGAGTCCTCGACAACCTGTTGGAGTGGTCGGTCAGGTAGATGGAAATCGTTCGCCTGCACCTTGCGGATGTCGCTCACCCGGACGGCGCGGAAGCTGCGTTCAGCCCCGCGATCGACATCGAATCCGACCACGTAGGCACGGTTATTCAGAGCGACGATGCCCCACGGGTCCATCGTGCGTGTCTGCGGCTGCGCCGTGGGCGAGGACCGGTAGGTGAAACGCATGCGGGTGTTCGAGCGGACGCAGGCTGTGACCCCGGTTACGGTGTCCGCGTCGAGGCGCGAGATGTCGTTGTCCAGCGCGGCGATTGGCGGTGCGTCAAAGGTGCGGGTGGCGCCCCCGGCGGCGATCTTTGTCCAGCCCGAGCGCGCGAACGCGCCGAGGCTTCCGGCCGTGCCCAGATCCCCGGCAAGGCCGAGCACGAACGCCTCGTCGTCAGTGAACGAGATCGGCGGCAGCTCGTAGACGTCCTTGTCCACCCAGATCAGACCGTTTTCGACCCGGGCGGGGACGCCGGCGCGGCGCAAGGAGCGCACATCGCGGTTGAGCATCCGGTTGAGGGCCACGTCGGTTCGGTCCTTATACCCCTCGACGTGGCCGCGCACCCACTCGTAATCGCGTGGCTTGGAGGAACCGAGCAGAGCGAAGGTGAGGTTAGTCAACCTCTCCACAACGCCAGTCTGCTCAGCCACGGATCCCTCCCTGCGCGTCGTTCAAGTGCTCGCGGTGCGTTTCCATATAGCTAAGCAGATCTTCCACCCGCGCGTCGGACGTGGCGAAGGGATCTTGCAGGTCCACCGTCTGCGGTTCCGGCCGGTCGACTTTCAGGTGCACCCAGTCCACGGTGTAGCGGGCACCAAGCTCTCGTGCGCGCGCCAGAAAGGCGGCACGCAACCTCGCGCGCGTCGTCTGGGGGGCTGTGGCCGCGGCTTCCGCAATCGCCTCGTCGGTGGTCCACCGCTGCACGAGTCCCTTGCGCTGGAGGAGGTAGAACAGGCCGCGGTCGCGGTCGATGTCGTGGTACGCGAGGTCGATTTGCGCGAGCTTCGGGTGCGCCCAGTCGCCGCCGAGCCGCGAGCGGTAGCGTTCCAAGAGATCGCGCTTGATCACCCAGTCAATCTCAGTCGCCACATCAGCGAAGTCCTGCTTTTCGACGCACCTCAGCACCCGGCCCCATAACTCCACCACCCGGGAAAGCTCCTCATTCGGTGTGCCTCCGTCCGGGCGCTGAGCAAGCCATGCCTCCGCTGCTTCGAGCACCGCCTGCTGGACCTCCAAGGCGGTGACGGTCGACCCGTCTTTGAGCTTTAGTGGTGTCTGGCCCGTTGGATCCAGCGCGATCTCCTTGATGTGGGCGATCGGGTCCGCGATGTCGAAGGCCGGCATGTCCCACTCGGCCTCGAGCATCTCGATGACCAGCTGTGTCGAGCCGACTTTGAGCGCGAACGTCGGCTCCGCCATGTTCGAGTCGCCGACGATGACGTGCATGCGCCGGAACCTGCTGGAATCACCGTGGGGCTCGTCGCGGGTGTTGATGATCGGGCGTGTCCTCGTTGTTGCCGACGACACTCCTTCCCACACCTGGTCCGCGCGCTGCGAGAGGACGAAACGCCCGTCTCTGCTGATCATTCCCGCGCCGCACAGCAGCTGGCGCGTGATCAAGAACGGCAGAAGGCGTTTGCCGAAGTGCTTCAGCGACAACTCCCTGCTGATCAGGTAGTTCTCGTGCGTGCCGTAGGAGTTCCCGGCGGAATCGACGTTGTTCTTGAACAAGTAGACGTCCCCGCCGATGCCTTCCGCCGCGAGGGCCTCTTTCGCCTGCACAGCGAGGTCGTTGAAGAGTAGCTCACCGGCTTTGTCGTGGTTGAGCAGCTGCGTGAGCGAATCGCACTCAGCTGTCGCGTATTCGGGGTGCGCGCCGACATCCAGGTAGAGCCGCGCGGCGTTCTCCGTGAAGATATTCGTGCTCTTGTACTGCGCCACCACGGGGCGGAACAGATAGCGGGCAATCTCGTCGGGCCGCAGAACTGCCGAGCCGTCCCGGGTCGCGGTGAGGCCGAATTCCGTCTCCACGCCCATGATGCGGCGCGGGTACACGGCAGGGACGTGAGCGGTTGCACCCGCCACTACTGGCCGCCTTTTTGCACGTAGGAGCGCACGAACTCTTCCGCGTTGGTATCCAGGAGCGCGTCGATCTCGTCGAGCAGGTCGTCGGTGCCGCCTACGTTCACGTTCACCTGGCCTGCGTCCTGAGCATCGCCCGAGTCCGCATCGTCGCCGCCACCGGAGATGTTGATCTGTTCTTGAGCCATGACTTCTACCCTACTTTCCGTTCACGAGCGCGGCGACGAGGTCGTCCACCCCGACGGCGCGGTCAAGCAGCTCGCCGACATCGGTCTTAGTGAACTCGTCCACTGCGTTGAGAGGAATCGTGCGCGCACCTTCGGCAGTGTCGAACTGGATTGACTGCCAGCTCGACGCAATGACGTGCTTGCCGAATTCCGCCGCCACTCGGCCGCGGAAGTACGCGCGCGAATTCTCTGGTGGGTGCGCCGCCGCGTGGGCGATCTCCTCCTCGCCTGCCAGCGTGCGCATCCTTCCCGCACGCACCAACGCGTGGTACAGCGACTTCGCTGGATCAATATCCGCGTACTGCAGGTCCACCGCCTTCAGCTTCGCGTCGCTCCACGGCAACCCGCGGTCGACATACCCCTTGACCAGCGCATACTTCGCCGTCCAATCCAGGCGGTCCGCAGTAGACAGCGGGTCCCGTTCAAGGTCGTCGAGCACCTCGCCCCATAGTTCGAGCACACGCTTATCGACGTCCCCCTGATCCCCTTCCACCCCGCTCACCCTGCGCAGGTACTCGCGTTGGAGGGAGATGGGGGTGTGCACGGTGCCATCGATAAGCGAAAGCTCGTGCGTGAGCGTGAGGTCGCGCGAAACGTTCTTCAATTCGGCGACGGGATCCTTCAAGCGCAGATCGGTGAAGTCCACGCCCGCTTCAATCGCGTCGAGGACCAACTTCGTGCTGCCGAGTTTGAGGAACGTAGCGTACTGCGACATGTTCGCGTCGCCCACGATGACGTGCAGGCGGCCGAACTGTGTCGCATCCGCGTGCGGCTCGTCGCGCGTGTTGATGATGCCGCGGTTGAGCGTGGTCTCCAGCGAGACTTCCTGGAAGAAATAGTCCGCGCGCTGGGAGATCTGGAAACCGTCGGTCTCCCCCTCCTCCCCGATGCCGACGCGCCCGGCGCCCGCGAAGACCTGCCGTGTGACAAAGAACGGGATCAGCCCCGCCGCGATCTGTTCGAATGGAGTCTGCCGCGAGTACTGGTAGTTCTCGTGTGCGCCGTAGGAAGCGCCCTTACCGTCGACGTTGTTCTTGTAGATCTTCAGCGGCGGGCACGGCTCGTGCCCCTGCAAGACACTCACGCCCCCGATGTAGAGCTGTGCGACGCGCTCGGCTGCCTGGCGCAGGACGAGGGCGCCCGCCGCGTCGTACACCATCGCGCTGTACGCGTCCGGCACCTCCGGCGACGAGTATTCCGGGTGAGCATGGTCGACGTAGAACCGCGCCCCGTTCGACGTGACCACGTTGGCCACACCGATCGCGTTCGGCGCGACGACCGGGACCGTCTGGTAGCGCTTGAGGTCGAAGCCGCGGCTGNGCGACGCGCTCGGCTGCCTGGCGCAGGACGAGGTCGCCCGCCGCGTCGTACACCATCGCGCTGTACGCGTCCGGCACCTCCGGCGACGAGTATTCCGGGTGAGCATGGTCGACGTAGAACCGCGCCCCGTTCGACGTGACCACGTTGGCCACACCGATCGCGTTCGGCGCGACGACCGGGACCGTCTGGTAGCGCTTGAGGTCGAAGCCGCGGCTGTCCTTCAGCGGGTGCTCGTCCTGGTAATCCCACCTCGCCCGGGCCGCGGTGTTCATCGCGGCGTACGCCACCACCGCGTGCGTCGAGCTCACGATCGGGCTCAACGACATGTCCTCAGGTGTGGTGATGCCGTACTCGGTCTCCGTGCCCATGAAACGCGTCATGGGCTCAAGCTTATCGGCCTACCGCGGGTCCGCGGCCTCGGGTCAGATGCTTACCAGCCGCGCTCCGCGAGGCGGTGCGGCGCCGGTAGATCCGCCACGTTGATGCCCACCATCGCTTCGCCGAGACCCCGGGAGGCCTCCGTCACAGCGGCGATGTCGTCGTAGTTCTTCGTCGCCTTAACCACGGCTGCCGCGCGGGCCTCCGGGTTGCCCGACTTGAAAATGCCGGAGCCGACGAACACGCCGTCCGCGCCCAGCTGCATCATCAGCGCCGCGTCCGCCGGAGTGGCAACTCCGCCCGCAACGAACAGCGGGACGGGAAGACGGCCGTGCTCGGCAGCGGACACGACAAGCTCGTACGGTGCCTGCAGCTCCTTCGCCGCAACATATAGCTCGTCTCGGTTGCCGTTCCACAGCGCCTGCAGGCCCGCGATCTCGCTTGTGATGGTGCGCAGGTGCTTCGTCGCCTCGGAGACGTCGCCGGTGCCGGCCTCGCCCTTCGAGCGGATCATGGCTGCGCCCTCGTTGATCCGGCGGAGTGCCTCGCCGAGGTTCGTCGCGCCGCACACGAACGGCACGTCGAAGGAGCGCTTATCGATGTGGTTGACGTAATCCGCCGGACTGAGCACCTCCGACTCGTCGACGTAGTGCACGCCGAGGTGCTGCAGCACCTGTGCCTCCACCGTGTGGCCGATGCGGGCCTTCGCCATCACCGGGATGTCCACCGCGTCCAAGATCCCCTCGATCAGGTCCGGGTCGGACATGCGCGCCACGCCGCCTTGCGCGCGGATGTCCGCAGGCACACGCTCGAGAGCCATCACCGCGACGGCACCGGCATCCGCTGCGATTCTCGCCTGCTCGGGCGTGACCACATCCATGATCACTCCGCCTTTGAAGGTGTCGGTCAATTCTGCCTTGCTCAACTGTGTCGAAAACGTCATGCGGTCCAGCTTCGCCCGCCTACTGGTAGATTCCAAGGGCCAGCAGTCCACTATTTTCTTAGACCAGTTGCCATGCTTTTCGACGTCTCCCGCTCCCTCCCCATCCCCCTCCCCGCCCAAGTCGCCGCTGCCGTGCGCTCAGCGATCTCGACCGGCGCACTGCGGCCCGGTGACGAGGTACCTTCCACCCGCGTTCTGGCAGCCCAGGCGGGCGTGTCCCGCGGCACTGTGGTGACCGCGTACGACCAGTTGATCAGCGAGGGATACCTCACCGCCATACAGGGCGCCCCGACGCGGGTGAATCCGTCTCTTCCGGCTGTCGTGGAAAAGGAATCGGCACCGGCCGCATCCGCTAGCTGCGTCGTCCGACCGGAGCCGCGCCGGCGGCCTGTGATCTCGTTGAAACCGTCGTCCGGTCACGCTGGCGCCATCCGTCCCGCTGCGTGGCGGCAGGCGTGGCGCGAGGCGGCTGCTGACCCCGCGGTCGTCGTTGAACCGACAGGCCAGGAAGCACTCCGGCACGCGATTGCGGAGCACCTGCGCACAGGGCGCGGGATGACAGTGAATGATCAGGATGTCGTAGTCACTGGCGGGACCCGCGAAGGACTGCTGCTAGCGCTCATGACTCTGAGTCACGGTGGGGTGCTGCGCGTCGGCGTCGAGGATCCCGGCCACCCCGGATTGCGCAATATCATTCCGCTGGCGGGCCACACGGTCGTACCCTGCGCAGTTGACGACCACGGTGTCGACGTCGGCGAACTGCCCGCCGACCTCGATGCTCTCATCGTCACTCCTTCTTTCCAGTTCCCCCTCGGAGCCTCGATGCCCGCCGCGCGCCGCACCGCTCTGCTCGAATGGGCGGCGGCGAAGGACACGGTCATCGTCGAAGACGACTTCAACGCGGAGCTGCGCTACCGCACCGCACCGCTGCCACCTCTCGCCGCACTTCAGACGGAAGCACGCGTGCTCACGCTCGGCACATTTTCAACTCTGCTGAGCAGGTCTGTTGCCGCCGGGTACGTGACAACCAGCTGCGCGCTGGCCGACGAACTGCGCCGCACACGCGCCGCGCTCGGCATGCCTGTTTCGGCTGTCACCCAGCTCGCCATCGCACACCTGCTGCGCAACGGCCACGTCCGCCGGAACACGAAGGCGGTGCACAACCGTCTTTCCCGGCGGCGCGCGGTGATCGAAGCGGACGTCATCCCCCAGCTCACGGGGCGCGGTGCTGTGGTCACCGAAATGGCGGAGGCGAACGGCGTCGATCTCGCAGTCACCTTCTCCGAGGCTGCCGCCCGCGACGGGTTTGCCCGCCAGCTCGCGGAGCATGGCATCGAAGGCGGGCGTCTCGACGCACTGTGGTCCGGGCGCGACGACGGTCTCATCCTCAGTTTCGCGCACCTCTCGGACCACGATTTCCAGCGGGTCTGCGTGGTCCTCGGAGAAATCACGCGGCCCTAGAGCAGCTACAGCACCTCCGCGGCAACGACGCGTTTGCCGTTGCGTCCCGTGATCCGCGCCCACTCGTCCGGGTTAGACACGTTCGGCATGTCTTCGCTCTCATCCTGCTCGGCCCGCACAGCCAGGCGCAGGTGCTCGGCGGTCACGCCGCGGCCGGTGCCGTCGATCTCGTCCTTGATGGCGAGCTTCTTCGCGCGGTCGACGATATTCGCGATCATCGCGCCCGACACGAAATCCGCATAGTGCAAGGTCTCCTCGGAGCCGTCCACCAGCGTCAGTTTCACGAACGGGCGGGGGGCGAAGAGCTTGTCGACGGCTGCGTCGATAAGCACCCCCGTGCTTTCCCCGTGGGGGACGCTGTCGGTCAGGTATCGCGCGAAGATCTCCCGTGCTTCCGTGCGGTCCGGGCGGTCGATGCGGATCTTGATGTCCAGGCGGCCCGGACGCAGGATCGCCGGATCGATGAGCTCCTCGCGGTTGGTGGCGCCGATGACGATGACGTTGGCGATGTCCTCCACACCGTCGATCTCCGTGAGCAGCTGCGGCACGACCGTCGTCTCCATGTCCGACGACACTCCCGAGCCGCGTGTGCGGAAGATCGACTCCATCTCGTCGAAGAAAATGATCACAGGGCGACCCTCGCCGGCCAGTTCACGTGCGCGCTCGAAAATCAGGCGGATGCGGCGCTCTGTCTCGCCCACATACTTGTTCAGCAGCTCCGGGCCCTTGACGTTGAGGAAGTGCGCCTTGCCGCCGTCGCCGATGCGCGCGGACAGCGAATTCGCGACAGCTTTAGCGATCAGCGTCTTGCCGCAGCCCGGCGGCCCGTACAGCAGCACGCCCTTCGGTGGCTTCAGGTCGTACGTCTTGTACAGCTCCGGGTGTGTGAACGGCAGCTCCACGGAATCCCGGATCGTCTCGATCTGGGTGCGCAGCCCACCGATGTCGTCGTACGTCACGTCGGGGACCTCTTCGAGTGAGAGCTGGTTGACCTCCGTCTTCGGGATCCGCTCAAACGCGTAACCCGCCTTCGAGTCGATGAGCAGCGTGTCGCCCGCGCGCGCCTTCTCCTGCAGCGGCTGAGTCAGGTGCACGACCTGCTCCGCGCCCTGCATGTCCGCGACGATCGCGCGGTCGTGCCCGATGCGCTCTGAAAGCGTGGCCAACTGGCCCGTCTTGGAATATCCGCACGCCTCCACGACGACCGATCCTTCACCGAGCCGGACCACTCCACCCGGAGTGAGCGTTCCCGGCTCCACCGCGGGCGAGACATGCAGCCGCATCCGGCGCCCCGACGTGAAGACCTCCGCCTCTTTGCCGCGGCGCGCCGGGCCGAGGTAGATCCCGTACGTGGACGCCGGCTCGCCGAGAGCTTCGACCTGGGCGCTCAAGTCCTGGAGCTTATCGCGGGAGGACTTCAGCAGCTCAGCCAGCTGCTTGTTGCGCGCGGACAAGGCCCGGTTCTGGACTTTCAGCTCGGC
This sequence comes from Corynebacterium urinipleomorphum, assembly GCF_900155535.1. Lineage (GTDB taxonomy): Bacteria > Actinomycetota > Actinomycetes > Mycobacteriales > Mycobacteriaceae > Corynebacterium > Corynebacterium urinipleomorphum. The sequence continues at coordinate 435,799 of NZ_LT706965.1, forward strand.
GATGTCTTCGCGATCGCCGCGATTCGTGCTCGCAAGGCTGTTGGCATCCCTCGTTCCGGGATTCTGTGGGCGGGTCATACCGTCAAAGCCTAACGGCGGGCGCGGCGTTGGGGACGTGGTGGGGTGACGCCGTCGGCAAGCCGGCGCGTCCAGACGAGGAATGCGGTGTGCGCGTTCATGCGGTGCTCCGGGCGAGTGGCCAACCCCTCGACCTTCCACTCGCGCAGCAACGTTTCCCACGAGCGCGGCTCAGTGAAGCACTTCGCCTCGCGGATCGTCTCCACAATGTTCATCAGCTGCGGGACGGTGGCCACGTACGTCATGAACACACCGCCCGGAATCAAGATGTCCTTGACGGTATCGATGAAATTCCACGGCTCCACCATGTCCAGGATGACGCGGTCGACCGGGCCGCCCAGCTCGTCGATGGTGATCTCGCCGAAATCGCCCAGCTTCGGTGTCCACCACTCCGGCTCCCCGCCGAAGTAGTCGGCGACATTGTCGCGTGCGTAGGCCAAGTGGTCGTCGCGGATCTCGTAGGAGAACACGTGGCCTTCCGGTCCGACGGCACGCAGCAGCGACATCGTCAGCGCGCCCGATCCGGCGCCGGCCTCGAGAACGCGGGCGCCCATGAAGATGTCGCCCTCGACGAGAATCTGGCCGGCGTCCTTCGGGTAGATCACGGCGGCGCCGCGCGGCATGGACAGCACGTGGTCGACGAGCAGGTGGCGGAAGCAGAGGAAGTCGGCGCCCAGGGTGGACTTGGCCACGGTCCCCTCGTCGACGCCAATGATGTCGTCGTGGCTGACGATCCCCTTGTGCGAGTGGAACTGGCCGCCCGGGGTGAGCTCAATGGTGAAGTGGCGGCGCTTCGCGTCGGTCAGCTGGACTTTATCGCCAGGTTGGAATGGTCCGGAATACATCGGTCTCCTTGGTCGGTGATGGGCCGTGATGGGAGGTGTGGACGGGGACAGCCGCGGGGTGGAACCGCGGTTTAGGAACCTGCAAAGTATGCCGTAAGAGCCTCGGTGAACCACACCTGGTCCTGAATACCCACGAGCTCGCGCGCCGAGTGCATGGACAGCAACGGCACGCCCACGTCGACGGTAGGAATGCCCAGCCTCGTCGCGGAGATCGGGCCGATCGTCGATCCGCACGGCACGGCGTTGTGCCCGACGAACGTCTGCACAGGGACATTCGCGGCTCGGCACGCACGGATCCAGGCAGCTTCCGTCGCGGCATCCGAGGCGTAGCGCTGGTTCGCGTTGATCTTCAGCACCGGGCCGCGGTTCATCAGCGGGCGGTGCGTCGGGTCGTGCTTGCCGGGGTAGTTCGGGTGCACCGCGTGCGCCGCGTCAGCTGAGACAAGAAGGGAATTCGCGTAGACCTCGAGCGGGTCGCCGAGCGCGGCGGCGATCTTGGACAGCACGCGTTCGAGCAGCGGGCCGCCCGCGCCCGTCGTCGAGGCGGAACCGACCTCCTCGTGGTTGAACGCGGCGAGCACCAGCACGTCGCGGGGCCAGTCGGCTCCGCCAGCACCTGTGGCGGCCGCCGCGAGCATCGCCTTCAGCGACGCGTGGACGCTGCTCAGGTTGTCCATGCGCCCGGCGGCAAGAGTGTCGCCGAGCACCTCCGGGAGCTGAGAATCGGTCGAAATGAGCTCGTGGGACACGATGTCACCTGACTGCACGGGGGCGCCGTCGGGCCCGGTCACTCCGTCGGCGCGGAGCTGCTCGGCGACGATCTCCAGCAGCGGCCGGTCCACGCCCATGACCGGCTGCATGTGCACCTGGCGGTCGATCTCAGGGACATCGCCCCGGTACAGGTGGATGGCCAAGTTGGGTACGCGGGCGATGGGAGGGGTGGAAAGGGTGTGGGTGGTGCCGTCGATAAGCGCGACGCGTCCTGCGAAGCGCAACTCGCGGTCGAACCAAGAGCTCAAGATCGGTCCGCCGTACACCTCGACTGCGAGCTGACGGAAGCCTTCGCGGACGACGTCGGGGTCGGGCTTGAGCATGAGCCCCGGCGAATCCGTGTGGGAGCCGATGATGCGCATGGCGGCGTTCGGGCGTTCTGGGATCCACCACGCGATCACCGCGCCGCCCTGAAGGAGCACATGCCCGCCCGGTTCGGTGCCCGTGTCCTCGCGGAAACCCGCGGCCACGAGCTCGTCGCGCACGTTTTCCGCCGCGTGGAACGCGCTCGGGCTCGCCGCCAGGAAGTCTGCGAAATCGCTGATCTGCATGAGCCCTACTCTATGATGTAGCGCGATATGACTCCACGATCGCTCGCCCTGTCCCCCTCCCGCGCCAACGACTACCAGCAGTGCCCGCTGAAGTACCGCCTGCGCGCGATCGACCGGATCCCGGAACCGAAAACAGAGGCGCAAGTCAAGGGCACGCTCGTCCACGCCGTCCTCGAGGCCATGCACGCATGGCCGCGCGAGCGACGCACGTTCCCCGCCGCCGTCAAGCAGCTCAAACCAGCGTGGGCATCGCTCGTCAGCGAAGACCCATCCGTCGCCGACCCCATCGACGACGAGTACCAACTGCTTGTCGACGCCCGCGATCTCCTCCGCGGCTATTTCCACATGGAAAACCCCTTAGGCTTCGACTCCCACGAGCAGGAAATGTACGTCGACGCCGTCCTGCCCAACGGCGTGCCCGTCCGCGGATTCATCGACCGCGTGGACATCGCCCCAACCGGTGAAGTCCGCGTCGTCGACTACAAGACCGGTAAGAAACCCCTGCCCCGGTACTCCGCCGAAGCCCAGTTCCAGATGCGGTTCTATGCGCTGGTGTACTGGCGGTTGTTCGGCACCATCCCCCACCAGCTACGCCTGATGTACCTGAAGGTGATGGACTCCATGTTCCTCACTCCGTCGCGCGAGGAACTCGAATACTTTGAGCGCGACCTCGGCGACCTGTGGGCCAAGATCGAAGCCGACGGCCGCTCTGGCAACTTCCGCCCGAAAACCTCGAAGCTGTGCAACTGGTGCTCGTTCCAGAGCCTCTGCCCCGCCTTCGACGGGACTCCGCCGCCGTACCCCGGGTGGCCGGGCTCAACCGCTGACGCTGCCGGCGAAGCCGACACCACCGGCGAGGCCGACGCCACCGGTGCTGCTGATGCGCTACGTGACCCCAAAGTTTCCGGCACGGCAGCTCAGCCGAACAGCTCGAACGCTGACGTACCGGGCATCGGCGAGGCACCCTCTGGCGAGCACCCCACCGACTAGCTCGGCCGGGCGGTTTAGAACAGACCGCTGATCGTTCCGTCCGCGTCGACGTCGATGTTGTTCGCGGCGGGCACCTTGGGCAGACCCGGCATGGTCATGACGTCGCCGGTGAGCACGACGACGAAACCAGCGCCCGTGCGCGGGAGCAGGCGTTGCACGTGCAGGGTGTGTCCTTCCGGCGCGCCGAGGGCTGTCGGGTCGTCGGAGAAGGAGTACTGCGTCTTGGAGATGCACACCGGAAGCGTGTCCCACCCGTTGTCCTTCAGCAGCTGCAGGTCGCGTCGGGCGGCGGCGGAGTACTGGACGTCCTCGGCGCGGTAGATTTCCCGGGCGATTGTCTCGATGGACACCTCGGTGCCAGCTGCGGGATCGTAGAGCTGCTTGGAGGTGCCGTTGCCGAGTGTGCCCACGAGGGTCTCAGCGAGACCGGTGGCGCCATCGCCGCCCTTGGCCCACACCTCAGCTTCTTCAAGGGCAACGCCGAAATCAGTGGCCCAGTCGCGCATGAAGTCGCGTTCCGCGTCGGTGTCGGACGTGAAGAGGTTGAGGGCGACCACCGGCTCGACGCCGAATTTCCGCACGTTCTCCACGTGGCGCTCGAGGTTGACCACGCCTGCACGCAGAGCGTCGACGTTCTCGTCGGTCAGGTCCTGTTTAGCAACGCCGCCGTTGTACTTCAGCGAGCGGATGGTGGCGACGATCACGGCACCTGCAACATCGAGGCCACCGTAGCGGGCTTTGATGTCGAAGAATTTCTCGGCGCCAAGATCCGATCCGAATCCGGCCTCAGTGAGAACAATGTCCGCGCACATCCGCGCAGTTTGCGTTGCGACGAGCGTGTTGCACCCGTGCGCGATGTTCGCGAAGGGGCCGCCGTGAATGAAGGCCGGGGTGCCGCCGAGAGTCTGCACGAGGTTCGGGTTGATCGCGTCCTTGAGAAGCGCGGCCATCGCGCCCTCGGCATGGAGATCGCCTGCGGTCACAGGTTCTTTGTCGTAGGTCAGACCGACCGTGATCCGTGCGAGGCGCTCCTTCAGGTCGGCGAGGTCGGTGGCCAGACCCAGAATCGCCATGATCTCGCTGGCGGCGGTGATGGTGAAGCCGGTTTCAGCGGGTGTTCCGCTTGCCGGGCCGCCCAGGCCGGTGACCACGTTGCGCAGGGAGCGGTCGTTGACGTCGAGGCAGCGCTGCCAGGTAACGCGGCGGGCGTCGATACGCAATTCGTTGCCTTGCTGGATGTGGTTGTCGATCATCGCGGCGAGCGTGTTGTTCGCGCTCGTGATTGCGTGGAAGTCTCCGGTGAAGTGGAGGTTGATGTTCTCCATGGGCACGACCTGCGCGTACCCGCCGCCGGCGGCGCCGCCCTTGATGCCCATGACGGGGCCGAGGGACGGCTCGCGAAGAGCGACGGCTGCCTTGTGGCCGAGCTGCGCGAGCGCGTCAGTGAGACCGATCAGGACGGTCGACTTGCCTTCGCCCGCCGGTGTCGGCGACACGCCGGTGACGAGCACGAGCTTCGCGTCCGGCTCCCCCTCGAGTGCTGTCACGTCGACTTTGGCCATGGAGCGGCCGTACGGGATGAGTGCGTCGTCCGGGACATCGGCTTTCGCCGCGATATCCGCGATGGGCTCGAGAGTGTGCGCTTGGGCGATTTCTACGTCAGTCTTCGGGTGCGTCATACACCCCAGCCTAGGCGAGGCGTGCGCCCCGATGGCTTAGATCAGCACTGCCCCGATGCCGTAGCCGAGGAGCACCGACACCACGATGCAGAACACGCCCGGAACAATGAACGGGTGGTCGAAAACGTACTTGCCGATGCGCGTGGAGCCGGTGTCGTCCATCTCCACCGCGGCGAGCAGCGTCGGGTACGTCGGCAGCACGAACAGGGCGGACACCGCCGGGAACGCGGCGACCGCAGTCAGCGGGCTCACGCCGATCGCCAGAGCTGCGGGCATGAGCGCCTTCGCGGTCGCGGCCTGCGAGTACAGCAGCGATGCCGCGAAGAACAGCACGACGGCGAGCAGCCACGGCTGCGAGTGCAGAATATTGCCGGAGATGTTCTGGATGTCCTCGATGTAGTGGTTGATGAATGTCGTTCCCAGCCACGCGACACCGAGCACGCACACGCACGCGGACATTCCGGAACGGAACACCTGGGTGCCCAGGATCTCGGCCGATGGAATCTTGGTCACGATGACGATGATCGCGGCAGCGGCGAGCATGATCGCCATGATGGCTTCGTTGCGCGGGATAGTCGGATCGGTGATCAGGCCGACTTGGTCGGAAATCAGCGTCGCGTACAGCATGACCACGACGATCGCGAGCAAGAAGACGCTTACCGACGTTTTCGCTGCCCTCGTCGGCACATACCCGCTTTCCGACGCCGCCGGCTTCACCAAACCGTCCGCCACCCTCTTCTGGTAGATCGGGTCGTCGGCGAGGTCCTTGCCCATGCGGTTGGCGATCCAAGCCGTCGGGAAAATGGCCAGGAACGTCGCCGGGATCATCACCCCAAGCAGTTGGAGGTAGCCGACACCGAGCGGCTCCAGGATGCCGGCCATGAACACGACCGCCGCGGAAATCGGCGAAGCGACGATGGCCATCTGCGACGCGATCACCGCCACCGACAGCGGGCGCGACGGCCGCACTTTGCCTTCCTTGGCCACCTCGACGATGACCGGGAGCGTGGAGAACGCCGTGTGGCCGGTGCCGGCGAGCACTGTCATCAGCCACGTCACGATCGGCGCGTACAGCGTGATCCGTTTCGGGTCCCGCCGCAGGAATTTCTCCGCCAGGTAGACGAGGTAATCCATGCCGCCTGCGAGCTGCATCGCGGAAATCGCGGCGATGACGCACATGATGATGCCGATGACGCCGAAAGGAATGTCCTCTGCTGTCACCGTCATTCCGGTCACGCCGAGCAACAACACCCCCAAGCCGCCGGCGAATCCAATGGCGATCGAACCGTAGCGTGCGCCGAGCACGATCGCGCCGAAGAGTATGACTAGCTGTAATGCAAGCAGCATGGTGGGAGCCTTTCAAACACGTCCCGGCCGCCAGAGTAAGACGGCCTCATTCGGTCACCAGTATGAAACGCGACAATCCGCCCCACCAAGACGGCGGGGCGGATTCATGCGTTTTTGTGTCAGGATTAACAGTTAATGCCTGTTATCGGCCGACGGGTGTTACCGACCGATGACTGTCGCGACCTGGTCAACTAGTCCAGGTACAACTTGCCGCGGAACTCCGGGTGCATCAGGTTCTCTTTGGAGAGGATTTGGTCGAGGGTGGCTTCGTCGAGAAGCTCCTTTTCGAGCACGAGCTCGCGCACTCCCCGACCCGTCGCTGCTGCCTCTTTGCCGATCATGTCGCCGTTGTGGTGGCCGATGAACGGGTTCAGGTAAGTGATGATGCCAATGGAATTCTCCACGTACGCCTGGCACACATCAGCGTTGGCGGTGATGTCCACCACGCACTTTTCGCGCAGCGTCTTGGCGGCGTTGCGGAGCAGCTCGATCGAGCCGAACAGGCTGCGAGCGATGACCGGTTCCATGACGTTGAGCTGGAGCTGCCCGGCCTCCGCAGCCATGGAGACGGTGACGTCGTTGCCGAACACCTTAAAGCAAACCTGGTTGACCACCTCAGGGATGACCGGGTTGACCTTGGCCGGCATGATCGACGAGCCGGCCTGACGTTCCGGCAAGTTGATCTCGTTGAGTCCGGCACGCGGACCCGACGACAGTAGACGCAGATCGTTACACGTCTTGGACAGTTTCATGGCCACCCGCTTCAGCGCGGAGTGAGCCATGACGTAGCTGCCGGTGTCGGAGGTCGCTTCGATGAGGTCCGGCGACGTGGAGATCGGCAGGCCGGTGACCTCGCGGAGCGCTGCGACGACCTGGTCACGGTAGCCGCCCGGGGTGTTCACGCCGGTACCGATCGCCGTTGCACCCAAGTTGATCTCCAACAGCTGCTCTGCTGCCTGCTGCAGCTTGTCCTGCTCCTCTGCGAGGTTCGCGCCGAAAGCCGTGAACTCCTGGCCCAGCGTCATCGGCACTGCGTCCTGGAGCTGCGTGCGGCCCATCTTCAGGATGTCGGCGAACTCATCGCCTTTGGCGCGGAATGCCCGCTGCAGCTCGTCGAGCTCATCGATGAGGCCCAGCATTGCGTGGTACAGACCGAGGCGGAATCCGGTCGGGTACGCGTCGTTGGTGGACTGGGACATGTTGACGTCGTCATTGGGGTTGATGACGTCGTATCGCCCCTTCTCCAAGCCGAGGTGTTCCAGTGCGAGGTTGGCCACGACCTCGTTGGTGTTCATGTTCACCGAGGTGCCAGCACCGCCCTGGTAGGCGTCGGTGGGGAATTGGTCCATGCAGCGGCCGTCGAAAAGAATCTGGTCGCAGGCGACGATGATGGCATCGGCCTTTTCCTTCGGCAGCGTGTGAAGGCGGCGGTTGGCCATCGCGGCGGCCTTTTTCACCATGACCATTCCGCGGACGAAATCCGGGTAGTCCTGGATTTTCGCCGAGGAAATCTGAAAGTTGTCGATGGCGCGCATCGTGTGCACGCCGTAGTACTTGTCGTCGGGGACGTCGACGGTTCCTAGCAGGTCTTCTTCTGTTCTGTAACCCATGGGGCCCAGTGTAGAGAAGATTAAATTCGCGCGATTTGAAGCTCCGTAGCCAGGATTGCTTCGGCGCCGGCAGCGGCAAGGCGGTCCATGAGCTGGTTCGCCTCTTTGCGCGGGACCATTGCGCGTACGGCGACCCAGTTGTCGCGCTGCAGCGGGGAGACAGTCGGCCCCGTCAAACCGGGGGTGATGGACACCGTCTCCTCGAGGTTGTCGCGGGAGACGTTGTAGTCGAGCATGACGAAGTTGTGCGCGGTCAGGATCCCGCGGATACGCGAGAGCAGCACCTCGTCCTCAGCAGTCAGCTCACGGTCTTTCCGCTTGACGACGACCGCCTCACTCTTCACAATCGCCTCCCCGAACGGCTCCAACCCCTGCTGGCGGAGAGTCGCCCCGGTGGAAACCACATCAGCGATCGCGTCTGCCACACCGAGCTTGATGGAAATCTCCACAGCACCGTCGAGGCGGATCACTTCAGTATTGATACCGCGGGCGGAGAGGTAGTCGGAGGCGAGGTGGGGGTAGCTCGTCGCCAAGCGTTTGCCCTCGAGGTCTTCGATCGTCCACTTCTCCCCTGCTGGTGCCGCGAAACGGAAGGTCGAGCCACCGAAACCGAGGTCGAGCACCTCCTCCACGTCGGCGCGGGAGTCCAGCGCGAGGTCGCGACCCGTGATGCCGAGGTCGAGGTGCCCGGCAGCGACGTAAATGGCGATGTCCTTCGGGCGCAGGAAGAAGAACTCGACGTTATTCGCCTCGTCGACGATGTTGAGCGCCTTGCTCACCCCACGGCCCTTGTAACCAGCTTCCTTGAGGATCCCGGTGGCAGCTTCCGACAGAGAACCCTTGTTGGGCACAGCGATCTTGATCATGGTGGGTCGGGTCTCCTCTAGAGGTACTTGTAGATGTCGTCGGGCGTGAGACCGCGGTGAACCATCATCACCTGCGTCCAGTACATGAGCTGACTCATCTCCTCAGCGAGCTCCTCGTCCGACTGGTACTCAGCGGCGATCCACACTTCGCCAGCTTCCTCGATGATCTTCTTGCCGATGAAATGCGCTCCCCTATCCAGCGCCTCCACCGTGCCAGAGCCCTCCGGGCGCTGCGCGGCTTTCGTGGACAGTTCCGCAAAAAGATCGTCGAAATTCTTCACGCAGATCACTCTAACCTAAGAGCTGGCTGCTTAGCTGTGCACTGCCGGGATCCTCGTTCGCGCCACTCTCCGAATCGCTCTCTGTATCTCTGTACGGTTCGCGGCTCGGATCTCTATCCGAGCCGCTCAACGAATCGCTGCCTGGGCCACAGAGCTGCTCTTAGCGCTCGGCCCCAAGCCCGCTTCGGGACAAGCGCGTTCAGCGCGCATCCCGGGTGCGGCGCGCGTCCGCGAACCAGCTGGCCACGTCGGCTGCATCGGCGCCAACGAGACGTTCGGGGTCGAAGCGGTGGACGCCGTCCGGCACCGTCTCAGCGAGACCGAGGACAGCGCAGCCGGCGGCAGCTGCAGCGCTCATGCCGGTCCAGGAATCCTCGAACACGAGGCAATCGGCGGGGTCCTGGCCGACCATTGACGCTGCTTTCAGATACATATCGGGCGCGGGCTTGGGGTTGTCGACCTCGTCACCGGTGACCGACCCCACGAAAAACGCCCGTCCGACGGTGTCGATGCAGCGGTCGGCGAGCACGCGCTCGGTGTTGGTGGTCACGAGCATGGGCACTCCAGCCTGCTTGAGCGACGCGAGAACTTCGCGGACGCCCGGGTTTGTCACCAGACTCCCGGTGAACAGCTCTGCCATTCGCCCGAACATCCAAGAGCAGTGGTGGTTGTAGTCGAGTTGAGCCACCGACAACCCGGCCCATTCCGCGCAGACGCGCAACGTGTTGGCGAAGCTCCCGCCGACGGTCTCCTCTCGCTTTTCCGCGCTCAGGCGGCGGCCGAGACGTTCGGACAGCTCGTATGTGGCCACGCCCCAGAGCGGTTCCGTGTCAACCATCGTGCCGTCCATGTCCCAGAAAACGGCGCGCGGTCCTTGGGGTTGGCTGTTGCTCCCCGCGCTGCTAGCCGCTTCCTCAGTCAACGGCTTAGTCAAGTTCAGGGAGGGAGTTCAGCGCTTCGTCGTCCGCGCCGGTGGCGGCGGCAGCACGGTACGCGAGATCCTGCAGGTCTGACTTCTCCTCCGGTTCGAGCACTGCGTCGGCGTGCTTCGCGTTGAAGTCGTGCAGGCTGTTGAAAAACGGTTCCACCACCGAGACGAGGGTGTCGGCCTCCGGGTCGTCGCCGATGAGTTCCAGGGCGTCGAGATAGCCTTCGATCAGCTTCTTCAGCTCGGGCAGGACTGCCGGGTCGAAGGGCTCCTCCCACAGCTCCTTGTCGTCGTCCTTGAGGTAGGAACCGGTGGCGAAGGTGGTCAGGTCATCGATGAACTCGTCGACGTCGGGTTGGAACTGATCGCGAATGGTCATGTCCGCCATCATTCCCCAAGTTCAGCGGAGCTGCACGCCGAGCAGACCGTCGATTGCGTCCGCGATGATTCCGTTGTGGTCGCCGGGGGCGTCATCGACGATGCGGAGAGCGCTCACAGTGTCCAAATCGCGGGCAAGTGCAGCACGCAGCTTATCGACGACCCCCACCGCCTCCTCTTCCCCCACCTCCCGCGCGAGGGCCTCGCGCCAGCGGGTAAGACGTGCCTCCGCCTCATCGAGTGCCTCGTAGGAAAAGTCCCGGTCGTCGCGGTAGTGACCGGAGAACACGGCCAGGCGGATCGCCGACGGGTCGTGCCCCTGTTCCGACAGCTTGTGCACGAACACGAGGTTGCCCAGGGACTTGGACATCTTCACCCCGTCGAGAGCGATCATGCCGGTGTGGACGTAGTGGCCGGCCATGCGGTCCACGTCGTACGTCGCCTCAGCGTGCGCTGCGGAGAATTCGTGGTGCGGAAAAGCGAGGTCGCTGCCGCCACCCTGGATGGCGAACGTTGTGCCGAGACGGTTCGTGGCGATCGCCGAGCACTCGATGTGCCACCCCGGTCGGCCGGAGCCGAACGGAGCATTCCACGCCGGCTCCCCGTCGCGGTGGCCCCGCCACAGCAGCGCGTCGAGCGGGTCGCGTTTCCCCGGACGCTCCGGGTCGCCGCCGCGCTCGGCAAAGTACTCCTCCATCGTCGCCCGGTCGAGGTTCGATTCGTACCCGAACTGCTCGGTCGCCGTGATGGGGGCGTAGATGTCGCGGGCACCGGAGGCGTCGTCAAGCGAATATGCGATGCCCTTGTCCAACAAGGTCTGCACCATTTCGACGACCTCGTCGACGGCCTCCATCGCACCGATGTAGTCGCGCGGCGGGATGACGGAGAGGATCTCCATGTCGCTGCGGAACAGGTCGATCTGGCTCGTGCCCAGCTCGCGCCAATCCACGCCGTCGCGTTCCGCGCGCTCGAACAGCGGGTCATCCACATCCGTGATGTTCTGCACGTAATGGACCTTGTGGCCGTTTGCGAGCAGCTGGCGGTACACGAGGTCGAACGTCAGGTACGTCGCCGCGTGGCCGAGGTGCGTCGAGTCGTACGGCGTGATCCCGCAGACGTACATGCCCACTTCGCCGTCCGCGTTGCCGCGCGTATCGACGACCCTCACACCCCCATCCGCCGTGTCATACAGAGCAAGCGGCACCGGTGTGCCAGCGACGTCAGGGACGGCAGGAGTAGGCCAAGAATGCATGCAGCCCACAGTACAGCTCCCGCCGCCGCGGCTGCCCCGGGTGCCCGCCGTTCAGGATTGCTGCTGCTCCGCAGCCGCGCTGACACCCTGTCCCCGCTGCCCGATAAAGGTACGAGCTGCCCCCTTCCGCGCATGACTGTTGGGCCGTGGGGCGTGCTTCGCCCCCGGCCGTGACGGCTATTTCAGCTCGCGCCTCGGACGCGCGGCTACTTCCGCAGCTTCTGGCTTCTTCCCGCTACCGCGGTTGCCGTATGGTTCGGGTTATTCTCGTTGTTTTCCGAACAGTAGGTGCATCGCACCGTATTGGTGGGTGGTGTTCGCCGCCGGTCGCCCCCTAGGTGATACCCACACCGGGGTCCCTGCCCTAATCTCTACCCGTCCCCGGTGGTGGCGGGTGGGGTCATCATCTGAAGCGTCCTGGTTTTTGTTCCGCTTATTTAACGCCCAACGTTTGAGCGTCTGATCGTTGATAGTAGGCGTCCTCCATCTCCTGTGGAGTGATATATCCCAGGGATTGATGAAGTCGCTGGTTGTTCCACCAGTGCACCCAGCGAAGGGTGGCGATCTCGACTTCACCGACCGATGCCCACGGCCGGTGGGGATAAATCAGCTCTGTTTTGTAGAGCCCGTTGACCGTTTCAGCCAACGCGTTGTCATAGGAGTCGCCGACGGTGCCGACAGACGGATCGATACCTGCCTGGGTGAGCGCTTCACCGTAACGGATCGAGACATACTGCGAGCCGCGGTCACTGTGGTGGACAAGCCCTTCTGAGCGAAGATCACCAGCGTGATACAGGGCGTGCTCAAAGGCCTCCAACGGCAGTTCATCGGTACGCATGCTCGCCCGAGTCGCCACACCGACGATCTTCCTGGAGTACACATCAGTGATAAACGCGGTGTAGGCAAAACCAGACAAGGTGCGCACATAGGTGATGTCAGCGACCCACAACCGGTGCGGCGCGGGTGCAGTGAAGTCACGGTTGACCAGGTCAGGGCGGCAATCCGGCACGTTGGCCCGAAGCGTTGTCATCGGTGTGCGGCCACGCCTGCGGCCTTGAATACCAGCTTGCTTCATCAAACGCGCGGTCTGATCACGACCGATGTTCCAGCCGGCGCGCTGCATAGCCTTCCACATCTTGCGGACCCCGTAGACGCTGAAGTTGTCCTCGTAGACCCTCACCAATTCAGGAATAAGCAGCGCATCTGACAAACTCCTCGCCGACGGCGCTCGTGCTTTCGCTGCTCGGTAACCGCGAGAGGTGATGAACCCACATTCTGTCTCTTTCAAGGTGCGACAGATAGCCTCGACCCCGAAGCGATCGCGATACGCATCGATGTATTCGATCATCTTCTGGTGGGACGGTCGAGTTCCGCCGCGAAAAAAGCTGACGCGGTTTTCAAGATCTCGTTAGCCCTGCGTAGCTCCTTAATCTCTTTCCGGAGCCGCTTCAGCTCGTCAGCCGCTGACTCGCCGGCGCCAATCTCAACATCGGACGAGGCCATATTCGGCTTCAACCAATCGTTGAGCGTGTGCGCTGGAATGCCGAGCTTTTCACCGATCTCTACGGCTGCACCCCATTTCGAACACCCTTCGAGCTCAACGAGATCCTCAGCCAAACGCACTGCCTTGGCCTTGAACTCGTCACTGTACTTCCTTGGCATGATTCCAATCCTTCTCTAGAAATGATCGGAACTAAACCCAGGACACTTCAGAGACTTCCCCGTCTCCCGAGCAATCCGGATGGCCTGGGCCTGCTTCCGGGTGAACCGGGTTGTGCCGAAGTAGACGGTGTGAACACGCTCCCACTCATCAACAGTGGTGGGTTTGACGCCAGCATCACGAGCAGCCTGACGGTCAAACCCAGCCAGGACATCCAAAGGACTCGCAACAGAAGCGAGAAACGCGTCAAACGTGCTCATGCCCCACACGCTAAAACCCGACAACCACAAACGAAAGGGCACGGCCCGAAACCTGTGGATAACCGTGGTGACGTGACAGCGTTCTGTGGAAAAGAACGCCGTTAAGCATGCCTGATCTGCGGTTCCACAACCCCCGAAAAAATCCGGGAACAAGGAATTTGCTCGCCGCGTCAAGGAAAGAGTCGAGGGAAAGTGACGGGTGGGGCGTCCATAGGCGAAATGCTTTAAGCGGTCATGATTCCGGCGGCGAGGAGCGCCATCACGATGAGACCCAGCGGGATGCGGTAGGCGGCGAACCATGCGAAGGAGTGGTTGGACACGAACTTGAGCAGCCACGCGATGGAGATGTAGCCGAGGACGAAGGCGATGACGGAACCGACGAGGAGTTGCCCGCCGGTGGCGGATTGGCCGGCTTGGGGGGCGAAGGCGTCGGGAAGCGAGAAGAGCCCGGACGCGAGGACGGCCGGGATGGCGAGGAGGAAGCTGAAGCGAGTGGCCACCTCACGGTCGAGTCCACGGAGGAGGCCGCCGGAGATCGTGCCGCCGGAGCGCGAGACACCGGGGATGAGGGCGAGGCACTGCCACAGGCCCATCACGATGGCGTCTTTCATGGTCAGCTCTTCGTAGCCGCGGGTCTTCTTGCCTTGGCGTTCCGCGAAAATGAAAACGAAGGAGAAGAGGATGAGAACGGCAGCGGTGATCCAGAGATTGCGGAAGTTCTCGCGGATGAGATCTTTGAGCAGCACGCCGGCGATGCCGACTGGGATGGTGCCCACGATGACCATCCACCCCATCCGGTAGTCGAAGCCGCGTTTTTCGGGGTTGAACAGGCCCGCGAACCACCCGGTGAGGATCTGCCAGATCTCTTTGGCGAAGAAGACCAGCACCGCTAGCTCTGTTCCCAGCTGGATGACGGCGGTGAAGCTGGCGCCTGCGTCTTGGCCCCAGAACAGTTCGGAGACGATCCGCAGGTGGCCGGAGGAGGACACCGGAAGGAATTCGGTGAGTCCTTGGACGACGGAGAGGACGACGACCTGGATCCAGGACATCGTTTCGGGGGTTGCTGCAATCACGGACGACACACTACCGCTGCGCTCCGCCCGGGACGAAGCGCGACGCGGTGGAGGGGCTGGGGTTGATAAGGTTGAGCCTGTGAAAAGTCGCCGTTCTTTGACAGTTTTGTCGTCGTTGTCAGCGTCGTTCGCGGCGTCTGCCCTGCTGCTCGCCGGCTGCGGCCAACCGCCGGGGGCGCCGCAGGAGGTCCCGGATATGGGCAATGCGGAAGCGGTGCAGTCGCCGCCGACCAGCGACGCGGCGGGTGAAACAGTGGACTACCCGGCTATCCAGGACCTGGAGGCCACGAACGGGATTGTCGCGGTGCGCGCGGACGGAAAGCTCCGGTTGGGCAGCATCGACGAAATCAAGGGCGGCGCGGGCGCAACCTACGACGTCGCTGATTCGTGCGGGGATGTCTCGGCGAACGAGGGCGAGTTCGCGGTGGTGTGCGATGGCGCGGTGCGCGTCTTCACGGGCACGGAGGAACGTTCGTTCACGCCGGAGGAGCCGGTCACGGTCGCAGTGCCGCTCCCCGGCGGCCGCGTCATCGCTGGTTCCGCTGACACGCCGAAGGTCTGGGTGTATGACAGCGACGGCACGCAGACCGACAGCATTAAGGTGGCGCGCCCGACCGATTTCATTCTCGCGCAGGGCGATTCCGTCGTCCGCTTGAACAGGTTCGACACCACGATCCAGGACATTCAGCTGGACAAGAGCCGCCAGGGCGGCACGCTGCGCGTGGGGCTCGGAGTCGGGCAAGCGGCGTTTGGAGAGAACGGTCTCGTGCTCGCCTCCGACGCGACGGGAGGCCAGTTGATGGTCTACACCACGGACGAGGTGGTCCGCCTCCACCAGACGGTCCCGACCGACCCCAGTCCGTGGGCCGTTGCCTGGGATCCCGCGAACAAGCTCGCGTGGATCACGTCGACGGAGGCCAACACAGTCACCGCCTACGACATTTCAAAGGGCGTGCCGCGCGAGCAGCGGAAGGTGGGCACAGTCGCGGACGCGCAGAACATGGTGTCGCTTGACGACGGCACCCTGCTCATCGCCTCCTCCTCCGGCGCCGGCTTGCAGATCATTCCGCCGGGAACCGGCGCGCCCTAGTCCTGCTGCCCCGCCAGCTGCGACGTCCGCCTGAGTAACCTGAATTAACAACGCCTCTTTCAAGGGAGTCCTCCACATGAGCGCTTACGATGCTCTGCTCAAGGTCATGTTCACTCTTCCGCCCGAGCGGATCCACGGAATCATCAGCGGCGCACTCGGTGTTCTGAACGCTGTGTCACCAGCTAACCGGGTGATGGAGAAGGTCGTCCGCGTCCACGACCGCCGTCTCGAGCAGGAGCTGTTCGGGGTACGGTTCCCGGCGCCACTGGGGCTGGCAGCGGGATTCGACAAGAACGCCACGGCTATCGACGCCTGGGGCGCTGTCGGCTTCGGCTTCGCCGAACTGGGCACCGTTACTCCCCGCCCTCAACCCGGCAACCCGGCACCGCGCCTGTTCCGCCTGCCGGAGGACAAGGCGATCCTCAACCGCATGGGCTTCAACAACGACGGTGCTCTCACTGTGGCGAAGAACCTGGAGCGGAGGAAGTCGGGCGATGTGGTGGGCATCAACATCGGCAAGAACAAGACATCCGAAGATGCCGTCCGGGACTACCGCACGGGCGCGAGCCTGCTCGGGCCGCTGGCGGACTACGTGGTCGTGAACGTCTCTTCCCCGAACACGCCGGGCTTGCGCGACCTGCAGGCGATTGAGGAGCTGCGCCCGATTCTCGGCGCTGTCCAGAACGCCACCGACACCCCAGTGCTGGTGAAGATCGCGCCGGATCTGAGCGACGAGGACATTGACGCCGTGGCGGACCTGGCTATGGAGCTGGGGCTCGCAGGGATCGTGGCGACCAACACCACCATTAGCCGCGAAGGGCTCGCCACCAACCGCGCAAAAGTCGAGGCGATGGGCGCTGGAGGAATCTCGGGCGCGCCGCTGAACAACCGCTCACTGGAGGTGCTGAAGCGGCTTCGCGCACGCGTCGGCGACCAGTTGGTGCTGGTGAGCGTCGGCGGCATTTCCACGCCGGAGCAAGCGTGGGAGCGCATCGCGGCGGGTGCGAGCCTGCTCCAGGGCTACACGCCGTTCATCTACGGCGGGCTCGGCTGGATCCGGGGCATTCACCGTGGTTTGGCACGGCAGCTCGAAGCCCACGGCCTGGACTCGATCGAGCAGGCCGTGGGCAGCGGTCTCGACTGGAAAGCCTGAAAGCTCTAGTTCTCGTCCCAGCCCCAGATGATGGCGCGGCCGAGCGAGTGGAAGTTGAGGTTGAAGCCGAGCTGCGTAGGGTTGGCCACCTCATCGGCGGGCAGTTCAGTGTCCACCGCGTGCACCGCGAACAGGTAGCGGTGCGGTCCGTGGCCTTCCGGCGGGTTGGAACCGTAGTAGCCCTGCACCCCGGAGTCACCGGTGAGCACCACCGCGCCGACACCAAGGCCGTCCTTGGAGCCTGCGTCCGTGGGCAGTTCCGTCACGTCGACGGGAATATTGAACGCGGACCAGTGCCAGAATCCGGACGCCGTCGGCGCGTCCGGGTCGAAGCACGTCACAGCAACCGTTTTCGTGCCCTCCGGTAGCTCCGACCACGCCAGGTGCGGGGAGACGCCGTCGTCGCCGGTGTGGGCGCTAGGAAGCTTCTCCCCGTCCGCGAAGTCTTCGGAGGTAAGAGTGAACGACGGAACGCGGGCAAGCGGCGCGTACGGGTCGGGGCCGGGGAAACGGTCGGAAACATAAGAAACAGTCATGCCTCCTTTGTACCGGCGTTTTGCGTTTGACGTGGCGATTTGCCGTTTGCGCACGCCACGTCCTATAGTTCTACGAGTGCCCAGCCGCAAGGCTGAAACACCCAAAGCCCGGGTGGCGGAATGGCAGACGCGCTAGCTTGAGGTGCTAGTGTCCTATTAACGGACGTGGGGGTTCAAGTCCCCCCTCGGGCACAAGCTACCGGTCCTTTTGGGGCCGGTTTTCTCGTTTTCAGGAGGCACGATGCGCACACGCTGGAAGATGGTTGCGCTCGTCGCCGCCGTCGCGGTGTTCATCGTGGCGTGGGTGCTTATCGATGTCCCATCGCTCGCCCAACTCCGCTCCTGGTCCGACCAGACCGGCCCGTGGTTTCCTGCGCTCTTCTGGCTGCTGTACGTAGTGGTGACGCAGTTCCCCATCCCCCGGACGCTCTTGACGGTCTCTGCCGGCATCCTCTTCGGCGCCGTGAAGGGGATTCTGCTGGCACTGACAGCGACGACGGTGTCCGCGGTGATCTCGCTGCTGCTCGTGCGGTTCCTGCTGCGGGACTGGGTGGAGCCCCGCTTAACGCACCCGGCGGTGCAGCGCATCAACCAGCGTCTGGAGGAACGCGGGTGGCTGGCGATTACGAGTCTGCGCATGATCGCGGGCGTGCCGTTCTCCATTCTCAACTACGCAGCGGCACTCACCCGCGTGCCGGTGCTGCCATTCGCCGCGGCCACATTCGTGGGGTCGGCACCCGGCACCATTCTGGTGACATTGTTCGGGGAGACGCTCACCGGCGACCCGGACCCCGTGTTCGTGGCCATCATGGTCGTGCTCGCTATCGTGGGTCTCGCTGGTGTGGTGTTCGATGCCACCACGCCCACCCGTCAAGCCTCCACCGTAGACCGGGGGTCGGGGGTCTAGACTGTCCCCCATGATTGCTGTCCATGCCCGCTACCGCGGACGCGACAACCGTCGCGCCGAGATCGTGAAACGCTCCGCCGACGCCTTGTCCACCCTGGAAGGTGTGGGGCGTTTCGAGGTCGTGGGCGTCGAGGACATCCGCGCCCACGTCGACGATGCTGAGGCAGCGTGCATGCTCGTCATGGCACTGCTATCCGACGGCAACTGGGCCATCGGCATCGGCATCACCGAATCCGGCCCCGCAATCTATGCGGCTACGGATGCGGTGGGGGCACGGGCTGGTAGCGTGCGGGTGGTCGTCGATAAGCGTGAGCCAGGCACGGACGCCGCGGATATCGCCTCGGCGTTCGCGTTGCTCGGCCATGTACTGGCGAAGCGCACCGTCGAGGGCCGCGAGGCCACGTCGCTGGTGCGCTCGGGGCTCAACCAGAATGAAGCTGCGGCTGAGCTCGGGATATCAAAACAGGCCATGAGCCAGCGCCTGCAGGCTGCCGGGTGGCAGGCCGAGCAGGCGGGGTGGCAGCTGGCCGTGAACTTGATGTCTAGGGCTGCTGGGGCGACTCAGTAGGCTCCGGCTGCGGGGCGGGACGCCACTCCGGCGACTCCCCCTCGGCCGGCGCGACGCGGCTCGTGATCGCAGGCTGGTCGGTGGTTGCCGAACTGGTACCTGCGGCGTCGTCAAGCGACGTGGAGACCGGCTTGTTCGCCACTGCCCGGGCCTCGGCGACAGCCTTGGCAATCTCGGGGTCCGACGCTGTCTCGAACCACCGGTCCGTGTCTTCCTGGCCAGCGATCTCCTTGGCCTCCGGGTCGATCTGGCCGGGCTCGTAGCGGAACACGCCGTCGTCGTCCTTCTTGGCAAAGGCTTTGGCGAATTCCTCCAGCGAGTCCCCGAACTGCGACGGGATCATCCACATGGTGGAACCGTTGCCTTCGGCGATCTTGGGCAGCTTCTCCATGTACTGGAATGCGAGGAGCTCCGGCGTGACGCCCGAGGACTTGATCGCGGCGTTGACCTTCTGGATCGCGCGGGCCTCACCCTGCGCTTCAAGGAACTTCGCGGCGCGCTCACCTTCGGCGCGCAGAATCGTCGCCTGGCGTTCCGCCTCTGCGGCGAGGATGGACGCGTGCTTTTCGCCCTCCGCCGAGAGAATGCGCGCCTGCTTCTCGCCTTCCGCCGTCTTGATGTCGGACTCGCGCCGGCCCTCCGCGGTGAGGATCATGGCGCGCTTTTCACGGTCCGCCTTCATCTGCATCTCCATGGATTGCTGGATGGACGGCGGCGGATCGATCGCCTTGAGCTCGACTCGGCTGATGCGCAGACCCCACTTGGCGGTAGCCGCGTCCAGCTCGCCGCGCAGACGGCGGTTAATGGTCTCGCGGGACGTCAACGTCTCCTCGAGGGTCATTCCGCCCACGACATCGCGAAGCGTCGCGGTGGAAATCTGCTCCACACCCACGATGTAGTTGTCCACGCCGTAAATCGCGCGGGCTGGATCGTTGATTTGGAACGTCACCACCGTGTCGATGGCCACGGTCAGGTTGTCCTGCGTGATCACGGCCTGCGGCGGGAAGGACACGACGCGCTCGCGGGTGTCCACGCGCTCGCGGACGCGGTCCACAAACGGGATGAGCAGCGTGATGCCGCCGGACACCGTGCGGGTGTAGCGGCCGAGGCGCTCGATGACCGCCGCCTCACCCTGCGGGATCAGCGCGATGGAGCGGAAAACGATGACGACGATAAAGACGAGTAGGACGAACAATAAGACGAGTGTTTCCACGGTCACTCCTTCCAGACGACGGCGGTGGGGCCGTCAATATCAGCGACGGTGACGTGCTCACCGGCGGGGATGGTGGTGCTGGGGTCGATGGCGCGGGCCGACCAGATCGACCCGTCGAGGCGCACCTGTCCGCCGGTGGGCCCGATCTCCTCCAGCACTTGCGCCCTGGTGCCCACGAGCGCTTTGGGCGACGTGTCCAGAGCCGAAGGCTTGAGATAGCGGCGGTGCAGCCACGGGCGGAGGAACAGGATCAAGGCACCGGATGCGAGACCAAAAATGACGATCTCCGCCCAAAGCGGAATGCCGAACAGGCTCGCCCCGGCGGTGGCCAGCGCACCTCCCGCGAGCATGAGAAAGGTGAACTCGCCGGCAGCTAATTCCAGGCCGGCGAGAACGAGCGTGCCAATGAGCCAAATAACTGTTCCCACACGGTCAGGTTAACGCATGCGGGGCGCTGATAAGCCACTCAAAAGCTTTCCTTGGGCAGCTCCGGGTTTGTCACGAAGTCGACCAACCGCTCCACGGCGCCGATCAACGTGTAGTCGAGGTCCCGGAAAGTCTCGACGGCGTTATACACGCGGTTCCACCCCTCGCGCGGGTCGGACCAGCCGACGCGGCGGCAGATGCCTGTCTTCCAGTCCTCCCCCTTGGGCACGTCCGGCCACGCGCGCAGGCCCAGCCGCTCGGGCTTGACGGCTGCCCAGATATCCACGTACGGGTGACCGGTGACCAGCACGTGCGGGCCGACATCGGCAACAAGACGCGACTCCTTCGACCCTTTGATGAGGTGATCTGCCAGGACACCGATCCGCCGCCCCGGCCCCGGCTGGAATTCGGCGAGACGGTCAGGCAAATTGTCCAGGCCCTCCAGGAATTCAACGACCACACCTTCGACCCGCAGGTCGTGGCCCCACACCTTTTCCACGATCGCCGCATCGTGCACGCCCTCGACCCAGATCCGGGAAGGCATGGCCACTTTCGCCTGAACGTTCTCCACCCGGCGGGACCCCGAATTTGACCGCCGCGCTTCCTGCTTGACCACGGGCCGCGTGAGCGTCACCCGTTGTCCCTCCACCAGGAACGCGCCGGGCAGCAGTTTGAACAGGCGTTGGGTGCCGTAGCGGTCCTCAAGCCGGACGAAGTCGCCGTCGTAGGTGCGCTCCAGCCCCACGACGAGCCCCACGAAGTCGTCGCCGAAGACTTCCGCGACGATATCCGAAGTCGCTTCCACCTGCGGGAAAGTCTTCGGTTTATTGCGTGCGTGGCCGGCGAAGATATCGCCGCCGTAGGGGTCTGCGTGGCCGTTGAATCCGCTCATAGTGGGCCAGAGTGTATCCGTTATACTTCCGCTCCGTGAGTACGCGCGCCGAAGTCTATTCTCCCCTGCAGAACACCGCCGTATGGTTGGCGGCGTGGCTGTACGGGCACGAATCTGCGGACGCGCTCATCGGCGCGATGACGGAGTTGCACGGCCGGAACAGCTACCAGGGCGAGCCGCTCACGCATTTGCTTCGCGACGTCCGCGCCGCCACCGACCTCCACACCCCCGGCCCCGCGGTGCGGCTGATTCTCTCCGGCCCGGGCCAGGCACCGGAACTGCCGGCGGGCTCTGCTGCTGCAGAGGCTGCCGCCGAGGTGAGCGGGGGCAGCGCGATTGTTCTCCGTGGAGAAGGCGGGGTTTCCCACATTCTGGTTCCGGATTCCTCGGACGAACAGGTGAACTGGCGCTGGTTTGAGGAGCCCGATCCTCTCCCCGCGCCCGCGTGGCTCACCCCTGGTGAGGCTGATGCGTTGCTGTCCCGCGCGACGAATGAGGCCGCCGTGCTCATCGAGGCCGCAGGCGGCACGCGCGCTGACCTGCCGGACCCGCGCCTGACTGTGGGCACTCTCGCGGATTTCTACGACACCCCGGGTCTGCCCATAGGCACGCCCCCGCGCGCCGCGAAGCTCTTCGCGCGGGCGGATGCAGTCGCCGCGGTGATTGAGACGGTGGTGGACCGACTGGGCGACCACAGCTTCGACCCGCAGCTATTCGGGCTCTGGAGGCACATCCGCACCGCGCGGATGGCCGGAGTGGCCGACGCAGTGCTGGATTACCAGCGTTGACGGCACTTCACCACGAAGCCACCGCGGCCCTGGCCCGAACAGTCGGTTAGGACGCAGCAGGCTTCGGTCGCTGCGGAGCGCAGCACCCTTCCTTGCACGGTGCGCCGTTAAGGGTGCAGCCCTGGACGGTGATCGTCGATAAGCTCTCTGGCTCTGTGCCTGCGGCCGTGTTGTCCACGAGGTCGAGGACGAGTGTGGCAAAGGTCGGATCCAAGCCCACCGTCGGCGTGCGCGTCAACGTGATGCCGCGCTCCTCGCACGCTTCCTTGAGCTCGGTGTCCAGGTCCCAGACGACCTCCATGTGATCGGTGATGAAGCCGACAGGGACACAGATGATGTGTTTCACGCCCTCGCCTGCGTCGTCGATCTCCTCGGTGCGGTCGACGACGTCCGGCTCGAGCCACGGGGTGCGCGGATTACCGGAACGGGACTGCCAGACGACCTCGTAGTCTGGGACGCCGGCTTCTAGAGCGATGAGGCGCGAAGCCTCAGCGACCTGACGGGAGTAGAGGTTTGCGTCGGCGGGGCCGCCGGAAGCGTCATCTGCGACGTTCGGCACGGAGTGAGCGGTGAACAGGACACGGGTGGTGGATTGATCCGCCGCCTCCCACGCGGCGCGGACGTGATCCGCCATCAGCTTGACAAAAATTGGGTGGCCGTAGAACTGCCAGAGTTTGGTGAACTCGATCTCCGGGTGCGCCTCACGCAGCTTCACAATGTCCTCGTCGTACTGCCGGCACGCGGAATATCCGCCCCACGCGGAGGTGGCGAAGACGGCGACGTTACGGTGGCCGTCCGCCGCGAGCTGGTCGACAGCGTCAGCGGCGTACGGGTGCCAGTTGCGGTTGCCGAAGTAAACGGGCAACGTCTGACCGCGATCGGTGATCTCTTTTTCCAAATTGGCGATGATCTCGCGGTTCTGCCCGTTGATCGGGCTCACACCGCCGAAGTTGAAGTAGTGTTCGCCCACCTCCGCGAGGCGGTCGCGCGGGATCCCGCGGCCGCGGGTGACGTTCTCCAGAAAAGGAATGACCTCGTCCTCTCCCTCGGGGCCACCGAAGGAGAGAACGAGGAGTGCATCAAATTGACTTTCAGACATGATGCCAGTCTAGATCAACCAAATGGTGTAAGTGCCTAGATCAGGCGGACTGCCATCGGTGCGAGTCCATTGCGGCGCACCGCAGTCTTCTGGACATTCATTCCGGTCTGCGGGGCTTCGAGCATCATGCCGTCGCCAAGATAGATGGCCACGTGCTGGCTACCACCGTTGCCCCAGAAAAGGAGGTCGCCGCGTTCAGCCTCATCCACGGGGATCTGGGTGCCGCGCTGGTACTGGTAGCCCGTGTAGTGCGGCAGCGAAACGCCTGCGCCGGAGTAGGCGTAGAGGACAAGACCGGAGCAGTCGTAACCCGCTTTGCCGTTGTACCCCTGGCCGTCCAAGCCCATGGTCGCACCGTTCGCGTCGCCGCCGCCCCACACGTACGGGGTGCCGATCTGCGATTCAGCGCGGGCGATGACCGCCTCGATCTGCTGTGAGCGGTTCGCGTCGGACGCCGTCTCCGTGCCGCGCAGCTCATCGGTGACATTCTTCGCGTCGCTGACTTCCGGGAGAACGCCCGCGACGTTCGTCCCTTCCTCTTCATCCGTAGCCGCGACTGCAGCATCCGCGCTATCGCTTGACGACGGCGCCGCGATCCCCTCCGACCCCTCACTCGAGCCAGTGTCTGCAGTGTCTGCTGCATTTGCTGCGTCCGAGTACGGATTGTCGAAGCTCGTGTGGTCCGCCTGAGTCTGTCCGACAGCTTCAGCGAAAGCGTCGAGGGCAGCTTGAACAGTGTCGGGGTTAGCAAAGTCGTCGAGAGTCGGAGCCGTGGGAGCTTCAGGTGCCGCGGTCTCAGGCGCGGTCTCCGCGCCTTCATCTACTTCTGGCTCTGAGGCATGCCCGGGCTCTTCCTCGGCCGGGTCCTCCTGAAGAGCTTCTTCTTCGGCTGTGTTCGCGGAGACCGATTCCGTGGGCTCGGATACCTCAGAAGACTCTGTCGGTTCGTCCTCTACGGAAGGCTCGGACTCCTCCGTCGAGCTGGCGGGTTCAGCGGTGTCCGCACTCGGAGTCTCCGAAGCGGACGAATCCGATGGGATTGCAGGCGCGCTTTCCGTCTCGGGAGCCTGCGGGGCAGAAGCTGGCTCAGAAGAGTCGTGTTCCGCCTGGGCAGCGGATTCAGCTTCTGGCTCAATACCGATGGCGGCAGCCGCTTCCGGACGCTGCTCCACGAGTTCGGTCTGCGCCTGCTCGAGTTCAACGGACGCGGCATCACGCTGCGCCAGTTGCGTCTCCAGCGATGTCAGGGTTTCATCCAGTGTCTCCCGCGCGTGGGTTTCGGCTTCTTCAGCGACGGTGGCGCGTTCGTCGGCAAGCCTGCTTGCTTGACGCAAGGTGGATTCGTAGTTCGCTGCCTCCGTGCGCGCGCGCTGCAGTTCCTTCAGCGCCCGTTGCTTCTCCTCAGACTCCTTGCGCAGGTATGTCTGGCGATCAAGAGAGTCCTTGCGCCCGTCCGCATCAGCATGAACTGGGGAACCGTTAGCTCCGCTGGAACGGTACGAGGAACGCGAGATCTGGTCGAGGTCGCTTTGAGCATGCTCGACATCAGCTTGGGTCTCGTCCAAACGCTTACGTGCCTCATCGGCACCGCGCCGAGCCTGTTCGGCTAGGGATTGCGCGTCATGCAGATCGACGAGAGCTTGATTCACGGCCTCGCGGAGATTACCGATCTCCAGATTGATGCGGTTGATATCCGCCTCGTACCGGGAAATCTCGGAGATGATCGCGGTCAACGGCGATTCTTGCGCAACAGCTTCGACCGAAGTGCTCGCCACAGACAACGTAGCTACGCAGGCGGCGGCAGGAAGGATGGTGCGGAACCTGAATCTGCCCCATTTCGCAGTGCGTTTACTGGACAGGCGGGGCCGAGATTCTGCGGGCTGGACGGTGAAATCCACGGAGGTATTCCTCTCACCGCACACGTCACTGACGGCTCGCTTCCGGCCACGTGAGATGCCGGTGCGAGCCGCGAATGCGCCAGGACGTCAAGCCTGGAGTGCGGACGATTGAACGATCACGGATGTGAGCCCATGCGCCAGCGCGAAACCACCATCCCCGCGACGAAACGCGATCATTCTTGGCGTGCTTCCCCACATGCCCGAATATCCCAGGTGTTGCGTCTGCGGTTTGGTTTGATGTCTGCCAGCTCATCAGCCAACACGGAAACCATAGGCCACAAAACACGTCAGCCGCACACGCTTTACCAAAATTCACACGCGTCAAGCTGAATAACATGACTGTGACATCGTCACGTACAGCACTTTTGTGACGGAGCGGCACGGGTGTGACATCGGACACATTGGAGCTACGGACCTACCATCAGGAAGCGACCAAACCGGCCCGACACGCCGATGCGAATCTAGGCAAATGAAACAGTCAGGCTTCAATCATTGACGGATCGCCGTTCAGGCGCGTCGGTAACTGGCGACGGTAACTACCGCAGTCACGAGACAAATAAGGAGCGCCGCTATGGCGACAAGCGTCCACGGAACAGCGAATCCACCGGCCTCTTCACCAAACGCTCTGAGCCCAACCGCGTAATCGGGTTCTGAGATGAGGGCGTACTGCGCTTTCTCCACCTGTGCGCGACTGAGATTGTCGCTCACCGCGGCTGTCGAAGCAGGGGTCCGAACTATCACGGTGTCCAGGTCCGTTAAACCCTTCACATCAGTCGCGAGGTCCCGAAGTTGCCCCGCCGGCTGGCCTGTCTGCTCCAGGACCACGACACCGGACCGGCCGGCCGGGGAAGAAGCTACGTCGATAAGCGCGGCCTTCAGATCCCGCCGCAAGATGTCATTTAGAGGATTGTCGGTGCCAAATGCCACGCCGTCCTGGCCAAGCTGTTCCGCGAGACCGCTGATATCGAGAGCGTTGTGGTCCATGTTTCCTAACATTATCGACAGCACCCTCGGTTGTGCGTCGGGCACGCCGCGCCCGCTCGGGGTAGCTGAAAGTCTTAATTGGGGTAAATGTGCAGCACCAAATACCACCGAAACAACGTGTGTGGCTTAACATTGTCCCGTAGGGACCCTTTTGGGTCACACACCCAGATTTTCAGTTCTTTACAACGAGAAACGGAGCTCACGTGTCTGAAAGCAAGAACTCCTTCAACGCCAAGAAGACGCTCGAGGTCGGCGACAAGTCCTACGACTACTACGCCCTCGACGCTGTCGAAGGCATGGAGAAACTCCCCTACTCCCTCAAGGTGTTGGGCGAGAACCTCCTGCGCACCGAGGACGGCAAGAACGTCACCGAGGAGCACATCAAGGCTATCGCCAACTGGGACCCGTCGGCCGAGCCGTCCGTGGAGATCCAGTTCACCCCGGCACGCGTCCTCATGCAGGACTTCACCGGTGTCCCCTGCGTGGTCGACCTGGCCACGATGCGTGAGGCCGTTTCTTCCCTGGGCGGCAACCCGGATCAGGTCAACCCGCTGAACCCGGCCGAGATGGTCATCGACCACTCCGTGATCATCGAGGCGTTTGGCTCCGAGAACGCACTGGACAAGAACGTCGAGATCGAGTACGAGCGCAACGAAGAGCGCTACCAGTTCCTGCGCTGGGGTGCAGAGAACTTCTCCAACTTCCGCGTCGTTCCGCCGGGAACCGGTATCGTCCACCAGGTCAACATCGAGTACCTCTCCCGCGTGGTTTTCGACAACGAGGGCGTCGCTTACCCGGACACCTGCATCGGTACTGACTCCCACACCACCATGGAGAACGGCCTGGGCATCCTGGGCTGGGGTGTCGGCGGCATCGAGGCTGAGGCCGCAATGCTCGGCCAGCCGGTGTCCATGCTCATCCCGCGTGTCGTCGGCTTCAAGCTCACCGGCGAGATCCCGGTCGGCGTGACCGCCACCGACGTCGTTCTCACCGTCACCGAGATGCTCCGTGAGCACGGTGTGGTGCAGAAGTTCGTCGAGTTCTACGGCGACGGCGTGAAGGAGATCCCGCTGGCGAACCGCGCCACCATCGGCAACATGTCGCCGGAGTTCGGCTCCACCTGTGCGATCTTCCCGATTGACGAGGAGACCATCAACTACCTGCACCTCACCGGCCGCGACCAGGAGACCATCGACCGCGTCGAGGCATACGCCAAGGCTCAGGGCATGTGGCTCGAGCAGGGTGCTGCCGAGGCTGAGTACTCCGAGTACCTCGAGCTCGACCTGTCCACGGTGAAGCCGTCCATCGCTGGCCCGAAGCGTCCGCAGGACCGCATCCTGCTTGCCGAGTCCAAGGACACCTTCCGCAAGCAGCTGCCGGACTACAACACCGCAGGCGACGGCCAGGCTGAGCCGGTCCGCGCCGAGAAGGTCGAGACTGTTTCCTACAACGAGTCCTGGCCGGCAAACGGCGAGTCCGCCGCTGAGGGCGCTGAGGGCCGTGCATCCAAGCCGGTCATCGTCGAGTCCCCGCAGGGCGGCGAGTACACCCTCGACCACGGCATGGTCGCCATCGCCGCCATCACCTCCTGCACCAACACCTCCAACCCGTCCGTCATGGTCGGTGCGGCGCTGCTGGCACGCAAGGCGGCAGAGAAGGGCCTGAAGGCAAAGCCGTGGGTCAAGACCATCATGGCTCCGGGCTCCCAGGTCGTCGACGGCTACTACAACCGCGCGGACCTGTGGAAGGACCTCGAGGCAGTCGGCTTCTACCTCTCGGGCTTCGGTTGCGCGTCCTGCATCGGTAACTCCGGCCCGCTGCCGAACGAGATCTCCGACGCCATCAACGAGTACGACCTGACCGCCACCGCGGTGCTGTCCGGTAACCGTAACTTCGAAGGCCGCATCTCCCCGGACGTGAAGATGAACTACCTCGCGTCCCCGCTGCTGGTCATCGCCTACTCGATTGCCGGCACCATGGACTTCGATTTCGAGTCCCAGCCGCTCGGCCAGGACCAGGACGGCAACGACGTCTTCCTGAAGGATGTCTGGCCGTCCGCCGACGAGATCGAGGGTGTCATCGCCGAGACGATCTCCCGCGAGATGTACGAGAAGGACTACGCGGACGTCTTCAAGGGCGACCAGCAGTGGCAGAACCTCGACGTTCCGGAGGGCAAGACCTTCGCGTGGAACGAGGACTCCACCTACATCCGCAAGGCTCCGTACTTCGACGGCATGCCGGAGCAGCCGGAGGCAGTCGAGGACATCTCCGGTGCGCGCGTTCTGGCGAAGCTGGGCGACTCGGTCACCACCGACCACATCTCCCCCGCTTCCTCCATCAAGCCGGGCACCCCGGCGGCAAACTACCTCGACGAGAACGGTGTGGCACGCCACGACTACAACTCGTTCGGTTCCCGTCGCGGTAACCACGAGGTCATGGTCCGCGGTACCTTCGCCAACATCCGTCTCCGCAACCAGCTCGTGGAGGATGCCGGCGGCTACACCCTGGACTTCACCCAGGAAGGCAACCCGCAGGCGTACATCTACGACGCTGCGCAGAACTACGCCGAGCAGAACATTCCGCTGGTTGTTCTGGCCGGTAAGGAGTACGGCACCGGTTCCTCCCGTGACTGGGCTGCGAAGGGCACGAACCTGCTCGGCGTCCGCGCTGTCATCACCGAGTCCTTCGAGCGCATCCACCGCTCGAACCTGATCGGTATGGGCGTGCTGCCGCTGCAGTTCCCGGAGGGTGAGTCCCACGAGTCCCTGGGTCTCGACGGCACCGAGACCTTCGACATCTCCGGCATCACCGCCTTCAACGACGGTGACTCCATCCCGGAGACCGTCCACGTCACCGCGACCAAGGACGGCGGCGAGACCGTCGAGTTCGACGCCAAGGTCCGTGTCGACACACCTGGTGAGGCTGAGTACTACCGCCACGGCGGCATTCTCCAGTACGTGCTGCGCCAGATGGTCAAGAGCTAACCGCATCGTTTGCTCGCACGCTCCGATAAGGAGCTGAGAGGCCGGATCCTAGTCGGGGTCCGGCTTTTCGCTTTTCGACGTCCCCCTGCCCCGCCCCGAATTCACGCCAACTAGACCAAGCGGTATAGACTCACCGTCATGTCTCGTCTGCTCTTCCTGTCCCTGCGCGACGGCGCGATCGGCCCTGAGGTCTCGCGTGCCGAATACCACGACGTCCTCAACGCAACGGGGCTTGCAACCGAGCAGGTCGAGCGACGGTTGATCCCCGACCAGCACACTCCACTGGGCGACCTCGAGGGCTTTGACGGCATCATCGTGGGTGGCAGCTCGCTGAACATCACCAACGAGGAGTGGTCACCGTGGCAGCACCACGTGGACAAGGTGCTCTCGGAGGTCGTGGCCGGGCCTCGCCCAGTCTTCTTCGTCTGCTTCGGTCTGAGCTGGCTCACGCACCACCTCGGCGGCGCTGTGGCGCACACGCATCCGGAGGCGGCGGGGCCGACCGTCGTTAAGCTTCTGCCCGAGGCTGAGAATGACCCGCTCGTGGCGGGTCTTCCGGAAGAATTCACGGCGCTGACGGGTCACACAGAAAACGCGGAGCCACTGCCAGCGGAACTTGAACTGCTCGCCAATGGCCCCACATGCCCCGTCCAAATCGTCCGCTACGGTGACCACGTCTGGGCGACGCAGTTCCACGCGGAGATGGACCACGCCGCGATGAAAGCCCGCATGGACTTCTTCTACGACTACGGTTACTTCCCCGCCGCGGAATACGACACGATCGTTGCTTCGCTTCCCAGCGTGGACACCACGTACGCGAACGAGCTTCTGCGCCGTTTCACCGCGTACTGCGGCGTGAACAACTGAGCTAGGCCTGGGAAACGGCGGTGTCACCGTCCTCGAACTCGAACGGGTTCGGCTGAAGGCCGCCCCGATCCACGGCGTCGACGATGACCTCGGCGACAAGCTCGCGCGAGGTGGTCGAATCCGCATTGCGTGCGCTGGTGAGCACGTTCAACCCCTTCGACGGCTCGTCGGTCAGACGCGTCGGACCCAGGATCGTGAACGGCAGGTTCGATTCAAGCAGGCGCTTGTCCACAGCCTTCTTGGACTCCACGTACGCGTACCAGGATCCACCGTCGTCCTCAGCGGTCGCTTCCGTCGAGCCGGCGTAGGAGACCATGATGAAGTGCGGGGCGAACTCCCCAAGTTCCTCGAGGGCGTCGACGGCTTTCAGTGCCGCGTCGCGGTCGACCGCGTAGGTGCGCTCGGCGCTGCCGCCGCCTGCACCCGCTGACCAGACAACAGTGTCGAACGGGGTGATCAAACGGGCCCAGCCCTCTTCGTCGAGGGTGGTCAGGTCTTGGACGATGACGGTGGCGCCGGCGTTGATAAGCTGCTGCGCGTGGTCCGGATTGCGCACGAGCGCCGCGACCTTGTGCCCTGATTCGATGAGCAGAGGAACCGTGTGCTTGGACACGTTGCCGCCCGCACCGAGAACGAGAACGAACTTGGCTGTGTCTTGAGTGTTTTCTTCGTGGGTCATGCATCCCACGCTAGCCATGTCCGCCCGATTGTGCCCGAGTCGTACTATTGGACGCATGTACGCCATCATCACCACTACCGGCCCCGACCGCGTGGGCATCATCGCCGGCGTCGCGCAGGCCGCAGCCGACCACGACCTGAACATCGTCGATGTCTCACAAACGATCATGGACGACTTCTTCACGATGATCATGCGTGCCGAACTTCCGTCGGGCGGCTTCGACCTGGCGGGCTTGCAAGACACGATGGCTGCCTTGGGCAAGGAACTCGGCGTGGACATCCGCGTGCAGTCGGAAGCGCTGTTCACAGCCATGAACGAGGTGTAGCGCCGGTGGCTAACGAGCTCAATTTCAAGGCCTCTAACATCGTCGACGTCATCTCGATGATCGAGGACTACCGCCTGGACATCCGCACCGTGACCATGGGCATATCGCTGATTGGCTGCACGCGCGCGACGATGGAAGCCACCGCGCAGGCCGTTTACGACCGCGTGACCACGCGTGCGGCTCGTCTCGTCGAGGTCTGCGAAGGCATCGAGCGCGAGCTGGGCATCCCGATCGTGAACAAGCGCGTCTCGGTCTCCCCCATTGCGCTTGTCGCCGCGGGTGTGGACGGCAATCCGGCCGACATTGCCCGCGCGCTCGACCGCGCCGCGACCGAGCTGGGCGTGAACTTTATCGGCGGCTATTCCGCGCTTGTGGAAAAGGGCGCGACGGAAGCGGATTCACGGCTGATCCACTCCATTCCGGAAGCACTGTCGGAGACGAGCTTCGTCTGCGGTTCCGTGAACGTGGCGTCCTCCCGCGCGGGCATCAACATGGATGCCGTGAAGACCATGGGACACGTGATCAAAGACGCCGCCGAGCGCACCGCCGATGAATCCTCCATCGCCTGCGCCAAGCTCGTCGTCTTCGCCAATGCTGTCGGCGACAACCCGTTCATGGCTGGGGCATTTCACGGCATCGAGGAGCCCGATACGGTCATTTCCGTCGGCGTTTCCGGCCCCGGTGTCGTCGACCGCGCCATCACGCCTCTTTCCGGCAAGTCGCTGAACGAGGTCGCCGAAGAGATCAAGAAGGCGGCCTTCAAGATCACGCGTGCGGGCCAACTGGTGGGCACCCTCGCCGCCGAACGTCTCGGTGTCCCGTTCGGCATCGTGGACTTATCGCTCGCCCCTACCGCCGAGGTCGGCGACTCTGTCGCCCACATCCTGGAGCACATGGGCCTGGGCCGAGTGGGTACGCACGGCACGACTGCGGCGCTCGCGCTGCTTAACGACGCTGTCAAGAAAGGCGGAATGATGGCCTGCTCCCGCGTCGGCGGTCTGTCGGGATCCTTCATCCCGGTGTCCGAGGATCAGGGCATGATCGATGCCGTCCGTTCCGGAGCCATTTCCCTGGACAAGCTGGAGGCGATGACGGCGATCTGCTCCGTCGGCTTTGACATGATCGCTATTCCGGGCGACACTCCTGCAGCAAGCATTGCCGCAATGATTGCCGACGAAGCTGCCATCGGCGTGATGAACCACAAGACCACCGCCGCTCGCCTCATCCCTGTTCCAGGCACAAAGCCCGGCGACGAGGTGAACTTCGGTGGTCTGCTCGGCTACGCGCCAGTGATACCGGTCAACGAGTTCCCCAGCGGTGACTTCATCGAGCGCGGCGGTTTCATCCCCGCGCCCGTGCACGGCTTCCGCAACTAGCGGTAAACCCGCGTTTACTTCTTCTTGTTCTTTGCGCCGCTGCGCTTCTTGCCCACGGTGAAGTAGCTTGCCCAGCCGATGGTGTTGGCGGCGCCGATGAAGGTGGTCCAGAACCACTTCGGGCCGCGGAGGTGGTTGGAGTCGGTGCGGGCGAGGTCCCACAGAGCGATGCCCTTGGCCGCGGTGTCAATCGCGCCGATGATGCCGGCTGCGGTCTTCTCCTTCTTGCTGAGGGACTTCCAGGCTTCGAGTACTGAATCAATCGGGTTCATGCGCCCCATCATATTCTCTCGGCGGTCTGCACGGTGCAGCGCAGGCCCCTCCGCCCCCGTGGGGCGGACGAAATTTAGTGGGGCGAGGATGCATGCGAGGGGCCTGCTACCCGCTACATTCATTGTGGTGACCACTCACCGTCCTTTCCTGTTGCTGAGCACCCGACCCGAAGACGAAGCCGCGGCCGAAGAGCTTGAGAGCTTCGCCACCGCCATGAAGGTACAGATCGGCGACATCGAGCAACGTCGCCTCGAAGTGGAGGAGCTCGGCCGCGTCGACCTCGACGCGTACTCCGGCGTGCTGCTCGGCGGCAGCCCGTTCAACAACCTCGAGCTGCGCAAGTCGCCGTTGCAGCTCCGGGTGGAGCGTGAGATCGGCACACTCGTCGCAGACTGCATCGACCGGGACTTCCCTGTTCTGGGCGCCTGCTACGGCATCGGCGCCATCGGCACGGTCATCGGGGCGACGCTGTCAAGCGAGTTCGCTGAGGAAGCCGGCCCCGTCACGGTCGCCCGCGCTGAAACGGAAGACGCAGTTCTGGGCGGCACGCCGGAGAGTTTCGACACCCTCGTCGGGCACAAGGAGGCGCTGGCAAAGCTTCCCGACCACTCCCGCGTGACCGTCCTAGTCACCGGCGATGCCTGTCCCACCCAGATGTTCCGGGTCGGCCAGAATGTCTACGCCACGCAGTTCCACCCGGAGCTCACGGCGGAGGCGCTCGAATTCCGGCTGCGGCTCTAC
The DNA here is from genome assembly GCF_900155535.1 of Corynebacterium urinipleomorphum. Lineage (GTDB taxonomy): Bacteria > Actinomycetota > Actinomycetes > Mycobacteriales > Mycobacteriaceae > Corynebacterium > Corynebacterium urinipleomorphum. The sequence continues at coordinate 469,167 of NZ_LT706965.1, forward strand.
GCGCACCTCGGCTACACCTCGACCGAGACCTTCGAATCGCAGATCGCGCGAGCCTACGACTTCGACTACACGGCTAACAACCAGATCCTGGCTAATTTCGCGGCGCGCTACCGACGCTAACAAGCCCCGCGTTAGATGAGACCCGATAGGTCGCGCACCACCGTGAAGTTCCGGTTGTCAGTGCGGTAGAGGGTTCCCTCCGGCAGCACACCGTGGGACGACCAACGTTCGGGAACCATGCGGCCGCGGACGCGGGCGGTATCCGGCCGGTGGCTGGTGACCATGTAGCCGCCGGTGTACAGGTCAATCAGGGTGTAGACGTTAGGGAACTCACCGCTCGCCGGGGTTTCCAGGAAGTCGACGTTCGTGGCAATGTGGCCCCGGCTGCGCCGCCCGCGGTGCGTGTGCCCGCCAAGGTGCAGGAACGCACCTTGAGCTGACGCTTCAATGTGCTCCACCTGGGTAGCGCTGCGCTTATCCATGAGGAATGGGCGCGAGCCCCAAGCCGTGGCTGCTTGTTCAAGTGAAAGCGGGTGGTGGGACATGACGATCGTCGGCACGCTGGGATCTGAAGCCATCTCTGCGCGGAACGCTTCCATCTGGGAGGGGCGGATCGTGCCTCCGGCCGAGTTTTCGGCCATCGACGAATCCAGCCCGACGATGCGCAGGTTGCCTCGACGGGTCACCCACATCTGCTGGTATGGGAGATCGAAGTAGTCGATGACGTTGTCGTAGAACGGTTCGGACGCAGAGGATCCGGAACTCGCCTCGAGCTCCTTGGGTAAAAGTGTCCCCGTCTCGTATGCGGCGCGTGGATCCTCGCTCGCTCGGTGCGGCCGGTCGTGGTTCCCGCGGGTGAGGAAATAATCGACCTTCTCACGTCCATACCCGTCAAGGATCTCTTTCGCTTTCCTCAGCTCATGCGGGCGTGCCTCCGAAGTGAGGTCGCCGTTGACTAAGAGGATCGAGGGGGCGGCGGCCTTGATTTCGGCGAGCTCGTCCTCGAGCATGAAATAGCTGTACGGCGTTTCGTCCGTACCTACAACGAGGTGCTCGCCCAATCCGACATGGGTGTCATTGAGCACCGCTACAGTCTGCACATAGTCCCCAGGTGGACGGGTCAGAGTAGTGAAGAAGCCGTCGCGCGTCATCGGGTCGATCAGCTTCGTCGCAAAGTAGTTCGGGACGGCTCGTACCCCGTTGCTGCGGGCTTCGAAGCGGTAGGTGGTTCCGGGCACCAGCCCGCCGATTCGCATCTGGTGGTACCCCGTGGGCGAGGCGTCGTAGTGCACCTGAGCGCTGCCGTCCGGAAGGTCTGCCCGACTTATGCGGACCTCGGAATCAGCGGGCACGGCATCTTGCTCGGTGAAATACGGGAAGTGCCGTTTCGCGTACGTCATCCATGCGATTGTCACCGACGTATCGGTGATTGTGACAATGTGCAGATCGGCCGCGTACAACTCGGCGTGCCGCCGGGAGGAACTCGACTGCGCGGATGCTTCCCCGACGCCAATGCTTATCGACGCCCCCGCAACCGCCGACCCCATCAAGAAAGCCCGCCGAGACACCGGGGATCCAGCGTGAATGGAAGATCCGCGGGTTACGCTGCTGTTTTTCGATGTCGCCACGGCCTTAAACTAGCACCGGCCGGGCACGCGCGCAGTGCGGGAGCCCGCCCTACGCGAGCTCCACGATCTCCATGTATTCGTCGCTCCACATGTCCTCGTCGCCTTCGGGCATGATGATCACGCGTTCCGGCTCGAGAGCACGCACAGCGCCCGGATCGTGGGTGACTAGGACGACGGCGCCGGTGTAGGTCTTCAACGCATCGAGGACCTGTTCGCGGGACTGGGGGTCAAGGTTATTGGTGGGCTCGTCGAGAAGCAGCACGTTGGCGCGGGAGGAGACGAGCGTGGCTAGGGCGAGGCGCGTCTTCTCGCCGCCGGACAGTGTGCCGGCGGGTTGCTCGAGCTTGTCGCCACTGAACATGAACGCGCCGAGCAACCCGCGCAAGTCTTGCTGTCCGGCGTCGGGGCAGGCCTCGATGGTGTTCTCCCACACGGACTTGGAGCCGTCGATCGTGTCGTGCTCCTGCGCGAAATACCCGAGTTTGAGGCCGTGGCCCGTGACCAGGCCGCCCTCCCCGTCGGTGCGCTCCACTCCGGCGAGGAGTTTGAGCAGCGTCGTCTTGCCTGCGCCGTTGGTACCCAGCACGACCACGCGCGAACCTTTGTCGATGGCAAGGTCCACGCCCGCGAAGACTTCCAGTGAGCCGTACATCTTCGTCAGCCCCTTACCAAACAGCGGGGTCTTACCGCACGGCGCGGGCTCGGGGAAGCTAATCGACGCCACCTTGTCCGCCACCCGCACCTCATCCAGCTCGTTCATCATGCGGTCGGCGCGGGCGAGCATCTGCTTGGCGGCTGCTGCCTTAGTGGCTTTCGCTCCGAGTTTCGCGGCCTGCTTCTGCAGGGCGGATGCCTTTTTCTCCGCGTTCGCGCGCTCGCGGCGGCGGCGCGCCTCGTCCTCGGCGCGGGCATCCTTGTACTTGGAAAAGCCCATGTTGTACACGTCGGCTTCACCGCGGACAGCGTCGAGGAACCAGACTTTGTTGCACACGGCATCGAGGAGCTCGACGTCGTGGGAGATCATGATCAGTCCGCCTTCGTGCTTGGACAGGAAGTCCCGCAACCAGGTGATGGAGTCGGCGTCGAGGTGGTTAGTGGGCTCGTCGAGAAGCAGTGTTGTCGTCGACTTGCCGGCGCCGTCGTTGGCGGCAAACAGAATCTGGGCGAGCTCGACGCGGCGGCGCTGGCCACCCGAGAGCGTTTTCAGCTGCTGGTCGAGGACGCGCTCGGGCAAACCGAGGTTGTCGCAGATCTGTGCGGCCTCGGCATCGGCTTCGTATCCCCCGAGGGCCTGGAACCGTTCCTCGAGGCGGGAATACTTCGAGATCGCCGCGTCGCGCTTCGATCCGTCCTCGACCTCCATGATCTCCTGCTGCCGCTCCATGGAGGAACGGATCTGGTCGAGGCCTCTCGCCGAGAGAACACGGTCGCGCGCAGTCTGCTCGATATTGCCCTCACGGGAATCCTGCGGCAGGTAGCCGATATCCCCGGAGCGCGTCACCGATCCCCCGTAAGGCTCCGTCTCCCCCGCCAGGATGCGCATCGTGGTGGTCTTGCCGGCACCATTGCGGCCGACGAGCCCGATGCGGTCGCCCGCCTGCACGCGGAGGTGCTGGCCAGGGGCGTTCAGCAAAGTGCGGGCGCCGACACGGACTTCGAGGTCGTTGGTGACAATCACAACCGGTCAGTGTACCGCCGCAGACACGCTGCCCACGAAGCGGTCACGTGGCTAACCCGAGCGCCACGAGCAGCGCGGCATTGATCTTTCTAAGCGTCGGCAGGGTGACCGCTCCACCGAAACGCGGGTCATCATCGAGGTAAATGGTCTCTAAATCGTCGCAGATGACCGAACCAACCAGAGGGTCTCCTGCCTCGAGCTCCACAATGCTCGGCAGCGGTGGTTTAGGTGTGGTGGTCACGCGCGCAACGAGCGCACTCCCCAACGCCCGGTTACGCGAGTTGTTCGACACCACGAGCCATGGCTTCTCCCCATAACCGAGGTCCAGCCAATAAATTTGCCCCCGCAGAAAGATCATTGCTGAGCCTGTTCACGTCGATCTGCGCGAAGTTTACGGCGGGCGCGGGTCGCGTCCTTGTACGAGACCTCCTCCTCGAGCAGCTGCTGGGCGTACGCCTCGTAGGCGGAATCCAAGGCCCGCTCTCTCACCGAGCGTGCGCCCAGCGCCACAAGCTCGGCAATCGCCTGGGACTCCGAAAGGTTGGCAGGCATCTGGCCGAGGGCGTTTTCCAAATATTCGCGTTCTGGGCTGCCCGCCTCGCGCAGACGCTGAACGACGTCCAGATCTTCGGGCGTCAGGGCCACTGATTTGCGGGTGGTGGAAGCAGTCATGGCTAAAGCATAGAGAACGCGCTTCACCGAATGCAACAGTTTCTGCAGCATCCTGTGAAGCGCTGAGGCGGTTGTCCTACACCGCGAAGCCGAGGGCGCGCAGCTGCTCGCGGCCCTCCTCGGTGATCATGTGCGGCCCCCACGGCGGCATCCAGACCCAGTTGAGCGTGATCGCGTCGACGGTGCCGGAGCCGACGGCAGCCTGCTCTGCCTGCTCCTCGATCACTTCGGTGAGCGGGCACGCCGGGGAGGTCAGCGTCATGTTGATCACGGCGCGGTTCTTCTCCCCTTCCTCCTCAATCCAGATGTCGTAGACGAGGCCGAGGTCGACGACGTTGATGCCCAGCTCCGGGTCGATCACGTCGTGGAGGTACTCGGCCACATCCGCGGCGAGCTGGATCTGCTTCTCGGTCTGCTCGGGGCGCTCGCCGGGGCCTTCAAAGCTTGAGGAGCTGGAAAAGCCCGACGCATCCTGGGCATCCTGCGCGGCCTGCGCGGTGGCAGTGTCGGTGGGCGCGAGTTCGCCGTTCTCGTCGACGGCGTTGTTGTACGTGTTGTCGGTGTCCATGAGTAACTCCTAGTTGTTCTCGAGGTTCGTGATCGCGTCGCTCGTCGCCGCCTGGAACGCCTTCCACCCGAGTAGCGCGCACTTCACGCGGGCCGGGAATTTAGCCACGCCGGCAAAGGCGATACCGTCGCCGATCAGGCCAGCATCGCCTTCCTTCTCACCCTTCGAGGTGATCATGTCCTCGAAGGCGTCGAGCTTCTTCATCGCCTCAGCGACCGGCAGCCCGATCACTTCTTCGGTGAGCACGCTTGTCGACGCCTGCGAGATCGAGCACCCCTCCGCCTCATACGAGATGTCCTCGACGGTGTTCCCGTCCTCGGACAGGTGGACCCGGAGTGTGAGCTCGTCGCCGCAGGACGGGTTGACGTGGTGCACCTCCGCCTCGTAGGGGTGGCGCAGGCCCGCATTCTGCGGGTTCTTGTAGTGGTCGAGGATGACCTCTTGGTACATCGACTCTAGGTTCATGCTCTTCTTTCTCTACTTGGGCGTTTGTTGGCCGATTGGCGTTGTCAAGTTCCGGTTTTACCCTCGGTGCAACGGCGCTAGGCGCCGAAGAATTCCTTGGCGGCGTGGATCCCGTCGACTAGCGCGTCGATTTCTTCCTTCGTGTTGTAGAGGTAGAAGCTGGCGCGGGCAGTGGACTGAGCATCGAGGCCGCGGTGTGCGGGCCACGCGCAGTGGTGGCCGACGCGGATGCACACGCCCTTGGAATCCAGCACCTGGCCGAGGTCGTGAGGGTGGATGCCGTCCACGACGAAAGAGATCGCTCCACCGCGCGAGTCGGCGGTCTGCGGGCCGGCGATACACAGTCCCCCGATCTCCTTCATGCGCTCAAGTGCGTACGCGGTGAGCTCGTGCTCGTGCGCGGCGATATTCTCCATTCCGATCTCATTCAGGAAGTCCACTGCTGCCCCTAGCCCGACAACCTGGCTGGTCATCTGGGTGCCAGCCTCAAATCGTTGCGGCGCGGGAGCGAAGGTGGACTCCTCCATCCGCACCACCTCGATCATGGATCCGCCGGTAAGGAAAGGCGGCAGCTGATCGAGGAGCGAACCCTTGCCGTAGACCACGCCCACACCGGACGGGCCGCACATCTTGTGGCCGGAGAACCCGGCGAAATCTACGTCGAGCGCGTGGAAGTCGACCGGCTGGTGCGGAACTGATTGGCAGGCATCGAGCACCGTGACCGCGCCGACGGCCTTTGCGCGGCGGACGATCTCGGCAACATCCGGGATTGCTCCCGTGACGTTGGACTGGTGAGTGAAGGCGACCACCTTGACAGTCTCGTCCAGCTCCAGCGAGTCGAGGTCGATGCGGCCGTCCTCGGTCAGGCTGTACCACTTCAGCGTGGCACCGGTGCGGCGGGCCAGCTCCTGCCAGGGAACGAGGTTTGCGTGGTGCTCCAATTCCGTGATCACGATGGTGTCGCCTTCGCGGACTTGGAGGTCGCCCGCGCGGTCGTCGCCAAGCGTGTATGCCACGAGGTTGAGCGCTTCGGTCGCGTTCTTTGTGAACGCGATTTCGTGCCCCTCCGCCCCGACGAAACGGGCGATTTTCTCGCGCGCCGACTCGTACGCGTCGGTCGCCTCCTCCGCGAGCTGGTACGCGCCGCGGTGGACGGGCGCGAAGGTGTTCAACACGAACTCCTCCTCCGCGCGCCAGACTCGCTCAGGGCGCTGTGACGTGGCGCCGGAATCCAGGTAGACCAAGGGAATGTCCTCCCGCACGGTGCGCTGGAGAATGGGAAACTCCGCGCGGATAGCGTCGGTGTTCAGTGTTCCGTCGGTGTTCACGTACTGCGTCATGAGCTCGGTTTTCGTCTCGTTTGTTTCGGTTGCGGATGGGATACAAAAACGGCCGGCGTATGGTGAGGCCGGCCGTTGTGGAGGGTTTAAACGAATGCTTCGTAACCCTCGGCCTCGAGCTTCTCAGCCAGCTCGAAACCGCCGGAGTGCTTGATCACGCCGTCAGCGAAGATGTGCACGTGATCCGGCTTCACGTAGTTCAGGATGCGCTGGTAGTGGGTGATCATGAGGATGCCGCCGTTGGTCTCGTCCTGGTAGCGGTTGATGCCCTCAGAGACGATGCGCAACGCGTCGACGTCGAGGCCGGAGTCGGTCTCGTCCATGACGGCGAACTTCGGCTTCATCAGGGACAGCTGCATGACCTCGTGGCGCTTCTTCTCGCCGCCGGAGAAGCCCTCGTTGACGGAGCGCTCGCTGAACGACGGGTCGATCTTCAGCTCGTCGCGCACTTGGTTGAGCTCCTGCACCCATTCGCGAAGCTTTGGTGCCTCGCCGCGGACGGCGGTGACAGCGGAGCGCATGAAGTTGGAGGAGGACACACCCGGCACCTCAACCGGGTACTGCATGGCCAGGAAGAGGCCGGCACGTGCGCGCTCGTCGACTTCCATCTCGAGGATGTTCTCGCCGTCGAGAAGCACCTCACCCTCGGTCACCTCGTAGGACGGGTGGCCGGACAGCGTGTAGGCCAGCGTGGACTTGCCGGAGCCGTTCGGGCCCATGATGGCGTGGGTCTCGCCGGAGTTGATGGTCAGGTTGACGCCCTTGAGGATCGGGGTGGGATCCTGGCCTTCCTCGAGCGGGAGGACCGAGGCGTGGAGGTTCTTGATTTCCAGAGTAGACATAGAACTCGTTTCTCTTTCGTCTTAAAAGGTTATTGCCTTGGCCAGGGCCCTACAGGTTGACCTGCTCGAGCTCGCCGGACACACGGTTGATCAGCTCTTCGCGCACGGACTCGACCGGGATGCGGTTGAGCACCTCGTTGAAGAAGCCGCGGACGATGAGGCGGCGTGCCTCGCCGTCGGGAATACCGCGGGACTTGAGATAGAACAGCTGCTCCTCGTCGAAACGGCCGACCGTCGCGGCGTGGCCCGCACCCGGGATGTCGCCGGTCTCAATCTCCAGGTTCGGGATTGCGTCAGCGCGAGCACCGTCGGTGAGAACGATGTTGCGGTTCGCCTCGTAGGTGTCGGTGCCGGACGCGTTGGAGCGGATGAGCACGTCGCCGACCCAGCAGGTGCGGGCGTCGGGCAGCTTGGAGTCCTTGTCGCCCTGCAGCGCGCCCTTGTACAGCACGTTGGAGCGGCAGTACGGGTGGTTGTGGTCCACCAACAGACGGTTCTCGATGTACTGGCCGTCGTCGGCGTAGTACACACCGGTCAGCTCGACGTCGCCGCCGGAACCCGCGTACTTCACGCGCGGGGTGTTGCGGACAACCTCGCCGCCGAAGGTGGCCACGGTGTGGCGCAGGACAGCATCGCGGCCGACAACGATGCTCTGGGCACCCACATGCACGGCGTCATTGTTCCACTCCTCGTCGACGATGACGTTGACGTGGGCGTTATCGCCGATGACGAAGTTGACGTTGTCGGCGTGTGTGCCGGAGCCGGTGTACTGGACGATCACGGTGGCGGTGGCGGACTGCCCCACTTCGACGTGGACGCCCGCGAAGGTGGTGGCGTCGTCGCCGGCACCGGTGGTGGTGATCACCACGGGCTCAGACAGTTCGGCGTTGGCCGGGACGGTCACAACGGTCGCGCTGGGCATGGAGGTCCACGCCTGCGCGGCGATGCGGTCGGTGGGGGCGGTGACGGCCTTCAGGCGGTCGTCGTCACGCGAAACCTCCTCGACGGTGACCTCAGAAGGTGCCTTCACGTCCACCTTCGCGTCGGTCTGCTCGGCGAACTTGCCGTTGTGCAGGCCGCGCAGACGGCGCAGCGACACGAAACGCCAGACCTCGTCGCGGCCCTGCGGAACGTCGAAGTCGTTGACGTCGTACGAGGCGAACAGGTCGCCCTTGTTGTCGTGGAAGGTCGCGTTACCCACGCGCTCCTTCTTAGCTACGGTCTCGGTCAATTAACCCACCGATCCTTCCATCTGCAGTTCAATGAGGCGGTTGAGCTCCAGCGCGTACTCCATCGGGAGCTCCTTAGCAATCGGCTCGATGAAGCCGCGGACGATCATCGCCATCGCGTCTTCCTCAGAGATGCCGCGGGACATGAGGTAGAACAGCTGCTCCTCGCTCACCTTGGACACCTTCGCCTCGTGGCCCAGGGTCACGTGGTCGTTGCGGATGTCGTTGTACGGGTAGGTGTCCGTGCGGGAGATGTTGTCCACCAGCAGAGCGTCGCACTCGATGTTGGAGGTGGAGTTCTTCGCGTTGGCGTTGATCTGCACCAGACCGCGGTACGCCGCACGGCCGCCGTTGCGGGAGACAGACTTGGACACAATGTTGGAGGAGGTGTTCGGCGCCATGTGGACGACCTTCGCACCGGTGTCCTGGGTCTGGCCCTCGCCGCAGAACTGAGCGGACAGCACCTCGCCGCGGGCGTTCGGGCCGGTCATCCAGACAGCCGGGTACTTCATGTTCACCTTGGAGCCGATGTTGCCGTCGACCCACTCCATTGTGGCGCCTTCCTCGGCGCGGGCACGCTGGGTGACCAAGTTGTACACGTTGTTGGACCAGTTCTGGATCGTGGTGTAGCGGCAGCGCGCGTTCTTCTTCACGATGATCTCCACCACGGCCGCGTGCAGCGAGTCGGACTGGTAGATCGGCGCGGTGCAGCCCTCGACGTAGTGGACGTAAGCGTCCTCGTCGACGACGATCAGGGTGCGCTCGAACTGGCCCATGTTCTCGGTGTTGATGCGGAAGTAAGCCTGCAGCGGGATCTCCACGTGAACGCCCTTGGGCACGTAGATGAAGGAGCCGCCGGACCACACAGCCGCGTTCAGGGCGGAGAACTTGTTGTCGCCGGCCGGGACGACGGAGCCGAAGTACTCCTTGAACAGCTCGGGGTACTCGCGCAGACCCGTGTCGGTGTCCACGAAGATCACGCCCTGCTCCTCAAGGTCCTCGCGGATCTTGTGGTAGACCACCTCGGACTCGTACTGGGCGGCCACACCAGCGACGAGGCGCTGCTTCTCGGCCTCCGGGATGCCCAGCTTGTCGTAGGTGTTCTTGATGTCTTCCGGCAGGTCTTCCCAGCTCGTCGCCTGCTTCTCGGTGGAGCGGACGAAGTACTTGATCTGGTCGAAGTCGATGCCGGACAGGTCCGGACCCCAGTTCGGCAGGGGCTTCTTGTTGTAGATGTCCAGTGCCTTCAAGCGCTGCTCGAGCATCCACTCCGGCTCATTCTTGGCCTCGGAGATGGTGCGCACAACATCCTCGTCGAGACCGCGGCGGGCAGCGGAACCTGCCTCGTCAGAGTCGTGCCACCCGTAGTTGTACGGGCCCATGGACTCAATGATCTCGTCGTCGTTCATCGGCTTTTCCAGGCCGGGTGCGGGAGTCGTACTAGTCATCGTCTCCGCTCCTTTCGCATTGTGGTTCCTCCAGCTTGGGTGCTCCTTGCGAGGCTGATGTGCGTCGTGCACACGCCGTCTCCGTTCGCGATCAGTGCCAACGGGGCGACAGTTGAGCCCACCAGCTCCGCAATTAACTCATGTTCAGCTTCACAGATTTCCGGGTATTCGGCCGCGACCGCATGGACCGGGCAGTGATGCTGGCACAGTTGCAGACCCGAGCCTACGTGGTTCATTTCAGCGGCGTAACCATGGGCTGCGAAAGCGTCCGCGACGTGGTTCGCGGCCTCAGTCACATCCTCGGCACCACGGGTTTTCCGCTTATCGACGTCCCCCGCCACCCCCAGCATCCGCTCCGCCCGCTTGCGCGCGAGCCGCTTCACGGCTTCGCGGCCACCGAGTTCTTCTACTTCGGCAAAGGCGGCGAGTGCGAGCTCGTCGTAGCCGTTGCCGAAGCGGTCGCGGCCGCTGTCCGTGAGACGGTAGTGCTGGGCTGGCCGTCCCCGCGCGGGCTTCCCCGCGGGCGACTGGGCTGGAGCGTCGCATGCCTCCACTAGCTCGGAATCGAGCAACTTGTCTATGTGCCGGCGTACACCGGCAGGTGAGAGACCCACTTTCTCCGCGAGGCCGGCCGCCGTCGCCGGGCCGGACTGGAGCATGCACGACATGATGCGCCTGCGGGTCTGACCTTCGGTCGACCGTTGAGCACCTGCCATTACTATTGCCCTGCCCTTTCCTTCAGAATGCGCCGTTGGCCCGCTCTTGCGCGGGGTCCCACAACCTTTAGACAACACTAGTGTGCGTTAATTTCCGTCTTTCTTCAAGGGTGCCGTTGCACTCTTAGCCCCTGTCCGCCCCGCGGCGCGGGCAGTCACCTTCCAGCCCGGTTACTCACGGGTTTTGTACACTACGTCTGTGAATTCGGAGCCCCGCGCAGACAACTCAGCCCTGGCCGCAACGGCCCCGGGTGACGCCGCTCAGCGCAGTCGCGGCCGCTCACGCGTTGTGTCCGTCACCAGAGAGCTCCCCCGCTTCGGCCGGCCCGGTTCCCGCTCCGCGGAGCTTCACGCCGGTTCGCTCGGCGGGTCGTCCCCGATCTCGCCACCTTCCGCTGCTCCCTCTATGCGTGAGCGGAACCGCTTCGAGGTGCTGCGTGTTCTAGGGCTCATGGGCACCCTCCTCATCGCGCTCGGCGGGCTCGGGGGCGGCGCCTTACCGGTGGTCGACGCGTCCGCCACCTCCTTCACGTCGCTCCCATTGGGGGCGTGGATGGGGAGGATGATGTTGGCGTCGTCAAGCGTGGTGCTCGTAGGCGTCGTCTTCCTCGTTGTGGCCTGGCTGCTCATGGCCGTGTTCGTCGGTGCGGGTGGCGGGCCAGCCCGCGTCGGGGTGCCGACTTTGCTGCGCACATTCGGCGCATGGATCCTTCCGCTCATCTTCACCGCCCCGCTGTTCACGCAGGACATTTATTCCTATCTCGCGCAAGGCGCGATCGTTGAGCGCGGGATGGACCCGTACGCGGCCGGACCTGTCGAGCTCCTCGGCCACGAAGACCCGCTCGCGCGCAGCGTGCCGTTCATTTGGGCGGAATCGCCCTCGCCATACGGCCCCGTGGCTCTCGGAATCGCTAAAGTGATCGCGCAGATCACGGGGTCCTCGATCTTCTGGGGCGTGATCTGCCACCGTCTCGTGTCACTGCTGGGCGTGGCAGCGGCAGCGTGGGCGATCGTCGCCTTAGCGCGCCGCTGCGGTGTCAATCGTTCCGCCGCTGTCTGGCTGGGGGTGCTCAACCCGCTGGTTGTGCTGCACCTCATTGGTGGAATTCACAACGAGGCCGTGATGATGGGCATTCTGCTCGTGGGTCTCGAACTGGGTTTGCGCGGTGTCGACCGGCTGGATGCCGCAGCGGGTTGGGGCCTGCTTATTGCGTCCGGGGTTTTGATCAGCTGCGCGGGAATGGTCAAAGTGACCGGTTTCCTGGCTCTCGGCTTCGTCGGGATGGCACTTGCGCGCCACTGGGGCGGCATCCTCGGAATTGCGCGCGCCGTAGCGGTCCAGTCAACGGTGATGATCGCATCCGTTGCCGCCGCCACCGCCATCACCGGGATCGGGCTCGGGTGGGTGACGGGACAAGGCGGTGCCGCAACGATCCGCAGCTGGCTATCGCTCACCACCGATATCGGCGTGATCTCCGCGTTCATCGGCCAGCTGCTCGGTCTCGGCGACCACTCGGAGGCTGCGCTTGTCGTGACTAGGACGTGCGGGCTGCTCATCGCCGCCGGCTTCGTCGTGCGCATGCTGTGGGCGACGTACAAAGGCACGATTCACCCCGTTGGGGGGCTCGGCGTGTCCACGCTCGTGCTTGTCTTCCTTTTCCCTGTCGTCCACCCCTGGTATCCCCTGTGGGGCATCATGCCGCTGGCTGGCTGGGCTAACCGCACCTTCTTCCGCGCTGGTACAGCCGCCTACTGCGCGCTCTTCAGCTTCACCGTGCTCCCCCGCGGGCTCGCGCTCCCTCCGGCGGCGGTGGCGACAATTTACGTCAATGCTCTGCTCGCAGTCCTCGTTATCGGTGCCTGTGCATGGGCGTGGTTCCGGATTCGTAGTAAAAAAGTTCTACACTAAGCGCGATGAAACTTGCACGATCCACAGGCTCAGCCAGCCACTCGGTGCCGCGCGAGACTACCGCGGCAGGGTCGTCAGCGGCGCTCGAGCTCCACGACGTGGTCAAGACCTTCGGGTCCACGACCGCTGTCGACCACCTGTCATTCACCGCGCGCCGCGGCGAGGTCCTCGCGTTGCTGGGCCCCAACGGTGCCGGTAAGACCACGACCATTGAGATGTGCGAGGGCTTCACTGCCCCAACAAGCGGCTCGATTTCTGTCTTGGGAATGGATCCGCAGCGCGAAGGCGAGCAAGTCCGCAAACGGATCGGAATCATGCTCCAAGGCGGCGGTTCCTATTCCGGTATCCGTGTCAAGGAAATGCTCGAATTGACCGCTTCCTACAACGCGCATCCACTCGATCCGTCGTGGCTCATGGACATCCTCGGCCTGAACAAGGTGGCAAAGACAACGTACCGCCGCTTGTCGGGAGGCCAGCAGCAGCGTCTTTCGCTCGCGCTGGCATTGATCGGCCGGCCCGAGCTCGTCTTCCTCGACGAACCGACAGCCGGCATGGACGCGCAATCCCGCCACGCAGTCTGGGGGCTCGTCGAAGCTCTCAAACGCGACGGCGTCACAGTCATCCTGACCACCCACCTCATGGACGAAGCGGAACGCCTCGCCGACAACGTGGTCATCATCGACCGCGGTTCCGTTGTCGCATCGGGCTCGCCGCAAGAGCTCACGGACACCGGCGACCACCCCGCCCTGCACATCCGCACCGACCGTCCGCTCGACCTCACGGCGGTCCCCGCCGAAGCATCGCTTATCGACGACACCCCCCTCACCTACCGCCTACACTCCGCCGGCGACCCGCAGGCTATAGCCGCGATCGCCTCCGAAGCTGCACGGCAGAACGTCCTGATCAAGGAACTCGGTCTACACCACCGCACCCTCGAGGACGTCTTCCTTGATCTCACCGGCCGGGAATTGAGGCCTTGATTCATATGAGCACTACTGCTGAGAAATTCGCGCCGGGCACGTTCACCCCGGCACCACAACGCTCTAGCGCCACGCGAATGATCGCTGCGCAGGGCCGCATCGAAGCTCTTCTCTTGCTGCGCCACGGCGAACAAATCCTCGTGAACCTACTCATCCCCGCGGCCATCCTGATCGGTGCGGCGCTGGTGCCGGTGCTCGGTGAGCAGACCAGCTTGGAGCAGATCGTCACCATGGTTTTCTCTATCGCCGCTGCGTCCGCCGGCTTCACAGGGCAAGCGATCTCCCTGGCTTTCGACCGCAGATACGGCGCATTGAAACGCACCGGCGCCTCCGGTGTTCCCGCGTGGACGATCATCGCTGGCAAGGTGCTGGGGGTTCTAGCGACTGTGCTGGTCCAAATCGTGGTGCTCGGTGGAATCGCCCTCGTCCTTGGTTGGCGAGTCTCTGCGGGCGGTGCTGTCCTCGGGTTTATGACTTTGCTCGCCGGTGTCACCACCTTCACCGCCTTGGGTTTGCTGCTCGGAGGGACCCAGTCCTCCGAGATCGTCCTCGCCTGCGCCAACTTCATCTGGCTGGTCATGCTCGCTGTTTTGGGCTGGGTGGTGTATTCCGGCAATCTGGGCACCCCGGGCGTGTGGGACCTCGTTCCCTCGGTCGCGCTCGCCGATGCTATGGACGGTGCCCTCGCCGCCACCATCCACCCTTGGGCATGGCTGTCCCTCATCGGGTGGGCCGTTTTCGCCGTCGCGGGAACTATCCGGTGGTTCAGATTCGACGGATAAGATGACCGGACCGCAGAAACACTCGCTCATACTCGACCACAATCACGTGAAAGGCACGATCTGACCGTGAGCACCTCGACTTCTACTCAGCCCGCCGACTCCCGCAGTTTCGGCGAGCGTCTGAAAAGTGTGCCGACGCTGAAAACCCAGCGCATCCTCGCCCTCATCGTCCTCATCGCGCAGGCGGGCATCACCTTTACTGGCTCGTTGGTCCGCGTCACCGGCTCCGGCCTCGGCTGCGACACGTGGCCGTTGTGCCACGAAGGTTCGCTCTTCCCTGTCCCGGGCGCGAACCCGTGGGTGCACCAGCTCATCGAATTCGGCAACCGCACCCTGACTTTCGTCGTGGCTGCCGCGACGATCGTGCTGTTCGTGGCGGTGCTGCGGGCGAATCGTCGTCAAGAAATCATTGCGCTTTCAGTCATCTCCGGACTCGGAGTCGTGGTCCAGGCCATCATCGGTGGAATCTCGGTCCTGCTCGACCTGCGCTGGTGGTCCGTGGCGATCCACTTCCTGCCTTCGATGATCCTCGTGTTTGTCGCGGCTGTGCTCTACATGCGCATCGCGGAACCCGACGATGTCGCCCCCACCCGCCGGTACTCCCCGACCGCACGCTGGCTCGTCGTAGCCGCCGCGGTCGCCCTGTGCCTCGTCCTTGTCACCGGCACCATGGTCACCGGATCCGGCCCCCACGCCGGCGACGCCGCAGCAGGCATGGAGGGACGCCTCGAGCTGCCCACCCGCACGCTCGCCTACGTCCACGCCGCATGCATGTACATCTACCTCGCGTTCACGCTGCTGTCCGTGTACATCCTGCGGCGCAACAACGCCCCGAAAGACGCATTCAACACGTCCCTGGTGCTCGTCGCCATGATCGTGGTCCAGTGGGCCATCGGCGTCGGCCAGTTCTACCTCGGTGTCCCCCGCTGGACCGTGCCGCTACACATCCTCATGTCCGGTGTGGTCGTCGCGTTCACCGCGTTCCTGTTCAGCCACGGCAACCGCCGGCTGCCGCTGCTTGAACCGCACCAATACAACACCGCGACGTCGTAAAGCGCGGGACCGGGCCCCGCTGAACGCGTAGCCTGGGTGGGTATGAAGGCTATCCAGATCACCGAGAACGGCGGACCTGACGTCCTAGTACTTGCGGACGTCCCCGCGCCCACCCCCTCCCCCGACCAAGTGCTGGTCAAGGTCGCCTACGCGGGTGTCAACTACATCGACACCTACTACCGCGAGGGGATCTACCACTCGGAGCTCCCGTTCATTCCCGGACTCGAAGGCTGTGGCGAAGTCGTGGAGGATCCAACCGGCGAGATCGCTCCCGGCACTGTCGTTGCCTGGGACTCCGCACCCGGCTCGTACGCGGAGTACGTGTGCGTCGACCGCAACCGCCTTGTGGCAGTGCCGGACTCGATCCCGGCGAGCGTTGCGGCGACCATGTTCTTGCAGGGAATCACCGCGCACTACCTCCTCTACGGCGTCCGCGACACGAAAGAGGGCGACACGCTGCTCATTACCGCCGGTGCCGGCGGTGTGGGGCTGCTGCTCACCCAGCTCGCAGCGGCGCAGGGTGCGACGGTGTACTCCGTTGTCTCCACCGACGAAAAAGAAAAGCTGGCCTACGATGCCGGCGCCACCGAGGTGTTCCGCTACAGCGACGACCTCGCGGAGATGGTCCGCCGCCGCAACGGCGGCCGCGGTGTGGACGTTGTCTACGACGGAGTGGGCAAAGACACCTTCGGTGAGTCGCTGGAAGCCGTGCGCCCCCGCGGCCTCGTCTGCCTCTTCGGCGCGGCTTCAGGCCCGGTGGACCCGATCGACCCGCAGCTACTCAACACCCACGGATCGATCTTCCTGACCCGCCCATCCATCGGCGCCTACACCGCCACTGACGACGAATTCCGGATGCGCGCGCAGGCCGTGGTCCGCGCAGTGGACGACGGAACGCTCACCCTCCGCGTCCAGGAGCCGTACGCGCTTTCTCACGCTGCCCAGGCCCACAAAGATCTTCAAGGCCGTAAGACGACCGGATCGATCGTGCTTAAGGTCGCCGACTAGCAGGGCCTAGCTGCGCCTAGCGGTGATTAACAGCCCGGGGGCTCATTGCACCCCGCCCCCGTGGGTGCATCTGCGCGGCGCAGCTTCTAACCGACTAGCCCGCCACCGACGATCTCGCCTAGCGTCTCCAGCCCGAAGACAGCGTCCACGGACAGGCCGAGGAACAACGCCGCCAAGTAGTTGTTCGACAAAATGAACAGCTTGAGCGGTTTGACATCGCCACCCGCTTTCACGCCGGCGTGCAAGCGCGTCGCCATGACCAAGAATGCGCCGCCGGACAGCAGCGCCACAGCGAAGTACACCCACGACGCAGCGGGAACGAGCAGCAGCGATGTGATCACGGTCAGCCAGGAGTACAGAACAATCTGGCGGGTGGTGGCCTCTGGCGTTGCCACGACGGGGAGCATCGGCACTTCGGCGCGCTCGTAGTCGTCGCGGTACTTCATCGCCAAGGCCCAGGTGTGCGGCGGTGTCCAGAAGAAGATGATCATGAACAGCACAATCGCCTGCCACCACTGGTCGGCGCTGCCGTCGATGACGTGGCCGCGGATCACTGCCCAGCCGACGAGGACTGGCATGCAGCCGGCCGCGCCGCCCCAAATCACGTTCTGCCACGTCTTGCGCTTGAGCCACTTCGTGTAGACGAAAATGTAGAACCAGTTGGTCAGGACGATGAAGAACGCCGCGAGCCACGAACGGCACACTAACCCAAGCCACAGCACGGATAGCACGAGCAACGCCCACGCGAAGATGCGGGCGCGTTCCTTCGTCACGGTGTGGCGCACGAGCGGGCGTGCGCGGGTACGGCCCATTTTCTGGTCAATGTCGTAATCGACGACCATGTTGAACGTGTTCGCCGCGGCGGCACCCATCCAGCCCCCGAACAGCGTCGCCAGAATCAGCCAGACGTGCACTTCGCCGCGATCAGCTTGCAGCATCGCGGGGATAGCGGCGACCAGCAAAAGCTCGATGACCCGCGGCTTAGTCAACGCGAAGTACGCTTTGACGGTCTCCAACACAACTCCTCATTCAGCGCGGTTTTTTGTTGGGGACTAGTCGCAGCCATGCGCGCATTAGTTCCCGCGCTTATCGACGCCCCGTTCTCTCGTCCTACGCATCCTAGTCCCCGCCAGCACCCGCATGAAATTAACGCGCGAACCCGGCGGGTCCGTTGTTAAATAATCTCTTATGATTCTGCGCCGCTCCTTTCGTCCCGCCGCGTCGGCCGTTGCCCTTCTGACGGCTGGTGCCGTTCTCGCCGGGTGCACCATCGGTGGATCCGGCGACAATAGCGCACACAGCCCGGGCTCCCCCGCTGCTTCGGCGCCGGCTTCCGCGACCTCCCGCGTCGATGAAGCGAAGAGCAGCGCTGAGGAAAGTCCCGCTCCCCACTTCACGGAGGCGTCGGTGACGATCCGGTCCGTCGGCGACATCCTCATCCACAGCGAGGTCTATACCGACGCCGCAACGAACGCCGCGATGAATGCGACAGCAAGCGCCACAGGGGAAGGCGGCACCGCGGCGGCAGGAGGTTACGACTTCGCGCCGATGCTTGCCCCGGTGGCGAAATACATGCGCAACGCCGACATCACCACCGCCAACATGGAGGTGCCCGTCGCGGGGCCGGCCTTCGAGCTGTCCGGCTACCCGGCGTTCAACTCCCCGCCGCAGATTATCGATGCACTGAACGGCGCAGGTGTGGACATCGTCAACAACGCCACCAATCACTCGATGGATAGGGGGACGGGGGGGCGTTGAGGCGTCGACAAGCAATATGCGTGAACGCGGAATGCTGTACATGGGCAGCTTCGCTTCCCCGCAGGATCGTGCGACGCCGCGAATCATCGAGCGCAACGGGCTGAAAATCGGGTTCCTTGCGTACACGTACGGCACGAACGGCATTCCCGTACCCGCGGGCGAAGAGTACTCCGTGAACCTCATCGACCCGGAACTGATGCGCGGCGACATCACAGCGCTGCGCGACGACGTCGACATCCTCATCGTCATCCTCCACGCCGGCGAAGAGTACGAATCGCTGCCGGTCCAGGCGCAGCTCGACGCCGCCGACACCGCCCGCAACGCCGGCGCCGACTTCGTGCTCGGCGGGCACCCCCACATCCTCGAGCCCTTCCAGCGCTACCCAGAAAATGAACCCGGGCTCGGCGTGTGGTTCTCCCACGGTAATTTCCTGCACGGCCAATACGACGAGCGAACCAAGTACGGCGGCATCGGCGAGTACACCATCACCCGCCGCGCCGACGGCACCTTGAGCCTGGGCCGCATCCGTTTCATGCCCACCTACACCGTGGGCATGCCCCACTCGTCCCATTACAAAGTCATTCCACTTGCTGACGCCCGCCATCTCCCCTGGGTCGACGTCGACCAATCCCGCGCCGACATCACCGCCCTCATGAACACCTACACACCCGTCGAGGTCGTCGACTACCTCGACTGAGCTGGAGGCGGGGTGTAGACGAGTTTGCACTGCTGCAGCTCTGCCCACCTGCGGGGCAGGCGACGCGCTGACCCCGGCCCACCACAGTCTTCGACCGAGCTTTGGCAGTAGTGTGTAAGGAGTTAGTTAGCTCCGACACACTGGTAAGCGAGGACACTGTGACTACCTCTTCCGATAACTCTTCCCAGCCGACGACCGGCGTTTCCGACGCCGCAGCGTCGCTCCCCGTCGAGCTGCAGGCCATGACCGTGGCCCGCTATCCGGAGGACTGGACCGCAGAAGACACCCGCGCCGTGGACACTGTGCGCATCCTGGCTGCCGACGCCGTGGAAAACTGCGGCTCCGGCCACCCGGGCACCGCAATGTCCCTCGCCCCGCTGGCGTACACCCTCTACCAGCGCGTCATGCGCCACGACCCAGCTGACCCGCACTGGGCGGGCCGCGACCGCTTCGTGCTGTCCAACGGGCACTCTTCGCTGACGCAGTACATCCAGCTGTACCTCGGCGGCTTCGGCCTGGAAATCGAGGACCTGAAGGCTCTGCGCACCTGGGGTTCCAAGACCCCGGGCCACCCGGAGTACAACCACACCGCTGGTGTGGAGATCACCACGGGTCCGCTCGGCCAGGGCTTGGCGTCTGCAGTAGGCATGGCCATGGCTGCCCGCCGCGAGCGCGGCCTGTTCGACCCGGAGGCAGCTCCCGGCCAGTCCCCGTTCGACCACTTCATTTACGTCATTGCCGGCGACGGTGACCTGCAGGAGGGCGTGACCAGCGAAGCCAGCTCGCTCGCCGGCACCCAGCAGCTGGGCAACCTGATCGCGTTCTGGGACGACAACCGCATCTCCATCGAGGACGACACCCAGATTGCATTCAACGAGGACGTGCTCGCGCGCTATGAGGCATACGGCTGGCAGACGCTCACCGTAGAGTCCGGCGAGGACGTCACGGCCATCCTCGCCGCCGTCGAGCAGGCGAAGGCGGAGACAAGCAAGCCGACGATGATCCGCGTCAAGACGGTCATTGGCTACCCCGCCCCGAACATGATGAACACCGGCGCTGTCCACGGTGCGGCGCTCGGCGCCGACGAGGTCGCGGCAGTCAAGGAGGTCCTCGGCTTCGACGCGCAGGCGTCCTTCCCGGTCGAGGACAACGTCATCGCGCACACCCGCCAGCTCGTCGATCGCGGCGCGCAGGCGCACAGCGAATGGCAGGAGCTTTTCGACGCCTGGGCTACCGCCAACCCCGACCGCAAGTCCCTCTTCGACCGCCTCGCCGCCCGCGAACTGCCAGCAGGCTGGGCTGATGAGATGCCGACGTGGGAGCCGGACGAGAAGGGCATCGCCACCCGCAAGGCCTCTGAGGCAGCCATCCAGGCACTCGCCGCGACCCTGCCGGAGCTGTGGGGCGGCTCTGCTGACCTGGCGGGCTCGAACAACACCCTGATCAAGGGTGAACCGTCGTTCGGCCCGGAGGCGATCTCCACCGACATGTTCACCACCCACCCGTACGGCCGCAACCTGCACTTCGGTATCCGCGAGCACGCGATGGGCTCGATCATGAACGGCATCGCCCTGCACGGCAACACCCGCGTCTACGGCGGCACCTTCCTCATCTTCTCCGAGTACCTCTACCCCGCCATCCGCGTGGCTGCACTGTCGGGTATCGACGGCTACTACGTCTTCACCCACGACTCCATCGGCCTCGGCGAGGACGGCCCGACCCACCAGCCGGTGGAGACCCTGACTGCCCTGCGCGCCATCCCGGATCTCGCGGTCATCCGCCCGGCTGACGCCAACGAAACGTCCGCCGCGTGGAAGGCAGCTATCGAAGCTGACCCGCAGCCGAAGGCGCTCGCCCTGTCCCGCCAGAACCTCCCCGTGCTCGAGGGCACCAAGGAGAAAGCCTTCGAGGGTGTCGCCCGCGGGGCGTACGTCCTTGTCGAAGCGTCCACCGGCACCCCCGACGTGATCCTCATGGGCTCCGGCTCCGAGGTTCAGCTCGCTGTCGAGGCCGCGAAGGTGCTGGAGGCCGACGGCATCGCCACCCGCGTCGTGTCCATGCCGTCCATGGACTGGTTCCTCCTGCAGGACCGCTCCTACATCGACGAGATCATCCCGCGCGACGTCCTCGCCCGCGTCTCCGTCGAAGCAGGTGTGGCCATGCCGTGGTTCCGCTTCACCGGCGACCAGGGCCGCAACGTCTCCCTCGAGCACTTCGGCGCCTCCGCACCGGGCGCTGAGCTCTTCGAGCGCTTCGGCTTCACCACCGACGCCGTCGTCGCAGCCGCACGCGAGTCCCTCGACTCCGTGCGTACCCGCACCGCCGACTCCGCAGCCGACCCGGAGCGTGGCCCGGTGCGCGGGGACGGGGTGTAAAGGGCTGCAGGGAAACGTCGATAAGCGATAAGCGAAAAGGAGAAACCCATGACCGCAATTGACCGCCTCGCCGAAGCCGGCACCTCCACCTGGCTCGACGACCTCTCGCGCGACCGCATCGTGTCCGGCAACCTCGCAGAGATCAAAGCCGCTAAGACGCTCTCGGGCGTGACCACGAACCCCGCGATCTTCGCCAAAGCCATGTCGTCCGGCACCGCCTACGACGAGCAGATCACAGAGCTGAAAGCCGGCCAGATCGGCGTCGATGAAGCCGTCTACGCCATGAGCGTCAAGGACGTGCAGGATGCCTGCGACCTCTTCCTCGACGTCTTCGAAGCCACTGGCGGCCGCGACGGACGCGTGTCCATCGAAGTCGACCCCCGCCACGCCGACGACGAGGAGCGCACCGTCGCCCACGCCAAGGAACTGTGGGAGCTCGTCGACCGCCCGAACGTGATGATCAAGATCCCGGCGACCGACGCGTCGCTGCCCGCGATCACCCACGCGCTCGCAGAGGGCATCTCCGTCAACGTCACGCTGATCTTCTCCGTCGAGCGCTACCAGCAGGTCATCGATGCCTACAAGGCCGGCATCAAGCAGGCCGCCGCGAACGGGCACGACGTATCGAAGATCCACTCCGTGGCGTCCTTCTTCGTTTCCCGCATGGATACCGAGGTGGACAACCGCCTCGACGCCATCGGCACCGACGAGGCGCGCGCGCTCAAGGGAAAGGCCGGCATCGCCAACGCACGCCTGGCGTACCAGCTGTTCCTCGACTCCTTCGGCGACGATTCCGGGCTTCCGGAAGGCGCGAACAAGCAGCGTCCGCTCTGGGCATCCACCGGTGTGAAGAACCCGGACTACCCGGCCGACATGTACGTCACCGAACTCGCCGGGCCCGACACCGTCAACACGATGCCTGAGCCCACCATCGACGCCGTCCTCAACGCCGACAACATTCACGGTGACACGCTCACGGGAACCGCCGACGACGCACGCGAGATCTTCAAGCAGCTCGAAGCAGTGGGCATCGAGCTTGACGACGTCGTCGCCGTCCTCGAACGCGAAGGCGTCGACAAGTTCGTCGAAGCGTGGCAGGAACTGCTCGATTCCATGCTCGAGAATCTGAAATAGCCAATTCCTTCGTCGCGGCCGTCCTTTTAGGGTTTAATCTTCTTAATTGGTAAACGGCCGCGACGTATTTTCGCGGCGGCGCACCTTACTGTCCCGCCCCCCACCAGACGAAAGGCCACCGCCTGTGTCGAATCTGGCACCCGAATGGAAGAACCCCCTCCGCTCCTACGCTGACCGGCGGCTACCGCGGATTGCAGGCCCCTCCGGCATGGTCATCTTCGGCGTCACCGGCGACCTGGCCAAGCGGAAACTCCTCCCAGCTATCTACGACCTCGCCTACCGTGGTCTGCTGCCCGCCGGCTTCACCCTCGTCGGCTTCGGCCGCCGCCCGTGGTCCAAGGAGGAATTCGAGTCCTACGTCCGCGAACAAGTCGAAGTAGGAGCACGCACCGTCTTCGACGAGCACGTCTGGGCTCGCCTCGCCGAAGGCATGCACTTCGTCCAAGGCGCATTCGACGACGACGAAGCGTTCGACAACATGGCCGAGCTACTCGACCACATGGATGCCACCCGCGGCACCGCCGGCAACTGGGCCTTCTACCTGTCCGTGCCGCCCGAGTACTTCGCAGGCGTCATTGACCAGCTCGACCGCACCGGCATGGCGCAGGCAGCGGACGGACAGTGGCGCCGCGTGATCATCGAGAAGCCCTTCGGCCACAACTTGGCCACCGCGCGCGAGCTCAACGAGACAATCAACTCTGTCTTCCCAGAGCGCGCCGTCTTCCGTATCGACCACTACCTGGGCAAGGAAACTGTCCAGAACATCCTGGCCATGCGCTTCGCCAACCAGATGTTTGAGCCGCTGTGGAACGCCCAATTCGTGGACCATGTGCAGATCACCATGGCCGAGGACATCGGGCTCGGCGGCCGCGCCGGCTACTATGACGGCATCGGCGCTGCACGCGACGTCATCCAGAACCACCTGCTGCAGCTCCTCGCGCTCGTCGCCATGGACGAGCCCGTCTCCTTCTCCCCGCGCCAGCTGCGCTACGAGAAGCTGAAGATCCTGCGCGCCACAAAGCCGATCGGCCCCTTCGAGGAGACCACCGCCCGCGGTCAGTACACCGCCGGCTGGCAGGGATCCGAGCAGGTTGTCGGCCTCCGCGAAGAAGACGGGTTCGACCCCGAGTCCACCACTGAGACCTACGCCGCGTGCACCCTCGGTGTGAACTCCCGCCGCTGGGCCGGCGTACCGTTCTACCTGCGCACCGGTAAGCGCCTCGGCCGCCGCGTCACCGAGATCGCCCTCGTGTTCAAAAAGGCTCCCCACGAAGCGTTCGGCCCGGGTCTGACCAGCCAGCTGGGCGCCAACACACTCGTCATCAGGGTCCAGCCCGACGAGGGAATCCTGCTCCGTTTCGGCTCCAAGGTCCCCGGCTCCACCCTGGAAGTCCGCGACGTCAACATGGACTTCTCGTACACCGAAGCCTTCACCGAAGAATCGCCGGAAGCCTACGAGCGTCTCATCCTCGACGCGCTTCTCGACGAAACCGGCCTCTTCCCCACCGCCGCCGAAGTCGAGCGCAGCTGGGAAATCCTCGATCCGATCCTGGACTTCTGGGCTGAGAACGGCCGCCCCGACGAATACGCTGCCGGCACCTGGGGTCCGTCCTCCGCCGACGAGATGATGGCCGCGCACGGCCGCACCTGGCGCCGCCCGTAGTACCGACGCACAAGACGCGAACACTGGCACGACCGCCGGAACGACCACCCGCCCGAACGCAACACGCCCCACCACCGCCACCGCACGCCCCACGAGAAGAGTCCCGCATGATCATCACCATGTCCGACACGTCCACCCGCGAAATCACGAAGCTGCTGCTGGACACTCAAGAAAACTACTCGCTAGCCACCGGCCGCGTGCTCACCCTGATCGTTGTGGCCGACATCCACGACGACGTGGAGTCCATCCTCGACCACGTGCGCACCGCCTCCCATGAACACCCCTCGCGCGTGCTCATGCTCATTACTGGCAACCCCGAGAGCGGAAACGTCCTCGACGCCCAAGCAATTCTCGCGGACGATGCCGGTGCCTCCGAGATCATCGTCATGGATTTGCACGGGGACTTGGCGAACAACTTGGCGTCCGTCGTCACGCCTCTTCTGCTTCCGGATACCCCTGTCGTTGCCTGGTGGCCGTCGACTGCTCCCGCGCGCCCCGCTGAACACCCGCTGGGGCAGCTCGCGCACCGTCGGATCACCAACGCCCGCGAGAACGTTGACGGGAACACGCTCCTGCGGCTCGCCAACGGTTACTGCCCGGGCGATTCCGACATGCTCTGGTCGCGCATCACGCACTGGCGCGGGGTAGTTGCTTCCGCTCTCGACCGTTACCCCCACGAACCTGTCACCGCCGTCGAGATCGACGGCCCCGCGGACGACCCGAGCGTGGACATCGCCGCCGCTTGGCTGTCGTCATGTCTCGACGCGCCTGTGAACAGGATCAGCAGCGAGCAATCCGCCGAGGAGCCCTCACGCCTGTTCCCGGTTCGCCGCCTGACGTTGCAACGCGATTCAGGCCCCGTCTCTGTCAGCGTGAAGGACGACAAGACGATCCGCGTCCGCGTCCCGGGGCTCCCCGATTCCTTCGTGGCCATGAGCACCCGAAGTGACGCCGACTGCCTTTCCGAAGAACTCCGCCACCTTGACCCCGACGGGGCCTATTCGCAGGCGCTGCGCTCACTCTCGGCCGTGAATTTTGTCTAGAGTCATAAGGCAAGCAGTTTTTGAAGGAGCGATAAGAATGATTACCGTCGAAAACGTCCCCAATCTCGATGTGCTTATCGACGAAGCCTCCACCCGCTTCGTCGACACCGTCAGCGAGATCATTGCCTCCGACACCGGCGGCGTGCACGGGGACGGAATCGCGCGCGTAGTCTTCACAGGCGGTGGCGCCGGCATCAAGCTTCTATCACGCCTCGTGCGCGCCAAGAACCTCGACTGGACACGCATCCACGTTTTCTTTGGCGACGAGCGCAACGTCCCCGTCTACGACCCAGACTCCAACGAGGGGCAAGCCCGTTACGCGCTGCTCAACCACGTGAGCATCCCAGAATCCAACATCCACGGGTACCGCCCAGGCAACTTGTCGCTTGAGGACGCCGCCGTAAACTACTCCAACGCCATCCTCCAACACGCTCCCCGCGGTTTCGACCTCCACCTCCTCGGCATGGGCCCCGACGGCCACATCAACTCCCTGTTCCCGTCTTCCGCGCAGCTTGAGGAACGCGAGAAGCTGGTTGTCGGTGTCGCCGATTCCCCCAAGCCTCCCGCGGAGCGTCTCACCCTGACTCTCCCCGCAATCACCCGTGCAAAGCAGGCCTGGCTTCTCGTTTCCGGTTCAGAGAAGGCAGACGCCATCAGCCATCTCGTCGACGGTGAACCTTCCGCTGAATGGCCTGTAACGCTCGTCCCCACAGTGACCGACACCACGCTGTTCGTCACCGACGACGCATTCACTGTGAAATAGCTGTCCCCCTGAGAAGAGCGCTCGCGGTGTCGTAGCCACCAGCTCCGCGGGCATTACTCCGCGCATGACTGTTGGGCCGTGGGGCGTGTTTCTCCCCCCGGCCGTCCCGGCTGTTTTAGCTCGTGCTTCGGATGCGCGGCTACCTCCCGCTTCTATCCGCTATGTCCGTGTCTGTCTGCTGGTCTGCAGATCGATCCTGGCGTTATTCCCGTTGTTTATTCTCGTTGTTTTCCGAACAGTAGGTGCATCGCGCCGTATTGGTGGGTGGTGTTCGGAGCGGGTCTTCCCCTAGGTGATACCCATACGGGGGTCCCTGCTCTGATTTCTATGCGGCCGCGGTGTTTTCGGTTGGGGTTATCGTCGTTGGTGCGGTTGTGGTACCTGCACACCACCGCCAAGTTGTTCATGTTGGTCTGCCCGCCGCGTGACCACGCGGTGACATGATGCACCTCGCAGTTATCGGCGGCGTGCCGGCACCCCGGCACCGGGCATGTTGTGAGTGTTGCTCGGGCAAGGTCACGCTGCTTGGCGTTGGCGAAGCGTTTCGTGTCGTATAGGTTCACCGCACCCGCCTGCGGATGGAAGATAGCTACTTCCAGGTCCTCCCCGTGGAACCGGGCCAAATACTCCGCACCGGTCATGGTTGTGCCGTTAGACAGTCCCAGGATGGTGTCGTTGCCCTCACCACGCAGAATCCTCGTGTGCTCTGTTAACGGGACTACTACCAGTGGGCGGGGTACAGCATCAGCGACACCACCCTCACCGCGCAGAATGTCGGTCAGTGCTTCGTACATTTGTGGGCCTGCCGGACGACCTGGATCCAGGTTCCGGCGCAAGGCGTATTCGAGGGCGGCGATGAAGCTGTCGTCACCGGTGGCGGTAAAGGAGCGTTTGCCTTTCTTCGGTGTGCTGAACCGGACCGTGGACTCCGGGGCGGGTGTGTCAGCATCAGGATCCGGGATGATCGTCTTCGCACGCCGCTTCAATGTGTTGTAGTCCCCATGCACGGACAACAAGGCGAGGCGGAGCCGCCACGTCTCACTTGCCGGTGTGACTGCTTTGAGTTGGTTTTCGATCAACACCAACTGATCCAAAGACTTCCCCGACTCCCGGGCAATCCGGATGGCATGCGCTTGCTTCCGGGTAAACCGGGTTGTGCCGTAGTAGACGGCGTGGACACGCTCCCACTCATCAACAGTGGCGGGTTTGACGCCGGCATCACGAGCAGCCTGACGGTCAAAACCAGCCAGGACATCCAAAGGACTGGCAACAGAAGCGAGAAACGCGTCAAACGTGTTCATGCCCCACACGCTAAAACCCGACAACCACGAAGAAAAGGACACGACCCGAAACCTGTGGATAACCGTGGTGACGTGACAGCGTTCTGTGGAAAAGGAACGCCGTTAAGCATGCCTGATCTGCGGTTCCACAACCCACGAAAAAAGTCCGGGCAAAAAGAAAACGCTCACCGCATCAAGCAAGTGAGCGTTGAACTCCTAAGTCTTGGAGGTCAAATTAGAGGCCGTACGTCTGGATCAGGTTCAGTCCGATGATGCAGACGATCCAGATGATCGCCACGGCAACGGTATAGCGGTCGAGGTTCTTCTCCACGACGGTGGAACCTGACAGGTTGGCTTGGACACCGCCACCAAAGAGGGACGAAAGACCTCCACCTTTACCCTTGTGCAGCAGAACGAAGATGGTCATCAGCAGGGACGCGATTACCAGGATGATCTGCAGGGTGAGGGTCATGAGTGTGCCTCCAAAAAGCGGGTGCTCGGCGTTTACGCCTATCTGGCGGTTAACCGTTCACATATTACATGAACACCCACTCCTCCCCGGCATCGACGTGCGGGCTGGGAAGGGGCGGGAGCGGGTGATGTTTCAGCTGCGGCAGTTATTAGGCGCGGACAGCGTCGCCTGCTGCGGCAACGAGTTTGGCGAAGTCATTGCCGTCGAGGGAGGCGCCGCCGACGAGGCCGCCGTCGACATCCGGCTGGCCAATGATGTCGGCGACGGTCTCAGCCTTCACGGAGCCACCGTAGAGGATGCGGATGTTCTGGGCGACGGTGTCGTCGGCAAGCTCGGCGATGAGCGCGCGGATTGCTGCGCAGATCTCCTGGGCGTCTTCCGCGGATGCGCTCTTGCCTGTGCCAATGGCCCAGACCGGCTCGTAGGCGATGACTGTCTTGGACAGTTCCTCTGTGGAGAGGCCGGCGAGCGATTCGCGCGTTTGCTTGACGACGAAGTCCACGTGGTCCCCCGCCTCGCGCACGTCGAGTTGCTCGCCGACGCAAACGATCGGGCTGATGCCGTTGTCGAGTGCCGCCTTCGCCTTGGCGGCGACAAGCTCGTTGGACTCGGCGTGGTACTCGCGACGCTCGGAGTGGCCGACGACGACCCAGGTGCAATCGAGCTTGGCGAGCATGGATGCGGAGATCTCTCCGGTGTACGCGCCGGACTCGTGGGCCGACACGTCCTGGGCACCGTAGGTGATCTTCAGCTTGTCGCCCTGAACGAGAGTCTGCAGCGAGCGCAGGTCCGTGAACGGGACGGTGAGCGCGACGTCAACGTCTTCGT
This sequence comes from Corynebacterium urinipleomorphum, assembly GCF_900155535.1. Taxonomy (GTDB): domain Bacteria; phylum Actinomycetota; class Actinomycetes; order Mycobacteriales; family Mycobacteriaceae; genus Corynebacterium; species Corynebacterium urinipleomorphum. The sequence goes on from NZ_LT706965.1 coordinate 497,498, forward strand.
AGTAGTCGGCCGGCAGCGCGAACGCGAGGCGCTGTGCCTGGGAGATGGCCTCGAGGTGGTCGTGGTTCATCTTCCAGTTACCGGCAATGAGTGGAGTACGTGCCATTAGGGCACCTTCCTTTCTGTTGCGAGGATCCGGGTGTTAGTTCTGCTCGAGGACGGCGACGCCCGGCAGTTCCTTGCCTTCCACGAGCTCCAGGGAGGCGCCGCCGCCGGTGGAAATGTGGGAGAAGCCATCCTCATCCAGGCCGAGGGTCCGCACGGAGGCAGCGGAGTCGCCGCCGCCAACGACAGTGAAGGAGCCGTTGTTCGCAGTAGCGTCGATCATGGCCTGGGCGACAGCGCGGGTGCCGTCGGCGAAGTTGGACTTCTCAAAGACACCCATCGGGCCGTTCCAGAAAACGGTCTTGGAATCGGCAATGATCTCGGCGTACTTCTTGCCGGACTCCGGGCCGATGTCGAGGGACATCCAGCCCTCGGGGATGCCGTCGAGGTCGACGACCTTGCGGTCCGCGTCGTTGTCGAACTCGGATGCCGCGACGAGGTCGACGGGCAGGACGATCTTGTCGCCGTACTTCTCAAGCAGTTCCTTGCAGGTGTCCACCATTTCCTCCTGCAACAGGGAGTCCTGGGTGTTGTGGCCCTGCGCGGTGAGGAAGGTGTAGCACATGCCTCCGCCGATAATGACCTTGTCGGCCTTCTCTGCCAGCGCCTCGATGACACCGAGCTTGTCGGACACCTTGGAGCCACCGAGCACCACGATGTACGGGGAGGTCGGGTTGTCCTTCACAGCGGCTAGCTTTTCTACCTCGTCTTGGACGAGGTAACCGGCGTACGCGGGCAGGCGCTTTGCCACGTCGTAGACGGATGCCTGCGCGCGGTGCACGACGCCGAAACCGTCCGACACGAATGCGCCGTTGTCCGCGGCGAGAGCTGCCAGCTCGTCGGCGAAGGTGCCGCGCTCGGACTCGTCCTTCGAGGTCTCGCGGGCATCAAAACGCACGTTCTCCACGAGCAAGACATCGCCCTCGGACAGGCCGTTGGCGCGCTCGTGCGCATCCTCTCCGGTGACATCGGAAGCGAGTGCGACGTACTGACCGAGCTTCTCGGACAGGGCTTCTGCCACAGGCTTCAGGGAGTACTTCGGGTTGACTTCGCCTTTAGGGCGGCCGAGGTGGGCGGTGAGGATGACCTTGGCGCCGCCGTCGATAAGCGCCTGGATGGTGCGCAGCGACGCGTCGATGCGCCCTGCGTCGGTAATGTTGCCGTCGTCGTCGAGCGGGACGTTGAAGTCGGAGCGGACAAGGACGTGGCGTCCGTCGACGCCCTCCTTGAGCAGTTCGTCGATGGAACGTACAGCCATGGTTTTTACTCCTTGGATTCAGGGTGAAACGAGCAAAACCCGGATAGGGTGCGTGCTTGCACTCTACCCGGGCATCGCGTTACTCAAGTGTGGTTTACAGGTTGTCCGCGACGTGCTTGGTGGTGCGGATGTACTGGGAGGTGTAGGAGAACTCGTTGTCGTACCAGGAGATGATCTTCACCAGGTTGCCGTCGATGACGCGGGTCATGCCAGCGTCGAAGATGGCGCCGTGGGAGTTACCGATGATGTCGGAGGACACGATCGGCTCTTCGGTGTACTCGAGAGCACGGCCGAACTCGGAGTCCTGGACAGCGTTCTTGATGGCCTCGTTGACCTCGTCGACGGTGACTTCCTTGCCCAGCGTGACGGTCAGGTCGGTTGCGGAACCGGTGATCGTCGGGACACGCATTGCGAAGCCGTCGAGCTTGCCCTCGAGCTCCGGGAGGACCAGAGCGACAGCCTTGGCTGCACCGGTCGTGGTCGGAACGATGTTCTGCGCAGCGGCGCGTGCACGGCGCAGGTCCTTGTGCGGTGCGTCCTGGATGCGCTGGTCACCGGTGTACGCGTGGATGGTGGTCATCAGGCCGCGCTCGATGCCGAACGCGTCGTTGAGGACCTTAGCCACCGGCGCGAGGGAGTTGGTGGTGCAGGAAGCCGCGGAGATGACGTTGGCGTCGTTGGTGTAGTCGGTGTGGTTGACACCCCACACGTAGGTGCCGTCGACGTTCTTGCCCGGGGCGGAGATGATGACCTTCTTTGCGCCGGCATCGAGGTGTGCCTTTGCCTTCTCGCCGTCGGTGAAGATACCGGTGCACTCGAGAACGATGTCCACCCCTGCGTCGCCCCAAGCCAGGTTTGCCGGGTCCTTCTCAGCGGTGACCTCGATGCGCTTGCCGTCGACGGTGATGGACTCGTCGTCGTAGGAGACCTCGCGGCCGAGCTGGCCGTAAGCGGTGTCGTACTTCATCAGGTGAGCGAGGGTCTTGTTGTCGGTCAGATCGTTGATCTTCACGACCTCGAGGTCGCCTGCGTACTCGTTGAGGATGATGCGGAACGCGGAGCGGCCGATGCGACCGAAGCCGTTGATGCCAATGCGAGTGGTCATGTATTGCTCCTTCGGGAGTTTGGGTTCCTTTGCTAGGCCGTCTGCCGAGCTGGTCTCAACTCGCGACCTTCACGTTCCAGTGTAGAGAAATACGGAATCCCCCGCAGAAGCTTTTCGCCGCGCCTGAAATTTGCCGCCTTCACCCCTGTTATGCAGCGATATTGTTGCGCCGGGGGAGGGCGACGGGGTGCGAGACGTCTCAAAATGCTTAAGCAAAAGCAGAAATAATCGGAACCATCCGGAACCTATCGGGGCGACACCCACCCCCGCATCACCTACGACACGGGCGCTGATTGAACCCGCCTCAAAGGCCGTGCCGCAGGTGTCACTCTTCGGTGTGGACTGCGGCGTGTGTGTCAGGGATGCCCAACTCCTCGGCGCGCTTATCGGCGAGCGAAAGGAGGCGGCGAATGCGGCCGGCGACGGCATCCTTGGTCATCTGGGGGTCCGCGAGGCGGCCAAGTTCCTCGAGGGATGCGTGGCGGTGCTTCACGCGTAGATAGCCTGCGTCGGCGAGGTGTTCGGGGACATCGTCGCCGAGAATCTGCATCGCCCGGTCAACGCGGGCGGCGGCTGCCGCGGCGGCTTGGGCGGAACGGCGCTGGTTGGCATCGTCGAAATTAGCGTGGTGGTTGGCACTCGTGCGTTCGTGCCGCACTTTGCGTTTCTCGTCCCACTCCAGTCGAGTCCGGGGAGCGCCCATTCTGGACAGGAGAATGCCGATCGCGTCGCCGTCGCGGACGAATACGCGCTCACTCCCCCGTGTCTCCTTCGTCTTGGCGGAGACGGAGAGTCGTCGGGCGAGGCCGACGAGTGCAAGCGCAGTTTCTTGGCGTGGGCACACGACTTCGAGGTTGGCCGTCCGCCCCGGCTCCGTGAGCGAACCACGGGCGAGGAAGGCGCCGCGCCATGCCCCTTCGACCTCGGCGGTAGTTCCGGAGATGATGGTGCGCGGCAGCCCGACGACAGGGTGGCCGGAGGCGGTGACGAGTTTGAAACGGCGGATTACGTCGCGCGCGCCGTCGGTGACCGCGACATCGTAGCGGGTGTCGCGGGAATTGCCGCCGGCACTGACAGGATCGACGGAGACGTGCACGTCACAGACATCACGAATTGTTGCCGCGAGGTGCTCCGCCACGTTTAGCTCGGCGAAGTCCGCTCGCACTTCAAGACCATGCAGGCCTTGGCTGAACTCTCCTGCTACCCGCAGCATTGCGGTCGCTTCGGCGATGCGGGCGTCAGCGCCGGAGGGGGTCACTGCCAAGAGTTCGTCTTTGACTTTCGACGTCAACGCCACGTGAGAGTTCTTCCTTTCCTGTTCGCGGCAGCGGTTGCGTCTGCTGCGCGGCTAGCTGTGCGACAGTTTAGTTTCCGCCCAACACGGACGTGATGGCAGCTGCCAGTTTCCGCGGATCGTGCCTGTTGGTGAGCGCGCCGGAAGCGTCCACCTCACGCAGGTCCGCGAACACCATCTCAGCACCGGCCTGTTCAGCGGTGCGGGTGAGATAGGTGCGTTCGCCCTCGGTGAAGTCGGTAGCGTCGTCGACAAGGAATTTGTCCACCTTCAATCCAGGTGCATGCTGGTTGAAGACGTGGATGTGGCGCTCGGTGGTGAATCCGGGTGTCTCGCCTGCCTCCGGCGACAGATTAAGGATGACCACGACGGGAGCCGATGTCTCATTGAGCGCTTCGACGATCTCCGGGACAAGCAGGTGCGGGATGACGGAGGAGAACCAGGAACCCGGGCCGATGGTGACTACGTCGGCGTTCTTGATGGCCTCCACCGCAGCAGGATTCGCAGATGGTTCCCCTGGGTGCAGGCGGACGCGGCGCACTGATCCGGGGGTGGTGGCTACAGCTACTTGGCCGCGGACGGTGCGGAGGACACGTGGGTCGTCGTCAAGCCCTGCGACTTCGGCCTCGATATCGAGCGGTTCGAGCGCAACGGGAAGCACCCGCCCAGTCGAGCTGGCCCAGTGCCCGACGGTATCGAGCGCGGCTTGGATTTCGCCGGTCATTTCCGTCAGGCCGGCGATGACGAGGTTGCCCACGGCGTGGCCCGCCATTGCTCCGTTGCCGCCGAACCGGTGCTGTAGGGCGTCACGTAGAGCGTGCCCGTCCTCGTTGTTGGGAGTGAGCGCGGCCAAGGCCATGCGCAGGTCACCGGGAGGAACCACACCGAGCTCGCGTCGGAGGCGCCCTGAAGAACCACCGTCGTCGGCGACGGTCACCACCGCGTTGACACGGCATGTGGACGGGGAGCAGCCCTCTCTTTCTTCAGCTTCCGCGAGGATCTTCGCGGCGAGGAGGGTTTGGTGGAGGCCATGCCCTCCACCGAGACTCGTGATGCGCAATTGGGACATTGTGGTGCTCCCTTCTAGTGGCGCTGCAGGTCGCGGTGCATGACGGAGACATCCACGCCTCCGCGTTGGGCGAGCCTGCGGCCGACTTCTTCGGAGACTGCGACCGAGCGGTGGTGGCCCCCAGTGCACCCGATGCCGACGGTGACGAAGTCTTTTCCTTCATGCTTGTATCCGGCCATCATCGAGCTGAGTAGTTCAACGACGTTGTCGACGAATTCGTCGGCGCCGGGGCGCGACAGCACGTAATCGCTGACTGGTTGGTCGATGCCGCGGAAATTGCGGAGTTCTTCGATCCAGTACGGGTTAGGCAGGAACCGAACGTCGAAGACGAGGTCGGCGTCGCGCGGTGAGCCGTGCTTGAAGCCGAAGGACTGGATGGTCACGTGCTGCTTGGTCGAGTCGAGGTCGCCGATGGATGCCTGGATCGCACGCCGCAGATCGTGAATGGAGAGGTTGGAAGAGTCGATGATCACGTCGGCGGTGTCGCGGACACGGGCAAGTTCGGCGCGTTCGCGTTCGATTCCTACGCTCAAGGGATTGTCGCCTTGCAGCGGGTGCGTGCGCCGAACACTGTCGAAGCGTTTGATCAGGACATCATCACGCGCTTCGAGGAACAGGATGAACGGGTTGAAACCGCGTTCGCGCGCTCCCTCGATCATGTCCATGATGGCGCCTTTGAAGATCCGCGCACGGACATCGGTGACTACGGCGAGCTTTTCTACGGGCGATCCTTTTTCCGCAGCGAGGTCCATTAGTTCCAGAATGAGTTGCGGCGGGAGGTTCTGGGACACGAAGTAGCCCTTGTCCTCGAAGACTTTCGCGGCCGACGAGAGACCACCGCCGGACATTCCCGTGATGATGACAGGTCGCAGCTCAGTTGGGGTCGCCATGTGCCCCATCGTATCCAATTGCACGCTTGTCGACGTCAGCTTTCCCGCAGATGCTCATACACCGTCTGCGCGAGCTTGGGGCCGATTCCGTTGACCTCTGTGATGTCTTCGACGCTGGCTTCCTTGAGCTTTTTCACGCTGCCGAAGTGCTTGACCAGGTCGCTGCGGCGGGCGGGGCCGAGTCCGGGGATGCCGTCGAGAGCAGAGGCGCGCATCCGCTTAGACCGCTGCTGCCGGTGGTAGGTGATGGCAAAGCGGTGGGCTTCGTCGCGGATCTGCTGCAGCAGGTACATGCCGTCGGAGTTGCGGGGCAGAATGAGAGGCTCGTCGTCGTACGGCACCCAGATCTCTTCGAGGCGCTTGGCCAGTCCGATGAGGGTGACGTCCATGATGCCCAGCTCGTCGAAGACTTTTTGCGCGGCGGTGACCTGCGGCTTGCCGCCGTCCACGATGAAGAGCTGAGGCGGATAGGCGAAACGCTTGTTGTCGGTGGATTCTACCGACGAGGATTCGGCGAGTTCTTCGTCGGAGAAGCTGGTCTCGTCCAGATCCGGGTCTTCCGGGTTTGCCAGTTTGTCCTGGTTGTGGCGTTTGAAGCGGCGGCGGGTGACCTCCGCAATAGAGCCGACATCGTCGCTGCGGCCATCGCCGGCTGCCTCCTTGATGCGGTACCGGCGGTAATCGGATTTCTTGGGCAGGCCGTCTTCGAAGACGACGAGCGACGCTACGACATCGGTGCCCTGGATGTGGGAGATGTCGGTGCACTCGATACGCAGCGGGGCATCGTCCATCCCCAACGCGTCCTGGATGTCCTGCAGCGCCTGGGAACGCGCGGTGAGGTCGCCGACCCGCTTGAGCTTGTGCTGGCGGAGAGATTCTTTGGCGTTGCGCTGCACCGTTTCCATCAGCGCCTTCTTGTCGCCGCGCTGAGGCACACGGAACTCGACAGGGCCGCCGCGGAGTTTTTCCAGCAGCGCACGGGTCTCCTCCGGCTCCTCGGGCAGGACTTGGACGAGTATTTCGCGCGGCACCGGCATCGGCGGCCGGATCTTCTCGTGGGACTCCTGGTCCACACCGCGACGGCGGACTTTCTTGGCGGCCAGCCGTTCATCCTCCGCTCTCTCCTGCTCCATGCGCTCTACGGTGTCGGAATAGTGCTGCACCAGGAAGTTCTGCATGAGGGCGGGCAGTGCGGGGTCGTCTTGCCCGTCGTCGAGACGCTCCATGGAGCCGGGCTCGTCCCCCGTCTTCTCAACAACCCAGCCGCGTTGCGACCGGATGCGGCCTTCGCGCACGGAGAAAATCTGCACGGCGGCTTCCAGCTCGTCGGTGTCGAAGGCGATGATGTCGGCGTCGGTGTCGATGCTCAGCACGACTGTTTGCCGTTCCATGACTTTGTTCACGGCACCGAGGTCGTCGCGAAGTCTCGCGGCCTTCTCAAATTCGAGGTTCTCGCTGGCCGCCATCATCTGGGTGGTCAGGCCCTTCACCACGTCGTCGGTGCGGCCGGACATAAAGCCCATGAAGCCGGAAACGATCTCGTCGTACTCCGCTTCATCCACGCGCGCGATGCACGGTGCGGAGCACTTATCGATGTACCCGAGAAGGCACGGCCGCCCGAGCTGCTCGTGGCGGTTGAACACCCCGTTGGAGCAGGTGCGCACGGGAAATACGCGGGTGAGCAAGTCCAAGGTTTCGCGGACGGCCCACGCGTGCGAGAATGGCCCGAAGTAGCGCACGCCTTTTCGCCGCGGCCCACGGTAAAAGAATGCGCGAGGGTACTTCTCCCCTACGCTGACCGCGAGCATCGGGTACGTCTTGTCGTCGCGGTACATGACGTTGAACCACGGGTCGTAGCGCTTGATCCAGGTGTATTCGAGCTGGAGCGCCTCGACTTCGCTGGCCACCACGGTCCACTCGACTTTGGATGCGGTGAACACCATCTGGCGAGTGCGGGGGTGCAGCTGCGCGGGCGGTTGGAAGTAGTTGTTCAGGCGGGCACGGAGATTCTTCGCTTTGCCTACGTACACGACGCGGCCTGCCGCATCGCGGAATTTGTACACACCGGGATCGGTGGGAATCGTCCCGGGCGCGGGACGGTAGGTTGCGGGGTTGACCACGTACTTTCCAGCCCTAGTCTTCCGGCATATAGCGGGCTTCGAGGCGGCGGAATGCCTTCACGGATTCGATGGCGCGCTCATTATCGCCGGACTGGATGGCCCACAGCGGGACGTATTCGAATTCGGGGAGTTCAAGCCGCGCCATGCGGGAGCCGCGCGGGAAGGACAGGCCGTAGACGACCACCCACGGGTAGAAGCGCGTGCCGATGATGTTGCGCACCTCCACGCCATCTTCGTTAGCGCGCACACGCGGACGCGTTAGCGCCCACCACACGAGCACAGAGAAAATCAGCCCGATCGCCGGAAAGGCCAGCTTATCGACGGTCGTGATCGCCGCCCCCGTGAATTCCAGGTCGACCGTGACACCGGCGAAGATGTGGGCGGCCATGATCAGGATCACGGCGAGTGCGGCCACGCGGCGCAGGAAGTGCGAGACAATTTCGATCTCCCACGGCTTAGTCGAAGTGGCGGCGTGGGGGTCGAGAGCGTTGAAGAGGGCGATATCTCGGTCGCGGTCGCTCGCTTGTGCTGCCTGCGCCGCGGATGCGCCGTCCGCACTGCTATTGACGTTGCTCACTTGCTTCCTTCCGCCTCTTTCACATCTCATTTTCTGTTCTTGCCGTCAGGTGCCGCTCGCGTAAGCGGTGTCGCACAGGGCGATGGTATGCGCGTCTACCAAGCGTCGTGCGCGTTGCCGCGGGTGAGCTTCATCAGCGGGAAACGCTCGATTTCGCTCATCACGTTCGCTGCGCCGAGCGCCGCAGTCAGTGCCTCCGCACCCTTGTCCTCTCGGGCATCGGGGCCGCCGGTGCGGGCCACCGCCTGCTCGTACGTGTCCACAGTGAGAACACCGTTGCCCACCGGGACAGACATGTCTAGGGCCACGCGGGTCAAACCGTCAGTGACAGCGCGGCAGACGTAGTCGAAGTGCGGGGTCTCGCCCCGGATGACACAGCCGAGGGCCACGACAGCGTCGAAACGCTTCGCGGCGGCCTGCGCCATGAGCGGGAGCTCCATCGCGCCGGAGACCATGAAGACATGGACTTCTGCGCCAGCAGCCTCAGCGGTCTCGACAGCACGGTCGATGAGCATGTCCACGACGTGGGCATTCCACTCCGTTCCCACGACGGCGACACGCATTCCTTTCGCGTTGATGCGCTCCGGGGAGGAGTCGGGTGCTCCGAAGATCATGGTTGCTCCTTAATCAGAATTCGAACTTCTTAGCCAATATCTCAGCCAAAGAGACGTACGGGTCCATCTTAGATGCCGTACGACTTATCCCATTTTTCGACTGCCGGGAGGTCGTGCCCCATCCGGTCGCGCTTGGTGCGCAAATAGGCGATGTTTTCGTGGGACGGCACAACCTCAATGCGCGTGCGGCCGGCGACAACTGGACCGTAGCCGCTCAATGCCTCAACCTTTTCGGGGTTGTTGGACAGCACGTCTACAGAGGCGACGCCGAGGTCCGCAAGAATCTGGCCGGCCACGGAGTACTCCCGGGCATCTACGGGCAGCCCTTGCTCCACATTTGCGTCGACGGTGTCCAGGCCTTGCTCCTGCAGACGGTAGGCCTGGAGCTTCGCGGTCAGGCCGATGCCGCGCCCCTCGTGTCCGCGGACGTACACGATCACGCCTCGGCCAGCCTCCTGGATGAGGCGCATCGACTCGTGCAGTTGCGGGCCACAATCGCACCGCAGCGAACCGAAGATGTCGCCGGTCAAGCATTCGGAGTGGACCCGAACGAGGATATCTTCCCCGCCAGTGATGTCGCCGGTGACGAGGGCGATGTGCTCGGAACCGTCGATAAGCGATGTGTATCCGTACGCCGTGAAGGGGCCGTGACTGGTAGGAAGCGATGCCTCTGCGACGCGCTCGATGATGCGCTCAGTGTGGCGGCGGTACGCGATGAGCTGGGCGATGGAGATCATTTTGAGGCCGTGCGCGTCGGCGAATCGGCGGAGCTCGTCGCCGCGCGCCATGTCCGTCGGGTCGTCCTCGGAGACAATCTCGCACAGCGCACCGGCGGGCTGGCACCCTGCGAGGCGGGCCAAGTCGACGCTGGCTTCCGTGTGGCCGTCACGGACGAGGACGCCGCCGCGGCGGGCGCGCAGAGGCACCACGTGCCCTGGCCGGGGGAAGTCTGCGGCTGTGCGAGACGGCTCAGCGCGACGCTGAATGGTCTCCGCGCGGGAGGGAGCGGNAGGACGCCGCCGCGGCGGGCGCGCAGAGGCACGACGTGCCCTGGCCGGGTGAAGTCTGCGGCTGTGCGAGACGGATCAGCGAGACGCTGAATGGTCTCCGCGCGGGAGCGAGCGGAAATGCCGGTGGTGCCCGTCGCTGCGTCGACTGTGACGGCGTAGGCCGTGCTGCGGGCGTCCTCGTTCACGGCCACCATCGGTGGAAGCTCGAGCCGCGTCGCTGCCTCGTCTTCCATGGCCACGCAGATGTAGCCCGACGAATACCGCACCATGAACGCGACGAGCTCCGGGGTGGCGTGCTCGGCCGCAAAGATCAGGTCGCCCTCGTTCTCGCGGTCTTCGTCATCCACCACCACGACCGCTTCACCACGGCCCACCGCGGCAACAGCGTCTTCAACTGAATCAAGTCGCAGGGTGTCCGTCATGGGGACTAATGGTAGCCCCCCACCATTTTCTCGACGTACTTGGCCACCACGTCCACTTCCAGGTTCACAGGCTCCCCCACGGCGAGCTCCCCGAAGGTCGTCTCCGCCAGCGTCGTCGGGATGAGCGAGACCTCCAGGAAGTCCTCGCCTACCGCGGAGACAGTAAGCGAGGTGCCGTTGAGCGCGACCGAGCCCTTCTCCACGACATAGAGCGCGAGCTCCGGCGGCAGAGAGAACCGCAGCACATCCCAGTGCTCGGTGGACTCGCGCGACACGAGTTCGCCCACACCGTCAACGTGGCCTTGTACGATGTGTCCGCCCATGCGCGCGCCCGCGGCGAGCGCCCGCTCGAGGTTCACGTTCGAACCGACCTCGTAGCTGCCCAGCCGGGAGCGGTTGAGGGTCTCCCGCATGACGTCCGCGGTGAAGCTGCCGTCCGCCGCGTCGACGACGGTCAGGCACACGCCGTCGACCGCGATCGAGTCGCCGGGGCGCGCGTCGGACGTGACCAGCGGGCCACGCACTGTGAGTCGCACAGCGTCCTCGAGCCGCTCAAGCTTCTCGACGACCCCCACTTCCTCAACCAAACCCGTGAACATCAGTCGTCCTTTCTGCGCAATTGGATCAGCACATCGTCGCCGGCGGCGACGATGTTATCGAGCTCGTACCGTTCGGCGTCGGCAAGCGTGCCGGCGAGTGGCCCGTCGACAATGCCGCGGCCGGCGCCGAGCAGCATCGGCGCGACGTAGGCCTGCACCGCGTCGACGACGCCGAGTTCGAAGACGCTGCGCATCAGCGTCGCGCCGCCCTCGACAATGACGTGGCGCGCGCCGGTCGCCCACAGCTCGTCGAGGGCTTCCTGCGGGGTGGCGTACTGCTCGAATCCGAGCCGCTTCAGGTTGCCCTCGGGCACCTTCCGCTTGCCGACGACCACCCGCCTCGGCTGATTCTCGTACAGACTTCCGTCCTCGCGGCGGGCGGTGAGTGACGGATTGTCCGCCAGCGCCGTGCCAGTGCCGACGATGATGGCGTCGCACCTCGAGCGGTCCGCGTGGACCCACGAGCGCGCCATCTCGCCGGTGATCCACTGGCTCGTGCCGTCCGGGGCGGCGGTGAATCCGTCGAGGGTGGCGGCGAACTTCGCCGTCACGGAGACCCTGCGGTTGCGGACCGCCGTGAGCCACGGTTCGAGCGCCGGGACCGGGTACGGGACGTGCCGCACCTCGACGCCGTGGTTGCGTAGGTACTCTGCTCCCCCGGCCGCTTCCGGATTCGGGTCGGCGTTAGCGTAGACGACCTTCGCGACGCCCGCCTGAACAATCGCCTCCGCACACGGCCCCGTCCGCCCGGTGTGGTTGCAGGGCTCGAGCGTGACCGCCATGTGCGCACCGCGCGCCCGCTCCCCGGCGGCGTCCAGCGCACGCTTACCGNTTCGCGCAGTTTCTCCACGGCCGTCGCCGGGTCGTCCGCCCCGAACACCGCCGAACCGGCCACGAAGGATTCCACACCGGCTTCGGCCGCCTGGGCGATGGTGGATTCGCCGATGCCGCCGTCGATGCCGATGATCGTCGATAAGCCGGCGTCTGCGATGTGCTCGCGCAAGGTGACCACCTTGCTCAAGACCTCCGGCATGAACTTCTGGCCGCCGAAGCCGGGCTCGACGCTCATGACCATGACTTCCTCGAAGTGCTCGAGGTCGTCGAGGTAGGGCTCGATCGGCGTGCCGGGCTTGATGGCAAAACCTGCCTCAACGCCGAGGTCATGCAGCTTTTTCGCGGCCTCGACGTGGTCGTTCGTCGCTTCAATGTGGAAGACCAGGCGGTCGCCGCCGGCGTCGATGTAGGTCTCGAACCAGGCTTCAGGCTCCTCGATCATCATGTGGATATCCAGGAACTGGTCGGTGACGCGGTTGACGGCCTTGGTCACGTCCGGGCCGAAGGAGAGGTTGGGCACGAAGTGGCCGTCCATGATGTCCACGTGGATGAGGTCAGCGGTGGGGACTTTCTCCACGTCCGCGCCGAGTGCGGCGTAGTCGGCGGCCAGGATCGACGGGGCGATGTAGATCATGACTTCATCTTACGGAGAACGGCCATGAACATCGCGTCGGTGCCATGCCGGTGCGGCCACATCTGCGCGCTCAAGTGCTGGCCGAGCTCGTCCATCTCCGGAATGTAGTCGCGCGCGTCGAGCTCTTCGACGTTGCCCTGCGCCACTTGCTTATCGACGATCCCCCGCGTCTCCCTCACATCCGGCGAGCACGTCGAGTACACGACCACCCCGCCCGGCTTCGCCAGATCGACTGCGGATGCCAGCAGGTCCGATTGGAGAGTGTTCAGGTCGGCGATGTCGTCTTCGGATTTGCGCCAGCGGGCTTCGGGGCGGCGGCGCAGGGCGCCGAGGCCGGAGCAGGGGGCGTCCACAAGCACGCGGTCGAAGCCCGGCTCCAGTCCGGGGCTCCGGCCGTCGGCGACATGCACCGTGACCGGCAGGCCGTCGGTGCTCTTCCGGATGAGCTCAGCGCGGGTCTCGCCGACCTCGACGGCGTCGACGTGCGCGCCGTCGATCTCCGCGATGGAGCCCATGAGCGCTGCTTTGCCGCCGGGACCCGCGCACAGGTCGAGCCAGCGGCCCTGGTCATCGTCCACCGGCACCTCAGTCACGGCGCGGGCGATGAGCTGGGATCCTTCGTCCTGGACCGCAGCCATTCGGTCGCGCACCGGTTCGAGCGAGCCGGGGTCGCCGCCGTCCGCCAAGTACACGGCGTACGGGCTGTAGCGCCCCTCGTCCCCACCAGTGACAAGGGCGAGTTCCTCCGCCGACATCTCGCCTGGTCGGGCAACGAGGTGCACGATGGGGCGCTGCGAATCGGCCTCGAGCGCCGCTTCGAGCTCGTCCTTCCCCACGACCCGAGCGAAAGACTGCGCGATCCACTCTGGGTGCGCAGTGCGGAACGCCACTGCGGCGACCGCGTCATCTGGGGTGAGTTTGTCCATCCACGCCTCGGCGCTCGTGCGCGAGACCGTGCGCAGAATGCCGTTGACGAAGCCTTTCGCTTTACCGGCACCAGCGGCCTCGGCGAGCCGGACGGAGGTGTCCACCGCGGCGTGGTCGTCGACGCGTGTGAACAGGAGCTGGTAGGTGCCCAACCGCAGGGCGGTGAGGACTGCTGGATCGAGGTCGTTCAGACTGCGGGACGAGCAGTCGGCGATCACCGCGTCGAGGACCCCCAAGGAGCGCAGCGTGCCGTAGGCGATCTCGGTGGCGAAGGCCGCGTCGCGGCCCTTGATCTTTCGCTCGCGGAGGATCTGGGGCAGAACGAGGTTGCCGAAGGCGTCCTCTGTTTCCACCCGCAGCACAGCGTCGAAGGCGGCCTGGCGCGCGGGGTCTCCGATGTCGGCGGTCGCGCTCGGGTTGCGCCGCGGGGCGTCGTCACGCGTGCTCTTTTTCACCGGGCGCTGGCTCTGCCCGTGCACCGCTTCTTGCTCGGCCTGCTCCTTCGCGCGTTTCGTGCGGGACCGGAATCCTCCGCTCACTCGAACCTCACTCCCTTAGTGTCCTGGAGCCCGCGAGCCCAATCGGCTGCGGACATCATCTTCTTTCCTGGCGGCTGGATGGTGTCGAGCACGACCGCCTCCGTCCCAGTTCCGACCCGCACAGAATTCTTGGTCACCTCGAGCTGGCCGGGTTCGAGGGCCTGCGCTTCTGCGTCGAGGCGGACGGGGCTGACCTTCACGCGGTCACCGTTCAGCGTGGTCCACGCGCCCGGGCCCGGGGTGTAAGCGCGGATCGAACGGTCAATGTCCTCGGCGGCTGCGGTCCAGTCGATACGCGCGTCGTCCTTGCTGATCTTCGGCGCGTACGTGGCATCTCCTTCCTGGGGCGTGAACGTGGAGTGCCCGGTGGCCAGGTCGTCCATCGTCCGAACAAGCAGATCGCCGCCGGAATAGGCCAGTCGGGTGAGCAGGTCGTCAGCGGTGTCGTCCGCCTGGATCAGCTCCGGTTCCTGCAGCAGGATGTCACCGGTGTCCAATCCGGCATCAATACGGAACGTGGTCGCACCGCTGTACTCGTCGCCGTGAAGAATGCCTGCCTGTACCGGGGCGGCACCGCGCCACCGCGGGAGCAGCGAGAAGTGCAGGTTGATCCACCCGTGTGTGGGAATGTCCAGGAAATCCTCGGGAATCAAGTTGCCGTAGGCGACAACGGGAATCGCGTCGGGCGCAAGCTCCTTCAGAGTGGCCTTGACTTCCTCGTTCCCTTTGAGCTTCTCCGGCGTGAGCACCTCAATACCGTGCTTCTGCGCCAGCGCCTTCACCGGGGACGGGTGAAGCGTCCGGCCCCGCCCCTTCTTGGCGTCGGGGCGGGTAAGCACAGCCACCACTTCGTGTTCGGAGGCGATCAGCTTCTCTAGCGCCACCACCGCCGGCTCCGGGGTTCCCGCGAAAACTATGCGCATCGTCTCGTCTTCCTCTCTCCTACTTCCCTGGCTTTCCTATCCGTTCTGCCCGTCCGTGTACCAGTCCATGCCCCGGATCATCTGCATAGCTTCTTTCCGCACCTCCGGATCGAGGCGACGGAGGAACAGCACCCCGTCTAGGTGGTCCGTCTCGTGCTGGATGCAACGGGCCAGCAAACCGTTCGCACGCAGCGCCACGGGCCGGCCGAATTCATCCGATCCACGGGCCAGAACGGTCTCGTGCCGCACCACGTCCGCCTGCAGGTCCGGGATGGACAGGCAGCCCTCCGGGCCGACCTGGACCTTATCGTCGACAGGCTCCCACTCCGGGTTGATCAGGGCTCCGCGCATCCCGTCGCAGTCGTACACGAACACACGTTTGGCCAGGCCGATCTGGTTGGCGGCCAAGCCCACGCCTCCGGCATCGTCCATTGTCTTGAGCATGTCGTGGACGAGGCGGATAAGTGCGGCGTCGAAAAGCTCGATGCGCGAAGCCTGCGTGTTCAAAATCGGATCGCCGAAGATCCTGATGCGGCGGATGGTCATGGCTGCCCAGTCTACGTGCCCGGGTGCGGGGCAGTTACGGCGGCGCGAGATGCTGGAGATTAGCCGATATGCATCGGGTTGACCTGAATTCTCAACGGCAGGTCCTGCTTGCGGGTCGCCCGGTTCACAGCCGCGGCACGCAACGCTTTGCCCAGCGCGCTACGCGTGGACAACGGTGTGCGGATGAGCACGCGCTGAGCTGGTCCAGCGACACGCTCGTCCCACTCCCCCGGCAGATCTGCACCGGGCGGAACGTCGACCGGGCCGAGAATATCCACGTCAGCCGGTAAGTCGATGTGTTCCAGGAAGTCGGTGAGCGAATCACGCGGGCTGTCCACGGCAGCCATGTGAACGGCGGGCGGGAAACGCACCTCGCGGCGCTGCGCGAGCTCAGTTGCGGCGTGCCCCGCCGCATCCCACCGAATGAGGTGCTGGACAACGGGCAGCGCGGCATCGGCGACAACCACGACTTCACCGCCTTTTCCGTGCGGTGCGACGAGGGTGCACCCCGCCATCCACTTGGCCATCGTCTCCTCAGCCGCGCGGAGGTCGGGCCGCCCCAGTAGCGCCCATGTGTCCAGCAGAACCGCGGCACCGTATTTCCCGCCGTCGGCGACACGCGGCTCGGCACCCGGCGTGGACACCACGATCGCTGGCGCATCGGGCACCTCGGTGAGGATGCGCTCGCCCCACGACGTGATCACTTTCTGCGGAGCGAAAGCCCGGCCAAGTTCCTCCGCCGTCCTTTGAGTGCCCACAACCACGGCACGGAGACGATGTGAACCGCAATGAGGACACACGTATGAACTGTCCATTCGCCCGCACCATCGGCACGTCGGCGCCGCGGCCTCGTTTCCGGAAGGCAACCCCAGCGGACCGTTGCAGGCGCGGCACCGGGCGGGGGTGCGGCAGATCCCGCACGCCAACGACTGGACATACCCGGCACGCGGCACTTGGAAGAGAACTGGTTTCCCCGCCGACAAAGCCCGCCGAGCAGCCTCGAACGCCACCGAAGGCAACCGGGCGGCACCTGCCCGCGGGTCGCGCTCCAGCTCAAAATCACTGTCGCCCGCAGCGTGAATGTGCGGGGACCGTGTGCGAACCGTGGACCGTGGCGCGATCAGGTCGTGCACCCACCCAGATTCCACGAGCAGCTGAGTCTCCGCGGTGCGGGAGTGCCCGCCGATAATGAGAGAGCATTTCTCTACGGCGGACCGCGTTGTCAACACCTCTCGCGCGTGCGTGTACGGCGCACGGGGATCCACCAGGGAATCGTCGCCGTCGAACATCACCACGGCCAACTGCAAGTTCTCCACCGGGGCGAAGCTTGCGGACCTCGTACCCACCACGAGGCGCCCCTGACCGTGGAGGATGGACAAGAAACGGCTGTAGCGCGCCTGCGGGCCGAGCGAGGCTGTCAGGGTGGTGATTTGCCGCGGACCGATGATCTTGCGCAGGGCAGCGTCCACGCGGTCCACATCCGCCTGGTCTGGCACCACAATGAGCACCCCGCCACCGCCGTGCGCGACCTTCGTGGCCAGCGTGGCCAATGCGTCGGCCCAATCATCGCCGGGAGCGATCTGCCACGCCGCTCGGGCAACAGTGCCGGCGACCACCGCGTCGACGAATGACTCGCCGTGCGTGTACACGCTCCACCCGGACAAGTCGGGTTCCTCGACTTGCCCGAGGTCCTCCCATGGCGTCGATGTATCGGTCGTCTCAGCCTTCACGTGGCGGGCGGGAATAGCGGAGCGGATGATGTCCGACCGCGTTCCCGCGTACCGGTCAGCTAGAGCGTCCACCAGCTCGCGCATCCGTTCCGGGTAGACAACCTCGGGGGAAACCACCCGCTCAATGAAACGGAGTTTGCCTTCGTGATCGGACTCAGCCACACGGGAAAGCACCAAGGCGTCAACCAGCCGGCCAGCGAAACGGATGCGCACACGGACCCCCGGTTGCGCATCTGCAGAGTGACTCTCCGAAACCAGATAATCAAAGGTCCTGTCCAGATGCGGAAGTCCCAACAGCGGAAGCACACGGGCGACTGGGTCGACCGCCGCAGTAGCGCTGTTCGGGTTCTCAGGCATGCACCAGAGTGTAACGGCCCCGTGAACCACGCCCTACCGGTCTGGTGAAACCCTGGACTATTCACCCGAAATTCGTGTGTGATTGCTTGCAGAAAAGGAGCTCCGGACGCATAATCAATTCGTTTTCACTCCTTCTTCGTTTGAAAGTGCGCGCATCACCGTGAAACGCTCCCTCACCGCCTCCTCCCTGGCTTTGATCACCACTGCCTTGATGGTCAGCCCGGCCACGGCTGCTCCGCTGTCCGGTGCGCCAAGCCCGTCCTTGGAACCGAACACTCTGGCATTGAGTTCACAGGCGGCCCGCAATATCGATTCGGGTGTCCAAAACGGTATGCGCCAGGCATTCAACGCGCTCCCGGCCGATGTGCGAAAGGCAATCCCCGGCGAGCTCCGCCCGGTGCAGCACAGCCCCCACCCGCAGACGCAGCCGCTGCCCCAGGCTCCCTCAATGTGCTTCGACACCAACGGCCGCAAGAAAAAGGCCCCGGAGGCCCCGCCAGCCTGCACGAACACTGTCGCTCTCACCTACGACGACGGCCCATCGCCGGAGACGACCAGGCGCTTGCTGGATATCCTCAAGAGCAAGAACGTGAAGGCGACTTTCTTCACCATCGGCGGTAACTCCGATGCCTTCCCGGAAATTCTGCGCCGTGAGCGCGACGAGGGACACATTGTGGCGAACCACTCCTACAACCATCCGCAGCTGAATGCGATTGCGGACGAGAGGATCGCTGCGGAGCTGGACGAGACCGACAAGGCCATCGAGGCTGCACTCGGCTCGAAACCCCGTTGGCTGCGTCCGCCGTACGGCGCCACCGACGAGCGCGTGGCATCTATCGCCGGCCAGCGTGGGTTGAGTCTCGCCCTGTGGGACGTTGACACTTCGGACTGGCAGAACCGCAACGCAGACATCACTTGCCGCAACGCAGTCGACAACGCTGTGCCGGGATCGATCATTCTCATGCACGACATTCACCCGAGCACCGTCGACGCTACCGCCTGCATCATCGACGGACTGCGCGAGAAGGGTCTTCGCCCCGTGACCTTGGATGAGCTCGTCCAGCCGGTGCCCGGACGCACCTACACCAACGCCGAATAGCGCTTCCGCCCCAGCATCGACAATCCCCGTTGAGTAAACGGTTTCGCTGACATAAGTTCGAGGCATGAGTGAATCGGTTGCGGTAGACGTCGATAAGCAAGAAGCCCATAAAGGCGCGCGTACAGGTGCCCAGCGCGCCACTCCGTACGCGATGTTCGCCGTCTATTTGCTTGGGCCGCTCGTTCTCATTCCCGCCGTAGGCGAAGAGAACGCGGTGATTCCGTCGATCGCCCTCATTTTGGGCGCTGCTGCGATCTTCGGGTTCATCGACGGCTGGACTTACCGCCCAACCTGGTCTTTCCCGGTTCTTGCGGGCGTTGCTTTCCTCGCCGCGAAATTCCTGTACTTCAACGACGGGACCGTCATTTATTTCATGGGTGCCGTCCTCGTCGCCGCGGCCGCCACGTTCCTCGCAGGTGCGCTAGCCGGCACTAACCCGAAGGAAAGCTAAACCATGGAGACCTGGGTTCTCGACCACCCTGACTACGGGCGCATAGAGGTCCGTTCCGGCTTCGACAAAGACTTCCACGCCATCGACCCCGACTGGCCGGGAGAGCCACCGGAGAAATTCGCGGACCGACCCGATGCTGGCACACGCGCACCCGCCGACGCGAAGCCATGGCAGCGCATCAAAGAATTCCGCGACAACCCGCCGCTTCGCTTGGAGGTGCTTGTCGACGGCACCGTGCAGAACCAATACTCTTCCCTCGAACAGGGCTCCAACCGGATTCCCTTGCGCGGCCCCGGCAAGAAGGACGAGCTGCAAACCTTTATCAGCGTGGGCACCGACCGCGCAAAGCCCCACTTGCGGATTCTGGTGAACACGTTCAAAGACATTTTGCAGATCGAATTCCGCGAAGGCAGTACCGTCGTCGAATTTGATCCACCAGCTGGGTCGCGCGGAGAACGCCGCCGGGACATCATGCAGTCCAGCCCGGTCAAGCGGACGCTGATACCCATGGCAGAAGGGTTGGGCAAGGCCGGTTGGGCCATTGCGGTGCTCGTGCTCGGGCCGCTGGTGGGTAAGGTCCTCGACTGGCTGTCGCAGTTCCTGCCCGACTGGAAGCTGCCGGAGTTCACAACCCCCCACGTGGACCTGCCCGTTCCGAAACTGCCGCAGGTGACCCTGCCGACACCCGGCATCGACTTACCCGCGCTGCCCGAGTTACCGGGGTGGGTTCAAGTCCTCATGGAATACACCAAGATCTGGGTGCCCATCGTCATCGGTGTCGTTGTCGGGCTGATCGCTTTGCGGAACTACCGTAAGTCCGAAGAGCAGAAGGAAGAGTGGCGCCACGCGAGCAGTGGGCCCCCGGGCACGACGGCCCCCCCGAATGGCGAAGCAGCCCCAGCTCAGGTTGAGCCGGGGCTGGCGGACGGGCCGAGACTTTAGAGCCCGGCGGCCGCCTTCAGCTCGTCGACCTTGTCCAGGGCCTCCCACGGGAAGTCCACGTCGGTGCGACCGAAGTGGCCGTAGGCGGCGGTGTCGGCGTAGATCGGGCGCAGCAGGTCCAGCTCGCGGATGATCGCCGTGGGGCGCAGGTCGAAGACCTTTTCCACGGCTTGCTGAATCGTCTCGTTGGTCTGGCCTTCGGCGGCGGTGCCGAAGGTTTCCACGTACAAGCCCACTGGAGTAGCTCGGCCGATGGCGTAAGCGACCTGGACTTCCACGCGCTTGGCCAGACCAGCGGCGACGATGTTCTTAGCCACCCAGCGCATCGCATACGCGGCCGAGCGGTCGACCTTTGACGGGTCCTTGCCGGAGAAGGCACCGCCGCCGTGACGGGCCATGCCGCCGTAGGTATCCACGATGATCTTGCGGCCGGTCAGGCCCGCGTCACCCATCGGCCCGCCGAGAACGAAGGAACCGGACGGGTTGACCAGCAATTTGGTCTCGGGGGTGTAGAACTGCGTCAACCCAGCGTCCTCCAGCACCCACTCCAGCACGTGCTCACGCAGTGCAGTCTCGAGGGGTTCGCCGGTGAAGTCCGGGTCGTGCTGCGTGGAGATGACCACGGTGTCCAGATGAACCGGTGTCTCGCCGTCGTACGCGAAAGTGACCTGTGTCTTGCCGTCCGGGCGCAGCCCCTGGACGATGCTCTCTTTGCGCACCTGCGTGAGGCGGCGTGAGAGGCGGTGCGCTGTGGAGATGGGCAGCGGCATGAACTCCTCGGTCTCGTCCGTCGCGTAACCGAACATGAGGCCCTGGTCGCCTGCGCCGGACTGATCTTCCTCCCCGGTCGAGGTATTCGACCGGACTTCGAGGGAATCAGTGACGCCGTCGGAAATCTCGGCGGACTGGTCGCCGATGGCGATATTCACGCCGCAGGTGCGGCCGTCGAAGCCGACCTCGGAGGAGATGAACCCGATATCGACCAGTTTGTCGCGGACCAGTTTGGCGATGTTGGAGTACGCCTTTGTGGTCACCTCGCCCACAACGTGGACCTGGCCGGTAGTCACCAAAGTCTCCACGGCCACACGCGACAGCGGATCCTGCGCAAGCATATCGTCCAGAATCGTGTCCGAGATGGCATCGCAGATCTTGTCGGGGTGCCCCTCAGTCACGGATTCGCTGGTGAAAAGGCGGTAGAAGGGGTCAGTCATCGTGTACGTGGTCCTTTAAAGTGAGACGGCTGTCTGAATTTTTGACACGCGTTCTTCGCGGCGCACCCACAACAATAGACCAAGCTGTCTAACGAAGACAACCTCACTGTCTGTTTTCAGTCATCTCCTCGATCGCATCCCAGATCCGCGCAGCTACCACGTGCTTCGGGCCGTCTGCGATTTCCTGGGTCTCGCCGCCGCGGCCGATCAACCAACCGCTGTTGCGTGTCTCACCGAACACGGCACCGCCCGCCACAGAATTGACCATGAGCATGTCGGCGCCCTTGCTCTTTAGTTTCGCCTTACCGTATTCAAGCAGGTTGTCTGTTTCCGCGGCGAAGCCGACGATCGCGGCGGAAGTCTCCCCCGCATTCCGCTTATCGACGAGCCCCTTCAGAATGTCCGGGTTCTCCACCAAACGCAGGGTCGACAGCGCGTCATCGGCCTGGCCCTTTTTCAGTTTGGAGCCAGCCTCATTCTCCGGCCTGTAATCGGCGACAGCTGCTGCCATGATGACGATGTCCGCGTCCACAGCCGCGGTGTCGACGGCCTCCTTCATCTCGCGGGTGGAGCGGACTTTGATGATCTCTGCACCGGGTGGGGTGTCCAGTGCGTCAGTATCGCCGGCGACGATAGTGACCTGTGCCCCGCGGTGGGCCGCGATATCGGCGAGCGCGAAGCCTTGGCGGCCCGAAGACCGGTTGCCGATGAAGCGGACCGGATCGATATTCTCCTGGGTGCCGCCGGCGCTGATGACCACCTTTATGCCTTCCAATGAGCGGGTGTAAGCCCCCGCCTCGAGCACGGTCCGCGCCATCTCCGCTATCTGCCCCGCTTCTAGCATCCGTCCTGCACCTGAATCCGTGCCGGTGAGGCGACCCCGCGCCGGCTCCAGCACCGTTAGGCCCCGGCGGCGGAGAGTAGCCACATTGTCTTGCGTGGCGGGGTTCTCCCACATTTCCGTGTGCATCGCCGGTGCCAGCACGACCGGGCAGGTGGCAACGAGCACTGTCGCGGTCAGCAGGTCATCCGCGCGCCCCGCCGCGATCCGCGCGATTGTGTCCGCTGTGGCCGGTGCGATGACGATCAGGTCCGCTTCCTTGCCCACGCGGACGTGCTGCACCTCGTCCACGCGGGAGAACACGCCCGTATCCACCGGTTGCCCGGAGAGCGCCTCGAACGTGGCCGCCCCGACGAAATTCAACGCCGCCGGTGTGGGGACCACCCTGACTTCGTCACCGGCTTCCGTGAACTCGCGGACCAGGTGGCAGGCTTTGTACGCTGCGATTCCACCTGCCACACCGATGACGACTTTACGGGGGGCGTGGGTGTTCTCATTGGGCTCTAGGCTCATGGCCCCCGAGCTTACCCACCAGTTCTAGGTCCGGGGCTGCCGCACCCACGCACCGATCACACCGGGGACTACTTCCGGGGCTTCCCCCAGCAAGGCTTTGAGGTTGCCTTCACGTTCTACTGCCGACGTCACCGCCTGCACTTTCCCCCGCTTCCGTTTACCGCTACCGCGCTGGCCGGCGCCGTACATGCTCGGTCCTGCTGCTGCACCACCACGTGCACCTGACTGGCCGCTACCGGCCTGACCGCCAGATACGAAGGTGTTGCCGCCCTGCACGCCACCCTGCAGACTGGCACCTGGTCCGGGTGTCAGTCCCATGCCCGTCCCGGATCCCGCGCTGAAACCACCCAAGGGCCCTGAGGCCATCCGGCCGGCGTTCAACGCATTCATTCCGCCGCCCGATCCGCTTGCTCCTCCGAGACCACCGCGGCCGGCAAGCCCGCCGAGTGCTCCGGCACCTGCTTGGCTTCCCAGGCCGCTCAAGCTACCTGCACGCCCGGCCCCTCCGGTGCCGGAGCGTCCACTGCTCACTCCCCGCAGATTCGTCACTGCACTATTCGCGCGCGACGCGCCCCCCGGAAGCCCGGCAGCGGGCATTCCTGCTCCTCCGGCGGCACCCGACGCTGCTGGGCTGCCTGCGCCCATAGCACCAGCACCCGGCACTCCACCGCCGGAGCCAATACTGACTGGTGTGATGTGGCCCAATGGCGCACCGGCACCCGGCTGAATCGCCCCTGTTCCGAGTGCACCCGCAGGCGACACCGTATTCAGCGACGGAGGCATCGCTGGTGCCGCTGCGCTCGCTACCTGTGTCGGCGTAGCCCCCGCGGCGATAGATTCGAGCATGTCCGGATTTGGCCGCCCGAACTGCTCAACCACCTGCGTCGGCGTGGACGCGTAGGCCAAATCCCGGTAACCAGCGTTGGAGAGAGCCTGTTGAACGATCTTCGGCAATGGCGTGTTCTCGAACGACGGCGCGGTCGGTGCCAAAGCTCCCGACTGGTCGGTGCCCGCTCCGTTCGGCGCGCCCAGTTCTGGCAGCAGTTGCGTGAACATAGGCGTAACCGGAACGAGTTCCGTCGTGAGCTTCGGGGAAAACGCCGCCAGGAAAGATTCCTCCAACGCCTTAGCCACGCCCGGGTTCGGTGTTCCCCGCACTACTGCTAGAGCTGCCGCAGCTTGAAGCGCATTCGCCTCCGCCACCGTGGCTAGATCAGCCGTGTGCGCCGACAACGCACTGGCATTGCCCATATATTGCGAACCCGCTGCTTCAACTTGGCTAAGGTGCTCGATCGCCCTTGCAATCGATTCCGTTTCCGCCGACCCTTGCAGGTCCCCGATCGCTGCCGGTATGAACGACAACGCCTCCCCGATTGTGGTTGCCGTATCTGCCCAATCCATTGACATCCCAGCCATCGATGCTATGTCTGTCGCGATCAACTGCGCATTCAATGCTTCCAAGCTTTGCGGCCTGCCCGCCACCGGGTTTGTAGCGTTGAAAGCTTTGATCACCGGATCACCTGTCTTAACGTTGTCAACCAGGGCCTTGTAACCGTTCCCCCGCACTGCCTGCCCGATGTTGCCCAGCGCGTCACCGAAGCTCTCATCCGCCATCTGGTAACCCACCAGCTGCGCCGACAGCAGATCCACCGCATTACTGAAATGCTGCGCCAGCCCCTTCGTTGCCTCCGGCTCACTGTCAGAGCGGATACTCCCGTGCATCAAGCCCGATTCGTCGAGGCCGGAGACCTTCGAAAATGCTAATCCGCTTGGCGGCAAAGCTAGAAGAGAAGTAGGTGCCAAAGTAGATCTTGCTTGGCCTAGTTTGCTTATACTGTTCTGAACCTCTTCACTAATGATCTTCATAGTCCCCCCTATTTATTTAACTTGTAGAGCTCATCGAGAACTCTGACTGCATCCTCGCAGAAGTATTCATTCGGAAGATCTGCTCTTAAGCGACCTGCCGTAACACCGAGCTGGCCCCTCTTAGTGTCGACGGCAGCCCCACAAACGCCTTCGTCCCCTTGATTTTCATAGGTGTAAACCCCTGGCATAGATTTTGAGGCATCCGAATCAACGATGTGGCGTTGCTCTGTCGTGTTCGAGAGGTTTCCAGAACCACCTGATACTGCGAAACTTAGTGAATCGTCCTCAATCGCGTAAATGGCACACCCATAGAGATCCTTAGTCTCCACGCGACGGACCTTGCCCTCCTTCTCAAACCCAATAGCAGCAAACTCCTCGACGGAAATCTCCTCGCAGGGGTTGAAGATGTTCCCGGCAACGTCCTCGTAGGTGAAATCGCCGAGGACGAGGTCGCCGCTTTCGAAGTGGAAGGCGGGCGGGTCGTCGTGGGGTGGATTGTTAGATGGATCGGTTGGCTGGCTGTCTGCGGGGGCGGAATGAGTCGCGATGCCGGAGGAAGCTTCCTGTGCGGAATCTCCCAACGAGCAGCCGGCCAGCACCACTACCAACACAGCCCCCGAAGCGGCGGAGAATACGCGGGCTGCCACGGTCCCCCAACCTATGGTCATGCCGCGTCGCATTCTCATCTCCTCCGTCCCCCCATCGCGGTGGAATCGCCCTGTGTTTGTACTGGTGCTGGCCGACAGCAATAAGAATGGCACGAGGTCAAAGCAAGGGAAAGGGGAAGATGTCTACTTCAGTAGACATCGGAGCCAAAAAGATCTGCACCACACTGAAGGAATCAAGGTGAGAGAGAACACATGCTCGACTCGAAGTATGGAGCAGAGGAATTGAGGGGCACAACGCTTACAGCAGCGGGTGGAACAGGAAGCATGCGTACAAAGAAGCCCGCACCGAAAAGAAAGCAGGGGAAAGGATGGGCGAACGCGCCCCTTCCTAGCTTCGATGTAGGTCCTTAAAAGAAAATTTGGACGGAACGCATAAAAAACGCGGACCGCGCACCATTCGTCGGGTGTACGGACCGCGTTGTCAGTTAGAACAGGTGAAAAGACTTACTGGCCTTCCTCATGCTCCAGAAGACCGTGCTCGATCTCACGGAGAGCGATGGACAGCGGCTTCTCGCCCGGCTGAGGAGTGACCAGGGGGCCGATGAACTCGAACACGCCCTCGTCCTGCTCCTGGTAATAGCTGTTGATCTGGCGGGCACGCTTGGCCGCAAAGATCACCAGGGCGTACTTGGAAGACACCTTGGTCAACAGCTCGTCAATAGGCGGGGCCGTGATGCCTTCGGGTGCGTCGTACACCTGCTCGTTGACGTCGGCGGTCTCTGCCGAATTAGCCAGATCGTTGGTCACGTTGCTCACTCACACCTACTCGTTGTTTGGACGCTGGTCGCACAAGAGAATATCACTGATCCCCTGCACAGCCTCATCCAGATCGTTGTTGACAATGACATCGTCGAACTCGTCCTGAGCAGCAAGCTCAGCGCGAGCCGTTTGAAGTCGACGCGCGATCACGTCCTCGGTCTCCGTGGCGCGACCCGTCAGGCGTTCCACGAGGACCTCCCACGAAGGAGGTGCAAGGAAGACGGTGATGGCTTCCGGCATGATGTCTTTGATGTTCCGGGCACCGGCCAAGTCCACTTCGACGAGCACCGGGCGACCGGCATCAAGAGCTTCGCGCACTGGAGCAGCCGGCGTGCCGGAGCGCTGGAGCCCACCGTGAATGTCAGCCCACTCGAGCATCTCCCCTGCGTCAATACGCTCCTGGAAGGCATCGCGGCTAACAAAGAAGTAGTCCTTGCCGTCCACTTCACCCGGACGCGGGTCACGTGTGGTCATGGAGACGGAGAAGTACAGGTCCTCCACTTCCTTGCGCAGACGCTGGACCACCGTCGACTTTCCAACGGCGGAAGGGCCAGCCAAAACAACCAGCCGGCCCTTCCTATTCATACTTGTCACCGATTATTCCCCGAAACCGAAGCGCTCGAGCAGAGCGCGACGCTGACGGTCACCGAGGCCGCGGAGGCGACGGGTCTGAGCGATCTCGAGCTCCTCCATGATCTCGCGAGCCTTGACCTTGCCCACCTTCGGCATAGCCTCGAGGAGAGCGGAGACCTTGGTCTTGCCGATGATCTCGTCAGACTCGGCCTTCTCCAGCACTTCCTTGAGGTTCGTGTCGCCGCGCTTCAGGGACGCCTTGAGCTCAGCACGCTGCTTGCGTGCTTCCGCAGCCTTAGCGAGAGCTTCCTGGCGCTGTTCCGGGGTCAGTTCGGGAAGGGCCACTGGGTTCCTCCAATGTGTTAGGGGTTGATTTCGAACGAGCTTATAAAACCGCTTCGACACTGTCGCAGAAGAATTACAAACATGCAACTTGCCGACGTGGGACAACTGTACCACTGCGCGGTTACAGACACGGTGACCGCCAGCCTATTTTGCCACGTCACCGCATCGACGCCTATAACCTACCAGCAGTTTTAGCCTCAGCGATAGTCAGGGTGAGTTTAACCGCGCCCGGCCAGGACTTTGGCCGCTTTCCGCAGGTCAGCAACATCCGGGCCCTCGGAGAGCACAGAACGGGAGACGTTTGGGAAGACGAGGTGGGCGTTCGCGCCGGCGATCCGCGAGACGTCCTCCATCGTCGCGCCCTGTGCACCCACTCCGGGCATGAGCACAGGAGCATTCAGGTGGTCGAGGTTCGGCGGGGTTTTCACTGTCGCGCCGACAACCACACCAACGTGCCCGACGTACGCGTACTCCGAATCGCTTTCAGCACGCTTATCGACGTTGTACGCCGCGCATTCGTCCACCATCTGCTGCGCCACGGTGACACCGCTCCGGTCGAGAACCTGGGACTGAAACGCTTCCGCCTCCGGGTTGGAGTTTGCGGACATGACGAAGACACCGCGGTTCTCGCGCCCGGCTAGTTCGATGGCCGGAGCCAGAGACCCGACACCGAGGTAGGGAGTCAGTGTCACGGCATCGCAGCGCAACGGGGAGTTCTCGTCGAGCCATGCAAGGGCATAACCCTCCATGGTCGAGCCGATGTCGCCGCGTTTGGCGTCGGCCACCACGAGAGAGTCACTCTCCCGCAACTGTGCGAGTACCTCCTCCAGCACGGCAAATCCGGCGGAGCCGAAGCGCTCGTAGAACGCCACCTGAGGTTTGATCAGCGCGACGTGGCCGGCAAAGGCCTCGACGCAGCGCAGGGAGAACTCTCTCAACCCTTCGGCATCCAGGGAGAGCCCCCAGGCACTGAGCAGCGCCTCATGGGGGTCAATACCAACGCAGAGCCGGCCGAAGCACTCCCCCGCCGCGACAAGACGGTTGCCGAAATTCCGCGGATTAGCGTCCTCGATGCCCATTTACTCAGCCGCCTGCGCGTTGTGCTCGAGTTCCTGCAGGCTGGTCACCGTGATCTCGTTCGCGCGCAAGGATTCGATGCCCTGCACTGCCGCGGTGACACCCTGAACGGTGGTCATGATCGGCACGCTGGAGACCACAGCGGCAGCGCGGATGTCGTAACCGTCGTGGCGCGCACCGGCGGAACCGGCCGGCGTGTTCAGGACCAGATCAATCTCGCCTTCCAGGATGCGGTCGACGATCGACTTGCCCTCGGCACCCTCGCGGACCTCCGACGCCTTCAGCACGACCTCGCAATCAATGCCGTTTCGGCGCAGCATCTGTGCGGTGCCCTCGGTGGCCAGCACCTTGAAGCCCATCGTGGACATGCGCTGGATCGGGAAGATCAGCGTGCGCTTGTCGCGGTTAGCCAGAGACACGAACACCGTGCCTTCCGTCGGCAGTTCGCCGAAGGCGGCTGCTTCGGCCTTGGCGAAGGCCACGCCGAAGGACGGTGCCAGGCCCATCACCTCACCGGTGGACTTCATCTCCGGGCCCAGGATGGTGTCCAGAACAGCTCCGTCGGGGCGGCGGAAGCGCGTGAACGGAAGGACGGCTTCCTTGACGGCGATCGGGTGCTCCAGCGGCAGAGAGCCGCCGTCGTAATCCGACGGAATGAGTCCTTCGCCACGGAGCTCCTCGATGGTTGCACCGAGCATGATGCGGGCCGCGGCCTTGGCCAGGTGCACGCCGGTGGCCTTAGACACGAACGGCACTGTACGGGACGCGCGCGGATTCGCCTCGATGACGTAGAGAATGTCGTCCTTAAGGGCGAACTGGACATTCATCAGGCCCCTCACACCAATACCATGGGCAAGCGCCTCGGCGGAACGGCGGACCTTCGCAATGTCGTCCGGACCCAACGTCATCGGCGGCAGTGCGCATGCCGAGTCGCCGGAGTGGATGCCCGCTTCCTCAATGTGCTCCATGACACCGCCGAGGTACACATCCTTGCCGTCGCACAGGACGTCGACGTCGATCTCGATCGCGTTGTCCAGGAACCGGTCCACCAGCACCGGGTGGTCCGGGGAAAGCTCAGTTGCACGGTCGATGTAGTCGCGCAGGTTGCCTTCGTCGTAAACGATTTCCATGCCGCGTCCGCCCAAAACGTACGACGGGCGGACCAGCACCGGGTAGCCGATGCGGTCGGCCACATCGCGGGCGCCGTCGAAGGACGTCGCGGTGCCGTAGGCCGGAGCGGGCAAGTTGGCGGAGTCCAGGACCTTACCGAACTCACCGCGGTCCTCAGCCAAATCGATGGCCTCGGGGGTGGTGCCAACGACGGGAACACCGGCGTCGGCAAGCTTCTGCGCAAGGCCGAGCGGCGTCTGGCCGCCCAACTGGACAATGACTCCCGCGACGTTTCCGGCCTCGGATTCAGCGCGGTAGATCTCCATGACGTCCTCGAACGTCAGCGGCTCGAAGTAGAGGCGGTCCGCCGTGTCGTAGTCGGTGGACACAGTCTCCGGGTTGCAGTTGACCATGACGGTCTCGTACCCGACGCGGGACAGTTCGAGTGCCGCGTGAACACAGGAGTAATCGAACTCGATGCCCTGGCCAATGCGGTTCGGGCCCGAACCGAGAATGATGACCTTGTCGCGCCCAGACTTCTCCACCTCAGACTCTGCATTCGGGTCGTACTCGTAGGCGGAGTAGTGGTACGGGGTCTGCGCCTCGAACTCGCCGGCACAGGTATCCACGGTCTTGTACACCGGGTGAATGCCCAGTGACCAGCGCAGGGACCGAACACCGTCCTCACCGGCGAGCTCCGGCCGCAGCGCCGCGATCTGGGCATCAGACAGCCCATACACCTTTGCCTCGCGGAGAAGTTCGGCGTCGAGCACGGGGGCGTCGATAAGCTGCTCGCGGAAATCGATGAGCGCCTGAAGCTCGGCGAGGAACCACGGGTCGATGCCGCTGGCCTCGTAGACCTGCTCGATGGTGGCGCCGAGGCGCAGCGCCAGCTCGACGTCGTACATGCGCTTGTCGGTCGGACGCGTCAGATCATCCAGAACTGCCTCGAGGTTGTTCTCCCGGCCCTCCGCGAAGTAGTGGTCGGGCCTAGTCCAGAACCCGTTGGGCTTGTCTTCCATGGAGCGCATGACCTTGTTCAGGCCCTGGATGTAGTTGCGGCCAATGCCCATGGCCTCGCCCACTGCCTTCATGGAGGTGCCCAGAGTCTCGTCGGAGCCCGGGAATTTCTCGAAGGCGAAGCGGGGCATCTTCACAATCACGTAGTCCAAAGTCGGCTCGAAAGCAGCCGGGGTCACACCCGTGATGTCGTTGGTGATCTCGTCAAGGGTGTAGCCGATGGCCAGCTTGGACGCGATCTTCGCAATCGGGAATCCCGTGGCCTTCGATGCCAGAGCGGACGAGCGCGAAACGCGCGGGTTCATCTCGATGGTGATGATGCGACCGTCGACGGGGTTGACCGCGAACTGGATGTTGCAGCCGCCGGTATCCACACCGACTTCACGAATGATCGCGATGCCCTGGTCGCGCATCGTCTGGAACTCTCGGTCAGTCAATGTGAGCGCGGGAGCGACAGTGACGGAGTCACCGGTGTGCACGCCGAGGGCGTCCACGTTTTCAATCGACGCGATGACAACCACATTGTCGTCGCCGTCGCGCATGAGCTCGAGCTCGAATTCCTTCCAACCGAGGATGGATTCCTCGATGAGAACGTTGGCTTCCGGGCTGGCGTCTAGACCGTCGCCGGCGATGCGCTCAAGGTCCTCCATGGTGAATGCGAGGCCGGAGCCGAGGCCGCCCATGGTGAAGGACGGACGCACAACCACCGGAAGGCCCAGTTCGGCGACTGTTTCCTTTACTTCCTCCATGTTGAAGCAGACGCGGGAACGTGCAGATTCACCGCCGATCTTCTCCACGATGTCCTTGAACTTCTGGCGGTCCTCGCCGCGCTCAATCGCGTCGATATTCGCGCCGATGAGTTCCACGCCGTGTTTGGCCAAGATGCCCTGCCGGTCCAGCTGGATCGCCGCGTTGAGCGCAGTCTGGCCACCCAGGGTGGCCAGGATCGCATCGACGGGGTTGCCCTGTGCGGCTTCCCGCTCGAGGATTTTGTCGATGTATTCGGGCTGGATTGGTTCGACGTAAGTGTGATCGGCGAACTCCGAGTCGGTCATGATCGTCGCCGGGTTCGAGTTGATCAGTGTGACGCGCAGGCCTTCTTCTTTGAGTACGCGGCACGCCTGGGTACCCGAGTAGTCGAACTCGCAGGCCTGGCCGATCACGATCGGGCCGGAGCCGATGACCAGGACGTGGTTGATGTCGTCGCGTTTCATTGTTTCCCTTCCTGGTTAGTTCTGCTCGGCAGCGTTCGCGGTGGTGTTCTTCGCCGCTTTGTGCTCGTCCATCAAGGAGACGAACTGATCGAAAAGCGGGTTGGCATCGTGCGGTCCGGCGGCGGACTCCGGGTGGTACTGAACGGAGTATGCCTTGCCCGATTCGAGAGCCACGCCTTCAACGACCCCGTCGTTCAGGCAAGTGTGGGTGATTACCGCCGGGCCGAAATCAGTGTCGAAGGTCTCGCCAGGATTGAGGTTTTCGCCGCTGTCGTTCGACGGTGCCTTCAGCGCGAATCCGTGATTCTGGGAGGTGATGTCGATCCTGCCGGTGACATGGTTCTTCACTGGGACGTTCACACCGCGGTGGCCGAACTTCAACTTGTAGGTTTCCAATCCGAGAGCACGCCCGAGGATCTGGTTGCCGAAGCAGATGCCGAACAGCGGGACGCCGCTGTCGATCACATCGCGGGTCACGGCCACCATGTCGTCCGCGGTCGCCGGATCGCCCGGTCCGTTGGAAATGAATACGCCATCCGGATTGTGCTTTTCAATCTCGTTGAACGGCGTGCCTGCGGGAACCACCACCGTCTCAATACCGCGCTGGGCGAAATGCCCCGGCGTCGCCGTCTTGATGCCCATGTCGAATGCGACGACGGTGTAGCGCTTCTCTCCCACCGCCGGGATCACGTACGGCTCCTCCGTGGATACTTCCGCGGACAGGTCAGCTCCGGACATCGCGGGCTGTTCATTAACACGGGCAACAAGCTTATCGACGTCCCCCTGCGCCTCCTCCCCCGTGAAGATCCCAGCCGCGATCGAGCCGTAGTTGCGCAGGTGCCGTACCAGCGAGCGGGTGTCTACTCCGTAGATACCTGTGATGCCCTGCGCCGCCATCTCTTCTTCGAGGCTGCGCTCGGCGCGCCAGTTTGAGACCCGCTTGGACAGGTCTCGGATGACCAGGCCTGCGACCCAAATGCGGTTGTCGTGGGACTCGTTGTCCTCGTCGTTCCAGCCGGTGTTGCCGATCTGGGGGGCCGTGGTGACCACGATCTGGCGGTGGTACGACGGATCCGTCATCGTCTCCTGGTAGCCGGTCATGGCGGTGGTGAAAACAGCCTCGCCGAAGACAGCCTCGCCGTTTGCCGCCCCGAAGGCGAAGCCAGGGAATGTCGTGCCGTCGGCCAAAACCAGCACGGCGGGAATGCGGTCGGTGCTCATGAATTCTTCCTTAATCTCTCGCTTGATTCACGCTTATCTGTTCCGAACCCTGTCCGGGCGCGGAACCGTGTGCTGGTCAGTTCGTTCCATTTCCTACTGCATCGAAGGTCTGTGCACCCCGCAGCCAGGTGCCCACGACGCGGGCACTGAATTCGCTGCCTTCATACGGGGTGTTCGTGGACTTGGAGGCCATCTCCTCGCCGCGGGCGGTCCATGCGGCTTCCGGGTCGACGAGGGTGAGGTTGGCGGGCTCCCCCACCTCAATCGGGCGGCCCTGGTCCGCCAAACGGAGGATCTCCGCGGGGCGTTCACTCATGACCTTGGCCACAAAGCGCCAGTCGGCCAGACCGGATTCGACGAAGACTTTCGCGATGATGGCCAGTGAGGTCTCCAAACCGATCATGCCGGGCTTGGCGTTTTCGAACTCCACGCACTTGTCTTCGGAGCCGTGCGGGGCGTGGTCGGTGGCCACGACGTCGATGGTGCCGTCTAGAAGCGCATCGCGCAGCGCCACCGTGTCGCGGTTCTCACGCAACGGCGGGTTGACGCGGTAGACACCGTCGAAGCTCTCCAACTTCTCGTCGGTGAGCAGCAGGTGGTGCGGAGTGACCTCGGCGGAGACGTCCACGCCCTGTGCCTTGGCCCAGCGCAGTAGTGACACTGTGCCCTCCGTGGAGGCGTGGCAAAGGTGGTAACGGCCGCCGTAGTCGCGGGTCATGATCAGGTCGCGCGCCACGATGGATTCCTCGGCAACGCGCGGCCAGCCGCGCAGACCCAACCGAGCTGCGTTCTCGCCCTCGTGCGCACAAGCACCGTCGGTCATCCGGTGGTCCTCGGCGTGCTGGGCCAGGACCACGTCGTAGGCCTTCGCGTACTCGATGGCCCGCCGCATCAACTGCGGGTCATTCACGCAACGGCCGTCGTCGGAGAACATTTTCACGTGGCCGCGGGACATCAACCCGATCTCGGTGAGTGACTCGCCCTTCAGTCCCTTGGTCATGGAACCGACCGGGTAGACATCGCACTTGCCGTAAGCCTGGCCCTTCTCCCACACTGCGTCGGCGAGGAACGGCTGGTCAATCACCGGCTGGGTGTTCGCCATGGTGAACACAGCGGTGAAGCCGCCCTTCGCTGCCGCGTCGGAGCCGGTTGCGATGGTCTCGGTGTCCTCGCGGCCGGGCTCGCGCAGGTGCACGTGCATGTCCACCAGACCTGGAAGGAGAATCTTGCCGCCGCAGTCGATGACCTCGTCAGCGTCCGTGCACGCCGTGCCGTCGATGGAATCGATCACGCCGGCGTCGACGTCGATGAGAATGTTGGTTTCGTCTTCGCCGTAGGGGCGGACGTTGTTCAACGCGAGTGTCGTCATGCCCTACTCCTTTCCTTCTAGGGCGTCCGTGCCGCTGGCCAGCAGTGTGAACAGGACAGCCATACGTGTGTACACACCGTTGGAAACCTGATCGAGTACCACGGTGTTATCGCGGTCGGCGACATCGAAGTTGATTTCCATGCCGCGAAGCATCGGGCCCGGGTGCATGATCAAGGTGTCACTTGGGAGCGCGTTCGCGCGGTCCTTAGACAGTCCGTACAGAGTGGCGTATTCGCGGTGCGACGGGAAGAAGCCGCCGTTCATGCGCTCGGCCTGCACACGCAGCATCATGACCACGCTCGGGGCGGTTCCGTCGGCACCGCCGGCGATCTCCGCGTCGAGGTCGTACCCGACCCGGCAGGGCCAGTGCTCCACTCCGGTGGGCAACAAGGTCGGCGGGGCGACAAGCACGACGTCAGCGCCGAGCGTGGACAGCAGGTCCACATTGGAGCGGGCTACGCGGGAGTGCAAGATGTCACCGACGATGAGGACCTTCTTGCCGGCGACGTCGCCGATGTGCTGGCGCATCGTCACGGCGTCGAGAAGCGCCTGCGTCGGGTGCTGGTGCGAACCGTCGCCGGCGTTGATGATGCTGGCACCCGGCACCCACTCGCGCAGGAGGTTCGGCGCGCCGGAGGACGGGTGGCGCATGATGATCGCATCCGCGCCAACGGCCCGCAGCGTGGATGCGGTGTCTTTGAGGGACTCGCCCTTCTTCACCGACGAGCTGGACGCGGAAACGTTGATCACGTCGGCGCTCATCCACTTACCAGCCGTCTCGAACGAAGAGCGGGTGCGAGTTGAATTCTCGTAGAAAAGGGTGAAGATCGTGCGGCCGCGCAATGTCGGCAGCTTCTTCATTTCGCGTCCGTCGAGCGCTTCCCGGAACCGGTCAGCCTCATCCATCAGGCCGATGATCTCTTCGCGGCTCAAATCCGCGATGCTGATCAGGTGCTTCATGCTTCTTCTCCTTCTTTGACTAGGAGAACGGCGTCCGCATCGTCGAGCGGCGTGAGCGTGACGCGCACGTCTTCGGTGAGTGATGTCGGAATATTCTTGCCCACATAGTCCGCACGGATCGGCAAAGCACGGTGGCCGCGGTCCACGAGGACTGCAAGCTGGATTGCTTCCGGGCGACCGATGTCGCTCAGCGAGTCGAGTGCAGCGCGGATCGTGCGGCCGGAGAACAGCACATCGTCGACGAGGACGATGGTCGCGCCGTTGATGTTTCCCGGGATGTCGGTCGGCGCCAACGCGCGGTGTGGGCGTCCGCGGAGATCATCGCGGTAGAGCGTCACGTCGAGGCTGCCGACGGGCACGCTCACCCCCGAGAATTCCTCTATCGCCGACGCGATTCGCTGGGCCAAAGGCACTCCACCGGATGGAATACCCAACATGATCAGTGGTGGAGCACCGTCGGAATCGAGCGCGGTTTTCTCAATGATCTGGTGCGCGATGCGTGCAATCGTGCGCGAGACGTCACTTGCGTCAAGCAGCTCAGTGGCACTCATCGAACCTCCTTCCCCGCCTCTCTGTGCGGAATTTAAAGGATGCTGTTTTCAGAGCCTGCCTATGCTTGGTAGACGCATGCCACACTAGCACTTTCCGCCCACATGTCTTCAGCGAAGCAGGTCACCTTTGTCCCTCACCGCAACACACACTATTCCCGCCCCGCTTATCGACGTCTGGCGCTGGCACACCCGCCCCGGCGCCGTCCAACGTCTCACTCCCCCGTTCCTTCCAATGACGGTGGTTTCGGGGGCTGACTCTTTAAAAGACGGCACCACCGTCTTCGCCCTTCCCGCCGGCCAGAAATGGGTGGCCCGCCACCAGGCAGACGGGTATACCGAGGGCACCCAGTTCGTCGACGAAGCCGCCAACACCCCCATCAAGCAGCTGACTAAGTGGCGCCACGAACACCGCTTCGAAGAGACGGATGGGCAGACACGAATCACCGACACGGTTCACACCACCGCACCGGAGAACGTGTTGGCTCCTGCTTTCGCCTACCGCCAGCACCAGCTCGCGGAGGATCTCGCGTTCCTCGATCGAATGGGGCAGCACGAAGAAAATGCCAGCAACAAGCTCACCGTTGCCATGACCGGTTCGCGCGGCCTAGTGGGTACAGCACTATCCGCTCAACTCACCACCGCCGGCCACGAGGTGATCCAGCTCGTCCGCGGCAATGCATCGGAGGGCCAGCGCCACTGGGACATGGATTGTCCTGACCCGGAACTTTTCGACGGGGTCGATGCTGTCGTGCATCTGGCCGGTGAGTCGATCATGGGCCGGTTCACCGACGCGCACAAGGCGGACATCTACTCCTCCCGCATCGGCCCCACCAGGCGCTTGGCTCAACTCGCCGCCGATTCCGGGGTGTCGACTTTCGTGAGCGCATCCGCTGTCGGGTACTACGGCACTTCTGCCGGCGACTCTGTCCGCACTGAAGCAGACGGCCGCGGCGATGGCTTCCTCGCCGACGTCGTCGATGAATGGGAACGCGCAACCGCTTACGCGCAAGAAGCCGGGGTCCGGACGGTGAATATTCGTACCGGTCTCGCACTTTCGGGAACGGGCGGACTACTACCCCTGCTCAAACTGTCTGCTGCTACTGCTATGAGCGCCCGATTCGGCGACGGGGAATTCTGGATGTCCTGGGTCGCGCTCGACGACCTGACTGACATCTATTTCCGTGCGATCGTGGACGACAGCATCGAGGGCCCCGTCAATGCGACGGCCCCGAACCCAGTGACTAATGCCGCGCTGTCAAGCACGCTGACAGCGTTGCTCCACCGTCCCGAGCTCATCGGGATCCCAGAATTCGGCCCGAAGCTGCTGCTCGGCGATGAAGGAGCGCGAGAGCTCGCCCTCGCGGACCAGCGAGTTGAACCGGCGTACTTGAATAGGCTTGGCCACCACTTCCGGTATCCCACGCTCACCGCTGCGCTGAAGCACGAGCTGGGCAAGGAGCAGTATCTCAACTAAGCCCCTCACGGATAGGTAGCCTGGGGTGCCATGACCACACCGAATGATCAATCCCTCCCGGACCCAGAGGCAGACGTCGTCCGAGATATGACGCTCGCCGACATCGCTGCCGTCCTAGAAGGCGAGGGCCTCGAGTACCGCGTGGAAGAGCCCGTCGTGCGCACCGGATTCGTCAACGCCGCGATGGTCTTCACATTCGATGACGGCAAGCTCGTCTTCGAGTCCGTCTGGCGCGGTGAATTCGCCCCCGAGGAGGTTTCCTCCCTGCTCTATGCCACGAACGAGTTCAACCAGACGCACTTCACCCCGACGCTGCGCTTCTTCCAGAGTGAAGAGGACACGCTCGCGATCACGGGTATCCGGACGATCGATGTGAGCAAAGGCTTATCGACGAACCAGCTCGGCGCCTTCATCGTCACATCGATCCATTCGACGATGCAGGCGTTCAGCTTCCTCGCCGAGACGTTCCCGACAGCCGTGACCTGGGAGGAGAATTAATGACTGCCCAAAATCTTGAGAACTCGACCCCCGGCAACACCCCGAGCCTGGTCACCATTGACCGGATTGTGGACGCGGCATCCCAGTCCGGTGTCGGCCTGACCGCCGACGCCTCAGGTCGCGCTGCGCACGGCACCCATGAGGAGCTTGAGCTCATGGTGGTTCTGCTCGACTCCGTTTTCATCGTCCGCGGCGACTCCGTCACCGACACCGCCGCCGATTCCCCCGACGCGACGTACTACCTTGCCGCTAACGAGGTGAATTCCACGTTGATCGGTGCACGTGCGATCGTGGGTAACCGGACCGAGAACATCGTCATACGCACCGAGGCCGAGCAGTCCGTCGCAGCTGGAATGACCGATGAGCAACTGCGCTCCGCTGTGTCCGGCGCAGTGAACGCTGTAGTCAGCGCCCACAACGCTATGGCCGCTCTCTCCGAGCAGATCACGGAGGCCCAGGCCGCCATTGCCGAAGAGAACACAGAAGACTAGGCACAGAGCTCATGGCTTAAGGCCTCAAGCTCCGCGCCACCGGACATTTCTCGTGTCAGCTCGTCCAAGGTCACCTCGTCGCGCGACGCATTCAACTCCTGCCTACCGAGTTTCAGGATGGTAAATCGATCCCCCACCATGAATGCGTGGTGCGGGTTATGGGTGACAAACACCACCGCGACACCGCGGTCGCGCGCTGAGGCGATGAACTTCAGCACCACGCCCGACTGCTTCACACCGAGGGCTGCGGTGGGCTCGTCGAGCACCACCACTCGCGCACCGAAATACACAGCGCGGGCGATAGCCACCACCTGACGCTGACCGCCGGACAGGTTCCCGGCTTCAACATCCACGTCGGGAATGTCGATGCCCATCTGTGCGAGCTGCTCCGAACAGATGCGTTTCATCTCGTTCTGCTTGAGCATCCCGAAGGCACCTGTCAGTTCCTGGCCGAGGAAGAAGTTTCGCCACACGCTTAGCTCGTCGACGATTGCGAGTGTTTGGTAGACCGTCGCGATTCCTGCGTCAATCGCGTCGCGGGGTGAGGTGAGGGAGGTTGGTGAGCCGTCGATAAGCAGCTCTCCCTCCGTCGGTTCGTGCAAACCCGCAAGGATTTTGATCAGCGTGGATTTGCCGGCGCCGTTGTCGCCGAGGACGCACGTGACCTCGCCCGCGTTGATGGCTAGATCGACCCCGCGGAGCGCGTCAAAGCTGCCGTAGGACTTGGTGATTCCCCGCAATTCGATGATGGGCACTTCGGGTTACCTCCGCTTCGTGATGGTAGCGAACGACGTGTTGGTCATGACAGCGAAAAGCAGCATCGCGCCGAGGAAGAATTTGAACCAGTCGGGGTTCCACCCTGCGTAGACGATGCCCTGGTTGGTCATGCCGAAGATCAGTGCACCGATCATGGTTCCCACGGCTGTGCCGCGTCCGCCCTTCATCGCGCACCCGCCGATAACGGCCGCGATGATGTACAGGAACTCGTTGCCCACGCCTTGGCCCGCCTGGATGGAATCGAACGCGAAGAGCGTGTGCATGCCCACGAACCAGGCGGCGAAGCCGACAGTCATGAACAGCGCGATCTTCACGCGGCGCACGGGAACGCCTACGGCGCGGGCCGCATCCTCGTCGCCGCCGACGGCCGTGATCCAGTTCCCGAATTTCGTGCGGAAGAGCACAAAGGATGCAACGGCGACGAACACCAACCACCAGATGACTGTGACGTTGATGCGCACGTCCCCGATGTGGAAACTACCTGCGAAGAATTCGCGGGCGGACGGGAAACCCTCCATGTCCGCGATGGTCGGTGTGGCGACCTGCCCGGTGACCAACTTGGTCACCGCGAGATTGAGGCCCTGCAGCATGAGAAATGCCGCCAATGTGATGAGGAAGCTGTCGATCCCGGTTCGGGAGACCAAGAAACCGTTGAGCGCACCGATGCCCAAAGAAATGAGAAGCGCGAGTCCCGCCCCCACCCATGAATTCAGGTGGAGGTTGTAGTTGAGCATCGTCGCTGCAAGCGCCGCAGTAGTGACAGCCACCCCGGAAGAAAGGTCGAATTCCCCGCCGATCATGAGCAAGCCCACTGCCAACGCCACGATGCCGAGGGTGGAGCTGGCGTAGAGGATTGTCGCCATCGCCTCAAACGAGCGGAAAGCCGGTGCTACGGCGAGAAACAGTGCGAGGATTGCGAGGAAACCGAGCAGGCTGGCCAGTTCCGGGCGACGGATGAGCTTGGCAAGCCCCGTGTGCGTGCGCAATCGGTCGTCCGGCGCTGTGTCCTGCGGTGAGACTTGAGCCGTCGCGCGGTTGTCTGAATGCGGTGCGACCGTGCTCATCGCAGACCTGCCTTTGCGGCTTCGACGATTGTGTCCACGTTGGACTTATCGACGAAGCTCGGGCCGGTGAACACCGGTTGCCCGCCGCCGAATGTTCCGCCATTGCGTTTGGCCACCCACAACGAATCCACGGCCAGATACCCCTGCAGATACGGCTGTTGGTCAACTGCCCACGCGACACGACCGTCGGCAATTGCATCGACGAGCTCAGAATTGGTGTCGAAGGTGACCACCTGAGCCTGAATACCCGATTCCTTCACCGATTCGGTGGCACGCATTGCCACTGGGGCCTGCAGAGCGAAAACGGTGTCAAAACTGGAGTCCTGGCTCAACTTCGAGGCGATCGTCGACTGAACCGATGTCAGGTCTTGGCCGTTGACGTACAACAGTTCCACAGTGCCGCCACCGAGCCCCTTCTTCACTCCGCCGCACCGGGCTTCCTGCGAAGAGTTTCCCTGCTCATGGATTACACACAGAACTTTCTTCTTGCCTTCGTCCTTGAGACGTTCACCAGCCGCGGTGCCGGCAACCGTCTCGTCCTGGCCGAAGAAGCCTGTCATCCCGTAGCCGGTGTACACATCCATTCCCGCATTCAGGCCAACGGTGGGAATGCCAGCGTCGACAGCGTTCTGCGCGGCGGGACCGATTGCTTCCGGATTCGGCATTGTCAAAGCAATGCCGTCTACTTTCGAATCCACCGCAGAGCGCACTAGGTTCGCTTGATTCGGTGCTTGCGGATCAGAGGAGTACCGGAGCTCGATGTTGTCTTTCTTGGCGGCGTCCTCCGCGCCTTTACGCACCAAGTCCCAAAAGGTGTCGCCCGGAGCACCATGTGTGACCATCGCAACGACATAACGAGGCGTGTCCACCCCACCAGCTGTGCCGGTGGTCGCGTTGTCACGCGGGGCACCACCAGTTGCGGAGCATCCAGCCACGGACAGACCGACGGCAGCGGTGATAGCTGCTGCCTTGAAAAAATCGCGGATTCTTAGCACCAAACCAGTGTGCCCCGCTTGAGCAGAAAGCCCCGAATCCCCGAGGTGCTTTACCGATTAAGAAGTCCTGCGAACTGGTGCTCCGGGCTGACTGCGCGCTCGGATGTGCCTAAGATTCGTCGAGGCGCTTCAGCTCAACTTCCGGATCAAAGTCCGGCGCAGGCCACTGAAGATCGAGCTCGCGCAAGGCCTTGAGCAACAGGGTCTTGACCACAGTGCGGCAGTAGTCCTTGTCGTCTGACGGCACGCAGTACCATGGAGCGACATCGGTGGACGTGCGCTTCATGGCGATCTCGTACGCGTCCTGGAACTGGTCCCAGAGCATGCGGTCGTCGATGTCGCCCGGGTTGTACTTCCAGTGCTTGTCTGCGCGCTCAATGCGCTTGCGCAGATTCTCACCCTGAAACGCCTTGGAGATGTGCGGCATGACCTTGATGATCTTGGTGCCGTTCGCCGCGGCTTCCGCCTCGAAGTCCACGATGGCCCCGTAGCGGCGTTCGATCTCCTCCTGCGGCGCCATCTCCCGGACTCGCTGGACCAGGACATCCTCGTAGTGGGAGCGGTCGAAAACGCTCACCATTCCCGGCTCGGGCAGGTGGGGTGCGATGCGCCACAGGAAATCATGCTGCTTCTCTTCCTCGGTGGGTTTACCGAAAGACTTGATGTGCACGCCCTGCGGGTCGAGGAGGTCGCCGACCACATGACGGATGATGCCGCCTTTGCCGGACGTATCCATTCCCTGCAACACAAGGAGAATCGATCCGGCATTCTCGTTGCCCGCGCGGCCGTTCGCGTACAAGCAATCCTGGAGCTCTGAAATCTCCTCGTCGTACTTCTCAAAAGCGTCATCGACGTCATCTTGGTCCACGCCCGGTGTGGATTCAGGATCCACATCTGCGAGCACGAAGCCCTCGTCGACGCGAAGTTTCTCTGCTTCCTTAATGGATACTTTCGCCATAGTGGTGGGCATCTACTCCTTCTCAGTTGCCTCATCCGGCTCGGGGGTGAGACCGATGAGAGCGGTGGTGCCGGTCAGTTCCGTGCTTTCGGTGACTTCTGGTGCGACGGCATCATCAGCCGCGGCGGATTGGGCATCAGTTCCGGAACCGCTGAGAGCATCAGTTCCGGTTTCAGTGTCAGAAGTGCTGTCAGCCTCGGCAATGATGTCGGGGTCCGCTTCGCCAGTGACCACGTCGGGGGCGTCGGCAGAATTGGCCTGGATGATGTCGTCGAGGACCGCATGGATGTACGGCGAGGCGTTGTCGCCGGCGTACTCGGTAGACATCTCCATGGCATTGGCGATGGAGATCGGCGGAGCGACATCGTCGTTGTACAGGATTTCCCATGTGGCTACGCGCAAAATGGCACGGTCCACAGCCGGAATGCGGCTGAGCTCCCAGTTCTCCGACAAGAACCGCTCGATGGAATCGTCGATCTCATCCAAGTTCTCCGCCGCGCCCGCGATGATTTCGCGGGTGTAATCGGCAATGGGTGCGACAGCGTTGGCGGGATCCTGTGCCAGTGCGGCCCGGTCCTCCACGATGGCGACGGGGTCGAGGTCGCGTGTCTCGGCCTCGAAGAGAATGTCTACTGCGCGGCGGCGCGCCCGGTAGCGCGCTCCATGACGTTTGTAATCAGGCATGTTCGCAAAAATCAGTTGCAGGGAAAATGAGAATGAGGTGGACTCGGACACCGAGTCCACCTGTTGCGGCACCTTCAAGCGAAGCGCCGTTGACGGCGTCGCCCTAGTTGTTCACGCGGGAGAGGTACTCGCCAGTGCGGGTGTCCACCTTGAGCACGTTACCAGTCTCAATGAAGAGCGGAACCTGGATTTCAGCGCCGGTTTCCAGCGTGGCCGGCTTGGTGCCGCCGGTGGAACGGTCGCCCTGCAGACCTGGATCAGTGTGCTCGACCTTGAGGTCCACGGAGATCGGAAGCTCGGCGAAGAGAGCCTCGCCCTCGTGGAAGGAAACCTGCACGCGCATGTTCTCCAGCAGGAAGCGTGCGGCGTCGCCGAACTTGTCCTCGCTGAGCTCGTACTGCTCGAAGGTCTTGTCGTCCATGACGACGTAGTTGGTGCCGTCGTTGTACAGGTAGGTCATGTCGCGGCGGTCCACCGTAGCGGTCTCCACCTTCACCCCTGCGTTCCACGTCTTGTCCACGGTCTTGCCGGAGACGACATCCTTGAGCTTCGTGCGGACGAACGCGGGGCCCTTACCCGGCTTGACGTGCTGGAACTCGATGATCTGCTGCAGCTTGCCGTCAACCTTGAGCACAAGGCCGTTCTTGAAATCAGCGGTCGTTGCCACGATCTTCTCCCCTTAATTCGGCTCGGTGGGTATTTCAAACATTGCCATGCTACACCACAGTCCAGTGTGCACAGTGTGGTGTCGTGGACCGCGCTACAGGACAGTGAGTTCCTTCGGTGCCGGCGTGATCACTTTCGGGACGCCGGAGGTGATGATCAAGGTGTCCTCGATGCGTACGCCGCCCTTGCCGGGCACGTAGATGCCGGGCTCGATGGTCAACGTCATGTTCTCCTCGAGAACTCCCTCGCCGCGTGTTGACGCTGCCGGGCCCTCGTGGACCTCCAGACCGATGCCGTGGCCCGTGGAGTGGACGAAGTACTCCCCGTAACCGGCTTCGACAATGATGTCGCGGCACGCCTTATCAACATCGACGAGTGCCCGTCCCGGCGTGGCCGCCGCTACACCGGCCTTCTGCGCGGTCAGGACAATCTCGTAAATCTCGCGGCTGAATTCCGTCGGCTCGCCGATGCAGAAGGTGCGGGTCATGTCGGAATTGAAGCCGCGGTAGTGCGCACCGAAGTCGATGGTGACCAAGTCGCCGTCGGTCAGCTCACGGTCGCCCGCTGAATAGTGTGGCAGGGCCGAATTCGGCCCCGAGGCCACAATGGTGTCGAAGCTGACTCGCTCTGATCCCAACAGTCGCATCCGGTACTCGAGGTCAGCCGCGACCTGCTTCTCGGTGCGGCCGGCGCGCAGCTCCCCGGCGTCGATAAGCTGCCCCAGCGCCGTGACCGCGATATCCGCTGCTTCTTCGAGTCGCCGTAGCTCAAAATTGTCTTTGATCAGGCGGATCTGCTCCACGACGCCCTTGACGGGTACCAGTGTGACGGAGTCCGGCGTGGCCTTCTCCAAACGCTTCCACTCATCAACCGTCATTGCAGTCGGGTCGAAACCGACGCGCCATCCCTCAGGCACTGTGGCGAGAACTGCGGTCCCTGCGTCGCGCTCAATGATCGCTTCAATGTCCGGAACCTCTTCCGCGATCTGGGTGGTGTAGCGGCCGTCGGTGGCGATCGCCGCAGAGAGGTCCTTGTTCATCAGCACGGCACCGTTCGATCCGCTGAAACCGGAAAAGTACCGGACGTTGATCGGGTCGGTGAGCAGGAAAGAATCGATTCGTTTCGCGGCGAGCTTCGCGGACAGCTTGCGGCGACGTGTGAGAAAACGGGAATCGGCGAAGCCCATTTAAGCCCTCCTGAGGAAGTAGTCCAGTGCCATTTCGTAGCCGTCCACGCCCAGACCGGCGATGACGCCTGTGGCGATCGGCGAGAGATACGAGTGGTGGCGGAACGGTTCACGTGCGTGGACGTTTGAAATGTGCACCTCGATGAAGCCGGTTCCGTCCTGCAATTCGACGAGCGCGTCGCGCAGCGCCACCGACGTGTGGGTGAAACCGCCGGGATTGATGATCACGGGCCAGGAGTTGTCGGCGGCTTCATG
The DNA here is from genome assembly GCF_900155535.1 of Corynebacterium urinipleomorphum. Classification (GTDB taxonomy): domain Bacteria; phylum Actinomycetota; class Actinomycetes; order Mycobacteriales; family Mycobacteriaceae; genus Corynebacterium; species Corynebacterium urinipleomorphum. Next base: position 541,889 of record NZ_LT706965.1, read on the forward strand.
CGCGGCGTCGATGAGCTCGCCCTCGTGGTTGGACTGCAGGAACGCGATTTCGGCTCCCGCGGCTTCGGCTCGCTCGCGCAGACGCTGCTCAATGTCCGCCAACGTCGTCGTGCCGTACACGTCGGGTTGCCGCTTGCCCAACCTGTTCAGGTTGGGGCCGTTGAGCACCAGGATTTTCACGTCGGGCCTCCTCGCCGCAGATCTGAAAAGTCTCGCGCCGCGGAACCGTGGGGCCGCGACTCGAGCGTCACTGTGACAGTTCAGTGTACGCGGTGCGCAGCTCCTCCATGCCCGCATCTCCAATGCGGGTGGTGCTGCCGATGCCGTCGAGCACGACGAAGCGGATCTGTCCATTCCGATTCTTCTTGTCGTGCGTCATACCCTCATAGAGCTCGTCGAACGCCCCGGACTCATAGCTGGTGGGCAGTCCGATGCCGTCGAGGATCTCGCGGTGGAGCTCAACCACCGCGTCATCGATCAGCCCGCGGTTCCGGGCAAGGATAGCCACGAACATCATGCCCACCGCAACGGCGTTGCCGTGGCGCCAGCGGTAGTCCTCGCGCTTCTCAATGGCGTGGCCGAGAGTGTGGCCGTAGTTGAGGATCTCCCGCAGAGACGACTCTTTGAGATCCTGTGCAACAACCGACGCCTTGACGGCAACGGACCGCTCAATGAGCTCCGCGATCTTCTCGGTTGGGACGCTACCGCCTTGCTGGTAGATGTCCAGGATCACCGGGTCGGCAATGAAGCCTGTCTTGATGATTTCGGCGGAACCAGAGACGAACTCCGCCTCCGGGAGCGTGTCCAGCCGGTCAAGGTCGATGAAAACGGAGTCCGGCTCATGGAACGATCCGACGAGGTTCTTACCCGCGCCCGTGTTGATCCCGGTCTTACCGCCGACCGCTGCGTCGACCATGGCCAAAAGCGTCGTGGGCACCTGGACCACCTTGATTCCGCGCATCCACGTCGCGGCGATGAAACCAGCGAGGTCCGTCGTGGCACCGCCGCCCAGACCGACAACGACATCCTGACGGGAGAAATTCCGCTCACCCAGCGTGTCCCACAGTTGGCCGGCGACGGCAAGAGACTTTCCGTCTTCTGCGTCTGGGATCGGAGCCAGGGTGACGTGAACGCCGAGCTCCTCCACCCGCTGGCGGAGACTCTCAGCCGCTTCTTTCAACGGGCCCTGGTGAACGATGAGCGCTTGGCGTGTTCCTGTTTCGCTGATGCGCTGCGCCACCTGCTCATCGAGGCCGCGGTCGATGCGGACGATGTACGGTGACGGTCCCGCGACCTGGATATCGGCCATGTTGGGTCTCCTTGGTTATCAATGCGGTGACGGTGAAACGGGTGAGTGCTGGATTCAGCGCGATTCGATGAGGGCGAGAATCTCCGCGACGAGACGCTGAGGCGGGCGCGAATCGGTGCGCACGCGGTGCATGGCTACCTCGCGGTAGAACGGCTCGCGGGTCTCCAGCAGAGCGCGATAGTGCGCCTCCGGGTCTGCCGCCTTGAGCACGGGGCGCGAATCATTGTCTGACGTGCGCCTCACACCTTCCTCCACAGAAACGTCGATCCACACCACGTTGTGGGCCTTCAGAAGCTTGCGGGTGGATTCCGTCAACACGGCCCCGCCACCCAAACTGACAATGCCGCCAGACGCTAGAGAGCGGGCAACGTACTCGGCTTCGACTTCGCGGAAGCGTTCCTCGCCCAAGTCGCTGTACACCTCGCCGGTGGGCTTGCCTTCGCCCTTCGCGATCAAGTCGTCGGAGTCGACGAGCGGCAGGTTCATCGCGCGAGCGAGACGGCGACCGATGGTGGATTTACCGGCACCCGGGGGCCCCACAAGAACCACACGGGGTGAACCGTGCACCACGGGTTCCTCCGGCGCGCCGAAAGCAGCAGCATCCCCGTGGGAGCCGGCGGGCTCACGTCCTGCCGGAACCATCTGACCGTGCGGATGGGTACTCGGTCCTGGGGTGCCGGAGGTGGCGGGGAAACGTGCGGGCCGCGGGGGCTGGGCTACGGGGTTAGTCATCCTCAGTTCCTCCAAACGCGAGACGGTCGGACACATACTGCTGATACGCCTGCACGTTCCGCTTAGTTTCTTCCACGCTGTCGCCGCCGAATTTCTCCAGCGTCGCACGCGCCAAGACTAGTGCGACCATCGCTTCAGCCACCACACCCGCTGCGGGAACCGCGCACACGTCGGAGCGCTGATGGATCGCTGTCGCCGCATCGCCGGTAGCCATATCCAGTGTGCGCAGGGCGCGCGGCACAGTGGAAATCGGTTTCATCGCGGCGCGGACGCGCAACTGCTCACCGTTGGTCATGCCGCCCTCGAGGCCGCCGGCACGGTTAGTTTCACGGTGGATGCCGTTCTCCCCGCGCAAAATCTCATCGTGCGCTTCAGAGCCGCGGCGCCGAGCCTCCTCAAAGCCGTCGCCGACCTCGACGCCCTTGATCGCCTGAATGCTCATCAACGCCGCTGCGAGCTGCGCGTCCAGGCGCGTCTCACCGGACACGTGGGAGCCGAGACCGATCGGCAGCCCGTCAACAATGACCTCGACGATGCCGCCTAGGGTGTCGCCGGCTTTCTTCGCCGCTTCAATCTCGGCGATCATGCTGGCCTCGGCATCCTTGCCAAAGGCGCGAACGGGCGATTCGTCGATCGCATCGATGTCGCTGAATTGCGGGGCTGGGCCTTCGTACGGGTCGGACGGCCCGATGGAAATCACGTGCGAGTAGACCTCGACGCCGAGTACTTCGCGGAGGAAGGACCGGGCGACAGTCGCCGCCGCGACGCGCGACGCTGTTTCGCGTGCCGACGACCTCTCCAGCACTGGGCGCGCCGCATCGAACCCGTACTTGACCATTCCGGAGAAGTCCGCGTGCCCCGGGCGCGGGCGAGTCAGCGCGGCACCGCGGCCGGAATTCATAGCTTTGGCTACTTCTGGGTCGTCGTAGTCCAGCTCCTCAGGCGACATGATCGTCGTCCACTTCGGCCACTCGGTATTGCCGATCATGATGGCGATCGGGCTACCAATGCTCTTTCCGTGCACCACGCCGGTGAGAAGGGTGAGCTCATCCTGCTCGAATTTCATACGGGCGCCTCGGCCGTAGCCGAGACGGCGGCGGGCAAGCTGGTGGCCGATCTCTTCCGCGGAGACGGTGACCCCAGCCGGCATGTTCTCGACCAGAGCGACAAGCGCCTGACCGTGGGATTCACCTGCGGTAGTCCAACGAAGCATGCAGGCATTGTCTCATACACCTGGCACGAAGGCGCTAGCGAACCCCACCAACCATGCCGACGCCAGCATGGATGGACCGTGGGGGGCAATTTTCTGTCGGCTGAGAAGAAGGAAAAGCACAGTGAAGCAGCTGGCCACGAGCATTCCAGCCAGCACTGCTCCCACACCGCCGGCCACAGCCAGCACGATTCCGAGGCTCACTGCGAGTTTCACATCACCCCCGCCGAAACCAGGACCCGCGATCAAGTACGTTGCCGGCCAGATCAACCCGGCCCAGCCCCGAGGTTCGGCGCAGCAGACAGCAACAGCGATGCCTGCCGCCGGCAGCGTCAACAGATCGGGCAACCGCCGCTGCGTTGCGTCTACTGAAATGAGCACCATGGCCCACAGAGCAGCGCCAGCGCACATGATCGCCGCGAGCACGACTGCCCCCGCCGAAGCCCACGATGTCCCCGCAAATTCCCCCATGCTTGGGACTGTAAAGCAGGTGGGCGATCAGTGGGCCTGCGGGATGTGCACTGGAGTGGACAGCGGTTGATGTCTAGCGGTTCTGCCGCGTAACACCCGTCGGTGCGACCCAGCCGACGTGGCGGAAAAGTGCTTCGCGCATCTCTTCGCGCGGCGCCGGAACACCGGTGAACTGCTTGAACTGGGAGTAGGACTGACACGCCAGCATGACCAATCCCCCCACGGTCAGGTGCCCGTTGGAAGCGGCATGGGTGGCCAAAGGGGTCGGCCAGGGGTTGTAAATGACATCCAGAAGCGGGGCGTGACCGAGCTCCTTCTCTCGGCCGGCGAGTGCCGCCGACGGGACAGTGGAGATGATGAGGTCCACGGACATGGCGAGCTGTTCAAGGTCGCGCTCGAAATCGATGAAATCCGTTTCTATGCCGTCGAGGAGTGGCAGTAGTTCCGCAGAGCGGTCTGAACGGTTAAGCACCGTGACTTTCTCCGTGCCGCGCTCAGCCAGGGACCAGAGAGCGGGGCGCGCCGTTCCTCCGCCGCCAATGACAAGAGCGTGACCAATGCGCGTTTGCTTGCCGACGAGCTCATCCAACGCCCCCGCGATTCCCTCGCAGTCAGTGTTGTCGGCCCGCCACGTTTTCCCTTCTCGCACGAGAGTGTTCGCGGAACCAATAGCTTGGGCGCGCTCCGTCACGGTGTCGGCGAAATTGAGGGCTGCGAATTTGCCCGGCATGGTCACCGAGAAACCTCGGTATTCCTCCCCCGCCCCGCCGACGATTCCCGGCAATTGCTCTGCATCGCATTCAATGCGCTCGTACGACCAACCGTCGAGCCCTGCTGCCTGGTAACCGGCGCAGTGCAGGACCGGCGAAAGGGAATGTTCAACGGGACTGCCCAAAACTGCGGCCTTGCCGCCCCCGGCGATTGCGGTGCTCATCTTGTGCTAGCCCTAGCGGCGGGAATCGAGGATGCCAGAGTCGTACGCCTGCTGGACGTTCGCCTGGTGCTCTTCGAAGGTGTTGCTGAAGATCGTCGTGCCCTTGTCGTCGACGGTGACGAAGAACAACCACTGGCCTTCCGCCGGGTGCTCCATCGCCCTGATCGCGTCCTCCGACGGGGAGGCGATCGGGGTCTCGGGGAGACCGTCCTTGGCGTACGTGTTCCAGGGGGTGACCTTCTTGCGGTCGGTGTCACCGGTAGCCAGCTCGACGGACTCAAGGCCGTAGTTCACGGTGGAATCGAACTCGAGGCGCATCGGCTCCTTGAGGCGGTTGAGGATGACACGGGCGACTTTGTCGAACTCGCCCTCGGGTGCCTCGCGCTCCACCAGAGAAGCAGCCGTGAGCAAGTCGTACGGGCTCAGACCGATCGCCTGAGCGCGACCGACAATGTCAGTGCTGTTGTATTTCTCGGTCGAGCGGGTGATCAAATCCGTGAGGATCGTCTCCGCATCGGCGTTGGGGTCCACGATGTACTCACCAGGAGCAATGAGCCCCTCGATACGCTTCGGGTCGCCGCGGTGCGCATTGACCGGTTCAAGCGCCCACTCCGGAACCCCGAGCGCAGCCGGGTCGGCGTTGGCTGCGACATCGTGAAGTTCCTTGACACTCACGCAGTCCTGGTTCTTGCCGTCGGAGCCGCACGACACAGAGGAGATATTGCTGTAGATACCAAAACGGGTGTCGCCTCCGACCACCTTGACATCCATCAAGGTGGATCCCCCTGGGATCTTGAGCATGTCCACCTTGTTGGCGGGATCGAGCAACGCCGAAACGGCATCGTCAGCGCTCATTTTCTCTTGGAGCCGATAGAACCCCGGCTGGATGTTATCGGCGTCGGGGTGAGACATGACGGCATTCTGGAACGCCTTGTCGGAGCGCACGATGCCCTTCTCTTCCAAAGCAGGACCCATTGCTGTGAGGGTTGAGCCTTCGGGGATCTCGACGACCTGCTCGACACCGTTGCCGGCACCGTTGAAGTCGCCTCCGGTTGAATTTGCGCGGGCGAGTGCGATGTAGACGACAGCGCCAATGATCAACAGGATCGATGCCACCAACACCGCGACGCCGCGGGTGCGCCCTTGAGACGAGGTTGCCGAGCTCACGTTTTAGGTCTCCTTGGGTTCGGGCGACGTGCCCGCGCCGGTTGCCTGATCCGGCGCGCCCATGTCGCGGTAGTTGTTTCGTCCGTCCAGCCAGGACTGGAGGATGGCCACTGCCGCGGCCTGGTCAATCACGGAACGTCCCGCCTTTTCGCTCACGCCGGAAGCCCGCAGCGCATGCGTGGCTTCCACTGTGGTGAGACGCTCATCGGCGTACCGGACGGGAACGTCGCTGCGGCGCGAGATCCGAAATCCGATCTCCTTTGCGTGTTTGACGCTGGAGGATCCGTTCCCCTGCAAATCGCGTGGAAGACCAACTACGACTTCGACGGCATCGTATTCGTCGATGATCTCCAGAAGACGCTCGATGTCTTTGCCGTCCCGGTCCTTGAACCCAGTGACTCGCGGAACAGTTTCCACTGGGGTGGCCAGCCGCGCGTCGCGGTCCGAGGAAGAAACGCCAATCCGGACGGTGCCGACATCGAGACCGATGCGGCGGCCATTCCCCGGGTCGTCGACCCCAGGGGTATCCGGTTGAACTTTCATCGTGCGGGGAACCTCTTCTTGTGCAGAAAGCGCCGTCATTTCCACGGTAGTGCGCGAACGCACCCCGCGAAGCACAGACAGGGCGTGTCACGTAATCAATTCGTGACCTTCTTGAACCCTATCCTATATCTGCGTGATACGGTCCCGAAGGGCTGCGAAACCGGCTTCAATTCCAGCTGCGTCCGAACCAGACCCCTGCGCCAGGTCGGGCTTACCGCCGCCTTTGCCGCCGACGTGCTGGCCGAACAGCCCCACTAGTTCACCGGCCTTGATTCCCTCGCTCACTGCCGCCTTCGTGGCTGCCACAGCGAACGGCACCTTGCCGCCTGCATCCGAGGCCAGCACGATCACAGCCGGGGAATCGCCGAAGCGTCCGCGCAGATCTGTGGCGATCGTGCGCATGTCACCACCCGTCGTGCCGTCCGGGAGCTTCACAGCAAGGTAACTGAATGCACCGATTTCCTCCGCTTTGTTCACCAGCTCACCGGTCTGGTTTGCCAGCTCCTTCTTGCGCAGGTTCTCAATCTCCTTCTCAGCGGCGCGGAGACGCTCAGTGAGCTGTGCGATACGGTCCGGCAAATCCTCGGACGGGGTCTTCATCTCGCCAGCCAGAGCGTTGGCGATGGCCGCTTCCTTGGAGAAGTACTGGAAAGAATCCAGGCCCGAATACGCCTCGATTCGGCGGGCACCGGAGCCGACGGATGACTCGCCCAGAACGGCGACGGGGCCGATCTGAGAAGAGTGGTCGACGTGGGTACCGCCACAGAGCTCGATGGAGAACGGGCCGCCGATCTCCACGACACGCACCTCGTCGCCGTAATTCTCGCCGAACAGAGCCATCGCGCCCATCGCCTTCGCCTCGTCCAGGGAGGTCTCGAAGGTGTTGACGGCGAAGTCCGCGTCAACCGCCTGGTTGGCGATGATGGAAATCTCCTCCAGCTGCTCCGGGGTCAACTGCTCCGTGTAGTTGAAGTCGAAGCGCAGGTAGCCCGGCTTGTTCATCGAGCCAGCCTGCACGGCCGTCGGGCCGAGCACCTGGCGCAGCGCAGCGTGGATGAGGTGGGTCGCGGTGTGTGCCTGGCGGGCGCCGTGGCGCCACTTCGGGTCAACCTCAGCGCGGACGACCTGTCCGACATCGAGGCCGCCGTTGGCCACGGTCGCCTTGTGCACCCACAGCTTCTTGTTGCCCACCTTCTGCACGTCGTGAACGTCCAAGATGGTGTCGCCAACGACAATGCGTCCGCGGTCCGCCAACTGTCCGCCGCCCTCGGCGTACATCGGGGTGACATCCAGGATGACCTCGACTTCATCGCCCTGCGCAGCTTCGCCAACCTTCTCCCCGTTGCGGACCAGACCAAGCACCTTGCCCTCGTGCTCCAGCTCGGTGAAACCGACGAACTCGGTCGGGTGGCCGTCGATCCACTCGCGGTAGAGGGATTCGTCGATATTGCCGTGCTTCTTGGCCTTGTTGTCCGCCTTCGCGCGCTGGCGCTGCTCGTCCATCGCGGCATGGAAGGCGTCCATGTCCACGTCAAGTCCGGCCTCGGCTGCCATCTCCAAGGTCAGGTCGATCGGGAAGCCGTAGGTGTCGTGCAGCTCGAAGGCTTTGTCGCCCGGAACCGTCTTCTGGCCGGAGGACTTCAGGGCCGTCGCGGTTTCGTCGAAACGCGTGGTGCCGGACTCGAGTGTCTTTAGGAACGCCTTTTCCTCAGCGAGCGCGACGCGCAGAATACGCTCGCGGTTGTCCGCGATCTCCGGGAAAGACGGAGTCATTGTGTCCATGATGGTGTTCATGAACGTCTCCAGCGTGTTACCGGTGGCGCCCAGCAGACGAGCGGAACGGACGATGCGGCGCATCAAGCGGCGGAGAATGTAGCCGCGGCCCTCATTCGACGGGGTGACACCGTCGAGAATGATCATCATCGCGGTACGCGAGTGGTCGGCGATAACGCGGAAACGGATGTCATCCTGCTGGTTACCCGCGCCGTATTTGGTGCCGGTCAATTCCTCGGCGGCCGCGATCACCGGGGCGAGCAGGTCCGTCTCGTAGACATTGTCCACGCCCTGCAGCAGGCAAGCCAGACGCTCGATGCCCAGGCCGGTATCGATGTTCTTCTTCGGCAGTTCGCCGACGATGTCGAAGTTGCCCTTCTTGTCGCCCTCGCCGCGGATGGACTCCATGAACACGAGGTTCCAGATCTCCATGTACCGGTTGTCGTCGGCGATCGGGCCGCCGTCAGCACCGTACTCGGGGCCGCGGTCGTAGTAGATCTCCGAGCACGGGCCGCACGGGCCCGGGATGCCCATTGACCAGAAGTTGTCTTCCATGCCCATGCGCTGGATGCGGTCAGCCGGCACGCCCACCTTGTCGCGCCAGATCGCCGCGGCCTCGTCGTCGTCGTTGTAGACGGTCACCCACAGGCGCTCCGGGTCGAGCTCGAAGCCGCCGTCCGCCTGCGGTTTAGTTAGCAGATCCCACGCAAGCGTGATCGCACCTTCTTTGAAGTACTGGCCGAAGGAGAAGTTTCCGGCCATCTGGAAGAAGGTGTTGTGGCGGGTCGTAATGCCCACTTCCTCGATATCAAGGGTGCGCACGCATTTCTGGATCGAGGTGGCCTTGCCCGTCTCAAACGGCGGGTTCTGCTGGCCCAAGAAGTACGGCTTGAACGGCACCATTCCTGCGTTCACAAACAGCAGGGTCGGGTCGTCAAGGATCAGCGAAGCACTGGGCACAGGGATGTGGCCAGCTTCGACAAAATGCGAGGTGAACCGGTCGCGGATCTCATGGGTCTGCACAGAAGAATCCTTAAAAGTCTGATGCGTTGATAGTGCGTTTCTCGTGGGTACACCTTACCCGCGCCACGAGCACTCACGGTCACCAGCTCACGGGCACTTCGCTTATCGACGCCTCACTGCGCCCCCGCGCCTATTCTCCCCTGACCATTTCCCGCAACCGGTCCGAGTAGGACTGGATGCGTTTTTCCGCTCCGTGGTCGGTGGGTTGGTAATAGCGGGCCTCGTCGAGTCCCTCGGGCATGTAGCGCTGCTGGACCACACCCCGCGGATCGTCGTGGGGGTAGATATAGCCGACGGCGTGACCGATCTTCTTCGCCCCTTCGTAATGTCCATCGCGCAAGTGGGGCGGGACGGGGCCGGAGTGACCTGCGCGGACGTCGACAAGCGCGGCGTCAATCGCTTTGATCACGGACGGCGACTTGGGTGCGGTGGCCAAATGGATGGTGGCTTGGGCAAGGGCGAGGCGGCCTTCCGGCATGCCGATGAACTGGACGGCGTTCGCCGCAGCAGTCGCGGTCTGCAAAGCGGTCGGGTCCGCCATCCCGATGTCTTCGGAAGCGTGGATGACCAGGCGACGCGCGATGAACCGCGGGTCCTCCCCCGCCTCGATCATGCGGGCGAGGTAGTGCAACGCCGCGTCCACGTCCGAACCGCGGATGGATTTGATGAACGCCGAAGTGATGTCGTAGTGCTGGTCGCCGTCGCGGTCGTAGCGCACCACCGCCCGGTCGACGCTGTTCTGCACGACCTCGAGCGTGATCGCCCCGTCCTCGGCGCCCTCCGCCGCGGCTTCGAGGTACGTCAGTGCTCGGCGGGCATCACCCCCGGCGAGGAGCACGAGCTGCTCCCGAGCGTCGTCGCTGAGCGTCACCCGTCCATTCAGCCCGCGTTCGTCGGCCACTGCGCGGTCGAGGACCGTGCGGATCCCGTCGTCATCGAGCGATTCGAGTTTGAGCAGCAACGACCGCGACAATAAAGGCGCGACGACGCTGAACGACGGGTTCTCCGTCGTTGCGGCGACGAGCAGCACCGTGCGGTTCTCCACCGCGGCAAGCAGCGCGTCCTGCTGCGTCTTGGAAAACCGGTGCACCTCGTCGATGAAGAGAACCGTCCGCTGCCCGCGCACGAGATCCTGCTTGGCGCCCTCGAGCACCTCGCGAATCTGCTTCACCCCCGAAGACAACGCGGACAGACCCACGAAATTCTGCCCCATCGCACCAGCGATCAATGACGCGATGGTCGTCTTGCCCGTCCCTGGCGGTCCGTAGAGAATCACGGACGCTTCGCCGGAACCCTCAACAAGGCGCCGCAGCGGGCGGCCCGGTCCGAGCAGGTGCTCCTGCCCCACTAGCTCATCGAGGCTGCGCGGACGCATGCGCGCGGCGAGCGGCGCCGCCGAGCCCGCGTCGAAAAATGCGGTGCCCCTTGACGCGGCCGTACCCGACCCAGCGCGCTGCGAGCTTTCTGTACTCCCGCTAGTCGGATCCGTGAACAGCCCGCCCTGGGTCATGCCAGCCACTCCACAACGCGGCGCGCGAACTCAGCCACCACCCCGTACGCCGGTTCCGTGCCTGCCTCGGCGTAACGCGCGAGCGCCTCAAATGTTCCGGCGACATCCCGGCGAATCAAGCGGGCTTCAGCTTCGTCGCGTCCCCCGCCGACGTCCGAAGCGGCGGCGTCCGCGTAGTCCAAGATCGACGCACTGAAGAACGCCCACCCGACCAACGCGGCTGTGATGCGCGCCTGCAGCGTGTCGTGGTTGAGCACCGAAGGCCAGATCCCGCTGACCTCCGCCACCCAGGCTTCGAGGAACACCGCGGTCTCGCGCTCGCTGATTGGACGCGCTGAAATGTATTGCGGGAAGCCCGCGATCACCCCGGCAATATCGAAAATGACGTCGCGGAAACCGGCCCACTCGTAATCGAGGAACTGTGCCCGCTCCGCGAAGATGATGTTGTCCGGAGAGAGGTCGAACGGGGTGAATGCGCGGGAGCCGCCGTGCAGCATACGGACCTGTACGGTGTCGGCGACGGCCGCGACATCAGCGGGAACCTCGATCCCTGCCTCCCGGATGATGTCCAAGCCTTCTTGGATTCGGTTCTCCAGCATCGCTTCCCGCTGGATCTGGATGTCCCTCGCTCCGTCGATGGAGCGCACCATTCGGGCAAGCAGAATGCTGAAGCTCGTCTCCGCCCCCGCTGTTGCGGCGTGCATCTTGCCCAGCGACGTTCCTAAATTCCGCAGCAGACGCACACGTGCGTCGTCGTCGGACTGCTCGAGCAAATCGGCGAAGGTCTCACCGTTGCCCACATCCGACAAAATCAGGGTGCGGCGCGCGATGTCGTAGCCGAGGAGGACAGGCCCAGGACGCACATCTTCGCTTAACGACGTCGTGAATTGGTACGCGACCACCTCCCTCACGAATGCCGCGTCGTCGACCACATCGTCAGTGTGCGGGGAGTACTTCACCACGACAGACCGGTGCGGGAAAACTGGGTTATTAGCCACCCGCAGGCGCAGCACCGTCGCGCCACCGGTTCCGCCCAGCTCCTCTGGATCGGTGAGTTGCTGCTTCCCACCGTACCGGTGGTTCAGCACCGCTTGTGCGGTGGCGATGATCTCTTCGGTGTCCAGCATGTCAGGCCCGCCGTTGGCAGGGGTGAAACACCGCCTGCCAACGGCTTTATCCTTTGCCTAGTTCTCCGCCTTCGCTGCGCCCTCACCGTCAGCGCCGGAATCCTTCTTCTCCGGCTTGAAGTCCACGCCGGTCTCCTTGCGCTGGGCGGCCGGAATGGTCCCCGGTGCGTCGGTAAGCGGGTCGACGCCGCCGCCAGACTTCGGGAAGGCGATGACATCGCGGATGGAGTCGAAGCCGCCGAGCAGGGACACAATGCGGTCCCAGCCGAACGCGATGCCGCCGTGCGGCGGAGCACCGAAGGAGAATGCGTCGAGCAGGAAGCCGAACTTCTCCTGTGCCTCCTCGTCGTTGATGCCCATCACGTCGAAGACGCGCTTCTGCACGTCCTGGTTGTGGATACGGATGGAGCCGCCGCCGATCTCGTTGCCGTTGCAGACGATGTCGTAGGCGTACGCGAGCGCCTCGCCCGGCTCCTTGTCAAAGGTATCCAGGTACTCCGGCTTGGGCGACGTGAAGGCGTGGTGCACTGCGGTCCACTGGGAGTGGCCCAGCGCGACATCGCCGGACGCGGTAGCGTCAGCTGCCGGCTCGAACAGCGGAGCGTCGACGACCCAGGTGAACGCCCAGTCGCCGTCCTTGATCAGGCCGAGCTTGTTCGCGATCTCGCCGCGAGCGGCGCCGAGCAGGGCGCGGGAGGACTTGGTGTCGCCCGCAGCGAAGAAGATGCAGTCGCCCGGCTTAGCGCCGACGTGCTCTGCGATGCCCGCTTTTTCTTCATCGGTGATGTTCTTGGCCACCGGACCGGTCAGCTCGCCGTCCTCCTGCACGAGGATGTATGCCAAACCCTTGGCGCCGCGCTGCTTCGCCCAGTCCTGCCATGCGTCGAGCTGACGACGCGGCTGGGAAGCGCCGCCTTCCATGACCACGGCACCCACGTACTCGTTCTGGAACACGCGGAAAGGCGTGTCCTTGAAGAATTCGGTGCACTCCACCAGCTGGATGTCGAAGCGGAGGTCCGGCTTGTCCGAGCCGTACTTCTCCATCGCTTCCTTGTACGTCATGCGCGGGATCGGAGTGGTGATCTCGTAGCCGATGAGCTTCCACAGCTCCACGAGGATCTCTTCGGCGAGCTCGATGATGTCGTCCTGGTCGACGAAGCTCGCCTCGATGTCCAGCTGGGTGAATTCCGGCTGACGGTCAGCGCGGAAGTCCTCGTCGCGGTAGCAGCGCGCGATCTGGAAGTAGCGCTCCATACCCGAGACCATGAGCAGCTGCTTGAACAGCTGCGGGGACTGCGGCAACGCGTACCAGGTGCCCGGGCGGAGACGAGCCGGCACGAGGAAGTCGCGTGCGCCCTCCGGGGTGGAGCGGGTCAACGTCGGAGTCTCAATCTCAACGAACTCGTGCTTGTTCAGCACATCGCGCGCAGCCTTGTTCGCCTTGGAACGCAGACGCAGCGCCTCCGCCTGACGCTCGCGGCGCAGGTCCAGATAGCGGTAACGCAGACGGGTCTCTTCGCCGACCTCGCTGGAGGAGAAGTCCTCCACCTGGAACGGCAACGGTGCGGAGGTGGACAGCACCTCCAGCTCGGTGGCGTTGACCTCGATCTCGCCCGATGCGAGGTTCGGGTTCGCGGAGCCTTCCGGACGCGGTTCAACCACACCAGTGACCTTGATGCAGTACTCGCTGCGCAGGTCGTGAGCAGCCTCAGCCACATCAGATTCACGGAAGACCACCTGGGCGTAACCGGAACGGTCGCGCAGGTCGATGAAGATCACGCCACCGTGGTCGCGGCGGCGGCCTACCCAACCAGTCAGTGTGACGGTCTGGCCGTCCATTTCTTTACGAAGATCCCCCGCAAGGTGAGTGCGCAGCACGGTGTCCTCAACGTCCTTCCACAATTGCTTCTCTTAACTTCCGCGAGTCTACCGAATGGCCGCACCGCTCCCGACCACTCCCTGGGAACGACAGTCCCCCATGGAAGCCGCGCTAGGTTGTGGCACAATTCACCTATGACGTTCAAGAGCGGTGTGACCCCCTCGGGTCAAGGAGTGAGCACCTCCGGCGGTTCCGGCCGCCGCGGCGGTGGAGGCATGCCCATCATGGTCGGCGGCGGCGGATTGGGCACACTCGTGCTGCTCGCGCTGTTCTTCCTCCTAGGCGGAGGCGGCGGCGGTACTGCGCCGGCACCGCAAAACCAAGGCCAAGGCCAGCACAGCGGCCAAGGCAGCGAGGGATTTGACCTCGCCCAATGCCAGCGTGAAGGCGCGGTCAACGAGATTGCAGAGTGCCGCGCGGCTGCTACAGCGGACTCCCTGAACAAGATCTGGAGCGGTGTTCTCCCCGAGCAGGCGAACGTCGACTACTCCATGCCGAGCATGCAGATGTTCAAGAATGATGTGCAGACCGGCTGCGGTTTCGCTACCGCCGACACCGGCCCGTTCTACTGCCCCCGCGACAAGACGATCTACCTCGACGTCGGCTTCTACAACCAGCTTGAGCGCATGGGCGGTTCCGACGGTTCCCTCTCCCAGATGTACGTTGTCGCCCACGAATGGGGCCACCACATTCAAAACCTTGAAGGCACGCTGGGTCTGAGCGACTACAACAACCCGGGCGAAGACTCCGCAGCCGTCGCCATCGAACTGCAGGCTGACTGCTACGCTGGCGTGTGGGCATCCCGCGCAGACAAGGGCGATGACGCCATGCTTGAACCGATCACCGAAGAGCAGGTCAAGCAGGCTGTCCAGACCGCCCGCGCGATCGGCGACGACCACATCCAGGAACAGTCCGGCCGCCAAGTCAACCCTGACGCGTGGACCCACGGCTCCTCTGAACAGCGCCAGAAACTGTTCCTCACTGGTTACCAGTCCGGTTCCCTGGCCAAGTGCGACACTCTCAACCGCGGCGCATACCAGGAATAAATTTAGCTAACAGGAGCAGAGGTACGGGATGACGCAGGATAGGGGAACAACGGAGACGTCGATAAGCATTGCCCCGCGTAACCGTGCCGTGCCGTTCCTCGCGGCCTTCAACGAGATCGAAGGTTTCCTTCGCGCGGCGCTCGACGCGAAGAAGACCGACAGCTTCAACTGGATGGTCTCTAAAGCGGAGAAACGCCACATTGTCACCACCGCGCAGGCGAATGACCTGAAAGAATTCGCAGGTCTGCGCAACGCGATCAGCCACGGCGAATACCAGGACTTCCGCCCGATCGCGGAACCGCTGCCGGAAACCGTCGCCGAGATTGAGGCCATCCGGGACCAGCTCCTCCACCCAGCCTTGGCCACCGATGTCATCGGGCACCAAGACGTGGTCACTTTCGCCCCCGACGAGGACGTACACGAGGCGCTGAAGGCCATCCGGGACACCGGCATCTCCCAGTTCCCCATCTATCAGGGCAAGCAATGCGTGGGTGTGCTGACCACGAACACCATCGCGCGGTGGCTCGCGGACGAGCTGAAATCAGGCGACACAATCACCAACACGGCGATCGGCGATGTCCTCGCCTTCAACGAGCGCAAAGACAACGCCGTGTTCCTTCCGCGCACGGCTACAGCTGTGGAAGCGATCGCCGCGCTCACCTCCCCCGGCGATAAGCTGACGCTCCCCCGCCTAGTCATCATCACCGAGCACGGTCACGACAACCAGCAGCCGTTGTGCGTGATCACGCCGTCGAATCTAGCGGCGCTGTACGACGCCGCTTAAAGCCCGCCGCTGACTGAGCCCCGCGCTAGTCCCCAAGCTCCTGGCCCAGCGCCCCCGCCAAAACAAGTCGCACCAGGTACAGGGCCACGGCGGGCACGAAGAAGAAGACGAGGGGCACAGAAAGCGCGACGGGCAGGGCAAATACCGCCCACACAGCGCCAACGAGGATGGCCACGGCAACCGCGGTGCGTCCGAGGAAGCGGAACATCAACTGAATCGATGCCGCGGCTAACGGGCGAAACGCGGGTTTCGCGCTGATGGTTGCGCGGGCGCGGGTCCCGTCACCACGACTAGGCAGGGACGCCAGCGCGAAGAACCAGACGCTGATCCCCGCAATGATGAATGCCCCGGCGAGCGCCAAAGCCTGGATCGCGGTGAGGGCGAAACCGCTGATCCCCGCCTGGAACACGACGAACTGCTGGTAGACGAGCAATCCCCCAGCAAGCAGCAGGAGCACCCAATAGAGGCTCACCGTCTTCCACCGCACGGTGAGCTGCCGGATGAACTGAAGTGCGTACCGGGAACCGCGTCCCTGCACCATGTCCCCCACCACGACGTTGGCGGCCCGCCACGCAGCGCCGCCGGTGACCACCGGAAGCGAGGTGACCACGAGCAGCATGTTGAGGATGACGATGTCCGCGAGCAGCGTGAACGCCGCCATGAACTTCGAGTCGGGGTGGAAGAACTGCATCTGTCGGCGCGGCTAGCCCTTCACGGCGCCCGCGGCCACACCTTCGATGATGTGCTTTTGGGCGGCGACGTAGAAGATGATGATCGGGGTGATCGCCAGCACCAGCATGGCCATCATGGCGCCAAGGTCGCGGTCTCCCTGCGAGCCGATGAACTGCTGAATCACCACCGGGATCGTGCGGTACGGGGTGGACAGGCCGATGACCAAGTACGGCAGGAGGTAGTCGTTCCAGATCCACATTGCGTTGAGGATTGCCACGGTGATCGCTGTTGGCTTGAGCATCGGCAGGACCACACGGAAGAAGGTCGTCAGCGGGGAGCAGCCGTCGATGTAGGCCGCCTCCTCGATCTCCAGCGGGATGGATTTCACGAATCCGGAGAACATAAACACCGACAGTCCCGCGCCGAAGCCGAGGTACAGCACCACCATGCCCAGCGGGTTGGCCAGTCCGAGGCGGTCCGCAATGACCACGGTGGGGAACATGACCATCTGGAACGGGATGACCATGGAGAACACGAACGCGTAGTAGAGGGCGTTCGTCCACCACGTCTTCACACGGGTGATGTAGTAGGCGGTCATCGCGGAGAAGAACACGATCACCACGACGGAGCTGATCGTGATCACGAACGACCACACGATCGCCCAGCCGAAGCCTTCTCCCTGCACGCCGGTGATGTAGTTGGTCAGCCCTGCCCACAGCTCCCCGACCGGCAGCGCGAACGGGTTGGTGGAAATGGCGAAGCGGTCTTTGAACGAGTTCAGGAGGATGAAGAAGATCGGCCCCAGGAACACGATGGTGAGGAAGACCAGCACCGCGTAGATCAGCACCTTGGCGCCGCTAGAGACCGTTGACTCGTCGGCGGCGCGCTTATCGCTTTTCGACGGCGCGTTCACCCCGCTGTTGCTCCTCACCTTTGACGGAGCCTTATCTGTCGCGTTGATACTCGTAGTCATTGTTTATGCCTCCACTTCCCTGCTGCGGGTGGCGCGCAGCTGGAACATTGCGATGGCGACGACAACGACGACGAAGATGACTGCCTTCGCCTGGCCCACGCCTTCGGCGCCCACTCGGTTGAACATGGTTTTGACGATGTTGAGGGCGACCATTTCGGTCTGGCCGCCGGGTGCGCCATCCGTGAGCGCCAAGTTCTGGTCGTACACCTTGAACGTGTTGGACAGAGTCAGGAACAGGCAGATGGTGATGGACGGCATCATCAGCGGAATGGTCACGTGGCGCAACTCCTCCCACTTGGACACGCCGTCGATCTCAGCGGCTTCAATCAGCTCAGGCGGGACATTTTGCAGACCCGCGATGTAGATGATCATCATGTATCCGATGAGCTGCCAGTTCATCAGCATGATCAAGCCTGCGTAGCCAAAACGCCAGTCAGCGGAGATCGTCGTCTCGTAGTTGGCCAGCACCGCGTTGATCATGGACTGCCAGGTGTAGCCGAGCACGATGCCGCCGATGAGGTTCGGCATGAAGAAGACCGTGCGGAAGAAGTTGGTGCCGCGCAGTTTGCGTGTCAGCGTCCAAGCGATAGCGAACGCGATGACGTTGACGGTGATGATGGACACTACTGCCACCAGAATGGTGAACAGCAACGCCGACACGAATCCTTCACGCTCGGAAAAGACTCGTGCGTAGTTGTCCAGTCCGACCCAGGTGGCATCGGTGATAGTGGTGAAGTCGGTGAATGATAGCGCCGTTCCGACAATGAACGGCACGAAGAACGCGATACCGAATGCGATGAGTGTCGGCAGCACGAAGATCGGGAAGTATTTCTTCAGTGTCTCTTGCATGGTGTGGTCCCTTGGTTGCTCCCGGTCCGCCTAATCCATCAAGGCGATCTGGTTGGCCATCTCGTAGTTCCAGTCCTCTTTGAGCTTGCTCACGAGGTCCTCCCACGGCATATTTCCGTTGGCATACTGCGCGAGGTTCTGCCCAAACAGGTCGCGGAACTGTTGGTTGGGGGTGTACTGGAAGTCCCACGGGAGGGCTTCGGTGGTGTCGTCGCTCAGCGCTTCCTGCACCTGGCGGGCCAGCGGGTCGTTAGGCACGTCGTCGACACCGTAGTTCTGGAACGGCGCGATGAAGCCGAGGTCGTTGACCACGAGTTCCTTGCCGCGCTCGGACAGGAAGAGCCAGTTGAGGAAATCGCGGGTGGCCTTCTGGTCTTCTTCGCTCGCCTTCTTGTTCACGGAGAGGAAGTTCTCGGTGCCCACGTTGATTCCGACATTCTCTTCGTTCGGCAGTCCCATGTACATGGGCATGAACTTGATCTTGTCCTCTTTGACCACGTTGCCGCCCTCCTCGGAGATCTGGTCCCATGCCCAGTTGCCGTTCTGGACCATCGCGGCCTTGCCGGTGGCGAATTCCGCCATGGAGTCCGACACCGCGCGGGCGGAAGCCAGGCTGGGCTTGACCGTGGAGTTCTGCAGGTACAGGTCGAGGAGGTCGCGGTAGTTGTCGCCGTAGGTGAACTCGAAGTCAGCCAGGTCGGAGAAATCCTGGACACCGCGGTCCTCAATCTCGTAGTGGATCGGTCCGTTCATCAAGTGGTTCGTCCAGCGCCACTCTTCGCCTGCGGCGAGCGACGTCGCGGCGAACGCGCCCTCGATGCCCAATTCGTCCTTGCGCGCCTGCATGCCCTCTGCGACAGCCTTGAGGTCCTCGAAGGAGTTGAGCTCCTCCATGGAGCCGACCTTTGCGCCCGGCAGCGCGAAATAGGCGTCCAGGATCTCTTCGTTGTAGAGAATGCCAAAGCCCTCCATCGCGAACGGAACACCCACGATGCCGCCCTCGGCGTTAGTGATCGGCTGAGCGTCCTCTTGCAGCGCTTGCGCAATCTCGTAGTCGGACATATCCGCCAAGTAGTCTTTCCAGATGCCGTAGCCTTCCTGGCCGTTGATCTGGAACAGCGTCGGCGCATTGGTCTTGGCCATCTCGGCCTTCAGCGTTTGCATGTACGAACCGGAGGCAGCTGTGACTACCTTGACCGGGACTCCTGTCTCGGCCGTGTACTCTTCGGCGATTTGCTCGAACTGCTGAGATTGCTCGGGCTTGAAGTTCAGGTAGTAGACGCTCGGTCCGTTGTTTTGCCCGCACGCGGTCAGCACCGAGGCGCTCAACCCGACGGCGGCGACAGCCGCTAGTGCACGGGTGGTTGGTTGCATGGAATGCACCTCATTCGTTGTGAGTCGTTTTTTCAGGTTCGTGGAGTTCTTCGGCGGTGTAGATCCGGGCCTCATCCGGCCGGTCGGGCAAGATGGTGCGGAAATAGGACTCGGCTGCTTCGTCGAGACGCACGTACCGGTGCTCGTTTTCGGAAATGAACCATCGGTGGTCGAGGATCTCGTGGAAGACTTGGGCTGGCTCGAGCTTCGCGCGTAGTTCTGGCGGGGTGAGCGCGACAACCGGCTCGTAGCGGTTCACCAGCCAGTCGAGTGCGACGTCTTGCTGGGACACCTCGCCGTCTTGATGGAGTGCTCGGTAGACCTCCATCTCGCCGAGAAGGCGCTGCGCCTGCCTGTCCTGCACTTCGAGGCCGGTGAGCTGCTTCAGTTTGCGGCGGTGGAAGCCGGTGGAGAACACGGCTGGCTCGATGCTCACCCGGTAGACGTCGATGTTCTCGCCGGTGGGCTGACCGTCTTCTCCCACAGCTGGGCGGGTCTCGTGGCTGATCTCGGTCTCACCGATGTCGAAGCCGAGTGACTGGATCTTTTCCACGTGCTCTGCGATTTGACCGAACGCGTCGCCTTCCACAACCAGCTCCTCTGTCATGAGGCCCCACAGTTCGTGGTAGATGGCGTCGACGGCGTTGCCGAGGGCGATGACGTCCACGTCGCCGCCGATAAGCCCGCCCGCTTGAAGGTCCATGAGCTCGCCGATGATGTTGACGCGGGCGACCTCGACGTCGTAAAGCCTGCGCCCCTCGGAAAGCGGCTCATGGAACTCGCCCGTTTCCGCGTCGACGAGGTACGCGGAGAACTCGTCAGCGTCGCGGCGGAACAGGGTATTGGACAAGGAGACATCGCCCCAGTAGAAATTGAGCAGGTGGAGTCGCACGAGCAGCACCGCCAGCGCCCGAATCAGCTTGTTCACCGTCTCCGGTCCCAGCGCGCGGCTGAACACATCGCGGTACGGCAGTGAGAACTCGAGGTGCTCCGTGACCAGGCACGGAGTGAGCTCCTCATCGCGTGCGCCGCCGGTGCGGTGCGCAATCACCGCGACTGGCTTCACGCACGGAAGGTCTAGGTCGCGGAGCTTTTTCAGCGTGCGGTACTCGTGGTAAGCGACAGTCTCGCCGATCTCCTTGACCGCCAACGCCATTCCGTCCGAGGAGATGAGCCGCACCGTATGGCGCGAAATACCCCGCGGAAACGCCGCCAGAAGTTCAGCCGGCCAGTCCTCGAGCGGGATCGCCCATGGCAGGCCGAGCAACGCTTTCGCGTAGACCGGCGACTGGACGCTCATCTTCTCGGACATGGCTACTTCACCCCCGCGGCACCTGCGCGGCAGGGATTAAATCCTCTTCCCGGTCGCCTTGGAGAACACGTGCAGGCCGCCCTCGTTCACCGCGACATGAATGATGTCGCCTCCCTTGATGCCGGACATCGGCGCCACGCGAACCACGATCTGGCCGGCTGCGGAGTCATCGGTGCCTTCCTCGCGCCATCCGCCTCCAACGAGGTGACCGTACAGGTACGAATCCGAACCGAGTTCCTCGATGAAATCGACCTCGACCGGCACGGTGTGCTCCGTGTTATCGGGCACGACGGTCAGAGCCTCCGGTCGGAAACCGAGGATGACCTGGTTGTTGTCCTCGGGGGTCAGCGCCTGGACCTGCTCCGGGGAAAGCGGGATCGACGCGCCGCCAAGGGTCGCCACATTGCCCTCGACGTTGAACGTGGACAAGTTCATCGCCGGGGAGCCAATGAAGCCGGCAACGAACACGTTATCCGGCTGTTCGTACAGCTCGCGCGGGGTTCCCACCTGCTGCAGCACTCCGAAGTTGAGCACGGCAATTCGGTCTCCCATGGTCAAGGCCTCAGTCTGATCGTGCGTGACGTAGATCGTGGTCACGCCCATGCGGCGCTGCAGGCTGGCGATCTGGGTGCGGGTCTGCACACGCAGCTTCGCATCCAGGTTGGACAGTGGCTCGTCCATGAGGAAGACCTGCGGTTCACGCACGATCGCGCGGCCCATGGCCACACGCTGGCGCTGGCCTCCGGATAGAGCCTTCGGCTTGCGGTCGAGGTATTCCGTCAGGTCGAGAGTCTTAGCGGCCTCCTCGACGCGGCGGTCGATCTCGCCCTTTTCCATTCCTGCGATCTTCAGAGCAAAGCCCATGTTCTCGCGCACGGTCATGTGCGGGTACAGCGCGTAGTTCTGGAAGACCATTGCGATGTCGCGGTCTTTCGGGGACTCGTTGGTCACGTCCCGGTCGCCGATCAGGATGCGCCCCTCGTTGGTCTCCTCCAGGCCCGCGAGCATGCGCAGCGCGGTCGACTTACCGGAGCCGGAAGGCCCGACGAGGACGAGGAACTCACCGTCCGCAATCTCAAGATCGAGCTTATCGACGCTCGGTTTCTCCGCCTTCGGATAAATCCTCGTCGCCTTGTCGTAAGTCACTGTGGCCATGTGCTTCTCCTCTGTCAGCTAGCACAAACTCATCGGGTTTTGTATTGAACCTTTAAGATGACCCTAACACCGGACATTTCGGGCATAAAGAATGCCCGGTTGGCCGTTTGTGCCCCCGATACCCCCGCGTTTACCCTCGGTGTCATGTCCTCGCACCGCGTCAGTGTTATCGATCTATTCAGCATCGGTATCGGCCCGTCGTCCTCCCACACAGTCGGCCCGATGAGGGCGAGCGCGGCGTTCGTGGAAAAGCTCGGTGAGATGCCCGCCGAGGTGCATATTGAGCTGCGCGGGTCCCTCGCTGCAACGGGTGTCGGCCACGGCACCGACCGAGCGGTTCTTCTCGGCTTGGTCGGATACACTCCCCTGACCACCGACCAGACGGTCGAGCCGGTCCCTGGCACCCCCATCCCCGCCACAGGCGAAATCAGCGGCCCCGACGGCACAGTCGCCTATTCGCTCACGTTCAACCCCAAGCCGGTTTCGGAGCACCCTAACTGCCTCATCTTCGACGCCTGGGACGCCGACGGCACCCGCTTGGCCAGCCGCAACGAGTACTACTCCGTCGGCGGCGGTTTCATTATGGACCGCGCAGAAATGAATGAGGCCGCTGAGGAGGGAGCAAACACCGGTATCGCGGCTGCAACCGCGGTCGCCGAGGATGAGGACCCCGCCGGCGCAGAAGCGACATACGTCTACGATTCCTCTGCCGATCTCCTCGCCGTGTGCGAACGCACCGGGCTCTCCATCGCCGATGTCATGGCGCACAACGAACGCATCCAGCGCGGAGAGACCGAATTCACGACTCATCTGGACGAAGTCTGGTCCGTCATGCAGGAGTGTGTGAAAAACGGCATCACTACCGACGGCTCTCTCCCCGGCGGCTTGAACGTTCGCCGGCGTGCTCCGCGTTTACACGCGATGCTCACCAGCGAGCAGCAGCGGCACAACTCGGAGGGCCTCGACGCGATGGAGTGGGTGAACCTCTACGCCCTCGCCGTCAACGAGGAGAACGCCGCGCACGGCCGCGTGGTCACCGCTCCCACGAACGGCGCAGCCGGAATCATCCCGGCTGTCATGCACTACTGCCGCGACTTTACCGCCGACTTCACTCCGGAGCGCGCCCGCGAGTTTCTACTGACCGCGGGAACAATCGGCGCGATCATCAAGACCAACGCGTCCATTTCCGGTGCCGAGGTCGGCTGCCAGGGCGAGGTCGGGTCAGCTTCAGCCATGGCTGCCGCTGGCATGTGCGCCATTCTCGGTGGCACTCCCGCGCAGGTGGAGAACGCCGCGGAGATCGCCCTCGAGCACAACCTCGGCCTCACCTGCGATCCGGTCGGAGGTCTTGTGCAGGTGCCTTGCATCGAGCGCAACGCCATCGGCGCTGTCAAAGCAATCAACGCCGCCCGGCTGGCTAAGTGGGGCGACGGAACCAACATCGTCTCCCTCGACGACGCAGTAGAGACCATGGCCGCCACCGGCCGCGACATGATGACCAAGTACAAGGAGACTTCCGTCGGCGGCCTTGCAGTTCAGCTCGGCTTCCCGGTGAACATCACGGAGTGCTGACTGATCGAAAGCGGCCATGTACGGATTCAGTTTGGAGGTTTGCTTTGGAATCTAAGGATGTTAATGGAGCTGAGTCGAGAGAGAAAGGCCAGAGCGATACTTCACAGAACGCTGACCAGATTCAAACGCATCCCGTGATGAAAGCTTTGGATGACGCTTTAGTGAAAGCCGTGAATCCTGGGGCTCGACGCATCGAAAAACTTCACAGCAAGAACCCGAACGCAAGTAGAAGCGAAATCGCCAACCAGCTGGAGCGAGATTTTCGTCAGAGCGTCACGGTCACTGGTGTAGCAACCGGTGCTACCAGCGCGGCACCAGGCGTTGGCACTCTGGTGGGATTAGCAGCAGCTTCCGGGGACTTGGTGTGGTTCTTCACCAGTGCGTCGAGATACATTCTCTCTCTTGCCAACCTGTACGAGCTTGATGTCGAAGACATTGAACGGCAACGAGCACTCGTTATGACTGTGTTATTAGGTGGGAGCGCGACAGGAATCGCCACCCGCGCGGCCGAAACGACTGGGCAACATCTGGGCAAGAAAGCTGTGGAGCAGATTCCTATGCACTCTGTACGAGCGATCAATAAGAAACTGGGTCCCTACTTTGTCACGAAATTCAGCCAGCGCGGAGTGATCCAACTAGGAAAGATACTTCCTTTCGGGTTTGGCGCCGCTATCGGCGGAGCCAGCAACTACGCCATCGCGCACACCACCATCCTCAGCGCTCGCAAAGCATTCAAGGAGTTTGAATAATCTGTTCAAATCCATAGGAGTTGGAGTTATAAAATCTGCTTGATTCCATCCCTTGCCCTGTTGAATCGTTCCTCCATAACGGCAATACTGAAAGCGCTGGCACCATGAGCCGATGCCCGCGCAGCGGCTTGTGCCAGCGCGTCACTCAGTTGTCGTAGCCACGAGGGATCAATCTTTTGCCCGAAAAGATCCAGAACTGCCGGATCTGTGAAATGCGAGAGAGCCAACTGTGTTTCACCGTCGAGAGCAAGCTCATGCGCATCGCCTTCACTGTCGGGCGTTGGGTTTACGTCGAACGCGGGTGAAAGGCTCCATGAGCCGTTCCACCTGAGGAAACCGTGGTTGCGTAGGTGATCATCGACGTTTCCGACGAGCACTCCGAACACGGCTCGGCGCCACAATTCAGCAGAGTCGGCACCGTTAAGGCGAGCCCACTCTACGAGGTCCACCCAGTCCCCGCCTTCGCCGTCGGATGCTTCGAGAGCAGTCATCGCTGACATATAAGGAATGCGGTCTCCGTTGGTTCTACGGTCAAAACGGCGCACAAAAAGGACGGTTCGCTCTTCACCGTCGACAGAGAACATCGTGGTTTCGTGCGGAGCCACCGCGATCCCGGCGGCTGCCATCAGATCGAGGATCGCGGCTTCCCAGGCGATGACATTCCAGTCGTCCCCAACTGGTTTGGGAAACTTAGCGAGCCACAGGTCGCCACCACGAAGGACGTTGGCCTTCGGTCGAGCGCCACCTAGCGAGCCGGTCGCACGGAACAGTCTCCGGATGGTGCGTTCCGGGATGTTTTTCTCGCCGCGTTGAACCTGGTCCGCGGTGCGAAGTACCTCCGCTAGCTCATGTTCGCCAGGCACGCCTTCACCGTCAGCAACTGCAACCCCGTCGACCCAGAACCGTGTCGCTCCCTGGCGGCCGTGGTCGTTGACTCCGAGTAGGAGAGAAACTTCATCCAGAGTCCTCCCAGCCGCCCGCATGAGCACTTTTCTTCCCCATGTGTCCGGTGCGGAATCGCTGAAGGGGTTGGCCGGGAAGATCGGCTGTGGCCCGGCGAAAAGCCCGAGCGACGGCGCGAGAGCGAACGCGTTCGGCCGCTCCAGATACGACTGATCGTAAGCGAACGAAGCCGAAGACCGCGTACGGTACACATGCCCCGCGAGCACCTCGTCGCCGTTCAGCACGGTTGTCACCGCGATCTTGCCGCTGCTCGTCATAGCTGCCCCCCTAGTCCTCGAACTTCGGAACACGGACACGCTCGGGCAGCTTCTCCGCCGCCCGCAAGCGCCCCACATCTGTCTCATAGGGGTCGGTGGCCGTGACGACACCCTCCATTAGGCCCAGCACCTTCAGCACCGCCAACGTGGCATCTAGTCCAGCGCCCTGGCCGTTCTCCAGCTTGCTCAGCGTAGGCGCGGAGATGCCGGCACGCTCGGCGACCATGGTGACGGTCAAGCCGAGCAGCTTGCGCTGGTTCCGGATGTTCTCGCCGATGGTGCGCAGTCCACGGCGGACTGGGGTCGGGGTGTATTTCACGCGCCCGACTTTAGCGAAAGATTCCTACGGAAGAAACCTTGTAAGAGTAAGCATCCTTTAGCTTAATCCTGAGGGAGATAGATCGCGTCGATGATCTCGTGGACATCCAGCGCAACAGTCTTCTGCGACTGGTCGCGCAGGTTCTTCACGGTGATCTCGCCGGATTCGAGTTCGCGGTCGCCGAGGACGAGAGCGGTGTGTGCACCGGAGCGGTCGGCGCCCTTCATCGCTCCCTTGAGGCCGCGGCCGCCGTAGGCCATGTCGGCGGGGATGCCGTTGTGGCGGAGTTCGTCGATAAGCTTGGCCATCTTCTTGGTGGCCTTAGGCCCGATCGCGACACCGTAGACTTCGACGCGTTGGTCCACCCCGTCGAGCGTGATGCCCTCCGCCTCCAAAGCAAGAACAGCGCGGTCGACGCCGAGGCCGAAACCGATGCCGGAGAGATCCTGCCCGCCGATCTGCGCCATCAGGCCGTCGTAGCGTCCACCGCCGCCGATGCCGGATTGCGCGCCGAGGCCGTCGTGGACGAACTCGAAGCACGTCTTGGTGTAATAATCCAAGCCGCGGACCATGCGCGGGTTGATTGTGTACGCGATGCCCAGATCGTCGAGGGATCCGGTGACGGTTTCGAAGTGCTCGCGGCAATCGTCGTCCAGGTGGTCGAGCATGAGCGGCGCATCCGCGGTCATCTCCTGGACCTCCGGGCGCTTGTCGTCGAGGACGCGCAGCGGGTTGATCTGCGCACGGTGGCGGGTCTCCTCATCGAGCGGCAGATCGAGGAGGAAGTCCTGCAGCTTCTGGCGGTACGCCGGGCGGCAATTCTTGTCGCCCAGGCTGGTCAGCTCGAGGCGGTAGCCGCTAAGCCCGATCTCGCGGTAGCAGCGGTCGGCGAGGGCGATGACTTCGACGTCGAGAAGCGGATCGTCGACGCCGATCGCCTCGACACCGACCTGCTGCAATTGGCGGTAGCGGCCCGCCTGCGGGCGCTCGTAACGGAAGAACGGGCCGTAGTAGTTGAGCTTGACCGGCAGCTGACCGCGGTCGAGATTGTGCTCGATGACCGCGCGCATGACACCCGCGGTGCCCTCGGGGCGCAGAGTGACGGAGCGGTCGCCGCGGTCAGCGAAGGTGTACATCTCCTTGGACACCACGTCCGTGGATTCGCCGACACCACGGGCGAAGAGCGTCGTGTCCTCGAAGATGGGCAGCTCGATGTGCTGGTACCCGGCGAGATGGGCCTGGTTCACAAACTCCGAACGGACCGCGTGGAAGGTGGCGGACGCCGGCGGGACATAGTCCGGCACCCCCTTCGGCGCGGAGAGGGGTTTGAACTTCTCGGCTTTCTGCTGGGTATCGCTCACGTCGGTCGATCTTAGCGTGAACGCCCGGCTGCGCTGAGATACGGGTTTGTCGCGCGCTCTTGGGCCACGGTCGTTGCGGGCCCGTGGCCGGGCAACACGGTGAGCGCGTCATCCAGGTCCCACACAGGGCCAGCGAGGGTGCGGTCCATGGCAGCCGGGTCGCCGAGCGGCAAGTCCGTGCGGCCGATGGATCCGGCGAAAAGAACGTCGCCAGCAAAGACAACATTCTCATCTTGGGCGATGAGCAGCGACGAACCAGGCGAGTGGCCGGGTGCGTGGACGATACGGAAGTCCATCCCCGCGACCGTCATAGTCTCCCCCGCCTTCAGGTACCGCAGGTCCTCCGGCTGCTTCATCGAAGAAACCTCGAAGATGCGGCCAAAGTCGCCGGGTGCGCCCCACTTCGGGTCGAGCATCACCTCATCGTCGGGGTGGATGTAGACCGGCACACCGAATTCGGCGCAGTCGCGCGTGTGGTCGATGTGGCCGTGAGTCAGGACGACGGCGGTGAGATCTGCCCTGGCTTCTTCCACGACCTTCAGTACCTGTGCGTGTGAATCCTTGCCCGGGTCGATCACGAACGCCTCGGGCGCCTCGCCTTCCGCGCTCTCAGAGGAGATGACGACGTACGTGTTGGTGCCGAACGGCCCTGCGGTGAATCCTGCGATCTGCATGGCCGCCAGTGTAGACGGCACCCATGAGCGTCAGCGCCGCGTTACTTCGACAGCGCTTGGGCGGCGGCGTCGTAATCGGGCTCGTCCGCGATGTCGTCGACAAGCTGCGTATGGACGATGTTGTGGTCGGCATCCGTGACCACAACGGAACGAGCGAGCAACCCTTTGATGGGCGAGCCCTCCATGATCACGCCGTAGTCTTCACCGAACGTGGAGCGGAATGCGGATGCGCTGACAACGTTCTCAATGCCCTCCGCCCCGCAGAAGCGCTGCTGGGCGAACGGCAAGTCCTTGGACACGCACAGTACGACGGTGTTGTCGAAGCCGGCGGCGAGCTCGTTGAAGCGGCGCACGGACTGCGCGCACACACCGGTGTCCACCGACGGGAAGATGTTCAAGACGATGCGTTTGCCAGCGAAATCTGCGTCAGTGACCGGCTGCATGTCGCCGCCGACAAGTTCAAAAGACGGAAGGCTGCCTCCCACTGCGGGAAGCTCGCCGGAGGTGGTCGTGGGCTCAGTGCGGAAAGAGATGTCTGCCATGGCGCCCAGCATAAAGGCGTGAGCGCCCGCATGGAGCGTTCACCAGCTACTGATACTGTATTTACCCATCTGACCACCCTGACTCACTTGATGGAGGCCGAAGTCCGTGAGCAATAACGCGCAGCGCGGCAAAGACGCCCTGAAGGAACTTGACCGCGAGCTAAAGTCCCGCGACCGTAAAGAACAGACCAAACCGTGGACCATCGCGGCGATGGCTCTACTGATCATCGCCCTCGTCGGCGGAGGCATTTACCTCGCCGCCACGTGGGGTTCGGACGAGGATGTCGTTGCCGAAGACGAGTCCACCGCATCAACCGAGCCGTCCGAGGTGATGGAGCCGGTCGCTCTGAGCAAGCAGCGCTCCACGCCGCTCGACCCGACCGTGACGTGTACCTACACCGAGGATGGTCAGGGCGAGTTCTACAAGGGGCTTCCTCAGGCCGAGGGCGTGTCCACTGAGGGCACCGTCGACATCACTCTGGACACCACCGCCGGACCGATCGGCATGACTCTGGACCGTTCTGTTTCACCGTGCACCGTGAACGCCATCGAGTACCTTGCTAAAGAGGGCTACTACAACGACACCGTCTGCCACCGCCTCACCACCGAAGGCATCCACGTCCTCCAGTGCGGCGACCCGAGCGGAACCGGCAGCGGCGGCCCTGGCTTCTCGTTCCCGGACGAGTACCCGGCTGACGGCGACGCCGAAAAGGACCAGCCGACCGTCCTCTACGAGCGCGGCACCATCGCAATGGCCAACTCCGGCCCGAACACGAACGGGTCCCAGTTCTTCCTGAACTACGGCGACTCCCCGCTGCCGCCCGCCTACACCTACTTCGGTTCCATCAACGAAGAAGGCCTGGCCACCCTGGACAAGATCGCGGAAGCTGGCATCGCCGAGCCCGCATCCGAAGAAGAAGCCATGATGATGGGACCAGGTGACGGTGCCCCGAAGGAAGAAGTGAAGATCACCAGCGCACAGGTCGCCTAGCCTCTTCCTAGCGGGGTCAGAACCCCACCTTTTACACCTCCCACAAACCCGCCGAGCGTGATGTTAGTCACACACGGCGGGTCTTCTTTGTCCAGAATTTAAGGTTTCAATAACAGCGCGCAGCGAGCACACAGCTTATCGACGAGCCCCTCAATCCCCCACCTCTCCCCTTCCCATCAGTGACGATCGACAAAAGATCCCGTCCAGAACCCGCTCACATCCCACTAGGCTAATAACTCCTGCAACATGCGTCACAGACTTGAAACACTGCCGCTAAAGACAACCTGAGAGAATGCTTTTGAAGCTGGATAGGCCCTCACTTCGGCCCTTGCAGCCCCTAAACCTCGGCTGTAGAGTGATCCACGTCAATACGAGCTTCACTCCGAAAGGTCAGTCCCTATGAAGATCCGCAAGGGCCTCCTCGCCGCTGCTACTGCTGCAACCGTTTCCTTCTCCGGCGTTGTCGCCGCACCGGCATTCGCTGAGACGAATGCGTCGAACCCCACCGTCGCAACCGATGTTAACGGCCACCCTTTGCCGGAAGGCTCTTCGGGCAAGCAGCTGTCCCAGAATGCGACTGACCTCTTCTACGCTTTCGACAAGGAGCAGAACCGGTACATCCTCTCCGCGACCAAGATCGGTGGCTGGATCACCCTGTTCACGTCGATCCTCGGCGCTGTTACCGCCATCATCAACTTCGCCCAGAAGAACTTCAACATCAAGCGCTAGGTTCGCTTAGGGCTTTCAGCTCGCAAGTAGCCGCCACGGTAATTGGCTGTGGCGGCTTTTTGCATTCCTAAATCGGTTGCGGTGGATCTGGTTGACACAGCGGGAAAACCGACCAGCGGAAATAGTGAAGTGGGAGCTGCGAAGTGTAAACGAGATCCACAGGGTTCCGGGGCTAGGCTGTCCCCGTTGTTAAGCCGTGACGCGATAGACGTCGAAGACGCCCTCGATGTTGCGGATCTGGTTCATGAGGGTCCCCAGCTGCTTGGTGTCGGACACTTGGAAGGTGAACCGGACGGTGGCAATGTGGTCGTCATCGCAATGGTGGTTGAACGCGATGACGGGCAGCTTCTGATCGTTGAGGACGCGGGTGAGCTCCGCGAGCAGGCCCTGCTTGTCCAATGCTTCGAGCTGCATGGTGGCCAGGGATGCGCCTTGGCGGGAACCGCTATTCCATTCGACCTGGATCAGGCGGGCGGATTCCTGTTTCAGCTTCTCAGCATTCGTGCAGTCCACACGGTGGACGGAGACTCCCCCGCCGCGGGTGACAAAGCCGAAGATCTCGTCGCCTGGGACGGGCTGGCAGCACCGGGCCAGTTTGGCCATGACGTCGGGGGAACCTTCGACGAGGATGCCGGGGCCGTCGATACGCGAAGGCGTTTTGGTGAGCTCCGACATGGGCGTGCGCGCGGTGAGGGCGTCGACGGCGTCGTCCTCATCGCCGAACATTTCCACGAGCATGCCCACGACATGCTTTGCAGAGACCTGGCCGGAACCGATGGCTGTGTAGAGCGCGTCGACGCTCTCGTAATGCAGCTGGACGGCGACTTTATTCATTGAATCCGCCGTGAACAGGCGGTGCATCGGCAGACCGCCGCGCTGAACCTCAGCGGCGAGTGCATCGCGGCCAGCTTCAAGGTGCTCCTCACGTCGCTCCTTGGCAAACCACTGGCGGATCTTGGTCCGCGCACGGGGCGACACAACGAATTCCTGCCAATCGCGCGACGGGCCAGCATTGGTGTCCTTCGATGTGAATACCTCAACGCGGTCGCCGGACTTCAGTGTCGACTCGAGGGCGACGAGCTTCCCGTTGACCTTCGCGCCGATACAGCGGTGGCCCACCTCCGTGTGGACGGCGTAGGCGAAATCCACGGGCGTGGATCCCGCCGGCAAGTTGATCACATCGCCCTTTGGTGTGAAGCAGAAGATTTGGGCAGACGTGAGATCATAACGCAGCGAGTCGAGGAACTCGTTCGGGTCCGCCGCTTCCTTCTGCCAGTCGAGCAACTGACGCATCCACGTCATCTGGTCCAGTTCCGCCTGATCGCCCTTGTGGGAGCCTTTCGTCTCCTTGTAGCGCCAGTGGGCGGCGACTCCGAACTCAGCGTTGTAGTGCATCTCGTGGGTGCGCACCTGGATCTCTAGCGGGCGGCCGGAGTTAGTCATCACCGTGGTGTGCAACGACTGGTAGACGCCGAAGCGCGGGTTGGAGATGTAATCCTTGAACCGCCCCGGCATTGCCGAGTACAACGAGTGCACGACGCCGATAGCGGCATAACAATCACTGACATCGTCGACGAGAACGCGGATACCGACGAGATCGAAGATCTCATTGAAGTCGCGTCCGCGCACCACCATCTTTTGGTAAATCGACCAGTAGTGCTTCGGCCGACCCATGACTTCGGCTTTGATCCCGTTGGATTTCAGCTCTGCCTGGATCTCGTTGGTGATCTCTTGCAGCGCACGGTCGCGCGACGGGGCGCGCTCGGCAACGAGGCGGACGATTTCCTCGTACTTCTTGGGGTACAAGATGGCAAAGGCGAGGTCCTCAAGCTCCCATTTCACCGTCGCCATACCGAGGCGGTGAGCCAGCGGAGCGATGACTTCGAGGGTCTCGCGCGCCTTCTTCTGCTGCTTCTCAGGCGGCAGGAAGCGCATCGTGCGCATGTTGTGCAGACGGTCGGCGACCTTGATTACCAGCACGCGCGGGTCCTGGGACATGGCCACGATCATCTTGCGGATCGTCTCCGCTTCAGCGGCGGCACCGAGAGCGACTTTGTCCAGCTTGGTCACGCCGTCGACGAGACGGGCCACCTCCGGCCCGAAATCATTAGTGAGGTCTTCCAGCGAGTACTCGGTGTCCTCCACCGTGTCATGCAACAAAGCCGCCATGATCGTGGTGGTGTCCATGCCGATCTCGGCGCAGATCGTGGCCACCGCCAACGGGTGAGTGATGTACGGGTCACCTGACTTACGCTGCACTCCCTCGTGGAGCCGCTCCGCAGTGTCGTAAGCGCGCGAGATCTCCTCAGCGTTCGCTTTCGGGTGGTACTTGCGGTGGATCGAGTACAGCGGCTCGATCACCGGGTTCGTTTTCGGCCGGCCACCGGTGAGTGACCGGGCGAGTCGGGCCGAAACACTGCGCATCGACGAACCCGAACGCCGTTGCGGTCTGTCTTGGGACGTCATGCGCCCAGCTTAGGCCACACGGTCACCCCTACGCCGCATCGCCGTCGCTTTGGTTGAGGACCACGAGCGGGATTCCGTCGAGGCGTTCGCGGCCACCAAGACCGGAAACTTCGAGGACCACGACACAGCCAGCAATCGTGCCGCCGGCCTGCTCAATGAGTGCGCGAGCGGCCATGAGGGTGCCACCGGTGGCCAGCACGTCATCCACGAGCACGACTCTCTTGCCTTCCAGGTTCATGCCCTCAGCGGGGATCTCCAGAGCGGCGTCGCCGTACTCAAGCGAGTACTCTTGGCTGATCACCGGCGGCGGGAGCTTGCCCTTCTTGCGGATGGCCAGAATGCCGAGACCCATGTCGTACGCGACTGCAGAGCCGAGCAGGAAGCCGCGGGCATCGAGCCCGCCAATCATGTCCGCGCCAAGGTTACGGGAGGCCTCGGCCATCTCGGAAATGACCACCTTGAGCGCCTCACCGTCAGCCAGCACGGGAGTCAAGTCCTCAAAAAGCACGCCCTTTTCCGGAAAGTCCTGCACGTACCGCATCCGAGCAGCCAACGCTTCGCGGGCAGTCCTGTACGTGGGTTGCGAGTTCTCAGGAGAAGTCATGGGCTATTCGCCGTCCTTTTGTTCCGGTGTGGGTTCCAGACCGGGAACGTGCCAGCGGTCCATGTTCCAGCCGATCCCGACAGGGCCAGTGTAGACCACCACATTCTTGATGCTGTTGTCCACGATGAAGGTGCGCGGTTGCGGCGACAGCGGAATCGACGGCACTTCATCCCAGAGGCGTTTTTCCTCCGCGCGCAAGCTTTGCAGCTCCTCGGAACGGGACGTCGCAGTCTCGTATTCCATCATGGGGTCCACAGACCCGAGGAATGCGTCGATCTTGCCTCCCCGGTCCATCTCACCCTGGTCGTTGTACCCCGGTTCCTCGGTGAGGAGGTCGCCTCGTGTCTTTCCGTTGCCCGTCACGTCCGTGACGGTGATACCAGCGGGCTCGCAGGACTTCCTGATCGCTTCAACCATGGCCGCCAAGCGCTTACTAGGCACCGGGTAGCCGATGTGAAGCTCGAGGCCCTCCGCAACCCGGGCACTTTCGATATCGACGTTGAGGTGCGGGTTCGCTATATCTTCGAGTCGACGCGACATCGGATCGTTCTGCGTGAGCACGTGAACAGGGGACGGAGGGAGCTCAATGCCAGCTTCGCTTGACGACGCCGCCGCTACTCCTCGAATATCCACGCACTTCGCTAGAGCTTGCCGGTTTTCGTGGTACGCCCATGGACCCGCAGAGGCGAAGATGAGTGTGTCCGTCATCTCTCCGATGACGGTTTGAAGTTCTTGGTGGCTCTCCGGGGCCTCGGGGTTAGCAGTCTCGGACGACGGTGACTCGCCTGCCTCGCTCGCCTCGGATGCGTCGGCATCTTTGCCGTCTTTACCGGTGCGGACATCGTCGGCGTTAGCTCCGTCATCCGGTTCGGGTGATGCCTTGAACCACTCAGGGTTGTGGTTGTCCAGGTCGCCCACCATCAAGGCGCCAGCTGCTTGGAGCTCTGCCGAGTCCTTGGATGACGGCCACACCACGATTTTGGACACCTCGGGGGCGTCGCCGTAGTACGTGTCGTTAGCGACAAGAACGACCTCGCCCTCTTCGCCGACCGACTCAATCTTGTATGGCCCGTAGGAGACTTGGAGCTCGGGGTCGAATTTGTTCAGGGCGAACCCGAACCGCCACACCTCCGCCGTGCGGCCAAGCAAGTCGGGATCTCTCGCTTCCAGTCCACGTGTAAGGTCAGCGGTATCCATACCAAGGCGTTTCGCGATGGCGTGTGCGGGAAGCACCGTTCCGGCGCTGAACAGCTCGCGCCAGCGCCCGCCCTTACCCTGCTGGTACACCACCGTGAACTGCTTCGAACCCGGAGTGCAGTCCACGCGCTCCACCTGCTGCATCTGTGGCATGTGGGAAGAGAAAATGTCCGGGTTGGAACCAGCAGCGAATGCGAGAGCGTAGTCGTCGCATGTCACGGGAACTCCATCCGAGAACACGGCTTGATCAGAGAGGGTGTAGATCACCTGCCGCTGGGGAGCTGGGAGCACCTGCGTTGAAACGAGGTCCGTGTTGGGAATACGCTGGCCCGACGGACCGGGGATGAAAGCGCCCGGGAAGATGCGCCCTGAAAGGCGTTGCATCTTCAACGATTCACCGATTTTCGTGCCGGCGTTCGTGGTCACCAATGGAACCGTGAGCTGGTAGCCGAAATAATCCATTGCGCTCGACTGCTTCGGTTCAGGATTCGAACCGGAGCATCCTGCCATGAAGGTCGCCAACGCGGTGATAACCGCGGCGACCTGCACCAGGTGCTTGCGTCTCACAGTGGTTTCCTCTCCCCTTCTCTTCCCGTACTCGTGCTGGATGATCGCTAGCTCTGGTTCGGACGCCAGGTCGCAGCCGACTGACGGGCCGGCTCCGCAATCGGGGCCTCAGTCCTGTGCAGCGGAGATGCCACGGTCCGCTTTGCACCGGTCGCCGGGGCGGCTTCGCTACCGGAGCCGTCGATAAGCGAGCCCTCTTCCTTGCCCGCACGGTATGCGGCGACCAACTTGTTGTGCTCTTTGTACTTGCTCTGAGCGTTAGTGAGCGTGACCAGCAGCGACGTTGCCAGAAGGAGTGAGGAAATGACACCTTCAACAACACCGATCAGCTGAATCAGTGCGAGGTCTTGGAGAGTACCCACGCCGAGCAGCCACACGGCCACGATCATCAAAGCAATGATCGGCAGAGCGGAAATCACCGACGTGGAAATGGAGCGCATCAACGTCTCGTTGACCGCAAGGTTGGTTTCTTCAGCGTACGTGGAACGGCGGGAATCCAGAACTCCTTCGGTGTTCTCCTTCACCTTGTCGAAGACGATGACGGTGTCGTAGAGCGAGAACGTCAACACAGTCAACAGACCGATAATCATTGCCGGAGTGACCTCGAGCCCGAAGAGAGCGTAAATGCCGAGGATGACCACACCGTCAAAGAGCAGAGCCACCATCGCAGCGATGGCCATGTTGCGCTGCAAACGAAGCGCAACATACACGGAAGCTGCCACGAGGAAGATCAACATCGACAACAGCATGCGGTTTGTAATCGTCGAACCCCAGGATTCGGACACTGTGGAATCACCGATGGCATCCGGGGAGGGCTCGCCCGAAGCGTCGAGCGGCTTGTACTCGTTGTAGATAGCTTCGCGCGCGCTGTCGATCTGTTCCTGGCTCAGGTGCTCGGAATTGATCTCCAAGGTGCGGGAATCACCTGCACCCACGATTTGGGTCAGTTCCGGAGTGATGCCGGTCGCGTCGACGAAAGTCTCCTCGACCTGCTCGGCGACGAGCTCTCCAGCGGGCATGGTCATCTTGGTGCCGCCTTCGAAGTCGATGCCCAAGTTGAAGCCACGGATCAGCATCGCCGCCGCAGAAATGACGACCAAGACGACCGCAATGATGTACCAGAGCTTGCTTCTGCCGATGAAGTCGATTGCCCCTGTGCCTTCGTAGAGGCGCTCAATGCCTTTCGAGTGTGCAGCCTTTTCCTGCTCAGATACGGATGTTGTGGAGGCATCCGCGCCGTTGTGCGCCGGCGTGGGGGTCCCGGCGTTCAGTGAGGTGCTCATTGTTATTTCTCCTCTTCCCTGGTTGCCGTGGGCTCAGTGCCATTAGCGCCGTCATTGAGCGGGGTGGCGTTGATCTGATCCGACGCGAGTGTCGGCGTGGCGGTGGCAGCCGCTTCAGGCTCAGCCGTCGCAGAACGTTCGGCCTCTGTTGCAGCCACACCGGATCGTTTCACGGGTCGGGCTGGCACGGCCTTGGAACGGCCAGCTTCAAACGCCTTGGACATGCCGTTGACCGACGGTTTAGACCAGAACTTGCTGCGCGATGCCAAGATCATCAGCGGTGCAGTGACAAGGAAGGTGACCACGAGGTCGAACACCGTGGTCAAGCCCATGGTGAAGGCGAAGCCCTTGACCTCGCCGACAGCGAGGAAGTAGATCACCACGGCACCGATGAGCGTGACCATATTTCCTGTGACGATCGTTTCCTTCGCACGATCCCAGCCGTTCAGCGTCGCAGACCGGAAGGTTCTGCCACGGCGCACCTCGTCCTTGATCCTCTCGTAAAGCACCACGAAGGAGTCGGCGGTGGTACCGATACCGATGATCAGGCCCGCGACACCCGACAGGTCGAGCGTGTAACCGATCCAGCGGCCAAGCAGCACCAGTGCTCCGTACACCAAAAGACCGGCAGCGAACAGAGTGAACAAGGAGATGAGGCCGTAGAGGCGGTAGTACACGAAGACGAAGATGGCCACGAGTGCCAGACCGACCAGGCCAGCGATGACACCAGCCTTCAAGGAGGCAATACCTAGCGACGGCGGGACCGTCAGCGCAGTGCCACCGGGCTCGCCGTTCTCACCTGCGAAGGACAACGGCAGAGCGCCATAACGCAGGTTGTTGGCTAGGTTCTCCGCTTCTTCCTGGGTGAATTGGCCCGTGATCGAGGTAGCAGAACCCACCGGGGTCGGCGACTGGATCTGCGGTGCGGAAATCACCTGGGAGTCCAGGGTGATGGCGATCTGCTGCTGGAGCATCGCCGCCGTCAGCGCCGCCCACGTGGACGAACCGTTGTGCTCGCCATCCTGCTTGAAAGCGAAGTTGATCTCCATCTGACCGGTCTGCGAGTTGAAGCCACCGGTAATCGGACGGTCCGTGTCAATCTGGCTACCCGTCAAACGCGGACCATTGGGGTCCTCAACGCCGTCCAGCAGGGGCACCGGATCGAGCAACATGGGCTGACCGGAATTCGAGTCGCATGCCACGAGCGGGCGTGCTGGATCGTCGGTACCTGCCAGCGGGTCGACCGGCGCCGGGCTCTCCCCATCCGCCGACGTGCACTTCATCAACCACGATGCAGCCTGCAGCTTCGTCGGATCGTCGGACTGGCGGTCCTCCCGCAGCATCGCTGTCGCCTCCTGGCGCAGATCCGATGCCTCGAGGCTATTCTCCGGTTCCGGCTTCGGCTCAGCGGTGATCTCGGGAGCTTCGATCGGCTGAACGTTCGTCGCCGTTTGCCCTTCCGCTCCCTGCTCCTCTTGAGCTTTGTTCAAAGCCTCAACCTGCTGGTTGAACGTGTCAGCGAACTGCTGCATCGTTCCCTGCGCGTCTTCCTTGGTAATCACGCGGTATTCAACCCACCGGTTCGCCATGTCCTGCATCACTTGCGGGAAGGACACGACATCAGCCTGCTGGTTCGGTTGTGCCACGGGGCGGAACATCAGCTGGGATGTCTGGCCGATATTCCGCACGTCGGCAGAATCCTCACCCGACACAGTGATAACCAGCGTGTTTCCGTCTACGACCACGGAAGCGTCCGAGACACCCATGCCGTTGACGCGGTTCTCCAGAATCGTGCGCGCCTGGTCCAACTGTTCCTTCGTCGGCTCTTCGCCTTGAGGGACGAGTGTGACGCGGGTGCCGCCCTGGAGGTCAATGCCCAATTTGGGCGACGCTTCACGGTTCCCAGTGAGGAACACGAGGGCGTAAGTGGCCACCAAAATGAGTGCGAACAGCGCTAGCGCCCGTTTGGGCCACGCTCGCTTCGATCCTCCCTCGCGGGCCGATCGCCTGCCTGATGTCTTCGAAGTCACGTACGTGTTCTCCTATAAACCTGCTCTATCCACCTCAGGCGGCTGGTTGCCCGCGGTCGCGGCTTTACGTCCGGGACTTCCCGTACAAGGTGGTTCTGCCGTTTTCTTGTCCCGCCCGGTTAAGACCGGCATAGGCATGCCAGTTCCAGGCCGGGAAAGGTCCAAAAAGTGATCGTACGTCATGTACCGGACAATGATTAAGCCCGGCGTGCGTTTTTCTCGGCACGTCGGGCTATCTCGATTTATCTAAGCTGTTCTAACGCGGTTCTTCGGCGATGCCCTCGCCCGTGTCGCCGAGCGTGCTGCCCTGCTGGTTCTCGTCGGTGCTCACCGCCGGTGCATCCTCAAGAACCTTGTACACGCCCTCTCGCTCCATCGTGGCCACCAGCCCCGGAGCCAGTTCGATGTCAACGGTGGTTTCTCCCGCAGCGACAATCTCGCCGTGGAAGCCCGACACGGTGATAATCCGGTCACCCGGCTTTGCCGCCGCTTGGACCGCGCGTGCCTTTTCCACCCGCTTCCGGTTCGTGCGCGACAACAATAGGCCCGGCAGCGCGAACAGAACAAAAACGAGGAGTAACAGTAAGTATTCCATGGTGAACCATTGTGGCACACCACCGCGGCGGCCCTAGTTAGGCATCAGTAAAGGTGCAGCTGTCCTGGTGCCTCGGGCGGAGGTGTCATTCCGAGGTGGTGCCACGCAGCGGCTGTAGCAACACGGCCGCGACCCGTCCGAGCCATCAGGCCCGCGCGCACAAGGTACGGTTCGCAAACTTCCTCGACGGTGGAGGGTTCCTCCCCCACCGCGATGGCCAAGGTGGACACACCGACGGGGCCACCCCCGTGGCTTCGGATCAGCGTGTCCAACACAGCGCGGTCGAGTCGATCCAACCCGAGCTCGTCGACATCGAACACATCGAGTGCCCGCTGCGCGGCCTCCACCGTGACCGTCCCATCGCCGTTCACTTCAGCCCAGTCGCGCACGCGGCGGAGCAAACGGTTGGCAATGCGCGGCGTCCCGCGCGAGCGTGAACCGATTTCCACGGCGGCATCGTGGTCGATCTCAACACCGAGAATCGACGCCGCACGCGTGATCACGTGGGTGAGGTCCTCGACATCGTAGAACTCCATCTGAGCTGTGAAGCCGAAACGGTCGCGCAGGGGGCCCGTAAGCATGCCCGCGCGGGTGGTTGCACCGACCAAGGTGAACGGTGGAATCTCAAGTGGAATGGACGTCGCACCAGGACCTTTACCAACGATCACGTCGATGCGGAAATCCTCCATAGCCATGTACAGCATTTCTTCGGCGGGACGCGCAATGCGGTGGATCTCATCAATGAAGAGGACGTCGCCTTCCATGAGGTTCGACAGCATTGCCGCCAGATCGCCGGCACGCTCGAGGGCAGGGCCGGATGTCATGCGTAACGACGTCCCGAGTTCCTGCGCCACGATCATCGCCATCGTGGTCTTGCCCAGCCCCGGAGGCCCCGAAAGCAGAATGTGGTCGGGAGTGACGTTGCGCTTTTTGGCACCGGTGAGGACGAGACCTAATTGCTCGCGCACCTTCGGCTGACCGATGAACTCGTCGATCGACTTGGGTCGCAGAGATTTCTCGTAATCCTGCTCTCCGGTCTGCTCGTTCGCGTCCACCGGGGAATTCAATTGCCGGGCGAGGTCCGGTGGCAGTTCGAACTCCGTCTTCTCCACATCAGACATGCGCTACGCCCTCCTTAAACACTCGCCTCTCCTCTGCTACTGCTTACCCAACCGGTTCAGGGCACTGCGGAGCAACGCCGAGGACTCCGCAGCCGCAGAAAAATCGGTTTCCGGGGATTCAGCAATCACAGCATCGACAGCTGCGCGTGCGCCCTTTTCCGGGAAGCCGAGACCGACGAGGGCCTCGACCACCTGTTCGGTGGCCAAAGATGCGCCCTGAGCAGAAGACAGAGAGGCAGACGCGGCTGCACCAGGCTGCGAGCCGTACACTCCCGCTAGCTTGTCCTTGAGCTCCAGCACCAAACGGTCCGCCATCTTTTTGCCCACACCTGGGATTGACTGGATCGCCTTCGAATCCCCCGCCGTGATATGCCCGGCAAGCTCTGCCGGCTCGAACACCGACAAGGATGCCAGCGCCAACTTAGGCCCGAGCCCCGTGACAGTGGTGAGACGGTGGAACATCTCGCGCGCATCATCGTCGGTGAACCCGTACAGCGTCATGGCATCTTCTTTGACTACCAAACTGGTGAGTACACGCGCGTTCTCACCCCGCGTCAACCGGCCCAACGTCGGCGGCGTGGCCAAGAAGCGGTAGCCGACGCCGCCGCATTCAATGACACCGTGGTCCAACCCGATGGAAATTACCTGACCGTTCAGCGAATCGATCACAGTCCTTGACTCCTTTTTCCAGTTAACGCCGCGGCCGCCTGGGTACGGGCGAGCAAAGGCGCACGCCAGCAGTGGCAGACCGCGATGGCTAACGCATCAGCAGCATCCGCCGGTTTCGGCGGTGCACTCAAACCGAGGATGCGAGTGATCATCGCCGTCATCTGCTTTTTATCCGCCCTCCCGTTACCCGAGATGGCTTTCTTCACCTCGGACGGGGTGTACATATACACAGGGATGCCGCGCTGCGCAGCAGCGAGCACCATCACACCCACGGCATGGGCAGTGTGCATAACAGTGGACACATTGCTGCGCTCGAAAATGCGCTCCATTGCCACAACGTCCGGCGCATAGTCGTCAAGCCACTCGTTGACGGCGTTGGACAACCGCAGCAGGCGTTCCGGCAATTCCGCGCTGGACGGGGTA
Organism: Corynebacterium urinipleomorphum; assembly: GCF_900155535.1. Lineage (GTDB taxonomy): Bacteria > Actinomycetota > Actinomycetes > Mycobacteriales > Mycobacteriaceae > Corynebacterium > Corynebacterium urinipleomorphum. The sequence goes on from NZ_LT706965.1 coordinate 582,844, forward strand.
CGCACTACGCCGACTGCAACAGGAATGACCTGTCGCCCCTTACCGGTTTGCAGCACAGACAAACCGCACCGGGTGAGCCCCGGGTCGATCCCCATTACGCGCAAGCCCTCCGTCGTAGTCACACACTTGTTCTACCACAGAGTCTGGACACCGACCGGCAGCGACGCTGAAAAGCGGAAACGGACCCAGCCGAAGCCGAGTCCGTCGAGCCGCAGCCGTAACCGGGATTACTCGCTAGCGAGAGCTTGCGCGACCTCGTCCGACACCGTCATGTTGGTGTAGACGTTCTGGACGTCGTCGGCGTCCTCCAATGCGTCGATAAGCTTCGCCAGCTTCTTCGCGCCGTCGAGGTCCAAGTCGACCTCGACCGAGGCGCGGAAATCCTGCTCGGTGTCCTCGACCTCGATTTCAGCCTCGCGGAGTGCGTCGCGCACTGCGTAGAGGTCGGTCGCCTCCGACACGACCTCGAAGTGCTCGCCCAGGTCGTTGACCTCCTCGGCGCCGGCCTCGAGCACGGCCATGAGTAGATCATCCTCGGTCAGCTCACCCTTGGCCACGGTGTTCACGCCCTTGCGGCTGAACATGTAGGCGACGGAACCCGACTCACCCAAGTTGCCGCCGTTCTTGGTCATAGCCGTGCGGACTTCTGTCGCCGCACGGTTGCGGTTGTCGGTCAGGCACTGAATCAGCATGGCCACACCGTTCGGGCCGTACCCCTCGTAAGTGACATCTTCCCAGTTGGATCCGCCGGCTTCCTCGCCCGAACCGCGCTTACGGGCGCGCTCGATGTTGTCCTTCGGAACAGAGGCCTTCATGGCCTTCTTCATCATGTCGTCGAGCGTCGGGTTGCCTGCCGGATCTCCGCCGCCGGTGCGAGCCGCGACCTCGATGTCCTTGATCATTTTCGCCCACAACTTGGAGCGCTTCGCATCGTTAGCGGCTTTCTTGTGCTTAGTTGTAGCCCATTTTGAGTGGCCTGACATGCGCCATCTCCCCTTTCTCCGGCTGAAGTGTCGGCTGTTCAGTATACGCCCGCACTTGACGCAGGCATTCACGTGGACTCTGCGGGCCGACTAAGAAAACGCGATTCCGCCTTCCTTCAGAGTGCGGGTGAGCCCCTCTTGAACCGTCATGGCAACGAGGTTGCCCTTGCGGTCGAAAATTCGGCCCTGAGTCAATGCGCGCGCACCGTGGGCGGACGGCGACACTTGGTCATAAAGCATCCAGTCGTCTGCGCGGAAGGGGCGCATGAACCACATCGCGTGATCGAGCGACGCCATTTGCACCTTGTGTCCGCGGTGAGGGACCAGCGCGGAGTGGAGCAAAGTCAGGTCGGACATGTAGGCGAGAGTGCAAATGTGGAAGGTCTGGTCGTCTGGGAGCTGGCGCTTGGACTTGAACCAGACGACCTGCTGGCTCGGTGTGTACGGGTTGTGCTCGAATTCGTCGTCTGGCACAACACGGACATCCCAGTCCTTCGCCCACATGGAGAAGAATTTCAGCGGACCGTCGGTTTCCTCGAGTGGAACGACATTCTCGGGGTCAGGTACTGCGCGCATCTTGTCGGAATGCTCAATACCTTCATCATCCGTGATGTGGAAACTAGCCTCGAGCGAAAAGATGGTCTCGCCTCCCTGCACTGCGTCGACGATTCGGGTGGAGAAGCTGTGTCCGTCGCGCACGCGGTTGACGACGAAGACGATGTCTCGGTCAGCTCGCCCCGGTCGAATGAAATAGCTGTGCAGAGAGTGGACGAGTTTCCCCTCACTCACCGTCTTCGTTGCCGCCGAGAGAGCCTGCGCAGCCACCTGGCCACCGTAGGTACGCTGCAGGCCCGAGTAAATGCCGGTGCCGCGGAAGACGTTGTCGTCCAGCTGCTCCAGGTTGAGAATGCCGTCGATGCTGGGGATGTCGAATTGCATGTGAGACAGCTTAAACCCTTGCCCCGCCCCGTTTTCCTGCTCCGTGAAAAATCAACCGGGTGCTAGGCAGTCAGTCACTCCTTGGTTGAGCGGGCGCTGCCGTAGAACTCTGGCATCGGCGCCGTACCTGCGAGGCGCAAGGCCCGCACTCCCGGTTTGAGTCTCACAGCTCGGGTCGCCGCGACTGCGTCGTTGTACAGTCGCAGCGACAGATCGACCCGTTGGCGAGCTGTGTCGAGCGCGCGTCGCGCGGCGCCGTCGTCAAGCGTGTTCGCGGCAATATCCGCCACTGCGTCCCGGTGCTCCACAGCAGCGTCATACGACGCACGTGCCCGGTCAAGGCGGATATGCAACCGGTCAAGTCGCCGGGCCGTCAACACTGCCCACACAACCGCTAAACACACAACTGCAGCCACGACGACGAGCGTGAGTGCCACGAGAGAGCTCATCGCGCTTTCCCTCTCCCCCCTGCGGCAGCTTCATAGACCGCCTCCACCTGGTCGGCGACGATCTCCCAGTCGTAGCGCTGAGCACGTTTCATCCCTGCAACGGCATAGCTCTCACGCTCGCGGGGGTTCCGGATGAGGCGCTGCAGAGTCGCTGCGAGTGCATTCGCATCCCCCATCGGGAACAACGCTCCTGCGGGGGCTTCCGTATCCGCGCCACACACGTCGGCGAATGCTTCAATATCGCTTGCAACCACAGCGCACCCCGCGGCCATCGCCTCCACAAGGACAATGCCGAATGATTCCCCGCCGGTATTCGGTGCGACGTATATGTCCGCCGATGCGAGCAATCGGGCTTTCTCCGCCTCACTCACCCGCCCCACGAATTCCACGTTCGCGGGCGCCGACGCTGATGCCGCCCGAGCGGCTCCTCCGCCAGCAACGGTCACACGGGGTGTCTCGTCCATGATGGCCAGCGATTCCAGGAGCACCGTGAGGCCTTTTCTCGGTTCGTCGTAGCGGCCAAGGAACACGATGTGAACTGGGCCTCCGCCATCGCAGTCCCCCGAAGGTTCTTTACTGTCCACTGCTTGCTGCGCCGCCCGGAAGCGTTGAGTTTCCACCCCGTTGGGGATCAGCAGCGGGTCGCCACCGAGCTGCTCCACTTGCCAGCGGCGCGACATCTCGCTCACTGAAATTCCCGCCTGAATCTTCTCCAATGCCGGTCGCAGCACCGGACGGACAGCGCGGAGCGCCCGAGACGAGGCCGCCGACGCGTGGTAGGTGGCCACCACTGGTGCTTTTGCCAAAAGCAGTGCTGCGAGTGAGTAGCTCGGGGCATTCGGCTCATGGATGTGCACGACGTCGAAGTCGCCCTCACTCAGGAACCGGCGCACAGTCATGAACGTCCCCGGGCCAAAGGAGATCCTGGCGACAGACCCGTTATACGGAACGGGAAGTGCCCTGCCCCCGAGAGTGACATAATTAGGCAACCGGTCGCGCGCTTGTCCCGAGCCAGGTCGAGTCCCGGGCCCGACGACACGCACGTCGTGGCCGCGGCCAATCAAAATTCGTGCCAGATCAAGGATGTGCGCTTGAACGCCTCCCGGGTGGTCGAAGGAGTACGGGCACACCATGCCAATCCGCACAACAAGTCACCGCTTCCGTGCGGCGCGGTCGGCGGGCCACATCGGCTGCAAAGCGTGCCAGTCGGCCGGGTGCGCGGCGATATTCGAGGCGAACTGGTCGGCGATGCGCTGGGTGGTCTCGGGCACATCGGTCACCTTAATCAGAGGCGACACCGAGTGCCCCCAATCCGGGTCCGCGGACGTGCCTGCGAACCAGGAATGCGCCACGTGGAGGCCGGCCCCAGTGTCCAGAGCCAGCTTTGCAGGCCCCGCTGGCAACGTTGTCTCCTCGCCGAAGAAGGTCACCGGCACGCCCCGCGGTGTCATGTCCCGTTCCCCCATCAGGCACACGATTCCGCCGGCGGCGAGCACTTCCCGCAGCCGATCGTACGGGGGGTTCTCCGAGCCGGTGGCAGCGAGGACCTCGAAGCCGAGGCTCTCGCGGTAAGCCACGAAAGCGTCGTAAAGCGCCTCGGGGCGCAGTCGTTCCGCGACCGTGGCGAAACCTCTGTACCGGGAGACGAGCCACATACCCGCCATGTCCCAGTTACCCGAATGCGGCAGGGTGAGGATCAGCCCGTTGCCGCGGGACAATGTGTCATCGAGGTGTTCCCGTCCGCGCACTCCGGCATCGAGCCGTGCGAGCAGCGCCGGGTCGCCCGCGATTTCGGGGAGGCGGAAGGCCTCATTCCAGTACCGCGCGTACGAGCGCATCGAGTCGCGCACGAGTGCCCGGGTGACGTTTTCCGCGCCGACGACGCGAGTAAGGTTGCGGCGCAGCATGTCCGCGCCGCGTCCGTTGTCCGAGGCGAAGTCCGCGCCCGCATTGAACAGCGCCGCAACCATGCGCGGCGGCACATGTCTGACGGCTTTCCAGCCCGCAATGTATCCGGCCGCGGCGAGACGCTCGGTCACGGAAACGCCACTGGAACTCCCTCCCGCCACTACCGCGCGGCTCCTGGTTCCGGGGCACCTGCAGGCGGGGCAATGCGCTGGCTCGCTTCCGGGTCGCGCGAGGCTTTGATGAGGCGCTGCACGACGGTGACCACCGACCCAGCGGCCAAGATCCACAGCGCGATCTCCAGTGCCAAGTGGACGCCGATTCCTTCGAGGAACAAGCCCCCGACCGCCAAGATGAGACGCTCCGGCCGCTCGATCAAGCCGCCGTTGACTTTCAGGCCGCCTGCTTCGGCGCGCGCTTTGATGTAGCTGATGGTCTGCGACAATGTCAGCACAACGAGCGCAACGGCGACCGTCGCCCGGTCTGCGTGGTCAACGTACACGAGCCAGAAGACGATGGCGCCGAACAAGGCGCCGTCGGAAAGCCTGTCACACGAAGCGTCGAGAGTAGCTCCGAAAGCCGTTCCGCCCCCGCGCAGCCGTGCCATTGTGCCGTCGAGCATGTCGAAGGCGGCGAAGAACGCGGTCAATACCGCAGCCCACACCAGATGTCCTCCGGGGATGAGCACAACAGCGGCCGCGATCGTGGCTAGGGTGCCCAGGACCGTCACGGCATTCGGAGTGAAACCAAAGCGCAAAAACAGCTTTGCGACGGGCTCCGCCACCGTCGCCGCCGGTTTCCTCCCGTGCAAACTGAGCATCAGGCCCGGTCCTTCCCGGCGCTTTCGGCGTCTTCCCGGACAATGTCCTGCCATCCCTCGGCAAGCAGAGCGCGCGTCTCACGCAACAACTGCGGCAACACCTTGGTTCCCCCGATCACCGTCATGAAATTCGAATCCCCCGCCCACCGCGGCACAACGTGGAGGTGCAGGTGGTCGCCGACGGATCCGCCGGATGCTTTACCCAGATTGAGACCCACGTTGACTGCCTCAGGCTGCGACACGCGCTTGAGGGTGCGCACGGCGAGCTTGGCAAAGTCCATGAGCTCCGCTGTTTCCTCGTCGGTGAGGTTCTCCAGCTCCGCGACCTTGCGGTACGGCACCACCATGAGGTGCCCCGCGTTGTAGGGGTACAGGTTGAGCAGCGCATAGACGGTCTCTCCGCGAGCGATGATCAGCGCGTCCTCGTCGGACTGCGCCGGCGCCGCCAGAAATGGATCGGCCTTCCGGTCCTTCTCCCCCGGTATGGAGGAGATGTAGGCCGAGCGGAACGGCGCCCACAACCGCACGAGGCGGTCGCGCTCGCCCACGCCGGAATCTACGTACTCCGCCGGGGCAGGTGCTTCGCCCGCAGCGGTAGTGCCGCCGGAGCGGTTCGGGGTCTTATCCGCGGCGTGCCTCAAAGGACACCTCGTTCGGTTGTTCGTTGAGCTGGTCGCCTACCCACGCGGTGATCAGGTCCACCGCTTCGTCGACAGGCACGCCGTTGACCTGGCTACCGTCGAGGAAGCGGAAGCTCACGGCGTTCGCCTCCACGTCGCGGGCGCCAGCGAGCAGCATGAACGGAACCTTGCCCGTGGTGTGGGTGCGGATCTTCTTCTGCATGCGGTCGTCCGAGTGGTCCACCTCCGCGCGGATTCCGCGGGAACGCAGCGTGTCCACCAATGCGTCGAGGTGCGGTGCGAAATCGTCCGCAACGGGAATGCCCACCACCTGGTGCGGTGCCAGCCACGCCGGGAACGCGCCGGCGTAGTGCTCGAGCAGCACGCCGAAGAAGCGCTCGATGGACCCGAACAGCGCGCGGTGAATCATGACCGGGCGCTTCTTCGTGCCGTCGGACGCGGTGTACTCGAGGTCGAAGCGCTCCGGCAGGTTGAAGTCCAGCTGCACAGTGGACATCTGCCAGGTGCGGCCGATGGCGTCGCGTGCCTGGACGGAGATCTTCGGGCCGTAGAACGCGGCACCCGCCGGGTCTGGGACCAGCTCCAATCCGGACTTCTCAGCCACGGACTGGAGGATGTTCGTGGAGCGCTCCCAGATCTCGTCGTCGCCGATGTACTTCTCCGGGTCCTTGGTGGACAGCTCGAGGTAGAAGTCGTCGAGGCCGTAGTCCTTCAGCAGGGAGATGATGAATTCGAGGACGTCGGTGAGCTCCTGCTCCAGCTGTTCCTCGGTGCAGTAGATGTGTGCGTCGTCCTGTGTGAAGCCGCGTGCGCGGGTCAGACCGTGGACCACGCCGGACTTCTCGTAGCGGTAAACGGTGCCGAACTCGAACAGACGCAGCGGCAGCTCGCGGTAGGAACGCCCGCGGGAATCGAAGATGAGGTTGTGCATCGGGCAGTTCATCGGCTTGACGTAGTAGTCCTGAGCCTGCTTGGTCACCTCACCGGCATCGTTGGTCTCGCCGTCGAGCTGCATCGGCGGGAACATGCCGTCGGCGTACCAGTCCAGGTGGCCTGACTGCTGGAACAGGTCACCCTTGGTCACGTGCGGGGTGTTCACAAAGGAGTAACCGGCTTGGATGTGGCGCTTGCGGGAGTGGTTTTCCATCTCCATACGCACAATGCCGCCGTCCGGGTGGAAGACCGGCAGACCGGAGCCGACCTCATCCGGGAAGGAGAAGAGGTCCATTTCGGAGCCGAGGCGGCGGTGGTCGCGCTTCTCGGCCTCCTCGATCATGTGCTGGTACTCCTCCAGCTTCTCCTTGGACTCCCACGCAGTTCCGTAGATGCGCTGGAGGCCGGCGTTGGACTGGTCGCCGCGCCAGTACGCCGCGGACGAACGGGTCAGCGCGAAGGCCGGGATGTACTTGGTGGTGGGCACGTGCGGGCCGCGGCACAGGTCGTGCCAGACAACTTCGTCGGTGCGGGGGTTGACGTTGTCGTAGTGCGTCAGGTCGCCGGCACCGACCTCGGTGGCCTCGTCGGAGTTCGGGTCGACAGAACCCTTGTCCTGGATGAGCTCGAGCTTGTACGGCTCGTTCTTCAGGTCCTCTGCCGCCTCCTCAGGCGATGCGTACACGCCGCGGACGAATTTCTGGCCCTGTTTGATGATCTTTTTCATCCGCTTTTCCAGCGTCTTCAGATCTTCGGGTGTGAACGGCTCTGCAACATCGAAGTCGTAGTAGAAGCCGTCGTTGATCGCGGGACCGATACCCAGCTTGGCGTCGGGGAACTCCTCCTGCACCGCCTGCGCGAGAACGTGGGCGCAAGAGTGGCGGATGACGCTGCGGCCCAGTTCCGTGTTGGCAGCGACCGGCATGAACGTCCCGGTCTCTTCCGGCACGTGGGAGAGATCCTTCAGGTTTCCTTCGGCATCCTGCACGCAGACAATGGCGTCCTCGCCCTTGTTGGGCAGCGCGAGCTCACGCATCGCCGCGCCGACAGGTGTGCCGGCGGGGACCTCGAAGGGCTCGTGGTTCAGTGCAGTTGGGGCAATCCCGCTGGACATATGTTCTTCAGCGCTCCTTTGCGCTCGTGCGGGACGGCATACCTGGCCGCGCCCGCGGTGTGTTCACGTCAAACCCGCGCAGGCCGCTGAGCAACCAGCCGCCGCGTGGGCACTGGGGGCGATCTTACCCCTGCGGGGCACAGCCGTTATTCCGGGCGCTGCCTACGCGCGGCCGTCACCGTCTTCGCCGTCGAGCCCGTCCATATCGCGCAGGCGCTGCCCTGCGTCCCCGTTACGCTGGCGCCGGCTCAGCGCCGCGATCACCACGCCACTAAAGAACAGCGCACCGAGCAGCAGCCACAGCCAGGTGTAGCCCGAGCCCGTCTCGTCCGCTTCATCGCTTATCGACGTCGCCTCGTCCCCTTCCCCCTTTCCACTCCCCGCGGACTCGCCGCCCGGCGCGGTGGTCTCCCCCGTTGCTTGTGCTGAGGCGAAGGTGAAACTGGTGGTGCCTTTCGTGGCGTGTCCGTCGGAGGAGGTGATCTGGTAACCGATGCGGTACTCCCCCGGCTGCGTATCGATGCCGGAGGGAACCGCAATGCTGATTTCCCGGTCGTTCACTTCTGGCTCTCCACTGAACAGGACTTCGCCGTCGGCGACGCGGGACAGCGCCACGGTGTTGAAGTCCTCTTTCGGCTGCCCGGAGAATTCCAGGACGAGCTCCGAGGGGAATTCATCGACTGTTTCATCGATGCCGGGCTGAGCGGAAATCACCGAGTCATGCGCGGACGCCAGCGGCGCGGTGCCGAGCGCGAGCGCTGCGGCGGCAGCTCCTGCGAACACTGCTCGTGCGGTTCTGGGGATCCTGGTGCGTGCCATGTGCGGTGTGCTCCTTGCTCGACTTTGGTGTCATCTACTAGTACCCAAGCTAGCCGTGAAAGTTCCCGCCTACCTGCCCGTCGTCTGCCGCTCGTCTCGTTGCCCGGCACCCGGCCCAGCTCGCGCCCCGCAAATCCTGCTGTCGTGCCCGGTCATTGCCTAGCCGTGACAAAGCACAGGTGGAGGGGTAGGTTGTCCGGCGTGCTTTCCCGTGACCATACCCAGCGAAGAAAACGGCCCAACCCGAACAGGTGGCCGTTTTTCGCTGTCGTGTCGCTGGGGTTGCTCATGGTCGCGCTGGATAACTCCATCCTCTATACGGCGCTCCCGGAGCTGGATGCGCAGCTCGGGGCGACCGCCTCGCAGTCTTTGTGGATCATCAATGCATATCCATTGGTGATCACGGGACTGCTGCTGGGCTCTGGTTCGCTCGGCGACCGCATCGGTCACCGCCGAATGTTCATGGTGGGGTTGGTCGTTTTTGGTTTGGCGTCCCTCGCCGCCGCATTCTCTCCCACGGTGTGGGCGCTTGTCGCCGCTCGAGCTTTCTTGGGGGCGGGTGCCGCGACGATGCTTCCCGCCACTCTCGCTCTGGTCAACCAGATCTTCCCGGGGGAACGGGAACGCAACCTGGCTATGAGCATCTGGGTGTCGGCTGCGGTGCTTGGCGCGGCCCTCGGCCCGGTGGTCGGCGGCGCGCTGCTGGAATTCTTCTGGTGGGGCTCGGTCTTTTTGATCAACGTTCCCGTGGTGGTGATCACTCTCGTGCTCACCGTCCTGATCGGCCCGCGCAACAAACCGAATCCCGACAAGCACTGGGACCTTGTCTCTTCGGTCTTCGCCCTTTTCGCCTTGTCGGGTTTGACCATGACCATCAAGGAGGCCGCGCGCCTGGACACGCACCCGGTGACGCTCGCCGTCTCCGCGGTAGTGATGACCATCGGCGCGATCCTTTTCGCGCACCGGCAGAAAAAGCTCGACGATCCGTTGTTGACCCTCGATGTCTTCTCTAACCCGATCTTCACCGGCGGCGTCATCGCAGCTACAGGCGCCATGTTCGTGGAGATCGGGGTGGAGATGACCACCACGCAGCGCCTCCAGCTTGTCGACGGCTTCTCCCCCTTCCATGCCGGCCTAGCCATCGGCGTTGTTGGCTTCGCCGCCCTTCCGTTCTCCGTCGCCGGCGGCGCAGTGCTCCACCGCATCGGGTTCCGCACGATCGTCTCCGGCGGATTCGCCGCGTGCATTGTCGGCGCGCTCATCGCGTGGTGGGGTTCGGCCATCGACAACTTCCCCGTGTTCCTCGGCGGCGTGATCGTTCTCGGTGCCGGCGCGAACTTAGCCATGTCTGTGTCCTCCACCGCCATCATCGGCGCCGCCCCGCCGCAGCGTTCGGGCATGGCTGCGGGTGTTGAGGAAGTCTCCTACGAGTTCGGCACTCTCATTACCGTCGCGGTTTCCGGCTCCATGCTCACCTCATTGATGCTCACGTTCCTCCCGCCGGAGCTCGCGTCCGCCGGTATGGACGCCATTTACGATCCCGCGACCCACGATGCCGCCGCCCCCGCCTACGCCCACGCCCACGAACTCGTGATCGCTTTCCACGCGCTCGCCGCCGCCGTTCTCTGCGCTCTTACCGCCTGGTGTTTCCGCGGCAACCCGAAGTCACCGGGCGTTTCACGAGACGCATGAGCAGAGCACATAAAAAGGAATTGCACCCAGAGTCACCCTGGGTGCGATTAGTTTTGTGGTCCCAGCTGGGATCGAACCAGCGACCTTTCCGGTGTGAACGGAACGCTCTTCCACTGAGCCATGGGACCGTTGCGTTTTTGGCGCGAGGGATACATTAACACCGCAGGGCCACAAGACCATAATCGCCCCCTCAGGCACGGGAAACAGGTTCAGGGAAACGACACTTAGACAGCCACGGTCAGTACGGCGCAACGGCTTGGGTGACAAACGGATCGACGGCTGACCGCGATGATGAAGTGACCGCAACCGAAGAGAACGCTCGACGGCGCCACGGGACGGTGAAGTGGAGGCGCTGCCGCGGTCGAAAAGCGTGCAAAGCGGACCCCGCAACCAGCGCGAAAATGAGTCACAACGACGGGATTTGGTCGAATGCGGGGCGACACATTAGAGTTTCTAGTCGCACAAGTTCACAGCGAACGAATGCATGCGGATGTAGCGCAGTTGGTAGCGCATCACCTTGCCAAGGTGAGGGTCGCGAGTTCGAGTCTCGTCATCCGCTCCAAGTCCCCACGCGGGACTTAAAACATAAGCGCGATTAGCTCAGCGGTAGAGCACTACCTCGACACGGTAGGGGTCACTGGTTCGATCCCAGTATCGCGCACGAAGATCAATCAACGATCTTCTTCGTGCAAGCACCGTCTTGCACGATGCGGATGTAGCGCAGTTGGTAGCGCATCACCTTGCCAAGGTGAGGGTCGCGAGTTCGAGTCTCGTCATCCGCTCTAGGTACACAACCTGTCACGCACGGGTTGGTACTGTGAAAGAGGCGGAAATCGCCCGCGGTGGAATGGCCGAGTGGTGAGGCAAAGGTCTGCAAAACCTTGTACACGGGTTCGATTCCCGTTTCCACCTCCATATTCATGTGAATATTGCGCGCGATTAGCTCAGCGGTAGAGCACTACCTCGACACGGTAGGGGTCACTGGTTCGATCCCAGTATCGCGCACAAGGACTACGGTCCTTTGCGGATGTAGCGCAGTTGGTAGCGCATCACCTTGCCAAGGTGAGGGTCGCGAGTTCGAGTCTCGTCATCCGCTCCACTACCCCGGCGACGAAAATCGCCGGGGTTTTTCTGTGTCCAGTGATCAGCTCCTAAGCCTCACCCCACCTACGCTGGACCACATGAACGAACGAATCATCGGCCCAGGCACCGCCACAGAAGAGATCCGTGCGGTGGCTATCACGACGGCATTCGGATCCTTCACCTCCGGCGGCACGTCCGGGGCGCTTGGCAACGACGCGGACAAACAGGTCATGCTCGCACTGCGCGAATGGGCCGACGTCGTCCTTGTGGGGTCCGGGACGGTCAAGGCAGAGGACTACGGCCCGGCGGACATTCCTCTCGCGGTGGTGTCGCGCTCCCTCGACTTCGACACAACGGCGAAACTCTTCAGCGGCACTCCCCCGCTGATTCTCACGCCCGACGAGTCGCTGACCAACGCGAGCCTCGCCGAGCAGCGCGACGCTCTCGCACAGGCAGGTGCAGAACTCGTCGGGACGGGAACAGGCGGGGCGCAAGAGATCGTCGATACGCTCCGCGCGCGGGGGCTTGGCCGCATCGTGTGCGAGGGAGGCCCGTCGCTGTACGCCGCGATGTTCGAAGCATCGCTTATCGACGTCCTCCACCTCACCGCCGCCCCCTACGTCAACGGCGAGCCCGCCGGCCTGTCCGGCGACATCGACGTGGAGCTCGAGCTGGAGGACGTGCACTCCGCCGGTTCCCATATCTTCGCCCGCTACCGGCGGGTGGGCGCAGGAAACTAGTGGCCGTTTAGTAGTTTTGGGGGCTGTGACTACCCGCATGAACGCAATTCGCTCCGCCTGGTCCTCCCCCGCACCGGATCAGCCTCAGAATTGGCCGGCTGTGGCCAATGCGTTCCTGTGGCCGCTGGCTCTCCTCCTCGTCGTCCACCGCGTGTTCGCCGTGGCGCTGCCCGGAACCGTCACCGACGACTTCACCACCGTGTGGTCCGCCGCCCGGCGGTTTGTCCTGCGGGAACCGGTGTACAACGAGGTCTACTACCACGTCGACCCGCACTACCTGTACAACCCGGGCGCCACACTGCTGCTCTCCCCGCTGGGGCTGGTGGACAACATGCCCGCTGTCCGCGCACTGTTCATCCTCGCTAACGCCGCCTGCATCATCGCCGCACTGGCGTGGTTGACCCGGTTGGCGGGGCGCACCCTCGCATCCCCGGTGTTCCCGGGCGCCATCGCACTCGCCTTCACCACTGAGGCAGTGACCAACACACTCGGCTTTTCCAACATCAACGGGATTCTGTTCCTCGGTCTCGTGGTCTTCCTCGCCTGGCTATTAGGGGAAGGAAACGGGTCCTCGTGGGCTGCCGGCGCAGTCTTAGGCTTGTGTATCCTGGTCAAGCCGATGTTCGCCCCGCTACTACTGCTGCCCCTGCTGCGTCTGGACTGGCGCGCGATCGTCGGCGCAATCGTCGTGCCGGTGGTGTTCAACGCGGTCGCGTGGCCGCTGACTCCTGGCGCACGCGACTACATCGACGTCGTCGCACCGTACCTGAAGCAAACCCGTGACTACGCCAACTCATCGCTAGCCGGTGCAGCTGTCTATTTCGGAATGCCGGGATGGCTCCATGCCGGGCTGTTCCTTCTGTTCGCAGCGGCAGTGCTCGCAGCTGTGGTCGCCCTCGCTCGGTTCCGCTACACCGCACCGTGGATGTGGGCCGCCACCACAGCGGCTGTCCTGTTGGCCGGTGTCTGTTTACTTTCCTCGCTCGGGCAGGCCTATTACTCCATGATGCTCTTCCCCGCCGTGTTCACTCTGGGAAGCCGTCTCAGCGCGTTCCGCTCCCCGGCCGCGTGGGCGGGAATAATTCTGTGCCTGTCACCGCTGAGCTGGGTAGTGGAGGGCCACTATGTCGCCGGCCGTTGGCTGGACACGTTCCTGCCCACAGTGGGCTGGGCGGTGTTCATCGTCGCGGTCGCCGCATGGGCGGTAGCAGCCGCGCTCAACACACCGGTGGCGGAGGCTACAGAAGCAACGACGCACTCCCGGACATTCAACCGACCTGAAAGGACGCAACGCCATGGCGGAAAACACGAAGTACAGCGACTGGACTGAGCAGCAGTGGCGTGAGCGCCTGAGCCCCGAGGAGTACCACGTGCTCCGCGAGGCCGGCACGGAGCCTCCCGGAGTCGGCGAGTACACCGACACCACCACCGAGGGTGTGTACCGCTGCCGCGCCTGCGGCGAGGAGCTATTCCGCTCCACAGAGAAATTCGAGTCCCACTGCGGGTGGCCGTCCTTCTTCTCCCCGCTGGCAGGCGACAAGATCATCGAGCGCGAAGACCGCTCGCTCGGCATGGTGCGCACCGAGGTGCTTTGCGCCAACTGCGAATCCCACCTCGGCCACGTCTTCGCCGGAGAGGGCTACGACACCCCGACGGACCTGCGCTACTGCATCAACTCCATCTCCATGACGCTGGAGAAAAAGCCGGTCCAATAATTGGGCACTGCAGCGAAAAACGCCTGTTCACGCGGTGAGCGTGGACAGGCTTTTCGTCGATAAGCGGGCTGCTCTTAAGGCAGAACCTCGATGATCTCAGCGACATCCGCGACGCGGCGTCCGGAGAAGAACGGCAGCTCCTCGCGCACGTGGAGACGCGCCTCGGTGTAGCGCATCTTGTGCATCAGGTCGGAGATGCGCTCCAGCGTCGGTGCCTCGAAGGCGAGCATCCACTCGTAGTCGCCGAGGGAGAACGCCGACATCGTGTTGGCGCGCACATCCTTGTACTCGGCTGCGGCCTGTCCGTGCTCAATGAGCAGACGGCGGCGCTTATCCGCATCCATGATGTACCAGTCGTAGGAACGCGTGAACGGGTAGACCGTGATCCAATCCTGCGGCTCCTCACCCATGATGAACGCCGGAAGGTGGCCACGGTTGAACTCCGCCGGACGGTGCAGCCCCACGCCGATCCAGAAGACCTCGAGCGCCTGGCCGAACACCGTCGTGCGGCGGAAGTCGTTGTATGCCTTCTGGATGTCGGAAAATTCCTCCGCGTGCCACCAGATCATCACATCCGCTTCCGCGCGAATACCGGAGATGTCGTAGATACCGCGGACGACGACCTTGCCTTCCTCCTCGAGGCGGGCGAAGAAGTTCTTCACCTCGGCGATGATCTCCGAGCGCTCATTGCCCAGCGCCCCCGGGATCGCACGGAACGTGGCCCACTGGGCGTAGCGCTGTGTGTTGTTGAGCTTCTCAATGTCCGGCTGTGTCATTGCGGCGCATCCTTTCTTCCCGCACGCGGGAGGTCCAACAAAAGTTCTATACGCCGATCCTACCGTGCACCCTGCCGCGGGCAACGGCGCGCCTCCACAGAATGGTGCCAGCGTCTAGATAGCTTGGAACGCGTGACACATTCGGACCACCCGCAGCTCTCCGCCGCCCCCTCCCCAACATCCACCGCCACCAAGGATGGGGAGTCCGCGACAATTCCCGCTGAGTTCAACGAAGCCGTGGAATCGATGCACCGCGCACAGTTGCGGCCGGAGATCAGCCTGGGCACCATCCGCCCACCGCAGCGTCCCGCACCGTACAGCCACGCGGTGGGGCTCGAGGTGCAGGAGCTTGACGACGACGCGCCAATCCCCACCGACTCCCAAGGCGACGCCTTCGGCCGCCTGATCCTCCTGTACTCCCCTTCTTCGGAGGAGACGTGGGAAGGTTCGATGCGCTTAGTCGCCTATATCCAGGCGGACATGGACGACGCGGTGGCTTCCGACCCGCTCCTGCCGGATGTGGCGTGGCAGTGGCTCGGCGAATCCCTTGCCGAGTCCGGGGCCGACTACACCGATCTCGGCGGCACCGTGACCTCGACGTCCTCGGTTCGCTTCGGTGAGATCGGTGGCCCACCGCGCGCCTACCAGATTGAAATGCGCGCCTCATGGACCGCGACCGGTACGGACTTGTCCCACCACGTCGAGGCGTTCTCCAAGGTCCTCGCTCACGTCGCCGGCCTGCCGCCCGAGGGCGTCGCAGGCATTGACGGCCGCCGCTAAACCATGCCCCATTCCCACCGGCACCCGAAAGGGGCCGACTACGAGCTGGACGCAACACCGGAGGGGTACAGGCGCGCCGCCGACGCTCTGTCCCGCGGACGTGGCCCCTTCGCCATCGACACTGAACGCGCCTCCTCGTACAGGTACGACGACCGCGCGTTCCTAGTCCAGGTCTTCCGCCGCGATGCGGGCACTTTCCTTCTCGCTCCCGAGGGACACCGCTCCGAATTCCAGGAAATCCTCGCACCGGTGCTGAACGGCGAAGACTGGATTGTCCACGCAGCTCCCGAGGATTTGCCCAGTTTGGCGGAGCTCGGCCTGTACCCCGGCACGCTTTTCGATACCGCGTTAGCGGGACGCATCCTCGGATTCGACAAACCCAACCTCGGAGCCATGGTCGAAGAGTTCTGCGGGGTCCACTTGGAAAAGGGACACGGCCGCGAGGACTGGTCCGAGGTGCCCCTGCCACCGGAATGGCTCGTATACGCCGCCGAAGACGTCATCTACCTCAACGAGCTCGCTGAAGCGCAGGCGGAGCTTCTTGCCGCTACGGACAAACTGGACATTGCCGACGAGGAATTCGCCTTCATCGTCGCCGAGTACGCCGAATGGGAACCCACCCACAAGACGTGGCGGGACATGAAGGGGATCTCGCACCTGAAGAAGAGCGAATCCCTCGCCGTTGCCCGGACTGCCTGGGAGGTGCGCGACAGTCAGGCTCGCGCCCGTGACCTGTCCCCGTCGTTGCTGTTACCCAACAAAGTCCTCCTCGCCATGGCGAAGGAGCTTCCCCGCACTCCGCGGGATCTAAGAATGATCCCCGGATTCCCCCGTCGCCGCAGAGGTGCTGTGGAGTCGTGGTTCTCGGTTCTTGAATCGGTCTACGAATCAGACCCCGCCGACTGGCCCGAGAGAGAGCACAAGCTCGACCACGACAGCCTTCCACCCGGAAAGTCCGCGTGGCAGCGCCACCACCCAGATTCATGGGAGTCGGTGCAGGCAATGCGCTCGGCGGTGGCCTACACGGCCAGCCAGCTGGAGATCCAACCGGAAGTGCTCATCACTCCGGCGCTACTGCGTCAAGCAGTGTGGACCGTGACACAAGAGCCCGGGCCATGGAGCACCCACCGAGTTGCAATTCTGCTGCGCGCACTCGGTGCACGCGAGTGGCAGATCGCCGAAGTCGCGCCGCTGTTCCAGCTCATCGGGACGTAGTGCCCGAGAAACCTCTAGAGATTCTCGATCCACTCCGCCATGGACGTGCGCGCAGACTCCGCATCCAGCCCAACACTGGCGATGAGCTGCGATCGCGAGGCGTGCTTCGGAAACACGTCCGGGAATGCCAAATGGCGCAGGGGCGTGTCCACCTCAGCGGCACTGAGCACTTCGCCGATAGCCGATCCGATTCCTCCGCGAACGATTCCGTCTTCGTAGACCACCACCATGTCAGCGTTTGCAGCCATTTCGACGATCTCCGGACTCACCGGGACAATCCAGCGCGGATCCACAACGGTGATGCGGTGCCCTTCACTGTTCAGCTGTTCGGCAGCTGCGACCGCGTTCTCCGCGAACTCTCCCACAGCCACAATGAGAACTTCGGGTACCTCATCCGTTGTCTTGTCCCCGGCTTCGCGGGGATCGACCAGGATGTCGCATCCGCCGGGGGTTCGACGCACGGCCTCAATCGCCGGTCCGACATCGCCCTTGGGAAAACGCACGACCGTCGGCCCGTCGTCGACAGCAATCGCCTCGTGGAATTCCTCGCGTAGACGGTCGGCGTCGCGCGGCGCGGCGACTCGGATGCCAGGGACAATCGACGTGATCGCCATATCCCACACACCGTTGTGGCTCGCCCCGTCGCTGCCGGTCACCCCCGCACGGTCGAGCACGAGTGTGACCGGCTGGTTGATCAGCCCCACGTCCATCAGCAGCTGATCGAAGGCGCGGTTGAGGAAGGTGGAGTAAATCGCCACAACCGGGTGCAAACCGCCCAAAGCCATTCCCGAGGCAGAAGTCACCGCGTGCTGTTCAGCGATACCGACGTCAAAGAACCGCGACGGAAATTTCTCGGCGAACGGTGTCAATCCGGTGGGTCCGGCCATCGCGGCGGTCAGCGCGACGATGTCCTCGCGCTCATGCGCGGCGCGCAGCAGCTCCTCGGAGAAGACCGACGTCCACCCGGGACCAGCTTCACCAAGCGCTTCACCGGTGACCGGGTCAATGACACCGGTGGAGTGCATCTGGTCCGCCTCGTTGTTGACGGCCGGGGCGAATCCGTGCCCTTTTTCTGTTGCGACGTGAACGATCAACGGCCCGTCATACTGCTTGGCGTAGGCGAACGCCGTCATCAGTGCACCGATGTCGTGTCCTTCGATCGGACCGACGTATTTCAACCCGAGGTCCTGGAACATCTGGGTAGTCACTACTTGGTGCTTGATGCCTTCCTTGACGGCTTGGAGCGCACCGAATGCGCGTTCCCCGACCCACCCCATGGATTTCAGGGTTCGTTTGCCCTGCTCCATGACTTCGTCGTATCCCGGCTGGATCCGAATCTGTGCGATCTGGGATTTCAGCTCGTCAAGGTTGCGAGCAAAACCACCGATGGTCGGCGAGTAGGAGCGGCCGTTGTCATTGACCACGATGACAACGTTGCGGTCCCCCTCCGCGATGTTGTTCAGCGCTTCCCAGCACATGCCGCCGGTCAGTGCACCGTCGCCGACGACCGCCACAACGTTCTTGTCTCCGTTTCCTTGGAGCGCTTTCGCCTTAGACAGACCATCAGCGTAGGAGAGAGCTGCCGAAGCGTGAGACGACTCGGTCCAGTCATGCTCCGATTCGCTCCGGCTGGTGTAGCCCGACAAACCGTCTTTCTGGCGGAGGGTGTCGAACTGGCTGGCGCGACCGGTGAGAATCTTGTGCACGTACGACTGATGCGAGGTGTCGAAGATGATCGGTTCCTCTGGGGAATCAAAGACCGCGTGCAGCGCGATAGTCAGTTCCACCACACCCAGATTCGGGCCGATGTGGCCCCCAGTCGCAGACACCTTCTGGATGAGGAATTCGCGGATCTCGCGCGCGAGACGGTCGAGCTCCTCGCCCGACATGCTCTTCAGATCAGCGGGAAGGTTGAGGTGGTCAAGCCTACTCAATGGTCGTCTTGGCTCCTTCTCGGCGAATTCTCCCCGCCACCGGGGATGTTGCTGTTGCTGCCACCGTGGGCATCGCTGCCCGGGCTACCGGCGGCGGACTCAGTCGTTCTGATCGAGCTTACACCGCACGTACCCGAAACCATCATTTTTCGGGGGTGGGAACTGCAGGAATGAGGCTCGTGAGAACCTCGAAGTGGTGGGTGTTTGGGAAGGCGTCGATAAGCGCCATGCGTTCCACGACGTATCCTGCTTCGCCCCACGCAGCGAGGTCGCGCGCAAAGGTCGCGGGATCGCAGCCGATGTGGATGACACGCTGCGGGTTCCGGGCGGCGACTGCGTGCACCACGTCAGTGCCCGCGCCCGTTCGCGGCGGATCGAGCACGACAAGCCCCGGGTCCGGGAGACCGTCGATGCTCGCCTCCACCTTCTGGTTGCGCACCTCAACGTCGAATTGCTCGAGCGCAGGCTGCAAGTCACGTGTTGCTGCCGCGGAATAATCCACGCTGACCACGTGCGCGCCGGAGCCGAGCGCGTCACTTATCTCCGGCACGAACAGGCCCACACCGCCGTACAGGTCCCACCCGACGGGGCGCGCGTATGTGTCTTCGGCCCAATCCGCGATGTAGCGGCAATACGTGGCGGGGGCGGTGGTGTGCGCCTGCCAGAACGCCGTCGGCGGGAAGCGGAACACCGCCTCCTCCAGGCCGGAGCCCATCGGCGCTGGAACTGCCTCGGTGACCGCCGCGTCACCCTCGATACGCGTTTCAATGTGCTCAATCCGCTTTCCGCGCTGAGCACGTTGCGTTTCCACGACGTGTCGTTTCCCGCGCGAATCCACCACCACAACAAGCTCCGCTCCAGGCGTGAATGCACGGGCATCCGGCCCGACAATGCCGTCGAGCGCTTCCTGGTTCACCTGCGTGCAGCGCACACCTGCGATGACGTCGTGACTGCGGGCTCGGCGCATTCCGGCGCGGCCGTCCTCCCCCACGCCGAGGCGGACACGGGTGCGCCAACCGGTCTGCGGCGCCAACGTGTCCTGCTCGAGATCGATGGCGAGGTCGAAACCCGTGAGTACACCGCTAGGCCGCGCGAATTTATCCAGCTGGCCAACGAGAATTTCACGCTTCAAACGCTCCTGGGCCGCCGGTGTGATGTGCGAGTAGTCGCAGCACCCTGCACCAGCTTCCGCCGCGGGGCACGCCGGATCCACCCGGTCCGGGGAGGGCTCCTCGATGGAGGTCGCCTCACCCCGCGCCCAGTTCTTCTTCACCTTGGTCAACGTCACCCGCGCAGTGTCGCCCGGGATTGCGCCAGTGACAAATACCACCCGCCCGTCGGGGGCGTGCGCGATCGCTTCTCCACCGTGAGCCATTGTCGTTGGTGTCAGCGTCAGCTCGCCGCCCACACGCAATACCTCTGGTGCGGTCTTGGAATCCGAGTGGTTTGGGGTATCAGGGGTAGAGATTCCGTCATCCATTGCTGGTTGCTTCACGTCCTCGCTTCCGTGTTGGGTTTAGTTCTCTGGGTTCTGGTTCTGCTGCTGTTGCTGCTGCGCCATGGCCTGCTGGAGCTGCGCCGCGAGCTGAGCGGGGAGCTCAACTGGAAGAGAGTTACCCGCCAAAACCGGCGCGGTGCCGCGGTAGATGAAGGAGCGCGCAACGATCTCCCGTGCCAACTCCGCGAGCTGATTTTCCTTTCCGTGCGGGGCAGCGAGGGTGACGCGGTAGAGCCAACGCGGCCCTTCCACTCCGATGATGCGGATGACACCGTTATCACCGCGGCCGACGACCTCGCGGCCCCACGGCCCTTCTTCGTAGGCTGCCGGCATTCCGTCGCCGCGCATCCCCTCTGCGATCTCGTCGCTCGATTCCTCCCACATGCCGCCTGAATTCGGAGCTGCAAACGCTACCGGGGTGATGCGGCCGAATTCGGTGACCACGTGCAGCATCCGCGGGCCCTGCTCGCCCATTTCCACTTGCACTTGGGAGCCCTTCGGCAGAGGCAGCTGGATGGAACCAAGGTTGAGGATGCCTTCGGCGAAATCACTGAAGTCGAATTCCGTGATGTCCACGTTGTCACCGTCGAACGGGCCGGTGTCACCGCCGATCGCGTCGTGCTCCTTGGTCACCGGGCCGGTGTACGTCTTCCCGATTGCACTCGCGGCCGCAGTCTCATTCTTGTCTTTCTGCGGCGACTCGGACGCTGCAGCCGCATCCGCAGGGGTATCCGCGACAGCTGGTTCTACTACCGGTTCCCGGGTGGTCTCAGGGCCGGTCTCGGTGACAGCAGCTGCAGTCTCCTCCACGGGCTCATCGACCGGGTTGCTGCCGGTATCGCTGACATCCGGAATTTCCACCGGCTCCGCATTTACGTTCTTCTTGTTCTTCTTGCCAAACGGCCACAGTGCCATAGTGAGTGTTCTCCTTGTCGCTACCGGTTCGCCTAAAAGCGTTAATCTGCTTCTTTGAATTCTAAGAATGCCTAGATGACGGAGTGTCTAGATCACGCCAGGGGCCACGCCGGTTGAGCCGTAACCGCCGGCGCCGCGGACCGTCTCGTCCAATTCGTCGACCTCTACGAATTCAGGCAACTCCACCCGTTGAACCACGAGCTGTGCAATGCGCATCCCCCTAGTGACTTCGAAAGGAGTGTCCTTATCCGTGTTGAGCAGGCACACCATCAGTTCGCCGCGGTAATCCGCGTCCACAGTTCCAGGCGCGTTGACAATGGTCAGCCCGTGTTTGGCGGCTAGACCCGAACGCGGGTGGATAAGTCCCACGGTGCCCAGCGGCAGCGCGAGCGCTATGCCTGTTTTCACGAGAGCGCGCTCCCCCGGTGCAATGGTGAGGTTCTCTGCGGAATGCAGATCCACACCCGCATCGCCACGGTGCGCGCGCTTGGGCATGGGCAGGTCGGGGTCGATCCGCTTCAGCGGAATCGGCCCTATGCCGGCTGCGCCTGTTTCAATCGCTTGATTAGTCACGGCCCCACACTACGTCAGGTGGGAGGTGTCCTGTCGCGCACAGATTCAGAGCTGGCAGGGTGTGGAAGCGACGCGAACGCAATACTCGCTCACAGCCACGCCCGGCATGCGCAGGATTAAGACTTGCCGTTCCTCCTGCCTAACATGGGGTATGTGACTGACAGGACTGACAATGCGAGCGACAACATGACCACGCCCCCTGCCGCAACACCGGAGGTGCTCTATTCGGAGCGCCAGTGGGTGCCCGTGTGGTGGTGGATCGTGGGGTTTGCTTTCGCGGCCCTGCTGGGTGGGCAGATGGGGAACAACCGCGGCATCTGGTGGTTCGTGATCACCTTCGTTCTAGTTGCGGCCGTGATCGCGTGGTTCTTGTGGCACCTGTCGTCAACGGTGGTGAAAGTGGAGAGGGATGCCGACGGAACTCGGTGGCTCGTCATCGGCGAAGCCAACCTGCCGTCGACTGTCGTCGCTCGGTCGCTCGCCGTGCCTAAGACGGCCACACGGAACGCGCTCGGGCGTCAGCTCGACCCAGCCGCGTACCTCGTGCACCACGCGTGGGTGGATGAGCTCGCACTCTTCGTCTTGGACGACCCGGAGGACCCCACGCCGTACTGGCTCGTGTCGTCGAGAGACCCGGAAGCTCTTCTCCGGGCATTTCTGCCCGATCAAGCGGACCGGGCGACGGAGCCGTTGCAGAAGGACTAGCTACTCGCAGTCAAGACAGATCTTGGAACCGTCCGGCTCAGTGTGGCCGAGACGGTTGTTCTTCTGGACAAGGAAGCAAGAAGCGCACGTGAACTCGTTCTGCTGCTTCGGAACCACGGAGACGTTGAGTTCTTCGCCGCTGAGATCAACCTGCGGCGGGTCGAACGCATCCACGACTTCTCCGTCATCGTCCATGCTGCTGCCGGCCGCTTCCTCGGCCTTGAGGCCTTCAAGGGAGTCGGTCTCAATTTCATCGTCGAGACGGCGGCGGGGCGCGTCGTAATCGGTGGCCACTAGTGGGTCTCCTTCTGCAAACATTTTCGCAGTAGCAACCGTACTTTCATGGGTGCTGAATCACCCCTATATCGGCCATTACTGCTCTACTTTCGAGGCGATACTAAATCACCGGCTTCTCTCTGTCATGTTTCGCTCCCACATCGCCGTTTCGGCGTGTCGCATCACCCTCCCCTTTCCTCGCTGGGCCACACCCAGCTCTGTGCGTAGCTAGACTGATTCACCATGGATAACGGGGTTAATCACACCAGCGGAAATGAGTCCTCCACAGCCGATGAGGGGACACGCAGCTACTGCTGCGGCATCGATATCGGCGGCTCAGGGGTGAAGGGGGCGATCGTCGATATGCGAACGGGCGAATTTGTCGGCGAGCGCGTCAAGATTGAGACTCCGCAACCTGCGACCCCGGAAGCCGTCGCCGACACCACCGCAGAAATTGTGCGCCAGCTGGAGTGGGACGGCCCAGTGGGCATTTGCCTGCCGTCCGTTGTCACCGACCAAATCGCGCGCACAGCGGCCAACATCGACGACTCCTGGATTGGCACCAACGTCCACGATCTCTTCGCGCAGCGCCTTCCGGGACGGGAACTCGCCGTGCTTAACGACGCCGACGCCGCAGGTCTCGCCGAGGTAGCCTTCGGCGACGAGACGGCCCGGTCGGGGGCTGTGATCTTCCTGACTTTCGGCACGGGAATCGGGTCTGCGTTCCTCATGGACGGCGACCTTTTCCCCAACACGGAATTGGGCCACATGATGGTCGGTGGCAAAGAGGCGGAACACCAAGCGTCCTCCGCTGTGCGCGACCGTGAAGAACTGAGTTACAAGAAGTGGGCGAAACGTGTGAGCACCGTGCTCGCCGAGTACGAACGTCTCTTCACCCCCTCCGCTTTCGTCGTCGGTGGCGGTATCTCGCGTAAGGCCGACAAGTGGGTTCCGCTGCTCAGCATCGATACTCCGGTTGTTCCCGCAACACTTCGTAACCGGGCCGGCATTGTCGGAGCTGCTATGGCTGTGTGGAAGCACGTCGCCCCGTAGACCGCCTCCGCACCGTGGCGGCGCCGCGTGAAATTAATGAGTTCAGCAAGGTGGCGCACGCAAAGCACGCATGCGTATGCTGTAGGGTTGTTCAATACTCAGCGGTACCGGCAATGGCGGGGCACCCTCCCACCGGGGCCGGTATCGCGCCGTAACTCATGGACGTAGGAATAGACTCCGCCTCTCCGCGTTGACACTGCAGTCCCGTATTGTGGTGGGACACTGACGAAGAGAAGCGACGAGCTCACGAAAGGTCGTACGTGGCAGCGAGCACCCCATCTGACAAGAACAGCCCTGAGACAAGCGCTGACACCTCCGGGGACACCGGCGCTACTTCGCCTGCCCGCAAGACCGTCGCGAAGAAAACGGCGAAGAAGGCCGTGAAGAAAGCCACCAAGAAGACAGCGAAGAAGACTGCTAAGAAGGCGACGGCCAAAAAGACTGTCAAGAAGGCAGCGAAGAAGACAACCAAGAAGACAGCGAAGAAAACGGTGCGGAAGTCGGCCGCCAAAAAGACGGTTCGCACAACCGCCGCGGCTCAAACGCAAGCACCGGAGACCGACGAGCTGGACGAGTCCGCCGAGGACGACAACGAGCTCGATGACGACATGTTGGATGAGGACATCGACAACGATGACCTCGATGGCGACATGGACGACGAGCTCGATGACGCCCTGGGCGACGACGAGTTCGGTGAGGACCTCGACGATGAAGAGGCCGTCGATGCCGCGATCGAGGACGACAGTGACGAGGACGACGCTGAGGATGTCGTGCCCGAGCTCGGCGAGGAAGATAGCTCCGAGAAGGCACCTGCAAGCACTGACGACGACGAGGAAGAAGAGTCCTCTGCGCCGTCCGTGTGGGACATTGAAGAGTCCGCCGCGCTGCGCCAAGCCCGTAAGGACGCTCAACTCACTGCATCGGCCGACTCGGTGCGCGCGTACCTGAAGCAGATCGGTAAGGTCGCACTCCTTGACGCGGAGCAAGAGGTCTCCCTGGCCAAGCGTATCGAGGCTGGCCTCTACGCCCAGTACCGTCTCGACGAGATGCAGCGCGCCGCCGACGAAGGCGACAAGGATGCCAAACTCAGCCCGGCCATGAAGCGCGACCTGCGCGCCGTGGCGCGCGACGGCCGCAAGGCGAAGAACCACCTCCTGGAGGCGAACCTCCGCCTCGTGGTCTCCCTGGCGAAGCGCTACACCGGCCGCGGCATGGCTTTCCTGGACCTGATCCAGGAGGGCAACTTGGGTCTGATCCGCGCGGTGGAGAAGTTCGACTACTCCAAGGGTTACAAGTTCTCCACTTACGCCACCTGGTGGATCCGTCAGGCGATCACCCGCGCGATGGCCGACCAGGCCCGCACGATCCGCATCCCGGTCCACATGGTCGAGGTCATCAACAAGCTCGGACGCATCCAGCGCGAACTGCTGCAGGACCTGGGCCGCGAGCCGACGCCGCAGGAACTGGCGAAGGAAATGGACATCACCGAGGAGAAGGTCCTCGAGATCCAGCAGTACGCCCGTGAACCGATCTCGCTCGACCAGACCATCGGCGACGAGGGCGACAGCCAGCTCGGCGACTTCATCGAGGATTCCGAGGCAGTCGTCGCAGTGGATGCCGTGTCCTTCACACTGCTCCAGGATCAGCTCCAGGACGTTCTGCACACTCTGTCCGAGCGCGAGGCCGGCGTTGTCCGCCTACGCTTCGGGCTTACCGACGGCATGCCCCGCACCCTCGACGAGATCGGCCAAGTCTACGGCGTCACCCGCGAACGCATCCGCCAGATCGAGTCCAAGACGATGTCGAAGCTGCGCCACCCCTCGCGCTCGCAGGTGCTGCGCGACTACCTCGACTAGCTCGAGACTCGCTCCCTCCATCTACTGCCCCACGGTTACTTTCCAACTCTGGGGCAGTTTTCACATTTGCTTCGCCGGACGCCCCGCAGATCTCATACGTTCTCGGTGTACCGGTCGTGGGAACGCTCGAGAATGCTCTCGTTGACGCCGCCGGGATCTGACGGGGCACCGCCGTCGTAAGCGGGTGCGCCGGGGTCACCGGTCATCGAAATGAGAATGGCGGCGAAGACGATGGCGCTGACCAGCGCGCAGCCGTTCAGCACAATGCCAATGGTGCCCTGCACGAGGCCGCCGCGACGCAGGCCCCGGCGGTTCTGGCCAATGCCTATGACGCCGAGGACGATTCCGCCAATCGCTGCAATGGAGCCGGAGATGATGAACCACCACGAGGTCAGGGCGGTGAGGATGCCCAGGATCAACGATGCTGTGGCGTACCCGTTCGCGCGCATGGGCTCCCCAGCCGTCGGGGACGGTCCACCGGCAGGCAGGTAGGAGTTCGGGCCGTGCGGGTTGTAGCGGCCGTAGGCGTCTACGGGGCCTTGGTCGAAGGGTTGGCCGTAGCCGTCGAACTGGCCGGCGCGCTCGTGGGAGTAGCCGCCGTACGGCTCGTTCAACGGGTCCCGGGGGCTGCGCGGGTACCCAGCGCCGAATGGGTTCGGGTGCACCATAGTGCGGCCGAGCCTACCACTGCGTCAGGTACTTGATTCTCTCCCTGAGCTGGTCCGCCGAGCACAATGCGGTAGGCGGACCGCCGCAGGCTTTACGCACCTCAGTGTGGATCGCGCCGTGGGGGCGCCCCGTGCGCGATGCCATGATGGCCACGCGTGCGTTGAGCTCCTGACGCAGCGCCGGGATATCCTCCGACGCCACGCCGCTCCCGCCGTCGACAGCACTACCCGGCGCGGCCGAAGGCGGCTCCTTATCCCTGGCCGCCTCGCGCGCGGCTTCCTCCGCGCGCCGCGCCTTCTCCTCGGCTTCGCGGGCGTCGAGCTGATCGGACTGGCGTTTGCGCAGGAGGGTCTTCACCTGCTCGGCATCCAGGAGCCCGGGAAGCCCAAGGAAATCCTGTTCCTCGTCGGTGCCGGCGAGGGTGGGCGTGCCGTAGGTGGAGCCGTCGAAGATGAGCGAATCCAGCTCGGCGGATGCCCCGATGGATTCGTACTTCGGGGCTTCGTCCGGCTCACTGCGCTTCTGGTTGGCTTGCTCGAGCAGCTCGTCGGACCAGCCGGACTCGCGGTGGGGTTTCCCCAGAACGTGGTCGCGGGAGACCTCCATTTCCTCCGCCAGACGTAGCAGGACCGGGACGGAGGGCAGGAAGATCGAGGCGGATTCGCCCGGCATGCGTGAACGTACGAAGCGGCCGATGGCCTGGGCGAAGAACAACGGTGTCGAGGCGGAGGTCGCGTACACGCCCACCGCGAGCCGGGGCACGTCGACGCCCTCGGAGACCATGCGCACAGCCACGAGCCATTCGTCCTGGGAGGCTGAGAATTCGGCGATGCGCTTGGAGGACCCTGGTTCGTCGGAAAGCACGACCGTGACGGGAGTGTTGCTGATCGTGCGCAGGATCTTCGCGTACGCACGCGCCGTGGTGGTGTCGGTGGCGATCACCAGGCCGCCGGCATCGGGCATGTGGGAACGGATCTTGGTCAACCGGGTCTGGGCGGCCTGGAGGACGGCGGCAATCCAGTCGCCCTTCGGGTCCAGCGCCGTCTTCCATGCGCGGGCGGTCTGCGCCGCGTCGAGCGGCTCGCCGAGGCGCGCGGAGTACTCCTCCCCCGCCGAATCCTTCCACTGCGCTTCGCCGCTGTATGCGAGGAAGACCACGGGGCGGACCACACCGTCCGCCAGCGCCTCCGCATAACCGTAGGTGTAGTCCGCCTGGGAGACGAGGTGCCCCTCGCCATCCTCCTCGTACGTGACAAACGGAATCGCGGAGTCATCCGAGCGGAAGGGAGTGCCGGTAAGAGCCAAGCGGTGCTCGACGTCGTTGTACGCCTCGCGCACGCCGTCGCCCCAACTCTTAGCGTCGCCGGCGTGGTGGATCTCGTCCAAAATCACCAGCGTGCGGCGCGACGACGCCACCGCGTGGTGCTTGAACGGGTGCATGCCCACCTGCGCGTAGGTGACCACGATGCCGTCGTAGGCGGGGTTGACTGCGGAGGAGTTGGTGAATTCCGGGTCCAGCGACAGCCCGAACCGCGCCGCGGCCTGGGACCACTGCACCTTCAAGTGCTCCGTGGGCACCACGACGATGATGCGCTCCACGGTCTTTTCCGCATGCAGCGTGCTCGCCAGCGTCAACGCGAAGGTCGTCTTACCCGCGCCCGGCGTTGCCACAGCGAGGAAGTCTTTCGGTTTCTGGGCGAGAAAAAGGTCAAGGGCCTCCTGCTGCCATTGGCGCAGAGACGGCCCGTTGCCCTGGACGGCTGATGTCACTTGCGGCGCAGCCCCTTGTAAATCCGCTCGCAGTCGGGGCACACCGGCGATCCGGGCTTGGCTTGCTTCCGCACAGGGAAGGTCTCACCGCACAACGCGACGACCATGGCACCGCTGACTGCGGAGTTCACAATCTGGTCCTTCTTCACGTAGTGGAAGAACTTGGGGGTGTCATTGTCCTGCGAGGTGTCGTCGCGGACATCGGGCCGTTCAATCGTCTTCGTCGTCGTCTGTGTCACGCACACCATCATGCCTCATTGGCCGAACCATGTTTAAAAACCATGTTGAGGCACTACCGGCACTTGCCCTGGGCCACGGGGAGTCGCACGAGCGCGCCGCCAGCGTCTACCCTGGGTTCCCATGAGCACAGCAGGCGGTTCCAGCGATCCACACGTGGTGGACGCGGATGCCGTGAGCTCGCCCGGTAAGCGCTTCGGACGGCGCAAGGCCGAGTTGATTACGTCCGCGAAGCGTTCGCCGATGGAGAATCTCCGGTCGCGCGAGCGGGCGTACCTGATCATGCAGGGCATGCGCCTCCCGTTCGTCTTCCTCTCCATCGCCGCGGTG
The DNA here is from genome assembly GCF_900155535.1 of Corynebacterium urinipleomorphum. Lineage (GTDB taxonomy): Bacteria > Actinomycetota > Actinomycetes > Mycobacteriales > Mycobacteriaceae > Corynebacterium > Corynebacterium urinipleomorphum. Next base: position 611,264 of record NZ_LT706965.1, read on the forward strand.
ATGTGGTGGCACAACTGGGTGTTGGCCATCATTTTCTTCGCCATCTCCATTCCGCTTCCGTGGATCTCCGTGGTGGTGGCGAATGATTCGAACGAGGTCCGCGACAAGCGTTCGCGCAACGTGTACAAGCCTGCGGCCGCGCGCCAAGCACAAGTGGCGTACACGCAGCAGCAGCAATTGGCCGCCGGCCAGCCCAGCTCGCGGCCCGAGCCGGACAGCCCCGGAACGATCGACCACGAGGATTAAGGAGAGCACACCGTGCAGCCAACCGACATCGCGCGCGACCTCGTCCGCGAGTTCGACGACGCCGGATTCACGGCGGATTCCATCGCCGCCCACCTCGGGCCCGACGCGATGGAGGCGCTCTTCCGTGGGGAGCCCGGCGCGGTCCTCGAGGCATGCGACAGCTCGCGTTTGTCCGGCCTCATCCGCTTCTTCCTCGTGCGTGAGAAGATGACGGCGGAAGAGCTCTCCGAGTATCTTCCGGCGCGTCTCGTTCTTTCGCTTATCGACGCCGCCGTGGTCTCCCCCACCCGCTCCGGCGACCTCCAGATTGCCCTGGATGTCCGCCCGCACATCATCGCGGGGCGCGACCGCTTCATTTTCTCGGACCTGGACGCGTCCATGACCGACCATGTTCCGGGGCCGGACCATGTCCTCGGTGTGGGCGCGGCGAGCTTGTCGCTGCTCTCTGCCACTCCCCTGACTCCAGTTGAGTCCGTGCTCGACGTGGGCACCGGTTCCGGCGTGCAGGCACTCGCGCAGTCCACCTCCGCCGAGCGCGTGGTGGCCACAGACGTCCACGAACGCGCCCTCACCCTCGCCGAGGCGACCATGGCGGGTGCGGGCGTGAACAATGTCGAGCTGCGTCACGGCTCCTGGTTCGAGCCCGTTGAAGGTGAGCGCTTCGACCGCATCGTGGCCAACCCGCCCTTCGTCGTCGGTCTGCCCGAAGTAGGCCACGTCTACCGGGATTCGGGTCTGGACCTGGATGGTGCATCGGAGCTCGTCGTCTCCTCAGTGCCCCACCATCTGGCGCGAAACGGCTCCGCGTTCATCCTCGGTTCTTGGGTGCACACCAGCGACCAGTCGTGGGAGCAGCGCGTGGCCAGCTGGTTCCCGTCGACAGGGGTCTCCGCGTGGGTCCTGCAGCGCGATGTCGTCGACCCCGCGCTGTACGTGTCCACGTGGCTCAAAGACGAGTCCGTAGACCCGCGCTCAGCCGACGGGATCGAGCGGACCCGCCGTTGGCTCGCGCATTTCCGCGAACAGGACGTGCGTGCTGTCGGGTTCGGGTGGATCTTCGTGCGCGATATCGGCGACGCTCCCACGGAGGTCACCACGGAGACCCTCACGCAGCCGTTCACGGACCCCCTCGGCCCCGAGGTTGAGGAGTATTTCGTGCGGATGGAGTGGTTGAGGGGGACGTCGATAAGCGACGTGCTCGATGCGCGCTATGCCCTGCGGCCCGGCGTCGCCCTCGAGGACGTGAGCCTCGCGGACGCGGTGACCGGAATGGGCTTCGCGCCGGAGGTCAAGCGCATCACGCGTACCGATGGCCCACGCTTCACCCACGATGTGGACGACGCTGTCGCCGCGATCCTCGCCGGCCTCAACCCGGATGGCCTGCCGCTGCGCGACATTGTCTCGCTCTGGGCCGCATCCCACGGACTGGACGATGACGCGGAGACCGCGCTTTACGACGAAGCCGCCGCCGTCATTGTCGACCTGATCCGCCACGGCTTTGTCCTGCCCACCGACATTGTCAGCCTGAACAGCTAGCTCCCCACAGAAAGTACGCACCACCCATGAAGGCCGTGCTCACGCGCGTAACCGAAGCATCCGTCACTGTCGACGGCGAGACCGTCGGCGCCATCGACTGCCCGGAGACCGGCGGGATCCTCGCTCTGGTCGGCGTCGGCTCGGCAGACGCCGACGGCGCGTGGGAGACGATGGTGCGCAAGATCGCCGAACTGCGCATTCTCGACGGCGAAGTCTCCGTCGAGGAAGCCGGTGCGCCCGTTCTGCTCGTCAGCCAGTTCACGCTCATGGGGCGCACGAAGAAGGGTCGTCGCCCCTCCTGGTCCGACGCAGCCCCGGGCGACGTTGCCGAACCCGTCATTGCGAAAATCGCCGAGGGGCTCAGGGCGCGAGGAATCCACGTCGAGGAGGGCCGCTTCGGCGCGATGATGGAGGTCGCCTCCGTCAATTCCGGACCGTTCACCGTACTGGTTGAAAGCTAAACCGGAACTGCTAAAGTCCCATTCACGGCAACCGCGCACCCGCTCCTCCGCACAACCCCCGCTGAGCTGCGCGAACACACAGCTCAGCGGGAGAGGCCCACAGCGGGAACAAACTGCTCTTGTCCGGCGTTAGAACGATAGATTCGCGAGACTTGAAGGAGCTTTCATCCATGACTCAGCCCAATGTGGATCATGTCGATGACAATGAAGAGAAAGTCGACCGCGGAAGCCGGCGAAACCAGACGAACGATAATCCGTCCGCCGACCTCGTGCGCGTCTACCTCAACGGCATCGGCAAGACTGCTCTACTGAACGCTGAGGAAGAGGTCGAGCTCGCCCAGCGCATCGAGGTCGGTCTGTACGCTCAGCATCTCCTCGACGACCCGGAAGTGGACCTCACCCGGGCGAAGCGCCGCGACCTGAAGATCCTGGCCAAAGATGGCCGCAAGGCCCGCTCCCACCTCCTCGAGGCGAACCTGCGCCTCGTCGTCTCCCTGGCCAAGCGCTACACCGGCCGCGGCATGCCGCTGCTGGACCTAATCCAGGAAGGCAACCTGGGTCTCATCCGTGCGATGGAGAAATTCGACTACACCAAGGGCTTCAAGTTCTCCACCTACGCCACCTGGTGGATCCGTCAGGCCATCACGCGCGGCATGGCCGACCAGTCGCGCACCATCCGCCTCCCAGTCCACCTCGTGGAGCAGGTGAACAAGCTCTCCCGTATCCGCCGCGAGATGTACCAGTCGCTCGGCCGCGAACCCACGAACGAAGAGCTGGCGGAGGAATCCGGCATCGACGAATCCAAGATCGAGATGCTGCTGCGCCAGTCCCGCGACCCGGTGAGCCTGGACATGCCGGTCGGTGCCGACGAGGAAGCCCCGTTGGGCGACTTCATCGAGGACGCTGAAGCAGCCGACGCCGAGGACGCTGTCGTCTCTGCCCTGCGCCACGACGACATCAACGACATCATCGGCGGCTTGGAGCAGCGCGAGCAGGACGTGATCCGTTTGCGTTACGGGCTCGATGACGGCGTGCCACGCACCCTGGACCAGATCGGACGCAAATTCGGTCTGTCCCGCGAGCGCGTCCGCCAGATTGAGCGCGAAGTCATGAGCAAGCTGCGTGTCGGCGACCGCGCTGATCGCCTGCGCGACTACGCGCTCTAACCCCGTCACCCAGGCGTACCGGCCAAAGATCGGTGTGTTCTGGGTTACTATGTGCTCTAGCCGTTATTAGCTGTTGACCGTGTTGGGCCCTCGCATCGCTGCTTTGCCCGAGTGCGCACTTCACGGCCCCCGTGTGAAGGATTGAGGGAAGTCCGTAGTGAGAGATCTCGTAGATACCACCGAAATGTACTTGCGCACGGTCTACGAGCTTGAAGAAGAAGGCATCATCCCGCTGCGCGCGCGCATCGCGGAACGCCTCGACCAGTCCGGCCCCACCGTCTCCCAGACTGTCGCCCGCATGGAGCGCGACGGCCTGATCGTCGTTGAGTCGGACCGCTCCCTTTCTTTGACCGAACGGGGCCGCGAACTAGCCACCTCGGTCATGCGCAAGCACCGCCTCGCAGAACGTCTTCTCACCGACGTGCTCAACCTCGACCTCAGCCAGGTCCACGCCGAGGCGTGCCGTTGGGAGCACGTCATGAGTGAAGACGTCGAGCGCCAGATGCTCAAAGTCCTCGATGATCCCACCCGCTCCCCCTTCGGCAACCCGATCCCCGCGCTCGACGAACTCGGTTACACCGAGCCCACTGAGAAAGACTTGGGCTCACGCGCCAGCGACCTCGATCTCACGGAGCCCGTCCGCGTTGAGGTGGTGCAGATCAACGAGATCCTGCAGCTCGACTCGGAGCACTACTCCTCCATCTGCCGGTACGGCATCAGCCGCGGAGTGGCAGTGACTCTCGAGCGCAACGAAAATGGCTCACTTGCCGTGATCACCGAGTCCGGCTCCCGCGTAGACTTGGCCCCGGAGTTGGCGCACGCTCTGCGCGTCACTCCGCTGAACGCCTGATATTCCGCCGTCCGCTTGCTCTCCCACTAGAAAGAGATCTCTCCATGTCCCGTCTCGTCGTCACCGGAGGCGCCGGCTACGTCGGCAGTGTCTGCTCCAAGGTCCTGCTGGAAGCGGGCCACTCCGTCACTATCGTGGACAATTTCTCCACCGGTAACCGCGACGCGGTGCCGGAGGGCGCGACGCTTGTCGAGGGCGACATCAACGACGTGATCGACGACGTTCTCGCGGACGGGCCTGTCGACGGCGTCCTCCACTTCGCCGCCCGCTCCCTTGTGGGCGAATCCGTGGAGAAGCCCGACGAGTACTGGCGAGACAATGTGGGCACCACACTGAAGCTGCTCAACTCCATGCGCGACCACGACGTGGCGTCTCTGGTCTTCTCCTCCACCGCCGCCACCTACGGCGAGCCGGAGCAGGTGCCCATCACCGAGGACATGCCCACCGCCCCGACCAACGCGTACGGCGCGACCAAGCTGGCCATCGACTACGCAATTACCTCCTACGCCACCGCTTTCGGCCTCGGCGCGACGAGTCTGCGCTACTTCAACGTCGCCGGCGCGTACGGCGGCCTCGGCGAGAACCACGCCACGGAGACCCACCTCATTCCGCTGGTCCTCCAGGTTGCGCAGGGCACACGCGACAAAATCCTGATGTTCGGCGACGACTGGCCCACCGCGGATGGCACCTGCGTGCGCGATTACATCCACATCCGCGACCTCGCCGATGCGCATTTGCTCGCCTTAGAGTCCAACACCCCGGGCAAGCACCGGATCTTCAACCTGGGCTCCGGCGACGGCTACTCAGTCAAGGAAGTCATCGATGCCTGCCGCCGCGTGACCGGCCACCCGATCCCCGCCGAGGTCGCGCCCCGGCGCGCCGGCGACCCCGCCACGCTCATCGCGTCCTCTCAGCGCGCGAAGAACGAGCTGGGCTGGGCGCCCACCCGCACGGACCTAGACCAGATCGTGCGTGATGCATGGGAGTACACCCATTCTGCTGGCGAGTAATTCACCTAACGTTCCTAGTTCAGCCACCACCCTTGGACTTGGCGCTTAACCATGCTCCAACTTCTGTTTCCAGATCCGCTCCCGTTTGGCGTCGAATGATTTGGAATCCGTAGACTAAAGCCTCCGGCTATTCACGGATTAGACTCCTGACCGGGATCGCTGACACATCAATAGAGGGCCACCAAGAAGTTCGGAGAGCAATGTTATTCGGAGATTTTCTCGCTTTAATTGGCGTGTTCGCTGCCGCGGTAGCGGTTCCTGGGCCTGATGTTGTACAGATTATCCGTTTCAGTGTGAAATCCCGGGCCGCTGGAGTGGCTTGTGCTACGGGAATCATGGCGGGGTATGCAGTCTGGATCGCTGCATCGTTGCTGGGATTAAGCGCCCTCATGCAAGCTGCTCCTCAACTGCTTGCAATCTTGCAACTGGTCGGCGGTGCCTACCTTCTCTATATGGGGTTTAGCGCGGTGCGTGGCGGACTTCGAGCCTGGCGATCGGGTGAGTCAGCGGCACTTCCTTCGAATCTCCATGATCAGTCAGTCGAAACGCGCAAGGCTTTTGGGGTTGGGATGGCAACGAACCTGTCGAACCCTAAGTCGGTGCTGTTTTTCGGAGCAGTGTTCGCTCAATTCGTGAAACCCAATATGGGCGCGGAGTGGATGCTGCTGATCCTCGTCACTCTCTTTGTTGTGGGCTTCGTGATGTCGGCTGGTTTTGCTCTTCTTGTTGATGTCTTTTCCAGTTTCCTATCCCGCTACGGCCACTTTGTTGATATGGGTACAGGCTCGATCTTCATCATGTTAGCTCTCTGGATGCTCGGAGAAGGTACCGCGAGCCTAGTGCCGTCTCGATGATCTAAGTGAACAAATCAAACGACGAACTCCCACGGGTTTGCGCAATCAATAATTCGTGGGAGTACACCCAGTCCCGCGCCGGCGGCGCCCGCTAAGCGCTGGCCGCCTCACCGTAGTCGTCGCCGGGGTCGTCGAAGCTCTGCGCATCTCCGCTGTCGTCGCTGCCGCCAGCCGCGCCAGTGATGTGCGCGCACGCCAGCTCGCAGCCCTGCAAAATCGTGGTGACCAGGTGCTGTTGTTCGCCGGCGGCGAGGATTTCCAGGCAGATCGCCGACATGGAGTGCCGCGGGAGCTCTTCCTGCGCGATGGCCAGCGCCGCCGACGCCCACGAAGACAGACCGCGGCTGATGGCCACGATGCCCCACAAGCTCAACGCGTTGGCGCGCACAACTCCATCGAAGGCCCTGGCGACCGCGAGCAACGCCGTGGCCGCTTCCTCCGGGTGGCGCACGGCAGTTCCAATCACGCAGTCGCGCAGCACCGATCGAGTCAGCACCGTCACCACTGCGTGCAGGTCTCCGCGGTCAGCGAAAACCCGGTCCACTCCGTAGCGCTCATCCAGCGCGATGAGCGGCTGGGCAGGGGCGTGTGTCAGGGCCCGCATTGCCTGGCGTACGACAGCACTGGGCTCGGCGGAACCGCGGTCGATCTTCCGGCGCAGCTCATCTGCGCGGCGCCGGGCATCGCGTGAGAAAGCTGTCACGTCGACGCGCTCGCCATCGACAGTGATGCCTGCTGGGTCGTCGTCCGGCTGGAAGTACTCGAATGTGTCGGATCGGTTCAAGGCCGGCAAAATGCCGTTATCGCGCCAAGCGCGCATCGCCGGTGAGCTCACCACCGACGCGACCGTGCCCCGGCCCCACTTCAGATCCGGCCACTGCCGGTCCATGTCGTCCGGATCCGGACCGAAGACCATTTCGTACGGCGTGCCCTGAGCAATCTCGGAGACATGCCACAAGACATCTACCAGCGGCTCGCCGCACGGCCGGGTCAGGTCTTCGAGAGTCTGGACTGCCTCATTCGCGCTTTCTGAATGCGGCATGCGGGTCACCATGACCCCCAGAAAGGCGACGCAATGCTCAACCGGCGCAGTGGTCAGGAAATCGGCGAGCTGGTCCGCGTTCACGATATCGGCGCGCAGCATCGGCCCCAGCACGAGCTCACCCCCGATCTCCGCGTCGGGCACGAGCCCGATCACAATGATGGACTCCTGCGGGTAGTACCCGAGCGTTCCCGGGATGGTGGCGATGATGGTCGAAGGATCGTCAACAGAACCGACGTTGTCGGTCCAGGGGTCAAAGGGCGGTTTCTGCGGATCTGAGAATGAATTGTTCATGCCCTATTGGACTTGTGTGACCCCTCGCTCGGTTCCCCAAGGCAGGACATCAGGCGGAAAAGAGGTGGGGGACGGAGCGGGGGAACGTCGATAAGCGGAGCTGTGCTTTCCTAGTCAATGCGGCGGTGCGCGACATGTCCGTGCGCGGGGTCCGTAAGGTGGGAATGAAACTCTGCACCCGTGCGGTTGAACGTGGTGTTAGACGGTCCAGAAGACAAGGAGGATGTCACCCATGACGTCAGACGATCAGCGGCACATGTACGAGCTGGAATACCCGGCTCCCGCCGTGGAAGACGGTGCGTCTTCTGGCCCCACCCTCATCGTGGCCATGCAGGGCTACGCGGACGCGGGCCACGCTGTCGAAGGCGCAGCCGGGCACCTAAAGGACGCGCTGGACTCGCGGACGCTGGCCACGTTCAACAACGACGAGCTCATCGACTACCGCTCACGCCGCCCGATGGTGACGTTGAACGAGCACGAGATCAGCGACATCGACGAGATCGACCTGGACATCCGCGTGCTGCGCGACTCTAAGGGCGAATCCTTCCTGCTGCTCTCCGGCCCCGAGCCGGACTTGAGGTGGGAGGCATTCTCGAAGTCCGTCGCAGACTTGGCCGATCGCTTCAACGTGGACAAGACTATTTGCCTGTACTCAGCGCCGATGGGCGCCCCGCACACACGTCCCCTGGTTGTGTCCGCGCACGGCAACGACCGCGAGCTGGTGGGCAAGATGTTCACCTTCGACGGCATGGTCTCCGTTCCGGGCGCCGCCGCCGTGATGATCGAGCGCGAGCTGCACTCCCGCGGCCGCCGCGTGGCCGGCTACACCGCACACGTCCCGCACTACGTCGCGTCCTCGCCGTACCCGCAGGCTGTGTACCAACTGCTGCAGTCTGTGTCGGACACCTCCGACCTGAAGTTCCCGCTGCGCGCGATCGAGCGCGACATGGACCGCGTTGCGCAGCAGCTCGCCGAGCAGACCAACAGCTCCGAGGAGATCGCGCAGGTGGTCGAGCAGCTGGAGCAACACTACGACTCCGAGATGGCCTCCTACCGCGAGAAGAACCCGCAGAAAATGATGCCGGGTGAAGCCCAGGTGCCCAGTGGCGACGAGATCGGCGAGGCCTTCGAGAACTTCCTCGCCGCCATCGACGACCGCGACCGCGGCAAGACCCTCGGCCCAGGCAACGAGACAGGAGACGATTCCGGCATGTGGGACGAAGGCGGGCAGATCGACCTACCGGACGTTCCTGATGATGACGAGTAGGCGCGAAGCTGAAGTACCGTAGTCCACGTGACTGACAACGCCGCCGCACCGACGCTCGCCGACAGCATCGCCGACCTCGAAGACGTTCCCGCCGCGCTTATCGACGACGCCGTATGGGACACCTTCACCTCCTGGACCACCTCGCGCGGGATTTCCCTCTACCCGGCGCAGGAGGAAGCGTCGCTGGCGCTGCTGGCGGGCGATAACGTCATCCTGGCCACCCCGACCGGCTCCGGTAAGTCCATGGTGGCCAACGCCGCCCACTTCATCGCCATGTCGCGCGGCCAGCGCAGCTTCTACACCGCACCGATCAAGGCGCTGGTGAGCGAGAAATTTTTCTCCCTGTGCGAGATCTTCGGGCCGGAAAACGTGGGGATGATGACGGGCGATGCCACCGTCAACGGCGACGCCCCGATCATCGCGGCCACAGCCGAGATCGTGGCTAACATCGCGCTGCGCGAGGGAGCGAAGTCCGACATCCGGCAAGTGGTCATGGATGAATTCCACTACTATTCCGAGCCGGATCGCGGCTGGGCGTGGCAGGTGCCGCTGCTGGAACTGCCCAAAGCCCAGTTCCTGCTCATGTCCGCCACCCTCGGCAACACGAAATGGCTCGAGGACGACCTGACCCGCCGCACCGGGCGGAAAACCACGTTCGTCGGCGGCTCCGAGCGCCCCGTCCCGCTCGACTTCCACTACGTGTTCACCCCGGTGCACGAGACCATCGAGGAACTGCTGGAAGACGGAAAAGCGCCCATCTACGTGGTGCACTTCTCCCAACGTGAAGCGACGGAGCGGGCGCAGGCATTGACGTCGATGTCGATTGTCACCGCCGAGGAGAAGGAGGCGATCGCGGAGGCTATCGGCGACTTCAGGTTCACCACCACCTTCGGCAAAACGCTGTCGAAGCTGCTGCGCCGCGGCATCGGCATCCACCACGCCGGCATGCTGCCCAAGTACCGCCGCCTGGTCGAACGGCTCGCCCAGGCGGGCCACCTCAAGGTCATCTGCGGCACCGACACCCTCGGCGTGGGCATCAACGTGCCCATCCGCACAGTTCTCATGACCGGTCTGACCAAATTCGACGGCACAAAGCAGCGCATTGTGAAATCCCGCGAATTCCACCAGATCGCCGGACGCGCGGGCCGCGCCGGGTACGACACGGAAGGCACCGTCGTCGTCGAGGCGCCCGAGCACGAGATCGAGAACGTGAAGTTGCGCCGCAAGGCCGGCGACGACCCGAAGAAGCTGAAGAAGATCCGCAAAAAGGCCCCGCGCGACGGCGAAGTCTCCTGGTCGGAGAACACCTTCAACCGCCTCACCGAAGCCGAGCCGGAGGAGCTGACCAGCCAGTTCGCGGTGTCCAACTCGATGCTGCTCAACGTCGTGGCGCGCCCCGGCGACGGGTACGAGCACATGAAGCACCTCCTGCGCGACAACCACGACACCCGCGCCAAGCAGAACCGCGACATCCTCACCGCCGTCGACCTCTTCCGCGGTCTCATCGCCGCCGACGTCGTGGAACGCACCCCGGACTCCCCCGCCTTCCGCCCGTACACGCTGACGGCGGAGCTCGACCGGGACTTCGCGCTCAACCAGCCGCTCGCACCGTTTGCGCTGGCGTTCTTGACCCTGCTCGACCCCGCGAGCGAGACCTACGACCTCGACGTCATCTCCACCTTCGAAGCGATTCTGGACGACCCGCGCCAGCTGTTCCAAGCCCAGCAGTCCGCTGCGCGCGGCGAGGAGATCGCGGCGCTCAAAGCCGACGGAGTGGACTACACGGAACGCATGGCGCTCGTCGAGGATGTCACCTACCCGCAGCCGCTGCGCGAGGAGCTCGAGGACGCTTACGAGACCTTCGTCCAGGGCAACCCGTGGGCGAAGGAATTCGACCTTTCGCCGAAGTCCGTCGTGCGCGACATGATCGAGCACGCCATGACGTTCTCCGACGTCATCGCCACCTACGGCCTCGCGCGCAGCGAAGGCGTGGTCCTGCGCTACCTCACCGACGCATGGCGCACCTTGTCGCATTCCATCCCCGACGCGTACATGACGGAGCGACTCGACGACATCAACGTGTGGCTCGGCGAACTCATCCGCCAGGTCGATTCTTCGCTTATCGACGAATGGGCCCACATGGCCGACGACACCACCCCCATCAGCCGCGACGACCTGGAACGCGAGTTGGCCTTCGGTGTGGAGGATCCGACAGCCCTCACCGCCAACCGCCGCGCCTTCACCATCATGGTGCGCAATTACTTCTTCCGTCTCGTGGAGCTCTTCGCCTACGAGAAGGAGAAGGAACTGGCGGAGATGCTCGACTACATGGACCTCACCGACCAGCCGGACTGGCCGGCTCTCATGGACGACTACTTCGACGAGTACGACGACGTGGACCTGGACGCCGACGCCCGCGGCCCCGAATACTTCGCGCTCGCCGACGCCGATTCCGGTTCACGGTCCTGGACCGTCACCCAGATCATCAAAGACCCGGACGGCGACAACGCATTCCAACTGCACGGCACCGTCGACCTCGACGCCTCCGACGCCGCCGGCGAGGTGCGACTGAGCGCGCTGGAGATGCGCCACTAGTCTGCGCGGGGTGAATAGCGGTGGTTCACCGAGACATGACGCTCCTACTCTGAAAGGCGAAAATAATCCCTGTTTTCGCCCTGCAACCTATCAATCCTTGTACTTTTAAAACATGAGCACCAAGGAGTACCGCCCGACGCTGGCTCAAATCCGCACGTTCGTCACCATCGCCGAGCACCGGCACTTCGGCACCGCAGCGAACCAGCTGCAGATCTCCCAGCCCTCGCTGTCCCAGGCGCTCGTCGCCCTGGAAACAGGCTTGGGCATTCAGCTCATAGAGCGCTCCACACGCAAAGTGATTGTCACTCCGATTGGACAGCGGTTGCTCCCCTACGCGCAGGCCACACTAGAAGCCGCCGATTCCTTTGTGCAGCACTCCCGCGGCGCACACGGTGTGTTGACCGGCCAGCTCACGTTGGGTGTCATTCCCACCATCGCTCCGTATCTGCTCCCGGAGCTGCTCCGCGTTGCGCAGGAACGCTACCCCGCGCTCGAACCGAAGATCGTCGAGGAGACAACCCCTGCGCTCATGGAGCAGCTGCGCAGCGGGCAGCTCGACGCAGCGCTGATCGCCTTCCCCACCGGCACGACCGGCCTGACGGAGCTCCCCCTCTACACCGAGGACTTCGCCATCGCCGTCCCCGACGGACACGTACTCGCCGGCCGGGACGACGTGACACTTTCAGAGCTTGACAAGCTGGACATGCTGCTCATGGACGACGGCCACTGCCTGCGCGACCAGATCATGGATCTGTGCCGCACCGCCCACCTCGACGTCGCCGGGATGGCCGACTCCGTCACCCGGGCATCCTCCCTGACCACCATCATCCAGCTCGTGTCCGCCGGATACGGTGCGACCCTGCTGCCCGTCTCCGCTGTTCCCGTCGAGTGCGCCCGCCCCAACGTTTCCGTCGCGCGCTTCGCTCCCAGCGTCACCGCCTCCCGCAACGTAGGACTCGTGCACCGCTCATCGTCTACACGAGCCGACGAATTCGTTGCCCTGGGGGAATTGATCACGGATGCGTTTGAGGGGACCGTCGATAAGCGCGCGTAGCTAGCTGCTAGTTTCGCGCGGTGTGCGGGTACACTCGCGCGTTGACTATGACGAAACCTGAACTCACCCGCGACGAGCTCTACCGCCGACTCGACGAACTGCCCATCGCCAGCGTCCGGCGGTTCCAGCGCCGACTGAAAAAAGCGCGGTCCCCGCACGCGCTCGCGCAGATCAGCGCAGACATGGACGTGGACGCGGCGAAAGTCGCTGACGTGAACACGCACGTCCCAGACATCACGTACCCCGAGGGTCTGCCCGTTTCCGCGCGGCGCGACGACATCAAGGAACTCATCCGCGACAACCAAGTCGTCGTCATCGCGGGTGAAACCGGCTCGGGCAAGACGACGCAGATCCCGAAGATGCTGCTCGAACTCGGGCGCGGCCGCCGCGGTCTCATCGGGCACACCCAGCCGCGCCGCATCGCCGCGCGCACCGTCGCCGAGCGCATCGCCGACGAACTCGGCCAGGACATCGGCGAGACCGTCGGCTACGCCATTCGTTTCGACGACCGCGTCTCCCCCACCACCGCCGTCAAACTCATGACCGACGGTATTCTCCTCGCCGAAATGCAGCGCGACCGGTTCCTCAACGCATACGACACGATCATCATCGACGAGGCACACGAACGATCGCTCAACATCGACTTCCTGCTCGGCTACCTGAAGCGGCTGCTGCCGGCCCGGCCGGACCTCAAAGTCATCATCACCTCAGCGACGATCGATCCGGAGCGCTTCGCCGCGCACTTCGCCGATGCCTCCGGCGAGCCTGCGCCGATCATCGAGGTCTCCGGGCGCACGTACCCGGTGGAGATCCGCTACCGCCCGCTCGAGACCGAAGTGCCCGCGAAGGACGGGGGCACGAAAGTCGTCGACATTGACATGCTCGACGGGCTTGTCAGCGCCCTCAAGGAACTCATGGCCGAAGGCAACGGGGACATCCTCTGCTTCTTCGCCTCCGAGCGCGACATCCGCGACGCCATGGAGGTCATCGAGAAACAGCATTGGCGCGGTGTCGAAGTCACGCCCCTGTTCGGCCGCCTGTCCAACGCCGAGCAGCACCGCGTGTTCTCCCCACACTCCGGGCGGCGCATCGTGTTGGCGACGAATATCGCCGAGACTTCCCTGACCGTCCCCGGCATCCACTACGTCGTCGACACCGGGCTTGCCCGCATCTCCCGCTACTCCACCCGCACCAAAGTGCAGCGCCTGCCTATCGAGGAGATCTCCCAGGCCAGCGCCAACCAGCGTTCCGGCCGCTCCGGCCGCATCGCCGACGGCATCGCCATCCGCCTCTACTCCGAGGACAACTTCAACGCCCGCCCCGAATTCACCGACCCGGAAATTCTGCGCACCAACCTGGCCAGCGTCATCCTCCAGATGATCAACCTGCGGCTCGGCGACGTCGCCGACTTCCCCTTCGTGCAGCCGCCCGACACCAAATCCGTCCGCGACGGCCTGCTGCTCCTCCACGAGCTCGGTGCCATCACCGACAAAGAAGACCACGACGCGCCGGTGCTCACCGGCATCGGCCGCGACATCGCGCGCATCCCCGTCGACCCGCGCATGGCGCGCATGCTCGTCGAGGCCAACCGCCTCGGCGTGCTCCGCGACGTCACCGTCATCGTCGCCGCCATGACAATCCAGGACGTCCGCGAACGCCCCCTCGAGTACCAGGCACAGGCCGACCAAGCCCACGCGCGCTTCAAAGACAAGACCTCGGACTTCCTCGCCTCGCTGAACCTGTGGGAGTACATCAAAGACTCCCGCGACGAGCTGTCCGGCAACGCGTTCCGCAAACACATGAAGAAAGAGTTCCTCCACTACATGCGCATCCGCGAGTGGTTTGACCTCGTACGCCAGCTCCGCGACGCCGAAAAGCAGCTGGGGTGGAAGAATATTTCAGCGGAAGAGGCAGCCACCTCCGGGGAGTCAACGGACCGCGACCCCAGCGCCATCCACCAGTCGCTGCTCACGGGCCTGCTATCCAATATCGGCGCCCGCGACGGCAACTCCAAGGAGTTCAAGGGCGCCCGCGGCACCCGCTTCATGATCTTCCCGGGCTCCGCCCTGGCCAAGAAGCCGCCGGAATTCGTCATGGCAGCCGAACTCGTGGAAACATCCCGCCTGTGGGCGCGCGATGTCGCCGCGATCGATCCGTCTTGGGTGGAGAAGATCGCCCGCGACCTGCTCAAACACTCGTACTCCGAGCCCGTCTGGTCCCAAAAGCGCGCCGCGCCGATGGTGCACCAGAAATCCATGCTGTACGGCGTCACCGTTGTCGCCGACCGCCTCGTGCCGTACCACCGCGTCGATATGGAAGCAGCGCGCGACCTGTTCATCCGCCACGCGCTCATCGACGGCGAATGGAACGCCCACCACGCCTTCCTCAAACACAACGCCACACTCCTCGAAGAAGCAGCGGCCGTCGAGGAGAAGGTCCGCCGCCGCGGCATTGTCGTCGACGAGGACACGCTCTTCGAGTTCTACGACGAACGGGTCCCCGCCGACATCGGCACCGGCCGTCACTTCGACGCATGGTGGAAGAAGAAACGGCAGCACGACGCGTCCTTCCTCGACTTCGACCCCGAGGCATTGCTTAACGACGCCTCCGCCGACTCCTCCGAAGCCGCCTTCCCCGACAAATGGCGCCAGGGCTCCATCAATTACGACCTCCAATACAAGTTCGAGCCCGGCGACCCGTTCGACGGTGTGACAGTGCTTGTTCCCGTTCCGCTGCTCGCCGGGATGGAAGACGTGGACTTCGACTGGCTTGTTCCTGGTCTGCGCGAGGAATTGGTCACCGAGCTGATCCGCTCTCTGCCCAAGGCACTGCGCAAGACAGTCGTGCCCGCCCCCGAATTCGCGGAACGCGCCATGGGCAAACTCATCCCGTTCGAAGCACCCATCACCGAGCAACTCGCTGAGGTTCTCCGCTCGCTCGGCGGACACGGCATCAACGGGACCGATTTCCGCCCTGAAGTTCTCCCACCGCACCTGACAATGACCTTCGCAGCCGTCAACCGCCGCGGCAAAATCATCGACCACGACACGAGCCTGTCCGCGTTGAAGAACCGGCAGGCAGGTCACATCACGTCCTCAGTGGCTAAGGCCACGCGCAAAGCGGAATCCGATTCCGTCGCCGATTGGACCTCCGACACTCTCGGCGAGGTCCCAGAGACCGTCACCACTGAGATCGAAGGCAACCACGTCGATGCCTACCCGGCGCTCGAGGCCACCGCAGACGGCGTCCGTGTGAAGGTCTTCCCCACCAAGGCTGCAGCCGATGCCTCCATGATGACCGCCACCTTGGCCATGCTCATGCGTAAGATTTCTGTGAACACCGCCCAGATGACAAAGGGACTCCCACTGCGCCAGCGTGTCGCCGTGGACAAGTACCCTCATGGCGGTGCCGCAGGACTCGTCGAGGACGCGCGCGTCTCAGCGATCCGCGACCTGATGATGGCCAACGGCGGCCCCGTCCGCACACCCGGCGAGTTCGACGAACTGCTGAACACCATCAAACCCCAGGTCCCCGGGGCAGTGCGCCGAGCTGTGGTCGGCATTGCCGGTGGAGTGGTCGAATACGTCAACATTGCCGCGGAGTTGGATAACTGGTCGGGGCCGGCCATAGACGACATCCGGCAGCAAATGCAGTTCCTCCTCCCCAAGAACGCCATCACGATCCACGGTATGGAGAACCTCCAGCACCTGCCGCGCTACATGTCCGCGATCCGCATGCGCCTCGACGACATGAACCTTGACCCAGACCGTGACACCGACCGCCAGGCCGTCGTCGATGAGGTGAAGGCTTACCGTGATGCCAAACTCGGTCGCTTACCCGCAAGCCGTGCCAAGTCCCGCGCCGTGAAGGAGATCAATTGGCGTATCCAGGAGCTGCGTGTGAGTCTCTTCGCCCAACGGCTAGGTACGGTAAAGCCGGTGAGCCCCCGGCGCATCGAGAAGATGGTCGACAAACTGTGAGTCAATCGCCCCGGCACTGAACGCTGCGCCTAACACACAACCCAGGTCTCACTTCGACCGCGTGCCAGGGTGGCACACTCAGATGCAGGCTTCAGAGATAGCTTTATTGGAGTAGCTCGAGTCGAGCTAGAGTTCTTCCATCCCGCGGTCTTTGCGGCGCATGAGACGGATTTCGGATTCGAAGTCGTCGGCGCTTTCGAAAGACTTGTACACAGATGCGAAGCGAAGATACGCGACTTCGTCGAGCGCTCGAAGCGGCTCGAGGATAGCGAGGCCGATCTCATTCGAGGGGATCTGCGAGCTGCCGTGACTGCGAACAATCTCCTCGACCTCCTGGGCAAGGCGCTTCAACGCGTCATCGGACACATCGCGCCCCTGGCATGCGCGCCGCACGCCCACGATGAGTTTGTCCCTGTCGAATGGTTCGCTGACACCATTTCGCTTCACCACTGTGAGCACAGCTTTCTCCATGGTGGTGAACCGACCCCCACACTCCGTGCATTCACGTCGGCGCCTAATCGCCGCACCACCGTCGACAAGGCGGGAATCAGAAACTCGGGAGCTATCGTTCTGGCAAAAAGGGCAATGCACGAGAGTTCATGTTACCCCCACCTTCCCCCAATCCCGGATCTACTGAACTACCGCTGCCATGTGCTGGCTTGTCTCATGAGGAACGAAGCCAGCGTCACCGCCCGAGAACGCTCCTCCGAACGCTGAGCCGACGATCAAGGCAATCCCGAACAACGCACCCATGATCGTCGCGCCTCCCTTCTCGCGGCGAGATTCGAAAACCCCGTCAGACTCAGGACGACCATTAGACCCGCCGATATCCACTGACGCACACGTTCGATTTCGAGCGTCCAGCGTTCGAACATGGGCCGTTTCGTGAGCATTCATGCTCCGGCGCTCGAGGTCCCACACATCAGCAGGAATTACAGAGCGCGTCCGGGTGGTTTTTACCTCAGTGCTGTTTGTGCGAGCAAGAGAGATGGTCATGATTGTTTCCTTTCTGTAGTTCGGTGACGATTCTATGGACCGCGTGAACCACGGGCCGAGATTCGTTCGAGTGCATGTTCGATAGATTCTATGTTCGATTTATAGCAACACGCTGATTTTTTGTCCAGGCATACGCGCGAAATTTCGAACAGACTTGCCTATCCGTGGTAGACAAGACTCAAGGGAACCGAACGTCGAGCAGCGTCGTCGAAAAGAATGCGGGTCACCGCAACGCCGACGGAGAAGCATCATTGAGGAGAGGACGCAGCTAATGCCGAAGCGCGAAGACAAGAAGCCAGACCTGAAATCGTTGACCGAACGTCAACGGCGCATCCTCGAGGTCATTCAGGATGCCGTCGTACTTCGCGGGTATCCGCCCAGCATCCGAGAAATCGGCGACGCCGCAGGACTGCAATCGACATCGTCGGTCGCCTACCAGCTCAAAGAACTTGAGAAGAAGGGCTTCCTCCGCCGTGACCCCAACAAGCCACGTGCGGTGGACTTGCGCCACCTCCCCGAGACGGCGGGCCGCAAAACTAAGAAATCGGCGCCGACGCCCGATGACGCGGCTGCACCACGCTACATTCCCGTAGTCGGCCAGATCGCGGCTGGGAATCCGATCCTGGCAGAGGAAAACGTGTCCGAGTATTTCCCGTTGCCGGAGGAACTCGTCGGCGACGGCGACCTGTACCTTCTCCAGGTTGTCGGCGAATCCATGCGGGACGCGGGCATTCTCGACGGGGACTGGGTGGCCGTGCGTACCCAGCCCGTTGCGGAGGAAGGCCAATTCGTGGCGGCGCTGATTGACGGTGAGGCAACCGTCAAGGAGTTTCACAAAGACTCTTCCGGCGTGTGGCTGCTGCCCCACAACGACGCGTTTGCCCCCATTAAGGGCGACGACGCGGAAATCATGGGTCTTGTCGTGTCAGTATTCCGCAAGCTTTAACCTCCCCTTCTGGGGGTGAAACGGGCACACTCAAACCGGATCGGACCTGTTTTTCCGCATATAGGGTGAATAATGGGCACCAAGCGTTCATGCCCCGCGCGCGATTCTGTGGGGCCCGGAAGGAAGTGTCCATGTACGCCGAAGAACGGCGCCGTCAAATCGCGTCCCTCACTGCTGTCGAGGGGCGCGTCAATGTCACCGAACTCTCCGAAAAGTTCGACGTCACGGCTGAAACCATCCGCCGCGACCTCGCTGTTCTCGACCGGGAAGGCATCGTCCAGCGGGTTCACGGCGGTGCTGTTTCGAGCCAGTCCTACCTGACAACGGAACTACCCCTTGACACGCGCTCGCGCTCCGCCACAACGGCGAAAACCGCGATTGCGCAAGCCGCCCTGAAATATCTTCCGGACGAACACGGCTCAGTGTTCCTCGATTCCGGAACAACGATCAACGTTCTTGCAGGCCTACTCAAAGAGGAACCGAGCGCCTCGTCGTTGTCATTCGTGACCAATTCCCTCCCCATCGCCGTGGATCTTTCCAGCAGCGGCAACCTCAATGTCCAGCTTCTCGGCGGCACAGTGCGCACCATCACCCAAGCAGTCGTCGGCGACACCGCGTTGCGTACGCTCGCTCTTTTGCGTGCCGACGTCGCGTTCATCGGCACCAACGCCCTCACCGTCGACCATGGCCTGTCCACCGCTGACGCACAAGAAGCTGCTGTGAAATCGGCGATGGTCACTAACGCTCGACGAGTAGTGGTGCTGTGCGACTCCTCGAAGCTCGGTAGCGACTACCTGGTCAGTTTCGCATCCTTGGACAGCATCGACGTCGTCATCACCGACACCGAGGCACCTGCCTCATTCCTGGAGGAGTTGACGGAACTGGGCGTCGACGTCGTCCAAGCTCAGTAGCGATCCCTCGATTTTCCCCTGCTCATCGCTCCGGTGTTGTTCCGCCGCGTAGACGCGATATTCATCCGCTGCCCCCAGCTATTGCCGTCCTTGTGTCCCTCCTTGAGGTATCCCACTTAAACGGGCACAATCGGACATTAAGGGGTTATTCTCCCCACCCGGAGGGAGGCCCACCCCCCGTTCCGAATTGCCCCCGACCGATATGGGGCTGAAAGGGATTGCCTCGTGATCATTACGTTCACCGCCAACCCCAGCATCGACGCGACAATGAGTATTGACTCACTCGATGCTGGCGGTGTGCTCCGAGTTTCCGAAAGCCGCCGTGAACCGGGCGGCAAAGGCATCAACGTCTCCAACGCCGTTCTGAAAGCGGGCGAATCGACGCTGGCCATCGTTCCTGCCGCGGACACCGACCCGTTCATCGCTCTGGCCGCGGCAGCCGGTATCCCGCTGCAAACCGTGCCGGTTGAGGACGCGGTCCGGACCAACACGGCAGTGACTGAGACGAACGGCCGGACGACCAAGTTCAACGAACCCGGTGCGCGACTCACGGACTCGACGTTGAACGGGCTCCAGGAAGCGCTTGTCGACGCCGCGGCCTCGCCAGCAGCGCAGGCTGCCGTTCTCGCCGGCTCTCTGCCACCCGGCGCTCCAACCGATTGGTACGCGCAACTTATTCGCGCGCTCCGTGAGGCAGACAGGAATCTGCTCATCGCAGTCGACACCTCTGACGAACCGCTGCGCCAGCTGGGTAAGCGGTTGGAAGAGGGGGCACCGGACGTCGTCAAGCCGAATGCTTTTGAGCTCGGCCAACTGGCCGGCCTCGACGGCGCCGAGCTCGAACGGCAAGCCGACAACGGCAACCTCGACGCTGTCGTCGATGCCGCCAAGGAGCTCGTAGCCAAGGGAATCCGCGAGGTGCTGGTCACCCTCGGTGGTGCAGGCGCTTGCCTGGTCACTTCGGAAGGTGCGTGGCATGCCTCCACCCCGCCGGCACAGGTGAGCTCCACCGTCGGCGCAGGCGACAGCTCGCTCGCCGGCTACATCCTCGCGCGGCTCGACGGCGCTGACTACCCGGATGCTCTCCGCACCGCCGTCGCCTACGGCACAGCCGCAGCAGCGAAACCCGGAACGGGAATCCCCTCGCCAGAAGACATCGACCTCGCCCGCACCGAAGTGCGGGGCCTCTAACTGAAGGAAGAACCGTGTCATCATCCACCATCACACCGGATCTCGTCCGGCTCGACCCTGATTTCGGCGGTACGCCCGCCGAGGTGATTGGCAACCTGGCCGAGCTCGTCGCCAGCGCCGGGCGCACATCTGAACCACAAGTCCTTGCCGACGCCGCCGCGGCCCGCGAAGAAAAGGCGGGCACAGGCGTCAACGGCCAGGTGGCTATCCCCCACTGCCGCACGTCCGCGGTGAGCGAACCGACCCTCGCGTTCGCGCGTCTGTCTCGGCCCGTCGATTTCTCGGGTCCGGACGGCGACGCCCAGCTCGTGTTCCTCATCGCCGCGCCGGAAGGCGGAGGCAAAGAGCACCTGAAGATCCTGTCCAAGCTCGCCCGCGCTCTGGTCCGCGGCGACTTCCTGGACAAGCTGCGCAACGCCTCCGTGCCGGAAGATGTCGTCGCGGCCGTCGATGAAGTGCTCAACGCCGAGCCGAAAAAGAAGAAGGCTGCTACCAGCGAAACTGCTGAAACCGCGGCTGCCGGCTCGACCGTCGCTGCCACAACGGCCACCTCCGCGGTCAAGCAGCCCGCAAGCGCACCGAAGAAACGCATCGTCGCGGTCACCTCGTGCGCGACCGGCATCGCTCACACTTACATGGCGGCCGACGCACTCGAGCAAGCGGCGAACGCGCGCGACGATGTCGAATTGCGCATCGAACCCCAAGGATCCTCCGGTGGCGACCGCGTCGACCAGGCATTCATCGACTCGGCCGACGCCGTGATTTTCGCGCACGACGTTGCCGTTCATGATCGCGAGCGCTTCGCAGGCAAACCAGTCATCGACAGCCCCGTCAAGCGCGGCATCAACGAGCCGAACACGATGATCGACGAGGCCATCGCCGCAGCCGACAACCCGAACGCCCGCCGCGTTCCGGGCGGCGCCGCCGCGGCATCCTCCGGTTCCGGTGACGCCCAGGGCGACGTGAGCTGGCCGAAGCGTCTCCAGCAAGCCATCATGACGGGTGTTTCCTACATGGTCCCGTTCGTCGCCGCTGGCGGTCTACTGCTGGCGCTCGGCTTCCTTGTCGGCGGCTACGACGTGGCTAACGGCTGGCAGACAATTCCGCTCGATTTCTCGCCCGCGAACCTGCCGGGCCACGACGTGCTTATCGACGGCGAAACCGTCACCTTCGACCGCTCCGGCTGGGCCTTGTATATGGGCGCGGTCCTCTTCGCCATTGGACAGCTAGCCATGCAGTTCGTGGTGGCCGCGCTATCCGGCTACATCGGGTACGGCATCGCCGGCCGCCCCGGCATCGCCCCGGGCTTCGTCGGTGGCGCTATCTCCGTCATGGTCGGCGCCGGCTTCATCGGTGGCCTGGTCACCGGTCTGCTGGCGGGTGTCATCGCCTACTGGATCGGTTCGTGGAAGGTGCCGCGCTGGCTCGGTTCGCTCATGCCCGTGGTGATTATCCCGCTGCTGACATCCCTGATCGTCGGTCTGGTCATGTTCCTGCTGCTGGGTCGCCCGCTGGGCGCGGTCATGACCGGCCTGCAGAGCTGGCTGGAATCCATGAGCGGCTCCTCCGCGATCCTGCTGGGCGTGATCATCGGTCTGATGATGTGCTTCGACCTGGGTGGCCCGGTCAACAAGGCTGCCTACCTCTTCGGTACAGCCGGTCTGTCCGCTGGCACCGACGCCGCGTACGAAATCATGGCAGCCGTGATGATCGCAGGCATGGTCCCGCCGATCGCGCTGTCCATCGCAACGTTCCTCCGCTCCAAGCTGTTCACCCCCGCAGAGCAGGAGAACGGCAAGTCCGCGTGGCTGTTGGGCCTGTCCTTCGTCTCCGAGGGCGCGATCCCGTTCGCGGCTGCTGACCCGTTCCGAGTCATCCCCTCGATGATGCTTGGTGGCGCAGCTGCCGGCGCAACCTCGATGGCGCTGAGCGTGGGTGCAAAGGCACCTCACGGCGGCATCTTCGTGATCTTCGCCTACGAGCCGTGGTGGGGCATGTTCATCGCTCTCGCAGTCGGTGTGGTCGTTGCGACGATCGCCGTGATCGCCGCCAAGCAGCTCTGGCCGAACAAGACGATCGAAGAGGCAGCTCAGGACCACGCTGACGCTACCGCTGACAACCAGACGGATTCCTCTGCCGCACCGGCAACCGCGTAATCCGCAATATTCTCCTACGATGGGGTGAGTATCGCGCCCGTCGAAGCGCCAACAAGAAAGGACATTTCAGATGGCTTCCAAGACAGTCAAGGTCGGCTCCACCGTCGGCTTGCACGCCCGCCCCGCAACCGTGATCGCTGAGGCTGCCGGCGAGTACGACGAGGACATCATCCTCACCCTCGTCGGCGGCGACGAGGACGACGAGACCGATGCCGCTTCCTCCCTCATGATCATGGCCATGGGTGCCGAGCACGGTGACGAAGTCACCGTCACCTCTGACGATGCCGAGGCCGTTGAGAAGATCGCGGCTCTCATCGAGTCCAACCTCGACGACGAGTAAAACCCGCCGTCGACCTCCACTCCAGCCCATTTTCGGGCTGGAGTTTTTTCATGCCCCCGCTATCTACGGCGGCACGCTCTCAACCGCCCCGTCGCCGAAGAGACTGTGCACCGCCCCGAACCGGTGGTAGGAGTTCACCACCGTGTACCCGCGCGGCGACCGCCACACCGGTGTGCCCCGAACTCGCTCGATGCGCCCGCGTGCGGCTCGGCCGGGGTCGTCGTCATTGACCCTGTTGTGGTACCTGCATAGCGGAGCTAGGTTGTCCCAATTCGTTTCCCCGCCGTGCCGCCACGCGGTGATGTGGTGGATTTCGCAGGCATCCGCGCTGTGGCGGCACCCTGGCACGGGGCAGACCGGAGCGGAGACACGAGCGAGGTCCCGTTGCTTCGTGTTGGCCAGTCTCTCACCGCGGTAGAGGTTCACCGGGCCTTCCTGGGGGTGGACAGCGGCGAGCTCGAGTTCTGCGCCGGCACACTGCTGCAGGAATTCCGCGCCGGTCATAGTAGTGGCATCGGTGAGACCGAGGACGATGTCGTCGCCTTCGCCACGCAGGATTTTGGTCCACGCCGGCATGGGCACGAGCACCATGGGCCGGGGAGCCGCGAATGGCACCCCTGCTCCCCCGCCGCGCATGATCCGTAGAAAGTTCTCCAGCAGCTGCGGCGACACAGGCCGCGCCGTGTCCACACCCCGGAGCAGGACGTTCTCGAGATCGGCGATATCGCGTTCCTCGCCGGTGACGGTCATCGTGCGGCGGCCCTTCCGGGACTTGGAGAAGCGGACTTGCTTCCGCGGCGCGGTTTCTTCCTTCCGCACGGCATCATTTGCTTGTCGACGAACCGTCTCATATCCCCCTCCCACCCCCAGCAGCGCAAACCGCAGTTCCCATTTCTCGCGGGGATCCTTGACAGACTGCAGTTTTTTTTCGATGACCGCCAGCTGGTCGATGCTCATTCTCGATGCACGCGCCAGCCCGACTGCGCGGCGTTGCTGAGCGGTCCATTTCGTCGGTCCGAGGTAGGTCTCGTGGACCAACCCCCATTCGTTGACGTGATTCGGGCGAATACCCGCAGCGAGAGCAGCCTCGCGGTCGAATTCCGCGAGGGTGTCCAGCGCGTCGTCTGTTTGAGCGCTCAGGAAAGCGTCGAATCTGCTCATGCCTCGGAGACTAAACAGTTCACCGGCGAGGTCAACGGGATCCGTGCCATACCTGTGGATAGTTTTCAGTTATCCACAGTTCCACGAGTGCGCGGTTGCACGAACTGCGCAGGTATGAGATAGCGCGCTTAGCGCTCGCGGGACTGGGGCAGGAGTCGCCCCTCACCGAGATTCGCGTACGCCCACTGCATCAGCGGGTAGAGCACGATGATGCCGATGGAGCCGAGTGCGATGCCCTCGAGGGTGACGCTGCCGATCTCGAAGGTGAGGTTGCCGATACCCACGATCAGCGCCACCGCCGCCATAGTCAGGTTGACGGGATTGTTGAAGTCGACGTTGTTGTCCTGCCAGATGCGCACACCCAGCATGCCGATGAGGCCGTAGAGCACCAGGCACGCGCCTCCGAGAACGCCGGCCGGAATGGTGAAGATCAGAGCGCCGAACTTGGGGATGAACGCCAGCATGATCGCGAAGACCGCGGCAACCCAGTACGCGGCCGTGGAGTACACGCGGGTGGCAGCCATGACGCCGATATTCTCCGCGTAGGTGGTGGTGCCGGAGCCGCCGAAGGCACCCGCGAGAGTGGTGGCCACGCCGTCACCGATCAGCGCGGGACCGGCGAGGTCGTCGAGGTCGCGCTGCGTCATTTCGGCGACGGCCTTGACATGGCCGACGTTCTCGGCGATGAGCACGACCAGCACCGGCAGCGTGACCAGGATGGCGGACAGGTGGAACTCGGGTGCGTGGAAGGTGGGCAGGCCAATCCAGGGGGCGGCGGCGATGGTGGCACCGGCATCGTCCGCGAGGTTGCCCGTCAACGCAGCGAACACCCACCCGGTGACCACGCCGATGAGAATGGACAAGCGCGACGCCATGCCGCGCAGGCAGGCGGTGGCAATCAGAATCGCGGCCAGGGTGACCAGGCCGACAGCGGGCTGAGTCTGGGTGTTCGCCACAGCCGTCGGCGCGAGGTTCAGGCCGATCAGCGCCACAATCGCGCCGGTGACAGCCGGCGGCATGACGGCGTCGATGACGCGTTTGCCCGCCCACGTGACCAGCAGACCGACGCCGATCAGCGCCAGACCGGTGACGAGGATGCCGCCGAGCTGCGCGCCAATGCCGTGCTGCTGCGACGCGGTCAGCGGCGCAATGAACGCGAAGGAGGACCCGAGGTAACTGGGCAGCCGGTTACGCGTGAACAGGAGGAAGATGATGGTGCCCAACCCGGAGAACAGCAACGTGGTGTTCACGGGGAAGCCCGTCAGGGTGGGCACGAGGAGCGTGGCGCCGAACATGGCGATGACGTGCTGCATGCCGATGCCGATGGTCCGCGACCAGCTCAGCCGTTCCTCGGGGGCGACGACGGAACCGGGCAGAATGGTCTTGCCGTCCCCGTGGACGGCCCAGGAAGGAATGAAGCTCACAGGCTTCAAAATCTAGCACCTGGACCGCACACAACAGAACCGGGCTAAACCGCGGAACTACGACACCACGAAGTCGGAGTACTGGCGGGCGAGGACGCGGGGGAGGCGGACGTCGATAAGCGTGCCCTCTTCTTTGTATTCCTCGCTGCGCACGGTGCCTTCTTCGTGGAGGCGTGAGACGATGTCGCCGCGCGTGTACGGCACGAGCAGCGTGGCGTGCGCGTCGAGGGTGTTGAGGAACATCTCGATGCGGCCCTCGAGCTCGGCGATGCCCTCGCCCGTGCGCGCGGAAACGAACACGACGTCGCGGCCCGAATCCGCGAACGCGTGACGCAACTCCGCGAGCACCACCGGATCCGCCTGGTCGATCTTGTTCACCACGACGATCTCCGGCGGAATCTCCTCCCCCGTGTCCCGCGTGATCTCCGCGAGGACCTCGTTGACCGCTTTGATCTGCTTCAAGGGGAACGGGTCGGAGCCGTCGACAACGTGCAGCATGAGGTCCGCGCCCGCGACTTCCTCGAGGGTGGACTTGAAGGCCTCGACAAGTTGCGTGGGCAGGTGGCGCACAAAGCCGACCGTGTCCGTGAGCACGACGGAACGGCCGTCCGCGAGCTCCGCCTTGCGTGTCGACGGATCCAACGTCGCAAACAGCGCGTCCTCCACCAGTACACCCGCATCCGTCATGGCGTTGATCAACGACGATTTGCCGGCGTTGGTGTAGCCCGCAATGGCGATCTTCGGGATCGTGGAACGCTGCCGCTGGCTGCGCTTGATGTCGCGGGCTGTCTTCATGCCCGCCAGCTCGCGCCGCAACTTCGCCATCTCGGAGCGCAGACGGCGGCGGTCCGCCTCAATGCGTGTCTCACCCGGACCGCGCAGACCCACGCCGCCGTTGGACCCCGCACGGCCACCCGCCTGGCGCGACAGGTTGCCGCCCCAGCCACGGGTGCGCGTGTACAGGTACTCCATCTGCGCGAGACTGACCTGTGCCTTACCCTCCTTGGACTTCGCGTGCTGGGCGAAAATGTCCAAAATGAGCATGGTCCGGTCGATGACCTTGACTTTGAGCGCTTCCTCGAGCGCCACCATCTGGCCCGGCGAGAGCTCACCGTCGCACACCACGGTGTCAGCGCCGGTGGCGACCACGATGTCCTTCAGCTCACTCACCTTTCCCGAGCCGATGTACGTGCCCGGGTCCGGCTTGTCGCGCTTCTGGTACAGCATCTCCACCACGTCTGCGCCGGCGGTCTCGGCGAGGGCGGCGAGCTCGTTCATGTTCGCCTCGACCTCGGCCGTGGTCCCCTCGGTCCACATTCCGACGAGGATGACCTGCTCCAGACGCAGCTTGCGGTACTCGACCTCGTAGATGTCTTCCTGGTCTTCGGAGCGGATCTCCGTGTCGCGGATGACGCGGCGGAACGAGTTACGCTCGGCGAGGTCCAGCGAGCCGGTCGTGGGCGCACCTGCGATGTCGTCGTAGGAAAGGTCACGACCCGGGTCGACGGGCGTCGCGGCATGGTCGCGGAAAGCCTCGGCGAGAAGCTCGTCGTGGGATGTCTGCTCGCCGGAGGGCGCGGAGGAACGGGAGAAAGGTTTCGTCATTGAGTCCTTATTGTCGCATGTCTACTTATTCAGCCAGCAAATGGCGCACACCTACCCCAACCTCAGGCGGCAGCAGATTGTTCCCCGGCAGCACTCCGGCATTAGGATCGGGGCTTATGAGCGACACGATCACGACAGATCTCTCCAGCATCGGCATGGGCTATTCGCGGTGGCAGGATGCCGTCGAAGCTGCCATCGCCTCGAACCAGCTCGCGGTGACGGGCGAGGTCCGCGGCGGCCAGCTGATCCAGTTCGCGGACCCGTCGGGCGCGCAACTGAACATTCTGGCTGTCGAGCCGTTCGCCACATTCGCTGGCTTCGACTCCACGACGCGGACGTACGCGCACGTCACCATGCTCAACGATGTCGTGGGCCTGTGCGATGTCGTCGATCCGATGGGCAACGCGATCGCGTCCGTCACGGCAAACATCGCGCAAGGCCCCCTGCTTGTCGACGAATCCACCCTCCAGTGGCAAGAAATGGGCTTCACCGCCCTGGCCGTGTCCGTGCAGCACTACGGCAGCGTCGACGAGTTCCTGGGCGCCACCGGCGAGACCCTGGGCACGATCGTCTCCGAGGGCGCCGAGCGCGTGAATTCCGGCGCTGCCACTGCCCCGGATGCCGCCGCGAACTTCTCCGCCCGCGTCCTGGAGGCGGAGTACCGCACCAACACGTTGACCGGCGAGCGCTTCATCCACGTGTCCGTCGACGGTGCTTTCCCCTTCGACGTTGTGCTCCCCGCTGGCGCCGCCGGCGAAGAAGCAGCCCAGCTGCCGGAGCGCAATTCCGTCATCGCCGGCACCGCTGTGCTCGCCGGCCAGGTGGCCATGGCTGCCGGCTGCGGCTCAGGCGGCTGCGGTTCCGGCGGATGCGGCTGCGGCGGGCACTAGGCTCCGCGCATCCCCGGGGCACATGGCGAGGCGAACGTGAGACGTACTTATGGCCGGTAACAACCGCAATAGAGAAGCAGCGATCTGGCTCACCCTCGCCCTCGTCGTCGCCATTTTGCTCGGTTCGCGTCTCGGCTGGGCTGGTCTCGTCATCGGAGTGGTTCTCGCCGCCGTAGCGTTCGTGGGATACCTCCGCGGCACGACAGACCCGGAAGTCGAATCCCTCCGTGCGTCCCTCCGCATGGCGCGCGACGACATCGAGCAGGTTCTGGATGAATTCGCCGAACTTCAAGACGGCTCTTCCACCGACGCCATCGCGGGACGCACTCTGAATTATCCGGCGCTCATGGACGCTGACACCACCATCCCCGAAGTCCAAGACTTCCACTTGCGCGTGGGATCGGCGAAGAGGTTTCTCGTCCGCGTGGACCAGCATTTGGTGGACCGCGACTTGGACCGCCATGCCCTCGAACGTCTTCTCGCGGTCGCCGATCAGCGGGCCTCCGACTTGGAAACGGCGTGGACTGACGCCCGCCGTGCCGCCAGAAAGAACGGCCCGAACCCCTAAGCGAGCCGCATGACGTCTCCCCGCGATTGCTCCCGCTAGCTGCCTGCGATGCGGTATTTTTAAGCAATGCCCTCGCTTTTCCGGTCCGGCATGTGGCTCATCGCCGCCGGCCTTTTCATCGCGCCACTGTACTTGGTGGTGGGCCTCGCGCTGGGCGGCAACCAGATCCCGGTACTCATCGAGCAGGGTCTCGGCCGCGCGGCGTGGAACTCTTTCTACTCCACGTTGGTGTCCTCCATTTTCGCCGTCATCGTGGGCACACTCGGCGCCGTGGTTGTGGAACGCACCACGATCAAGGGACCCCACATCGCCCGTTTCCTCCTGCTCTCCCCGTTGCTCGTGCCGCCGTTCGTCGGAGCGATTGCCTGGGTTCAGCTCTTCGGCCGCAACCAAGGATTCAACGCGTTGTTCGGCCACCCCATCTGGAACATCTACGGCGCGGACGGCGTGATCTTCCTGCTCACCTTGCACGCCTACCCGATCGTGTACGTGATCATGGCGGCAGCGCTGCGCAAGATCCCCCGTGACCTCGAGCTGGCTGCTCGCCTCTCCGGCGCGAACACGTGGACCACGCTGCGTACTGTCACCCTGCCGCTTGTCCGGCCCGCCCTGCTGAGTGCTTTCACACTGACGTTCGTGTCTAACTTGGGCGACTTCGGCATTCCCGCGCTCATCGGTTCCCCAGCACGCTTTGAAACGTTGGCCACCATGGTCTACCGCTTCGTCGAATCCGGGACAGTGCCCAACCCGCTGCAGGTGGTCTCCACCATCGGCGTGGTGTTGCTGATCATGGGCATCATCGCTGTGGTGGCCGATTACCTCGTGGCCAACCGTGCTGCAACGTCCGGCACTAACGCCAGTGCGCCCCTGCGGTTCGACCTCGGCCGCGCAACCTGGCCGTTGACTATGTGCACGTGGGCAGCTGGCCTCGCAGTCACCCTCCTGCCCATTGGCGGGCTCATCTACCGCGCTCTCCTTCCCGCGCCGGGCGTACCGCTGACGTGGGACACCATGACGTTCCGCCACTTCGCCAATACGGTGCAGAACCCCCGCGTGGTGGACGGCTTCCTCAACTCCCTCCTTCTTTCCGTGACAGCGGCCGTGATCTGTGGTCTCCTCGGATGGCTCATCGGCATCCTGGTCACCCGCACCCGCAGCATGGACAACACGCTGCTCACACTGGTCACGCTTCTGCCGTCCGCGCTGCCCGGCCTCATTGTCGGCGTAGGCTGGCTCATCATCGGCCGGTACACCGGCACCTACAACACCCGCTGGATCATCCTGCTGGCATACCTGTGCGCCTACACCGCGACTGTTCTTCAAGCTGTCCGCGCTCCGCTCAAGGGGACGCCCATCGCGATGGAAGAGGCTGCCCGGATCTCCGGCGCCGGCAAGCTACGCGCGATCTTCGACACGTCGGGCGCGATGGCCGTGCCCGCCGCTGTCTCCGGCGCCGTCCTCGTCGCTGTGACCGCGATCCGCGAGCTCACCGTCTCCGTCCTGCTCATCGCGCCCGGCACCACCACCCTCGGTGTGCAGCTGTTCAACCTGCAGCAGGCCGGCAACTACAACCAGGCGTCCGCGCTGGCGTTCATGTTCACCGCCACCGGGCTCATCGTCCTCATTCTCGCCAGCGCCGGGCTGTCACGCGGCACGGCAGCCGCTAGGAGGTAAGTCATGGAAGACATCCGATTTGAAAACGTGTCCGTGGTGTTCCCCGGTGGAACCCAGGGCCTTAGTGACGTCACCCTCGATGTCGCGGCAGGCGAATTCCTCGCGCTGGTCGGCCCCTCCGGCTCCGGCAAGACCACGCTGTTGCGTTCCCTCGCTGGTTTTGTCGAGCCGACCACCGGAAATGTGTACGTGGGCGGCCGCGACATGACCGGCATCCCGCCGGAGGACCGGCACATGGGAATGGTGTTCCAGCAGCACGCCGTGTGGCCGCACATGACGGTCGCGGAGAACGTCGCTTACCCGTTGACGCGGGCGGGCGTCGACAAGCACGAACGCGCACGACGGGTCGGCGAGGCCCTTGCCCTCGTCGGTCTCGACGGCCTCCAGGACCGCAAGCCCGATGCCCTGTCCGGCGGCCAGCGTCAGCGTGTCTCCCTCGCGCGCGCCGTCGTGGGCGAGCCGCGCGTCTTGCTTCTCGACGAAGCCCTCTCCGCCCTCGACGAACCCCTCCGTGACGTGCTGCGCCGCGAACTTGTCGCACTCACACGCACACGCGGCTTGACCACTCTGCACGTCACTCACGACCGGCAGGAAGCGCTGGCGATGGCTGACCGCATCGCTGTCCTCGACCACGGTGAGCTGCAGCAGGTGGCCTCCCCCGATGAGCTCTATTCTTCCCCCGCCTCCGCGTGGGTGGCCCAATTCTTCTCGGACGCGACAGTTCTCACCGCACGCCGCGACGGCTTCGAGTATGTTTCCGCCGACCCCTCCATGACCTTCCACCGCTCCAATTTGGTGACCGCCGACGGCACCGCCGCGCGGGACCTCGGCGAGGAGATCGACATCGCCGTGCTCCCCTCCGCCGTCCGCATCGTGGACGCCTCCGATCCCTCCGCCGCGCGCGGCACCGTCGAGTCATCGCTGTTCGAACTTGACGGCCACTCCGTCACCGTCGACGTGGACGGCACGACCTTCCGCGCCAAGGTCAGGGGCCGCCGCCCCCGCATCGGCGACACTGTCGGCGTGCGCACCGAGCGTGTCCTCGCCTACCCGAAAGAATCCCGCCCATGACACGTCCGTCCACACAACACTGCCGCGGCGCACGCGCCCGAATCACCGCCACTATCGTTGCGACATCCCTTCTCGCCCTGACCAGCTGCGCCGAACCGCCCGCGGAAGGCGAGCGCTCAGCGAACAACAAGAACGGTGTCACCACCATCACGCTCTACACCTCCGAACCCGAGGCGAAAGCCGACATTGCCATCCGGGAGTTCGAGCAGCTCAACCCTGATGTGAAGGTGAAGATGTACCGCGCCGGCACCGGCGAGCTAGTCGCCCGCATCGCCTCGGAGAAAGCCACCGGAAACATCGAGGGCGACGTCCTCTGGTGCGCCGACGCCCCCACGTTCGAGGTGTACAAGCAGGAGGGCGACCTCGCTGAACTGACCAACATCGACCTCACCGCGATCCTCCCCGCGGCTATCGACGACGACGGCTACTACGTAGGCACCCGCATGATGCCCACCATCATTGCGTACAACACCCAGCGCATACCCGAAAGCGACGCCCCGAAGTCCTGGGCCGACCTCACCGACCCCAAGCACAAGGGTGAGATCGTGCTCGGCGACCCAGCCGTCTCCGGCGCCACCGCCTTCAACGCCGCCGTCTGGCTCCAAGACCCCAACCTCGGTGAGGACTGGGTGACCAAACTCGGCGCAAACCGTCCCATGATCGCCCAATCCGCCGGCCCCGTCGCCGAAGAAGTCGCCGCCGGCGGCCACCCCATCGGCATTGTCACCGACTACCGGGTGCGCGACCTCGCCGACGAAGGCTCCCCTATCAAAGCCATCTACCCCACCGACGGCGCCCCCTACATCACCCAGCCCGCCGCCGTCTTCGCCTCATCTCCTAGCCAAAGCGCCGCCCAACGATTCGTGGCTTACCTCGTCTCCCGCCAAGGCCAAACCACCGCAGCCGACCTCAACTACCTCCCCGTCCGCACCGACGTGGACAGCCCCCACGGCGCCCCCACCCTCGACGACATCAAGCTCCTCGAGGCCGATCTCAGCAACATCACTCAAGAGAAGAAGGATGCCGTCGCCTTTTTCCAGAAGGCGATACGGAAGTAAATTGAGGCTGTATTTTAAATTTTCCAACATGAATATTATAAATTCTTATGGTTTTTAAGTGACACAGGTGGCGACATTGAGTTAAACAAAAGAAACTCACGATGAACTACAGATGAATACTTGGGTCCGCCTACATAAAGTGCAGTTCACCTTAACCGAGTGATCCCCTGGAGTTTCTGTTAAACCCATTCGCGACGGATTGAAGTGACATCAACTCCAATCTAAGGTTCATCCCCTTCGTAGACAGGTTTCGTGCACGTGCGCAAACATTCTCCGATCCGCTATGCCATCGCGGGTCTAACTGCTCTCAGTCTGGTGGCTGCCTCAGTCTCGCCAATCCCTGGTGCCAATCCGTTGACCAGGTGGAGGTTGTAATTCCGGTTAAGGACGACTCGGATTCCTACACCCCGACGCCCAAGCCGGCCGACCAACTCACACCGATCAAGGTCAACGACACACCGGACCCGAAGGACTACATCAACCTTCCCGCCGACGTCCCCGCTGACGCCAAGGTCACCTTCAAAGACCGCGTCGACACCTCCGCCGAAGGCGACAAGGACGCCACCGTCGTGGTGACCTACCCCGACGGCACCACCGACGAAATCGAAGTCAAGGTCCCGGTCGAAAGGAAGCCGGCCGTTCCGAACCCGGGCACGAGCACAGGCTCCAGCTGGAAGGACCTGAGCGAGAAGTGCCGCGGCTCCATCATCGGCACCAGCGTGCTGGGCGGTCTCGGGTTGTTGCTGGGCCTGATCTCCCAAATCCGCATCCCGGCGATCGAGAACGCGAACACCGAGATCCAGAAGCGTCTGGGAATCTTCAACCCGCAGGCCGCAGGTCGCGCGCAGGAGTTCAACCAGACTCTGCCGCTCATCGGCGGTGCACTGGGTACGCTCGTCGCACTGATCGCCATCGGCACCACCGCCGGCCTGTGCGCACCGGATGCAAAGAACAGCAGTGAAGGCAGGTCCGGCAGCTCTGACTAATCACTTAGAGCGGACAAGTTCTTGTCGCTGAAAGGAGGGCTCGGCTTCGGCCGGGCCTTCCTTGGGTTTTGCTTGTCTCATGTGGCTTCGTGGTGTTTTTCGCCGTGCGTCGCTGGTCGCGTGGTTTACGTGTTTGCTTCTGTTTCCGGTTGCTTCGCTAGCGCAGGGCGTTCAGGTTGACTTCACCGCGGGCCACGATGACGGAGGGGCCGGTCATGGTGGCCTCGTTGTCGGTGATGGTGATGGTGAGCGCGCCGCCGGGGACGCGGACGGTGACGGTGCCGTTTTCAATACCGGCGTCCGCGAGCGCGGCGCGGGCGGCGGCGACGGTGCCGGTGCCGCAGGAACGGGTCTCTCCCACTCCGCGTTCCCATACGCGCATGTGCACGGTGTCGTCGGTCATCTCGGTGAGAACTTCCACGTTGACGCCGTGGGGGAAGAAGTCGTGGTCGAAAGCCGGCTGGGTGAAGTCCATTGCGGCGAGCTCGCTAGGAGTCAGTCCCGGAATGACCGCCGCGAGGTGCGGATTGCCCATATCCACCCCGAGCCCAGCGAAATCGAACTCCCCCATGCGCGCTGTTGATACCCCGGTGACCTCAACGGGACCCATGCCTACTTGGACCACTGCGCGGGACGGTCCGTGCGGGCTGTCGCCCTCCAACTCGTGGAGCACGATGTGCTTGACCCCGGCGCGGGTGTCCACATCGAATTCGCGTTCCGTCTCAAGCCCCTGCGATGCCAGGACGTGGGCAAAGACGCGAATGCCGTTGCCGCACATCTCGGCGATGGAGCCGTCCGCGTTGCGGTAGTCCATGAACCAGCGGGCGGCGCCGGCACCCTGTGCACCGTCGGCGCTTGAATCAGCGCCTGCAGCCTCAGCGCTTACCGCGTCAGCGTTGTCACCGGCAGCGTCTGCACGGCCCGCGTCTGCGCGCACAACGCGCAGGAACCCGTCGCCGCCGATGCCGGCGCGGCGGTCGCAGAGGGCTGCCACGAGGTCGTCGGTGAGGACGCCGAGGGATTCGAGCTGATCGTCGACGTCGATAAGCACGACGAAGTCGTTCTCCGTGCCGTGCGCCTTGATGAACGGCAGGGAGGACAGGTGCGGTTCGGTCTCGTTGCTGTTGGTGCTCACGCGAGCGAGTCTAGCGCGGCGCGCAGGAGCTGATCCGGGGACTGATCCGCGTCGATCCACGTGATGCGCTTGTCCCGGTTGAACCAGGAACGTTGACGGCGGACGTACCGGCGCGTTCCGGTGATGGTGGATTCCACTGCGTCGTCGAGGGAGATGCGTCCACCCAAGTAGTCGAGCACCTGGGCGTACCCGATGGCGCGGCCAGCGGTGGAGTCCGCGACGAGACCATGCCCGATCAAAGTCTCCACCTCGTCGACGAAGCCTCGCTCGAACATGAGATGCGTGCGCTTCTCTATGCGCGGGTTCAGCCAGTCCGCGTTCGTGCGCAACCCGAGGATCCGTGTGCCCCAGCGAGGCGGGGCATCCTTCGGTGGCTGCGACGCCTGGAACGGCTGCCCGGTCAGCTCGATCACCTCGAGGGCGCGGACGGTGCGGCGCGGGTCATTGTCCTCGATGATGGCAGCCGCCTGAGGGTCGACATCCGCCAATTCCGCGTGGAGCGCCTGCACACCGATCTGGGAGAGCCGTTGTTCGTACTTGTCGCGGACGGAGGGGTCGGTGGGAGGGAACTGCCAGTCGTCGATGAGCGACTGCACGTACATCATTGACCCGCCGACGAGGATGGGGACCTTGCCGCGCGCGGCGATGCGCGTCACCGCCTCCACCGCGAGCTTTTGGTACTCCGCCACCGATGCCGTGCGCGTGACGTCCCAGATGTCCAGCAGATGGTGCGGGATGCCGCCGCGTTCTGCCAGCGGGAGCTTCGCTGTGCCGATGTCCATGCCGCGGTAAAGCTGCATCGAGTCGACGTTGACCACTTCCCCGCCGAGCTCGCGAGCGAGTGCGATCCCTAGGTCCGACTTGCCGGACGCCGTCGGGCCGACGACCGCGATGGGGGTGACAGGCAGATCAGGCATGATCCACCTGCCATACTGCGACAAACCTCCCGACGCCCAGAGACGCGTCCTGCGCGACAAGTTCGCATCTCGACGGGCGCAATGACGCCAGCTCATGCCAGAGCTCAGGTTCGACGACGCCGTGCTCTTCGAGACTGCCCGGCAGATCGCCGCGACCCGCCAGGAAATCCGCCATCTGCTCGTGCGCGCGGTTCGCGCCGTCGATGAGCGCCAGCGGCGCGCGGGGCGTCAGGCCCGCTGAACCGTCAAGGACGACGACGGTGAGCGCGTCCGGGTCGAGAGGGGCGAGCGCCACACGTGACGCTTCGACACCCGCCTCAGCGTCCCCCAGGCAGTACCTCGCGACGAGCTCCGCCAGGAAATTCCCGCCGCCGACGGTCACCTGCGGTGCACCCCACGCCGCGAACGAGCCGGTGAGCTCCGTGCGCCACCGCGCGTCCCGCGAGCCGACAATGTGGATCGGGCGGGCATCCTGCGCAACCAGGTCGCGGACCGCGCACACCATGGCATGCCCGGGGGTGTCCTGCGGCGCGAGCTCCGCGACGAGCGCCGGGGAGCCCGGAACGACGATCACATTGAACTGGTTCACGCCCACCACCCTATCCAGACCGCGCCGGGGCACCGCACACGCCTCCAAGGGCTGACAACTCTGCGCGCGGGCCGGTAAAGTTTCAAAGCATCACGGCAGCCGTGTCGCGCGGCACACATATGAAAGGACGTTCACCATGACGCAGCCCACCGACGGTCAGAAGCCCACCACCCCGGTCCCCTCGCCGGGTTCGATGCCTACGCGCGCGCCCAAGCCGGGGCCGCGTCCGGGGGCTCGTCCGGCCCAGCCGGGTGCTGCGTCCACTCTGTCGCCGGTTCCTGCGGCAGCTGCCGCGTCTGTGGCTCCCGCGGACACTTCCGAGGCGAAGAAGTTCGGCCGCGTCGACGAGGACGGCACCGTCTACGTCACCCGCGGCGGCACCGAGCGCGCTGTCGGTTCCTGGCAGGCCGGCACCCCGGAGGAGGGCCTCGAGCACTTCGCCCAGCGTTTTGGCGACCTGTCCACCGAGGTGGGGCTGCTGGAGAACCGCCTCGCGGCACGCCCGGAGGACGCTAACTCTGTACGCACGCAGGCGCAGCAGCTGATCGACTCGCTGGATGAGCAGGCCGTCGTCGGTGACCTGGATGCGCTGGAGGCCCGCCTGAAGGAGCTGCTCAACAACGCCGACGCCGCCGGCGAGAAGGCCAAGGAAGCGAAAGAGGCCCGCCGCGCCGAGGCCATCCAGCGCAAAGAAGCCCTCGCAGCGGAGGCTGAGGACCTGGCGGAGAACTCCACCGAATGGAAGGCCGCCGGCGACCGCATCCGCGCGATCCTGGACGAGTGGAAGACCATCCGCGGCATCGACCGCAAGACCGACGACGCGTTGTGGAAGCGCTACTCAAAGGCGCGTGACTCCTTCAACCGCCGCCGCGGTGCCCACTTCGCGGAGCTCGACCGCGGCCGCGCCGCCGCGAAGGCAGCCAAGGAAGACATCATCGAGCGTGCGGAGAAGATCAAGGATTCCACGGATTGGAACGACACCGCCCGCGCGTTCCGTGACTTGATGAGCGAGTGGAAGGCCGCCGGCCGCGCGCCGCGCGACGTGGACGACAAGCTGTGGGAACGTTTCCGCGCAGCCCAGGAACACTTCTTCGCTGCACGTAACGCGGTCAACGACGAGCGCGACCGGGAGTTCGAGGCCAACGCCAAGGCGAAGGACGATCTCATCGCGGAGTACAGCCCGCTGATCGATCCGGAGAAGGGACTCGGCGCCGCGAAGTCCAAGCTGCGCGAGCTGCAGGAGAAGTGGGAGGAGATCGGTTACGTCCCGCGCGGCAAGATCCGCGAGTACGAGGACAAGATCGGCGAGATCGAGCAGCGGGTCTCGGACGCCGAGGAGAAGCAGTGGCGCAAGTCGAACCCGGTTCAGCAGGACAAGGCGAACCAGTTCCAGGTGAAGGCCGACGATTTCCGCGCCAAGGCTGAGGCAGCCGAGGCGAAAGGCGACGCGGCGAAGGCTGCGGAGCTGCGCGCACAGGCTGAGCAGTGGCAGGAGTTCGCCGACGTCGCGGCGAAGGCGCTCGACGACTAGTTTGCAGTCCCTCCTCTACTCCCCCGCCAGCCCCGACGCCGACGACATCGTCGGGGCGTACGCCTTTTCGGCGACGCTGGCTATCCAGGACATCACCGGCGACGCGCATTCCGGGCTGACGGCTTCGCACATGAGCAAGCGCCTCGAGGGGTCCGCGGAATCCGAGGCGCTCCTGTTCGCACTCACCAGCGTGCGAACGCCTCGGCCGCTGGGTGCGCGCGGCTACCCGGAGCTGCGCGTCGAGGACCTCGGGGACATCGACGCATGGGTGTTCGTCTCGCTCCCGCTTCTCGAGGACACCGGCATCCTCGAAGCCACCGTCACGCTCGATGCCGCCATTGCGCCACTGCCCGGCGACCCCGTTCCGGAAGAGCCGTGGGAGAGCGCTTTATCGCTTATCGACGCCTTATCCCACTCCTTTTCCCGCCCCACCCGCCACATCTGGGAGACCCATGCCCCTGGCACCGGCTCCCCTGCCACCGAAATTCTGACCGCCGCCGGCTACACCCCCGCTTACCGCGAGGAGCAAGCCACGTTCGCTGTCGACGCGTGTGCGCGCCCCGCAGCCGTCGACCAGCTCCCCGTCGACTCCATTGACGTGGTGTTCAATAACGAGATTTCCGCCGACGATCTCACCTTGTTCCGAGCACTTCTCACCGCAGCGTCCGAGGGGTACCCGCGCGGGGACTTGAAGCTCGACACAGTCGAGTGGACCGAGCAGCGCCTCCGCGACGCCCAGGCGCGGCTGCTCGACCGCGGCGGCAACCAATACACCGCGATCGCGTACAGCACTGCACCCGACAGCGAGCGTCTCGCAGCCGGTCTCGCCGAAGCCGTCCACTTTGATGCCGACGAGGACTCGCTCATCGAGCTCGGCCTCGTGTACGTCTTGCCCGCCTACCGCCGCGCAGGTGTCGGCACCGCACTGGTGGAATCCGCATTGGCTGCCGCAAAGAGCCGGTGGCCGGAGGTGGAGACGGGGTACAGCTCATATCCGTCGATAAGCGGTGCTGCGCGCACAACCCCGATCTCCGCGACGACCGCCTGGCAGCGATCCCGCTAATCGACGACGAACTGCTGCGGATCCGCCGGATCGTAAAACACAGTGACCGACTGGTTGAGTCGCGGACTCTTCGACGCATTCGACGCAGGTGCCGTGATTACGCGGCCATCGGCGGTAGTGAACTCGACCACCTCGAAGGTGCGCGTCGCGTATTGCTGAATCTCGCCTGAAATCATCTGCCTGCGCTTATCTACATCCACGACGCGCCCCTGAACCTTGACTCCGTTGGCGTGCATCTCGTCGACGCCGCGTTTACGGTACGAGCGCGTATACGCGATGACCCCGATAATGACGGCAACGACTGCGACCGAAACGATGATTGATGTAGCGCTCATACCTTCATTATCGCTTCCTTGGAACCTCTCCGCTCGCCGCGAACCCGTTGTTTCCATCACGTCTGAGCTGGAACTACGGCGAGTTTCCCCAGTTTAACAAGACGTATTTTTCACGGCACCCTGGGAATTGTTTGTGATTTTCATGCAACGAGTGAATTGGTGATGTCTGGAATGAAGAAGGCCGTGTCGTCGTTTGGAAAATTCGTGGCGAAGAAACCGCGGGCAGCGATCGCAGGAACAGCCGCAGCCGCGACAGCGTCCCTGGCGGTACGAGATCTGCGTCAGAAGGACAACGCGATCTTCCGCAACTACCCGGTGCTGGGCCACGCCCGCTATCTCGCGCACCGCATCCGCCCCGAGATCCAGCAGTACTTCGTGGAGAACAACTGGGACGGCCGCCCCTTCAACTTCCAGACCCGCCAGATGATCAACCAGCGTGCCGACGGCACCGAGGGCGAAATGTCCTACGGCACCGAGCGCGACGTCATGGAGGCAGGTTTCGAATACCTCGTCCACTCCATGATGCCGGCTGAAATGCCTGCAGAACCGCCCCGCGCCCACATCGGTGGCAAAGACTGCACGAAGCCCTACGACATGTCGCTGATGAATATCTCCGCCATGTCTTTCGGTGCGCTGTCCGCGAACGCCGTCCGCGCACTCAACAAGGGTGCAGAGCTCGGCGGTTTCGCCC
Organism: Corynebacterium urinipleomorphum; assembly: GCF_900155535.1. Classification (GTDB taxonomy): domain Bacteria; phylum Actinomycetota; class Actinomycetes; order Mycobacteriales; family Mycobacteriaceae; genus Corynebacterium; species Corynebacterium urinipleomorphum. The sequence goes on from NZ_LT706965.1 coordinate 650,857, forward strand.
ACGACACCGGCGAAGGCGGTCTGAGTAGCTATCACATGGAAAATAACGGGGATCTCGTGTGGGAAATCGGCACCGGCTACTTCTCCGCCCGCACCGAGGACGGCCGCTTCGACCGCGGCAAGTTCGCCGAGCTCTCCGCCATCGACCAAGTGAAGATGACGGAGCTCAAGATCTCCCAGGGTGCCAAGCCCGGCATCGGCGGCGTTCTTCCGGGCGCCAAGGTCAGCCCCGAAATCGCCCGCGTGCGCGGTGTCCCGGAAGGCAAGACCTGCGTGTCCCCGTCCCGCCACTCGGTGTTCTCCACACCGACCGAGCTCATCGAGTTCATTGCCGAGATGCGCGAGCTCTCCGGCGGCAAGCCCGCGGGATTCAAGATGTGCGTCGGCTCAATGATCGACGTGCTGTCCGTCTGCAAAGCCATCCAGAAAGTGGGCACCGCCCCCGACTTCATCGTCGTCGACGGCTCCGAAGGCGGCACCGCCGCGGCCCCGCTCGAATACGAAGACCACGTCGGGCTCCCGCTGACGGAGGGGCTCATGATGATGCACAACGCGCTCGTCGGCACCGGCCTGCGCGACCAGGTCAAGATTGGCGCGTCCGGTAAAGTCGCCGCCGCCAACGACATCGTCAAACGCCTCATTCAGGGTGCGGACTACACCAACTCCGCCCGCTCCATGATGATGGCCGTCGGCTGCATCCAAGCCCAGAAGTGCCAGACAGGTAAATGCCCGTCCGGCGTGGCCACCCAAAGCAACTGGCGCCAGCGCGCCCTCGACGTGGACTCGAAAGCTCTGCGGGTGAAGAATTACCACGACGCGACAGTCCGTCAAGCCGTGTCCATGATGGCGTCCTGCGGCGCGACCTCCCCCGAAGATCTCACCCCGAACATGCTGCGCCAGGTCATTGCGCCGGGTGTCACCCGCTCTTACGAAGCACTCTACGAGTGGCTGCAGCCCGGCGAACTGCTCGCCCAGGCGCCCGCGGCGTGGGAAGAAGCCTGGGACCAGGCGAGCCCCGATGAATTCCGGTTGCCGGTGATCACTCAGGTGCGCTAGTCCTCGCGGGCGAGGCGGTGGCGTTCGGCGGCGCGGGCGCGGCGGTCGTCGATAAGTTGGCCCGCGTCTTCGGCGCGGCGGACCGATTGCTTCCTTGCTGCGGCTTGTGCTTCGGCGACGGGGTTGAAGTCCGTCTGCTCGCGGCGCAGCGCCTCCATTTTCTGCTGTTCGGCGTCGCGGCGCATCCAGGCGGCCGTGAGGAATGGCACGGCGACGAGAACGCACGCGATGGCCAGGTACATGCCCGCGCCCGTGGAATCTCCGGTGGACCCGGTTTGACGTAGCCAGAGCCCCAGCAGCGCGGCAACGAGAGAGACGCAGCCGGCCATCCAGCCGAACAGCGCGAACGACGTGCGGCGCATGATCACCAGCAGCAGCGTGAACACCGGCAGGCATACAAACGACAGCACGGCGAAGACACGCTCGCCGATGGCCACGTCGACGGTCTCCGGCTCGGTGAACGTGAGCATGCGCCACCCGGCAGCGTCGCCGGCAAAAGGAAGCAGCAAGGCCAGCACATAGAGCGCGACGAGTGCCGCAAGCACCCAGCGGCGCGCGCCCAGGTCCACGGTGCCGGCACGCTGCTTCTCCAGCGCGGCGAGGTCAGCGGTTGCGGTGCGTTCAGTCATGGGTGCTCCTTATCCGCACGAGCCGCAGGCGCTGGCGGCGGGGGCGGGGGCTGGCGCGGGGGCGCCGATCGTCGGGATGCCCAAGCCGACGNGGGGGCGGGTGCTGGCGCGGGTGCGCCGATCGTCGGGATGCCCAAGCCGACGCCGACGGGCGCGGTGGTGGGAACCTGGCCGGCCTCGGCGTTGTCGCCGGCGAGCGTGCGGCGGTGGGCGTGGATGCCGGAATCCGCGATGAGGTAGTGCGGGCGCGAATCGGTCACCGTGACGTGCACGATGTCGCCGGGGCGCACCGAGCGGTCGATATTGCCCTCGACGGTGAAGTGGACGAGGCGGCCGTCGCGCGCGCGGCCCGACATGCGGCCGGTGTCCTTCTTGTCGTGCGTCTCCTGGACGAGGAGCTCCTGCTCCGTGCCCACGAGTTTCGCGTTCTCTTCCCCGCTGATGCGCTCCTGCAGCTCCAGCAGGCGCTCGAAACGCTCCTGGACGACCTTCTTCGGGACCTGCTCCTCCATCGTCGCGGCCGGTGTGCCCGGACGCGGCGAATACTGGAACGTGAAGGCCGAGGTGAAACGCGCCTTTTCGACGACGTCGAGAGTCGCCTGGAAGTCTTCCTCCGTCTCCCCCGGGAAACCGACGATGATGTCGGTAGTGATCGAGGCGTGCGGGAGTTTCTCGCGCACCTCGTCGAGGATGCCGAGGAATTTCTTCGAGCGGTACGAACGGCGCATGTCCTTGAGCACCTTGTCGGAGCCGGACTGCAGCGGCATGTGCAGCTGCGGGCACACGTTCGGGGTCTCCGCCATCGCGTCGATCACGTCGGAGGTGAACTCCGCCGGGTGGGGCGAGGTGAAGCGGACGCGCTCCAGCCCCTCGATGTCGCCGCAGGCGCGCAGCAGTTTCGAGAACGCCGAGCGATCGCGCTTCATCTCCGGGTCCACGAAGTTCACTCCGTACGCGTTGACGTTCTGCCCCAGCAAGGTCACCTCGGTGACACCCTGGTCGACGAGCGCTTTGACCTCCGCGAGAATGTCGCCCGGCCGGCGATCCTGCTCCTTGCCGCGCAGCGACGGCACGATGCAGAACGTGCACGTGTTGTTGCATCCCACGGACACGGATACCCAGCCAGCGTAGGAGGATTCGCGCTTAGCCGGAAGAACGGACGGGAAGTGCTCAAGGGACTCGACGACCTCGACCTGCGCTTCCTCGCTCACGCGTGCTCGGTCAAGCAGTGCGGGCAGTGCCGCCATGTTGTGGGTGCCGAACACGGCGTCGACCCACGGCGCTTTCTCAATGACCGTGTCGCGGTCCTTCTGTGCCAAGCAGCCCCCGACGGCGATCTGCATGCCGGGGTGGTTTCGCTTCACTTCGCGCAGCTGGCCGAGCGTACCGTAGAGACGCTGGTCGGCGTTCTCGCGTACGGCACACGTGTTGAAGACAACGAGGTCCGGTTCCGCGTCTGCGGCGGCAGCCTCGTACCCCGCGTCCTCGAGCAGACCGGACAAACGCTCGGAATCGTGAACGTTCATCTGGCAGCCGAAGGTGCGCACCTCGTACGTGCGCGGGACACCGTCTGCCCCGACCGCCGCGTTCACGGCGGATTCCGGGGACGCCGAGTGAGCAGTTGCTGTCGCCTGTGTCGCTGTCGTCGCTGAAGTCGCTGTCGTCACGGTGCACAAGTGTATTGCCCGCCATGGCCAAGACATAACTGCTTGAACATGAGTGGAGCACGGTAATCTGAAGTCCAGTCCTAGGGTGCCCGAGCACCAGCCCCGCAAAGGGAGGCAGCCATGTCCATCACCACGCGTCGCCGTGCAGCGTTCATTCTCTTCGGAGCGGCGGCGAGCGCCACGCTCGCAGCATGCAGCGCTTCTCCCGCAAGCGATTCAAACGGGAGTTTGCTGGAGAGCATCGAAAACGGCGACGTGACCGTCGGGGCGGCGTTCACGAACCCTGGCTTGAACTTCCGCAACGAGAACGGCAGCGTCGCGGGTTTGGACACGGACGTCGCCGAATACGTGATCAACACGATTGCCGACGAGAACGGCTGGCGCCACCCCCAAATACAGTGGCGGCACGTCCCCAACGGCCAGCGCGCCGACATGCTCAACCATGCGTACGTGGACATGGTCGCTTCGACCTACTCCATGAATCAGGAACGCGCTGCGAGAACAGCATTCGCCGGCCCCTACCTGCTCACCCACCAGGCGCTACTGGTGCGCGACGGGGCGGACGAGTTCTCCGACGTGGAATCGTGGGGCGGACGCAGCTTGTGCTTCGTCACCGGCACAACAGCGGCTGGGACGATCAAGACGAAACTGCCAGATGCCGTGCTCGAGGAGTACGACTCTTACGATGCCTGTTTGAACGCCCTGCGCAACGGCCACGTCGAGGCGGTGACAACCGACGCGGCGATCCTTGAAGGCTTCGAAGCACGGGAGCCGGACGTGTTCAACGTGGTCCCGCTCGAGGTGGACGGGCACCCGCTTACCGACGAGCACTACGGCCTTGGCCTCCGCGACAACGACGAGGCGACGATCAGGGCTGTCAACAACGCCCTGAAGCAGATGTACGAGGATGGTTCTTTCGACAGGTTCGTCACCCAGAACCTGCAGGCAGACCCTGACTCGATGAGGGATACGCCTGGTGATGTTTCTTTCCTAGACGCCGAGAACGACAAGAAATAAGCGGGACCGCGTGACGCCGGCGCTACGGCTCGGCGAGTTCCTCGCAGCGTGAGTCGAGGGCTTCCCGTGCTATCTGAAGCGCCATCGCCTGCGGGAACCCACGGCGCGCCAGCACCCCGACGATGCGGCGCAATTCCTTGTCGCGGGCCGACCTGTCAGCAGGAACAGTCTTAACGCTGCGCGCCTTCTTCCGGGCTAGTTCTCGGGCGAGCTCGCGCTCGTCCGACTCGTCGATCTGCTCAAGGGCGCTTTCACGGTCGGCGGCGGAGACGCCTTTGTCCTGTAATTCGCGTCTGAGCACCGTCGTGGATTTCCCCCGGCGTTCGAAACGCTGGCGCACCCATTCGCGGGCGAAGGCTTCGTCGTCGATCAGGCCGGAACGCGTAAGGGAGTCGAGAACATCGTCTACGAGATCAGGGTCGGGACCGTCCTCCCCTTCTTTCACCCGACGGGGATCAAGGAGGCGTTCCCGGAGCTCGTGGCGCGAGCGGGAGCGCTGGTCCAGCAGACGCAGGGCTCGCTCCCGCACTTTCGCGGCGGCCTTCTCGTACTCGTGGTCGATCAGGCCCGGTCCCTCATCGGCCGCGTACGCGTCGAGAGCTTCTTGTAGTTTGCGGAGTTTCTCCGGGTCCGGTTCACGCCGCTGCGGCATAAGTGGTTAGCTCTCTGCCCCTGCGGCCGCGTCATCGTCTTCGTCGTCGAAGTCGATGTTGGGCACCATGTCGATGGCTTCGTCGCTCAACTCGTCGTCCTTGCCGGCGAATTCGCCGACGCCGAGCTTTTCAAAGATCTTCTGCTCCAGCTCGTTCGCCAGATCTGGGTTCTCTTTGAGGAAGAGCCGGACCTTCTCCTTGCCCTGCCCCAGCTGGTCGCCTTCGTACGTGAACCAAGAACCGGATTTCTTGATCACGCCGTTGTCCACGCCCATGTCGATGATGGAGGATTCCCGCGAAATGCCCTCGCCGTACATGATGTCGAACTCGGCGATCTTGAACGGCGGCGAGACCTTGTTCTTCACCACTTTGAGGCGGGTGCGGTTACCGATCGAATCTTGACCGTCCTTCAGTGTCTGGATGCGGCGCACATCGCAGCGCACCGACGAATAGAACTTCAGTGCCTTACCACCGGTGGTGGTCTCCGGGGACCCGAACATGACGCCGATCTTCTCGCGCAGCTGGTTGATGAAGATGGCTGTGGTGCCGGAGTTGTACAGCGCACCGGTCATCTTGCGCAGCGCCTGGGACATGAGGCGCGCTTGGAGGCCGACGTGGCTGTCGCCCATCTCACCCTCAATCTCGGCCTTCGGTGTCAGGGCGGCCACCGAGTCGATGACGATCATGTCGATCGCGCCGGAGCGCACGAGCATGTCGGCGATCTCGAGTGCCTGCTCACCGGTGTCCGGCTGGGACACCAGCAGATTGTCGGTGTCCACGCCCAGCTTCTTGGCGTACTCGGGGTCGAGCGCGTGCTCCGCGTCGATGAAAGCGGCGATGCCGCCCGCCTTCTGCGCCTGCGCGATGGCGTGCAGCGCCACCGTGGTCTTACCGGAAGATTCCGGGCCGTAGATCTCCACGATGCGGCCGCGCGGCCAGCCGCCGATGCCTAAGGCGACGTCGATCGCCGTGTTGCCGGACGAGATGGACTGGATCGGCGGGCGCTTCTCGTCGCCCAAGCGCATGATGGCACCTTTACCGTAGTCCTTCTCGATCATCGCCATTGCCGCGTCAAGCGCGTTTTGGCGGTCATTCGCAGCGGAGGCAGCTTTCTTCTTCGTTGCCATGGCGTGGTTCCTTTCCTTTCGTGCGTACCCGGACGTAAGTGGGGCGAATCAGTCTCATTGAATTAGACCGCGTTCACCCGCGCCCGGTTCCCCATTCACTGAAAATCACACTAGTGGGGTCCGCGACACCACCTTCGAACATACACGCACGAATGTTCGAATAGTTATTCGCTCGGACGGTCGATCCCCAGTCGACGCTCCTCGGGGATGTCGAAGGCATCGCACAGGCGGTCCCACACGATGCGGGGGTCCACGCCGGCGTCGATAAGCTCGCCTGCCGTCTTCCCCTCACCGGGGAAAACGTGCGAGGACACGACCCATTGCCCTTTCGCGTCGCCGAATTCGTCCTCGACGAGTTGGTGGAATTCCGTCAAACGCATGCGCCCCAGCTTACGCGCGCCTGAAGCACGCTTATCGACGCCTCACCCAGCCCCCAATTGAACACCGTTCAATTGGGGGCTACTGTTTCCTCCATGACTACTTCACGCACTTCGGGCGCACGCGGTACAAGCGCCGCTACCGATATCGCTTACATCGCGGTTTTCGCCGCCCTCATCTGTGTGCTCGGTTTCGTGGCCATCCCGGTCGGCTCCGCTGGTGTGCCGATCGTGCTGCAAAATGTGGCCACGATCCTCGCTGGCCTCGTTCTTGGCGGACGACGCGGATTCCTGGCCACCGGCCTCTTCCTCCTCATCAGCGTTGCTTTCCCCGTCCTCGCCGGCGGCCGCACCCTCATCCAAGCCTTCTCCGGCCCGACCATCGGCTATCTTCTCGGCTATCTGCTCGGAGCAGGTGCCGCCGGCTACATCGCTTACCGTGCCCCGCGCAACAACAAACTCGCCATGGTGGGAATGTTCTTCCTTGGCGGCATCGTTGCTGTGCTGCTGCAATACTTCTTCGGCGCGCTAGGACTCATGTGGCGCGCGGACATGGGCTTGGGCCCGGCCATTGCAGCTCAGCTTCCCTTCATTCTGCCGGGCATCGCCAAGCTCGCCGTGATGGTCGCGATCGCGTTCGCCGTCCACTCGGCGTTCCCGCAGCTGCGCAACACGCGGTAGCCTCGCGCTGTGCCCAACATTTCCTTCGACCGCGCCAGCGTCGCATACGATTCCGACGTCATTCTGCAACCGCAGACCTTCGAGTTGTCTGAGCAGCGCATCGGGATCATCGGGTCGAACGGCTCCGGGAAATCCACACTGGTGAGGATGATCAACGGCCTCATCGAACCGTCCTCAGGCACTGTCCGTTATAACGGTCTCGACGTAGCCAAGCACGGCAAAGCGGTCCGCCGTAAAGTCGGATTCATTTTCTCCGACGCCGAAGCCCAGATTGTCATGCCGCGGGTGCGCGACGACATCGCGTTTTCTCTGCGCCGGTTCAAACTGCCCAAGGCTGAGGTGAATGCGCGCGTGGACGACATGCTCCACCGCTTCGGTCTCGCGGACCGAGCCGAGAACTCGCCTCACACCCTCTCCGGCGGGGAGAAACAAATGCTCGCTTTGGCCGCTGTGCTGGTGATCGAACCGGAGACGATCATCGCCGACGAGCCCACCACCCTGCTGGATATGCGCAACCGCCGCCGCATTATCCGTGAGCTGACGTCGCTGGAACAGCAGGTCATCGTCGTCACCCACGACATTGAGATGCTCGCGGATTTCGACCGCGTCTTGTGCGTCAACGACAGCGACATCGTGTTCGACGGTCCCCCGCGCGATGCCATCGCGTTTTACACAGACCTCATGGACCGTCTCGACGCAGAAGGCACACCTGGTGGCAACTACACCGACGGACCGGGGTTCTGACAGTGCGAATCCGAGAGCTGCCCATGGGCGTGTACGTACCCGGCTCCACGCTCATCCACCGGACACCGCCATCGGTGAAATTCGTGGCACTGCTCCTGTTCATCGTCCTGATCACAGCATTGCCCACCCGCCCCGTGCATACGATAGCTGCGGCAGCGAGCGTAGGAGTCCTGTACGCGGTCGCGCAGATTCCGTTCCGCACTGCCGTCAGGCAAGTCGCGCCCATCCTCCCTTTCATGGTGTTCATCGGCGCCTTCCTGTGGTGGCAGAACGGCTTTGACAGCATGCTCGTCACCGTCTTCGGCCTCATGGCGGCGCTCATGGCGGCAACCCTGTTCACGCTGACCACGACGATTGAAGCTCTCATGGAGGCCCTGGAAACCAGTATGGCCCCGTTACAGCGCATCGGCGTCCCCGTGGACACCGTCAGCCTGGCAATCGCGCTGACCATTCGGCAGATTCCCGTGCTCCTCGGCACAGCTAACGAGTCCCTGGACGCGCGAAAGGCCAGGGGCGCGAATCTGTCGCTCCTGGCCTTCGGCACACCGCTGGTCATCCGCAGCGTACGCCACGCTCAATTGACGGGCGAAGCGCTAATGGCGCGCGGTGCGGTGGATTAACGCACCGTTTTAGCGCTCGCCGCGCAGCTCGCGCATGCGGGCCGCCACAGCGTCCTTATCCACCTCGGAGTAGCTCGCGGCGGACGCGGAATCGCTGGAGGAAAAGGAGTTGCCCTGCTCGATCGCCGGCTTCTGGCCGGATTCGAGCTGGCCGCCCATCTCGGCGCGGATCTGCTCGAGGCGGTTGTGGCCGGCCATCTGGATACCTGCCTGCTCCACCTCGGCCATGCGGCCCTGAACGGAGTTCTGGGCGAGCTCGGCCTGGCCGAGAGCGTTGGAGTAGCGGCGCTCGATCTTCTCGCGAACCTGGTCCAGGTTCGGCTGGTTTCCACCCGTGATCGAGTTCATGGACTGCAGGGACTCGGCGACTTTCTCCTGCATCTTGGCCTGCTCGAGCTGGGACAGAAGCTTGGAACGCTCCGCGACCTGCTGCTGCAGCTTCATGGAGTTGCGCTCCACAGCCTGCTTCGCCTGCTCCGCCTGCTGGAGAGCCTGGTCGTGGAGAGCCTTCGTGTCCTCCACGCCCTGCTCCGCGGTGACAAGCTGAGCGGCGAATGCCTCGGCGGCGTTCTCGTACTCGGTGGCCTTAGCATTATCGCCCTGGGCACGGGATTTATCGGCGAGCTGCAGCGCCTGCTTGGTGTTGGCCTGCAGCTTCTCCACGTCGGCGAGACGGCGGTTGAGCTGCATCTCCAGCTGACGCTGGTTGCCGATCACGGCGGCGGCCTGCTGGGAGAGCTCTTGGTGCTGGCGCTGGGCCTCACCGATGGCCTGCTCGATCTGAATCTTCGGATCGGCATTCTCCTCAATCTTGTTGTCGAAGAGGGCCATCAGGTAATTCCAGAATTTGCTGAACGGATTAGCCATGGTCGAGAATTTCGCCTTTCTACAGCGTGGAGTTTCACCACGTCACATGATTCGTCGCTAACGGTTCAATGGTAGCGGAGCAGGGCAGGCCGTGTGGGGCGGCCGCTTAGACCTCGGCGGCCGCTGGAGGGGTCTGGGCCAGCTCGTCCTCCATCGCCTGAAGCGAGAGGTTGGCGGCTGCTTCCAGCAGCAGTTCCGACACAGTGGTGTCCAGCGCGACGCACACGGCAGCGAGGAGCTCTGACGAGACTTCCTTGCGGCCGCGTTCCAGCTCAGAGATGTAGCCGGGCGAGACACGCGCCTCGGCAGCGAGCTCTCGCAGGGTCACGCCCTTATCCGCGCGGAAAGCACGCAGTGACATCCCGAGAGCCTCGCGCAACAGCGGCTCGCGCACCCGTGTCTTCGTTGCAGGAGTAGCAGCCGACGGGGCGTTGTTCTGGGCAGAATCCGCAGAGCGGGTCGCCGGGGTGGGCTGGTAATTGAGCGTCGTTGTAGTTGCCATCACGTCGTTCAACGGTTGTCCCCTCCATTTTGTTCCCGAGCGGCGTCACGCTCGACCTCGTACAGCACCGCGTGGAGAGCAGCAGCCACCGCCAATTCGCGGATCTGCTGCCGCTCCCCGACCAGCACTCGCACGGGTTCCCGAGCCCCCGGGACAAGTGCGAACTGTGACAGCTCCGGGGCTACCGCGATATCGGCGAGGATCTCCGCGGCCGGGTGGGACACAGTGCGCGACGGGCCAGCCACCGCAATGTGCACTTCACCCACCGGGTGTCCGTCCTGCGGGTCGGGTCCAGCAACACCGGTCAGTGCCACCCCCCACGTGGCACCGCAAACGGACTGCGCGCCGCGGGCCATATGGCGCGCAGTCACGGAGGAGACCGGGCCGTGCCGGTCAAGAACCGCTGCAGGAACACCGGCCAAAGAGCCCTTCAGATCAGTCGCGTACGTGACTAACCCGCCGCGCAGGACTTTGGATGCGCCGGGCACAGTCGCCGCAGTGGCGCTGGCCAACCCCGCCGTCAGGGATTCACAGAACGCGAGGGTCTCGCCGCGCTCGGTGAGGGTGCGGACGAGGGAGGGGGCAGAGGAGACGTCGATAAGCGGGCCCGTCATGCAGTTGCCTTGTTCGCTTTAGCGCCGTCGACGAGGTACTGCACGCCGGTGACCACGGTGACCACGACCGCGATGAGCATGACCACGAGCGTCGGGATGTCCATCCAGGCGGGCAGCGGGCATAAGTACATGGCAACACCCACGGTCTGCAGGACGGTCTTGAGCTTGCCGCCCTTGGAGGCCGGAACGACCTTGCCTCCGCGCAGGAGAACCATGCGCCACAAGGTGATGCCCAGCTCGCGCACGATGATGACCACCGTGATCCACACCGGCAGCGGGCCCGCAATGTTGAGCGTGACCAGCGCAGTGATCATGAGCGCCTTATCCGCGATGGGGTCCGCGATTTTGCCAAAGTCCGTGACAAGGCCGCGGGACCGGGCGATGTCGCCGTCCAGCTTGTCCGTAATCATGAGCGCGACGAAGACGCCGAACGCCCACCACCACCGCTCCGACAGAACGAGCCACGCGAAGACAGGGATGAACAGGATGCGCAACGAGGTCAGAATGTTGGGCAGATTCCAATTCGACGGCTTTTGCTGGGTCGGAGCGTTCACGCCCTCAACCCTACATACTCGCGCCAGGCGCTAAACTTCGCGCCCATGACCTATTTCATTGTCACTTACACATACGGCGAGAAATCTCTCATCCAGGACACGCGCCCCGCGCACCGCGACTTCATCACAGGCCTCAAGGACAACGGCGATGTGATCGCGGCGGGCCCCTTCGCGGGCGACGAACAGTCCGTGATCATTGTCCGCCTGCCGGAGAACGCGACACAGGCCGACGCCCAAGCATTGCTTGCCGACGACCCCTACCTCGCCGCCGGCGCCCTCGCCGACCGGGATTTCCGCGAGTGGAACCCGGTCATCAACGTCTGGGACTAACTAGTCCTTGCGTCCGCCGCGGGCGACGTCGAGGTGATCCGTCTCCCGCGAGCCTGTGGCGGTGTGGTCGCCCTTGCCGGACGTGGCCGGGTCGTCGATCCACTCGATGTGGTGGCCGTGGTTGTCCACCTTGCGGCGGTTGCCATGGTCGTCGTAGTCGATGTGGTAGCTCTGCTCTTCGCGGGTAGAGCGGCCCGCCTTCACGTCGGCGCGCTCCTTGATGATCGAGGCGACTGCGGTGACAGCCAAGACTCCGACGATTACAAGCAGGGACGTCACAGTTCCGATCTCGGGCACATTCAGACCCTCGCCTCCGTTGATGAACGGCAGGTTGTTCTCGTGCAGGGCGTGCAGAAGCAGCTTCACACCGATGAAGCCCAGCACCACGGCCAAGCCGTACGGCAGGTAGACCAGCTTGTCCAGCAGGCCGTTCAGAAGGAAGTACAGCTGGCGCAGGCCCAGCAGTGCGAATGCGTTGGCAGTGAAGACCAGGAACGCTTCCTGGGTGATGCCGTAAATGGCCGGGATGGAGTCGAAGGCGAACATCACGTCGATGAAGCCGATGGACAAAAGCGCGACGAACAACGGGGTGACGGCCTTCTTGCCCGCCTCGGTGGCGGAGATCAACCGGTCACCGTGATACGACTTGGTCACCGGAATGACCTTGCGCAGGGTCTTCACCACGAACATGTCGTTCGGGTCAGGATCCTCCTGGTCAGTAGCCTCGTCGTACACCAGCTTAATAGCGGTGTAGAGCAGGAACGCGGCGAAGATGTAGAACACATCCGACCACGCCTCGATGATCACCGCACCGAGCAGGATGAACAGCAGACGGCACACCAGCGCGATGACAATTCCGATGAGCAGCACCTTCTGCTGATACGCGCGCGGGATCTTGAAGGAGCTCATGATCAGCGCGAACACGAACAGGTTGTCCACGCTGAGCGAGAGCTCCGTGATGTAGCCGGTGAAGAACTGCACACCGTGTTCAGCGTCCCACAGCCACCACACGATGCCGCCGAAGACGCACGCCATGGCCATGTAGAACAGAGCCCAGCCACCTGATTCTTTCATGGTCGGCTCGTGCGGGGTACGCACGTGTGAGACGAAGTCGAAAATGAAAAAGCCGAGGATGACCACCGAAGTGATCAACCAAATCGATACAGGCACGTGCATGTAAAAGACCTCCGGTTGAGATGACAGGTAACCGGAGGTCTCCCCCACCTGCCACCGCGGCGGGCCGCCTGGACCGGGAACCGAATGCGGTTAGCCGTGTTGACGATCCGAGGCACTTTCGGGGTACTCCCCTCCAACGAAGAGCAACCCTACTTGATCGCGCTAGCGACCACACATCTCGCCTCGCGGCACCGGCGTTTAAACGGCGAAAGGGTCGTCGTCGGCATCGAGGTTAAGCCGAAGCTCAATCGAATCAGCGATGTCAGCGACGAGCTTTTCGCCGTAACGGTCCGCGATGAACGCTGCGGGGGCCGGCCACATCGAGCAGCTCAACATTGTCGAAAAGAACAACAGAGAACCGGAACCTGGGAGTACTGCCCATCGGTTAGAACGCGCCGCCGGTCGGGTTGTAGGTTGCCTTGACGGTCTGAGTGCCGCTATCTGCCGGAGCGGACTCGTCGCCGGTCGACGATTCGTCGTCAAGCGATTGCTCCTCGAGGACTTCCTTGGGTGCTTCGGCCGGATCGGCGCCCTTGATCATCCACTGGATAGTCTCCAGCTCCTCGGGCTTGACCAGCACCTCACGCGCCTTTGAGCCTTCGGACGGGCCGACGACGCCGCGGGATTCCATGAGGTCCATCAGGCGGCCAGCTTTAGCGAAGCCGATGCGGAGCTTGCGCTGCAGCATCGACGTGGAGCCGAGCTGGGAGGTGACAACGAGCTCGACGGCCTCGAGGAGGTCGTCCATGTCCTTGCCGATCTCCTCGTCGATCTCCTTCTTCTCCGGAGCCTTCTCCTCGGTGACACCCTCGGTGTAGTGTGGCTCGCCCTGCGCCTTGACCGCTTCGACGACAGCCTGGATCTCCTCGTCGGAGACGAAGGCGCCCTGAAGGCGCTGCGGCTTGCCGGCGCCCTGCGGGATGAACAGCGCGTCACCCATGCCGATGAGCTTCTCGGCGCCGCCTTGGTCGAGGATGACGCGGGAGTCAGTCAGTGAGGACGTCGCGAACGCGAGGCGCGACGGCACGTTCGTCTTGATCAAGCCGGTGACCACGTCCACGGACGGACGTTGCGTCGCCAGGACGAGGTGGATGCCCGCCGCGCGCGCCTTTTGGGTGATGCGGACAATAGAGTCCTCGATCTCTTTCGGGGCCGTCATCATCAGGTCGGCGAGCTCGTCGACGACGCAGACGATGAGCGGGTACGGCCGCATCTCGCGCTCCGACCCGGGAGGCGCGGTGTACTCGCCGTTGCGGACTTTCTTGTTGAAGTCCTTGATGTGGCGCACGCGCGCGGACTTCATGTCCATGTAGCGCTGCTCCATCTCCTCCACGAGCCACTGCAACGCAGCCGCTGCCTTCTTCGGCTGGGTGATGATCGGAGTGATCAGGTGCGGGATGCCCTCGTACGGCGTGAGCTCCACCATCTTCGGATCCACGAGGATCAGGCGGACCTCTTCTGGAGTCGCGCGTGTCAGCAGTGACACCAACATGGAGTTCACGAACGCGGACTTACCCGATCCGGTCGAACCCGCCACGAGCAGGTGCGGCATCTTCTGCACGGATGCGGAGACGAAATCGCCCTCGATGTTCTTCCCCAGGCCGATGAGCATCGGATCCTGCTCCGCGCGCACCTTCGGCGCGTCGAGCACATCGCGCAGACGGACCATCTCACGGTCCGCGTTAGGCACCTCGATGCCCACGGCGGACTTTCCGGGAATCGGGGTGAGCAGACGCACGTTGTCGGTGGCTACGGCGTACGCGAGGTTGGACTGCAGATTTGTGATCTTGGAGACCTTCACGCCCGGACCGAGCTCGACCTCGTACCGCGTCACTGTCGGGCCGCGGGAGAACCCGGTGACCGCGGCGTCGACCTTGAACTCCTCGAAGACATCAGTGATCGCCTCGATCATCCGATCATTGGCTTCGGTGCGCGTCTTCGGGGCATTGCCCGGGATAAGCAGGCTTGTCGACGGCAGGTTGTAGTCCGTCGCCGTCTCCGGCTCCCGTGCGGCCGGAGGCGCGGTATCGGTTGTCGCCTGCTGCGCTTTGTCCTTCTCGGAATTCGGTGTGGACGCAGGGATTGCGGACGCGTCGATACCCGAGCGGGCGATGATCTGCTTGCGCATTTCCTCGCGCGCCTGACTCACAGCATCCGCGGGCTCTTCGGCCGCTTCTGTGGTGCTGCCCTGCTCTGTGTTTTCAGCCGCTGCGCGGGTAACAGGTATCGGAGCTGTGTCAGACGGCTTCGGTGCAGCTGCCTTCGCAGGGCGTTTGCGGACCTTGCGCTCTGCCTGAGCGGGAGCCGCAGGCATCTCCTCGGTGAACTGAGGTTCCCCGAGTTGTTCCTCGACGGCACCCTCCTGGTTGCCGGAACGGGAGAGCGTGCGGGTCTCGTTCGCAGCAGCAGGAGGACGCGGACGGGACCGGCGGGGAGCAGGTGCAGGTGCGGGTGCGGGATCCGCTGGAGCGTCGAAAATCGTCGGATCTTCCGCTTGCTCGTCGACCGGGTAATTGTCCATCGGCGAGCGTGGACGTGCGGCCGGGCGGGAATGGACTCGCCCCTGGACGCGCTCGCGCGGACGGCGCTCACGGCCCTCAGCGATATCGTCGAGGTCGCTTTCGACGTGACCGTACATGTCGTCGTCTTCATCATCGCCTTCAACCGGGTCCGGCGTTTGGGCGTTGGACGCAATGCCGCGGATCAGGTTTCGGATGTAGTCGAAAGACTCGCGGACCGTGATTCCGGTGGCGAGCAAAGCAGCGTACAGGATCACCAATCCCAGCAGCGGGACAGCGACGTACGGCGTGAAACCTGCGCTCAGAGGTCCGCCGACGACAGCGCCGATAGCACCGCCAGCAACCTTTCTTTCCGCCCAGCTGCCGGGCGTGCCCGCAAAAATGTGGATCAATCCGAGCATGCACACCGCAATGATCGTCATCCCGGCACCGCTGTGCGCACGTTCGGAGGAGCTTCCACCAATACCGAGCATGATCGCAATGGCAATTCCAACGAGCACCACCGGCAGAACCAGAGCACCCGCTCCGATGACCCAGTGGACACCGCTGGCGATAGCCGCACCCACTGGCCCTGCGATATCGAGCCACACGGAGGCACCCAGCACAGCAGCGAGACCGATGAGAAGCAGTCCAACTGCATCGGCTCGACGACCGCGGTCGGTCATCTTTTCGTCGTCATCGAAGTCGCCTCCGATGACACTGTCATCTACGTCATTCGTGGTATCCGGTTCGATTTCGGCCTGCTCCGGTGCCGCGGGCCGGTTCCTTCGGCGGCGAGGAGTAGCCTCCGCAGCGTCGTCGAGAAGATTATCGCTCGACCGCTTGTGCGAGCTGCTTTTCCTGCCGACAGACGAGAAGGCTTCCGTCACTTCTCGCGCGGCATTCCCCATGCCACGACCAACCGCGCCGACTGCAGAGCCGACCCGCTCATCGGCGGTGTCCGCCGCGACGGTCGTGCCCGATGCGGACGAGCGCGAATACCCGCTTGCCGTGCGGGAATCGCGGCTCTTCGGACCGGTCTTCGGTCGGCCATTTTGGCGGCGCTGGGTACTCGTGACAGACATGGCCACAACTGTAATGCCCAGTTGCACCTTAAGTCACATGCGCCACACCAGCGCCACTAAATTCAAATGTGTCTAGAGTCGACGCTTGACTTTGTTGGTATCGGCCCGATCCCCGTCGATCTCCACCTCGACGGCATCGCGCCCCGTCACCCACAGCAAAAGCTCGCCCGGATCGCCACTGACCCGGACCACACGGTCGCCTTGATCCGCCACACCCCGTTTGCCCCCGAGAGTCAGCGGCGGGTGGTTCGGAGGGGTGAGAACTACCGGCACATCTACCTTGCCCAGTGAGAGATGGCCCATCAGTTTCGCGGCCTTGAGCAGATCACCTTCCACCGCACGGGAGAATTCCCGGGGAACTACCTCTCCCCCACCGCGGCGAACATCTTCATGGTGAATGAAGTGCTCCGACGTATTCATCGCCTTGTCCACCGGTTTAAGGAAGACAGGCGGGCCAGCGGCCCATTCATCAACCACATCGCTGTACTGGCGCTGCTTCACCTTTGCTTGCGCCTCGTCTGTCAGAGATTTCAATGCTGGGAGGAAGTAACCGCCGGCAAGATAGGGTTTGCGCTCGCGGAGGTACAAATGCGCGGCCAAGTCAGCCGTAGTCCACCCCTCGCACAGCGTGGGCGCATCCGGCCCTACTTTGAGCAACAAGTGGGCTAGCTTATCGCGCTCTTTCTGCTCAAACGACATAGGCCCCAGCCTAGCGTGGCTGGGGCCTAGCGTCCGGTGACACCGTCAGGCGCTAAGGAACGTCGGTGTCTGAAGTTTCCTACAACGACTCGCGGGAGGACTCGACATCCTCGTTACTGAGCGGCGCAGTATCGTCGGCGCTCATCGGAACCACCGTCGGGAGAATGACCGGCTCGCGCTTGTACTTCTGCTCGATCGTGCGGGACACGCGGCGACGAATCTGCTGCACCATGCGGTACGGGTCGTTCTCGCCTTCAGCCGCAAGATCGAACATGGTGTTTTCCACCAGCTCGACGAGGTCCGGCAGGACACCGCGGTCATCGTCGACAAGACCCGTCGTGGACACTGCCGGGCGCTCGATGAGGCGGCTGGTACGGTCGTCGATCACGCAGGTGATGGAGATAACGCCGCCGGCGGCCAGGTTGGTGCGGTCCGCCAAGACATCCGGGTCCACGTCGCCCATGGTGGTGCCGTCGACGTACAGGTTGCCCACCTGGTACTGGCCAGCAACCTTGATTTTGCCGTCCACCATGTCGACCACCACACCGTTTTGCGCGAGCACGGTGTTCTCCGGCTTCACGCCGGTGGCGATAGCCAGCTCCTTGTTAGCACGCAGGTGGCGCCATTCGCCGTGGACCGGCATGGCGTTGCGGGGGCGCGCCATGTTGTACAGGAACAGCAGCTCACCGGCGTAACCGTGGCCGGACGCGTGGACGTGGGCGTCGTCACTGGTGATCACGTTAGCGCCGATCTGGGCGAGGTTGTTGATCACGGCGAAGACAGCTTCCTCGTTACCCGGGATGAGTGACGAAGACAGGATGATCGTGTCGCCGTCGCGGACAATGATCTGGCGGTGCTCGCGGCGGGACATGCGTGACAGCGCAGCCATCGGCTCACCCTGCGTACCGGTGGTGATGAGCATGACCCGGTGGGGGGCCATCTTGGCAGCCTCCTCGATCGGGATGATCGTTCCCTTCGGGGCCTTGAGCAAGTTCATCTTTTCGGCGATTTCCATGTTGCGGATCATGGAACGGCCATTGAAGGCGACCTTGCGCCCCGAGGCGACAGCGGCGTTGACCGCCATCTGCACACGGGACACGTTCGATGCGAAGGATGCCAGCACGACGCGCTGCTTCGCTGCCTGAACAAGGCGGATGAGGGTCTCCTCGATGCCTGCCTCCGACGCGGAGATGCCCGAAATCGTGGCGTTCGTGGAATCGCAGAGGAACAGGTCGATGCCTTCGTCACCGTAGCGTGCCAGCGCCGGAAGGTCCGTCGGCTTGTTGTCGTACGGTGTCATGTCGACCTTGACGTCACCGGTCATGCACACTGTGCCAGCGCCAGTCTTGATCACCACACCAAGGCAATCCGGGATGGAGTGGCCGACATGGAAGAAACGCAGGTTATACGGCCCGACAGTGATCTCGGACTTGGCATTGACCTCATGCAGCTTCGGACGCTGGCGGTGCTCCCGCGTCTTCGCAGCGATGAGCGCATTGGTGAACTTCGCCGAGTAGATCGGGATATCCGGGCGCAACTTCAGCAGCCACGGGATAGCACCGATGTGGTCCTCGTGGCCGTGGGTGACCACGAGAGCCTCAACTTTGTCCAGCTTGTTCTCGATCGGCCCGAAGTCCGGAAGGATCAGGTCCACACCCGGCTCGTCGGACGACGGGAAGAGGACACCGCAGTCCACGATGAGCAGACGGCCGTTGTACTCGAAGACCGTCATGTTGCGGCCGATCTCGGAAATACCGCCGAGGGCGTAGATGCGCAGACCGTTCTGCGGGGGCTTCTGGGGCGCAGGCAGACGCTTCGTCAGGTCCGCACCCTGCATGCCCTTCACCGGGTTACGGCGGTTGTCGCCGCCCCGTCCTCCGCGGCCGCGACCACGTCCCCGTCCGCGGCCACGATTGTTGTTGCCGCCGCCACCGTTGTTACCGCCACGGTGTCCGCCGTTACCGCCATTGTTGCCGTTACCGCCGCGGTTGTTGCTGCCGCCGTCGTGGTCAGCGTGGTTGCCGCCATTGTTGCCGCCGCCGTTGCTGTGGTCGGGGTTGCGGCCGTTATTCCCGTTGTTGGAACCGTTGCCCCCGTTGTCGCCGGGTTGAGTCTCCGCGGCCCGGAAGACCGGTTGCTGGTCTCCGGCCTCGGGCGGGCCCGCCTTGCGGGTCACTTTACGGGAGCGATTGCGGGGTTCGTTCATGCTTATAGGACTCCAGCCTTTTCCATGTCTCGGCGCAGAGCCTCCATCTGCTTGTCGTCTGCTGCGACAACGGGCAGGCGGGGGTCTCCGACCTCAAAGCCCTGCAGGCGCAGGGCTGCTTTTGCAAATGTCACTCCACCAAGCACAGCCTGCTGTCCAGCAAGCACACTCATGGTGGTGGCGTTGATTTCCCGCGCACGGGCGAGGTCGCCTTCCTCGAAGCTTGTCACCATTTCTCTCATCAAACCTGGGGCTGCGTGGGCGATCACGGAGATCACTCCTGTCGCACCAATGGAGAACCACGGCAGGTTGAGAACGTCGTCGCCAGAGTACCAGGCCAGACCGGTCTCATTGATAATCGCGGTGGCTTCCAGCATGTCGCCCTTAGCGTCTTTGACAGCCTTCACTGTCGGCAGCTCAGCCAAGGCGCGGATCGTGGAACCGGCGATAGGAATGCCGGAGCGACCCGGAATGTCGTACAGGCAGATCGGTAGATCGGTAGCTTCCGCCACGGCGCTGAAGTGCTTCAGCAGTCCGGCCTGAGACGGCTTGGAGTAGTACGGAGTGACCACCAGGAGGGAGTCGGCGCCGGCATCGCGCGATGCTTCGGCCAGCGCGACAGTGGAGCGCGTGTCGTTGGTACCCGCGCCCGCCATGATCTTCACCCGGTCACCGAGCTCCTCGCGCACTGCCTTGATCAGGGCGATCTTCTCGTCCGCGGATGTTGTGGGCGACTCACCCGTAGTGCCGCCAAGGATGAGAGAGTCGACACCGTTGTCGACTAGGTGGGCAGCCAACTTTCGCCCGGCTTCTAGGTCCAGCTCGCCGTCGCGGTCGAACGGGGTGACCATTGCAATACCGACAGTGCCGAATTCTTCTGCACCGATTTGTGCTTTAGTTGAAATGCCCATGGTTATACAGGGTACATTCTCTTCCCCGCCAAGCTGCGTAGCCCTATCCGGCGTAGGGGCTGGTTGCCATCACGGAGCCGTCGGCAAGCGTGCTGATGAGGAAGTCGTCGAAAAGCGCGGGCGCTTGTTTCTTGAGTATTTCCAGGCATGCAACGGCAAGTTCGCGGATTTCGGTGTCGGCGTGCTCGCTCGCGCGCGCCGCGATGAATTCGCGCCACGCCCGGTAGTTTCCGGTGACCACGAAGCGGGTCTCGGTGGCGTTGGGCAGGATTGCGCGGGCGGCTTGACGCGCTTTTTTCTTGCGCAGAAGAGCGTTCGGCTCGGCATCAAGGTTGCTCTCCAGCGCCTGAAGGAGCTCTTCGTAGACGAACCGTGTCTCGTCGACGGCGGCCAGGAACATACGCGCGAGTTCCTCGTCGTCCGCGATCGCGGCGGGCACGACGACATCCGATTCGCCCGCCGGCACAAAGCGCTGGGAAAGCTGCGAGAACGATAGGTGGCGGTGCCGGAGAAGCTCGTTGCCCGCCGCGCGCGAAAGGCCGCGCACGTACAGCGTCGCGGTCGCGTGCTCGAGCAGCGCGTCGTGGCCCACCTCGAGAATGTGGCGCAGATACGCCTCGTTGCTCGCCGTGTGCGGGTTCGGTTTGTCAAAGGTCTCGTAGCAGGCGCGCCCGGCAAACTCGACGAGCGCTTCCGCCTCCGTGGCTACGGAATCCTGTTCCCACTCCACGTCCGCGGGGGCCGCGAACGACGTCGCTGCAATGAGCTGCACGTCCAAATTCTTGCTCTGTGTCATTTAAAGACCCAGGTAGTTATCCAGGCCCACCGTCAGGCCGGGGTGATCCGCGACCTGGCGCACGCCTGTGAGCACGCCCGGCACAAAGGACTCACGGCCGTACGAATCCTGGCGGATGGCCAGCGATTGATCGGTGGTACCGAAGATGATCTCCTCGTGCGCGACCATTCCCTGCATGCGCACGGCATGCACCTTGACACCGTCGACATCGGCGCCGCGGGAGCCGTCGAGGGCTTGTTCCGTCGCGTCCGGCATCGCGCCCATTTTCGCTTCTCGACGAGCCTCCGCAATCCCCTGCGCCGTCTTCACCGCCGTGCCCGACGGGGCGTCGAGCTTATTCGGGTGGTGGTACTCGACGACCTCAGCCGAGTCGAAAAACGGAGCTGCTTGGCGCGCGAACGCCATGGCCAACACCGCAGAGATGGCGAAGTTGGGGGCAATCAGCACACCGACGCCGTTGCCTTCTCCCCCGTTCTTGGCTTCAAGCCAGTCGCGAACCTGGTTGTAACGCTCCTCGTCAAAGCCGGTGGTGCCCACGACAGCGTGGATACCGTTGTTGATGCAGAATTCCAGGTTATCCATGACAACACCCGGGGTGGTGAAATCAACGACAGCTTCCGCACCGCTTTCCACCAGCAGGTCAAGAGAGTCGCCAGCATCCACTTCTGCTACGAGTTCCAAGTCGTCCGCCGCGTTGACACCTGCGACTACTGCCGATCCGACCCGGCCCTTCGCTCCGAGCACTCCCACCTTGATAGCCATGATTCGCCTTCCTGCCGGCTTGCTCGCGCCGGCGATGCATGTTCGCTTTAACCGATTACTGTTCGTTGAACGTTGTCCGTACCAACCATAACCCCGTGGTACGACAACGCCTGCCCGCCCCTCCCTCGGGCCTGTGCACAACCCATGCACAACCCACCGGGGTTCGCATTCCAGCCGCAGGCATGACAGCACAGCTATGGTAGGACTCATGAAACTCAAGTCACTCAGGGCAACAACAGTCACACTAGTGGCAGGTGTGGCCTTCACCGCGCTCGCCGCATGTGGCTCCGACGACAATGTCGCCGAGCCCGCCATGACAGTGAACGCACCTGGCTCCTCGACTGGGGAGCAGCAGGTGATTGAGTCTTCCAGCCCTGGCACGGCTACGCCGCCTCCCAGCAACGACACCCGCGCCGCAGCTGTGGACGAACAGCTCACCGACGGGGAGTACAGCACCGGGCCCACAGAGGAATTCGGCGGTTCCTACGGCGAACTTCGCACGACCGACATCCGTGTCGGCTCCCACGACAACTACGACCGCCTCGTCTTCGAATTCGCCGGCCGCGGCGAACCCCAGTACCACGCCGGGTACAACGACGACCCTCGACAACAGGCATCCGGCTTCCCTCTCGAAGTGCCTGGAAACGCCAAGCTTGAGCTGATGATCCACGGTACTGCGGGCGACATGTCCACCGATGCGAAATACGCAGCGACTAAAGAACTCGGACTCGCCAGCGGCAATATCGTCGAGGTGTACAACGGCGGCACCTTCGAGGCGGATTCACAGTACATTGTCGGCTTAGACACCAAGCGCCCCTACAAGGTCTCGGTTTTGCACGAGCCGACCCGCCTTGTGGTCGACTTTCAAAAATAGACGTTGATGGGGTCACCGCAATCAATGTCGCCCTCCCGCGCGCAAGCCACGGCTTGGGTCATCGTTGCCCTCATTGTCACCGCTGCGGTCGCGGGGGCTTTGCTCGCTCACTCGCGCTCGAATGGTGCGGATAAGGTGTCGGGTCCGGTGATCCAAGACATCACCATCACGGGCATGCGGTTTTCTCCCGCACGCATCGAGGTGGACAATTCGACCCCGGTCGTTCTCAAGATCACCAATGAAGACGACCGCACACACGACCTGAAAATCGGATCGCAATACTCTGGCGTGATTTCACCGGGCGAGACGGTGGTGCGCGACTTTGGCACCTTCGACACCAGCATTCAAGGTTGGTGCACTATGGCGTCGCACAAAGCCCGGGGCATGGTCTACGACGTGGTGGTCACGAACTAATCCCGCATCCCCCGCGCAGCTGCGTGATCCGTGATCACCGCGCGCTGCGCCCGAACTCCCCGGGCCATGAGCGGGATGAACACAACCAGGCACAGGCACGCCACCAGGCTGCACACGATTCGCACAACCGACGACGGTGCGAAGAGCCACCCGAGCAAAGCCAGGTTGAACACAATGACACGCGTAACCCCAGCGCGGTTGAGCTCCGCCAGCCCCGCCCGCGTCGCTGCCGGGCCGCCGCCAATCGTTGTGGGCATCAGGTAACTCATCGTCCCAATGAGCAGCTGAGCGGCGAACCCTACGAGAAGAGGAAGGGTGGGAGGAGAAAGGGGATCGAGGAAGCCGTCGATAAGTAGGGCGGACGTGCCGAAAGCCACGAGCGATGCCACGAGCCACGCGACAGCGAGCAGAGCGGACAAAGAAGAATAAGTGAAGCGGTCGCGCGTCATCGCCGACAGCACACCCGCCAACCACGTTTGCAGCGCCCACACCCACGCGGAGGCGTAAACGAGGACACCGATTCCGAGCACTCGCCCACCCCCGGTCAGAGCGCCTGCGACTGCGAGGGCAAGACCCGCACCCACAACACCCAACACAATGCGCGGGTGTGCCGGCGACACCCTTATCCGCCACATTGCCGGGAGCAGCACCACTAACGACGCCATCGCGGCGAATCCGACGAACCCGCCGACGTTCATCAAGACGTGCGCCAGAAGAATTCTCTGATGCCAGGCTCCCCGCAGATCCAGCGCGAGAGCGGCACCGAAGCATCCGCCGACAACGAGGCTCACCGCCGATGCCACGTAGCCCCACGCAACCGGGCGAAACCGCTTACGGTGCTCAGATGAAGCAATGAGCTTGCCGACGCTCCACGCGTGCCATCCCACAGCACCGAGCATCAGCCCGGCGCCGCACCATGTGATGATCCAGTGCCAAGCGGTTGTGCTGAACAACTGTCCCACCAGGACCGCAACGGCACCGCCATTGACCAGGCGGGAGCGGGTCAGTTGAGCTGGTCGCGCCGACTCCGGGAGTCTCTGTTGAAGGAACCGTTCGGTGAGGTTTTGGGACCACACCATGATGGAATTCGTGAGAACGCCAAGGGTGAAAATGTGGATGAGCAGCCAGCGCGACTCCGGAACAAAGGGGTGCGCGAGGCCGACAAGGACGAAGACCCCCATCCACACCGACACGGGACGCGACACCTTGCGGTGCCACACACGAGGGTCCCAGCGGGACGACTCCGAGCTCCGCCCGTTCGTCGCCCCAGCTGATGTGTCAGAGGCTTGACGTTTACTCGTCGTCCTCATCCTCGTTGACCGGAACGAGGGAGATCTTGCCGCGGTTATCAATGTCGGCGATCTCCACCTCGATCTTGTCGCCGACATTGACCACGTCTTCGACATTCTCGATGCGCTTGCTGCCGCCGAGCTTGGAGATGTGCACCAGGCCGTCGCGGCCCGGGGTCAGCGACACGAAGGCTCCGAAGGCAACGGTCTTGACCACGGTGCCCAGGTAGCGCTCCCCGACCTTCGGCTGCTGCGGGTTGGCGATGGAGTTGATCTTCTCAATCGCGGCATCGGCAGCTTCACCCGTTGCGGCCGAAACGTAAATCGTTCCGTCGTCCTCAATGGAGACATCAGCGCCAGTGTCCTCGGTGATCTGGTTGATCGTCTTGCCTTTGGGCCCGATGACCTCGCCGATCTTGGACACAGGGACTTTGACGGTGGTGATCTTCGGGGCGAGCGGGCTCATCTCGTCCGGGCCCTCGATGATCTCGGCCATGGTGTCCAGGATCGCCTCGCGGGCATCCTTCGCCTGCGTCAGCGCGCCGGCCAGAACGTCGGACGGAATGCCGTCGAGCTTGGTGTCCAGCTGCAGGGCGGTGATGAACTCGGAGGTGCCGGCGACCTTGAAGTCCATGTCACCGAACGCGTCCTCAGCGCCGAGGATGTCGGTCAGCGCGACGTACTTAGTTTCGCCGTCGACCTCACCCGAGACAAGGCCCATGGCGATGCCGGCGACCGGAGCAGCCAGCGGAACGCCGGCGTTGTACAGCGACAATGTAGACGCGCACACCGAACCCATGGATGTCGAACCATTCGAGCCCAGCGCCTCGGACACCTGGCGGATCGTGTACGGGAACTCCTCCTTGGATGGGATCACCGGCACGAGGGCGCGCTCGGCGAGCGCACCGTGGCCGATCTCGCGGCGCTTCGGGGAGCCGACGCGGCCGGTCTCGCCTGTAGAGTACGGCGGGAAGTTGTAGTGGTGGATGTAGTGCTTGGACGTCTCCGGGTGGAGGGAGTCCAGCTGCTGCTCCATCTTCAGCATGTCCAGGGTGGTCACGCCGAGGATCTGGGTCTCGCCGCGCTCGAACAGCGAGGAGCCGTGGGCACGGGGAACCAGTTCGACTTCGACCTCGAGGTCGCGGATGTCGGTGACCCCGCGGCCGTCGATACGGAAGCCCTCGGTGAGGATCTTGTTGCGCACGATCTGCTTCATTACGGCGTTGTACGCGGCGCGGATCTGCTTGGATGCGTCCGCGTCATCCTCGCCTGGGAGGGAGTCGAGCAGGTCCGCCTCGATCTCTTCCATGTAGGCGTTAGTGGCGTCGTCGCGCTCGCCCTTGCCCTTGATGGTGAGCAGCTTGGAGAGCTTCTTGGACGCCTTCTTCTCCACAGCGTCGAAGACCTCGTCGCTGTACGGCGGGAAGAGCGGGAACTCCTGGGTCTCCTTCGCGGTGCGCTCCGCCAGGCCCTTCTGCGCCTCGCACAGCGTCCTGATGAAGGGCTTCGCAGCCTCGAGGCCTTCCGCGACCGTGGACTCGGTCGGCGCAGGTGCGCCATCCTCGACAAGCTTGACGACGTTCGCGCCAGCCCCCGCCTCCACCATCATGATCGCGACGTCCTCGACCTTTTTGCGGCCCTTCTTCTTCTCCACGATGCGGCCGGCGACGACCATCTCGAAGACGGCCTGCTCGTGCTGCTCGTGGTTCGGGAATGCCACCCACTGGCCGTTCGGGTGGTCCTCATCGGCGATGAGCGCCATGCGCACGCCGCCGACGGCACCGGAAACCGGCAGGCCCGACAGCTGCGTGGCAGCGGATGCGCCGTTGATGGCCACGACGTCGTAGTACTCCTCCGGGTCCCAGCTCATGACGGTGATGACGACCTGGACCTCGTTGCGCAGACCCTTGACAAAGGTCGGGCGCAGCGGACGGTCGATGAGACGGCACGCCAGGATCGCCTCGGTGGACGGGCGGCCCTCACGGCGGAAGAACGAACCCGGGATCTTGCCCGCGGCGTACATGCGCTCTTCCACGTCGACAGTGAGCGGGAAGAAGTCGAAGCCCTCGCGCGGCTGGTTCGATGCCGTGGTGGTGGCCAGCAGCATCGTCTCGTCGTCAAGGTAGGTGGTCACAGAACCGTCCGCCTGGCGGGCGAGCTGACCGGTCTCGAACCGGACGGTGCGCTCACCGAAGTCGCCGTTATCCAGGACGGCTACTGCGTCGGTGATTCCGTATTCCTCGTCGACGTTGAATTCGACTGAATTGTCCGGGGTGTGTTTCTGGTGCTTGCTCAACAGATCCCTTTCCATGGGGTTCTCGTCTTTATGGCGATCATCGGTGCCGCCGTTGGATGTTCCTAGATGCAACAACCAGGCATGCTACCAGCACACATGGAAAAACGCCCAGTTCATCCACAACGGCGGATGAACTGGGCGCTAAGGTGCCGGCTGGGCGGCAGCCACGCTAGCGCGCTGGACTAGCGGCGCAGACCCAGGCGGGCGATGAGCTCACGGTAGCGCTCAACATTGTTCTCGCGCAGGTACTTCAGCAGGCCGCGGCGGCGACCGACGAGCAGCAGCAGACCACGGCGGGAGTGGTGGTCGTGCTTGTGGTCCTTGAGGTGCTCGGTGAGGTTGTTGATGCGCTCGGTGAGCAGTGCGACCTGGGCCTCCGGGGAGCCGGTGTCGGTCTCGTGCAGGCCGTACTCCTTGAGGATCTCTGCCTTCTTCTCAGTGGTCAAAGCCATTGTTCAGTCTCCTTGGTTATTTCAGTTCGCATTCTGCGGATCTCCCCACTCAAGGGAAGCGGTGCCGGCGACTGCTGCGAACCACAGTCGTGCCACGCTGCACTGAGCACAGCGCGGAGCCGTTACCGAGAAAGTCATGCTAGCGCACGGGCACCGACAACTGTTAATCGCGCTTAGCTCGTCGCGGCGGCGAGGTCCGTCAGGCGGCGCATGAATTCGTCGAGGAAACGCGTCTTGTCCACGCCCACGGCGACCTTGGCGGTCTTCTTCTCGTCGTTGAGGCGGGTCTCGTCGCCGATGGTGCGGCCGCGGGTCTCGCCCTCGGTGTCGACCTTGAGGTTGATGTCCAGGGTGTCCACCAGCGTCGGGTCGATGGCCACGCCGACGGCCAGCGGGTCGTGCAGGCCGCAGCCGCCGAGGTGCGGCGCGGTGGTCTTGTAGGCGTCGATGTAGTAATTCGTCGCTGCCGCCAAAAAGTCGCCGCCCGGGGTGCCCAGCGCTTCCCACTTCGCGGTCTCCTCCACCGTCAGGAGGGTCTGCAGGGTGACATCCAGGCCGATCATGGTGATGTCGGTGAGGCGGCGGAAAATCGCGTCGGTGGCCTCAGGGTCCTGGTTGACATTCGCCTCCGCCCACGGGGAGACGTTGCCCGGAACGGTGAGTGCGCCACCCATCATGACAATGTGCGCGTTATCGGCGAACGTCTGGCTCACCTTCGCCGCAGCGGCAATCGTGGTAGACGGGCCGGTGGGCACAATGACCAGCTCGTCGCCGTACTGTTCCACGGACTCGACGAGGAAGTCCACGGCGGACTTCGTCTCCACCGAACGGGTCGGCTCCGGCAGCTGCGCCTCGCCCACACCGTTCTTGCCGTGAATGAACTCGGAGATCTCCAGCACCTCGAAGGACTCCTTCGCGCTGGCGTGGCCCGGCCCTGCGTAGACGGGAACGTCAGTGCGGCCGAAGAGCTCGAGGATGGCCAGGGTATTGCGCACGCCGGTCTCCACCAAGACGTTGCCGTACGTGCCGGTCACTCCGATGAGGTCCACTTCCTCGGAGCCGAGGGCGTATGCGAGGGCGAGGGCATCGTCGATGCCGGTGTCCAGATCCAGAATCATTTTGCGGGTCATGGCACACCACACTAGCCCGTCTCAACCAGCGGGCTGCGACAGGTTAAGACAAGATTTCCCGGACGCGGGCGACATCGCGGGCCATGTTCTCCAGCAGCTCGTCAACTGAGTCGAATTTCACCATGTCGCGCACCTTGGCAATGAATTCAACTCGGGCAACACGGCCGTACAGGTCGGCGTCCCGGTCGAGCACGAAAGACTCGATGCTGCGGCGGTGGTCGCCGAAGGTGGGGTTCGTGCCCACGGAGATCGCCGCCGGGTACCGGATGCCGGGCTCCATGTCGCCTTCGATGGACCCGAGAGCCTCCGAGTCCCCGGCCTCCGAATCTGGCAGCACAGTGAACCATCCGGCGTAGACACCGTCGGCGGGAACAGCGTCGGTGTCCGCTGCGTACTGGTTGGCAGTCGGGTACCCGAGTTCCCTGCCGCCGCGGCCCGCGCCGCGCTCCACCTCAGCGGTCACGGAGAATTCGCGGCCCAGGAACTCGGAGGCCGCGGCGACGTCGCCGCCGCGGAGGGCGTCGCGGATGGCGGTGGAGCAGACGCGCTCGGTGCCGTCGAAAAGCAGCGAAACGACATCGACGTCAACTTGGTACTTCTCCCCGAGCGCAAGCATTGTCTGCGCGGTGCCCGACGCACCCGCACCGAAAGTGAAGTTCTCCCCCACAACCACGCGCGAAGCGTGCAGCGTCTCCACGATCACGGAACGGAAATACTCCTCGGGGCTCACCCCGGCGAGCTCTTTCGTGAAGTCGATGACCAGCAGGTGGTCGACGCCCAGCTCGCCGATCAGACGGGCGCGCTCCGTGAGCGGCAGCAACGTGTCCGGGGTGCGCTCGGGCGCGAAAATCTTCACCGGGTGCGGGTCGAACGTCATCACCACGGAATCCACCCCAGCCTCGCGGGCGAGGTCAACCGCCCGCCGGATGAGCTTCTGGTGGCCGCGGTGCACGCCGTCGAAGACACCGATGGTGACAACGGGGTCGCGCATGTCGGCGGGAACCTGGCCGAGCCCAGACAAAATATCCACGCCGGAAAGCGTAGTGCATAGTGTGGTGACTATGAACGTGGGCCAAAACGCAGATCAGCTTTCACGCGCGGGCGTGGTCGTCGTGGATAAGCCAGCTGGCATGACCAGCCATGATGTCGTCGCGCGTCTGCGGCGCATTTTCGGGACGCGGAAGGTGGGGCACGCGGGCACGCTCGACCCGATGGCCACCGGTGTACTCGTGGCGGGCATCGAGCGCGGGACGAAACTGCTCGCGCACCTCGTCGCCGATGACAAGGTCTACTCCACCACGATCCGGCTCGGAGCCGCGACGAGCACAGACGACGCTGAGGGTGAGGTGCTCAGCGACACAGATGCCGGGCACCTCACCGACGACGAGATCATGGCTCAGGTCGACGCACTGACAGGCGAGATCATGCAGGTTCCGTCGAAGGTCTCCGCGATCAAGATCGACGGCAAGCGCGCACACGAGCTCGTCCGCGAGGGCAAGGACGTGGAGATTCCCCCGCGCCCCGTGACGATCTTCAGCTTCGGCGTCTCGCAGATCCGGCGCGACGGCGCATTCGTGGACGTGGACGCGCGCGTGCATTGCTCGTCGGGCACCTACATCCGTTCGCTCGCGCGCGACATGGGCGAGGCGCTCGGGGTGGGCGGGCACCTCACCGCGCTGCGCCGCGAGGCGTCCGGCCCGTTCACCCTCGAGCACGCGCGCACCCTCGAGGAACTCTCCGATCACCCCGCGTTGTCCCTCACCCTCGACGAGGCATTGACCACCGCGTGGCCCGTGCTCAACGTCACCGCCGACGAGTACGCGGCGCTCGCAATGGGCAAATGGCTGGAACCCCGCGGTGTGAAGGGCGTCCACGCCGCCGTCGGACCGGACCGCAGGGCCGTCGCGCTAGTCAAAGAAAAAGGCAACCGCTTATCGACGGTCTTCGTCGCCCGCCCCTCCACCCTCTAATTCAATGCGCCGCCGGCACGAATGTCGCCGCACAAACGTACCCCGACCGCACAAGCCACCGGCCCTCAATGAACGGCACCGGTGCCGGCCGGGCGAGCAGGTACGAAATGAACGTGCCGTCGGGGCGGATGTCGATCTCGGCGTCCTCGAATCCCAGCCACCGCATGGTCATGGGGAACCACGCCTTGTAGGTGGCCTCTTTAGCGCAGAACAGGAGGCGGTCGGCCCAGTCGTTGCCAGCAGCCTTCTGCAGGTCCACCCAGTGGCGCTCCGGCGAGCGGGCAATCTGGTCGAGCACGCCTTCCGGCAACGGTTGCGCCGGTTCTGCGTCGATGCCGACTGAGCGCAGCGCATCCGTTGGCGCCGCGACCGCCACGCGCAGACCGTCCGTGTGAGTGAGCGATCCGGTGTAGCCCTCCGGCCACAGCGGCATGCCCTTCTCCCCTTTAAGGATCGCGCTGGAGGCGTCCATCCCCAGTTCCTTCAGTGCCTCATGCGCGCACCACCGCGCATCACCGAACTCTCCCTTACGGTTGTCCACCGCACGGCTGACCACCACGCGTTCCGCCGGGTGCAGGTCGTTGTAATTCGTCAGATCCGCATTCGTATCCGTCCTCAGAAACACCACGCGGGCAGGGGCAGGAAACAGCTTATCGACGATCACCGTCCCACCTCCATCACCGGATACGGCCACGCAGGCGGATCAGTCCGCCGCTTCCACTCATCCGGGTAGCCCAGAGAGACTTCGATGTGGTCCACCCCGTCGATAGTCTGTACTCCCGGCATGTGCAGATGCCCGTAAATGACCGCCTGGGCGTTGTAGCGCGTCCCCCATCCACGGGTATGACGAGTGCCGCACCACAGCGCTGCCTCACGCAGCCACATCCTGTCGGTGGGTTCCTGCACGAGCGGCCAGTGGTTGATCAGGATCGTCGGCCCCTCGATCCGTGATAGCCGCCTCGTCGAATACGCCAGGCGGTCCCAGCACCACGCGCGGATATCCACGAATGGGGCGATGGCCACCTCATCGGTGAACATGATCTCTTTCTCCCGTGCCCGCGCTAGGGCCTCCTCCACCGTCGACGTGGGCTGCCGGAAGGAGTAGTCGTACAAGGTGAACAAGGGCACAATGGTCACTCCGCCGAAGACCGGATACGGGTCCTCGGGCGTGATCACGCCAAGAGAACGCAATTTGTTCACCAGGTCGGTGTATTTCTCCCGTCCCGTGTACCGGTCGGTGCCACGGGCGAACAACTCGTGGTTACCCGGCACCCAGATCACAGTGTCAAAGCGCTGGACTAGTGACGCCATGATCTGCACGATCAGTTCGGTGCGCTCCGCCACGTCACCAGCGACAATCAGCCAGTCCGACGAGTGCGCCGGGACGATTTCCTCAACGCGTGGGCGGTTCGCTTTCACCGCGGCGTGAAGGTCCGAAACGGCCCACAGTGTCGTCGTCATCCTCGCCCTTTCTCGCTGTGTTTCAGTGAGCCTAGTCGTCCGGCTGGTCCAGGCTCGCCCAGCGCATGGAGTAGAAGCGCCACACATCGCCCACCAGGCGCACCACAATCATGGCTGCCAGCCCGCACCAGATCCCCGTCAGGCCAGTACCCGCCCAGTACGCGATGGCGATCCCGGGCAAAAAGCCGACCAGTACCGAGCTGAGCGTGAGTGTGCGCAGGAATGCGGCATCACCGGCACCCAGCAGCACGCCGTCAAGGGCAAAGAGCACCCCGCCCGCCGCAATCATCGCGATGAGCAGCCACCACGGCACCGCCATCGCATCCAGCACCGCCTCATCGATAGTGAATAGACGCCGGATGAACGGGCCTCCGACCGCGAAGACCGCTGCCAGCGTGAGAGCGAACCACAGGGAAAGGCGGGTGACTTTCTCGCCTACCGCACGGGCTTCGCTGATCCGCCCAGTCCCTAACGCCGACCCGGTGAGCGTCTGCGCGGCGATGGCCAGCGAATCCAGCACAAGGGTGAGAAAGTTCCACAGCTGCAGCATCACCTGGTGCGCCGCCAACGCGGCGACACTCACCCGACCCGCGACGGCCGCCGCCGAGACGAACGCCACTTGGAACGACAGCGAGCGCAAGATCAGGTCGCGGCCGAGCACCAGCTGCCGGGCTATCACCCGGCCGTTCGGTGCCCAGGAACCGGAGTGCGCCACGACGAGTGCCACCAAAAAGCCAGCCGCCGTGAGACCCATGCCGATGACGTTGGCTACCGCTGAGCCCACGAGCCCGAACCGGCCCACCAGGAACGGCAACGCGACCGCGCCGGGAACCAGCCCGCACAGAGTGAGGTAAAACGGCAGCTTTGTGTTCTGGATCCCGCGCAACCACCCATTTCCAGCCATGATGATCAATGTGAGGGGGATCGCGAACGCTGCCACCCGCATCCACTGCACCGCCATGTCAGCCGTCCCAGCGTCGTTGGTGAGGAAGAGCGCGATCGGCCGCGCGAAGATCCACACCACCGTAGCCAGCAGGAGGCCCACCCCGAGTGCGACCCAGGTTGCCTGCACTCCTTCAGCAATGGCGCGCTGTTTCTTGCCCGCACCGTAGAAACGCGAGGAACGCGCCGTGGTGCCGTATGACAGGAAAGTCAGTTGTGTCGTCACGGTGGACTGAACCGTAGCACCCGCGGCGAGAGCTGCGAGTTGGCCAGCACCGAGGCGGCCGATAACGGCGGTGTCGAGCAGCAAGTAAAGCGGATTAGCTGCCAGCACGCCGAGCGCCGGTAACGCGAGGGCGAGAACGCGGCGCAGAGTCACAGATGACTCGGACGCAGTGTGAGGGGGCTGCTCCGTCGCTCCTGTCACTGCGCCGGTGCCATTTCCGCGATCGAGCGCTGCAGGGCCCTGATAGCTTCTTCGACGGGTCCGGCAACGGAGTAACCTGCCGCGGGAATGTGCCCGCCGCCGCCGTGCACAGCTGCGACCTCGGCCATGTTGAGCACGGTCGAACGAAGCGAGACCGACCAATAGCCCGGGTGGATCTCTTTGAACACCACACCGATATCGCTTCCGGTCAAGGCGCGCGAGTATTCGATGATGGATTCCACGGCGGTCTGGTTCATGCCATCGAGATGCGCGTCGTCGATACGCAGCACCGACAGCGTGAGGCGGCCAGCGGCAAGTGTTTGCATTCCGGCCATCACCTCGCCCATGAGCTTCAAGTCATTTGGGGACACCGCATCCATGAGGTCCATGCCCGCGGCGCGCGGTTCTACCCCGTTGTCGAGCAGCTCCGCCGCCAGGATGTGCATGCGCGGCGTCCCCCACCGGAAACTTCCGGTGTCCGTGACCAAACCCGCGTACAGGCAATACGCGATCTCAGGGGTCAGGCTCACACCCAGGTACCGCATGAGCTCGCGGATGATCACCGTCGTCGACTCAGACGGGAGCACAAGATTAAGTCCGCCGAAGCCCGGGTTCGACGCATGGTGGTCGATCACCACGACGCGCGACGGGTCAGCTTCCAGCGCCTGCCGGAAACGCCCCGTGCGGTCGAGGGAAGCGCAGTCTGTAGTCACCACGAGTCCGTCCGCAGGCAACTCCTCGCCGAGAATGACCTCGTCCACTCCCGGAATAGAGGCGAGGTTCTCCGACCACGGCTCACTTTGCCCGATGTGGACATCCGCCGCGATCCCCAACTCGCGCAACGCGAGCGCCAAGCCGGAGGCTGATCCCACCGCATCCGCGTCTGGACGGATGTGAGTGACAATGTGCACGACGTCGGCCGATGTGAGCCGCGCCGCCACTGCCGCGAAATCCCCCTCACCGGGAGCGAAAAGAGTGGCCGGGGACGTCATTTACTCATCCCTCGTTTTGTACGGATCCGCTTCACCCGCCGGAGTCGCGTTCCGCTTCAGCTCGGCGAGTTCTTCGTCGCGCGCGCGTGCGCGGGCAAGCAACTCTTCCATGCGTGCCGACGCCTCCGGCACCGTATCCAGCTCAAAACTCAACGTCGGAGTGAACCGGACACCCAGCTCATCCCCCATAATTTTTCGCAGCTGTCCGCGGGCACGGTGCAATGCTTCCGCAGCCTGGTCGAGGTCGGGTTCGTCATCGATCCCGGCACCGCGAACGGTGTAGTACACAGTCGCGTCGTGCAGATCACCGGTGACCCGGACATCGGTGACAGTGACCAGCTCCAGCCGGCGGTCCTTGATCTGCCGCTCAATCGCGGTGGCCACGATCGTTTGAATCCGCTTGGCCAAGCGCTGCGCGCGGGTGTTGTCAGCCACTGTGATTCCCCTTCCTGCTCTTCAAATCAGCTTCCTTAGTGTAGCGTCCCCCACCAACACCCACGCCCCGCGGGCGGGTGCCTGCGGGGCGTGGGTGCGACAGAGTTTCGTCGATAAGCGATTACGCGTTAGGTGCGCGGAACCTCGACCATCTCGTAGACCTGGATCTCGTCGTCGACCTGGATGTCCGGGTACGACAGGACCATGCCGCATTCGTAACCCTTATCCACCTCGGTGACGTCGTCCTTCTCCCGGCGCAGCGAGTCGATGGTCGCGTCCGGGGTGACCACGTTGCCGTCGCGCACGAGGCGGACCTTGGCACCGCGGCGGACCTTGCCGGAGGTGACCATGCAACCCGCGATGAGGCCGACAGCGGACGCCTTGAAGATCTGGCGGATCTCCGCGGAACCGAGGTCGCGCTCCTCGTAAATGGGCTTGAGCATACCCTTGAGAGCAGCCTCGACATCGTCGATGACCTGGTAGATCACCGAGTAGTAGCGGATCTCCACGCCTTCCTCGTTAGCTTCCTCGGTGGCCTTGCCCTCGGAGCGGACGTTGAAGGCCACGATGACGGCGTCCGACGCCGCAGCCAACGAGACGTTGGTCTGAGTCACAGCACCGACACCGCGGTCGATGATGTTGACCTCCACCTCGTCGTCCACCTCGATCTTGAGCAGAGCCTCCTCGAGGGCCTCCACCGAACCGGCGTTGTCGCCCTTGAGGATGAGGTTGAGCGAGTTGGTCTCCTTGAGCGCCTGGTCCAGGTTCTCCAGGGAGACGCGCTTCTTGCGGCGTGCCTGCATTGCGGCGCGCTGACGTGCGTCACGCTGTGCGGCGATCTGGCGTGCCACGCGGTCGTCCTCGACCACCAGCAAGTTGTCGCCGGGGCCCGGGACACCGTTGAGGCCCTGGACCTGAACCGGGCGGGACGGGCCCGCTTCCTCGACGTCGTTGCCCCACTCGTCGACCATGCGGCGCACGCGGCCGAAGTTGCCGCCTACGACGATGGAGTCGCCGACGCGGAGCGTGCCGCGCTGGACGATGACGGTGGAAACCGGGCCGCGGCCGCGGTCCAGGTGGGACTCGATGGCCAGACCCTGTGCATCCATGTCCGGGTTTGCGGTCAGCTCGAGAGCCGCGTCTGCCGTGAGCAGGACTGCCTCGAGCAAGTCGTCGATGCCCGTGCCGTTCTTCGCCGAGATGTCGATGAACATGGTGTCGCCGCCGTACTCCTCCGGGATGAGGTCGTACTCGGTGAGCTGCCCGCGGATCTTGTCCGGCTGGGCGTCTTCCTTATCCACCTTGTTCACGGCAACCACGATGGGCAGCTCAGCTGCCTTGGCGTGGTTGATCGCCTCCACGGTCTGCGGCATGACGCCGTCATCCGCCGCCACAACGAGGATGGCCAAGTCCGTCGACTTCGCACCGCGGGCACGCATGGCGGTGAACGCCTCGTGGCCCGGGGTATCCAGGAACGTGATCTTGCGCGGCTCGTCCTCCAGGGTGACCTCGGTCTGGTACGCACCGATGCCCTGGGTGATGCCACCAGCCTCGCCGCGGCCCACGTTCGCATTGCGAATCGAGTCCAGCAAGCGGGTCTTACCGTGGTCGACGTGGCCCATAACGGACACCACCGGCGGGCGCTGCTCGAGTTCCTCGTCGCCACCCTCGTCCTCGCCGAACTGGAGGTCAAAGGATTCGAGAAGCTCGCGGTCCTCGTCCTCCGGCGAGACGATCTGCACCTCGTAGTTGATCTCAGCACCGAGCAACTGCAGCGTCTCCTCGGAGACAGACTGCGTTGCCGTCACCATCTCGCCCAGATTGAACAGAGCCTGGACGAGGTTCGATGCCTCGGTTCCGATCTTCTCAGCGAGGTCCGACAAGGTCGCACCCTGACGCAGACGCACGGTCTTGCCGCCGCCGTCGGGCAGGCGAACGCCGCCGACGACGTTCGGTGCGTGCATCTCCTCGTACTCGTGGCGCTTCTGGCGCTTGGACTTACGGCCCTTGCCAGGTGCGCCACCCGGACGCCCGAATGCGCCTGCGGTTCCGCCGCGGCGGCCACCGCGTCCACGGAAACCGCCGCCACCCATCGGACCGCCGGCACCGCC
>NZ_LT706965.1:687432-757049 GCF_900155535.1 Corynebacterium urinipleomorphum
CACCACCGCGGCCGCCGGGACGCGGCTGCGGGCGCGGGCCGCCCTGGTTCGAGGAGAACGGGTTGTTGGCCACACGCGGGCGACCGCCCGGCTTGGGCATAGGACGCGGCATAGCGGAGCCACCCTCTGCACCCGGCTTGGGCCCTGGCTTCGCGGCAGGCTTCGGACCTGGCGCGGCGGGCTTCGGCGCGCGTCCGTCGGCCGCGTCCGCACCCGGCTTCGGGGCAGCCTTCGGCGCGGGCTTCGGGCCCGGCTTTGCTGCGGCACCCGGCTTTGGCGCCGGGCTTGCAGTGCCGGCAGCACCCGGTTTCGGCGCATCCTTGGCAGCTGCCGGTTTGGGCGCGGGTTTCGCACTAGGCTGTTTCGCACCAGGCTTCGGTGCGTTTGCCTTGGGGGCCTCGTCCTTCGTAGCGTCCTTTGCCGCTGGTTTCGCGGCAGGTTTCGGGGCCGCCGGTTTCTTCGGCGCAGGCTTCTTGGCCCCTGCAGCGGGCTTGTCGCCCTTTGCGCCGTCGCCGGCACCGCGCTCTTCGTAGAGCGCCTTCATCTTCTTCACCACCGGCGGTTCGATGGTGGAAGAAGCGGTTTTAACGAACTCGCCTTCCTCTTTCAGGGTGGCGAGCAATTCCTTACTTGTTACGCCGAGCTGTTTAGCCAGTTCGTGAACGCGTAGCTTTCCGGGCACTTGTCTCCTCGTGGTTGGGCTAGAGGCAACAGTCCGCGGCTACGCGGATGACCTCTAGACGATGGTCATGACGTTCATCGCTGATGCATTTTCTGCTTCATGGTTGAAGACTCATCAGTTCTTTAGTCCTTTTCACTACTTGCTTTCGGTTCGCCGGCGAGGATTCACTCTCACCGGCGATGTACTCACGTACATTGCTGGCATCCACATTCGCGGACACCCGGAGGGCCCGCCCGAAGGCGCGGCGGGACTCCGCCAGCTCAAACGCTTCGAGGGTGGGGGTGATCCACGCGCCGCGGCCAGGAAGTCCCCTTCCCGGGTCCGCGATGATCCGCGTGGGATCGTCGGGGTCGACGACGACGCGCAGAAGCTGAGTGTCCGGCCGCGCCTCGCGCGTGGCTATGCACGTCCGGGTTCGTGTCGGGTTACTCATTTTCGCTTATCGACGTCTCCCACCCCGCCACCTCGGCAGAATTGAAGCCAAGGATCAACCATACGCCATTGGCGCGCGGATTTGTAACTTGTTGTTCACTTAGGCAGCGCGCGGCGTGGGGCCGAGCTGTCAACGCATATTCAACGCGCGAGTGGACGGTTTATTCCGGACGGTCCGCGTCGGAGTGAATGTCGATCTTCCAGCCGGTCAGTCGCGCCGCCAAGCGGGCGTTCTGCCCTTCGCGGCCGATGGCCAGGGAGAGCTGGTAGTCCGGAACTGTCACACGCGCGGTCTGGTCCTCGAGGCTGAGGATCTCCACCTTGACCACCTTCGACGGCGCCAGGGAGTTACCCACGTAGACGGCGGGGTCGTCGGAGTAGTCGACAATATCGATCTTCTCCCCGTTGAGCCCCTCCATGATGTTGGTCACGCGGGCACCCCTGGGGCCGATGCACGCGCCCTTGGCGTTGATGCCCTTCACGGTTCCCTTCACCGCCACCTTGGAGCGGTGGCCAGCCTCGCGGGCGATGCCGACGATCTCCACGGAACCGTCTTCAACTTCGGGCACCTCGAGGGCGAAAAGGCCGCGGACCAGCTCCGGGTGCGTGCGTGACAGGTTGACAGTGGTGTTCCGGTCCCCCGTGGTCACGCCAACCACGTACGCCTTGATGCGGTCGCCGTGCTCGAGCTTCTCGCCCGGGATCTGCTCCGCCGGAAGCAGGATGCCGTCCTGCGGGTTGGCTTCGGTACCGAGCTGGACCACCACGATGCCGCGGGCGTTCGCGTTCGCGTCGCGCTGTACGATGCCGGAGACGACCTTGCCCTCCAGACCGGAGTACTCGTCGAAAGCGCGGGTCGCTTCCGCGGAGCGCATGCGCTTGATGATGGCTTCGCGCACCGCAAGCGCACCCACACGCGAGAAATTCACCGGGGTGTCGTCATACTCGGAGATGACGTTGCCGTCCTCATCGAATTCGCTCACCAACACTGCGACCTGTCCAGTCTCAGTGTCAATGTCCACACGCGCCTTCGAATCGACCACGTCCGCCGAGTTAGCCTGTGCCCCACCGCGGCCGAGAGGGCCACTTTCTTCGCGTGATTCGCGGTACGCACTCAGCAAAGCGGTGGCGATGGTGGTCAACAGATCGTCGACCGGGATGCCCGCTTCCTTCTCGATCCCTTCAAGCGCAGCAATGTCGATATTCACTTGTCGTCCTTACTTACGTGCTCGGTGATGCTCGGTGTACTGGTTGCTTCGCAGCGATTTTGCAGTGTTTCTCGGTGATTCTCAGTGTTTATCAGGGCGTCTACTCCTCTGCGGAGTCCGCGAGAGCTTCAACGCCGCTGAAGTCTGTCTCCGCCAGCTCGAGCTCTTTTGCTGGCGGAGCGTTGAACTCAATTTCTACCACCGCGCCGGACACGGACGAAATGGGAGCGAGTTCCACTGCGGGCTCGCCGCTCTTCTTCTCGGCCGGAACGATGAGCGCAACGATGTCTTCGGCCTCGCTCAGTGCGCCGACGCGGTACTTCTTTTCCCCTACAGTGACCAGGCGGCCGCGGTTGCGTCGCCAATGGCGGGGTTCCGTCAACGGGAGGTCCACTCCGGGAGTGGTCACCTCGAGGGTGTAGCCGGCGCCGAAGTTGACGTCGCCGCGGTCCTCGGCGGCGTCGAAAAGCTCGGAAAGCTCGTTGGAGACTTCCTCCAACTGGTCGAGTGTGGGCGCTTCATCGCCTGCTACTGCGACGACCACCTGTGATTTCTTGCCCGCCTTGACCGTTTTCACAGCCTCAATGTCCAGCCCCCGTGCGTCGGTGACAGGACGGATCAGGTTCTCGAGTTCTGCGCTTTCCGGAAATGCCATGGCCACCACCATACGGGTTGGGCGTGCGGCGGGCGGTACAGTCTCCCACTGTGACATCCTCCAGCCGTATCTTCGCCGCCTGCCTCACCGCAGCCCTCGCCGCGCCGTTGGCTGCCTGCTCTCCCCTCGACGTCTTCGGGCCGCGCGCCAACGGGGAGATCATGTCGCTGGCGCAGCACGCCTCCGCCGACAGGGTCTTTGGCGACGGCAAGTGGAGCGAGATGCGTGCTTTCCACGCCGAGCAACTCAAGGACGAAGCACGACGACTGTGCGGAACGAACGATGCCGGCGAGGTACCATCCTCGTGCGATGTCACTTATGGCGATACCGACCTGCCCGCAGCGGGCGAGGCGGAAGAGCTGCTGACGCTCACGGTCGAGGCCGCTGACAAGGTGCCGGACGAATCAGTCGACCTCGTTATCGCCCAAGCCATCGACGCGCTCGCTCTCGAGCCTGTGACACTGGATCCCGTCGCCGACCAAGACAATGCCGACTCTGATTCCGCCGTCACCGACGAGGACGACCTCGAGGCTGTCCGCGCAATGCTGGCCGAGGAGAACGCGTTCTCGTACGGGCTCGATATCGCACTCGCCCACGCCGACACCGACCTGCGGGACCGCATCGCCGCACTGAAAAAAGCCTCGGACCAGCGTGTGCGGGCCCTCGGTGCGCTCATCAGCGAGGAACACCCCGACTGGGACTCCCCCGCCCCCGGCTACGAATTCACGCCCGGCAACACCGAGCCTGCGAATCCGGCCGAGGCTGCTGCGTTGGTCAAGCAACTCGAGGCTAGCGTCAACGAGAAGTGGCGTCGAACAGCCGCCAACGCCCAGTCCACTGAGTGGCGCGAAGACGCGATCCGCCTTGCCGCGCACGCGCAGCGCGGACCCGCGTGACGGGCCTAGCCGGCGTGCAAGCCAGTTGAGCCGCGACCGGCGACCAGCCTTTCAGCCAGCTAGCTGTTGACCAGCTCCTGGACCTTCTCCACGATCTGGTCTGCGGGCACCTCGAGGGTCTCGCCGCCGCGGATGCGCAGCTCAATGATGCTGTCGGCGAAGGCGCGGCCCAGGATCACGATGAAGGGCATGCCCAGCAGCTCAGCATCCTTGAACTTGACGCCGGGGGAGACTTTGGGGCGGTCGTCGACAAGCACGTCGATTCCCGCGGCCTCGAACTCGCCGACGAGCTTCTCCCCTGCCTCCATCGCGGCGGCGTCCTTGTTGGCCACGGCGAGGTGCACCTGGTACGGCGCGATCTCCTTCGGCCACACAAGCCCCTTGTCGTCGTGGGTCTGCTCCGCGATCACGGCGAGCATGCGCGTGATGCCGATGCCGTAGGACCCCATCGTGGGCACGGCGCGCTTGCCGTTCTCATCGAGGATCTGCACGTCGAACGCTTCGGTGTACTTGCGGCCCAGCTGGAAGATGTGGCCCAGCTCAATACCGCGCGCGAGCTGCACCGTGCCGTTGCCGGACGGCGACGGGTCGCCCTCCTTGATCTCGGCGGCCTCGATGAACTCGTCCACCTCGAAGTCACGGCCGGCCACGAGCCCGACAACATGCTTCTGCTTCTCATCCGCGCCCGTGATCCACGAGGAGCCAGACACCACACGCGGATCCGCGTACAGCTTCACGCCGTTCGCCGCCAAGCCCCGCGGGCCGACGTAGCCCTTGACCAGGAACGGGTTCTTCGCAAAGTCCTCCTCGCTGGCCAGCTCGAACGTCGCCGGTTCCAGAGATGCCTCAAGGCGCTTCTCGTCCAGCTCACGGTCGCCCGGGATGAGCACGCCAGCCAGCTGCGGCCCGACTGGCTCGCCGTCCTCGCCCACCTGGCGGGGGTCGTTGATCTTCACCACCATGCACTTGAGGGTGTCGGAGGCTTGGGCCGGTCGGCCGTCGATAAGCACGCCCTCACTCTGAGCCCACTCGACGAGTGCCTCGATGGTCTCCGAAGCCGGCGTGTCGTGGACGACTGCCTCCGGCTGGCCCTCAATCGCGCGCTCCGCGGGCGGAACAGTGACCACAGCCTCAACGTTGGCCGCGAAATCGCCCGCAGTGGACACGACGAACGTGTCCTCGCCGTTCTCGCTGTACGCGAGGAATTCCTCCGACGCGGAACCGCCCATCGCGCCTGACGTCGCCTTGCAGATCTCGTATTTCAACCCCACACGGTCGAAGATCGCCTGGTACGCACCGCGGTGCTTGGCGTACGACTCGTCGAGCCCCTCATCCGACATGTCGAACGAGTAGCTGTCCTTCATCACGAACTCGCGGCCGCGCAGCACACCCGCACGCGGACGCGCCTCGTCGCGGTACTTCGTCTGGATCTGGTACAGCGTGACCGGGAAGTCCTTGTACGAGGAGTACAGATCCTTCACCGCCGCAGTGAACATCTCCTCGTGCGTCGGCCCCAGCAGCATGTCGGCGCCCTTGCGGTCCTTCAGACGGAACAGGTCGTCGCCGTATTCCGTCCACCGGTTCGTCGCCTCGTACGGCTCGCGCGGCAGCAGCGCCGGGAACAGCAACTCCTGCGCGCCGATCGCGTTCATCTCTTCGCGCACGATCTCCTCGATGTTGCGCAGCGCGCGCAAGCCCAGCGGCAGCCACGAGTACACGCCCGGCGCTGCGCGGCGGATATACCCGGCGCGCACCAGCAGCTTGTGGCTGGGCACCTCAGCATCGGCGGGATCTTCGCGCAACGTGCGCAGGAACAGCGTGGACAACCGTGTGATCATGCCGGTGAGTTTACCCGGTAGCTTTGACGGCATGCTGATCGTGCTCCCACCCTCCGAAACCAAGGCTCCCGGCGGGGAAATGGACGGCATCGACGTGTCGTTTCCTTCCCTCGACCCGATCCGCGCCGACATCATGGACGACCTCGCCGCGCTCGACGTGGACGAGATGATGGACGCGCTCAAGCTCCCAGCGAGCAAGCGCGAAGAAGCGGCCGAGAACCGTGGGTTGCGCTCGGCCCCCGTCATGCCCGCCATCCACCGCTACACCGGCGTGCTGTACGACGCCCTGAATGCCGCGACCCTTTCAGACGACGCTATCGGCCACCTCGCCATCGGGTCCGCGCTGTTCGGGGTGGTGCTCGGCACCGACACCATCCCCCGGTACCGGCTCTCCGGCGGGTCAAAGCTCCCGGTTCGCGGCGGCGGCACCCCGTCAAAGACGGGGGCGAAGGGCACAGCACCGACCATGAAGGCCCGCTGGGGTTCCGCCATCACCGACGCACTCTTGGCCGCCGCGGCTGACCCCGCCCTCGGCGGCGGACTGATCGTGGACATGCGCTCCGGCGCGTATCAACAGCTCGGACCAGTGCCCGGCGCGGTCACCGTCCGCGTCGAGTCGGTGCAGGACGACGGGTCCCGGAAGGTGGTCAGCCACTTCAACAAGCACTACAAGGGCGAGCTGGCGAGAGTACTGGCCAGCGCACCCGACGCGGACTCGGTGAGAGGCATCGAGGGGGTCGCCGCAATCGCCGAGGCTGCCGGCATGACCGCGGAACTGCCCGGGGAGGACAGCAAGGACCCGAATCAGCTCACCCTGGTAGTGTAGGAGGGGCCGGGGGCGCGGGCGGTGTCGATAAGCGTGCTCGTGCGCGCTGAGGGAGGTTTGCCTTTTGTGGTTTGCTTTTTGCACGTCGAGAGCCGCAAAACCCCAGTTCGCCGAAGCCGGAAATTCGCAAAAGGCAAACCACAAAAGGCAAACCTGCTATTCGATCGCCGTTACACGCCGGATCCTTGATCATTACGAAACAGCAAGTGCGCGCCTGATCCGCTCCACGAATCCCTGCGGATCGCGACGGAGCGCCTGCGGCGACACACGACGCACCAGATAACCACGGTCCTGCAACTGGTTCTCCCGTGCGCGTCCCGAGCGCAATGTCTCATCTACCGGCTTGTAGGTGACCCCGTCGTATTTTTCCTGTCCGTCCACTTCGACGATCACCCGTCCGACGAGCAGGTCAACGCGAAACCTCCCGATCTGCACCTGCGCGCGTACCTCAAGGCCCGCCTCGATAAGAAGCCCCCGGGCATAGCTTTCGTAAGGCGACTCAGAGCAATCGATTGCATGACGGACTACCTCTGGAACCGTCCCGACTCCCTTCCGTCCGTGCATACGCTGAACTTCCAGCTGCAACTGATTCCGTGTCACTACACCGTGTCCCAAAAGCCAGTCCACGGCCACGAGCCCTTCAAGAAAACCGTAACGTGCTGCGATGTCGCAGGGCAGTGCGCACATAGGTCGTCATGTGCATGCCGTAGACTTCCGCGAAGTTGTCGGCGAGGAAGCCGTCGCGGTAATAAACAACCCCTTGCGGCCATTTCGATTTCGGCGGCAAAGCTCCCGAGGGGAGCATGAGTTCGACCTTTTCCCCCTTGCGAGGTACCACCCACATCCCAAGCAGTCGTGCAGCTGACCGACCGCACACTACCGCTCGTGGCGCACCGGCCGCTACTGCGGCGACGGTGATCCACTTCTGTTCATAAGCTTCCAACGCTGAATAGAGATCGCGCGGCAAAGCGCACCTCGAAGACAGCTCGACGAGTTCCCCTCAATGATTTGGCGTCCTTGTTCGCGATTTCCAGAAGCTGCCGCCCGAGTGGACACTAACGCCCCGATAAGCTCTCTTGCTTTGTCTGTGTTCATTTTCTCCCCCGCACCCATTCTTGCACCGTCGCGGTCAGGTGTCTCGTGGTGTCCACTACAGTGGACATGTGAATTCACGTGCCTTGTACAGCGTGGCGCTCGGCGTGGCGCTGCTGACGTTCGCTGTCATCGTGCTGCGCTACGACGCGGTGCCCGAGCAGATCCCCACGCACATCGGCCCGGCCGGCGAGGTCGACAGCTGGGTGCCCAAGTCCCTTCCCGCCGCGACGTTCGGCGCGTGGTACTCGCTGCTGCTTCTGGCGCTCATCTTCGCGGCGCTTCCGCGTCCGGGCATCGCTTATCGACGAATCCCCGTCTCCCCCACCTCCGAAATCCCATTTTCGGACTCCGCCGCCGACAAAGCCGCAGCTCTATTGCGCGTGTCGGACCGTTCACTGGCATGGATTGCGGTGGCGCTCGTCGTGCCGATGTGCCTGCTCGAGCTGACCTTTGTCTTCCCCGAGTATGCGTCGTACCGCACGGCCTCGCTAGTCGTCCTGGGTGTCGGCCTCGTTGCAGCGGTGATCTACACTTTCGTGCTACTTTCCCGCTGGCCGAAGCAGATGGAGGCGATGCCCACCGACGAGGAGGAACGCACCCGCCAGAAGCATTTCGGTGCAGGTTCCGGGATGGGCTTTTACAACGCGCC
This sequence comes from Corynebacterium urinipleomorphum, assembly GCF_900155535.1. Lineage (GTDB taxonomy): Bacteria > Actinomycetota > Actinomycetes > Mycobacteriales > Mycobacteriaceae > Corynebacterium > Corynebacterium urinipleomorphum. The sequence goes on from NZ_LT706965.1 coordinate 695,714, forward strand.
CGACGACCCGATGGTCACGTGGGTGTCTCCGTTCAACCAGGGCAAAGTGGACCTGAACTGGGCACATGCGCCGGTGAAGCGGTACGTGCTCGTGGTCGTGGTGTTGCTCGTCGCGGTGTGCGTCGTTCCGTTCCTCGCTCTCTAAGCGCGGGCATCTGGAGGCAGTAGCGATGAAGAAGTGGATCGCAGGCATCGCCGCGGTGATTCTCGTGGGTGCTGGTGCTGCGGCAGCCGTGGTCGCGGGGAGCGGCACGACGGTCGAGTGCGTCGTCGACGGCGATACCGTCGACGTGTCCACCTGGTCGGGAACCAAGCGGGTGAGGTTGCTCAATATCAACGCCCCTGAGCTCGCCCACGACGGTGCCCCTGAAGAGTGCCTCGCTCAGGAAGCCAAGGACCGTCTTGAGGAGCTCCTGCCCGAAGGCACAAAAGTGACGCTCGAATACGACGCGGACCGACAGGACCGGTACGGCCGCGAGCTCGCCGGAGTGTTCAAAGGCACCGACTTCGTCAACGAGCGGATGGTCCGCGACGGATTCGCCCACGCCGTCCTGTTCGAACCGAACCGGAAATTTTACGAACGGATCCTCGCTGCCGAGGCCGGCCCGCGGGCGGATCAAAAAGGGGTTTTCGGCGTCGATCCGGGATGTCTCGTCGAGGCCGCGCCCGCCCCTGGCGAAGCCCAGGACCAGCCCGCGCCAGCCGACGCCCCCGACACCTACACCGGCTGCCGCGCCTACGGCGGGAATTATTCGCTGAACAACGTGGACAAAAACGGCCGGCGGTACGCCAAGATCGACTGCGACACCAAAGAACAGATCGGCTAGTTGAAACAGGAAGACGTTCACACGCATTCCGTGAGCGGGCACACTGTGAACCACACGGCAATTTATCGGTTTATCGGTCGAGGCGAATTTATCGGTTTATCGGTTGCGCTACACTGACCAGCATGGACAATCCCTTCCGCCCAACCTTCGGAGCCAGCCCCCTCGTCTGGGCAGGACGCACCACAGTGCTCACCGACTTCGACCGTGCACTATCTGGGACTGCTGGAAACCCTGACCGCTCTCTTTTGATCTCGGGATCGCGTGGCATCGGAAAAACTGTGCTCCTCACGGAACTCGAAGACATTGCGACGCAGCACGGCTGGGTCGTGCTGCGTGCCTCAGCCCGGGAGCAGATTGCTGAATCACTCATGCAATCTGTGATCCCTGAAGCGATCCGCCGTCTGTCTCCTCCACCGCAGCGTCGCATCACTGGGGTTTCTGTGGCTGGCATCGGGTCGGTGAGAACCGATGTGGAGACCACCGACTCAGTTCCCAGGCTCACCACTCAGTTGCGCGAACTCCTTTCACATCTCCGTGCTACAGGCGTGCTCATCACCATCGACGAAGTGCAGGACGCCTCCCCCGAGGATCTGACCCAGGTCGCCGTGACGTACCAGGATCTAGTGCGCGACGATTTGCCTGTCGCCGTCGCTATGGCCGGGCTCACCCACGGAATCAACACTCTCCTTGATCTTCCAGGGGCGACGTTCCTACGGCGCGCCCGTCACTACGAACTCGGACCTCTCACGTTGGAAGACGCCCGCACGGCTCTTTCTGATACAGCCCGCGACGGTGGCAGGCCGTTCGAAGACGCTGAGCGCGCGGCTCAGTTCAGCAAAGGTTACCCCTACCTCGTTCAGCTTCTGGGGTTCCTATCTTGGGAAGCTGCCGACGCTTTCGGCACTGACAGTATCGACGCCCACTCAGTGTCGGACGCAATTCCGCGCACCCTCGAACGGCTGGGGGTTCAGGTACACCAGCCAGCTTTGCGGGATGTGCCTGCCCGACAGATGGAATACCTTCGGGCGATGGCTGCTATCGAGGCCGAAACCGGTTCGAACGAAGTCTCTTCGTCCTCGCTCTCAGAGGAGCTCGGCCGTCCCTCGACGGCGCTTTCCGACATTCGCGCCCGCCTCATCGAACGCGATCTGATTTCTCCCGCCGGGTGGGGCCTCGTTGAATTTTCTCAGCCGTATCTCGGACATTATCTGCTGGACCGCGGACGTCCGCAGCGAATAAGTTGACGTTCCGCAACTCGTTGCTCCCATTTTTCAGCGCCGAAGCACGCACCCAGCCGAACGCATAGCCTGGGAACCATGAGCATCACTCGCGCCCAGGAGATTCTCGCCAACGCCTCGCACATCGAGGTCTTCACCGGTGCCGGCATGAGCGCTGACAGCGGTATCGCCACGTACCGCGATGCGCAGACGGGGCTGTGGGAGAACGTGGACCCGCAAGATATGGCGTCAACAGACGCGTGGCACGACGACCCGGCGACGATGTTCGCGTGGTACCTGTGGCGCGCCCGGCTCGCGCAGCAAGCAGAGCCTAACGCGGGCCACATCGCCATCGCGCGCTCACCGAAGACGACGGTGACCACGCAGAACATCGACGACCTGCACGAGCGGGCGGGCAGCGAGGACGTCGTTCATCTGCACGGTTCGCTTTTCAGCTTCCGCTGCTCGCTTTGCGACGCCCCCTTTACCCACCCCATCCCCTTCCCCCAGGAGCCGGTCGCAGAGATCACTCCTCCCTCCTGCACTGTGTGCGGCGGCCCGGTCCGTCCGGGAGTGGTGTGGTTCGGCGAAGCGCTCCCCACAGACGAGTGGGCGGAGGCCGAGCGCCGCATGAGCACGGCCGACGCGCTATTGATCGTGGGCACCTCAGGCGTGGTCTACCCCGCCGCCGGGCTGCCGCTCATGGCGCACGCGCGCGAGATCCCCATCGTCGAAGTCACCCCCATGCGCACCGATCTGTCTCATTTGGCCGAGGTGGTCGTCGAGGACACCGCGGCCAGCGCCCTCCCGAAACTGCTGGGCTAGAACGGGTCAGCGGGTCGCCCGCACGACCGTGAACGTCCTGTCGCGCGCCACCTGCTCCACTGAACTGAAGCGTCGCTCTACTTCCCCGCGGTAGCGCAGGTGAGAATTGTGCACCAAGTAGAGCGTGCCGCTGGGGGTGAGGAGGCGCACGGCGGCGTCGAGAAGCTGCTGCACGAGCGTGGCGTCCACCGTGGTCCCGTCGTGGAACGGCGGGTTGAGCGCGATGGTGTCGAAGGACGCATCGGCAAATTGCGATCCGGCATCGTCCCACGTCGCCTCCATGCCGATGGCGCGGGCGGAGAGCACCGCGTCCGCGTCGGAATCGGTGGCCACCCCTCCCAGACCGCGGGTGACCGAACCGTTTCCGCAGCCAAGGTCGAGCAACCGCCCTGGTTCCGCCGGCAGGCACGAGCGCAGGAGCTCCCCGCCGCGGTCGGGCTTCGCACCGGAGAACACGCCGCCGATAGCGACGAGACCATCGCCGCGCACCGGCTCGTAGGCCACCCCGCGCGGACCGGACGCCACGAGACAACGGAACTTGCCGCGGCCGAGCGAGGCCGATACGTCATCGAAGGACTCCCCCAGCACTGCATTCATTCCGCGCGACAAGTGCTTATTGTTCGCGCCGAGGACCACCCGCACGTCCGTGTACCCGGCACCTGCGATCGAGCGCGCCAGATAGTCCAGACGGGCCAACGACTTCGGCATCTCCCCGACAGCAACGGCCGCGCCAGAAGATCCGGCTAAGAACGAGTCCAGGCGCACATCGCCAGCCACCACAGCTCCGAGTGCGGCTGCCTCTTGGCTGCGCGCAAAGTCCGAATCCAGGAACACCACCGGCCCGCCGGCGGCAAGGGCGGTACGCGTGAGGTCCAGGGTGGGGTCGTGGCAGATGAGGGTGGTTGCAGAGGCGCGGACAAGCGCCGTGTCCGCGATGAGGCTATCCAGCGTGCGCAAGACCTGCGACCTCCCCAATGATGTAGACGGCGGGGTTGCTCACGTTTTCGCGGTCCATGAGGTCGGCCAGGTCGGCGAGGCTCGTCCGGAAGGACCGCTGCCGCGCGGTCTCCCCGTCCTGGATGATCGACGCCGGTGTCGTGGCCGGCAGGACCCGCTGCAGCGCAGCCGTGATTCCGTGGACCTGGCGCACACCCATGATCACCACGATTGTGCCGCCAACCTTCGCGAGTGCCTCCCAGTCGACGAGCGAGCGCGGATCCTCCGGTGCGAGGTGCCCCGACACGACAGTGAAGGAATGCGTCACGCCGCGCTGCGTCACGGGGATCCCGACAGCCGCGGGAACCGACACCGCACTGGTCACGCCCGGCACGACCTCGCACGGCACGCCCGCCTCCGCGCACGCCGCGAGCTCCTCGAAGCCGCGGCCGAACACGTACGGGTCCCCGCCCTTGAGCCGCACGACGCGCTTGCCGTCGCGGGCGTGGGCGACCAGGAGCTCGTTGATCCGCTCCTGCGCCACCTGCTTCGCGTACGGCAGCTTCGCTACATCGACGATCTCCTTGCCGTCCGTGTCCAAGAATTGATCCAGCTGATCCGTCGGCCCCAGGTGGTCCGTGAGGATCACATCCGCGGCCTCCAGCGCGCGGAGCCCGCGAACGGTGATCAGGTCCCACGCGCCGGGGCCGCCGCCGACAAGAGTCACACTTCCGTTCATGGTCACCAAGTCTAGGGTGGTGGCCATGCCGCATCCGAACCTCGCCCACACCTTCGCCGACACGCTGCCGTCCATGGCGGTCGAAGCGCGCGGCGCCGACTTCCCCGACCCGCAGCTCGTGGTGCTCAACGAGCCGCTCGCCGAATCCCTCGGCCTCGATTGCGGGTGGCTGCGCAGCGATGACGGCCTCCGCTGGCTCACGGGCACACACGGCGGGCACGCAACCGCGTACGCAGGACACCAGTTCGGCCAGTTCGTGCCCTTGCTTGGAGACGGCCGCGCCCTCCTCCTCGGCGACCTCCCCGGCCCGGACGGCCGCGCAGAAATCCAGCTGAAGGGATCGGGCCCCACCCCGTTCTCCAAGCCGGGCTCGGACGGCCGCGGAGCACTTGGCCCGATGCTGCGCGAGTACCTGGTCAGCGAGTTCATGCACGCCGTCGGCGTGCCCACGACCCGGTCGTTGGCCGTGCTCACCACCGGCGAGACTGTACTACGGCAGCAGGGTCCGGTGCCCGGCGGCGTGGTCGTGCGCGTGGCAAGCAGCCACTTGCGCGTCGGGTCGGTGCAGTACGCCGCGACGCAATCGCCGGAACTGGTCTCCGCCGTGATCGGGGCCGCCGGGTTCGACACCCCAGAGGACCTACTGAGCACCGTGATGGAGCGCCAGCTGGACCTCGTGGCGCAATGGATGCGCCTCGGCTTCGTCCACGGCGTGATGAACACCGACAACACCGCACTGTCCGGTCAGACCATCGACTACGGGCCATGCGCTTTCACCGAGTGCTTCCGCGGCGACGCCTGCTACTCGTCCATCGACACCGGACACCGCTACGCGTTCGGCAATCAGCCCGACATCATGGCGTGGAACCTCACCCGCCTCGCGGAAGCTCTGCTGCCCGAGAGCAACGCCGACGCCATGCGCGAAGTCCTGTCGGAGATCGAGCCTGTGTGGAACCGCGCGTGGTCCACCCACATCCCGGACCCCGAAGAGCTCGGGCGGGCAGACGACATCACCACCCACAACCGCGAACACCACAGCGGTCCGGTGTTCGTGCCACGCAACCAGATGCTCGACGCGGCGATCACGACTGCGGAGCAGAGCGGGGATCTGGATGCCTACCGGGAACTTCTCGCCGCTGTGACGGACCCCTACAACGCAAAAGCGGGCCCGGCCTGGATGGCCGAGCCCGAGGGGGATGCCCCCTACGTTACGTTCTGCGGAACGTAGCGCTTTTTACTGCTCCAGCTTGAGCACGCGCTGCGTGTACTCCCACTGCTGGTCGTACAGGTCGCGGTGGCGCTTGAGAGACTTGCCGTACGTCGGAATCATGTCGTAGAGCTTCGGGCCCCACTCGATCATGCGCTCGCCGAAGCAACGCTCCAGAAGCTCCAGCATCGCTGCCGGGGCGATGGATGCGCCAGGCGACGCGCCGAGAATACCCGCGATGGAACCGTCCTGGTCGTTGACCAGCGCGGTGCCGAACTCCAGGGAGCCGAAGTGCGGCGGCGCAGCCGGTTTGATGATCTGGACGCGCTGGCCCGCGATGACGGCTTCCCAGTCCTTGTTCTCTGCGGACGGCATGTAGTCGCGCAGGTCGTCGACACGGCTGTCGAAGGACTTGAACACCTCCTCGACCAGGTACTTCACCAGGTCGAAGTTGGTTGCCGCGACGCCCAGGTAGGACGGAATATTGTCCGGGCGGATCGACTTGAACAGGTCCAGGTAGGAGCCTTCCTTCAGGAACTTCGGAGTCCAGCCGCCGAACGGGCCGAAGAGGAGGGACTGCTTGCCGTCCACGACACGCAGGTCCAGGTGCGGCACGGACATCGGCGGAGCACCGACCTTGGCCTTGCCGTAGACCTTCGCCTGGTGCTTCTCCACCAGCTCCGGGTTGGTGGAGCGCAGCCATGCACCCGAGATGGGGAAGCCTGCGTAACCGCGGACCTCCGGCACGCTCGCGGAACGCAGCAGATCGAGGGCGTAGCCACCGGCGCCGACGAAGACGAAGCGAGCGCGAGTCACCAGGGTGTCGCCGGTGTGCAGGTTCTTCACCTTGACGTGCCAGAACTTGCCCTTCTTCTTCAGGCTCTGCACCTCGTGGCCGTAACGGATCTCGGTGCCGGCCTGCTTGGCGTGGTCGAAGAACTGGTTGGACAGCGCACCGTAGTTGACATCGGTGCCGGCGTCGGTCCAGGAGATAGCCACGTGCTCGCGGTCGAAGTCACGGCCGGCGGCCATGAGCGGGAGCTTCTCAGCGAACTCGTCCCGGTTATCGGTGAACTGCATGTCCGGGAACATGTAGTTGCCGCTCAGAGCCTCGTAACGGCGGCGGAGGTAATCGATCTGCTCGTCGCCCTGCGCGAAGGAGACGTGCGGGACTGGGTTAATGAACTCGGTCGGGTCGGTGAGCACGCCTTCTTCGATCTGGTGGGACCAGAACTGGCGCGAAACCTGGAACTTCTCGTTGATGTTCTGCGCCTTGGAGACATCGATGCGGCCGTTCTTCTCCGGCGTGTAGTTCAGCTCGCACAGAGCGGAGTGACCGGTACCGGCGTTGTTCCACGGGTAGGAGGACTCGAGCGCAGGGCCGTCGAGACGCTCGTACACCAGCTGCGTCCACTCCGGCTCCAGCTGACGGATCATGGCACCCAGGGTGGCGCTCATAATGCCGGCGCCGATCAGGAGGACATCAACCTCGTCTCCGTTCCCTGTGCCTGCTTTTTGCTGCGAATACGGTGTTGACACTTTCAATGACCTCTTCGATCCGATAATCGGGTAATGCTGATGAAGCTTACTCTAATCATTCCACGGCATTTGTCGTTGTCATTAAACGCTAGGAATACCCCCAAAAACCACAATCCTCACTCAGGCGGTACCGCGCATTCCCGTGCGGGCTCCACCCCCTCAAGGCCACCCCTAAGATGGAGGACCATGAAATCCACAAAAGACAACGCCAGCACTCCCCTCCCCATCGACGACCTTGAATGGACCACCGACCAGCTCGGCGAAAGTTACCGGCGAGCCACCATCCCCCTCGGTCCGGATCCGGACGGTGAGGGAGAAAACGTGGCTGTGCTAGTCAAAGCCGGCGACGACGCGCCCACCGGCAAACCCGCGCTGCTCTGGGTACACGGAATGTCGGACTATTTCTTCCAGACGCACGTGGCCGAGCACTTCACCGCGCAGGGCTACCCGTTCTACGCCGTGGACCTGCACAAGTGCGGCCGCGCCCACCGCGACGGCCAGCGCTGGCACCACACCAACGACATGGCCACCTACTACGACGAGCTGACCAAAGTCACCAACCTCATCGCCGCTAAACACGGCGCGGTGATCCCTCTGCCGCACTCCACAGGCGGGCTCATTGTCCCGTTGTGGCTCGACCACATCCGCCGGAACGATCCCGAGACCCACGCGCAGGTCGCCGGGATGATTCTCAACAGCCCGTGGGTGGACATGCAGGTGGCGGAGTGGCAGGTGAAGGTGCTGCGGCCCGTCGTCAAGCTTGCTGCGAAAATCGCGCCCAACCTGAAGTTGCCTATCTCCGGCGAGTCCACGTACGGCGAGTCCATATATAAAGGGCTGCACGGAAGCTGGGATTTCGACACCGAGAAAAAGCGGCTCGGCGGCCACGACAAGTACGTGGGATGGCTCAACGCTATCCTTGAGGGGCAAAGCACGCTTCACGATGCCACCACCGACGCCGCCGTGCCCACCCTCACCCTGTGCTCCACCCACTCATACTTGGGCAAGCCGTACTCCCCCGCCGCCGACACGGCCGACACTGTCCTGGACGTCGAACAGATCCAGCACTGGGCACCGCAGCTCAGCTCCGCCGCCAACGAGACCCGCCCGATCCCCGGCGCTCTGCACGACGTATTCCTGTCCCAGCCGCACGCACGCCACCTCGCCTTCGCCGCAGCTGACGAGTGGCTGGCATCGTTCGCGACCACCCCAACCGCAGAAAGCTAGACCATGCACTTCGACTACATCATCATCGGCTCCGGCTCCGGGAACTCGTTTCCCACCCCGGAATTCGACGACGCCAGCATCGCCATCATCGAGGAAGCCCCCCGCTTCGGCGGCACGTGCCTGAACTCCGGCTGCATCCCCACCAAGATGTACGTGGTCGCGGCTGACACTGCGCACTCCGCCGCGACGTCGGAGCGCCTGGGCATCCACACCACCTTCGAAGGCGCCGACTGGCCCGCCATCGTCGACCGCGTCTTCGGGCACCGCGTGGACATCATCTCGCGTGGCGGCGAAGAGTACCGCCGCGGGGACGAGTGCCCCAACATCACTCTTTTCCGCGGCCACGCGCAGTTCACCGGCCCCAAAACTCTGTCGACGACTCTGGACGGCGAGGACGTGGAGATCACCGGCGACACCATCATCATCGCCGCCGGTTCGCGCCCCTTCATCCCTCCGGTCATCGCCGAATCCGGCGTGCCGTACCTCACCAACGAAGATGTCATGCGCCTGCCGGAGCAGCCCGAATCCATCACGATCCTCGGCGGCGGTTTCATCGCCATGGAATTCGCCCACGTCTTCCAGTCGCTGGGCACCCACGTGCGCATCGTCAACCGCTCCCCGCTCATGCGCCACCTCGACGCCGACATTCACGACCGCTTCAACGCGCTTGTCGCGCCCCGCTACGAAACGCACATCGGGCGCATGGTGTCCAGCGCGTCCCACGACGACAACAGCGTCACGCTCACCCTTGACGACGGCACCTCCCTCACCTCCTCCGCCCTCCTCGTCGCCACCGGGCGTGTCCCCAACGGCGACCGCATGAACCTCGCTGCCGCTGGTGTGGACATGCACGACAACGGGCGTATCGTCGTCGACGATTACGGTCGCACCACCGCCGACGGAATCTGGGCGCTCGGCGACGTCTCCTCCCCCTACATGCTCAAGCATGTCGCCAACGCCGAGCTACGAGCTGTCCGCCACAACGTCCTCCAGGCCGCTGGCGCACGCGATGCCTCCGGTGCCCCCGGTGCCACCAGCACATCCGACATGGTGCCCATGCCGCACGACCACGTCCCGTCCGCCGTGTTCACGTACCCGCAGCTCGCCACCGTGGGTCTGACGGAGGAGCAAGCTCGCGAGGCCGGCTACGACGTCACCACCAAGATCCAGAACTACGGCGATGTCGCATACGGGTGGGCGCTGGAGGACCAAGGGAGCGTCGTCAAGCTGATTGCCGACAAAAAGACCGCGAGGTTGCTCGGCGCGCACTACATGGGACCGCAGGCGTCCACATTGATCCAGCAAATGGTCACTGTGTTGGCGTTCAACCTCGATCTGCGCGACGTCGCCCGCCGTCAGTACTGGACGCACCCTGCGCTTGCTGAGGTCACCGAGAACGCCATCCTCGGCCTCGACCTCGACTTCCCTGACTACTGAAGGACACCCAGGGCGTAGTGTCTACTCCAGTAGACACCCCCTTTCCACCGGGGACGGCGGTGTTTAGGTTGAAAACCATGAACCCTTTCACCGCAGTGCTCGGGTCGCTGAAGAACCCGATTGACTTCCTGGAGTACTTCGACTCCCAGGAAGCCATCGACGCGGGTCTCGACACTGCCACGGTCAAGAAATGGGAAACGGTCCACAACACCTATTTCGGCCCCACGAAGTGGACCCGGAAGCAAAAACAAGCCAGAGAAGCAGCCCAAAGGAGCGGGTTCACCAGCGACCAGCTCTATCTCATCGAATTCCGCATCAAGCACATCACCGTCGAGCGCGAAAAATGGGCCCTGCGTTTCCGCTTACTCAGCATCCGGGGCAATTTCACCACGCTGAAATGCAAAGCCGATGACATCGTGCCTGAAAAGAAGGCTCCCGCTCCGCGAAAAACCATGGCCTTCGGCAGGTCTCGGGGCAGAATGCGCCCAATGCGCGTCATGGCCCCTGAGCGTGACATGGCGGCTCTCGAATTCGCGCTAAACCGACACGTTTCCGCGGATCGGCCCGCGGGTCCGCAGATGGTGGATGCCCTGCTTGAGATTCTCGGCCTCCGAAATGGGGAAAGCAACGAACCTGCTGTCCCTCCCCATTCCACTGTCTCCCCCGCTATTCCACGGCCGATGATTCTCATCCCGTATCCGTCTTACATCGACATACTGAATGGTGACGGGGATGAAACTGTTCTGGGTCTCACCGACGGCACGACGATGACGGGCGCAGAGTTTCTCGCTGAACATTACGGCGAGGAGCTCGAAGTGGCCACGTTCCATCCCCAGCACGGCGCCGTCAATCTCTACCACACCAAACGATTCGCCAACCAGAAACAGCGTGACCTGGCAAGAGCAACGTCAACCACGTGCCCCGTTCCAGACTGTCGCCAAACCTCGGATAATTGCGAAATCCACCACGTCGAAGCGTGGTCGCGGGGCGGCCCCACGAACATGGCGAATTTGGCACCGCTGTGCAGGTATCACAACCGGACTAACGACGACGACCCGGACCGGAACCATCGCGGACGAATCAAGAACATTCGGGGTTCACCGGTGTGGTGCTCCCCGCGGGGATTCCCGGTGGCCAATAAGGTTCACCCGTTCGGTGCTATGACCCTCCTGTTCGGACGCTGACAGCGAGGGCGGTGTTCCGCGCCCGAAAGTTGTTCAAGACTGCGCTCACCCCTCGAGCACCTGTGCTCACTCCTGCCCGCGTTGGAGCCCCAGGGTGTTAACGCTGCGAATCGGGAATAGTGAGAATCTCGTTCCCGTCGTCGGTGATCACGATGGTGTGCTCGAACTGGGCGGTGTATTCGCCGTCGCGGTTCTGCACAGTCCATCCGTCGTCCCAGATGTCGTAGTCGAGAGAGCCAATGTTGATCATCGGTTCAATCGTGAGAGTCATGCCGGGTTCGAGGACGTCGGTGTAAGCGTCGGAATCGTAGTGCAGCACCACGAGCCCGTTGTGGAAGGTCGTGCCCACGCCGTGCCCGGTGAAGTCGGTGACTACGTTGTATCCGAACCGCTTGGCGTAGGACTCGATGACGCGGCCGATGACGTTGATCTGGCGGCCGGGCTTGGCTGCGCGGATACCGCGCATGGTGGCTTCCTTGGTGCGCTCAACGAGCAGACGGTTCTCCTCGGCGACATCGCCGGCGAGGAAGGTCGCGTTGGTGTCGCCGTGGACGCCGTTCTTGTAGGCGGTGACGTCGATGTTGCAGATGTCGCCGTCTGTGATCACGGTGGTGTCGGGGATTCCGTGGCAGACGATCTCGTTGAGCGAGACACAGCAGGACTTGGTGTAACCGCGGTACCCGAGAGTGGACGGGTACGCCCCGTGGTCCAGCATGTACTCGTGGGCGATGCGGTCAATCTCGTCGGTGGTCACACCGGGGGCGACCGCGGCACCGGCGGCTTCGAGAGCGTTGGCGGCGATTCGGGAGGCTTCGCGCATCTTCTCGATGGTCTCCGCCGTCTGGATCAGCGGCTCACCGACGTTCTCCTGGACTTCGTCCTTCCAAGCGTACTCGGGGCGCTCGATAGTCTCGGGAACCGTGCGAATCGGCGTGGGTTTTCCGGGGGTCAGTTTTCCGCGAGTATTCATGCGCACCATGCTAGTCCTCGTCCCCTCGCCGCCGAATCCGGCTCCGGGCACCTGCAGAGTGCGTCTAAGGCTGCTGCGGCTTCGGCGCACCGGCTTCGTCGATGTTGCGCAGCATCGCGTCGGTGACCGCGACGGCGGCTTCGGACCCGCCGCCGAGGACGATGAGGGTGGCAAAGGCGATGTCGTCGTCGCGGTAGCCGGTGAACCAGGAGTGGGACCCGCCGTTGATCTCGGCCTCGCCGGTCTTGCCGCGAATGTCGCCGCCGGCGCTCATGCCGGAGGCTGTTCCACCGGGGCTGGTGACGGCCTTCATCATGCCCTGCAGTTGCTCGATTGCGCGCGGATCAGGCGCCGGCGCTTTCTCGCTCGGGGTGGTGTCGCGTCCAGCGATGAGGTACGGCAGCGGAGTGGATCCATGGGCTGCGGTGGCGGAGACGAGGGCCATGCCGAACGGCGATGCAAGGTCGAGGCCCTGGCCGTAGCCGGCTTCGGTGCGGTCGAGCGGTTCTTCGCCTTCGGGGATGGATCCGGTCAGCGAGTCGAGTCCAGCGATGTCGTAGTCGACGCCGAGGCCGAATTGCTTGCCCACAGCTTTCAGTTCGCCGGGAGCGAGTTTGGTCGAGATGTCGGCGAACGTCGTGTTGCAGGAACGTGCGAACGCCGTCTGCAGCGGGACGCTGCCCAGCCCGAAGCCGGCGTAGTTGGTCACGGTGCGCCCGTAGATGTCCATGGTTCTCGGGCACGGCACGATGGATTCAGAAGAAAGGCCTTGCTTATCGACGCCCGCGAACGACGTCAGAATCTTGAACGTCGAGCCGGGCGGGTACTGCCCCATCATGGCGGTGTTGCCGTCTTCGTCCGCTGCTTTCGTCTGGGCGACGGCGAGAATCTCTCCAGTCGACGGACGGATGGCCACGATCATGGCTTTCTGCCCGTTGATGGGTTCGAGCGCTTTTTCGGCGGCAGTTTGCACCTTGTGGGAAAGGCTCACGGTGATGGAGGGCGAAGGTGCTGCCTCGTGGAGCTCAACATCTTCGAGCTCGTTGCCGTTCTCGTTGACGATCGCGACCTTCCATCCGGCGTCGCCCTCGAGATCTGCGCGGACTTCTTCGCCGATGCGCGCCATGATGTCGGGGGCGAAGCTGGCGTCGTCGGCAACCATCGCTGCTTCCTCGTTGAGTCGCACGCCACTCAGCCCGCCGACCGCCCCTTCGATGGCCTCGCGCGAGGTGAGCGGAACCATCGCGACGGAATACACCCCGGAAGCATTCTTCAGCTGCTTTTCCAAGTCCCCCGCACCGCGCGTGGGTACCGCCGGGTCCTGATCGTGGGCCACGGCCAACGCGTTAGAAATTGCCGCGGCGGTGTCCGCCGTGACCCCCACAGCGCTGGTATCCACCAGTAAGCGGTACGCCACGCCGGGACTGAGCAGCGCCACCCCGTCCGACGACACAACGCTCGCCTGCTCTGCCGGCACCGGCCGAAGTTCCAAGTGCTGATTCGCCCCCAGCCGCGGGTGCAGGATCGACGGTTGCCAGCGCACTGTCCAATCGTCGTTTTGCTGTGTGAGAGTCATGGAGGCGTCGTAACGCACATGCCTCTCGCGCGGCAGCTGCCAGTCGAGCGTGTAGTGCGCTGTGGCGAGATTCTCCCGCTGGTCGACGTTGTTAAGCGTCGCAGTGACCCCCTCCGCCTGCAGTCCGCCGACAGAGGTCTCCAGGGAGTCGGAGGCTTTCGCGGAGTCGTCGACAAGCTCTGCCATTTTGCCGTAGTCGAAGCTTTCCAGCGCTTCCAAGAACGAGCTCGCGACGGGCTCCGCGGGGTTCGGCTTCGGCGTGCACGCGACGGCACCCAGCGCGATAGCCAGGACCGCGAAGAGCGCCGAAAGCCGAGTTTTCATGGGCGTAAAAATAGCAGCACCGGGCGGTTGCCCGACGCTGCCACACGTAGAACCCGCGAGTTCTACTTTGTAACCTTGACCTCCGCGCGTGCTCCCTCGATCTCCTCGAGGCCTTCCTCCTCGGCGATGCGCTCGGCGTGCGCGATGAGGGTCTCCACGATCTTCGACTCCGGCACGGTCTCCACGACCTCGCCCTTGACGAAGATCTGGCCCTTGCCGTTGCCGGACGCAACACCTAGGTCCGCGTCGCGTGCCTCGCCCGGGCCGTTGACGACGCAGCCCATCACCGCGACGCGCAGCGGGTACTCCATGCCCTCGAGGCCGGCGGTGACCTCCTCGGCGAGCTTGTACACGTCGACTTGCGCACGGCCGCACGACGGGCACGAGACGATCTCGAGCTTGCGCGGACGCAGGTTGAGCGACTGGAGGATCTGGTCGCCGACCTTGATCTCCTCCACTGGGTCGGCGGACAGGGACACACGGATGGTGTCACCGATGCCTTCCGAAAGCAGTGCGCCGAAGGCCACCGAGGACTTGATGGTGCCCATGAACTTCGGGCCCGCCTCGGTCACGCCCAGGTGCAGCGGGTAGTCCGTCTTCTCGGCGAGCTGGCGGTAAGCCTCCACCATCAGCACGGGGTCGGAGTGCTTCACGGAGATGGCGATGTCGCCGAATCCGTGCTCCTCGAAGAGACCCGCCTCCCAGATCGCGGATTCGACGAGCGCCTCCGGGGTGGCTTTGCCATATTTCTCCAGCAGGCGCTTGTCCAGCGAGCCACCGTTGACGCCGATGCGGATCGGGATGCCCGCGTCACCAGCCGCCTTCGCCACCTCTTTGACGCGGCCGTCGAATTCCTTGATGTTGCCGGGATTGACGCGGACGGCGGCGCAGCCAGCGTCGATAGCCGCGAAGATGTATTTCGGCTGGAAGTGGATGTCCGCGATGACCGGGATCGGCGACTTCTTCGCGATCGCCGGCAGCGCCTCCGCATCCACCGTCTTCGGGCACGCGACACGCACGATGTCGCAACCCGTCGCCGTCAGCTGCGCGATTTGCTGCAGCGTGGCGTTGATGTCGTGCGTCTTCGTCGTGGTCATCGACTGCACAGAAATCGGGTGGTCGGAGCCGACCCCCACGTCACCGACGAAAAGCTGGCGGGTCTTGCGACGCGGAGCGAGCGTCGGCGGCGGCCCTTCCGGAATGCCCAAACCGATAGGTTGATTCATAGCGCCTAGATTATCACCGCGCTCGCACGCTTATCGACGTCCACCGCGCCCCCCAACCCCTACCCGAACAACCGGACAGGGTTGGTCACATCCGCGATGATCACCAAGACACCGACACCGAGGAGCAGCGCCGCCATGGTGTAGGTCAGCGGCATGAGCTTCTCGTAATTCACCGGCCCGCCCGGCGGCAGACCGCGGAGACGGCGGATCCGGTCGCGGACGGCTTCGTAGAGGACGACGGCGATGTGTCCGCCGTCGAGAGGCGGCAGCGGCACGAGGTTGAACAGCGCGAGGAAGAAGTTCAGCGAGGCCAGCAGAGAGAAGAAGATGCTCCACTGGTTCTGCTCCACCAGCTCGCCGCCAGCGCGTGACGCACCGACCACACTGATCGGGCCCTCCACGTCGCGTTCGCCTCCGAAAATCGCGCTGACCACCCCGGGGATCTTGCCCGGGAACGCGATGAGGCCCTCAACACTCGCCGAGATCATCTCGCCGGACAAGCGCCCCGCCGCGGGAACAGCTTCGACGGGGCCGAAGCGCTTCATCGCGTCAACGACCGGCGCGCTGCCCATGCCCACCGCGCCTGCGGTGTACGGCTGACCGTCCGCACCGAGGCGGGTGACCTCGTCGACGTGCACCGGGATCTCAACGAACTCGGGCTGATTGTTCCCACCACCGGGCCCACCGCGCTCCACACCGAGCACGATGGTCTCCCCCGGACGCTCGAGAACGTAGTCGCGCAGCTCCACGAACGACTGCAGCTCCCCACCGTCGACGGTGAGGACACGGTCACCCGGGCGCACACCGGCGGCGGCTGCGGGACCGTCGCCGGAGCACTCGGCAAGCGATGTCTCGTCGATCTGGTCCGAGGTGCACGACAGCTCCCCGACGGTCGGCGTGCGGTCCGCGTACGGGTTCGGGATCCCCGCCGACACCGCCAGCAGGTAGATCACCATGAAGCCCAGCAGCAGGTTCATCACGATGCCGCCGCACATCACCGCCACCCGCTGCCACCAGGGCTTGCGGTACATCGCGCGCGGTTCTTCCTCCGGTGTCAGCGGGTCCATCGCGGTCATGCCGGCGATATCGCAGAACCCGCCGAACGGTAGCGCGGCAATGCCGTACTCGGTCTCGCCCCTCTTGGCAGACACCAGCGTCGGGCCGAAGCCGAGAAAGAAGCGGCGCACCCGCATCCCGAACGCCTTCGCAGTGAGCATGTGCCCGGCCTCGTGCAGCGCAATCGACAACGCGATGCACAGCGCGAACAGCACGATGCCTAAAACAAAAGCTCCCATGGGGTGTGGAGGTCTTCCTGGCTAGGAGGTGGCGTCGATAAGCGAATTCGCACGCTTTCTTGCCTGCGTCTCCACCTCGACGATTTCGTCGAACGACGACGGTACCACCGCGAAATCCGACGCCGAATCCAGCACCTCACCCACGATGTCCACGATCTGCGGGAACTTGATGCGCCCCGCAAGGAACGCCGCCGCCGCTTCCTCGTTCGCCGCGTTGTACACCGCCGGGAACGTGCCTCGCGCCGCCGCGACCTCGCGCGCGAGCTTCACCGCAGGGAAGGAGTGTTCGTCGAGGGGCTCGAAACGCCAGTCCATCGCGTCGCGGAAATCCAGCGCGGGCTGAGCGCCGCCGACACGCCCCGGCCACGCCAGCGCGTGCGCGATCGGCATCTTCATCGACGGCGGGGACGCCTGCGCGATCGTGGCGCCGTCCACGAACGTCACCATCGAGTGCACGATCGACTGCGGGTGCACCACCACATCGATGATGTCCGGGGAAATGCCGAACAGCAGCGTCGCCTCAATCAGCTCAAGGCCTTTATTCACCATCGTCGCGGAATTCAGCGTGTTCATCTGTCCCATCGACCATGTGGGGTGCGCGGCGGCCTGCTCAGGGGTGACGTCCCACATTTGTTCGCGCGTCCAGCCCCGGAACGGCCCGCCCGAGGCAGTGAGCACGTAACGGTCGACGTCCTCGGCACGCCCCGCACGGAGGCACTGCGCCATCGCGGAGTGCTCGGAGTCGACGGGCACGATCTGGCCGCCGCGCGCGGTGACCAGGTCGCCGCCGGCTACCAGCGACTCCTTGTTCGCCAGGGCCAGCACGGCGCCCTTGTCCAACGCCGCCAACGTCGATGCGAGACCGAGCGAACCGACCAGCGCGTTGAGCACCACATCCGCATCCGTGTCGCGCACCAGCTTTTCCGCAGCATCCGCACCCGCGCGCACAGGTTCGCCGAGAGCTTCCGCAACGACATCAGCGGCATCCCGCTTTGCGACGCCCACCTGCTCCCCCTTCAGCCCCCACCCCCTCGCCTGCTCGATGACAACCTGAGGATCCGACCCGCCAGCAGCGATACCGACAACCGTGAACTGATCCGGTGCCCCAGCGATCACCTCCAACGCCTGCGTGCCGATCGACCCAGTGGAACCCAAAATGAGAACTTTTCGCACGAGCCCATTCTCCCACACCCAGCTCGTCTCCCACCGCCGCATCATCGTGGCAACCCCGCATCCCTCACCGTGTCCGCCACGAACAGCCCGGCTCCCCCGCCCCCGTCAAACGAGGATGCGGGGTCAAACAAACGTTGTCCCCGGGGGTACCCCGCCGAGCACACAGCGGCCCCGTAGAGGACTCATCGAGGACTCGTGGAAACTCAGTGCCGAATTTCGGGGGGATGAATCGCGGGCGGCGGCGCAGGTGTGCCAATATAATGGGCAAGAACTGATTTCACGCAAGGAGTGTGCTGTGAGCGCTAAGGACGATGCACCCCAGGTGTACAACGGTGTTTCCGAAGCCGATGTCCCCTCGGCCAAGCTCGGTTGGAGCGAGCTGAGCCCGAAGACCATTCAGATCGCGGGCTGGATTTCCGTGCTGTTCCTGATCGGGTACAACTTCGGTAACCACCGTGGCCACGTCGAGACCATTTGGCTGATCTCCCTCGCGGTGCTGATCGCCCTCGGCCTGATCCTGTTCGCGCTGCGTCCGGAGCTGTCCCAGGTGCGCACCGTCACCGCCCACAACAAGCCGCAGGGTCACGTGGAGCCGAACTGGACGCACGAGCAGCACACCCTCACCGGCCGCTACGCTGAGCTGTCCGACAGCCAGCTGCGCGCCCTCAACATCGACCCGGCCACCGTGCGCACCACCCACGCAGCCGGTGCACACCAGGAGCACGGCGCCCACGAGCTGCAGGGTGCTCACACCGACACCCGCACCCGCGCCCACGGCGAGGACATCGCGGCACCGGAGATCCCGAACCGCCACGAGACTCTCCGGGTGACGGAGACGGATCCGCGGTAGCGGGGGCGTCGATAAGCGAAACGCTCCGGGGACCAACTGGTCTCCCGGAGCGTTTTTTATTGCCGTCTTAGGCGCCCGCCTGCTTTTCGTCTGCGGCGAGCTGGCCACACGCCGCCGCGATTTCCTGGCCCTTCGTGTCGCGCACCGTGCACGTGACGCCCTGAGCGATAACGCGGCGGACGAACTCGTCTTGGCGCTCCCGCGGCGACGCATCCCACTTTGACCCGGGCGTCGGGTTCAACGGGATGAGGTTGACGTGGACGAGAGGTCCGAGCGCGTCATGCAACTTGCGCCCCAGCATGTCCGCGCGGAAATCGTGGTCGTTGATATCGCGGATAAGAGCGTACTCGATCGACACGCGGCGGCCAGTCTGGTCGGCGTAGTAGCGGGCGGCGCTAAGAACGTCCTCGACGCTGAACCGGTTGTTCATCGGGACGAGGGTGTCGCGCAGCTCGTCGTCCGGGGTGTGCAGAGAAACCGCGAGGGTGACGTTGAGACCCTCGTCGGCGAGCTTGCGGATCGCTGGTGCGAGCCCCACCGTCGACACCGTCACGTTCCGCTGCGAAATGCCGAAGCCCTGGGGTGCCGGCGAAACGATCTGGCGCACCGCGGAGACGACGCGGTTGTAATTGGCCAGCGGCTCGCCCATGCCCATGAACACGACGTTGGTCAGACGGCCGCCCTCGGCCTCCATCATCGCGGCGGCCTCGCGGACCTGATCGACGATCTCCGCTGTGGAGAGGTTTCGGTCCAAACCGCCCTGGCCGGTCGCGCAGAACGGGCACGCCATGCCGCAGCCAGCCTGCGACGAAATGCACAGCGTCGCGCGGCCCGGGTAGCGCATGAGCACGGACTCGAGCAGGATGCCGTCGTGAAGACGCCACAGAGTCTTGGTGGTGTCGCCTTCGTCGGTCTCGACGGTGCGCACCGGGGTGAGCAGGCGCGGGAACAGCGCGTCCTTGACCAGCTCGCGTTGCGCGGCGGGCAGGTCGGTCATCGTCGACGGGTCCGCCTCGAAACGGCCGTAGTAGTGGCGGGCGATCTGGTCGGCACGGAATTTGGGCAGGCCGAGCTCTGCCAGGGCGTCAATACGCTCCTGCGCACTCAGGTCGGCGAAGTGCTTCGGGGGCATCCCGCGCTTGGGCGAGAGCAGCTGGATCTTCGGAAAATCACTCATGGCGTGCCCCATTCTGGCACGCCGCCACGCCGTTTTCTAATCCGGCGCAGGTTAGAGCACTACAACGTTCATCAGAAGCCAGGTGGCTGCAGCGGCGGGAAGGATGCCGTCGATACGGTCCATCATTCCACCGTGGCCCGGCAGCAACCCAGACATGTCCTTGAGGCCGAGCTCGCGCTTGAACTGGCTTTCCACCAGATCGCCGAGCGTTGCGCACACCACGATCCCGAGCCCAAAGACGAGGCCCGCCCACCACGGGCTGCCGAGCAGATAAATGCCGCTGAGCACACCAGCGACGGCACCGAACGTCACTGAGCCGGCGAAGCCTTCCCACGATTTCTTGGGGCTCACCGCCGGTGCCATCGGGTGGGAGCCGAAAAGCACGCCACTGACGTACCCGCCGACATCGGACGCGACGACGCACAAGATGAACGTGACAATGAAGTGGCTGCCGGTGACATTTCCTGTCTCCAGGCGGGAGATCATCGCGGCGAACGATCCGAATAGGCCGATCCACACGAGAATGAAGATGCTCACCGCTGTATCGCGCAGATAATTGCGCGGCGGCGTGTGGCGCCCATTGAAGAACAACCGGGCGAACATGATCGTCAGCGCGCTGATCGTGAACGTGGCCAACAGCCCCGGGTAACCGAACTGCCACGTGGAGATGATCATGCACAGCCCGAGCACGATGACCACGAAACGGTAGACTCCGTAGCCGTTCTCGCGCAGCCGAGTAAGTACCTCCCACATGCCGAGTGCGGCAGCGACGCATACCACCGGGTACCACATCGCGGGGCCAACGTAGGTGGCCACCAGAACGAGCGCGGCGAGCCCGACTCCGACCGCGATCGCTGCAGGCAGGTTACGCCCGGCGGAGTTCTTCGGGCGCGGCATGTGCACGCGCCGAGAGTGCACCGCGTCTAACGGTTCGCGGGAGTCGGCCACGACTTAAACCTCGAGAAGCTCGGCTTCTTTGCGGGAAACCAACTCGTCAATTTCGGCGACGTACTTGGAGGTGGTCTTGTCCAGCTCCTTCTCGGCTGCGGTGACCTCGTCCTCGCCGGCGTCGCCGTCTTTCTGGATCTTCTTCAGGGCGTCCATGCCGGAACGGCGAACGTTGCGGACAGCGATCTTGCCGTCCTCGCCCTTGGACTTTGCCTGCTTGACCAGGTCGCGGCGACGCTCCTCGGTGAGCTGCGGGATGGTGACGCGGATGACGTGACCGTCGTCGGTGGGGTTGACGCCGAGGTCGGAGTTGCGGATCGCGTTCTCGATCTCGCCCATGGTGGACGGGTCGAACGGCTTGATCAGCAGCATGCGCGGCTCGGGCACGGAGACGGTGGCCATCTGGTTGATGGGGGTCGGCGCGCCGTAGAAGTCGGCCATGACACCGTTGAACATGGCCGGGTTGGCGCGTCCGGTGCGGATGGTGACCAGTTCGGAACGGGTGTGCTCCACGGAGCTGGTCATGCGCTCCTCAGCGTCGAGAAGTACGTCGTCGATCATGTTGTCATCCTTTCGCGTTGTCTCCATCCAATCTAGCAGCGCACCGCTTATCGACGAACGCCCCCATCTCCCCCACCTCCTACACTATGAGTCACCATGCACCCGGCTTATTCGTATCTCGCTTCTGCCCCGCTCCCACGTGAGCGCGGAGGCCGCCTCGACGGGTGGGTCATTCCCGTCAAAGACACTGCGGACGTTGCGGGGTGGCCGACATCGTGGGGCAATCCTTCGCGCGCTCGGGTTGCCGGGGTGACTAGCCCGTTCGTTGCGGGTCTCCTGCGTCGTGGCGCTGTGGTCGACCGGAAGACGGTGAGCTCGGAATTGGGTGCGACGGTGTACGCGGAACGCCCGGGTGTCTCAGTGCTGGAATCCCCGGCGTATCCGGGGTGCACGCCGGGCGGGTCGTCGACAGGTGCCGCTGTCGTCGTGGCGGAGCGGCTGCACCGAGCGGCGCACGGAAGCGACGCGGGCGGCTCCTTGCGTGTTCCCGCCGCCGCCTGCGAGGTCGTGGGGTTCAAGCCGTCGGGCGCGCCAGAGTCGGGTTCGGTGGAAGGGTTCATCACGGCGACTGTCGACGATCAGGTGGCGCTCTGGGGTGCTGCTCCGCGCAGGCTGGAGAACCTGACTGTCGGAGTGCTCACGGAGCCGCTGTTCACTCCGGGTACGCGTGTGGCTGCGGACCGCATCGCCGCCGTGGAGCGTGCGGCCGCGGCTTTGTCGTCTGCCTGCACGGTCCGCGAACTCCTTCCCTATCCGGGTGCAGCGGGCACGTACCGGCATTTTTCAGCGAGGATCGCGCATTCCTTTGCCCACGTGGATCCGCTCGACAACGAGTACATCGCCTGGCTCCGCGAGGTCGGCCGCAGCGTCTCAAACGCTGCCTTAGCCGAGGCCCGCCGGCACATCGCGGCGCTGCCGTCTCTGCTCCGGGCGGCATGGGATGTGGACGCTGTTCTCACCCCCATGCTGGCGACCGATCCCCCGCCTCTGGGCTTCTTCCCCTCCTTGTCGCCCGCCGACAGTTTCGAGGCCCAGACTGAGTGGACGCCGTGGGGGTCCTTGTTCAACCTGACCGGCGCACCTGCAATCGCGGTGGGACCGTTGCAGATCGGCGGCGTCACCGTCGACGACGCGACGGTTTTAGAGTTGGCAAGGGTGATTGAGCCCGTCGCAGAGAACTGGCGCAGACAGCGCGGGGCCTCAGCCTAGAGCACCCGCACCATCACCGCGCCGAGGAAGACCAGCACGAGTCCGATAACGCGGGTGGGCCGCAGGACGCTGCGCGGGGTGCCGAAGAGACCGAAGCGCTCGATGAGCTGCCCGGCAAGAATCGTGCCGGCGAGGATGCCCACGACGGTGGCTCCGGTACCGATGACCGGTGACAGTGTCGCCGCCCCAATGACGAAGATGGCGCCGAAAACGCCGCCGAGCCACATCCACCAGGGGCCGGGCTCGATACCGGACAACAGGGCAGTGCGAGAGTCTTTCAGAACCATGCTGAGCAGGAACAAAAGAGTCACGCCAACACCGAGATTGACGGCACCGGCCTGGATGGAGCTGCCGAGGACTTTGCCCAGGTATCCGTTCGCGGCTGTCTGGCTCGCCGAGCACATCCCCATGAACACACCGAACGCGCGCCACCCCCAGGCTGTAGCCGCTTGGGCGTCACCGCCGCCTTCAGCGGCCGCGGGGTTCCGGCCGACGACGTGAACGAGCACGATGCCGGCCAAGACGATGACCGCGCCGAGCACCCGCAGGAAGCTGACGCGTGTCTCCTCCGCACCGAAGAGCCCGAAGTTGTCGATGACCAGCGCCATGATCACCTGCCCCAGGATCGGCAGGACGACTGTCTCGACGCTGCCGATCTTGGGGAACAAGATCACGTTTCCGGTGAGGAAGATGACGCCCATGAGGCCGCCGATCCATACCCACCAGGGCTCGCCGGCGGCTTTGCCGAGGTCAATAGCCGGCCCCGTCGTCACCGCCAGACCCACGGCCAGAATCACGGCGCAGAGCAGCGCCACGAAAAAAGAGATGAACGCTGCGGGAATCGGTGCACCGATACTCGCGCGTAGGCGGCTGTTCACTGCGGTTTGCGCAGGAATAACAGCCCCTGCGCCCATGGCAGCCAGAGTCAGCATTTCCTACTGAACCAGCGTGCCGATCTTCTCGCCGGACACCGCCCGGGCGATATTGCCCTCCTTCAGCAGGTTGAACACCAGAATCGGCATCTTGTTATCCATGCACAGGCTGAACGCGGTGGCGTCAGCGACCTTGAGACCCTTCTCGATGGCCTCGCGCGGGCTGATCTCGCTGTAGAGCTCAGCATCCGGGTTGGTGCGGGGATCGTCGGAGTACACGCCGTCGACGGCCTTGGCCATGAGCAGTACCTCGCAGCCGATCTCCAAGGCGCGCTGCGCCGCGGTGGTGTCGGTGGAGAAGTACGGCATGCCCATGCCGGCACCGAAGATGACCACGCGGCCCTTTTCCAGGTGGCGGGCAGCGCGCAGCGGCAGATACGGCTCAGCGATCTGCGCCATGTTGATCGCCGTCTGCACACGGCAATCCACACCCAACTGCTGCAGGAAGTCCTGGAGCGCCAGGCAGTTCATCACGGTGCCGAGCATGCCCATGTAGTCCGAACGGGCACGGTCCATCCCGCGCTGCGACAGCTGCGCGCCGCGGAAGAAGTTTCCGCCGCCGATGACTACAGCCACCTCGGTTCCTTGACTGGCCACCTCGGCGATCTGCTTCGCCACATTCTCCACCACATCCGGGTCGATGCCGACATTTCCACCGCCGAACATCTCGCCGCCCAACTTCAACATCACGCGCTTGTACCCGCGGCGGTTAGTGGACTCCGTCTCGTTGCTGTTGACAGTCCCGTGATCGGTCACCGAAAACTCCTTAACGTGGGGGCGAAAATTCACCAACCGATTCTAGCGCCAAGCGGGGTGGGCAAAGGAAAAGGATCCCGGCGCACCGTCGATAAGCGGCGGACCGGGATCCTTCGAAGCTGAAAGCTTACTTCTGGCCGACCTCAAAGCGGACGAAGTCAGTGACCTCGATGCCGTTCTCCTCGGCGTACTGGCGGACAGTCTTCTTGGAGTCCGCGAGGGACGGCTGCTCGAGCAGAGCAACGTCCTTGAAGAAGCCGCCCAGACGACCCTCGACGATCTTCTCGATGGCAGCCTCCGGCTTGCCCTCGCCGCGGGTGATCTCTTCCTGGACTGCGCGCTCCTTCTCCACGACCTCAGCCGGGATGTCGTCCTTGGACAGGTAACGAGCCTTCATCGCAGCGATCTGCAGAGCGACTTGGTGAGCAGCCTCGGCGCTGTCACCGGTGTACGCGACGAGCACGCCAACTGCCGGCGGCAGGTCCGCAGCCTTCTGGTGCAGGTAGACCTCGACCTTGTCGCCCTCGATGGTGGCGGCGCGGCGCAGCTCGAGCTTCTCGCCGATCTTGGCGGACAGAGCCTGCAGAGCATCGGAAGCGGTCTGGCCGTTGACGTCTGCGTTCGCCAGCTCCTCCGGGGAGTTCGCCTTCACGGCGGCAGCGCCAGCAGCGATCTCGTCGGCCAGCTGCTTGAACTCGTCGTTCTTGGCCACGAAGTCGGTCTCGGAGTTGATTTCCACGATGGTGCTGCCCGACACTGCGACCAGGCCCTCGAGAGCGTTGCGCTCAGCGCGCTTGCCCACGTCCTTCGCACCCTTGATGCGCAGGATCTCGACAGCCTTCTCGAAATCGCCAGCCGACTCGTCCAGAGCCTTCTTGCAGTCGAGCATGCCGGAACCGGTGGTCTCGCGCAGCTTCTTCACGTCTGCAGCGGTGTAGTTCGCCATAGTTGGGCGACCCTCCTCATTGTGGGACTAAAAGTATGTGTAAAGGTCATCTGACAGCGTAGTGGACATACCGCTGCGCGGCATGCCCAGCTGCCGTATCGCACGCACAACCCCCGCGCCTACAAGCGTCCTGGATGAAATTAGGACGTCGTGCAGGACGCGGGGGTCGGTGCTTCATGTCGGCGCCAGTGCGGCGCGACCCTGGTTCTTAGACCGGGTCGACGTCGTTGTTGGCGGAGTCGACGTTCTCGACAGCCTCGGCGGCAGCGGCATCAGCCGGAGCGGCGTCGGTCTTCTCGGCTGCCTCAGCTGCCGGGGTCTCCGGCTGAGCTGCCTTCTCGGCCGGTGCGTCGGCTGCCGGAGCGTCCGTAGCCTCGGCGGCCTCTGCCACCGGTGCATCGCCTGCTTCCTCGCGGGCCTTGGCCAGCTGACGCTCCTCGCGCTGCTGCTTACCGGCGATGACAGCCTCGCCCACGATGTGGGTGAGCAGCTTGACGGAGCGGATCGCATCGTCATTGCCCGGGATCGGGTAATCGACGACATCCGGGTCGCAGTTGGTGTCCAGAATGGCAACGACCGGGATACGCAGCTTCTGCGCCTCGGCGACGGCGATGTGCTCCTTGTTCGTGTCCACGATCCACAGTGCAGACGGGGTCTTGGACATGTCGGAGATGCCGCCCAGCACGCGCTCGAGCTTGGTGCGCTCGCGGGTGAGCATGAGGACTTCCTTCTTGCCGCGGCCAGCGTAGCCGTCCTCGGCAGCGTCCATGGCCTGCAGCTCCTTCATGCGGGCGAGGCGCTTGGACACGGTCTGGAAGTTGGTCAGCATACCGCCGAGCCAGCGGTGGTTGACGTACGGCATGCCCACGCGGTCGGCCTCTTCCTGGACCGGCTCCTGGGCCTGCTTCTTGGTGCCGACGAACAGGATGGTGCCGCCGTGAGCGACGGTCTCCTTGACGAATTCGTATGCCTCATCGATGTAGGTCAGCGTCTGCTGCAGGTCGATGATGTAGATGCCGTTACGGTCGGTGAAGATGAAGCGGCGCATCTTCGGGTTCCAACGACGTGTCTGGTGGCCGAAGTGCACACCAGCGTCGAGGAGTTCACGCATGGTTACGACTGCCATGGGAATGTCTCCTTGGGAGTGAAAGTTGTTCGGTTTCTTGCAGTTTGTGCGGGTTTTGCCCGCACCCTAGCGGCGAGCCACATCCACGCCTCCGCCACTCGAGCTGGAGGACCGTTGCGGATCGCAGCACCCTGCCACGCTTGTGACCAGGCATTTTCGCCGCGCGTAGTCAGCGCGCCCCAGTGGACACACTGCTAACCGCAAAGTCTACATCGTCGCTGCGTGCGCGCCAATTCGCGGCGCGCCAAACTGTGGACAACCGAATGTTATCCACAGGGCATTTCGCTTATCGACGCGCCGTGGTCCCCCTCCCCCTCACAATGACCCCATGACCACTCCCAATTCTCTCCCTCGACCAGAGTTCGCATGCGCCTCTCCCTCTCCCTCTCCCGCTGCCGCCCCCGTCCCCGTACGCTGTTCGGGTCCACCGTGTGTACCCGTCTCCCCTCCCCGGCGGCTGCTGATTTCCTCGCTCGCGGCGTTGGCCGTAATTATCGCCTCTCCCTTGCCGGCGCACGCCTACGTCGACCCGACGACCGGTTCATCCTCAGCAACGAACGTGACGCGGCGCGCTGACATCCCCGACAAGAACTGGCTGCCAGGCCACCGCGGCGTGGATCTGGCAGCGCGGACGGGGCAGGACATCCTTGCGGCGGAGGACGGCGTTGTCGCGTTCACCGGTGTGGTTGCTGGCGTACCGGTGGTGTCGGTGGACCACCCCGACGGCATCCGCACCACCTATCAACCGGTGCACGCAACGGTGCGGGCAGGAGACACGGTGAAAGAGGGCGAACCGATCGGCCGCATGGCTACTCCATCTAGCGACCACGCCGGACTGCACTGGGGTGCGCGCACGGGCAAGGACACCTATATCAATCCGCTGGCCCTGCTTGAGGCTCCTCAGATACGCCTCAAACCTGTTATGCGCGCGGATGTGCCTGGTCGTAGACGCTCTTGAGGCGCTGGGCGGAGACGTGGGTGTAGATCTGCGTCGTCTGCAGCGACGCGTGCCCCAGAAGTTCCTGTACGACGCGCAGGTCCGCTCCCCCTTCAAGCATGTGGGTCGCTGCGCTGTGCCGCAGCGCGTGCGGGCTCAGGTCGCTGTCGCCCGTGCGCTGAGCGGCCCGTTCGACGACGCGGCGGACTTGGCGCTGGTCGATGCGCCCGCCCCGCGAGCCGAGGAAAAGTGCGGCTGCATCCTCCGTGCCGGGGGCGAGCAGTTCGGCGCGTCGGGTAAGCCAGGCGTCGATAGCTGATGCTGCGTTCTCGCCGAAGGGCACGACGCGCTGCTTGTTGCCTTTGCCGGTGACGCGTGCGAGGCGCCGGGAGGTGTCGACATCTGCTGTGTCGAGTCCTGTCAGCTCAGCCACGCGCATCCCCGTGGCGTAGAGGAGTTCGAGCATGGCGCGGTCGCGGGCGGCCTCCGGAGACGCTGCGTCGGCGTTGATCTCGGCTTCCACGAGCTTCCCGGCGCGGTCAGGAGTAACCACGTCCGGGAGATGCCGGTTCACCTGCGGGGTGGCAAGTCGAGCCGCGACATCGGAGTCGAGGTAGCCGCGGTCGTAGGCCCACGTTGAGAAGGCCCGGACGGCGGCGGTGCGGCGCGCCATGGTGGAGCGGGCGAGGCCCGACCGGAGGGCATCGGCAAGCCATGCCCGCAGCGTGGGAAGCGTGAATTCGGCAAAGGTAGCGGCGAAAGGCACGAGAGTGCGCAGGTCGCTGCGGTAGCCCTTCACAGTTGCAGGCGAGCGGCCTTTGACCAGCAGGGCGTGGTCGGCGAAGTCGTCGATCGCCGCCTCGATTTGAGTGATCTGCTCTGCCATTGCCGCCTGCCTTGTCGTGCCCGCCCCGCCGCTGTGAGATTGCACAGAAAACTGCCACGGAGAAACCGTTGGCGGGGCTTCTCCGCGGCAGTATAGTTCGGCGGCGGTTGAGCGCGGGAGCTACACGCTGCACCTACACCCGGTGCCAGAACTGGCCTTCGCGGACGACAAGTCCTTTGCCGGAAAGGTCGATAAGCAGGTGCACAGTCAGACCGACAGTGAAACCGCACGCCTTAGCGATGTCGTTGGCGTCGAGGCCGCCGGTGTCGGTGAGCGGGAGGGCGTCGTAGACGCGCAGTTCGTTGCGGGAGAGCTGTTGGACAGCGTCGGCGGCGAAGTCGATCTCCCTCTGCCCGTCCACGTCTGATGTTCCCACGGGGCTGAGCTGTTCGTGGGCGTCGTCGGCGCTGAGCACCATCGACGCGCGGCCGTCGCGGATGGCCAAGTTCGTGCCCAGGGAACCCGGCCCGAGGATCGGCCCCGGAACGGCCATTGCCTGCCGGTTGAATACCTCGACCCACTTCAATGTGTTCAACGCTCCGGAACGGAACGCGGCTTCCACGACAATGGTCCCCTGCGTGAGCGCCGCGACAAGTCGGTTACGTGTGAGGAACCGGTGGCGGTCTGGTGTGACGCCCGGCGGGTACTCGGTGACCACAGCGCCGCCTTCGGAGGCGATGCGGGTGAACAGGGGCTCGTTGCGCCGCGGGTAGACCTGCCCCGCACCGCACGCGGCGACGACCATGGTGGCACCGCTGGCATCGAGGGCGGTGGTGTGCGCGACAGTGTCGATGCCGAGTGCACCCCCTGAAACGATGGTGTGCTGGTGCCGCACTAACCCCTTGCACAGGTCAGCTGTGGCGTGATGCCCGTACGACGATGCTGCGCGGGTGCCCACCATGCCGACGGCGCTGGCGGTCAGCTGTGCGAGGTTCGTGTTGCCCCGCACCCACAGGGCATGCGGCGGGTGGGCGTCGGGCGGCAGTTTGTCGTCGTTTTTCCGCGCTCGAGCCAGCGCAGACACGAACGATTCGCTGATAGCATCGCGCGGCCACTCCCGGGATTCGGGTGTGAGCAGCACGTATCCGGCAGCCTCGGCAGCGGCGAGATCCTCCGCCGGCTGGTCCCAGGTGTAGCGGCTCTCGGTGGCGGGACCGAGGTCGCCTAGCCAGCTGGCTCGGGTGCGGATGCCGCGGGCGAGCTCGTCGGCGTCACGCCCGGCGGCGAGCAGAGCTTGGATGTGCCTGTTAGGGCCTTCGACGACGCGGTTGAGATAGGCCCAGGATTCAAGGGAGCTCATCACGCCATCACCCCCGCCTGCTGTGCGGAGCGGAGGTCCATCGCATCCATCACCTCGGCGAGTCTCGGCTGCGCCACGCCGCCCAGGTCCGCCACAGTCCATGCGAGACGCAGCAA
The DNA here is from genome assembly GCF_900155535.1 of Corynebacterium urinipleomorphum. Classification (GTDB taxonomy): domain Bacteria; phylum Actinomycetota; class Actinomycetes; order Mycobacteriales; family Mycobacteriaceae; genus Corynebacterium; species Corynebacterium urinipleomorphum. The sequence continues at coordinate 725,160 of NZ_LT706965.1, forward strand.
CCGGTCGACTCCGCGTTGGGTGATTGTCCCGTCAGCCAGAGCTGAACTGATCACGCCCATTCCGTCTTCGGTAGCCGGGAAATCGCGGCGCAGGACCGGCCCGGGAACGCGCCCATTGGTGAGAACGGGAAGGCCGGTGCGCGACCAGCGGTGTGCAGCCCGGTCGCGGGCGGCGAGGACTCGTTGTGCGATGGCCTCCGAGGGTTCGTTGTCGGAGGATGAGATGACGGTGCCCACGGAAGACGTCGATAAGCTGATGTCCACACGGTCCCGCAGCGGCCCCGAGAGATTACGCAGATAGTTAGCCCGCTCACTCGGCGAGCACGAGCATTTCGCGGCGTTCTCCACGCCGCACCGGCACGGATTGGCGGCCATGACGAGCTGGAAGTCCGCCGGATACACCACCTCCCGGCGCGCCCTGGTCAACCGGACCTCGCCCTTTTCCAACGGGACGCGCAAAGCATCGAGGGTGTGGGCGTCGATCTCGCTGACTTCGTCGAGGAACAACACACCGTGGTGGGCGTGGCTCACTGCGCCTGGGCGCGGGATGCCAGACCCGCCGCCGATCAGCGCGGCCCGGCCCAACGACGGGTGTGGTGCGACAAACGGGGCACGCACGATCACCTCGCCGGTCGAGTTCCCGGAGATGGAGTGAATCGCGGTGGCCTCCACCACCTGCTCAGGTGTCAGGTCGGGCAAGATCGACGGGAGGCGCTCCGCCAGCATCGACTTCCCTGAGCCGGGTGAGCCGATCATGAGGACATGGTGGGCGCCGGCAGCGGCGATCTCCATGGCGCGGCGCTCATGCTCCTGCCCGACGATGTCGCGGAAGTCCGGCGTGTGCACTGGTTGAGCAGTGTGGTTGACCGTATCCAACCCGGGCAGTTCGCGCTCCCCGATCACCCACTGCCACGCTTCAGTCAGACTCCGCGCGATCTTCACCGCCGGGTGGCCGATCAACGCAGCTTCCGTTGCATTGCCCTCAGGAATGAGGATCGCGTCGACGCTGTCTCCGCTTTCGGCGCCGCCATCGAGGGCTTCGAGAATGATCTGGAGGATGCCGTCCACCCGCCTGAGTTGGCCGGCGAGACCGAGTTCCCCCACGATCAGGCTGCGGGCGAGGCGACGCTCCGCGCGCGGGTCCATGCTGGCTAGAACTGCCAAAGCGACAGCGAGGTCGAATTGGGAGCCGGCTTTAGGCAGGTTCGCCGGTGAAAGTGACACCATCACTTTCGTGCGCGGCCACCGCAGTGTGGAATTGGCCACGGCTGTGCGGATGCGGTCGCGTGACTCGCCGACGGCTTTGTCGCCCAGCCCCACGATGTGCATTCCGGGCAGACCGGGCCCCACGTTCGCTTCGACGGTGACGCGGTGCGCGCCGATCCCTTCAACGGTCGCGGAATAGGTGCTAGCAAGCGCCATCGTCGACCCCCTGGTACATGCGGCAGGAGACGTTCACGCCGTCGAAAAGCACTTCCACGACGTCGAACCGCACCTCTGTGTAGTTGTCCGCCTGCTCGTTCAACCATTGCGCCGCGGCCGCACGGATCCGCCGCAGCTTCGTTGGGGTCACTGCCTCCGCCGCACCGAAACTTGTGCCACGCCGTGTTTTCACCTCCGCGAACACAATGGTGCCGCCCGGTGCCCGCGCGATCACGTCGATCTCCCCGTCGCGTGCGCGGTATCTCAGCTGCACGATCTCGTACCCGAGTTCCTCGTACCAGGCGGCGGCGCTGGATTCGCCGTACGCGCCCAGCATGTATTGGTCGTAGCGTGCCTGCTTCAGGCTCATGAAAAATCCCCTCTATCTACTAAATGCGTGCACTTAGTTAGACGAGGGGACGGGGCGGAAGGATCCGTCGATAAGCGAAAAATTACTCGGGGATGACCATCTCGGGCTTGTCCAGCTCCTCGATGTTGACGTCTTTGTACGTGATCACCCGGACATAACGCACGAACCGCACCGCGCGGTACATGTCCCACACCCACGCGTCCGACATGCGGACCTCGTAGTAGACATCCTTGCCCTCAGTGTGCGGGATGAGCTCGACGGCGTTGGCGAGGTAGAAGCGGCGGTCCGTCTCCACAACGTAGGAGAACTGGCTGACCACATCGCGGTATTCGCGGTAGAGGGACAGTTCGACCTCGGCCTCGTAATTGTCCAGATCCTCAGCGCTCATCGTTGGTGCTCCTCATGTACGTCTCGTGTGCTGCTGCAACGTTGGCATAAGTGTAGCGATGCTCGGGGCTTGCTCCGTGGCGGCGCACCGCGTCCATGTGGGAGCGCGTGGAATAGCCTTTGTGCTTATCGACGCCGTACCCCGGGTACTCCTCCCCCATTTCCATGACCAGCCGGTCCCTGCTCACTTTGGCCAACACGCTCGCGGCGGCAATGCAACGGGCGGTGTAGTCCCCGCCGATGACCGGGAGCTGGGGTGCGGTGAGGCCGGGGACTCGGAAGGCATCCACAAGCACGTAACCGGGCGTGAGACCGAGCGCTGCGACAGCGCGCCGCGCCCCGTCGAGATTGGCGTTCTGGATCCCGCGTCTATCAATCTCCCCCGCGGGGATGTGAATGACGGAGTGCGCGAGCGCGGTGTCGACGACCGCTTCGTACAACTCTTCCCGGCGTTTCGGGCTGAGCTGCTTCGAATCAGTCAACCCTTCGAGCGCAGCGATGGGCCGACTCGGGAGTACACACGCGGCGATGGTGATGGGGCCGAAGCAGGCGCCGCGACCCGCTTCGTCAATGCCCGCCACGGGCCCGAGCCCGGCTTTGTCCAGCGCGACCTCGTAGGTGCGCAGTTGCTTCAGCCTGCGCATGCGTTGTGCCCTACTGCTGCTGCTGGATCTCGCGGTCTTTGACCGGCCCAATGCGCGTCAGCGGCAGGATGATGAAGGAGACTTTGCCGCGGATGTTGTCCTCCGGGATCGTGCCTTGAAATTCATCGCCCATGTGGTACCGGGAGTCGGCGGAGTTGGTGCGGTTGTCACCCATGACAAAGACGTTGCCGTCCGGAACGGTGATCGGGCCGAAGAACTTGCCGCCGCACTCTGCGGAACCGTCCTCTCCGATGACCGGGTTCGCGGGTGGCTCGAGAATATAAGACTGGTCGATCGGCTGCCCGTCCACCATTACTGCCGGATCGCCAGCCTGGCACGACACCGTTTGGCCGCCCGTGGCTACGACGCGTTTCACCAAATCGTTCTCGTCCGGTGCCACCAAACCCACGTACGACCCCAGCTGCTGCAACCCGGCGACGAAGGAATTGTCGGAACGGTTAGAGACGTAACCGGTGTTCCATGACGGGGTGCCTTCAAACACCACTACGTCACCGGGCTCCGGGTCGGAGAAGTAGTAGCCGACCTTCTGCACGAAGATGCGGTCGCCGTTGCAGCCCTCGCAACCGTGGAGCGTCGGCTCCATTGAGGCCGAAGGAATGAGGTACACACGGCCCACGAACGTCTGCAGCACGAAAATCAGCGCGAGCGTGAGCAGAACCACCAGCGGAATCTCGATGTACCAGGGCGTGGTCTTTTCTTCCTGCTCCTGGCGAGGGCGCGGGCGGCGCACTGGGCGGGGACGGGGCTGTGCGTTATCAGTCACGGCAAATCACCTTATCAGCGTGAAAACGAAACGCCCCCTCCCGTTCGCTTTTAACAAGCTGTCAACGGGAGGGGGCGCGGGGACCGTCTTAACGGCGCTCCTTGATGCGGGCTGCCTTACCGCGCAGATCGCGCATGTAGTACAGCTTCGCGCGGCGGACACGGCCGCGACGCAGGACATCGATGTGGTCGATGTTTGGGGAGTGCACCGGGAAGGTACGTTCCACGCCAATGCCGAAGGAGATCTTGCGGACGGTGAAGGTCTCGCGGATGCCGGAGCCCTGGCGGCGGACAACGAAGCCCTCGAAGAGCTGGGTACGGGTGACGTTGCCCTCGATGACCTTGACGTGCACGCCAAGCGTGTCGCCGGGGCGGAAGTCCGGGATATCGTCGCGCAGCTGGCCTGCGTCGACCTTGTCGATAATGCCGTTGGACATGGCAGTATTCCTTTTCAGATTTGGACAGAGGACCCTAGCGGCGCAGCACCCTACGGTGCGCGCTCAACTGGTTCATGTCGGCTACATGACCCAGACATTCTTGCATAAGGGCCGGTGGGTTCCAAAATCCGCTTATCCGCGTTCCCGTGTAGCCGCCGTAGTCCCGTACCAGTAGTCCACCCCGGGGAGCGCCTTCACGACGGCAGCCGTCGCCTGCTGCGGCGTCAACGTGGTGCGGCCTTCCACGACGACGCGGTACACAGGGTCGAGCAACGGCCGGTCCTCGGCGGCGAGGTACTGGTTGACCACGACGTTGTCAGGCTCGCAACGGGTGTCCATGATCTCCACGTCGACGGTCTGCGCAAAATACCCGGCGCGGCGGAGCTTCTTTGCCACCTTGTTCTGGTTCCTCTCCCACTCCACCGCGTTCATGATCACGGCGATGTCGGTGGACACATCGCGCGAATCGAGGGTGAAGAGGTCGTCTTTGTCGAGGGCCCCCTCCGCACGAGCACGGTCGATGAGCTCTGGTCGCACGCGTTGAGTGCGGACCAGCGACTGGTCGCGCCGCCACCGGGCGATCTTGCCGTGGTCGCCCGAGAGCAACACCTCCGGCGCATCGATCCCGCGCCACTGCCGCGGTTTTGTGTACGAGGGTCCCTCGAGCAAGCCGTCGGAGAAGCTGTCTTCCTCGTGGCTTTCGGTGTTGCCCAACACCCCAGGAATAAGGCGGGTCACTGCTTCCGCGATAACAAGAACAGCCACTTCCCCGCCGATGAGCACGTAGTCGCCGATAGACACTTCCCGCACGCGATAGTTCTTCGCCGCGTCCTCGAAGACACGTTGGTCGATGCCCTCATAGCGCCCGCAGGCGAAAACAATGTGCTCCTCACGCGACCACGCCCGAGCATCCGCCTGCGTGAACGGTGTTCCGGCCGGCGTTGGGACGAGTAGAAGCGGCTTTCCAGCTTCCGCTGAATCGGCCTCGTTTCCGGTGTAGGGGCGCGGCGCGACCTCTGCGACGTCATCGTGGCGGAGCCTGTCGTTGCGGTGGGCGGCGGCGGTGACCAGTTCAGTTCCAGTGCGACCCGCGGCGACATCGTCGAGCGCGGCACCCCACACCTCCGGGAGCATGACCATGCCCGGTCCTCCACCGAGCGGCGGCGCATCCACGGATTTGTGGTTGCCCGTTGCCCAGTCACGCAGGTCGTGCACTCCAACGGAGAGGATGTCTTGCTCTATCGCCTTTCCAAGCAGAGCGTGGCGCAGCGGTTCGAGGTACTCAGGAAAAATGGTGACGATGTCGAGTCTCATTGCGGTCACAGCTCCAACAGACCCTCTGGCGGAGTGGCAACGAGATAGCCTTCTTCCAGATCGATCTCCGGCACGATATCCATGACAAAGGGAATGAGGACCTCTTTGCCGCCGTAGTCCACTTCGAGGATTTTCCGGTTCGGCATGGTCATGACACCGGTGACATCGCCGGCGTGTGCACCGTCGATAAGCACGCGCAAGCCGATGAGTTCGTGGTCGTAGTACTCGTCCGAATCCTCGTCGCGCTCGAGTGGCTCGGCGAAAAACTGCATCCCGCGCAACGAGTCAGCTGCCGTGCGGTCCGGAATCTCCTCGAAGGTGATCAGCAGGCGCCGTTGGTGCGGGCGCACAGACGCGATAGTCAGGTCCTGTTCCTTGCCTGTCTGGCGGCCGCGCAACACTTGGCCTTCGGCAAAGAAGACATCCTCATCGTCCGCGAGAGGCTCTACGACGACCTCACCGCGCACCCCATGAGATTTGACTACCCTGCCAATCCGGATTTCCATGCGGTTCAGGCTACCAACCTGTCACCAGGTCGAGTCGCCGCGGGTGATCGCGTCGTACCCGCCGTCGACGAAGATGACCTGGCCGCACAGGTGGGTGTTTTCCTCGCTGGTGAGCCACGCAAGCATCTTCGCCGCCTGCTCCGGCTCGAGCCAACCGTTGAGCGGCATGGGAACCTGCTCCAACTGGGCCAAGCCTTCCTCGCTGTTACGCAGCTGCTCCGTCATCGGGGACACGACCACAGCCGGGGCGATGGCGTTGAGCGCGATGCCTGCGCCCGCCCACTTGTCCGTCGGCGCGTTGCGGCGCACCCAACGCGCAACCGCCTGCTTGGACGCGGAGTAGTTCGCGTACCCCTCCCGCGGTCCGGCTTCCGCGAGCGCGGTGCCGCGTGCGACTGCTCGCTCCTCATCGTTATCCAGCAACGCGTTGAGCAACTCCACGTCGGTCGGCTGCAGCGACGCCATGGACGCGGTGACCACAGCGCGGGGATTATCAGACGCGGCGAGCAGGTCGTACACGCCTTCCAGCGTGGCCACGGCACCGAAGTAGTTCACCTGCACCGTTTTGGCGATCGGTGCCTGCATACCCGCGTTGGCAATGACCGCGTTGAGCTGGCCGCCAGAGAGCTCGCGCGCCCTCACCGCCAGCTCTTCACGGCCTTCCGGTGTGGTCAGGTCGCAGTTGATGTCGGCGCCTTGAATGTCTGCGGTGATCACCGTCTCGCCGCGTCCGCGCAAAAGCTCGGCTGTGGCCTTGCCAATGCCGCCGGTTCCGCCGGTGATCAGGTAAGTTCGGGACATGAGAAAACCTCCCTAGACGTTGGAAAACAACAGGAATCTGTTGCTTTCAGTTTACGCCTGGGGAGGCCTGAAAACGCGGTTTTGAGGTCCGCTTAGTTCTCCTCGGAAGCCTCTGCGTCTTCCGCCGGAGCCTCAGAGTCCTCGGACTCCGCAGCCTCTGCCTCAGCGGCAGCCTTGGCCTCTGCCTCAGCCTCGGCAGCTGCCTTAGCCTCAGCCTCTTCCTTAGCCTTCTTGCGCTTCTCGGTGATGGCCTCGGCGGTCGGGCCGTTGGATGCTTCCTCGAGCGCCTGGTTGAACAGGTCGAGCTTGGACGGCTTCTCCTCGGCCACCTTGAGGGTGCCCTCGGCGCCGTCGAGGCCCTTGTGCTTCTGCCAGTCGCCGGTCACCTTCAGCAGGGCCAGCACCGGTTCGGTCGGCTGAGCACCGACGCCGAGCCAGTACTGCGCACGCTCAGAGTCGATCTGAATGAGCGACGGCTCTTCCTTCGGGTGGTAGATGCCGATGTTCTCGATGACGCGGCCGTCGCGACGGGTGCGTGCGTCAGCAACGACAACGCGGTACTGGGCGTTGCGGATCTTGCCCAGACGCTGCAGCTTGATCTTTACAGCCATATTGAAAAGTCCTTCTCGGTCACTGGGCAGTTCAGACACCCGCTGCTTATCAGCGGGCCGGTTCAACCCTTCATGTTCATACTGCGTGTGACTGTGGCCGGTCGGTGCGAATCCCACTTTGCGGTAAGGTTTCTGCCGGTTCCGGCGCTAACGCAGGTTGTGTCTCGGCGTGCTCTATCCTCAGGGCGCGCGTTGACCCCGAATACCCTACCCCCGCCGATACCGCCACACCAAAACAACGGGCGGGTTAACAAGAAACGCTTTACTCGGCGGTAAGGTCTGCACAGGAAGACCCAGAAAACTCCCGAATCACGCGGCTACCGGCAACGATTTTTCCACGGGCTGCGCCTACCTTTACTTCTTACCCCGACGCAACGGATTTTCACGCAATGACGACCACGCTCACCCCCCAGCACCACAAGGTCTCAAAACCGGCGCCCAAACAGGCGTACCGGAACGATCTCGACGGATTGCGCGGTGTGGCCATCGGCTTGGTCGTGCTGTTCCACGTCTTTGTGGGCCGGGTGTCGGGCGGCGTGGACGTGTTCCTTTTGCTCTCGGGCTATTTCTTCATGGGCTCGCAACTCAGGTACGCGATGCGCCCTAACCCGTCGCTGAATCCGTGGTGGCCGTTCTGGCGCACCGCCCGGCGTCTCCTCCCCGCCCTGGCTGTGGTTCTGGCGGCTGTGTACGCGGGGATCAAGTGGCTGACCCCGGAAATCATGAGCAACGACCTGGCCAAGCAGTTCACGGCTGCGGTTTTGTACTACCAGAACTACGAACTGGCGTCGCAGAACCTCGATTACGCGGCGGCAGGCGCCGAGACCTCGCCGCTGCAGCACCTGTGGTCCATGAGCGTGCAGGGGCAGTTCTATGTTTTCGCCATCACCTTCGGAGTGATTGTGGCGTTCTTGGCCAGCCGCCGCGGGGTGGCCAATGAGAAGCTGCGTCGGGGCATCATCATCGTCTTGGCTGTTGTGACGGTGGCCTCGTTCGCATACGCATCGCGACACGGTCTCGTGGGTACGCCGAAGAACTACTACGAATTTCCTTCCCGCCTGTGGGAGCTAGGTTTTGGTGCGCTACTGGCCATGCTGCCTATCACCAACCTGATCCCGGAGAGACTACGTGGGTGGGCAGCAGGTCTAGGTGTGACAGCGATTGCTCTGACGGGCGTCATCATTTCCACCTCGCTCGCTTTCCCCGGTCCTGCCGCTCTCATTCCGTTGCTCGGCGCAGCTTTGGTGGTCATGGCGGGCCCCGACCAGCCGGTCGCTCGCGTCCTGTCATCAGGCCCGATCTTGTGGCTTGGTAAGGTCGCGTACTCCCTCTACCTGTGGCACTGGCCGCTGCTCATCCTGTTCACGGTGAAGTCCGGCCGCCCCACTCCGACTGTTGCGCTCGGTGTGCTCGTCATCGCTCTTTCGCTGTGCCTCGCTCACTTGACCTACACCCTGGTGGAGGATCCGCTGCGCCAGCACGGTAAGCGGCCGAAAGCGAACGACGAACCGGTGAAGAACGCCCGAGCGAGCCTTCAGACCTTCGAAGGCCGCGGCCGTGCCGTCGGCGGTGCGATCATCGGTGCTTTACTCATCGGGCTACTCTCCGTCCAGCCGATCTACGCCCGCCAGGTCAACAACGCGGACTTCGAACTCGCCTCGAGCAAATACCCGGGTGCGATGGCGCATTTCGGCGCCGAGGTGCCGGAAGAAGAGCCTCAACCGGACCCCGCATTGATCGCCGACATCTTTCCCCCAACAGTCGCGAAAAACTGCATTATCTTCATGGACCAACCGGCAGACATGATGCCGGGGCCGGAATGCGTGTGGGGCGACACCAAGGCAGAAACCACCGTGGTGATCTTCGGTGGCTCCCACTCGGAACCGTGGCTCATACCGCTTGACCAGTTGGGCCGCGAGCACGGCTTCAAGGTCATTCCTTTGGTGCGTCAGGCATGCCCCCTGATCTTGGACGACTTGGACACCGTCAGTCCAGAGTGCGCCGAGTGGTCGCGTCTGGCATTCGACCGCATCATCGAACTTCAACCGGACCTGACTGTTTCGACTGCCACCCGCCCCGAGGGTCGTGCCGGCGAGGGCAGCCCCGGCCCCGATATGGTCCCGTATTCCTACGCCACCGTGTGGGAGGAACTTCAGGCCAACGACATCCCGTTCCTGGGTCTCCGCGACAATCCGTGGGTGTTCAGCCGCGAGGGTGAGCACATGGACCCGAACGAGTGCCTCATCGCCGGAAACGATGTCGAGTCCTGCTCGACGTTGCGCCACACCGTCTACGGTGACACCGACCCGGCTGCTGAGTTCCTCTTCCCGGAGAACAAACAGTGGGGATTGAACACAGCTGACTGGTACTGCAACGAGGAGACGTGCCCGCCGATCATCGGCAACGTGTACGTCTACCGGGACCAGAACCACATCTCTAACGCCTATGCCGCGACCACTGCCCCGTTGATTTGGGCAAAGCTCCAGGAAATCTTCACTGCGCTCGGTGTCGAAGTCGACGGCCTCAACGAGTCCCCCGAATTGGATCCGGAGCGCGGTGCCTTCGCGGTCGGGCATGTGGAACGGGCGGGCGCGGGAGACGTCGGCAAGCCGAGCGTTGAAGCGAACCCGGACATCCTCCCGGAGCTCGGCGAGCAATAAAAAACCTCCCGCGATCTGCGGGAAGAGCCGGCAGCGTCCTACTTGCCTTTGCCCATGCGCTTCATTGCTTCGCCGAAGTCAAGGTTGTTCAAATCGATGCCGTCCATGCCCGGCGGCAGCTGCTCCTGCATCTTCCGCAGCTGGGCGGGATCGAGCTGATCCATACCCGGCATTCCGCCCATTCCGGGCATTCCACCCATTCCCGGCATTTTCGGGCTTCCGCCCTTCTTCGCCGGCTTGCGCTTGCCGTTCTTGCCCTTGCGGCCCTTCGGCTTCTTCTTCGTGGCGGAACGGCCCATGCCCGGCATGCCGCCCATACCCGGCATGCCGGACAGGCCGAACTGGCTGGCCATCTTGCCCATCATCTTCTTGGCTTCAAAGAAGCGCTCCACAAGCTGGTTCACTTCGGCGACGGTGACACCGGAGCCGTTGGCGATGCGCTTGCGGCGGGAGGCGTTGAGGATCTTCGGGTCCTCGCGCTCTTGCGGCGTCATGCCGCGGATGATGGCCTGGATACGGTCGAGTTGCTTCTCGTCGACCATGTCGGCCATCTCGTTCATCTGCTTGCCGCCCGGCATCATCTTCAGCAGGTTGCCAATAGGCCCCATGCGGCGGATCATGAGCAGCTGGTCGAGGAAGTCCTCGAGCGTGAGCTCCCCGGAGCCCAGCTTCATGGCGGCTTCTTCCGCTTTCTGCTGGTCCATCGTCGCTTCCGCCTGCTCGATGAGGGAGAGCAGGTCGCCCATGCCGAGAATGCGGCTGGACATGCGGTCCGGGTGGAAGATGTCGAAGTCCTCGAGCTTCTCGCCCGTGGACGCGTACAGGATCGGCTTGCCCGTGACCTCACGGATGGACAGGGCGGCACCACCGCGGGCGTCGCCGTCGAGCTTGGTCAGGACAACACCGGTGAAGTCGACACCGTCGGCGAAGGCCTGCGCGGTGGCGACGGCATCCTGGCCGATCATGGCATCGATGACGAAGAGGACTTCGTCGGGGTTGACGGCATCGCGGATGTTGCGCGCCTGCGTCATCAGCGTCTCGTCAATACCCAGGCGGCCTGCGGTATCGATGATGACCACGTCAGCGTGGGTGCGGCGAGCCTCCTCGATCGAGGCTTTGGCCACCTCGACCGGGTCGCCGTGGGATGTGCCCATCTCGTGGTCACTCGAGTCCAGCGAGGTGCCCGGGTCCGGAGCGAACGTGGGCACGCCAGCACGCTTGCCGACGATCTCCAGCTGCTGCACCGCCCCCGGACGCTGCAAATCGCAGGCCACCAGCATCGGGGTGTGACCCTGCTTGGTCAGGTGGAGCGCGAGCTTACCTGCCAGAGTCGTCTTACCTGCACCCTGTAGACCGGCGAGCATGATGACGGTCGGCGGGTTCTTGGCTAGGTTGAGCCGGCGGGTCTCGCCGCCGAGGATGTTGGTGAGCTCCTCGTCGACGATTTTAATGACCTGCTGCGCCGGGTTGAGCGCCTCGGACACATCGGCCCCAAGCGCGCGCTCCTTCACCCGCTTGATAAAGGCGCGGACAACAGGCAAGGAGACATCGGCCTCAAGCAGGGCGATGCGGATCTCACGGGCAGTGGCGTTGATGTCCTCTTCCGTGAGTTTGCCCTTGCCGCGCAGACCTTTGAGCGCTGTTTGCAAGCGGTCGGACAATGACTCGAACACGAGTGGCACGCTCCTTGGAGAACGGTAGAGGGTTAAGACAGAAACTTCCCTATACCCTAGCGCGCCGGAGCGTGCCGTCGATAAGCGAAGTGCTTTTAAGGCACGCTAATTGACGATCGCGTCCTCGTCCGTCTCCCCCGCGCGCACTCGAATGACGCGTTCGACAGGTGTTACCCAGATCTTTCCGTCGCCGATTTCTCCGGTGTACGCCGACCCCAGGATCGCGTCGACTGCCGCCTTCTCCTGGGAGTCCGTGACCACGACTTCGAGTTTGAGTTTGGCCACATAGGGCGAGGAGTACTGGGCCCCACGGTAAAACTCAACTCCGGCTCGTTGGCGTCCTCGGCCCTGGGCTTCCGTAATCGTGATTCCCTGGATGCCTGCCCCTTCAAGGGCGACCACCACATCTTCCAGTGTGAACGGTTTGATGACTGCTGTGATGAGCTTCATCGTTCAATCTCCTTGTCCTTGACGGGAGCCGCCTTTTTCTGGGCAGTGACCGCTGTGCGGGAGTGCGGTTCATGGTGCTCCCGCGATTCGTTCAAACCGAGCTCCGCAGCTGCCCGGTTGCCCATCGGTAGTCCACCGGGGCGCATGCCGGGCCCACCGAAGTCGTAACCGGTCTCGCGGTGCATCGAGCCACCGTTCCCCAAATACCTGCCACCAAGTGGACACCCACGACGTCGAGCGAGTCATCGTAGTTGAAGGTGTACTTCAGCCCCACGCCGAAGCAGGCGAGGATGCCACCAATGAAGCCGAGCGCCAGGGAGGAGACTGGGTTGATGTCTCCCGCGGCGGGTGTAATTGCCACGAGGCCGGCCACTAGACCCGAGGAGGCACCGAGCGGAGTCGCGTACCCGTCGCGCAGACGCTCAAACCCCGAAAAAACCAAAAATGCGACATAGGTCACTCCTATGCCGCATTTTAAATTCAGTTGGTTATGCCTATGAAGCTGCGGTGAAATCAGCCGTTTTCGCTATCCGAGCAGGGCGTCCACGAATCCTTCGACCTCGAACGGTGCGAGATCGTCGGCTCCCTCGCCGAGTCCGACGAGCTTCACCGGCACGCCGAGCTCCTCCTGGACCTGGAAGACGATGCCACCCTTGGCGGTGCCGTCCAGCTTGGTCAGGACCACGCCGGTGATCTCGACGACATCCTTGAACACGCGCGCCTGCATGAGACCGTTCTGGCCGACGGTGGCGTCGAGCACCAGGAGCACCTCGTCCACCTGCGACTTCTTCTCCACTACTCGCTTGACTTTGCCCAGCTGGTCCATGAGGCCGGTGGAGGTGTGTAGACGTCCGGCGGTGTCGATGAGCACCACGTCGGCCTGCTGCTCCACACCGGTCTTCACTGCGTCGAAGGCGACGGACGCGGGATCCGCGCCTTCCTTGCCTCGGACGGTGGAGGCGCCCACCCGGCGGCCCCATGTCTCCAGCTGGTCGGCGGCCGCCGCACGGAAGGTATCGGCCGCACCGAGCACCACGCTGTGCCCCATGGAGATGAGCACACGCGCGAGCTTGCCCGTTGTCGTGGTCTTGCCGGTGCCGTTGACGCCGACGACGAGGATGACCGCCGGCTTGCCGTTGTTCGGCATCGCCTTGATGGAACGGTCCAGCTCCGGCTTGCCCGCCTCAATGAGGGTCTCGCGCAGCATTGCTCGCGCCTCTTCCTCGCTGGACACGCCGCGTTCCGCGATCTTCTCGCGCAGCGATTCGGTGACCTTCATGGTCAACTCCGCGCCGAGGTCCGCCATGATGAGCGTGTCCTCGATCTCCTCCCACGCATCCTCGTCGAGGTCGCCTGCGGAGAGAATGCCAAGCAGGCCCTGACCGATCGCGTTCTGGGAACGGGACAGACGGCCACGCAGCTTCCCGATACGCCCCGCCGCCGGTTCAATATCGTCCAACTGCGACTCAGGCACCGGCTCCGTCTCAATGACGCTCGCCTCGGTCTCCTCCGCTTCCGCGGAGACTCCTGCTCCGGCGGCTGCCGCACCAGCTGCTCCAGCAGCAGCACCCGCGCCCGGCGCCGGCGTCTGCTCGCGTGCTTCTTCAGCAGCATCGGCCGTGGAGCGCGCGGCCTCACCGGCCTCCTGGGCCTCAGCCTCAGCAGCCTCAGCAGCCTTTGCATCCGCGGCACCTGCGTCATCAAGCTCGGACTGTTCGGCCGGCTCAACGGGCTCCTGCTCAACCGCCTCGGCTGGTTCCGCGGATTCCACAGGTTCAGTGTTTTCCACAGGCTCCGCGGGCTGAGCCGACTCAACCGGCTCGACCGACTCAACCGGCTCAATCTCCGCCGGGTCCGGCTCAATGAGTTCAGTCTCGGACTCGGCGACCTTCCCTGGGTCGACCTCGTCGTGCGGCTTGGGGGCGATGCGCTCGTTGTCAGCGGCGGCAGCATCGGCCCTTCCAGCAGCGCCGGTTGCTCCGGCAGCCCCCACGACGCCAACCGCGCCCGCAGCCGGACCAGGGGTGGAGGGGCGGTCGGTGTTCAAGGGCTCGTCGATACGCACGGGCTCTTTCTCAGCCGTCGGAGCGCCGGCGGGCGCGAAATTGAATCCGCCTTTGGCCTGGTAGTTGCCGGATTTCTCCTGTTGGGTGAGCTCCTTTTGCTGTTCCGGCTCCTTCTTTTCAAAGGAGACCGTCTTGGACTTCTTGCGGTTGTTGCCAACGACGACAACGATGCCCACGATGATGAGCAGCGCCACGACGACGGCGATAACGACCCACAGAACAGTTGAATTCATCATGCTCCCCATAGTGCCACCTAATCGCGGCACGGGAAGGAGCTATTCGGCCGGCCCGCGCGGAGCCGGATTCATGCGCTGCGAGATGACGCGTGTGACGCCGTCGCCGCGCATGGTCACGCCGTAGAGCACGTTGGCAACGTCCATCGTGGGTTTCTGGTGCGTGATCACAATGAGCTGCGAGTCTTCGCGGAGTTCCTCGAGGAGGGCGATGAGGCGGCGGAGGTTGACATCGTCCAGCGCGGCCTCGACCTCGTCGAGCACGTAGAACGGGCTGGGTCGCGCGCGGAAGATGGCCACGAGCATGGCGAGAGCGGTGAGCGATTTCTCGCCGCCGGACAGAAGCGACAGACGCTTGACCTTCTTGCCGGGCGGACGCGCCTCAATCTCAATGCCGGTGGTGAGCATGTCCGCAGGATCGGTGAGCATGAGCCGCGCCTCGCCGCCCGGGAACAGCGTCTGGAACACGCGCGGGAATTCGCGTTCAACATCGTGCCACGCGTCGGTGAACAATTGCAGGATCTGCTTATCGACGTCCTCGATCACCCCCGCCAGGTCCTTCCTCGCCTGCACCACGTCGGCGAGTTGGGTGGACAGGAAGCTGTAGCGTTCCTCGAGGGCCTTGTACTCTTCCAGTGCCAGCGGGTTGACCTTGCCCAGGGCCGCGAGGTCCTTCTCCGCCTTCTTGAGGCGCTTCTTTTCTTCCGCCTCATCGAAGTCATCTGCCGGCGTGTAGTCCGCGAGGAGGTCGTCGATGGCGATGCCCAGCTGCTCGACGATCTTCGTTTCCGCCTCATCGATGCGCACCTGGGCCTGCTCGCGGGCGATGTCCGCGGCATGCGAGGTATCGCCGAGGCGGTTGAGCTGTTGCCGCAACGCGCTGACTTTGTCCCGGGCCTGCGACTGGCGCGCGGCGAGCTGCTTCACGTCGGCGGCAAGCGTGTCGCGGCGTTGCGTAGCGCGTTCGAGCGATTCCGCGATGCGGGCCGCCAAGTCGCGCGCGTGTACCGCGACTGCCTGGGCGAGCTCTGCCTGAGCGCGTTTGCGAGCCATGGCCGCGTCGTGCCGTGCCTTCGCCTGACGTTCGTGCTCAGCTTGGCGGCGTAGTGCCGCTCCCTTTCCCGCCACGTTGTCCACTGCCTGCTGGGCCGAACGTGCGGCAAGCGTCGCTTCCATTTCTTCTGAGCGTGCCTGGTTCAACGCCGCGTTCGCTTCGTCGCGCGCGGTGGCGTCGGCTTCCTCATCGGAATCGGGACGTTCCACGCGGGACAAGCGGTCACGGGTCTCCGCCAGCGCTTTTTCGCGTCCGCTAAGGCGGATGTCCGCCTCATTCGCCTGCTTCGCGGCACTGGCGTGTTGCTTGGTGGCTTGCTCCGCTTGCTTGACCAGGCGCTGGTGGTCGCGCTTCCACGATTCCGCCTGCGCATCGTGCTCCTTGAGTGCTGCCTTCGCGGACGCCGCCGCCACGCGTGCCTCCTCCGCAGCGATCTTCGCCCCCTCGAAAGTGCCGGAGAGCTCGTCGAGCTGCCGCTGAGCGTCCTCGAGCTCCAGCGCGGCGGCCTCAATTTGGGCGGCGACCTCCACACTGGACGCACCACCGGAGCCCGCGGCGAGCCAGCCCTCACCCACGACAATTCCGTCGGGCGTCACAGCCCGCAGACGGGGATCGTCGCCTACCGCCCGGCGCGCGGCCGATTCGTTGTCGGCGAGCACAACGTCCACAAGCAGACGGGTGATGGGACCGACCACTGTGTCCTCGAGGGTGACGTGGTCGAGCAACCACGTTGTCCCGGCCGGCGGCGCGCCGTCGAGGCGCCACGCGCGCCCGCCAGCAGACGTATCCACCACGACCGCGCGGGAGGCATCGCGCAGCTCGCCTGCGATCGATTCCGCGTCGATCTCCCCGGCGAGGGCCTCGGCGTGCGCACCGAGAGCCGCCGCCAAGGCTTTCTCCACACCCTTCTCCGGCTTCATGCGGTCCGCAACAGGGGAAAACGTCGGGCCTAAGACATCAGCGGCGGCGGCGACGGGAGCGGTCTCGCTCAGCGTGGCGATGNGCGGTCCGCAACAGGGGAAAACGTCGGGCCTAAGACATCAGCGGCGGCGGCGACGGGAGCGGTCTCGCTCAGCGTGGCGATGCGCGCGGAGAGCGAATACACCGTCTTCTCCCGCGCCTTCTGCTCGGAGCGGAGCTGCTCAAGCCTCTGCTCGGCGGCATCCGCTTCCGCGGCGGCCCGGACATGGGCATTTACGAGTGGCTCGCGCCCGCGGGCGATCTCCGCGACCTTCTCGGCGGCGGTCTGCGCTTCTGCGTCCGCTTCCTGCGAACGCGCGCGGGTCTCCTCGGCGGCGGCGGCAAGCCGCTCGATCTCCTGCTTCGCGGAGTTCACCGCGGCTACCTGGCTCTCCTCCTGCGCGAGCAACCGCACAACACCTTCGCGGCGGTCGGCGATCGCGCGCACTTGCGCCATGTGCTCGGCCTCGGCGGCGCGAGCTTTTTCTGCCAGCTCCTCCACGCGCGCGGCAATGTCTTTCCGGCGCGCTTCAGTCTTGCCAAATTCGGCGTATGCGTCTGCGTGCTGCTGCTCGGCGCGTTCGGCCCTGCGAATCAGTTCATCCGGATCTTGGCCGCGGTACTCGGTGATGTCCCCGACGTGGGACGCGCGCTCAGTGGCGATGCGCAGCGTGGCGGACGTGCGCTCGGCTAGGGAGGACAGCCCGAACCACAGCTGCTGGGCCCGCTCGGAGTGCGCGGCCGCCGTGGTGTGCAGTTCCTCAATCTCAGATTGGTGTGATTCGGCTTCGGCCAGCTGTTCCGTCACAGTTTCCACTTGCTGGGCATGGAGGTGAGCAGCCCGTGCGGCGCTATCAAGCGACACCCTGAGAGTGACCACCTTGTGCCCGGCGAGACGCAGACGTGCATCGCGGACATCCGCCTGCACGGTCGCGGCGCGTTGCGCGGCCTCGGCCTGGCGCGCGAGCGGTTTGAGCTGCTTGCCCAGCTCCTCGGTGAGGTCTGTGAGGCGGTCGAGGTTCGCCTGCATTCCAGTGAGTTTGCGCTGCGCCTTCTCGCGGCGGCGGCGGTGCTTGAGCACACCGGCGGCTTCCTCGATGAACGCGCGGCGGTCCTCCGGGCGGGATTCGAGGATCTCGTTGAGCTTTCCCTGGCCGACAATGATGTGCATTTCGCGGCCGATGCCCGAATCGGACAGCAGCTCCTGAATATCCATCAAGCGCGCCTTGGAGCCGTTGATCTCGTATTCGCTGGCACCGTCGCGGAACATGCGGCGTGTTATGGCCACTTCCGAGTACTCGATCGGAAGCCTGCCGTCCGTGTTGTCGAAGGTCAGCGTCACTTCCGCACGGCCAAGCTGCTTGCGTTCCCCCGCGCCCGCGAAGATGACATCCTCCATCTTCCCGCCGCGCAGGTTCTTCGCGCCCTGCTCCCCCATCACCCAGGCGAGCGCATCCACCACATTCGATTTGCCTGAGCCGTTCGGTCCGACGACCGCGCAGATCCCGGGCTCGAATTTCATCGTCGTCGCAGACGCGAAGGACTTGAATCCTTTGAGCGTCAGCGAAGTCAGGTGCATTGTGGTGATCTTACCGCAGGTAGTCCGGTCTACCGCTCCTCGAAGCCCGAGGCGCCTTTCGGCTCGCTGTACTGCGCAACGACGGTGCGCACCTCGCCGGGGCGGTCCGCGGAGGACGGCTGTTCCTCAAGAAGAGCAAGAAGCTTATCGACGTCCCCCTGATCCCCCTCCGCCACCACTTCCACCCGGCCGTACTGCAGGTTCTTCGCGTAACCGGCCAACCCCAATTCGAGGGCGCGGCTGCGCGTCCACCAGCGGAAGCCGACGCCCTGGACGTGGCCGGAAACGAATGCTGTCATGCGTGTGGTGCTCATGTCGCCCACACTAGCCAGCATTCGCCGTACGGTTTTTAAATGCGGGTCAGCCCGCCCTCGTCGGTGTCCTCGGTGGCGCCATCGCGGCGTGCCTCATCGACCGTGACACGGTCCTCGGCGCTGCGGCGCGTGACAGGATCGGAACCGTCCCAGAACTCGATGTTCTTGATCTCTGGCAGCATGTCGCGGTGGAAGACCGGGTCAATGCCCTGGGAACGCTGCTCGTTGAAGTTCTTCAGCAGCTTGAAGGCGATGCCGCCGAGCGGGACGATCGCGATGAGGTTGATGAAGACCATGGTGGCCGCCATCGTGTCGCCGAGCGCCCACACGAGCGGCAGGGAACCGAAGGCACCGAAGATGACGAATCCGATGACGCCGAGGCGGAATGCGGTGAGCACGGACTTCTTCTTGGTCAGGTACTCGATATTCGCCTGCGCGAGGTAGTAGTTACCAATCACGGAAGAGAACGCCAGGAAGAACAGGATGAAAGTGACAAAGTGCGTGCCCCACGCACCGACGGAGTCCGCGAGAGAGGACTGGGTCAGCGCAGCGCCTTGGACCTCTTCGCCGTAGGTCGGCGCCGGGCCAAGAAGAATGATGAAGGCCGTGATGGAGCAGACGATGAGGGTGTCGAAGTAGACGCCGAGTGTCTGCACGAGCCCCTGCTTCACGGGGTGGGACACGGTAGCGGTGGCCGCTGCGTTCGGGGCGGAACCCTGGCCAGCCTCGTTGGAGAATAAACCGCGGCGCATGCCGTTCATGAACGCGTAGCCCACGGTCGCACCGGCGACCTCCTTGATGCCCAGCGCGTGCTCGACGATGAGAGTGAACATGCCCGGGATCTCGCGGTAGTTCACCACGAGGACGATGACGCCGATGATGATGTAGGCACCGGCCATGAACGGCACGACCACCTGGGTGACGTTGGCGATGCGGGTGACGCCGCCGAAGATGACCAGCGCGGTGACAATAGCTACCAGCGCGGCGACAATAGCCTTCAGCATTGTCGAATCATTGCCAAAGGAGCCGCCGACGGCCTCCACAATAGAGTTGGTCTGGATAGCGTTGTAGATGAAGCCGTAGGTGATGGAGATGGCCACGGCGAAGATCACGGCCAGCGGCTTCCACTTCTCCCCCAGGCCACGGGTGATGTAGTAGGCCGGGCCACCGTGATAGTTGCCGTCCGCATCCTTGGTCTTCCACAGCTGCGCCAATGTCGATTCAACGAAGGAAGTCGCACCGCCGACGAGCGCGATCATCCACATCCAGAACACCGCGCCCGGACCGCCCATAGTGATGGCGAGTGCCACACCCGCGATGTTGCCGGTGCCCACTCGCGATGCCGCCGAAATGGTGAACGCTTTGAATGCGGAGATACCGCCGTATTCCTCATCCAGGTCGCGGCCGTCGCGGTCTTTGCCCTTCGGGCTTTCAGTGACCGCCTTGAACATGTCGGGGACCATGCGGATCTGGACGAAGATAGTCCGCAGTCCGAAGTAAATACCAGCCGCGAGCAGCAGGAATGGGATGACCTTCCAGAGGTTGTCGTTGACGATGTCCGTCACAAACGACTCGAGTTTTTCCATGCGGGGGATTCTATACTCAGGTGGATCACACGAACGATTTCTGGGTTCCCCCTTCCTTCAACCCCCCGGCACCGTCTCGGCGGCCGGATTAGTGTCAGCGCGTCTGGCACACCTGGCAGTAGTAACTCGACCGCCCGTTGATCACGGTCCGGGAAATCGGGGTACCGCACCGCGCGCACGGCTTGCCGGCCTGGCCGTAGGCGTTCAGTGATCGGGAAAAGTAGCCGCTGGCACCGTTCACGTTGACATATAGAGAATCGAAGCTCGTGCCTCCGGCTTCGAGCGCACGCGCCATCACAGCCTGCGATTCTTCGAGCAGTGCCACAGCATCGCGCTGCCGGAGAGCTTTTCCTTTGCGGGTGGGCTTGACACCCGCCGCCCACATCGCCTCGTCCGCATAGATCGAGCCAATCCCGCTGACCACAGACTGGTCGAGCAGGATCGTCTTCACCGCCGAATTCTTGGTGCGCATCTTCCGCGCAGTGGCAACGGCATCGAAGTCCGGTTCAAATGGATCGGGTGCGATATGCGGAATGGCGGCGGGCAATGAACGCCCCTCCCCGAGCTCGGGCGCAGTGAGGGGGACGTACTGCCAGGACCCGAAGGTGCGCTGGTCTACGAAAGCTAGCTCCTTCACACCGCCGGGCCCCATGAGCTGTGCCCGAATGCGCAAGTGGGGGCTGTCGACGAGACCCGGTTCTCCCACCAGCATCTGTCCGGACATGCGCAGATGGACCAGAAGCGCAGAACCGTCGGACAGCGTGAGCCACATGAATTTGCCGCGGCGGTCCGTGCCTGTGACCGTCAATCCCGGCAGAACTTCGGCGAGATCCACGTCGTTCCCGCGCACGGCGCGCGGGTGCAGCACGTCGACGTTGCCAAAGGTCGACCCAACGACATGAGCGTCGAGCCCGCGGCGCACCACTTCCACTTCGGGGAGTTCAGGCACTGCGTCCTACCCCCGCCGCAAAGCGATGGTCTCTGGGTGATCTTTGAGAAAGAAGAAGGCTTCGCGGGCCGCGTTCTGCTCCGCGGTCTTCTTGTTGTGGCCGCGTCCGGTGCCGCGGGCAGTGCCGTCGATAAGCGCGTGCGCGGTGAAGACTTGCTCGTGCTCCGGGCCTTCTGCTGTGGCGGTGTACACGGGCGGGTGACCGCCGAGCTCTGCGACGCGTTCCTGCAGCTCCGTTTTCCAGTCCTGAATCCAGTGCGCGTTATCGATCTTCTCCTCGAAGAGGCGCAGGATGACATCGCGCGTGATGTTGAAACCGTGCTGGCGGTAGATGGCGCCGAGGATGGCTTCGGTCGTATCTGCGAGGATGGAGTCCTTGTCGCGGCCCCCGGTCGTTTCCTCGCCTTTGCCCAGCAGAACGTGGTCGCCGAGACCGATCTCACGGGCGATATCCGCAAGACCGTACCGCGAAACGATTCGTGCGCGCATCGGCGACAAATCTGACTCCGGGCGGGACGGGAAGCGCTCGAACAGAGCGTTCGCAATGGTCAGACCCAACACAGCATCACCGACGAACTCGAGACGTTCGTTATTCGGCAGCGTTCCGTGCTCGTTGGCGAACGAGCGGTGTGTGAGCGCGAGGCGCAAATTCTCTTGAGCGATCTCCACACCGAGCTTTTCCAGCAACGGCGCATGGTCCACGGCGGCGAATGCCTCAGCCAAGGCTTGGTCGCCGGGAATCTTATTCTTCTTGGCGCGTGGCACGTGACCCCCTGCTATTTGTCGGAGTCGGATGAGCTGCCGTCGCCGTCTTCAGCGGCCAGAAACTTCTCCAGCCCGGCCCAGCGCGGATCCACCAAGTCATTCTCCTCGCCAGAGATGCCGTCAGGCCCGGGCACGTCCGAATCCTCCGGGCACGCCGGCTCGCATACCGGGTTGAACGGCAAGTTCAAGCCCGCTTCGTCGACGAAAGACTGCTCGAGATCCACGATATCGTCCACAATCTTCGGGACATCGTCACCAGAGCCGTCATCCTCCGCAACCTCGGCATCGCCGGTAATGAAATCGTCAGAACCGGAAAACACCTGGGAAACCGTAATGGTCTCCGTCGGGGTCAGTTCACGCAGGCACCGGACGCACTGCCCTTTCAGCTGCGCTGTGGCAGTAGCGTCCACCAGCACACCTCCGCCGAGCGGAGTGACTGTTGCCTCGACAGTGACGTCTTGGCCTTCGGGGATAGCGATCATTTCCGGGCCGATGCGCGAGGGCGACGGGCCGGTGTGAGAAGTGGTCACTGGAAGTCCGTCGCCGTGTACAGCGGCGGAGACATCCACGAGAAACGGATTAGTAGCCATAGCGCACCCCAGGATACATTGCGGCGGTCGGACCCGGCCGCGCCGCAGGCCCGGCCTATGGCTCGGCCCCTGAGCAGCGGCTAGTTACCGCGACCGTAACCGCGTACCTCGCGGTCGTCGCGGATCTCGCGCGCGCCACGCTCGTAGCGACCGGATGCGCCGGCACCGTGGCGAAGAGCTGAACGGTCGGAGGTGACGGTGCGGAGAACGCCTGTGAGGGTCTCCTCGAACTCGGCGAGCTTGCCGTCGACGTATTCGTCGCATTCCCCGCGCAGGCGACTGGATTCGGCGTGGGCGGACTCCACAATTCGGTGCGCTTCTTCGTCGGCACGGCGGGTGACCTCGGCTTCGGACACCAAGCGCTGCTGCTCCTCCAAGCCCTCCGCGACAGAACGGTCGTAGGACTCGTTGCCGTCCGCCACGAGTCGCTCAGCTTCCCGGCGGGCACGGTCCACCAATTGGTCGGCCTCCTCGCGAGCGCGAGTGACGGTATTGTTCGCGTCCTCCTCCGCGTTGGACACCATGAGGGTGGAGCGTTGCTGAGCGTCACTCAGCATGGATTCAGATTCATTGTGCGCATCGGTGACTAGGCGCTGGGCTTCCCCTTCCGCGTCACCGATGATCGCGTCGGCCCGGTCCTCGGCACCGCGCAGAATCTCATCCTGCTTATCCAGGACATCTTGCGCATCGTCGATCTCGACGGGGAAGGCGTTACGGATGTCGTCCAGAAGTGCGAGCACTTCGTTGCGGGGAACCATGCAATTCGACGTCATCGGAACGCCGTAGGCCTGTTCGACGGTGTTGACCAGTTCATCGAGAGCTTCAAATACGCGGTACATGAGCCCAAGAGTACTGGTGGAACGGTAAACGCCCCGGCAAGCCGGGGCGCGTGTCCGAAATGCGACGGTGACTAGATGACACCCTGTGCGAGCATGGCGTCTGCAACCTTCTTGAAGCCGGCGATGTTCGCGCCGACAACGTAGTCGTTCTCGTGGCCGTACTCGGCCGCGGTGGCGGACGTGTTGCGGAAGATGTTCTCCATGATGTGCTTCAGACGGTTATCCGTGTACTCGAAGTTCCAAGAGTCACGCGACGCGTTCTGCTGCATCTCCAGGGCGGAGGTGGCCACACCACCGGCGTTTGCGGCCTTGCCGGGCAGGAAGTGGATCTTGTTGGAGCGGAAGATTTCGATCGCCTCGGCGGTCGACGGCATATTTGCACCCTCGGCGACGTACTTGACGCCGTTGTCCACGAGCTTCTGGGCGTGCTCGCCGTCCAGCTCGTTCTGGGTCGCGCACGGCAGGGCGACATCAGCTTCGAGGTCCCAGATGGAACCGTCGGAGTGGAACGTCGCGTCCTCGATCTGGTCCGCGTACTCGCTGACGCGGCCGCGGCGAACTTCCTTGATCTCCTTGAGTAGCTCGACATCGACGCCGTTCGGGGTCTCCACCCAACCCGAGGAGTCTGAGAAACCGATGACGGTGGCACCGAGCTCCTGCGCCTTCTCGATGGCGTAAATGGCCACGTTGCCGGAACCCGAGACGATCACCTTCGCGCCGGAAAGGCTGTCGTTATTGTGCTTCATTGCCTCTGCGGTGATGTACACGACACCGTAACCGGTTGCCTCCGTGCGGACGAGGGAGCCGCCCCAGGTCAGGCCCTTGCCGGTGAGCACACCGGACTCGTGCTCGTTGGCCAGGCGGCGGTACTGCCCGAAGAGGTAACCGATCTCGCGGCCGCCGACACCGATATCACCGGCCGGAACGTCGCGGTACTCACCGATGTGGCGGTAGAGCTCCGTCATGAAGGACTGGCAGAAACGCATGATTTCAGCTTCGGACTTACCCTTCGGGTTGAAGTCAGAGCCACCCTTGCCGCCGCCAATGGGCAGACCGGTCAGGGAGTTCTTGAAGATCTGTTCGAAGCCCAGGAACTTGATAATGCTCAGGTTCACGGACGGGTGGAAGCGGAGGCCACCCTTGTACGGACCGAGTGCCGAGTTGAACTGAACGCGGAAGCCGCGGTTCACACGCACCTCCCCGTCATCCGTAACCCAGGGAACACGGAAGATGATTTGACGCTCCGGCTCGCAGAGTCGCTCGATCAGGCCGTAGTCGTTGTAGTGGGGATCCTTCTGCAGAACGATCTTCAGCGAGTCAAGAACCTCGGCGACCGCCTGGTGGAACTCCGGCTCCCCCGCATTGCGCTTCAGTAGTTTGCCGTAATATTCCGAAATCTGGTCTTCGCTCGATACCATTAGCAATCCTTTCTATCGACTACTCGATAGTTTCGAAACTATAGTCCGGCAAACAGTCATTGAGTTCCCTTCTCAGCCGAATTGATAGCGTCTGGGAAGCCAGACCTACTGTTCAAACACCGCTTATTCCCCCGCGGTCCGCCGGAAAGTAAAAGGAGAACACCCACCATGGCAAACATGAGCTCTCAGCCCGCACATTTTTCGGCCGAGGACGAGAGCGCGGGCTTACCAGCAAATTTTCTGGCCGACGCGGACACGCTTCGAGTCGTCGTTGCGCCAGACTCTTTCAAGGGATCCGCGAGCGCGAGCGATGCAGCTGAGTGGATCGCGGAGGGAATCCAGTCCGTCATAATTGACTGTGACATTGAACACATTCCCATGGCAGATGGTGGCGAGGGCACATCGGCACTCTTCAGTGGCGAGATGATCACGCTTCCGACGACCGATGCCGCGGGGCACCTGACAGAGGCGAGCTACGTCTACAACGCGGAAGAGGAAACCGCCTATATTGATGTGTCTGCGGCCAGCGGCCTGCCGGCTGTCAAGGACAATCCGGTGCCGCTGACCGGAGACACCTACGGGACCGGTGTGCTCATCGCCGATGCGCAGACACGTGGTGCCCGGCGCATCGTGCTCGGTTTAGGCGGCTCAGCAACTATCGACGGCGGCACCGGCATCCTCGTCGCGCTCGGCGCCAATCCCCTCGACGCCGACGGCCACCCGCTCCGCCACGGAGGCGGTGCGCTCGGCGACCTGGACAGCTTCGACACCGCGAAGGTGAATATCCCCGCGGCCTCGGTCGAATGGGTTCTCCTCGCAGATTCGGAGTTCCCCGTGACCGGCCAGCAGGGAGCCGCGCATGTATTCGGCCCACAGAAGGGCGCGAGCCCCGAAGAGGTGGAGAAGGTCGACGCCGCGCTCGCCCACCTCTGCGAAGTCACGGGTGTGGACCCGGAGCAGCCCGGATACGGTGCCGCCGGCGGCATCGCCGTGGGCATCACTTGGCTGTCGCGGCTCATGCACGGCACCACCGACCACGTCCACGTCGTCTCCGGCGCACGCACGGTAGCCTCCGCACAGGGGCTCAAGGAGAAGATCGCGGAAGCGAACTTCGTGGTCACCGGCGAGGGCAAGTACGACGGGCAGTCAACCGCAGGCAAAGTCGCGTCCGTGGTGACCGAATTGGCGGAGGGAACGAATGCGACTGTCGCTATTCTCTCCGGCTCGTTCGAGTCCGAGGTGCCGGAGGGCGTTCTCGCAGTGGAGATCGGCGAGCAGACAGATGATGTCCGCGCGCAGCTCGTCCGCGCCGGTGCACAGGCTGCGGTGGACTACCTCAACACTTCAACAGCCCAGGGATAGACAGCGGGAAGTTCGAAATCCATCTGGCGCTCCAGCGCCACCGGGTCATTAGGCAGCTCAGCCTTCGGGGTGAGCACACGGGACAGGCCCATGGCCAACTGGTTCATCGAGCTCGCCCCTTCCGCAGTGATGAGGTAGCGCTGCACCACCGCATCGCCCGGTTCCTCGCTCCGCTCTTCCTCGTAGGCGTGCCGCAGCTGGGCCTCGGTGTCCTCGCGCACATCAGGTGAGGCATCGCGTGTCACTGAACCGGACGTGAGCCGCTCGTGGCGGACCAAAATATCCACTGCGCGGGCGAAAGCGTCTTCCACTTGCTTGCCAGCCGCATCGTCGGGAACGAGCACGTCAAACTGAATCGTCGGCATGAGGCCAGAGTAGCGAATAGCCTTGGAGTGCATGACGCACCCGACGTTCCCTATGTCGACCCCACTGGCAACCTCCCGCGATCCACTACACCAGATGGCTGACGGCACCATCAAGCAGCTCAATCCGTTCTCCGGCACACAGGTGTGGACGGTTCCCGGTCGCGGAAACCGCCCGCTATCAATACCGAAGCAAGAACCGCAGTCTCTCGAGGCGCATGATTTCACGTCGAGGTGCAATTTCTGCGTCGATAAGCAGCTCAACACGCCTCCCGAGAAATCCCGAATGGTGGACCGCAATGGGCACTGGGAGATTCTCCGTGATTTGCTCCCCCATGAACTGGGCGCAACTGAAGCCGCTTTCCGCCGCGTGCCTAATTTGTTCGAGATCGTCTCTTACGATTACTGGGCGCAGAATTACGGCTTCACCATGGACGAATCGCGACGGAACCAAATGGAGCGCTACCTCGCTGACGACGAAGGGCGGCGCCACGTCTTCGACATTGTGCGCACCCGGCTGAAGGCCTCAGGCCGCGACGATATTGTCAGTGAAGACGAGCTCCTCGCCCACGTCCCGGCGTACTTCGGGGGCGGCCACGACGTGATCATCGGGCGCCGCCATTTCACCGACGGGGCAACAGACTCGACCCAGCTGGCATCCTCCGGAAGCCTGTCGCTGGACGAGCACTACGCCTTCATCGCATTCACCATCGACTCTATGCGGGACTTGTACGCGCACAACCGTTACGCGCCGTACGTTTCGGTGTTCCAAAACTGGCTGGCTCCAGCAGGCGCCTCCTTTGAGCACCTGCACAAACAATTAGTCGCTATCGACGAACGCGGTGTCCAAGCCGAAATCGAAATAGCGAAGCTGCGGCAAAACCCCAACATGTACAACGAGTGGGGCATCAACTACGCCAGCTACCACAACCTCATCATCGCGGAGAATGACCACGCGATCATGTGCGCCGGCGTTGGCCACCGCTACCCAACCATTAGCGTGTATTCGAAGTCACCCACGTCGGAACCCTGGCTGCAGACGAACGAGGAAGTGCGCGCCATGTCGGACCTGCTCCACGCGGCGCACGCCGGCACGGGCACGGAGGTCCCCTGCAACGAGGAATGGCACCACAAACCGGTCGACCTGGATGTGCCCATGCCTTGGCGCATCAACATCAAGTGGCGCGTGTCCACCCTCGCTGGCTTCGAAGGCGGAACCAAGGTCTACGTGAACACCCTGTCGCCCTACGACATCCGCGACCGCATGGTCAGCAGCCTGTACCGCCTACGCGGGGAAGGCAGAATCGCCCACGACATCCGCATCGCCACCGAGTGCGCGCCTCCCCGCAACACGTTGCTCTACAACCCCGCTCTCAACAATTAGGCACCACTTACCCCGGGGAAGAACGAGTCTCTTATTTCCGCATTTCCTGCCTAGACTAGTCACTTGCACATTCAAAACAACTACGCCCCAAGGAGGATTCGAGCTACATGCCCGCCCATGCCGACCCGAGCGAGATCAAAGCGATTCTGCAGAATTACACGGTGGATCCCGCATGGCAGCGCGAGCTGTACGAGCACCTGCACGCCCACCCCGAGTTGTCCCTGCAAGAGAAGAACACCCACGCACGCATCCTGAAAGAGCTGGAGCGTTTCGACTGCCAGGTCATCTCCCCGATCGGCGGCTACGGCATCGTGGCGGTGTTCCACAACGGGCAGGCCGTCAACGGATCAGCTGGCCCGACAGTGCTCTTCCGCGCGGATTTCGACGGGCTCCCAGTCACTGAAATGACCGGTGCCCCGTACGCGTCGAAAGACACGGCAACGCGTGAGGACGGCTCCGTGACCGGCCTCATGCACGCCTGCGGCCACGACATGCACGTGACCGCCTTGCTGAGCCTGTGCGACATCATGGACAACAACCGCGAGCACTGGTCGGGTACCTTCGTGGCCTTATTCCAGCCAGCCGAAGAGATCGGCCGCGGAGCCACCGACATGATCACCGACCACCTCACCGACCGGATCCCCCGCCCGGACATCTGCCTGGGCCAGCACGTTATGCCGGGCCGCGCGGGACAGGTGCAAACGAAGCCTGGCCCCCAGTTCGCGGCGTGCGACTCCATCCGTATCCGCATTCCGGGCCGCGGCGCCCACGGCTCGATGCCGCACGCTGCAGTGGACCCGACCTACACCGCCGCCCACATTGTCCTGCGGCTCCAGGGCATCGTCGGCCGTGAGGTGAACCCGCGCGACTTCGCCGTGGTGTCCGTCGGCCAAATCAAAGCCGGCACCACCAACAACATCATTCCGGACTACGCGGAGCTGGTGCTCAACTGCCGCTTCTACAATGACGCGGTGAAGAACAAGGTCTACGAGGCTATCCAGCGCATCGTCATCGCCGAGTGTGAAGCGTCCGGCATCAAAGATGAGCCCTATTTCGAGTACTTCGCCCACGGCGAACTGCTGGACAACGACCGCGGCGCGTTCATGACCGTGCGCTCGACTTTCGACGAAGTCTTTGGCCCTGATTCAGTCGATTCTGAGCCGTCCACGGTTTCTGAGGATTTCCCGAACATTCCCATCGCGTTCGGAGTCCCCTACATTTTCTGGCTCATCGGTTGCACCCCGCGCACCGTGTGGGACAAAGCTGTGGCCGAGGACCGGGTGATCACCGATGTGCCTGTCAACCACATGCCCACGTTCCTCCCGGAATACGAGCCCACGGTCTACGCCGCCACCAACGCCGCGGCTGCTGCCGTGCTCACGTACTTGGCCACGCCGCTAGACCGCCGACCATAACCCTCAGCATCGGAATCGGTGCGTAAGCCAGTGAGCACGAGTCACCGGCTTACGCGATTCCCCGGTACAGTGGCGGGCGTTAGCGATTCTTCAGACGATCTGACTACCTGAGGTTTTCACGCATGAATTTGCCAGCTCATCCGCCCGCCTTCATCGACACCGTCGGCGGCCACGTCCGCTCCGTCTCGGGCTCCACCCCGGACGAGTCCAGCCGCAAAAAGTTCTGGACCGGCCTGTCGCTTGCCACCATCGAACAGTTCGCCGACAAGTGGGACGCGACCCGCGAGGCGTACGCGGCGACGAGGCAGCAGGCCTACTTCTCCGCCGAGTTCCTGATGGGCCGTGCCCTTTTGAACAACTTAACCAACTTGGGTCTCGTCGATGACGCCATCAAGGCCGCCGAGGAGAACGGCCAGGACTTCCTCAACGTCCTCGAAGCCGAGCACGATGCGGCGTTGGGCAACGGCGGTTTGGGCCGTCTCGCCGCCTGCTTCCTCGACTCCGCCGCCGCGCAGGACTACCCGGTCACCGGTTACGGCCTTCTCTACCGGTACGGCCTGTTCCGCCAAGAGATCGCCGACGGTTTCCAGAAGGAGCACCCGGATGCGTGGCGCGAGAGCTTCTACCCGTTCACCATCCGCCGCGGCACGCAGCAGCGCATTGTGAAATTCGA
The DNA here is from genome assembly GCF_900155535.1 of Corynebacterium urinipleomorphum. Classification (GTDB taxonomy): domain Bacteria; phylum Actinomycetota; class Actinomycetes; order Mycobacteriales; family Mycobacteriaceae; genus Corynebacterium; species Corynebacterium urinipleomorphum. The sequence goes on from NZ_LT706965.1 coordinate 754,767, forward strand.
CGACATGCACGTCCGCGCGATCCCCCACGACATGCCGATCACCGGCTACGGCACCGACAACGTGGGCACCCTGCGCTTGTGGGACGCTGCGCCGATGGCGGAGTTCGACTACGACGCATTCAACTCCCAGCGCTTCTCCGACGCGATCTTGGAACGTGAGGCCGTCCACGACCTCACGCGCGTGCTGTACCCGAACGACACCACGTACGCTGGCAAGGTCCTGCGTGTGCGCCAGCAGTACTTCTTCGTCTCCGCCTCCCTGCAGGAGATGATCGACAACTACATCGCGCACCACGGCGAAGACCTGCGCGGTTTCGCGGAGTACAACTCCGTGCAGCTCAATGACACCCACCCGGTGCTGGGCATTCCTGAGCTCATGCGCCTGCTTCTCGACGAGCACGGAATGTCCTGGGAAGACGCCTGGGACGTGACCACGAAGACCTTCGCCTACACCAACCACACCGTGCTGCAGGAGGCGCTGGAGACCTGGGATGTGTCCATTTTCCAGGAACTCTTCGGCCGCATTTGGGAGATCGTGGTGGAGATCGACCGCCGCTTCCGCGAGGACATGGCTTCCCGCGGACTGGAGCCGGACGCGATCCACCACTACTCCCCGGTCCACGACGGCAAGGTCCACATGGCGTGGATCGCCTGCTACGGCTCCTACTCCATCAACGGTGTCGCTGCGATCCACACCGAGATCATCAAACGCGACACCTTGGGTTTCTGGAACGAGCTGTACCCGGAGAAGTTCAACAACAAGACCAACGGTGTGACCCCGCGACGCTGGCTGCGGATGAGCAACCCGCGCCTGTCCGAGCTCCTCGACCGCCTCGTCGGTTCCGACGAGTGGGTCACCGACATGGACAAACTCAAGGAACTGCGCCACTACGCCGAGGACGACGCGGTGATGGAGGAGCTGCGCGAGATCAAGGCGGCGAACAAGCGCGACTTCGCCGATTGGGTCCGCGTGCACGAGCACGTCGAGATCGATCCAGAGTCGGTCTACGACACCCAGATCAAGCGCCTGCACGAGTACAAGCGACAGCTGCTCAATGCGCTCTACATCCTCGACCTGCACTTCCGCATCAAGGACGGCGAACAGGACATTCCGAAGCGCACGTTCATCTTCGGTGCCAAGGCTGCACCGGGCTACGACCGTGCCAAGGCCATCATCAAGCTGATCAATTCCATCGGCGACCTGGTCAACAACGACCCTGAATCGTCGAAGTACCTGCGTGTGGTGTTCGTTGAGAACTACAACGTCACCCCCGCCGAGCACATCATCCCCGCCACGGACATCTCCGAGCAGATCTCTACTGCGGGCAAGGAGGCCTCGGGCACGTCGAACATGAAGTTCATGATGAACGGCGCGCTCACCCTGGGCACGATGGACGGTGCCAACGTGGAGATCGTCGACTCTGTCGGCGAGGAGAACGCGTACATCTTCGGCGCCCTCGAGGATGAGCTTCCGGAGCTGAAGAAGAACTACAACCCGAGCGAGGTCTACGAGAACAATCCCGCCATCAAGCGCGCGCTTGACGCGTTTATCGACGGCACCTTGGACGACAACCACACCGGCATGTTCTCCGACCTGCGCGATTCCCTGCTTGTCGACGGCGGCTGGAACACCCCGGACCCCTACTACGTCCTGGGCGACTTCGAGTCCTACAAGGAGACCCGCGACCGCATGGCTGCGGAGTACTACGAGGACCCGCTGCACTGGGCGCGCATGTGCTGGATCAACATCTGCGAGTCGGGCCGCTTCTCCTCCGACCGCACCATCCGCGACTACGCCAACGAGGTCTGGAAGATCGAGCCGACCCCGATCAACTAGGCCGCTGGCCGCCGCGGGTTAGCGGCCCAACGCCCCGCCACGCCTCCGGCCGCCCCCGCGGACTCCAAATGCAGCTACCTGCTTGCAGCTAAAGCGCATTTTGGGAGCGCGGACAAAAGGTTGGAGTGTTCTGGGGTGGGAGGGGCCATAATGGCCGCGAGGTTTCCTACCGATATCCGTCAGGCCGCTGCGAAGCGGTTTCGGGACGGTTCTGCTGCCAAAGAGGTCTGCGATTGGGTTGAGCGGCAATGCGGCCGCCGCCCAAGCCCATTGACGGTACGCAAATGGAATGACGACATCCGACGAGGCATCGTCATCGCCGAGGTGCCGCAGACTCATCCGCCTGAGACTGTCGCGCGTGCTGTGGCGTTGCGCATGTCGTCTGAGTGGACATTGCGCGCTATCGAAGCAGAATGCAGCGTGCGTGCAGGGTCGATTCTCAAATG